>CAVPJI010000028.1:0-29783 GCA_963705215.1 uncultured Chloroflexia bacterium | reverse complement strand
GCGATCCGGCCAGGACCCGGGCCACGTCGTCGCTCCGGCCCGCCGCGGCGTAGTGGTGGCCTGCCAGCCACCAGCTGTTGGCCTCCGCGACGGCGGCGATCCGGGCGTGGATCTGCGCGATGCCGTCCGGCCCGACCGCTTCGAGCAGGCGCCCCTCGAGGAAGCTCCGCACAAGCGGGTGGAGGAGGCGGCCGGCCTGGCCCGTGCGGCCGCGACGTGAGAGCAGCCCTGCCTCCTCGGTGACGTCCAGAAGCCGCCGCGCGTCGAGGAGCGAGACGCCGGCCGCGGTGGCGGCGAGCTGAGGCGTGGCGACCTGGAGGAGCGCGCACCGCTCCAGGAACGCCTGCAGCTCAACCGGCATCCGGCCGATCACCTCTTCGGCGAGGTAGTCGTGGAGGTCGCCGTGGCGTCCCGACAGGCTGCGGATCACGGCCCGGATCTCGTCTCGCGGCCGCCCCCGGACGGCGGTTTCGACGAGGCGCAGCGTGGCGGCCCAGCCCTCGGTCGTCCGAGCCAGGTCCTCGAGGAGGTCGGCCTCCAGCGGGTGGCGGTAGGTCTCCCGGAAGAGGCGCTCCATCTCGCCGCGGTCGAAGCGCAGGTCGGCGGTCGAAAGCTGGGCGATCTCGCCGAGGGCCCGGAGCCGCGCGAGGGGCAGCGTCGGTGACAGCCGGGTGGAGATCACGAGGGTCAGCCGCTCGGGGCCGCGCACGAGCAGCTCGCGGACGATCTCGCGGATCTCGGGAACGTCGTCCACGACCTGGTAGTCGTCCAGGAGGAGAGCCGTCCCAATGGTCACCCAGGCCCTGATCTCGGTCAGGAGCGTGCGCACGATCGCCGCTCGGTCGCCCATCCCGGCCCCCAGCTCGCGGATGAGCGACATGGTGTTGGGGGCGAACTCCGGGTCGACTTCGCGCCCGGCCGCCACGACGTGGTTCACGAAGACCACCCAGTCGCGGTCGGTCTCGTCGAGCCGGTACCAGAGCGTGCGGACCCTCGTCCGTCGGCTCCAGTCGGCCAGGAGCGTCGTCTTTCCGTGGCCGGCGTCGGCGACGATGAGCACGAGCCGCGAGTTGATCTTCGCGGCCATCCAGTCGAGCAGACGCTGTCGCTCGAGCGTCTCGGCGGGCAGGAGCGGCGGCTGGACCTTCCCGATCTGGACGGGGAAGCCGAAGACGTCGAGCTCGCTCACCGGTGGGGCGTCCGTGCGGGTCGTGGGCACCGTTGACGCGTTCCTGGCGGCCGGTGCAGCGCCCGCAACGGATGGATTGCCGGCGTGGCCGTGCCCGGAGCGTCCGGGTCCCACTGCCACGAGGTCATCGCGTCCGGGCGTGCGCACCCGGCGCGCGGAAGTCGTCGGAAGGTCGTAGGGGAGCGGTGCCATGCGACCAATGCTGGCGCACGACGCTCACCGGCCACTTATCTCGCCTGCCCGCCGCCGGGTGTCGCGGCCGGGTCAACCCTCGTATTCGAAGCCGATCCGCAGCTCGACCTGGTACTCGACGATCTCGCCGTTCTCCACCACGGCCGTCGACTTCACGACCTCCACGGACCGGATGTTCCGGACCGTGCGCGAAGCCGTGGCGACCGCCTGGCGCGCCGCGTCGCTCCACGAGCTGGGGCTGGTGCCGACCATCTCGCGGATGATGATGACGCTCATCGCTGACCCTCCGGATCGGGCCGCGCACAGGGGTCGGCCGTTCGCGCGAAGTCTAGGCGCGGGCGAAGGTGCGCGAGGGGTGCCGCGGCGCGATGGCGCGGACCGACCCGGGACCGCCGCCGTCGCCACCTCGCCGTTCCCGCCGTCCCGCCGTCCCGCCGTCCGCCACCGCCTCGCCGTTCCCTCCGCCGAATAGCCTCGCTAATGCTCCGCTCCACAGCACTACCGAAGAACCGGGTCGCCGGCCAGCCCGCGGCCAGCCCGGGGAACCCCTCGCCGCGCGAGATTCCCTCGCTTGTGCTCCGCCTGCGCGTCATTGGTGAGGGTTTCCGGCACCCGGAGGCGCGGCCGCTTGCCTTCGACCCGCTTCGTCGGGTTGGGCTCCTCGGTAGTGCTGTCCCCCGTGACATTGACGAGAGAAGCTGAGGTGGCGCGCCCGCCGAGGTCGGCGACGTGACCATGAAGTCGGAAACGCGCCCGCCGAGATCGGCGACGCCACCTCTCACGCGCCCGCCGGCACGCCACTTGGCGTCAGGCGTTGGGCGTCGGGAACCCACGGTCCGCGCTCGTCGTCTGGTGAGGCATGGCTCACTTGATCGATCGCCGCCTGGCTGTCGCGGGCCTTGCGTCCGCCCTCGTCCTCGCCGCGTGCGGCGGCGGTTCGTCGCCGTCGACCGCAGCTTCTCCCGCCACGGCCGGCCCGTCGACCACGCCGGCCGGCTCGCCGGCCGCATCTCCGACCGTCGAAACCAGCGCGATCGCCCACCCGACCGGCGCCAGCGAGCTGGTCCTGCGCTTCGGCGAAGGCGGCGGTTTCGTGATGCCGACCTTCGCCATGATCCAGGTCCCGTACTTCTCGCTCTACGGTGACGGGACCGTCATCTACCGGCCGGCTTCGGCGCCCTGGCCCGAGACCAAGCCAGGCGAGCCCATGCGGTTCCCGCCGCTCCAGGTCGCGACCATGACCGAGGAGCAGGTCCAGGCGCTGCTCCGCGATGCGCTCGGTGACGGCGGGCTGGGGATCGCCCGGGAGCGCTACGAGAACAACCAGGTGGCGGACGCATCGACGGCCGTCTTCACCGTGAACGCGGACGGCAGGCAGCGGCGCGTGAGCGCGTACGCGCTGGGGCTGCTGATCGACGACCCGGCGAATCCGAACCCGGACGCGGCGATCCTGACGGCAATGGCCACCTTCGCCGAGCGCCTGCGCAACTTCGACCAGGAGCTCGCGAAGGGAAACGGGACCGCCGCGGGGCTCTACTTCCCCACGCGGTTCCGGGCGTCCCTCCTGGAGGGGGGCCTCGGCGGTGATGCCGTTCCGCGGCCCTGGCCGTGGCCGACCTTCGGGCCGGAGGGGTTCGCTACCGTCGACCAGGGCGACGGCTTCGGTTTCCCGTCGCGGGCGATCAGCGGCCTCGAGATGTCGCTCCTCGGGATCGAGAAGCCGGAGGGCGGCGTGTCGGGGATCTCGCTGCGGGCGCCGAACGGCACGGTCTACGGCCTCGGGATCCGGCCGCTGCTGCCCGACGAGCAACGCTGACGGCAGGCCGGGCGGCGGTGCACCGCTTTGGCGCAGCGCCGGCGGCGTCGCGCGCGCGGTCGCCCCGGGTCCCGGAGCGCCCCGGCCGCCGGCCTACGGCGCGGCGCCCCCGTAGCGATCGCCGGCATAGCTGACGAACCGCGTCTGGCTCTTCTTGAACCAGAGATCGATCTCGCCGGTCGGACCATTGCGGTGCTTCGCCAGCCGCAGCTTCACGACCTCGCCGTCCGCGTCGTGGTCCTCGGACGCTCGCTCCTTCTCCCGCCAGAGGAAGATCACGAGGTCACTATCCTGCTCGAGGGCTCCCGAGTTGTGGCTTACCAGGCCATCGGCGAGCCAACTGGAGGGGCCCGGAACGGTCAGGTCGAAGACCTCCTCGATGCCGGCGGGCTCGATCCCGATCACCCGGTCCCAGAAGAGCGGCTGGGCGATCATCTGCTCCAGCTCCGGGTCCGCAAGGAGCGTCGCGTAGCTCGCGGCAACGGCCCGCGACGGATGGAACGTTGTATGGGCCGACCCCGCGAACGTCGTCCCACGCATGGCAGCCACCTCTCGCGTCGTGAGGCCGAGCTCCTCCCGGCGGTCGCGCACGCGGTTGAAGAAGGCCGCCGGGAGGGTGTCGACATTGGTGTTCGAGCGAACGTCGGCCAGCGCCGTGGCAAGGCGCTCTGCCTGTGGCGCACGTGGCCCGAACCCGCCGACGAGCTCGAGGAACGTCCGCATGTCGTCGACGCCGGAGACCCTCACGTGGTAGCCAGGCCGATAGCCGGCCTTGGTCGCCGACGACAAGCGCGCGACGATCCCGAGCCGAAGGAGCAGGGCCGCGACGTCGCCGGCAAGTCCGAGGCTCGTCGTGGCGTATGACAGGTTATGACTCGACTTCGATCCCGCCGGCGCCGTCCAGATCGTGCCGTCCGTCGCCCAGAGGTGACGGAGCAGGAGCGCCAACTGCTCGTTCGGGAGGCGGAAGGCGGCCTCCGGCAGGCGCTTCTCGGGCGATCGCTGATTGAAGACGCCGAGGTCACGCAGCCACTTGTTCACGCCGGCCGGATGCCACCGGTTCCCGTTGCCCGAGATGAGGAGCTGGTGCCAGCTTCCGCGGCCGGCCATTCGTGACACCTTGGAACCGAACGCGGACGAGGCGGCGCTCGCCACGGCAGCGGAGTTGGCCTCGCTTGCAGTCGTGTATCGCAGCGGCCGGTTCGACAGGTAGCTTCCGTCGCCGACGAGGTGGCCGAGGAGGATCACGTGCTGGTCCGGCCAACGCTCCGTCGACGCGGGCTCCGGCAGCGGCCGCGCCAGGGCCAGGCGCTCGCCAGCCTCCATCTCCTCGATCCGGCGCCAGCCGAACCCGGTCAACAGTCGGTGCTTCGCGGTCGCCCGGATCATGCGCCCGCTGGCGAGGCGCACGATGAACACCTGCTTCTGCCCAACCGACCACACGCGGTCGGACCGGGCAGGGGCGATCCGGCCATCCTCGTGCCAGGCGAGGACGTCGGGCGTCGTGCCGACGAGGTCGCGGATCGGCACGCGCCGGCCATCGGCAAGGACGACGAGCGTATCGCCCGTGACGCACTCGCGAAGATCCGACAGCCTCGGCTCGGGTGTCGTGCGCGCTTCGGGCTGGCGGGAGAGCTGCGACAGCGCGATCACGGGCACCTTGAGCTCGCGGGCGAGGGCCTTGAGGCCGCGGCTGATCTCGGAGACCTCCTGGACGCGGTTGGCGTCCTTCGTGGTCGTCGACGACTGCATGAGCTGGAGGTAGTCGACGATCACGAGGTCGAGCCCGACCTCCGCCTGGAGCCGGCGCGCCTTCGTCCGGAGCTCCATCGTGCTGATGTTGGGCGTGTCGTCGATGTAGATGGGCGCCTCGGAGAGGGCCGTCATCGCCTTCGAGACGCCGACGAAGTCCATCTCGTCGAGGAAGCCGGTCCGCAGGCGCTGGCTGTCGATCCCGCCAACGGAGGAGAGGAGCCGCAACACGAGCTGCTCCTTGCTCATCTCCAGGCTGAAGATCCCCACCGACCGGGCCGGCGCGTGCCCCACCGCGGCGTGCTCCGCGATGTTCAGGGCGAGGCTTGTCTTGCCCACCGAGGGGCGCGCCGCAAGGATGATCAGATCCGAGGGCTGCAGGCCGGTGGTCAGCGCATCGAGATCGGGGAAGCCGGTCCGGACGCCGCTGATCTCGCCCCGGTGCGTGTGCAGGTCGTCGAGCCGGTCGAACGCGTCGTGGAGAAGCTGCTTGAGGGGCGTGAACCCGGCGGCGAGGCGCCGCTCCGAGACCGCGTAGAGCTCCGCCTCGGCCCGGTCGATCGCCTCCTGGACCTCCGGGGAGTCCTCATACCCGATCCCGGCGATCCGTCCCGCGGCCGCGATCAGGTTCCGCAGGACCGCCTTGCGCTCCACGATCCGGGCGTACTGCGACGCAAATACCGCCGTTGGCGTCTGCTCGGCCAGCGAGGAGAGGTAGCCGCGCCCGCCGATTGCCTCGAGCTCTCCCTCGCGCTCGAGCGCCTCGGCGACCGTGATGATGTCGATCGGCTCACGGCGCTCCCACAGGTCCACCATGACCCCGTAGATCTTCCCGTTCGCCTGGCGGTAGAAGTCGACCGGGCGAAGGACGTCCGCGACCTCGATGATGGCGTCGCGGTCGATGAGGAGGGCGCCGAGGACGGACTGCTCGGCCTCGAGGCTCTGCGGCGGAAGGCGGTCGACGGACACGTTGGCTCCGGGTGGGGATCAGGGGCTGCCGACATGGTGACGCGCGGCCCGGCCGGGCGCGAGTGGGTTGTCCACGAGTCTCGGCGCCGCATCCACCGGCTGGCCGCGGCCGCGCCGGATCCTGTGGACGGGCTGTGGACGACGCGACCGCGATCGGTCAGTCGAGCCGGCGGATGACCCCGATCAGCTTCCCCTGGATGCGGACGTCGTCGTAGAACTGCGGCGGGTACTGCGGGTTCGCGGGCTGCAGCCGGACGCGCCCCTCCTCCTTGAAGAACCGCTTGAGCGTGACTGCGTTCTCCTCGACCTGGGCCACGACGATGTCGCCGTTGCGCGCGGTCTGCTGGGGGCGGATGACGACGTAGTCCCCGTCGGCGATCAGGGCGCCGATCATCGAATCGCCACGGACCCGGAGGAGATAGGCGTCACCCGCCGGGGCGAGGAGGTCAGGGATCGCCCGGTACTCGTCCGCGGTCGCGTAGGCCTCGATCGGCCCGCCGGCCGCGATCTCGCCGATCACCGGCAGCACGTGCGCCTCGACGGGATGCGACTGCGGCGTGAGCTCCCCCGACAGGCCCATGTGGAGAGCGGCCTTCGGTGTGAGCCGGATCATCCGCGACTGGGATGCCCCGCGGTCGAGGTATCCGTCCTCCTCGAGACCGCGCAGGTGGTGGTGGACGGCGGACGTGGACGCCAGCCCCACCGCCCGCATGATCTCGCGGACGGAAGGCGGCACGCCGTTGGCCCGGATCATGGCGGCGATGTAGTCGAGGATCTTCTGCCTGCGCTCGGCGTCGTGCCTGGTCACGCGTGCTCCCTTCCCGGCCGTTGGCGCCAGAGTACCGAACGCCCGTTCGATTGTCAACCCCAACGCGACGACCTTCGGCACTGGCGCGACCCCGCCGGACCCGGCGACCATCGCGGCGCCAAGCACCACGTTGAGGTGGCCCCCAATGACCCGCGTCCTCGTCGTCCACCACGACATCGACCTCTCCGACCAGGAAGTTGACAGCCTCCGAAGGCGCGGCTACGACGCCCGCCAGTGTCTCGGCCCGATCGGGGCGAGCTGCCCGATCCTCTCCGGGCTCGAGTGCAATCTCGCGGTCGATGCCGACGTGCTCGTCTACGACGCCTTCGTGACCGGCGAGCCGGACGGCGCCCGGGCGCTGATCGAAGGGATGCGCGAGATGCATCCCGAGGTGCCGATCGTCCTCGTGGCGTCGGGGATGGAGCCGTCATGGATGGAGACGGCCGGCCTCCACGGGGTCACGCCGCTCGTCGGACGGCCCAGCGGCGAGCGCCTGGTCGAGGCGATCGAGGCCGCCATCGCTTCGAAGGGGAGCCCCGACGGACCGGGCTGATAGACTTTCCGCTCGCCCGCACGCCCCGCGCGGGCCGGCAACGGAACGGAGCATCTCGACGAGGATGAGCAACCCGAAGGAGCAGGCAGCAGCACCCTCGCGGCGCCGGCGCGGCGCTCGCCGGCGGATGATCGGTCGCACGATTGCCCTGCTTGCCCTGCTGCCGATCGCCGGCCGGCTGCCGCTCCACGCCCGGATCATCGCCGGGCTCCTGGTCGATCGCCGGGTGCCCGCGTCCCGGAAGGCGCTGCTCGCAGCGGCCGCCGGCTATCTGGCCGTGCCGATCGACCTCATCCCGGATCGGTTCCCGCTGCTCGGCGTGCTCGATGACGTCATCGTCGCCGCGCTTGCCCTGGACGCGTTCCTGGCCGGGGTGCCCGACGCCGCGCTGAACGAGCAGCTGGAGGCCGCGGGCCTCGAGCGAGCCGTCTTCGACGAGGACATGCTCCGCATCCGGCGGCTCGTCCCGCGCCCGATCCGCAGCCTCATTCACCAAATCCCCAACGCGCTGCAGCTCGGGGCCCGCGCGGCCCGCGAGGCCGAGCTGGGAACGCGCGTCCGGGGCCTGTTCGACAAGGAGGGTTCTCCCGCGTGAAGGTCATCCTGACCACCGATGTCGCCAAGCTCGGCAAGAGCGGCGAGATGAAGGACGTGACCGATGGTTACGCCCGCAACTTCCTCATTCCGCACAAGCTCGCCGTGCCCGCTGCCGGGGGCGCCTACCGCGCCTGGCAGCACGACATCGCCAGCCGCGAGGAGAAGCGTCAGCGCGAGCGTGGCGAGGCCGAGATCGCAGCGACCCGGATCGCGTCGACCACCCTCACGATGGGCGTGAAGGTCGGCGAGGGTGGCCGGCTCTACGGCTCGATCACGACCCAGGACATCGCCGACGCCCTCGGCCGTCGCGGGATCACGGTCGACAAGCACAAGGTCGACCTCGACCAGCCGCTCAAGTCGCTGGGCACCTACAAGGTGGCTGTCAAGGTCTACGCGGGCATGACCTCCGAGGTCACGATCATCGTCGAGCCCAAGGGCTGATCGCTCGAGGCGCCACCCGCGCCCGGAGCCGTCCGCCCGCGCCCGGAGCCGCCCGCGGCCTTCGGCTCAGCCGCGAAGTCGCCAGACCTGCACGCCGTCCACGTCGTAGACGGTCTCGAACAACGGGCTCGAGCCGAAGTCGGTCGGCTCGCCGTCGGCGCAGTCCGGCAGCCCGCCCGATGAGAGCGCGTAGGCCGCGCCGTAGCGCGCCATCACCTCTGCGGCCGCCTCCGGGCCGTCGCAGTAGGCCGTCGTGACATCGGCCTGGCGGGGCGCCGGGTCGTAGCCCAGGTTCGCTGCGTAGGGCCCGAACGTCGTGATCCGCAATCGTCCCGCGTAGTCGGTCGGGCTATTGATGAAGGCATCGGTCAGGAAGACCGACCGCTGCGGCGTGTTGGCGGCGATCCAGCGCCCCGCCTGCTCCTGGGCGAGGCTCAGGGCGACCGGCTCCGAGACCGCGTGCCAGGTGGCGATGAGAGCCGGTGAGACGGCGGCCGCGGCCAGGACGAGCGCGGCGACGGCGGTCGGGCTCCGCCGCAGGAGCCAGCCGCCGAGGATGGCCAGGGCAACCCCCATGACCTGGAAGTACTTGTTCATGTCGAACTCGACCGCGCCCGCCACGACGACGTTGGGGATGAGGAAGAACGCGACGGCCCAGGCCGCCAGGAACGCCCGGGCAGGCGGGCGGGATGCGACGAGCGCGAGCAGCCCGAGCAGGAGCGGCAGGCCCAGGTTCGTCCCGTAGAAGAAGAGGACCGCGCCGAGGCCCTCTTCGAAGGGCGCCTCCTTCCAGCCGACGACGAGCTGGATGGCGCCGCGCTCGCGCTGGAGGAGCGCCGGGCCGAGGACGAATGGGAACGCCAGGACGATCGGGGCGAAGAAGAGCGCCGCGTCCCGGAGCCAGCCCCTCCGCCGCCAGGCGCGGCGCGCCACCGCGTACATCGCGACGAGCAGGTAGGTCGCCGGGAAGAAGTAGAAGTGGAAGGGCGCGAGGAGGGCGGCCAGGACCCCGGCGAGGCCCACCCCGGCGGCGTTGCGGCCGAGCGAGACCCGCACGAGCAGCAGGACGGAGAGGACGCCGGGCAGCCCGAACGTCGTGGCCCGGTGCGGGAAGAGCCCTGTCCCCAGGATCGACGCGATCTTGAACTCCGGGCTGCCCGGCTCCCACGTGTTGTCGTAGGGGTAGCGCTGGACGAGCTCCAGCGGGGCGCCGAGCCCGGCCTGCACGTCGAGGACCAGCCGGATCCAGCCCATGCCGCCGGCCGTGAGGATGAGGAGCGTGGCGATCGTGGCCGCTCGACGGCTGCCGGTCAGGCTCCGGGCGAGCTCCCACGCGACGAGCGCGAGGGCCCCGGCCATGAGCGCGCTCGACGCGATGAAGACGGGGATCACGTGGAGGCCCGCGACCGTGGCCGAGATCGCGCCGTGGAAGTCGGCGAACCAGTGGTAGGTCAGCGGGACGCCCGCGAAGTACGGGACCTGGGGCGGGAAGTTGCCCTCGACGATGCTCTGGCCGATCGAGACGTGGACGAGGAAGTCGCTCCAGTTCCAGCCGCCCGAGACCCAGCCGGCGGGGATCTCGCGCCAGGCGTTCGCGGCGAGGACGCCGCCGACGAAGAGGACGGCGAAGGTCGCGAGCACGAACGGCGCCCGTTCGCGGCGCGCGGCCTCGAGGGCATCTCGGGGGTCGAGCGAGGGCGGGGCGGCGAGGCCGCGGACCGGCGCGGTGGCCAGCACGAGGCTGGCGCCGGCAAGGATGGCTGCGGCGGCGAACGCGACCGGCCGGTCGAAGGTGCCCGCGGCGAGGCCGACGAGGTTGGCGAGATGGGCGGCCACGTACGTGGACAGGACGATCCCGACGCCCAGTCGGCCCGCCGGCCCGAGCCGGGGCACGAGCCGTGCCACCAGGAGCCAGCCGGGGATGGCGAACAGGAACGGCCAGGCGACGACGATCGCGACGAGGGGCGCAAACCAAGCCAGGGCGAAGGCGACGACCAGGGCGATGGCGGCGAACGCGGCGACCGCGAGCGGCCGCTCCCGCATGGGCGGCGGGTCCGCGAAGAGCCGGGGCGCGGTGGGGCTATCGGTGGGGGTCACGTCGCCGCGATGATAGGCGGGTGCGAAACGCCTCCACGATCCTCCATGTCGACCTCGACGCGTTCTTCGCGGCGGTGGAGCAGCGCGACCACCCCGAGCTGCGCGGCCGCCCGGTCATCGTGGGCGGCGACCCGCGGGCCCGAGGGGTGGTTTCGGCTGCGAGCTACGAGGCCCGTGCCTTCGGCGTCCATTCCGCGATGCCGCTCCGGACGGCGGCCGCGCTCTGCCCGGGCGGCGCCTTCCTCCCTGTCGACGGCGCGAAGTACCGCCGCGAGAGCCGGCGCGTCATGGAGATCCTTGGGCGGTTCACGCCGCTGCTCGAGCAGGTCTCGATCGACGAGGCGTTCCTCGACGTGGCCGGCAGCGAGGCCCTCTTCGGCTCGCCCGAGGCGATCGCCCGACAGATCCGCGGGGCAGTGCGCGGCGAGGTCGGCCTCACGGCGAGCGTCGGGGTCGCGACGACCAAGCTGGTCGCCAAGGTGGCCTCCGATCTGCGCAAGCCCGACGGGCTCGTCATCGTGCCGCCGGGCGGCGAGGCGGCCTTCCTGGCGCCGCTCCCCATCGGGCGGCTGTGGGGTGTGGGAGAGCAGACCCGCGTGGTGCTCGCTGAATACGGCGTGCGCACGATCGGCGAGCTCGCCGACCTTCCGGTCGACGTCCTGGTGCGCCGCCTGGGTGCCCATGCAGCCGTCCTGCACGAGCGCGCCCGCGGCATCGACCCGTCGCCGGTGACCGGGGACGTCGCCGCCAAGTCCGTGAGCCACGAGCACACGTTCGACGTGGACACGGCCGACTCGGACGTCATCGAGCGGACGCTCCTGGCCTTGTCCGAGGGCGTAGCCTCGCGGCTTCGTGCGGGTGGCGTGCGGGCGTCGACCGTGGCCGTGAAGGTCCGCGACAGCGCCTTCCACACGGTCACCCGCCAGCGAACCCTGCCCGAGCCGACCGATCTCGCGGACCCGATCTTCCGGACGGCGCTGGAGCTCGTGCGCCCGGAAGCACGGGGCCGCCGGATCCGGTTGCTCGGCGTGGGCGCGCACGGTCTCGGCGAGCCGGCCCAGATGGGGCTGTTCGCGACCGAGGATCCCCGCCGCCGGAAGGCCACCGAGGCGCAGGACGAGATCCGCCGCAAGTTCGGCAGCGGGGCTCTCACCCGCGCCCGCCTGCTCGGCGACCCACTCGCGGACCCGACCGGTCGCGACCCGCTCCAGCCGCTCGAGGGCCGGCGCGTCGGCCGCGCCCGGCCGACTGCCACGGGCCCAGGAAGCACCGAAGCGCCCGACAAGGAACGCGGCCCGGAGGCCTGACGGCGGCAGATCGAACACCTGTGCCAATCAAGGTGGCACGGGGCGCACGGATCCTTCGCCCAGTTCCACAACGAGGGCTTGACATCGAACAGGTGTTCGATCTAGAGTCCAGTCGAGTCGAACAGATGTTCAGTCTCCCGAGTGCCCCGGGCGACGCCAGGCCGCCGCAAAGGAGCAACGTCGATGGCGATGACCCGCGTCGAGCCGGTCGAGGTCCGGGTTCGGACGGACTGGCTCTCCGGGCGCCCCCGGGAGATCCGCTGGGGCGATCGGACGATCCCCGTGACCGCGATCGCGGCCGTGCGCCGCGAGCGATCCGCGTATCCGATCGAGATCGGCCCGCGCACCACCTTCGAGGTGGACACGCCGGAGGTGCGCATGTCCCTCACCTTCCGCCACCGCGGCCGGCGCTGGCTGGTCGAGGGCCTGGATCCGGACGTCCCGCAGGCGGCCTGATCCGGGGCCCCGCCCTCACGGCGGGCGCTCCCCCAGGCGAATCACCTCTGCGCGTCGGATCACCACCCGGCGCTCCCGGCTCGCCGTCCTCCCGGTGAGCCGCTCTCCTCGGGTCCGGGGTGAGCGCGACCGGTACCGCGTTCGCCCCGGGCCCGGCCATACCCGCAGTCGCGCGATCCTGAAGGTGCCCGAACCGCCTGCATCGGTCGAACGGCGGAGCTCGCCGGGGGGCCGCGGGGAGAAGGCGGCGGCCCCTCGGCGGGACGGCCGCGGATCATGGGGAGCCCGGACTGTTGGCCCGGACCCTCGGGCGGGTCGGCTCTGTCCGGGTGTCACCCGGCTCCTACAATCGCTGGCATGTCGGACATCACCGCGCCCCGCTTCGGATCCATGACCCTCGATGGGTTCATCGAGCTGCTCGGCTCGGCGACCCCCAGCCCCGGAGGGGGCGCCGCCTCCGCGGTGGCCGCATCGTGCGGCGCGGCGCTCGTCGCGATGGTCGCGTCGCTTTCCGCCGACCGCCCGAAGTACGCGGCGTATGCCGCGAGCCATGCCCGCCACGGGGCTGCGGGCCGCGAGCTGGCGGCGCGGCTCCTCGCGCTCGCGGACGAGGACGCGAATGCGTACGCCGCCTTCGCCGCGGCTCTCAGGCTGCCTCGCGAAACGGACGACGAGAAGGCAGCCCGGACCGTCGCGATTCGCGCTTCGGCGCGCGTCGCCGCGGACGTGCCCCTGCGCACCGTGGAGGCGTGCCGCGAGGTCGTGATCGCGTCCGAGGCGCTCGCCGGCCGCAGCAACCTCAACGCCGCGAGCGACCTCGCTGTCGCCTCCCGCCTCGTGGAGGCGTCGGCGCACGGCGCCGCCGAGAACGTCTTCGTCAACCTGCCGTCGCTCGGCGACGCGGTGGCGGCGGACGAGCTGCGCGGTCGCACGGTTGCCCTTCTCGCGGATATCGAGGATCTGGCCGATGCCACCCGGGCGCACGTTGAGCTCGGGGAGCTGCGCGACCCGGAGACCGCCGACGAGCCCGGCTTCGGCACCCCGGACGCCGTCTCGTGACCCTGCTCGACGACATGGGTCCCCGCCTGCTTCGAGGTGGGCCGGTCGCGGCGGACGTGCGGACCGCCGTCGCCGCCGACGTCGCGGCGTTCAAGGAGGAGCACGGCTACACGCCGGAGCTCGCCGTCGTCATCGTCGGCCGGGACGCCCCCTCCACCGTCTACCTGCACAAGATCCTCGACGGCTGCCGCCTCGTGGGGATCCAGGATCGGCTCGTGGAGCTCGGTGACGACTGCTCGGCGGAGACACTGGGCCGGGAGATCCTCGCCCTCGGTGCCGAGCGCACGGTCGCCGGGATCATCGTCCAGCAGCCGCTGCCGGCCGGGATCCCGCTGCGGGTCGTGATCGACACCCTCGACCCGGCCAAGGACATCGATGGGATCCACCCGCTGAACGCCGGCCTGCTCGCGCTGGGCTACGACGGCTTCCTGCCGGCCACGGCCCACGCGGCGGTGGAGCTCCTCAAGCGCTCCGGCGTGGAGCTGAAGGGCGCCCGGGCGGTCGTCGTCGGGCGCTCCAACGTGGTGGGCAAGCCGGCGGCGTTCCTGCTCCTGCGCGAGCACGCCACGGTGACCATCTGCCACTCCCGCACGCCGGACCTCGCCGCGCACCTGCGCGAGGCCGATGTCGTGGTGGTCGCTGCGGGCAGGGCCGGTCTCGTCACGGGCGAGATGCTGCGACCCGGCGCGGTGGTCGTCGACGTCGGCATCAACGTCGTCGAGGGCCGCCTCGTCGGCGACGTCGACTTCGAATCCTGCGCCCGCGTCGCCTCGGCGATCACGCCCGTGCCCGGGGGCGTCGGTCCCCTGACGAACGCCATTCTCCTGACCCACCTGGTTCGGGCCGCCCGCAACCAGGCCGAGGGGCGTACCGCCCCGGGCACCCCTTCGCTCCACCCCCAGCCCGCCGGCTGACCCAGACAGCGCCCCGGAGGCCCCCCATGTCGTTCCCGTCCGACCTCGACATCGCGCGCTCGGTCACGCCCCGGCCCATCGGCGACATTGCCGCCGGACTCGGCCTCCGGCCCGACGAGATCGAGCACTACGGCCCGACGAAGGCCAAGGTGACACTGGCCGGAGTCGAGCGTGTCGAGCGCGAACGGCCGCGGGGGAAGTACGTGGTCGTCACGGCGATCACGCCCACGCCCCTCGGCGAGGGCAAGACGACGACCACGGTGGGCCTGGCCCAGGGCCTCAACCGGATCGGGCGCAATGCCGCGGTGGCGATCCGCCAGCCATCGCTCGGCCCGGTCTTCGGGATCAAGGGCGGCGCCGCCGGCGGCGGCTACAGCCAGATCATCCCGATGGAGGACTTCAACCTCCACCTGACCGGCGACATCCACGCCATCAGCGCGGCCCACAACCTCGCGAGCGCCTTCCTCGACAACCACCTCCACCACGGCAACGCGCTCGGCATCGACCCGTTCTCGATCCGCTGGCCGCGTGTCGTCGACATCAGCGACCGGGCGATCCGGCGGGCCGTCATCGGCCTGGGCGGCAAGGAGAACGGCGTTCCCCGCGAGGCCGAGTGGGTCATCACCGTGGCCTCCGAGGTGATGGCGATCCTGGCCCTCTCGCGCGACCTCTTCGACCTCCGGGCGCGCCTCGGCCGGATCGTGGTGGCGACGAGCCGCGACGGCAAGGCCGTCACGACCGAGGACCTCGGCGTCGCCGGCGCGATGACCGTCCTCCTCCGCGACGCGATCAAGCCGAACCTGCTCCAGACGCTCGAAGGCGGTCCGGCCTACGTCCACTGCGGGCCGTTCGCCAACATCGCCCACGGCAACAGCTCGATCATCGCCGACCGGGTCGCCCTCTCCACGAGCGACATCGTGGTGACCGAGGCCGGCTTCGGCGCGGACATGGGCGCGGAGAAGTTCTTCGACATCAAGTGCCGCGCCTCGGGCCTGCAGCCGGATGCGGCGGTCGTGGTGGCCACCGTGCGCGCGCTCAAGATGCACGGCGGCGTCGGCCGGATCGTGGCCGGCAAGCCGCTCGATCCGGCGCTCACGTCGGAGAACGTCGAAGCCGTCCGCGCCGGCGCAGCGAACCTGGCGAAGCACATCGAGATCGTGCGCGCCTACGGGGTCCCGGTGGTCGTGGCGATGAACGCCTTCCCGACCGACACGCCGGCCGAGTTCGAGGCGATCCGCGAGGTCGCGCTGGCGGCCGGCGCACGCGACGCAGTCGTCACCACCAACTTCGCGGAGGGCGGCAAGGGCGCCGAGGCGCTCGCGGCGGCCGTGTGGGATGCGGCGGAGCTGGGCGGCGGCGCCTTCCAGCTCCTCTACCCGGACGAGATGCCGCTCCGCGAGAAGATCGAGACGATCGCCACGAAGGTCTACGGCGCGGCTGGCGTCGACTTCGCCCCGGCGGCCACGAAGGCGCTCGCCGAGTACGAGGCCTTCGGCTACGGTCACCTCCCGGTCTGCGTCGCGAAGACCCACCTCTCGCTCTCCCACGACCCCAACCTCAAGGGCCGCCCGACCGGCTTCCGCTTCCCGGTGCGCGAGGTGCGCCTGGCCGCCGGGGCCGGCTTCATCTACCCGCTCGCGGGCGACATGCGGACGATGCCGGGGCTGCCCAGCCATCCGGCCGGCGAGAAGATCGACATCGACGCCGACGGCAACGTTGTGGGGCTCTTCTGATCGTGGCGGACGCGACCGAAGGGGCAGTCGCGTTGGACGCGGCCCCCGCGGCGGGATCCGCCGGCACGCCGGCCGAGCAGGTCCCCGCTCCGCATCACGGCCCGACCGCGACGGAGGTGCGCCTCGACGCCCTCATGCCGGCGGAGATGGCGGCGAAGGCCGCCGAGGTCGGCGTGCGCAAGGCCGGCATGGGCTTCGTCCCGATGTTCGTCCTCGGGATCCTTGCCGGCGCCTTCATCGCCCTCGGCGCCGCCTTTGCCACCACCGTCTCGGCCGGGGCCGCCGGCATGCTGCCGTACGGGGTGATCCGGGTCCTCGCGGGGCTCGCCTTCTCCCTCGGCCTGATCCTCGTCATCGTCGGCGGGGCCGAGCTCTTCACCGGCAACAACCTGCTGGGGATGGCCTGGGCCTCGCGGCGCATCTCGACGGCGGCGGTCGTGCGGAACTGGGCCATCGTCTACGCGGGGAACTTCGTCGGTGCCCTGGGGACCGCGGTCCTCGTCGTCGCGGCCGGCCAGTACGCCTTCGGGGGTGGTGCCGTGGGGGCCACGGCGCTCGCCACCTCCGCGACAAAGGTCGGCTACGACCCGCTGCAGGCCTTCGTTCTCGGCATCCTCTGCAACGGGCTCGTCTGCCTCGCCGTCTGGCTCACCTACTCGGCTCGCACGACGACCGACCGGATCCTGGCCATCGTCCCGCCGATCGCGGCCTTCGTGGCGATGGGCTTCGAGCACTCCGTCGCCAACATGTACTTCATCCCGGTGGGAATGCTGATCCGGGCGGTTGCGCCGGCGAGCTTCTGGGCGTCGATCGACAAGGTCCCGGCCGACTACGCCGCGCTCGATGTGCCGGGCCTGGTCGGGAACCTCGTGCCGGTCACGCTCGGGAACATCGTCGGGGGGACGGTCCTGGTGGGCGCCGTCTACTGGCTGGTATACCTGCGCGAGAAGCGCTGACCCGCCCGGGTCAGGCGGGTCCGCCCGGGTCAGGCCGGCTCGTCCTCGAATGGTGACCCGACCACGTCGTCCCACGGCGCGAGAAGCAGGTCCAGCTCCGCGGCGTCCAGGAGGTCCCGCAGGACCACTGCGTAGGCCGCATCCAGCACGATCGGCACGGCGGCCATGCGCGGGCCGATCTCCGCCGTGCTCTCCCCTGATCCCGCCACGCCGGCCGGGAACCAGTGCGTCGTGCTCGACGCCCACGCCTCCACTTCATGGCCGATCGCCCGGATCGCGTCGAGGCGACCGCCGAACGTGGCGATCTCGCGCAGGCGCGCTCGCAGATCCGCCCGGGTCGCCACGTCCGGGTCGTCGACCGCAGTGCCGAAGGCCCCGCCCCCGGCGGCCGCCAGCGCGGCGATCGCGCCCGGGTGCAGGTGGTCGAGGTCCCCGAGCAGGCGCTCAGCGGCGACCGAGTTGGGCCCGAATCGCGTCTTCACGACGGTGGTCTACAGGGACGTCGAGACGTAGAGGCAGAACGCGACCACGAGGCCGGCTCCCACGCCGAGGATCCCCGCCCCCCAGGCGAACCAGTCGATCGGCCCGAGAGTCGGCGCGTGCTGGCCCTGCTCGTCGTGGCCGCCGTGGCCGTGGTCGGCGTCGTCGGGCTCGTGGGCGGGCAGGTCGTCATGGGGGGTGTCGCTCATGGCCGCATTCTAGTCCGCGCATGGCGGTGCCCCGCGGATAGCCCGACGGCGCGGCCTGCTCCGCCCCGGAGCAGCACGGGCGGCGGTCGGGTCGCCTCAGCGATCCTCGGCGGCCACCGGTTCGGGGGTCAGATCGTCGCGACGTCTCGCGTGCCCCACGGACTCGCCGCGCAGGTGGCCCCGGATCTTCCAGGCAACGGCCGCGGCCGAGAAGGCGACAAGCCCGACCAGCACCACGCGCTCCAGCGGCTTGAGGATCGCCTCGATCGTCGGCCAGCTCTCGCCCAGGAGGGTGCCGCCGCCCACCAGCAGGATCACCCAGGGCAGGGAGCCGAGGGCGCTGTAGACGACGAACGGCAGCAGGGGCATCCGGGCGACGCCGGCAATGTAGCTCACGAGCGAGCGGACCACGGGAATCATTCGCCCCACGAAGGCGGCCTTGCCGCCGTGACGGGCGAAGAATGCCTCGGTGCGCTCGATGTCGGCGGGCTTGATCAGGAGGTACCGCCCGAAGCGCAGGAGGAACGGCCGGCCGGCCCAGAACCCGATCCCGTACGCGATCAGTGCGCCGAGGACGGAGCCGGCGGTGCCGGCAATCACGAGCAGGACCGGGTTCCAGGGTGCCCCGGTCAGCGGCTCGATGGCCAACGGGTCTGCGACCAGGAAGCCCGCGAAGGGCAGGACCAGCTCCGACGGGATCGGGATGACGACGCTCTCGAGGGCGACGATGAGGGCGACACCGACGTAGCCGATCGCGCCGTAGACGGCGACGACCAGCTCGCGAACCGGACCGTCGAGGAAGTCGAACATGGGAAGCGGCGCCGGACGGCGCTACTCAGCCCCGGCGTCCGGCGTGCGTCGCCGGCCCGGCATTGGCCGTCCGAGGCGCAGCCAGAGGAAGGCGGCGAAGAGGGCGACGACGCCGACCGCGATGGCGAGGTCGAACGGCTGGAGCATCGCCCGGATCTCGACCCAGTTGTCGCCCAGCTGGACGCCCGCCCAGACGAGCAGGATCGACCACAGGAAGGCGCCTGCGGTCGAGTAGACGACGAACTTCCGGAGGTCCATCCGGGCCACCCCGGCCGGGAAGCTGATGAAGGTCCGCACGATCGGCAGCAGGCGGCTGAAGAAGACCGTCTGGCTGCCCCACTTCGCGAAGAAGTGGTCGGCGATCTCGATCTCGTGCGGCCGGATGAGCAGGTACTTCCCGTAGCGCTCCAGGAACGGCCGCCCGCCGTAGGCGCCGATCGCGTACGCGACGAGCGACCCCAGCGTGTTCCCGATCGTCCCCACGATCACCACGATCCAGAAGCTCCAGGGCTGGCCGGTGAGGGGCTCGATCTGGCTCGGATCGGAGACCAGGAACCCCGCGAACGGCAGGATCAGCTCCGAGGGGAGCGGGATCATCGCCGACTCGATCGCCATGGCGAGCATCACGCCGAGGTAGCCGACGGCGCCGTAGAGGGTCTCGAGGAAGGGGATGACGATCTCGTCGATGAACGCAAGCATCGCTGGGGAGGATACGCGAGGCGCCGCCGGCGGGCGGTCGACCGAACGTCCGGTCGGTGGCCGCCGGCCGGGCTATGCTCGGCGCTGTGACTGATCGACCCTCTCACGCCACCGGCCTCCCGGACGGTGTCGTCGCCCTGTCCGGCGCGGACCTGACGATCGCGGACGTCGAAGCGGTGGCCCGGGGTGGGGCTCGCGCCGTCCTCGACGCGGATGCCCGGGCCCGGATGGAGGAGGCCCGCGCAGTCGTCGAGCGGCTCGTGGCCGGCGGCGAGGTCGTGTACGGGATCACGACCGGTTTCGGCGACCTGGCGACGACGTTCATCCCCCCGGCCGAAGCACGGCGGCTCCAGGAGAACCTCCTCGTCAGCCATGCCGTGGGGGTGGGCCCGGCGCTGCCGCGGGACGTGGTCCGGGCGATGCTCCTCCTGCGGGCCAACACGCTGGCGCTCGGCCACTCGGGCTGCCGGCCGCTGCTCGTGGACCGGCTGCTGCGGCTCCTCGAGCTCGGGATCCACCCGGTCGTGCCGGCCCAGGGCAGCGTCGGCGCGTCGGGCGACCTGGCGCCGCTCGCGCATCTCGCGCTGCCCCTGATCGGGCGCGGCGAGGTGGAGCTCGGCGGCCACGTCATGCCGGCCCTGCTCGCGTTGCGCGAAGAGGGGCTCGACCCGCTCGTCCTCGAGGCGAAGGAGGGCCTGGCCCTCCTCAACGGGACGCAGCTGATGAGCGGGATCGGCGCGCTCCTGCTGGCCGACGCGGACCGGCTCTCGCAGACGGCCTCGGTCGCGGCGGCGCAATCGGTCGAGGCGCTGCTGGGGACGGACGTCGCCTATGCCGCGGCCTACCAGCTGGCCCGGCCGCACCCCGGCCAGGTCGCCGTCGCCGGGGAGATGCGCCACCTCCTGCGCGATTCCGGGCTGATGGCCCACCACCACGGCTCGACCCACAAGGTCCAGGATCCCTACTCGCTCCGCTGCGTCCCGCAGGTCCACGGCGCGGTCCGGGACGCCCTCGACCACCTTCGGCGCGTGCTCGACGTCGAGATGAACGCGGCGACCGACAACCCGCTCGTCTTCCCGCAGGGCGGCGTCGCCGACGCGGACGTGGCCGCGACCGGCGGCGGGCTGGTCATCTCCGGCGGCAACTTCCACGGCGAGCCGATCGCGCTCGCGCTCGACTTCGCGAAGCTCGCCCTGGCGGAGCTGGGGGCGATCAGCGAGCGCCGCATCGCGCTGCTCCTTGATCACCGTCTCAACGGGGGACTGCCGCCCTTCCTCGCCTCGGCGAGCGGTCTCAACTCGGGGATGATGATGCTCCAGTACACCGCCGCCGCCCTCGCCTCGGAGAACAAGGTCCTGGTCCACCCGGCCTCGGCCGACTCGATTCCGACCTCGGCGAACCAGGAGGACCACGTGTCGATGGGCGCCACCGCGGCGCGCCACGCCCGCGACGTCCTCGACAACGTCGAGCGGATCCTGGCTCTTGAGCTCCTGGTGGGGGCCCAGGCGCTGGACCTGCGCCGGGCCGCGGTCGCGGGGGCGATCGGCGGGCGACCGGACGGCGGGCCGACCGGCGGCGGGCCGACGACGGCCCCGTCCGTGGGCGCCGCGCCGCCGCCCGGCCTCGGGGTGGCCGCGGCGCATCGCCGGATCCGGGCCGTGATCACGCCGCTGGACGCGGACCGCGAGATGGGCGCCGACATCGCCGCCGCCACGCGGCTCGTGCGAACCGGGGCGCTCGTCGATCTCGTCGACGACTGACGCCGGCGCGACGCGGGCCGGCCGGTGCTCGAGTTTCTCGCGACGGGCGTCGTCCTCGGCCTTGCTGCCGGGTTCGCCCCGGGGCCGCTCCTGGCGCTCGTCCTCGCCCAGTCGATCCGCTTCGGGACGCGGGAGGGGCTCAAGGTCGCCGCCGCGCCGCTCATCACCGACGTGCCGATCGTCATCCTCGCCACGGCGCTCGTCGTGGCGGCGGCCGAGGCCGCGGGCGGCCTCCTGGGGGCGATCTCGCTGGCCGGTGCGGTCTTCGTCACGTATCTCGGCATCGAGTCGATCCGCGCCACCGGCGTGCAGGCCGGACGCCCTGACGAGGCTCCGAGGTCGTGGGCCCGCGGCGCGCTCGTCAACGCTCTCAGCCCGCACCCGTACATCTTCTGGGTCGCGGTGGGCGCACCCGTGCTGATCCGGGCATGGGCGGACGGGCCGCTGGCCGCGGCCGCGTTCCTCGCCGGCTTCTACGCCTGCCTGGTCGGCGCGAAGATGCTCGTGGCCGTGATCGCCGGCCGCTCCGGAGGACGGATCCGCGGCCGCGGGTACCGCGCCGTCATGGTGGCGCTCGGAGTCCTGCTGCTCTTCTTCGCGCTCCGGCTCGCCGTCGAAGGTCTGCGCCTGCTGGGCGTCCTGCCCGCGTGAATTGGCCCGCGCCCGGGCGTCGAGCGGGCAGCTGGCCCGGTCGTTCGCGAAGACGAACCGTGCGCGCGGACTGACGGACCGCCCCGGGAGCCCCCGCGGGTGGATCAGCCGCGGACCATCCTCCAGAGCGCGCGCATCCCCACGAGACTGATGCCGATGGCGAATGCCTGCCGCCAGGCCCAGCCGAGGCCGCCCGGGTCATCGGGCCCGGCGGGGAGTGCGGACCCGTCCGCGGGGGCGATGCGGACCAGGGGCACGAACGACACGCACTCCAGGATCCGCTCGTCGGTGGCGCTCGCCGGGAGGCAGCCGATCAGCATGCCGGGGAGAGCCATCGAGCGGGCCAGGGCCGGGATGATCCGGGCGCGGACGCTGGGATCGCGGGCCTCCGTCGCCAGCGCGGCGATCGGGGGGCGGCCGGGGAGGAGCAGGGTGACGCGCGGCTCGTCGAGGAGGTTGCGGTACCAGAACGTGGACGGGCCGTACCCGGCCAGCACCCACGCGGCGCCGTCGACGACCAGGTACCCGAGCGGCGTGTGGCGTGGCAGACCCGACCTGCGTCCGGTCGTGGTCACCAGGCATTGCCAGCCGGTCAGGGGATTGCCGAGCCACGCCGCGAGGCCCGCGCGGTGGACGGCGATCATGCCGTAGCGATTGCCGTACTTGAAGGCCGTGCGGCTGGCATCGCTGAGCTTCTGGAGGGCCGGGGAGAGCTGGGGCGGTTCCGCGAGACCCGGCGGTTCGGGGGACGCGCCGTCGGGCGCGACGGCGGGAGGAAGCGTGGGCGATGCAGTCATGGACGGATCGTGTTCTCGGCGCTTCTGCGCCCACCAGTGCCCTCCGTCCCGAAGCCGGAGGACGGGTTGCCCGCCCGGATCAGCGCCGCGGCGGGTGCCGAACGCGAAGAGCCCGCCGACAGTGCACGGGGCGCCGAACCAGATCGGCGCGGCCACCGCCTTCGCCGGGGGCTCCCGGGGGGCGTACGCTCGGCATCCGGCGCAGGCATCCGGCGCCGGGGCGATCGGACGAGGCCATGACCCCCGAGATCGTGCTCTTCGCGGCGTTCCGCGTCGCAACCTCGCTGCCCGTCCTGCGCTGGCCGCTCGCGGGCGGCCTGCTCGCGATCGGCGGCGACCTCGCGGACCTCCTGCTGCGCGACCTGGTCGATCTCGGCGGCGTCGGCGACTACCAGCTCCTCGACAAGGCGCTCGACCAGGTCTACCTCGCTCTCTTCCTCGTCGTCGCCCTGCGCTGGGAGGGAGTGGAGCGGCGGGTCGCGGTCGGCCTCTACCTGTACCGCCTCGCCGGCTCGATCCTCTTCCTGGTCACGGACGAGCGCGCCGTCCTCTTCCTCTTCCCGAACGTCTTCGAGCCGTGGTTCATCTTCGTCGCCGCGATCCACCATCTGCCAACGCCGCTGCGCTGGACCCCGACCCGCGTGGCCGCGGTGCTGGGGGTGCTCACGGTGCTCAAGCTCGGACAGGAATGGGCGCTCCACGTCGGCCAGGTCTTCGAGTCGATGACCTCGGTCCAGTTCCTCGAGGAGATCTGGCGACGGCTCACGGGCGGGTCGTGAAGGGCCGTCGCGTCCACCCGCGCCGCTCGCTCCGCGCTACGCTCTCGGAATGGACGCGATCCGCATCGTCGACGTGACCGAGGCGACCGCCTTCGGCCTCCTTCCGCCGTGTGCCGACCCGTCGTTCGACCACCGCAGCTGCGACTACTGGGAGGACGCCGACCGCGGTTCGAAGGCTCACCGGGCCAGCTGGCTGCGGACCGGCGAGACGTCCGGCGCGCCCGCGGCCCCGCGCCCCGTCCCGTCGAACCCGTTCCTCGCCGACCTCGAGGCCCGCGACGACAACCCCTTTGCCCTCAAGCGCACCGCTCCCGTCAACCCGTTCGCCCTCGATGACGACGACAGCTCGCCGGTCGACAACCCCTTCGCTCCGAAGCGCGCCGCGCGGCCGACGGTCGGCCCGGGCGCCGCCCCCAAGCTCGCCCTGCTGGGCCGCGGCCTGGCCGTCTTCGGGAGCTACGCCAAGGTCCTCCTGGTGGAGAATGCCGACGGGGAGCGCGCCGTCGCCTACGCGCAGTTCGGGCCGCTCTCCGCCTACCCGCGCGCCCTCCGCCTGCGTGAGCTGTACCCGCGCCTCCCCCAGACGCCGCTTCCCGCGGTCATCACGTGCGTGGCGGTGGCGGCCGACGCGCGCGGCAGGGGTCACGCATTGGCGCTCGTGAAGGCGATCTGCGAGGACCTCGCGGGCCGTGGCTTCGCGGCGGTCGAGGCCTACCCCGAGATCGGACCGACGCCCGACGCCACCTCGGCTGCCACGCCGGGGTTCTGGGAGCGGGCCGGCTTCACGATCGTGATCGCCGACGAGCGCTACCCGGTGGTGCGGCGGGAGCTCTGAGCGGGTGGGGGCGCGAGGCGGCGTACCGGCGGAGCGTCACTGCACGCGGGCAGCCGTCAGCCGAGGCCGCGGCCCCGGAAGGCGTTGGCGTGCGCCGGGAAGCCCTCGTGGTCGGCCAGCGCGGTGGTGGGTCCGGCCAGGCCGGCGAGCGCCTCGGGCGCGAGTCGCGCGATCGACGCCGTCGTCTGGAAGGTGCGCGCCGTGACGCCGCCATTCAGCTTGGCGAAGCCGCCGGTCGGCAGCGTGGCCGGGATCCCGATCGAATAGCTGCTCGCCCCGATCGGCGTGTCCTGGCCCAGCAGGAACTCGCCGGCGTAGCGCAGATCGCGCAAGGTGATCTCAGGGTCGAGCGTGGCCACCTGCATGTGCTCGGGGGCGTAGTCGTTGGCGAAGGCGATCGCGTCGGCCATCGTGTCGAAGAGGAGCACCCCACCGAGGTCGCCGAGGACGGCCGTCGCGTAGGCGCGGCGCGGTTCTGGCAGGGCGGCCACCTGCCGGGCGACGGCGACCTCGAGCGCGGGGACCAGCCCGGGCGCGTCCGTGACCACGAGGGCCGCGGAGTCCGTTCCGTGCTCGGCCTCGTTGACGAGGTCGAGGGCAAGGCGCCAGGGATCGGCGGTCGCGTCGGCCAGGAGGAGGCTCTCTGACGGGCCGCAGAGCATGTTCGTCGCGGTGCCGAAGCGCTGCGCCAGCACCTGGGCGGCGGTCACGGCCGGGCTGCCGGGTCCCACGATCTTGCGGACGCGGGGGAACGTGGCCGTGCCGAACGTGAGTGCCGCGATCCCGGCGGGGCCGTTGGCCCGGTAGACGGCGGTCAGCCCCAGCTCGTGGGCCACCGCGAGCGTCGCCGGGTCAACCGCGCCGGTGCCCGGCATGGGCGGGACCAGGACGGCGATCTCCGGCACGCCGGCGACGACGGCCGGCACACCGATCTGGACCAGCACGGACGGGAAGCTCCCCTTGCCGGCGGGCACGTAGAGGCCGGTCGACGGGATCGGGACCACCTGTTCGCCGACCTCGAAGCCGGGCCGGGCCTCGACAAGCCACCCCAGGGCGGTGGCCCGGACCTGGGCCTCGTTGAAGAGGCGGCTGTTGCGGATCGCCTCCCGGATCCCGGCCAGGAGGGCCGGGTCGGCGGCCGCGTGCGCGGCGGCCAGCTCCCCGGGCTGGACACGGAGGTCGGCGGGATCGAAGCGGACGCCGTCGAAGCGCTCGGTGGCGTCGAGGACGGCCGCGTCGCCGCGGGCACGGACGTCCTCGAAGAGGGCTTCGATCGAGGCTGCCAGGCCCGCTTCGAAGATCGCGGCGGTGGAGCGGGCCAGGAGACGCGCCTGCTCGGCAGCGTCGAGGTCGGCCCAGCGTCGAACGGCGAGGATCGGCATGGTGCCGCGAGCGTAGCCGATCGCCGCGCCGGCGGGCAGGAGGGCGTCCGGCTGCTCGTCCCGCGCCCGCTTCGGCGATCGGCCTCCCGCCGCCTCCGGGCGTTCAGCTGGTCAGAAGGTCCCTCGCGCCCGGCAGACCTCGCCCGTGGCGGCGGCGCGAGCGACGGCGATGAACCGGTCGGTCCCGGCCCGGTTTGCCGAGATCCGGCGGACGGTGAACGAGCCGCTCGGGGCGGTGGTCGCCCGCGCGCCCCGGAAGATCGTGGTGCCGTTGTCGGTGATCGCGACCGTCCAAACCCGGCCCACCCGGTTCTGGTCGATCTCCAGCTCGGTCGAGATCCGGCCGTTCTCGTTGCCGAGCTTCAGCTTCCAGGTGCTCGCCCCGGTGCAGGCGCCGGTGAAGACCCGGTCACCGCTCTTCGCCGCGGTCACGGGCGCCGCGCCGAGGACGAGGCCGAGCGCCAGGGCGTAGATGGCCGTCCGGCCGGCCAGCCGCCGCGCGGCTCCTGCGCGACCGGGATGACGGTGAGGGGCGGGCTGGACGGACTGGCTCATCGATTGACTCCTCGGGGTGTCGGGGTGGCGCGGGCCGCGCCGTACCCCCTCTGAGGCCGGCGAACCCCGGAGGGTTTCATCGCTCGCGCTGCCGTGTCGCGCGGGCTTGCCGGCAGCGCGACACTGTGGCCATGACGACCACACCCGGCGCCCACGACGCCCCGCCCCTTCCCGGCGCCCGCCCCGTGCGTGCGCCCCGCGGCACGGAGATCTCCTGCCGCGGCTGGCAGCAGGAGGCGGTTCTCCGGATGCTCATGAACAACCTGGATCCGGAGGTCGCCGAGAACCCCGACGCGCTCGTGGTGTACGGCGGGACCGGCCGCGCCGCCCGCAGCTGGGACGCCTTCGACGCGATCGTGCGGGAGCTCCGCACCCTCGCCGACGACGAGACGCTCCTGGTCCAGTCAGGCAAGCCGGTCGGCGTCTTCCGGACGAACGCATGGGCCCCGCGCGTCCTGATCGCCAACTCGAACCTGGTCGGGAAGTGGGCGAACTGGGAGCACTTCCGGGAGCTCGAGCGGGCCGGCCTGATGATGTACGGGCAGATGACGGCGGGCTCCTGGATCTACATCGGGACCCAGGGGATCCTCCAGGGCACCTACGAGACGTTCGCCGAGCTGGCCCGCCAGCACTTCGGCGGGACGTTGCGCGGGCGCGTCGTCCTGACCGCGGGTCTCGGCGGGATGGGCGGCGCCCAGCCGCTGGCAGTGACGATGAACGACGGCGTCGTCATCGCCATCGAGGTCGACGAGGCGCGGGCGCGCCGGCGCCACGAGATCGGCTACGTCGACCGGCTCACCGATTCGCCGGACGCGGCGCTCGCGATGGCCCGCCTGGCGGCCGCCCGCGGCGAGCCCCTCTCGATCGCCCTCGTGGGCAACGCCGCCGAGATCGAGCCGGCCTGGGCGAAGAAGGGCGAGCCCTTCGACGCCGTGACCGACCAGACGTCGGCCCACGACGCGCTCGGCGGGTACGTGCCGCCGGAGATGACGATCGCCGATGCGCTCGTTCTGCGCCGGACCCAGCCCGCGGTCTACGAGCGCCGGGCGCTCGACGGGATGGCGGCCCACGTCCGGGCGATGCTCGCCTTCCAGGACCGCGGCGCGATCGTCTTCGACTACGGCAACAACATCCGCGCCCAGGCCCAGCAGGCGGGCGTGGCGAACGCGTTCGACTTCGCCGGCTTCGTGCCCCTCTTCATTCGGCCCCAGTTCTGCGAGGGCCGCGGGCCGTTCCGCTGGGCCGCCCTCTCCGGCGAACCGGCCGACATCCTGCGCACGGACGCCGAGATCCTGCGCCTCTTCCCGGACGACGCCGGTCTGCGGCGCTGGATCGAGATGGCCCAGGCCAAGGTCCCCTTCCAGGGGCTTCCCGCGCGGATCTGCTGGCTGGGCTACGGCGAGCGGGCGAAAGCGGGGCTGGCGTTCAACGAGCTGGTGCGCCGCGGGGAGGTGGCGGCCCCGATCGTCATCGGGCGTGACCACCTGGATTCAGGGAGTGTCGCGTCACCCAACCGGGAGACAGAGGCGATGGCCGACGGCTCCGACGCTGTTGCCGACTGGCCACTCCTCAACGCGCTGGTGAACACCGCCGCAGGGGCGACGTGGGTCTCCGTACATCACGGCGGCGGTGTGGGCATTGGGTATAGCCAGCATGCCGGGATGGTGGTGGTCGCGGACGGCACGGACCTCGCCGCCCAGAAGCTGGAGCGCGTGCTGACCTCCGACCCGGGGATGGGCGTCATCCGCCACGCCGACGCGGGCTACGAGCACGCCCTCGACGTGGCGCGCGAGCGGGGCGTCCGGGTCCCGATGCGCGACGGCGGTGGCGCGGGCTAGGTCAGATCCCGACCGAGGGCGGTGTGCCACGATACGGTGATGGCGCTCGTCGAATCCGTGCCCAACGTGTCCGAGGGCCGCCGGCTCGAGGTTGTCGACCGGCTGGCCGCGGCGTTGGAGTCGGTGCCCGGCGCGCATCTTCTGGACCGGACCAGCGACCCGTCCCACAACCGGAGCGTCTTCACGCTCGCCGGCGAGGACGGCCCGGTCGCCGATGCCCTGGAGCGGCTGGTCGGCGTGGCCCTGCGCGAGATCGACATGGAGCAGCAATCCGGCGAACACCCGCGAATCGGCGCCGTCGACGTCGTGCCGTTCGTGCCGCTCGGCGCGACCACGCTGGAGGCGTGCGTCGGATTCGCGCGTAGCTTTGGCCGGCGCATCGCGGCGCGCTTCGAGCTCCCCGTCTATCTCTACGCGGCTGCCGCGACCGTGCCGGAGCGCGTCAAGCTGGCCGACGTGCGCCGCGGCCAGTACGAGGGCCTGCGCGAGGAGATCGCGAGCCGCGGCCGCGAGCCGGACTTCGGCCCGGCCCGGATGCACCCGCGCGGCGGGGCGACGTGCGTCGGGGCACGGCCGTCCCTCATCGCCTGGAACATCAATCTCGCCTCGGACGACCTTGAGCTGGCCAAGCGGATCGCCCACCGGATCCGCGAATTGTCGGGCGGGCTGCCCGCCCTCCAGGCCAAGGGCTTCTTCATCGAGGAGCTCGGCTGCGCCCAGGTGTCGATGAACCTCCTCGATTTCGGACGGACGCCGCTCTGGGCCGCCTGGGAGATGGTCCAGGCGGAGGCCGCCGAGGATGGCGTTGAGCTCGCTGAGACTGAGCTGATCGGGCTGGCGCCGCTGGCGGCATTCCAGGCGGTGGCAGACCGCGCGGGTGCGCCCCTCGAGGCGCCGCCGGAGGAGCGGGTCCTCGCCGCGGGCCGCTTCCTGAAGCTCCGCGACGCGTCACCGCTCATGGCGCTGGAGCTGCGGCTCGCCCGGGCTGCGGACGGCTGATGGCCGGGCGCGGGCTGCTCGTCGTCGATGCCGCCGAGGTAGCCACGCTGGCCGGCGGGCTGCGGCGGGGATCGTCCCAGGCCGACCCCGCGATCGCCCCGACCGGAACCGCGATCGCCTGCCTGGACGGGCGAATCGTCGCGGTTGCCGCCCGGGCCGCGGCCGCGGAGGCGCTGGCGGCAGCGCTCGAGGCCGGCGGGCGCGACCCCCGCGCGATCGACGTCCTCGATGCCGCCGGCGCAACCGTGACGCCCGGGCTCGTCGACGCGCACACGCACCTCCTGTTCGCCGGCTCGCGCGAGGATGAGGTCGCCCTGCGGGCGCGGGGCGCGACGTACCTCGAGATCCTCGCGGCCGGGGGCGGCATCCTCTCCACGGTGCGGGCGACGCGGGCGGCCTCCGAGCAGGACCTGCTGGCCCACGGGCGGCGCTGGCTGGGCCGGATGCTGCGGACGGGGACGACGACGGTCGAGGCGAAGTCGGGCTACGGGCTCGACACGGCGACGGAGCTGCGTCTGCTCGCCGTGGCCGGCCGGTTGGCGGCCGAGGGCCCCGTCGACGTGGTGCCCACCTTCCTGGGTGCGCACGCGGTGCCGCCCGAGGTGCGGGCGGCGTACCCCGGTGACCCGGAGGCCGCCACCGAGGCGTACGTGGCCGCGGTCATCGGGGAGCAGCTGCCGGCCGTCGCCGCACAGGGGATCGCTCGTTCCTGCGACGTCTTCTGCGAAGCGGGGGTCTTCACCGCCGACCAGGCCCGCCGGATCCTGCTGGCGGCCCGCGGGCATGGCCTCGAGATCCGCCTCCACGCCGACGAGCTCGCGCCGTCGGGTGGTGCGGAGCTGGCTGCGGAGCTCGGGGTGCTCTCGGCGGACCACCTCGGGGCCCCGTCGGCGGCGGGGATCGCAGCCCTGGCTCGCGTGGCGGCCGCGTCATCGTCGACGCCCGCCCGGCCGGTCGTCGCGGTGCTCCTTCCGACCGTGCCCTGGTTCCTGGGGCTCGCCGAGCGCGAGCCGGCCCGGGAGCTGATCACCGCCGGGATCCCCGTTGCGCTCGCGACGGACTTCAACCCGGGCACCTCGCCCGTCACGAGCCTGCCGCTCGTCATGACGGCCGCGGTCCTGATGCTTGGGCTTGACGCGTCGGAGGCTCT
>CAVPJI010000027.1:0-39229 GCA_963705215.1 uncultured Chloroflexia bacterium | reverse complement strand
GCCGAGTGTTGCTGACACTGAGGGTCTTCGAGCTCGACGTCGTAATGCCCGGTCGATCCGCTCCACGATGCTCCTGTGGCGCTGGAGCCCGGAGCCAGGACGCGCATGAACTCGCTCCGAAGGGCGCTTCCATGCTCGAGCTCGGACGACTGTGGCATCACTTCTACGTCTCTCGACCGGAACCGGGCCCTGCGCCTCCGCTCTCCCCCACGATCCGCGACACGCTCGGCAGGGGAAGCCGCGCCGCACGGCCGTCGTCGACGGCGTCGTCGCACACCCCGGAGCCCGGGGACCGCGTGCTCAGCTCGAAGCCGGGGAGCGCGGCGGGAGGATTCGCTGCGCTATGTGCTCGATCATCTCGCCCCGGCTCGATCTGTGGAACGCGGCTCGGACCGGCGAAACCGGCGCGGTTCGACGGGCCGTCGTCGTGATGTCTGCCACGACCTCGCCCCGCGCGTGGACCGGACGGTCGTGCACATCTGCGGCAATCCTGCACATGATCCTCAACGTCGAGTGTCCTCATGCGCCGTGGCTTCCCGACTTTCATGTCAAGAAGGAGCTCACTGGCGAAGGGCAGGCCGGTTGTGGCGGGTGCGGAACAGCGGTCCGGGCCGCTCGCGGCGAGCGCTGCATCCGCGGGTCCGCTGCCCCTCGCCCCCGGCGTGGTGACCTTCAGCACCGGTAACATACGGCGCAATGGCGCATACGCGAGGATTCGGCGGACAGGGCACTGATTGCGACCGGCCACTTCTCCCCGTCCGCCCCGAGCCGGCTTCTATGCACGCCGTCGTCGACCGGCGGTGTCCGCGCCCAACGTCACCCGCCTCGTGGTCGAGGCGGCGCGGATCGCCGGATCCGCCGGCCCGGCCAGTTCGTCATCGTCCGCCGCGGCCCGGGGGCGAGCGGATCCGCTGACGATCGCCGACGCGGACCGGGGCGGCACGATCAGCCTGGTGATCCAGGCGTGGGCAAGAGACGGTGATCTCGTCGCGCTCACGAGGCCCGACGCGATCGCGGACATCGTGGGGCCGCTGGGCAGGAGACGGAGCCATCGAGGAGGGCCACGCGTCTGCGTCGGGGGCGGTTGGGGACGCCGTGGTCTACCCGATCGCCTGGCCTCGCGGAGCGCGGCGTGAAGGTCACGAGCGTCATCGGCGGCCGCTCCAAGGAGTGGGTCATCTACGAGGAGGAGTGCGCGGGCGGGCGAGGTCATCACCTGCACCGACGACGGCAGCTACGGGCGGCGGCTTCGTGACCGAGGCTCTCAAGGACCTCCTCGAGGCCGGCGGCATCGACGCGATCTACGCGGTGGGCCCGGTCCCGATGATGCGGGCCATCGCGGAGTGACCCGACCCTGGCGTCGCGACCTTCGCGTCGCTCAACGCGATCATGCTCGACGGGACGGGATGTGCGGCGGCTGCCGCGTCGAGGTCGGCGGCAAGACGTCTACGCCTGCGTCGACGGCCCCGAGTTCGACGCCCACGCAGTCGACTTCCGGGAGCTCGCCGACCGGCTGAGGACCTACCGCGAGTTCGAGGCGCACGCCCTGGAGGTCGCCCATCGCCGGGCGGCGGAGAAGGACGAGGCGCCGATCCACGCGCCGACGGGAAGCTGCCTGATCCCGGCGCTCGCCACGGCAGCCGAGAAGCGGGAGGCGGCAGCGGCAGCAGGGGAAGCCAAGGCGTGACCGACCAGCCGATCCCCGCCCCCGACGAGGGGGGGCCGGGCGCGTCCCTCGGCGACCCGGCCTTCGAGCCGGCCTTCGACCATCCGCTCACCCCGAGGGAGCGGATGACGATCGAGCGCGCCCACATGCCGGAGCAGGACGCCGTCGCCGGGCGGCCAACTTCCGCGAGGTCAACCTCGGCTACTCGCGAGCAGCTCGCGGTCCTGGAGGCCGAACGCTGCCTCCAGTGCAAGCCCAGTCTGCATCGCCGGCTGCCCGGTCCGGGTCAACATCCCCCGCTTCATCGAGCTGCTCCGGATCGGCGACATGGCCGGCGCGGCCGATCGCTCCTGGGCGACAACGCCCTGCCCTGCGTCACCGGCCGGGTCTGCCCGCAGGAGATCCAGTGCGAGGGCGTTTGCATCGCGCCAAGAAGGGCTCCTCGGTCGCGATCGGCGACCTCGAGCGCTATGTCGCCGACTGGGCGCTGGCGATCCGGGGGCGTTCGGGGAGGTCGGACCCGAGCCGGGGCCGTCGGTCGCGATCGTCGGCTCCGGTCCCGGCCGGCCTCACGGCCGCCGGGGATCTCGTCAAGCACGGCCATGAGGTCACGATCTTCGAGGCCTTCACGGGCCGGCGGGGTGCTCATCTACGGGATCCCAGAGTTCGACTCCCAAGGAGATCGTCCAGGCTGGAGGTCGATCGCCTCCTGGCGGACGGCGTGAGGATCGAGCCAACTCGATCATCGGCCGGACTAGCCCTGCGCGAGCTCGCGAGCGGTCGACGCCGTCTTCCTGGCGCTCGGCGCGGGCCTGCCGTTTCATGGACGTCCGGCGAGACCTCAAGGGCGTCTACTCGGCCACGAGTACCTGCCCGGTCAACCTCATGGGCGCGTGGGACCCATAGGGGGACACGCCGGTCCTCGGGCGAGCGCGTCGCGGTGGTGGGCGGCGGCAACGTCGCGACGGACTCGGTCCGCACGGCGAGCGGCTGGGCGCCGACGAGGTGACGATCGTCTACCGGCGCGGCATGGCCGAGCTCCCGTCACGCATCGAGGAGGTCCACCACGCCAGCAGGAGGGGATCAAGTTCGACCTCCAGGTGGCCCGATCGAGGTCTCGGCGATGAGAACCGCTGGGTCACCGGCATCCGCTGCGTGCGGATGGAGCTCGGCGAGCCCGACTCCTCCGGGCGGCGTCGCCCGATCGGATCGCGGGTTCGAATTCGTCTTCCACTGCGAGATGGTCGTGGTGGCCATCGGCACCATTCGAACCCGCTCCTCACCTCCACCTAGCCCGACCTGAGATCAACCAGTGGGCTACATCGTGATCGACGACAGGATGCGTCGATCGCGTCTTCGCCGGCGGCGACATCGTGCGCGGCGCCACGACCTATCCTGGCCATGGGCGACGGCAAGCGTTCGGCCCACGCCACGAGCCTGCCTGCGCGGCGAGTACCCGCCGGTCGGGAGGCGCGCTCGGGCGAGCCGGTCGCCGCCGCGGAGTAGCCGCGCCGCCGGGGCCGCGCCGGGGCCGACGGCGGCGCGATCCCGCAGGTCAGGGGCGGGCAGCCTCCAACCGGTCGAGGATGTGGCGCGTCACCTGGTCGGCGCTGATCGCTCCTGGGTCATCGCGTTGGGGTCGTGGACCGTGGCCTTGCCGTCCTCGAGCGAATCGACGTCGACGGTGACGCACCAGGGCGTGCCGATCTCGTCCTGGCGCCGATAGAGCTTCCCGATCGCGGCCGTGTCGTCGTACACGGCCATCATGTCGCGCCTCAGGTCGTCCTTGATCGGTGGCAGTTCTCCACGATCTTGGGACGCTTCTTGAGGAGCGGCAGGACCGCGACCTTGTACGGGGCGAGGTCCGGGTGCAGGCCGAGGACGGACCCGCTTCTCGCCGCGAACCTCCTCCTCGCGATAGGCGTCGATGGGGAAGGTGAAGGCCGCCCGGTCGCCCCGCCGAGGTCGATGATCGAGGGAGTGTAGTGCTCCCCGTCGCCGGGTCGAAGTACTCGTTCTCGCGGACTCTTGCATGCCGGCCGAGGTCCGAGTCGCCCCGGCTGTGGAACCCTCGAGCTCCTTCCACCCGAACGGGAAGCGGTACGCGACGTCGATCGCCTTCTTGGCGTAATGGGCCAGCTCGTCGGGACGTGCTCGCGGAAGCGGAGGCCGTCCGGAGCGACTCCGTACGCCTGGTACCACGCCTTGCGCCGGGGAAGCGACGCTCGAACTGCTCGGCCGCGGTGTCCGGGTGGACGAAGTACTGCATCTCCACCGCTCGAACCGGCGCACCGGAGACCAAGTTGCCGGGGCTGATCCCTTGCGGAACGCTTTTCCGACCTGGGCGATCCTATGCAGAAGCCCTCGCGGTCTGCTCCGGTGGCATGTTCTCTGGAAGTCGACGTAGATGGGCTGCGCGGTCTCGGCTGAGGTAGGATGATCGTGGCGCTCATCCTCGACGGGCCCGAGGAAGGTCTTGAGCATCAGGTCGAAGCGGGCGCGGCGGGAAGTGGTCGGCGTCGGCCGGGGAGACGCAGGCGAGCCGGCGCGACGATGGTTCGGGGTCCTTCGCGTCCGGGGTCCTTGGTCCCGGGGAACTCGTCGAGGCGGTAGCGGCGCTTCCGTGGCGCACTCCACCATGGGGTCGGCGAACTCCGCGACGTGGCCCGACGTGACCCAGACCTGGGGGTGCATGAGGATCCCGGCGTCGAGGCCCACGATGTCATCGCGGGCCTGGACGATCGCCCGCGACCAGGCGCGCTCGACGTCTTCTTGAGCTCGACGCCGAGGGGGCCGTAGTCCCGACAGCGTTGATCCCGCCGTAGATCTCCGAGCTGGGGAAGATGAAGCCGCGGCGCTCTGAGGCTGACGATCGTCTCGAGCTCGCCACGGACAGGGCGACCGCGTTCGGGTCGGGGGCGGGTCGGTCACGGGGTCCGCTCCAGGTTGGCCCACGCGTGGCATGCGCGGCGGGAGGGGTTCGCGGCGGATCGTAGCATCCCGCGCCGAGCGTCGCGGGCACGGAAGGCTACGAGTTCTACGTGCGTCTTGTCCCGATCATCCGCTTCACGACGCTGCTCTGGCGGCTCCAGCCCGGGGCGCGGATGCGGATGATCGGCCCGAAGGGCAAGTTCATGCTCGAGCCCGGCCGACACCCGGACGCACTTGTACGTCTCGACCGGGACCGGCCTCGCCCCGTTCATGGCGATGATCCGTGAGACGCAGGCGCAGGGGAAGCCGCGCAAGACGGTCGTCCTCCATGGCGTCTCGCACGCCTCGGACCTCGGCTACCGCGACGAGCTCGAGGCGATGGAGCGCGACGGGTCGTACCCGGTTCGCTACGTCCCCACCATCTCCCGCCCGGGCGAGCCGCGCAATGGCGGCTGGACCGGCCGCACGGGCCGGGTCGAACAGGTGGTCGGCGACGTCTGCCACGACCTGGCCCTGCGGGCCGATCGGACCGTCGTCTACATCTGCGGCAACCCGGAGATGATCCTGAACGTGGAGCGGGTCCTCATGGACCGCAACTTCCCTGAGTTCCACGTGAAGAAGGAGCTCTACTGGCCGAAGGGCAAGAGCCCGGTGGCCGAAGCGGCGCCGGCGGCTGGCTGACCCCGGACGCGCGACGCCTGCGGATCACGCCAGAACCAACGACCATCGGAAAGGTGCCATTCGGCCCCTCCACCATATGCGCGCTGGCGCATGGGTCGCGCATGCGCGACCGGCACCATTCGCGAAGACCGCCCCCGCCCTGGAGTTGCCATGCACACCGTCGTCGACAAGGCCCAGCTCTCGCCCAACGTGACGCGCCTCGTCATCGAAGCCGCCCGGATCGCCGAGATCCGCCGGCCGGGCCAGTTCGTCATCGTCCACCGCGGCCCGGGCGCGGAGCGGATCCCGCTCACGATCGCCGACGCGGACCAGGAGCGCGGCACGATCAGCCTGGTGATCCAGGCGGTCGGCAAGAGCACCGAGGATCTTGTCGGCCTTGCGATCGGTGAAGGGATCCAGGACGTCGCGGGGCCGCTGGGCCGCGAGACGGAGCTGATCGAGTCCGGCCACGCGGTGTGCGTCGGGGGCGGCGTCGGAACGGCGGTCGTCCACCCGATCGCCATGGGCCTCGCGGAGCGCGGCGTGAAGGTCACGAGCGTGATCGGCGGTCGCTCGAAGGAGTGGGTCATCTTCGAGGACGAGCTGCGCCGGGCGGGCGAGGTCATCACCTGCACCGACGACGGCAGCTACGGGCGGCACGGCTTCGTGACCGAGGCGCTCAAGGACCTCATCGAAGCCGGCGGCATCGATGCCGTCTACGCGGTCGGGCCCGTCCCGATGATGCGGGCCGTCGCCGAGGTCACCCGACCCTATGGCGTCCCGACCTTCGCGTCACTCAACGCGATCATGCTCGACGGGACAGGGATGTGCGGCGGCTGTCGCGTCCAGGTCGGCGGCAAGACGGTCTACGCCTGCGTCGACGGCCCCGAGTTCGACGCCCACGCAGTCGACTTCCGGGAGCTCGCAGACCGGCTGGGGACCTACCGCGAGTTCGAGGCGCACGCCCTGGAGGTCGCCCATCGCCGGGCGGCGGAGAAGGACGAGGCGCCGATCCACGCGCCCGAGGGAAGCTGCCTGATCCCGGCGCTCGCCACGGCAGCCGAGAGCCGGGAGGCGGCGGCGACCGCCGGGGACGCCAAGGCGTGACCGACCAGCCGATGCCCGCCCCCGACGAGGAGGCCCCGGGCGCGTCCCTCGGCGACCCGGCCTTCGAGCCGGCCTTCGACCATCCGCTCACCCCGCGCGAGCGGATGACGATCGAGCGCACCCACATGCCGGAGCAGGACGCCGTCGCGCGGGCGGCCAACTTCCGCGAGGTCAACCTCGGGTACTCGCAGCAGCTCGCGGTCCTCGAGGCCGAACGCTGCCTGCAGTGCAAGAACCCGGTCTGCATCGACGGCTGCCCGGTCCGGGTCAACATCCCCAAGTTCATCGAGCTGCTCCGGATCGGCGACATGGCCGGCGCGGCCGAGTCGCTCCTGGGCGACAACGCGCTGCCCTGCGTCACGGGCCGGGTCTGCCCGCAGGAGATCCAGTGCGAGGGCATCTGCGTTCGCGCCAAGAAGGGCTCGTCGGTCGCGATCGGCGCCCTCGAGCGCTATGTCGCCGACTGGGCGATGGAGCATCCGGAGGCGCTCCACGCCGACACCCCGACCCCGATCGGCTGGACGGTGGCCATCGTCGGCTCCGGGCCCGCCGGCCTGACCGCGGCCAAGGAGCTCGCAAGCAACGGCTACGAGGTCACGATCTTTGAGGCGTTCCATTCGCCGGGCGGGGTCCTCATCTACGGGATCCCCGAGTTCCGGCTTCCGAAGGACATCGTCCAGCAGGAGGTCGACCGCCTCGTCGCGTCCGGCGTGAAGCTCGAGACGAACGCGATCATCGGGCGCACCTACTCCCTGCGCGAGCTGCGCGACCGCTTCGACGCCGTCTATCTCGCGGTCGGCGCCGGCCTGCCGGTCTTCATGAACGTGCCCGGCGAGAACTTCAAGGGCGTCTACTCGGCCAACGAGTACCTCACCCGGGTCAACCTCATGGGGGCCTGGAACGCCGAGTCCGACACGCCCGTCCTGCGCGGCCACCGGGTCGTCGTGGTGGGCGGCGGCAATGTGGCCATGGACTCGGTCCGCACGGCGAAGCGGCTGGGCGCCGACGAGGCCACCATCGTCTACCGGCGCGGCATGGCCGAGCTCCCGGCACGCATCGAGGAGGTTCACCACGCCCAGCAGGAGGGGATCAAGTTCGACCTCCAGGTGGCGCCGGTCGAGGTTCTCGCCGACGAGAACCGCTGGGTCACCGGCATCCGCTGCGTGCGAATGGAGCTCGGCGAGCCCGACGCGTCCGGACGGCGGCGCCCGATCGTGATCGAGGGCTCCGAGTTCGTCATCGACTGCGAGATGGTCGTGGTGGCCATCGGGACGAAGGCGAACCCGCTCCTGACCGCTTCCGAGCCGGACCTCGAGATCAACCAGTGGGGCTACATCGTCACCGACGATTTCGGGATGTCGTCGATCCCCGGCGTCTTCGCCGGCGGCGACATCGTGCGCGGCGCCGCGACCGTCATCCTGGCCATGGGCGACGGCAAGCGCTCGGCCCACGCCATCGACGCCTTCCTGCGCGGCGAGTACCCGCCGGTCGCGGAGGCGCACTCGGGCGAGCCGGTCGCCGCCGCGGAGTAGCCGCAGAGCCGGCGCCGGGAGCCGACGCCGGGAGCCGACGCCGGCCCATGCCGCAGGTCAGGGTCTGGCAGTCTCCAGCCGGTCGAGGATGTAGCGCGTCACCTGGTCGGCGCTGATCCGCTCCTGGGTCATCGCGTCGCGGTCGCGGACGGTGACCTGGCCGTCGTCGAGCGAATCCACGTCGACGGTGACGCACCACGGCGTTCCGATCTCGTCCTGGCGCCGGTAGAGCTTCCCAATCGCGGCCGTGTCGTCGTACACGGCCATCGTGTGGCGCTTCAGGTCGTCCTTGATCCGGTGGCACATCTCGACGATCTCGGGGCGCTTCTTGAGGAGCGGCAGGACGGCGACCTTGTACGGGGCGAGGTCCGGGTGGAGCCCCAGGACGACCCGCTTCTCGCCGCGGACCTCCTCCTCCCGGTACGCGTCGATGAGGAACGTGAACGCCGCCCGGTCGCCGCCGGCCGACGTCTCGATGATCCAGGGGATGTAGTGCTCCTCCGTCGTCGGGTCGAAGTACTCGAGGTTCTCGCCGGACTCTTTCGCGTGCCGGCCGAGATCCCAGTCGCCCCGGTTGTGGATTCCCTCGAGCTCCTTCCACCCAAAGGGGAAGCGGTATTCGACGTCGATGGCCTTCTTGGCGTAGTGGGCCAGCTCGTCGGGCCGGTGCTCACGGAAGCGGAGGCGCTCCGGAGCGACACCGTAGGCCTCGTACCAGGCCTTCCGTCGGGGCAGCCACGCCTCGAAGTGCTCCGCCGCGGTGTCCGGGTGGACGAAGTACTGCATCTCCATCTGCTCGAACTCGCGCATCCGGAAGACGAAGTTGCCGGGGCTGATCTCGTTGCGGAACGCCTTGCCGACCTGGGCAATCCCGAAGGGGATCTTCTTGCGGGCCGTGTCGCGCACGTTCCGGTAGTTGACGTAGATGCCCTGGGCCGTCTCGGGGCGCAGGTAGACGACCGCCGCCTCGTCCTCGACCGGGCCGAGGAACGTCTTGAGCATGAGGTTGAAGCGGCGCGGGGCGTTGAGCGATCCTCCGTCGTTCGGGCAGACGAGCCCGAGGCGGGCGACGATGCCGGGATCGAGGAGCTCCTTCGGGCCCAGGTCCTCCGCGCCGGCGAACTCGTCGACCCGGTAGCGGCGCTTGCAGGTGACGCACTCCACCATCGGGTCGTTGAACTCCGCGACGTGGCCCGAGGTGACCCAGATCTGGGGGTGCATGAGGATCCCGGAGTCGAGGCCCACGATGTCATCGCGGGACTGGACCATGGAGCGCCACCAGGCGCGCTTGACGTTGTTCTTGAGCTCGACGCCGAGGGGCCCGTAGTCCCAGACGGCGTTGATGCCGCCATAGATCTCGGACGAGGGGAAGATGAAGCCGCGGCGCTTGCTGAGGCTGACGATCGTCTCGAGCTCGCGCATGGACGGGGCGACGGCGTTCGGGTCGGGGGCGGGATCGGTCACGGGGTTCGGCTCCACGGTTGGCCCGCGCGTGGCATGCGCGAGCGGGAGGGGTTCGCGGGGATCGTAGCAGGACCGTGCCGGGGGCCGGCTGGCCGCGCGACGTCGCGCCGGCCGCGCGCTACCAGGCGCGGACGCGGGTGGGCCGGATCCGGATCTCGACCGGGTAGTCGACGAGCATGCTCTCCATCGTCCAGCCGTAGGCATCGAGCTTCGCGCCGTGCTTCGCGATGTAGGCGGGCGGGACGTCCGCGAGCACCGCTCGTTCGCGCACGACCCGGGCCTCGCCCTCGATCGACACCACGTCACCGCCGTCGCCATCACCGTCGAAGGTGGCCGCCACCCTGGGGTTGGCACGAACATTGGCGAGCCTCGGCGTGTCGGCGCGGCTGAAGAGCAGGATCTCGTCGTCGGCCCACAGGAACCAGACCGGCGAGGCCTGCGGCTGCCCAGCCGGAGTGACGGTCGTCAGCCACAGGATGAGCTCGCGCTCCAGGCGCTCCGCGACCCGGGCGCCGGCCTTCGTCGTGGGATCGATCATCGGGGACCTCCATCGGGATCCAGCTCGGGCAGGGTGGCCGCGGCTGCGGCGCCACCAACAACGTGCGGCGCGGGCAAGCCGTACCCCGCCTTGACCTCCTCGAGGAACCGCCGCGACCGCGTGTCGCGCTCCATCACGTGGCGCACGAACTCGCCCAGCACGCGCTCGACCTCGGCCTCCACGGCACCCGGGAGCCGGAGGCCGGCCAGCGCCTCCACGTCCATGCGCTGGTACGCCTTGAGCACCTTCAGCGCCTCCGTGGAGAGCCCCGCCGCGGCCATGGACGGGCCGCCGTGGCGGCCGCAGAGGACGCCGCCCAGGCGCGGGACCCAGCGCACCTCGTCGCCCGCGGCGAGCAGCCGGTCGCACTCCACGCAGCGATCCACCTCCGGACGGACGCCCAGCTCGTCGCAGAGCCGCATCTCGAACCAGCGGGCCACGCGCCCGGGAGTCATCCCGGCGTCGAGCAGCTCGTAGGCGCGGCGGAGGAGGAGGTAGAGCGGCTCGGCCGCGTGGCGCTCTTCCAGCGAGCGGTCCAGCAGCTCCCCGCAGTACCACGCCGTTGCCGTCACCTCGAGCCGGTCGTGGAGGCCCAGCCACGAATGGAGCATCGTGACCTGCGTGACGGCGTCGAAGGTGCGCCCCCGCGCGAGCTGGAGTCGCAGCTCCGCCAGCGGCTCGAGCGACCCACCGATTCGACTGGTGGGCCGCCGGATCCCCTTCGCGATCGCCTTGATCTTGCCCAGGCCGGGCGTGAGCAGCGTGAGGATCCGGTCAGCCTCGCCGTAGTCGAAGCGCGAGAGGACGATGGCGTCCGTCACGTAGAGGCGTCGCTCGGGCACGCCCGGACCGTACCATCCGGGCCCACGATGCGTTGCAGGTCCCTCGCGCCGGGCTATCATCGTGCCCGTGCCGACCCCCCTGGACTTCGACCTGCCCGCGCTCATCGCCGACGTCGAGGCGGAGATCCTCCGCCTCGCGGTCGACCGCGACCCGTCGACCCGGGGCATGTACGAGATGGTCCGCTACCACATGGGCCTCGACGGCTCCGGCTCGTCGGGCAAGCGGATGCGGCCGCTCCTGGGCCTCCTCGCCTACGCCTCGATCACCGGCGAGTACGCCCCTGCCCTGCCGGGCGCCGCCGCCGTGGAGCTGGGCCACAACTTCAGCCTGATCCACGACGACATCGAGGACGGCGACCGCGAGCGCCGTCATCGGGCGACCCTCTGGACCCTCCACGGGATCCCCCAGGCGATCAACACCGGCGACGCCGTCTTCGTCCTGTCGCGGATCGCGCTCCACCGGCTCACCGAGCTGGGCTTCAGCGACACGAAGGTCCTGCGCCTCATGCGCCTCTACGACGAGACGTGCCTGGCCCTGTGCGAGGGGCAGTACATCGACATCTGGACGGGCGAGCACGATGTCACGATGACCGTGGATCTCTACTACGACATGATCGGGCGCAAGACGGCGGCCCTCATCTCGGCCAGCATCGAGGCCGGCGCACTCCTCGCCACGGACGACGAGGAGGTCATCACCCGCTACCGCAAGTTCGGCTGGGCCCTGGGCCTTGCCTTCCAGCTCAACGACGACGTGCTGGGGATCTGGGGCCGGGAGCAGGCGACCGGCAAGGAGCCGACCGACCTGGCGAAGCACAAGAAGACGCTCCCCGTCATCTACGCCTTCGAGCACGCGGAGCCGGCCGACCGGGCGCGCCTCGAAGCCGTCTACGCCGCCCCGGAGCCCGGCGCCGACCAGATCGCCGAGGCGATGGCGATCCTCGAGCGGACCGGGGCCCAGCACTACACGCGGGCGGAGGCCGGCCGTTGGCGCGACGAGGCGATCGCCCAGCTCGACGCCGCCGGCGTCGTCCAGCCCGAGGCCCGCGCGAAGCTCGAAGGGATCATGCGGAGCGTGATCAGCGCGTAGGGACGGCCCGCCGGAACTCCCCGCGCCGGCTGGAGCCCCCCAGCACGGGCTCAGCGGTCCCCGTCGTCGCCCCTCTCCCCGTCGGCCCGCGTGCGCGTGACGAGGACCTTGCCCACCCGCCGCCCATCGGTGGACTCCACGGTGATCGTGACGCCGCTCAGCGCCACCACGTCGCCCGGCTTCGGGACGCCCCCGATCCGGTGGAACACGAGGCCGCCGATCGTGTCGTACTCGTCGCGATCCTCCAGGAGATCGTCGAGCTCGAGGTCATCCCAGGCATCCCCGATCTCGTCGACCGAGGCCCGCCCGTCGAAACGGACGCGATCGTCGTCGAGGCGGACGACCATCTCCTCTTCCTCGTCGTACTCGTCCTGGATCTCGCCGACGATCTCCTCGAGGAGATCCTCGATCGTGACGAGCCCGGCCGTCCCGCCGTACTCGTCGCCGACGATGGCGAGGTGGACCTTGCGCCGCTGGAACTCGTGCAGGAGGTCATCGATCGACATCGACTCAGGGACGAACACCGGCGGGCGCAGGAGAGCGCGCACCAATGGGCGCTCGCCCGAGGCCGCCTTGAGGAACGGCAGGAGGTCCTTGGCGTAGAGGATCCCGAGCACGTGGTCGACCGAGCCCTCCCAGACGGGGAGGCGGCTGTGGCCACCCTCGACGATCCGGTCCACCGCCGTCTCGAGGTCGACGTCCGCCTCCATGCCGACGATGTCGATGCGCGGGACCATCACCTCGTGGACGCGCCGCTCGCCCAGCTCGATGACCGCGTGGATCATCTGCTCCTCCTCGGCCTCCAGCACGCCCTCGTCGCCGCCGCGTTCCACGATGAGCTTGAGCTCCTCCGCTGTGATCTGGCTCTCCTTGGTCACGTGGGCGCCGAACGGCCGCACGATGACCCGGGTCAGCCATGTCAGGACGGCGACCACGGGCGCCAGGAGGCGACCGAGCAGGTCGACCGGCCCGGCCAGGAGGAGCGCCGTCCGGTCCGGGTAGGCCAGGGCGAGCGCCTTCGGGACAAGCTCGCCGACGACGATCGAGAAGAGCGACAGGAGGACGGTGACGGTGATCAGCGCGATCGCCTCGGCGCTCCCCTCCAGCCACTCGATGCCGGCGATGAAGTCGGCCAGCCCCTTGGTCAGGGCGACGGCCGCCACGGCGGACGACAGGAAGCCGATGAAGGTGATCGCGATCTGGATGACCGCCAGGAAGCGGGCCGGATCGTCGACCAGGCGGCGGACCCGGGCCGCGCCGCGCCGGTTCTCGTCGACGAGCTGAGCAAGGCGGCTCCGACGCAGGGAGACGAGGGCAATCTCGGCCGCGACGAAGATGCCGGCGAGCAGAGTCAGGCCGACGACGATCGCGACCTCGGTGAGGGAGCCCATCAGGAGGCCCCCTCCGCGGGAGGTGATGGGTCGGCGACGGGATCGTCGGGGGCTGCCCCGACGTCGCCCGTGGCCGGGGCCGGAGACGGCGCGGGCGGCCGCGGATCGCGGAGGCGGGCGGGGACACCGACGGCAAGCTTGCCCGCCGGGACGTCCCTGGTGACCACGGCGCCGGCGCCGGTGCGCGCCCCGTCGCCGAGCGTGATCGGGGCCCGCAGCATCGTGTCGACGCCCAGGAAGACTCCTTTCCCGATCTCGGTGTGGTGCTTGTGCACGCCGTCGTAGTTCGCGGTGATCGTCCCGGCCCCGACGTTCGTCGCCTCGCCCACGTGGGCATCCCCGAGATAGCTCATGTGGTGCTGCTTCACCCCGGCGTCGAGGCGGCTGTTCTTGACCTCCGCGAAGTTGCCGAGCTCGGCGCCGGGCCCGATCGAGCTCCCAGGCCGCAGGTGGCTGAACGGCCCGATCGTCGCGCCCTCCTCGACCTCGGACCGCTCCAGGACGCTGGCCCAGACCCGGCAGCGCGGCCCGACGATCGAGTCGATCAGCTGGCTGCCGGCGCCGATGACCGTCCCCTCCCCCACCCGCGTCCGTCCGCGCAGGATGACGTTCGGCTCCAGGGTGACGTCGGCGGCGAGCTCCACCTCCGCGTCGACGAACGCCGTCGCCGGGTCGAGCATCGTGACGCCGGCCCGCATCCAGGCCGTGTTGAGCCGCTCGCGCATGGCCGCGGTGGCCTCGGCCAGCTGAACTCGATCGTTGATCCCGTCGAGCGACCCGTCGTCGGCCGCCTCGTACGCGACCACCAGCCGCCCGTCCGCGACCGCGAGATCGACGAGCTGGGTGAGATAGAGCTCGCCGGTGACCGGCGAGGGCGTGAGGCGGGCGATCGCCGCGCGCAGCCAGGCCGCGTCGAAGGCGTAGAAGCCGGCGTTCACCTCGCCCACTGCAAGCTCGTCCGGCCCCGCGTCCTTCGCCTCCACGATCCTGGCAACCCGCTCGCCGTCGGCGGTGCGGATCACGCGCCCCAGGGCGCCCGGCTCCCAGGTCTCGAAGGAGACGAGGGCCACCGCCGCGCCTGCATCCCGGCGTCGCTCCAGGAGCCCCGCGATGAGGTCGGCCCCGACGAGGGGGACGTCGCCCGAGAGCACCACGACCTCGTCGGCATCCGCCGGGAGGGCGGAGAGCCCAGCGCGCAGCGCGTCGCCGGTGCCGTCCGGCCGCTCCTGGAGGGCGAAGACGACGCCGGTCGCGAACGCGTCCCGCAGGGCGGCCGTGGCGGGCGAATAGACCACCACGGGATCCGACCCGGTGGCACCGCGTGCCGCGTCGAGCACGTAGGCGAGCATCGGACGGCCGCAGACCGGATGGAGCACCTTCGGCAGGCGCGACTTCATGCGCGTGCCGAGGCCGCCGGCCAGCACCACGGCGACGGGACGGGTCATCGGGACGAGGGGCAGGTGGCGCGACCCGGGAGCGCGGCGGGCTCCGGGTCCGGGCGATGGCCGGCCGGCGAGGCTGGATCTGGTGTCATCTGGTTCGGGGATCGTAGGGGCGGGCCCGCCGGTTCGTCAACCGACGCCCGGCGGCGCTTCGAGGGCGCGCGGACTCGTCGAGCTCGGTCGGGTCCTACCCGCGGAGGCGGGCGATCGCCTCGATCTCGACGCGGCCACCCTTGGGCAGCGCCGCCACCTGCACGGTGGAGCGAGCCGGCGGCGGGTCCGTCGCGAAGCGGCCGTAGACGGCGTTGACGGCGGCGAAGTCGGCCATGTCGGCCAGGAAGATGGTCGTCTTCACGACGTCGGCGAAGGTGCAGCCGACCGTGTCGAGGACGTTCGCCAGGTTCGTCATCGCCCGCTCGGCCTGGGTCTCGACGTCCGGCCCGGCGAAGTCTCCGGTGGCCGGGTCGAGGCCCAGCTGGCCGGAGCAGAAGACGAAGCCGCCGGCCGTCACCGCCTGGCTGTAGGGGCCGAGGGCGGCGGGAGCGAGCGGGGTCGAGATGGCTGTGCGGGGCATGGGAACCTCCTTGGGGTGCTCAGGATGGCACGCTCGACGGAGCGTCACCGAGGGCGGCTGCCGCCACGAACGGCGGGCGGTCGCCGGGGAACGTGATGAGGCCGTCGGCGAGGGCCGCGCGGATGATCGCCGCGTCCCCGAGCGCGTCGGCCTTCGAGGCGGAGAGGGCCCACAGCGTGGGGCCTGATCCCGACTGGCCCACCGGCCGATCCAGCAGCCGGGAGAGGGCTCGGCGGGCCCGGGTCAGGTCGGGGACGAGGTCGGCGGCGGCCGGAGCGAGGTCGTTGGCAAGCGCCAGGACGCCGGCCCGCTCGAGGAAGAGCGTCCTCGAGAGCCCGGCCTGCAGCTCCGTGACGAGATGCGTGGACGTTGCGAGCGCTGCGGCGCCCCCCGGGCGAACGCCCGCGGCGTAACGCTCGAAGGCCGCGCGCGTCGGAACCGCGACCGCCGGGGTCACGAGGACGACGCCGAGGGAGCCGCCGCGGGGGGCCGGGACCGGCCGCACATGCTCGCCCCGGCCTTCGACGGCTGCCCAGCCGCCTCCCACGAAGAACGGGCAGTCGGAACCGAGCGACGCGGCGACGGCCACCCGCGTCCCGGCGTCCAGGAGGTCCGCAACGCCCCACGCCTCGAGCGCCCCATCGAGGGCCGCGGCCGCGTCGGACGAGCCGCCCCCGAGGCCGGCGGCCACGGGGATCCGCTTCTCGAGGCGGACGGCGAGCGCCGGCAGCGGCCGGTCGTCGCCGGCGACACGGATCGCCATCCGGGCGGCCGCGATGGCGCGCAGGACGAGGTTCTCCCGCTCAGGACCGAGATCGGGCGCAGGGCTCGAGCCGGCCCCGACCACGTGGACGAGATCGGCGGGGCCGAAAGCCGGGTCCAGCGCAAGCCGGTCCGCCAGGTCGAGGGTGGTCATCACCGAGTGGAGCAGGTGGAACCCGTCCGGGCGGCGCCCCACGACGGCGAGCGTCAGGTTCAGCTTCGCGGGCGCGACGCGCACGACGGGCGTGACGCGTCCGCGCGGCGCGGTCACGGCGCACCCTCTCCGCGGCGGCCGCGGCGATCGGCGGGGATCGGGCCGAGGGCCCCCAGGAGGGCGATCCACTCCCCCACGCCGAGCGTCTGCGGACGGCGATCGCTCGCAATGCCCACCTCGGCCAGCGCCGCCGCGATCGTCGCCGGCTCGATCGGCAGCTGCCGCGGCAGCACGTTGTGGAGCATCTTGCGGCGCTCGCGGAACCCCGCCTGGACGAGCCGCCACAGGTCGTCCTCCATCGCGGCCGGGAGGCGTCCGGGGGCATCAGGCGCTCGCACGTCGAGGGTCAGCACCGCCGACTCCACCTCCGGCGCCGGCTCGAAGGCGTCGCGGGGCACCCGCCTCACGATCGCCGGGACGGCGTGGTACTGGACGAAGACCGAGAGGTAGCTCATCGAGCCGGGCGGAGCGGCGACGCGTTCCGCCACCTCGCGCTGGACCATGAGGACACAGCGCTGGGGTCGGGGGCCCGCCTCGCCGCCGAGCAGCCGGTGCAGCACCGGGCTGGTCACGTGGTAGGGGAGATTGGCGACCACGTCGTACGGCGGAGTCACGAGGACGGCGAGATCCTGGTCGAGCACGTCGCCCTCTACGAGGGTGAGGGCGCCTGCGGCCATCTCGAGGGCGAACGCACCGCGCAGGTGGGCGACCATGCCGCGGTCGATCTCGACGGCGACGACCCGGGCCCCGGCCGCCAGCAGGCCGCCGGTGAGGATCCCGAGCCCGGGGCCGATCTCGAGCACCCGGCGGTCGGGCGTCGGGGCCGCTGCGGCGAGGATCGCCTCCAGCACGTCCACGTCGACCAGGAAGTTCTGGCTGAAGCGGCGCTGGGCGCGCATCCCCGCGTCGCGGAGGGTTGTGCGGACGGCGGCCGGGTCGAGGCGGATGGAGGGCGGCGGCATCATCCGGCCCCCCGGCCGGCGGCGTCCGCCTCTGCGTCCCGGGCACGGGCGTAGGCGCGGGCCGCCCCTCCCCGGGTGGGCGGGCGGCGCGAGTCCGGCGTTCCGGGGGGTCGTGCCAGCGGCCACGCCGCGCGGGCGCCGAGGTCGGGCCCGGCGGTCTCCCCCGCGGCGAGGCGCCGGGCGCCGGCGGCCCCGATCATGGCCCCGTTGTCGGTGCAGAGTCCCGGCCGCGGGATCACGAGGTCAATCGCCGGGCCGGCCGCCCCCGCCGCCAGGCGCCCGCGGAGCATCTCGTTCGATGCCACGCCGCCCCCTACGACGATCGTCCGGGCGCCGAGCGCCTCCGCCGCCCGCAGCGTCTTCGTGGCGAGGACGTCCACGACGCTCTCCTGGAACGCCGCGGCGAGCGCGGCGACGCGGAGCGCCGGGAGGCGGCCCCCGGCCTCCGCCGAGGGCAGCCCGGCGGCGGCCAGCTCCGCCTCGACGAGGCGCCGGAGGGCCGTCTTGAGCCCCGAGAAGCTGAAGTCGTACGAGCCCCCGAGCCAGGCCCGGGGAAGCCGGTCGGCTGGACTGCCAGCCCGGCCTTCGACCTCCCGGGCGGCCTGCGCGATCGCCGGCCCGCCCGGATACCCGAGGCCCAGCAGACGGCCGGCCTTGTCGAAGGCCTCGCCTGCCGCGTCGTCGACCGTCTCGCCGAGCAGCCGGTACGTGAGGTGGTCGCGCATCTCGACGAGGAAGGTGTGGCCACCCGAGACGACCAGGGCGACAAGCGGGAAGGCCGGCTCCGGGCGCTCGGGCTCACCGGGATCCACGAGCCAGGCAGCGTACAGGTGACCCTCGAGGTGGTTCACCCCCACGAGCGGCACGTCGAGTCCCCACGCGAGGGCCTTCGCGTACGAGAGGCCGACGAGCAGGGAGCCGACGAGGCCGGGCCCGGCCGTGACGGCGACCGAGCCCACGTCCGCGAGCGTGGCCCCCGCGTCGGCGAGGACCTCGTCGAGCGAAGGATCGAGCCAGCGCAGGTGCGCCCGGGCGGCCAGCTCAGGGACGATGCCGCCGGCCCCGGCGTGAAGCGCAACCTGGCTGGCCACGGCCTGGGCAACGATCCGGCGCGGCCCGTCGAGGAGGGCAACGCCGGTCTCGTCGCACGACGACTCGATGGCCAGGAGCAGCCCGCCGCTCATCCGGGGCCCTCGGGTGCGGGTGCCGCCTCGAGCTCGGCCCGGCGCACGGCGAGACGCGCCACCATCGCCGGGTCCGCCAGCGGCTCGGTGGTCATGATCAGCGCGTCCTCGTGGTCGTCGCTGTAGTAGCGGGGCCGGATGCCGACCGGTCGGAAGCCGTACTTCTCGTAGAGCCGGCGGGCGCCCAGGTTCGAGAGGCGGACCTCGAGCGTGGCCTCCCGCGCCCCGCGGGCGATGGCAAGGTCGAGGAGGGCCAGGATGAGGCGTTCGCCGACACGCTGCCGGCGCCAGGCCGGGGCCACGGCGAAGGTCGTCACGTGCGCCTCGTCGACCATGAGCCAGATCCCCGCGTAGGCGATGACCTCGCGGCCCGCCCGCACCACGAGGTAGTGGGCCAGCCGGTTCGTCTCCAGCTCGTTGCGGTAGGCGTACGAGGGCCACGGCGTCGTGAAGCTGACCTTCTCGATCTGCTGGACGACCGCCAGGTCGGCGTGGGTCATCCGGTCCACGACGAGCCTCACGGGCGGGCGGGCAACCATGCGACCTCCCCCGCCGCAGACGTCACGCCGCGCGGCATCGTCACGTACTCGGGCGCCAGGCTCGCCCCGTCATCGGCCCCCGTGCGCAGGCGCGCCGCGCCGAGGGCGACGAGCGCGGCTGCGAGGCCGGCCCGGGCCGTCTCCCCCCGCACGGTTGCCTCGTCGGGGGCGCGGCCGGCCAGGTCGACGGCCACGAGCACGGCCCCGGGCGGCAGGGCGGCGAAGAGCGGTGCTGCGGCCGCGTCGTCGGCGGGGACGAGGGTCGTCTGCCCGTCGAGCACGAGGTAGCGGCCCGCCGGGCCGGCCGGCAGCAGGAGCGCGACCTGCGCGCCGCGCCCCACGGCGCCTCCGACCCGTGCCGCGGCGGCCAGGGCGAGGCCCGTCGGGATCCCGACCAACGGCGCGGCGGCGGCCCGCGCAATCCCGTGCGCGGTCGCCAGGCCAACCCGGAGCCCGGTGAATCCCCCGGGGCCGGTGCCGGCGGCGATCCCGGCCAGCGTCCCCGGCACCGGGCGCCGGATCCCGGCGCCCGCCAGGAGACGCGCCACTCGCACGAGCAGCTCCTCCGCGTGGCGGTGGCCCGCCTCCCACTCGTCCACCGCCAGCAGCTCCCCCTCGAGGGTGCCGAGGGCCACGAGGGCCCGGGTCGTGGCGGTCTCGATCGCGAGGACCGGCGGCGCCGATCGGCGCTCGACGCGCGTCGTCACGCCAGTGCCTCCAGGAGGAGGGCATGGCGCGGGTCCGTCGCCTGCAGGACCAGCGCCCGTGGGCCGTCGCCGGCGCCGTCGATCGCCACCTCGAGGCGGCCCGGCGGGAGCGCGCCGGCGAGGCGCTCGGCCCACTCGATCACCGTGACGCCGTCGGCGGCGCGGTCGTCGAGGATCCCGGCGGCGAGGGCGTCGGCCGGGCCTGCCACCCGGTAGCAATCCACGTGGAAGAGCGGGACGCGCCCCTCGTGCTCGGCAACGAGGATGAACGTGGGCGAGGCCACGGGCTCCGTCACGCCCAGGCCCCGGGCGATGCCGCGGGCCAGCTCCGTCTTCCCGGCGCCGAGGGGGCCGTCGAGGGCGATCACGTCGCCCGCACGGGCTGCCGCGCCGAGGCGCGCCCCGAGGGCGCGCGTGGCGGCGGGCGAGCGGCAGGTCCGCCGGACGGCGGTGCGGGGCGCGGTCACGACAAGAGCCTACCCGAAGCGCCCGGGTGCGACGGCGCCCCCGCAGCGCCATCGCCGGCGGCGCGCCCGACGTCAGGCGAATCGCTCCAGGTCGCCGATTGCGACGATCGTCTCGCGCCCGTCGTCAAGGACGACCCTCGCCGTCTCGACCACGATCCCACCGGGGAGGCGACGGGGGCCGGCCAGCCCCGCGAACCGGCCCTCGCACCCGATCTCCGGGCCGCCCCGCACGCGCACGCGGTCCGGGTCCGGCAGGGGCAGGTCGCCGGGCGCCCTCGCCGTCACGAGCAGGGGTGGGCCCGTCACGAGGCCGACCTCCGATCCGGCCAGGCCGGTGAGGATCTCGCGCATCGGCCCGGCCAGCGCCCGCCGGAGGAAGCCGTCGAGGACCAGGACGGGGAACGGGGCGAGCCGGTGGAGCCCCGCCCGCTGGCGAACCTCCGACGCGGCGACGTCGCGCCGGTCGCGCTCGGCAAGGGCCGGCACCACCGCTCCCGCGATCCCCATCGCCCGGGCCCGGGTCAGGGTCTCCGCGTCGGCACGACCGGGGAAGACGATGATCGCGCCGGCATGGGCGACCTCGAGCGGGATCCGCCCGTCGCCGTCGCCGGGGAGCAGCGTGAGGCGACCGTGGCCCGGATCGCCGAGGAGCTCGGTGCCCGGGATCCCCACACCCTCGAGCTGGAGCTCGATCTCGACGCCCGGGCGGATCGCGACCACGGTGCCGGCCGCCGGCGCCGTCACGAGGTCCGGGTGCGGCCCGGTCGCGATCCGGCGCCGGCCTCCGTGCTCGAAGAGCAGCTCGCCGGCCGGCGCAGTTCCGCGCCGCGCGGGCTCCGCGGCGATCCACGCGCCCGGGTGCGACGTGACCGAGCCGCGATCGTCGTCGACCTCCACCAGCCGTGGCTCCCGCACCCGTTCCGCGAGCAGGTCCCCCGGGACCACCGTCGCGCCCGCGCTCGCGACGATCCGGTCGCCGGGCAGCAGGGGGATGCGGACGCGCGGCTCGGCCATCAGGAGCGGCCGGACCGCGACGAAGGGAGAGCCGCTCACGAGTCGCGCTCCGGCCAGAGGGCCGCCTCCCAGCTCCCCAGCACGTCGCGCCGGGCCTCGGTCCGCTCAGGGAGCCGGAGCGGCACGTCGCGGAGATCCACGACGAAGCCGGCCAGTCCGCCCGTCGCGCGCAGCGCGAAGCGCTTGCCCCGCACGCCCAGGTCGACGGGTGCCCGGAAGGCGAGCTCGACGGCTCCGGACTGGCCGGGCGGCAGGTCCACGAGTGCCAGGCGGCCGCCCGAGAGCTGGAGGTCAATGGGCGCGTCACCGACGGCCATGCGGAGCTGCCCGACCTGGCGTCCCGTCCGAACGCCGCGGGCGATCGCGAGGGTGCCCAGGGGCACGAGTGCGTCGGGCACGAGGTCGCCGAGGATCCGAGCCCGTTCGGCGGCGTCCTCGATGGTCCCCAGCGGGGCGAGGAGACGGGCGGAATCGAGGGCGACCTGGACGACGCCCGGCCGTCGAACCGCGTCGGCAAGGACGAGCAGGGCGGCGGCGGCCGGGATCGACGACCACGCCCCGCCGGCGAGGATCACCAGGTCGGGGGGCGCGCCGTCCAGCTCGGCGGTCGCCGCGACCAGGCGCTGGAGCGAGGCCCGGAGCGCCGCCGCGCGCAGGAGGGCACCGTCCCCGCCGAGGTCGGCCCAGGGGGCGAGGCGCAGCTCGGCGAGCCGATCGCGCAGGCGCGCCCGGTCCACGCCGAGGGTCGCCCACGCCTCGACCCGATCGAGGGCGGCATCGTCGTCAACGAGGCCGAGCACGGCGGATGGCGCCTCGACGGCTGCGATCCGGACGGGAGCCCCCGGCTCCGGGCCGGGCTCCGCCCGGGCGCGGAGGGCGCCGCTCATTCCCACCTCGAGCAGCTCGACCCGGAGATCGAGCACCTCGGCGAGCGTGGCCGTCGCGGCAACCAGGGCGTGGCGTGCGTCGGCGGGACCGGCGCGGCGTGCCGCGAGCAGGGCGCGAAGGTGGAGGTCCCCCTCCGCATCGGGTCGCGGAACCGCGGCCACGTCAGTCCCAAGGGGAAAGCCCGACGCCCGCGCGACCGCCGCGCCGACGAGGACGATCGACAGCCCCGGGCGCCGCTCGGCCACACCCGCCGCGAGCGCGACGAGCTCGCCGACCAGGTCGCGCTCGTCGGAGGTTGGCGGGTCACCCGTCCCGACGATCAGGGTTGTGACATTGGGGCGGGTCGCGAGACGCGTCATCTCGAGCGGGTCGACGCGCTCGGCGCTGGCCCCCGTCGCGTGCCAGCCGGCGGCGTTCGCATCGGCTTCGAGGCGCTGGCGGGTGGCCTCGGTGCCAGCCAGGACGACTGCCTCGGCGGCAGGGCCCCCGAAGGCCTTGACGGCGGGCAGCAGCGTCCCCGGCACGCCGAGCCCGAGATCGTCCGCCAGCGCCGGGTCGGCATCCCGGATGCGCTCAGTGAGAAGCGCGCCGAGCACGTCGGCACCTGGCGCCTCGGACGCCGGCTCCCCGATCGTCGGGACGGCCGCTGCCGCGAGCAGCCTCCAGCGACGATCCACGCGGGCGACGATGGCCGCGGCGGAGGTCGCGGTCCCGCGATCGAGGGTGACGAAGGCGTCGCGGGCTGCGCCTGTCGAGCGGGTCGGCGCAGCCCCCGACCGGCTCCTGGGGGCCGCGGCGTCGGTCACGCGTCCCAGCTCAGGTCCTCGTCGAGCTCCTCGAGGCGATCGATGAGCTGCTCGATCCCGAGGTCATCGGCGAGGATCGCGCGGCCCGGCGCGTTCTCGCCGCCGAAGACGCGGCGGAGGACGGGGTCGAAGAAGAGCATCGCGCTGCCCGGCAGCATCCCGTCGGGCATGCTGGCCTGGAGGAAGAGGACGGCCGGGGCCGTCATGCCGTGCAGCAGGATCTCGCGGGCCACCTCTTCGACGAGCTCGGCGCGCTGCTCGGGCGTCGGGAGGGCTCCCGCGCTCCCGGTCATGTGCGACCGCCCCCGGCCCGCGCGCCGGCCGCCTCGGGAGTGGCGAGCGCCTGCCGGAATGCCTCGTACGCGGCCGGGCCGCGGAGCGCGAAGGTGATGGTCCGGAGACGCGGCAGGCGGGGCGCTTCCGCGCGGACCGCGGCCACCGTGATCCGGGCGGCCTCGGGAAGCGGGAAGCCACCCACGCCGGTGCCGAGGGCCGGAATGGCCAGCGTCTCGACGCCCAGCTCGCGGGCGCGAGCGAGGGCGCTCCGGACGGCCCGCTCGATCGCGGCCGCGCTCGTGCGCCGCTCGTGGTCGAGCGACACGGCGTGGATGATCCAGCGCGCGCCCAGGGCCCCGGCGCCGGTCACGATCGCGTCCCCGAGCACCACCGGCGCCTGGCGCACCGCGGCGAACTCGATCGCGTCGCCCCCGCGGCGCTTGATCGCGCCGGCGACGCCGGTGGACATCCAGAGCGTGACGTTCGCGGGGTTCACGATCGCATCGACCTCGAGGTCGCAGATGTCGCCGTTCCAGAGCGCAAGCTGCGCCATGTCCCCCGATCCTCGGTGAGCGTACGGATGCCGACCGGCACGGCCCGCGCAGTGTACACCCGGGGTAGCCGCCGGGACATCACGGCGACGACCTCCCAGGTGATCGTGGTGCGCTCCTGCGCCAACTCCAGGGCGGTGATCTCGTCGCCGCCCTGGGCACCGAGGAGGACGAACTCGTCGGCGGAGGTCACGGGCGGGCCCGGAACGTCCGTGACGTCCGCCATGACTGCGTCCATCGCCACGTTGCCCACGAGCGGCACGCGGAGACCGCGCACGAGGGCTGCCGCCCGGTTCGAGAGGGAGCGCACCCAGCCGTCCGCATAGCCCAGCGGAAGCGTGGCGATCCGGCTGGGGCGGGCCGCCACGAACGAGGGCCCGTAGCTGATGCCGGTGCCCGCGGAGAGGTCCGCCACCCTGATGGGCCGGGCGTGCAGCGACAGGACGGGGCGGAGGCCGGCGTGGATCCCGGCTGCGGCCGACCCGATGGGCAGGCCGTCGGGGATGATGCCGTACGCAGCCAGCCCGACCCGCAGCCCGTCGAACACCGGGTGCTCCCCACCGACGAGCCGCTCGACCGCGAGGATCCCGCCCGACGCCAGGAGGTGCCGATGCGGGACGGCGATCCCGGCACGCCGCAGCGCCTCCACGGCGGCCGCGAAGCGCTCGACCTGCCGATCGGTCCGGGCCCGGTCGGCCGGCGCCTGGAGATGCGACCACGCGCCCCGCAGGACGACACCGGGCGCCGTGGCGATGAGCCGACCCGCGGAGATCGCCTCCGGGATCGTCAGCCCGTCGCGGCCGAGGCCGGTCTCAAGGGCCAGCTGGATCTCCAGGTCCGGGATCGCGCGACGGGCTCGCCGGCGCGACGCCCCATGGGCGGTGATCGCCTCCCCGAGCAGGCCGGCGTCCCCGGCGGCGATCGCCACGCCCGCACGAGCCGCCACCACGGCCCCGTCGGGCGGGACCTGGAAGAGGACCATGATCGGCCCCGAGATCCCCGCCGCCCGCAGCTCGAGGGCCTCGTCGAGGGTGGCCACGCAGAGGCCCCGGGCGCCGGCCGCCAGCGCAGCGTACGCGACGGGCACCGCCCCGTGGCCGTAGGCGTCGGCCTTGACGACCACCTCGACCGTGACCCCGGGCGGCAGGCCCGCCCGGATCGCGGCGACGTTGCCCGCGAGCCGGTCCAGATCGACCTCCAGCCAGGCCGTCCGGGGAAGCGGCGGCAGGCCGGCGGTCCGGAGCCGCGCGTCGATGCCAGCCGGATTCGTCCCGCCGGCGTCGACAGGCGCCGTCACGGGGCGTCGCGGCCGTGCCCGGCGCCGTCCCGGCTGCCGAAGCCGACGCGGCCCGTGCCGGCTCGACGTGCCGCCTCGCCGGCCAGCCGCCGTCGCGCGAGCGCCACCTCCAGGGGCAGGTCGCCGGCGAGGATCCCCGCGTCGCCCACCCGGGCCCGGACGGCCTCGCCGGCCATGCCGTGGAGGTAGACCCCGAGGCGCGCCGCGGCGTAGGGCGCGAGGCCCTGGGCGAGGAGCGCCCCGATCGTCCCGGCCAGGACGTCGCCGGTCCCGCCTGTCGCGAGGCCCGGGTTCTCGAACGGCGCGACCGCTCCCGACCCGTCCGGGGCGGCGACGACGGTGTGGGCGCCCTTGAGCACGACCACGTGGCCCCAGGTGACGGCGGCATCGAGGGCAGCGTCCGCGCGCGCCCCGTCGTCCGCGTTGAGGTCTCCGTCGGCCTCGGGCGAGATGCCGGACGCAGCGCGGAGGCGGGCGAACTCGCCGGCGTGGGGCGTGAGGACGGACGCTCGGCGCACGCCCTCCCACCAGCCGTCCTCGGCGGCGAGCGTCCGCAGGGCCTCGGCGTCGACGACCGCGGGGCAGGCGTCCTCGCCGCCGGTCGGCCCGAGCACGCCGCGGACGAGCTCGCCCGTCGCCAGCGAAGGGCGCAGGCCGGGCCCGATGACGAGGGCGTCGTGGTCGTGGTCGAGGATCCGGGCAAGGGCGGGCTCCGGGTCCACCTCCTCCACGTCATCCTCGACGAGGGGCATCGTCGTGGCCTCCACGACCTTGGCCGCGAAGAGCGGCTGCAGGGATTCGGGTACGGCGAGGGTCACGAGGCCGGCGCCGGCCCGGCCCGCTGCCCGGCAGACCAGGAGGGCGGCGCCCGCGTAGTCGAGCGATCCGGCGAGGACGAGGAGCTTCCCGAACGTTCCCTTGTGCCCGCGGAGGGGCCTCGCGGGCAGCAAGAGGGCCGCGACCCGGTCGTCGAGCCGCTCGAGATCAGTCATCGCGAAGCTCCGCCACCGCCACCGCCCCCGCCTCCGCCCGACGCCGGTCCGCCGCGCCCGGTCTCGAGCGCCGCCGCCTCCGCGGCCAGGGCCCGCAGCCGCTCCATCCGCCGCTGCAACGCCGCCTCGCGCTCGTCGAGCTGGGCGTCGATGTCCGGCGGGAGGAGATACCGCCCGCCGGCGCTCCGGATGCCGAACGCGACGGCCAGGGCGTACTCCCGCTCGTGGGTGATGCTCACCGCCACTCGCTCCACGCCCAGCTGGTCGGCTCGCGCGGCCGCCCGCCCGTGGAGCCGAACCGCCGGCTGGCCCGTCGGGAGCCGCTCGATCTCGATGTCCCGCCAGCCCACGCCGCGAACGCCGAGGCCGAGGACCTTGCTGACCGCCTCCTTCGCCGCCCAGCGCCCCGCAAAGGTCTCGGGGCGGCCGCGAACGTAGCGCGCCTCGGCCGGGGTCAGCACCCGTCCGACGAACCGGTCGCCGAAGCGCTCGAGCGCCTCGCGGATCCGCTCGACCCGGATGACGTCGAGGCCGAGCTCCGCCATGCCGGCCGAGGCCGGCGTCGACCCGCCCATCGCCCGCCCTACTCCACCGTCACTGACTTGGCGAGGTTGCGCGGCTGGTCGACGTCCGTGCCCCGGGCGACCGCCATCTCGTAGGCGAAGAGCTGCAGGGGAATGATCGCGAGGATCGGGCTCAGCGCTTCCAGCGTGTCCGGGACCCACAGGACGTCGTCGGCAAACCGCTCGATCTGGGTGTCGCCCTCGGTCGCGACGGCGATGACGCGCGCGTCGCGCGCCCGGCCCTCCATGACGTTGCTGATCAGCTTCTCGTAGACCACCGACCGCGTGGCCACGGCCACGAGCGGGCATTCCGCGTCGAGGAGGCTGATGGGTCCGTGCTTGAGCTCGCCCGCGGCATAGCCCTCGGCGTGGACGTAGGAGACCTCCTTGAGCTTGAGGGCGCCCTCGAGGGCCGCCGGGTACGAGGTGCCGCGCCCGACGAACATGAAGCCCCGGCTGTTCACGTAGCGCCGGGCGAGGTCGCGGATCCCGGCGTTCGCGTCGAGCGCCCGCTGAGCCGCATCGGGGAGGGCGCGCAGGGCGGCGACGAGCTCGCGCTCGTCCGCGGGGGCAAGCGCCCCCCGCGCCCGGGCGATCGCTGCGGCGACCATGACGAGGGTCGCCACCTGGGTCGTGAAGGTCTTCGAGGCCGCCACCGCGATCTCGGGGCCGGCCTGGAGGAAGAGGATCGCGTCGGCCTCGCGGGTGATCGCCGAGCCGACGGTGTTCGTGACGGCCACGATCGGGCAGCCCTGCTCGCGCGCGTGGCGGGTCGGGGCGATCGTGTCGGCCGTCTCGCCCGACTGGGTGACCGCGATCACGAGGGTCGTGGCATCGAGCGGGGGCGGGCTGTACCGGAACTCCGACCCGACGGTGACCCGCGCCGCGAGCCCCGTCCAGCGCTCGATGAGGGCCGCGCCGACGAGCGCGGCGTACGACGCGGTGCCGCACGCGACGAGCTCGACCCGGGTGATTGCCGGCAGGACGCCAGCGAGCGGGGCCAGCTCGTCGATCCGGAGCGTCCCGTCGGCCGCCACCCGGCCCGCGAGGCATTGCCGGAGCGCCTGGGGCTGCTCGTGGATCTCCTTGAGCATGAAGTGGTCGAAGCCGCCCTTCTCGGCCGCTTCGGCCGTCCAGGTGATCTCCGTCACGTCCCGTTGACAGGGCCGGCCGGCGACGTCGGTGACCGAGATCCCCCAGGGCCGGAGGTCGGCGACATCGCCCTCCTCGAGGAAGACGACGCGGGTCGTGTGGGCGAGGATCGCGGCCACGTCCGAGGCCAGGAACGTCTCGCCGTCGCCGAGCCCAACCACGAGGGGCACGTTCATCCGGGCCCCGACGAGCCGGTCCGGCTCGCGACGGTGCATGACCGCGATGGCGTAGGCGCCGTGGGCGCGGGCCAGGGCCTCGCGGACCGCCGCCGCGAGGTCCCCGTGATAGGCCTCCTCGACGAGGTGGGCGAGAGCCTCCGTGTCGGTCTCGGAGGCCAGCACGTGACCGCGCGCCTCCAGGCCGTCCCGCAGCTCGCCGAAGTTCTCGATGATTCCGTTGTGGATCACCGTGATCTCGCCGGTGCAGTCCACGTGGGGATGGGCGTTCAGGTCATTCGGCCGGCCATGCGTGGCCCAGCGCGTGTGGGCGAGCCCGATGCCGGCGTTGGGGGTCCGATCCTCGAGGGCCGTCGTGAGGTTGGCGAGCTTGCCGGCCTTCTTCTCGACGAAGAGCTCACCCGCCTCGGTTACCAGGGCGATACCGGCCGAGTCGTAGCCCCGGTACTCGAGGCGGCGCAGCCCCTCCATCAGGATCGGGCCGGCGGCGCGAGGTCCTGTGTAGCCGACGATCCCGCACATGCCGTTCGAACCCACCTCTGCTGACCGGCGCGTCCGCGCCAACGCCCGTGAAGGCGATCAGTGTAGGCGCTCGCCCGCCAGCGCAGCCAGCTCGTCCGCCAGCTCGCGAACAAGCGCCGGATCGGCGCCCTCGATCATCACCCGCAGGGCGGGCTCGGTCCCCGACGGGCGGACCAGGATCCGTCCGCCGGCGCCGAGCCGATCCCGCGCTTCTGCGATCGCCGCGCCCAGCACCGGGTCCGCCTCCCATTGCTCCTTTCGTTGCGCAGGGACCGCGCGCTGCTCCTGGGGAAAGAGCGGGATGGCGGCGGCGAGCTCGTCGATGGGGCGACCCGCGCGGCCCAGGATCGACAGGAGCTCGAGGCCCGTGACCAGACCGTCGCCCGAGGTCGCGTGCTCCAGGACGATCACGTGGCCGCTCTTCTCGCCACCGAGGCCGGCCCCCGTCACCTGCATCCCCTCGAGGATGTACTTGTCACCGACCGGCGTCCGGACCAGCCGTCCGCCCACGCCGGCAAGCGCGGCTTCCAGGCCGCCGTTGGAGAGGACGGTCACGACGAGGATGCCGCCCGGGAGCGCCCCGCGGGCAAGGCGGTCGAGCGCGCAGACGCCGAGCAGCTGGTCGCCGTCCACGATGCGACCGTGGCGGTCGACCACGACGAGCCGGTCAGCGTCGCCGTCGAGGGCGAAGCCAAGGTCGGCCCCCCGGGCCAGGACCTCGGCCGCCAGCGAAGCGGGCGCGGTGGCGCCGCAGCCGTCGTTGATGTTGACCCCGTCGGGCTCGTTGTGGATCACGTCGATCCGGGCGCCCGTCGCGGCGAGGATCCCGGGCGCGGTCACCCCACCGGCCCCGTTCGCGCAGTCGAGCACGATGTGGAGGTCGCACGGGGTCACCTCCGCCAGGCGCCGGCGGTCGGTGCGGTAGAGGTCCACCAGGTCAGGCGCTTCCGCGACGCGCCCGATCCCGGCGTTCCTCGGGCCGCCGAGCTCCTCCGTCCGCCAGATCAGCTGCTCGAGCGCGTCCTCCGCGGACTCGTCGAGCTTGAGACCCCCGCGGTCGAGCACCTTGAGGCCGTTGTCGTCGGCGGGATTGTGGGAGGCCGAGACCATGATCCCCGCTGCAAACGCCCCGCTCCCGGCCAGGTAGGCCAGGGCCGGCGTGGGCAGGACCCCCGCGATCCGGACGTCCGTTCCCATGCTCGCTGCGCCGGCGGCGATCGCCGCCGCGAGCATCCCGCCCGAGCGCCGCGTGTCCTGGCCCACGACCAGGGCTCCGCCGGGCCCGGCCAGCTCGTGGGCGACCGCCCTCCCGAGCGCGTAGGCAAGCGGCGGGCGCAGGTCAACGTTGGCCACGCCACGGATCCCGTCGGTGCCGAAGAGGCGGCCCATCGTCAGGGGGCCGGCGTGGGAGGCGGCGTCGGGGTCGCCGGGGGGAGTGCCGCCGGCGAGACGGTCGGGGCCGGCGTGGCCACGGGAGTCACGGTCACGGTCACCTCCGGGGGTGATGCAGCAACGAAGGAGACGCCGGCGGGCAGCCGAGCGGTCACGGGCACGGCGGTGGTCCCCGGGCCCAGCCCCGCCACGTCCAGGAGGGCAGCGATCCGAGCGGGATCGACGGCGTCGAGCGCCTCGAGCGTCCCGCCCACGGTGAGGAGCACGCGGTCGATCGCCGGCCGGTAGGCCAGGTCCGGCCCGCCGTTCACGATCTGGGCGCCGGCCTCGAAGGTCCGGGTTCCCGTGCGGGGGCGGATCGTGATCGTCACCTGCACCTGGTCGACGCCGAGCGCGGCAACCCCCTCCGGGAGGTCGAGCCCGACGGTTGCCTCCACATCGGCGGTGGCACCGGAGACCGCCACCGGACGCGTGTCGATCGAGACGAGACCGGCCAGCGCGTCGGCGTCACCCTCCACGGTCACGAGGGTCGGCTGCACCTCGACCGCGGTGATCTCGACCGACGGCGACGGCGCGCCCGTGACCACCGGGCTCACCGGCAGGGTCTTGGTCGAGAGCTGGCTCCCGATCTGGATCGTGACCCGCACGGTGCTCGGGTCGACGTCGACCCCGCCGACGACCACGCCCTGCGCATCGACGGGCTGCAGCCCGACGGTCTCGTTGACGTCGATCCCGGACGGATCGAGGCGCACCTGCGCGAGCGCCGCGGCAACGGCCCGAACCGCGGAATCGGGCCCCGAGACCGTCACCGGATCCTGGGAGACGACCGGCTCGCGCACGTCGAGGCCCGGCGGCACGGTCCCGAGGTCCACGTCCACCGGCACCTCGCGGGTCACGAGCGGATCGAGGCGAACGGCGACCCGCGACGGGGCGAAATCGATCACCTGGATGGCGGGATCCACGGATCGCACCACGACCGGGAGGCTGACGCTCGGCGCTCCGGGCACCGCCACCACATCGGCCAGGTCCACCGTTGCCGTGAAGCTGGCAGCGGTGACCTGCGGGCGGTCGGAGCCGATCGCAAGGTAGCGGACCGAGGTCACGTCCTCGATGTCTCCGAGCACGTACGTGTCGGGCGGCTGGTTGAGCAGCTGGATGGGGATACGGCCCTGGAAGGTCTCGGCGGAGGCCGACACGATCAGGCCGGCATACAGGAGCGAGGCGAGCACGATTGCCGCCAGCTTGAGTGGCCAGTTGCGGAAGACGAAGGCGATGGCCTGGCGCACGACCGGTCAGCCGCCAGCGCCGGCGGCAGCGCCCGGCGCTTCGTCGAGCGGCTCGTCCGGGCCGCTCTCCCGCGCCGTGCGGCCGAGGTCGCCCAGGGCGGCGCGGCGCAGTCCGACCGCGGCGGGACGGGGACGACCCAGCCGGTCGCGCAGCGCATCCCCGCGTCGCTCCGGGCGCAGGAGCGCGGTGAGCGCCCGGCCGAGCTGCGCCTCGTCGAGGTTCCGGCGGATTCGGGCCCGCTCCACGAGGCTCGCCTGCCCGGTCTCCTCCGAGACCACGACGACGACCGCGTCGGTCTGCTCCGTGATCCCAAGGGCCGCCCGGTGGCGGGTGCCGTAGCGCTCCGCCTGCAGGGTCGTCTCGGCAAGGGGCAGCAGCGCTCCAGCCGCGAGGAGCGTCTCGCCGCGCACGATGACTGCTCCGTCGTGGAGCGCCCCGCGGGGCACGAAGAGCGCCTGGAGGAGGTCCGCCGTCAGGTCGCCGTGGATCATCACGCCGGTCTCGGCGATCTCCTCGAGACCCGTCTCCCGCTCGATCACGATGAGGGCGCCCGTGCGCGCCGCCGCCAGACGGGCCGCGGCCCGGGCAACGGCGGCGGCGACCCGCTCGGCCGCCCGCTGGTCGGATGGCGACATGAGCCACGCGAACGAACCTACCCGCCCCAGGCGCTCGAGGCCGCGCCGGAGCTCCGGCTGGAAGACGACGACGAGGGCAAAGAGGCCCACGACGGCCCCTGCCTGGAGAAGCTGGGTGAAGAGTCGCAGCCCCGCTGCCTGGGCCACGCCGTAGATCAGGAGGATCACGCTGACCCCGATCACGAGGCGGACCGCCCGGGTGCCGCGGATCAGGCTGAAGACCCAGTAGATGACGACGGCAGTCAGCCCGATGTCGATCAGCGTGGCCAGCGAGACCTGGCCTCCAATCGACTCGAGGAACTCCCACATCGTCCGGTGAGTGTAGCACCGGCCCTCCGGCAGCCCGACCGCCGATGCCGGTCGGCCGGCGGATCAGCCAGGGTCGACGGAAGCGAAGCGCCGGTCCTCGGGCAGCCGGTCGGCCGCGGTGCGCCGCACGAGGTCGGCCGCGGCGGCGTCGCCATCGAGGTCCGCCAGGCGCAGCAGCTGCTGGTAGGCGTCGCCAGCCTGGCCCGACCAGCCGTGATCGACCGCCAGGTCGGCGAGGAGCAGGTGGAGATCCACGTCGCCGGGGCGAACGCCGATCCCCAGCAGGCACGCATCGAAGGCTGCGGCCATCCGGCCGTCCGCGCGATGGGCGCGCGCCGCGGCCAGCGCCGCTACCGCGGCAGTCCCGGTGTCACCGCGCGCGGCTGCCTCCTCGAACGCCACGATGAGCGCCTCCGGGTCCGGCGGCGGCTCGGGCGGCGTGGCCGCCTCGGCGTCGCCGGCCTCGTCGACGACATCGGCCAGCTCCCCGTCCGGCTCGGCCGCTGTGTCGTCATGCTCGTCGGACGCCGCCTCGATCGCCTGCGCGCCCGCCGCCGCATCGTCCTCGGTCAGGCGCGCGTGGCGGCGGCGCCGCTCGTCCGTCGGCTCGATCGCGAGGGCCCTGCGGGCGGCCTCGGCGGCATCGCGGACCCGTCCGCGCGCGGCTCGGACGTCGGCGAGATGGTCATACACGACGGCTGCCTCGGCCGTCCGCCGGAGGACGACGAGCGCCTGCGCCCGGCCGCCGAGAGACGCATCGTCATCGGGGTCGAGCGCCAGGGCGCCGTCGAAGGCCTCGAGGGCTCCCGCAGGGTCGCCCAGCCGAAGCTGGACACCGCCGAGGGCCGTTCGCGGCACGGCGCGGTCGGCGGTGATCGAGATCGCCTCGCGGTAGGCGACGGCGGCGTCTTCAAGACGGCCCCGCAGGACCGCCACGTGGCCGGCCCGAAGGGCCTCCTTGTACCGCTCGAAGAGCGTCTCGGTCATCGCTGCCGGCTCCCGAACCGGGAGGAGAAGGGGCGCCCCTCGCGGGGCGCCCGGCTCATGGATTGTCGCCGGGCACCCGCGGCGCCCACCTGGTCAACGCTTCGTGTACTGCGGCGCCTTGCGGGCCCGCTTGAGACCGTACTTCTTGCGCTCCTTCATCCGCGGATCGCGGGTGAGGAAGCCGGCCTGGCGAAGCGGCAGCCGGTAGCCCTCGGGGTCCACGGTGAGGAGGGCCCGGGCGATGCCATGGCGGATCGCGCCCGCCTGGCCGGTCACGCCGCCGCCCTCGACCTTGATCAGGGCGTTGAAGCGCCCCTCCGTCCCGGTGACCCGGAACGGCATCCGCAGGTCGCCCTCGGAGATCGCATTGCCGAAGTGCTGCTCGAGCGAGCGGCCGTTGACGACGATCTCGCCCTCGCCGGCCATGAGGCGGACACGCGCGACTGACGTCTTGCGGCGTCCGGTGCCCTGGAAGTAGGCGGAAGTGATCATTCGGGCGTCCTCCTCGTCAGGCCAGCGGCTCGGGCTGCTGGGCCTTGTGCGGATGGGCCGGGCCCGCATAGATCTTCAGCTTGCGGAGCTGCTTCGCTCCCAGGCGGTTGTGGGGCAGCATCCCCTTCACCGCGCGCCGGAGCACCTCTTCCGGGCGCCGCTCGAGGAGGTGCCCGAGGGTCTCTTCCTTGTATCCGCCCGGGTACCCGCTGTGGCGCGCGTACACCTTGGAGGCCAGCTTGTCTCGCGAGACAGCGACCTTCCCGGCGTTCAGCACGATCACGTGGTCGCCCGAATCGAGGTTCGGCGTGTAGGTCGGCTTGTTCTTGCCCTCGAGGACGCGGGCGATCCGCGACGCAAGCCGGCCGAGCGTCTCGTCCGTCGCGTCGACGACGTACCAGCGTCGGTCGATCTCCGCCTCTCGGAGCGTGTACGTCTTCGTGGTCATCTGTCTCCGTTCATCTCCTTGGCGGTCCGTCCGAGGACGACACGCCGCAGGCAGAGCCCCTTCGCCGGGGCGACTGCCCCGTTGAAGGCCGGTGTCCTCGACGCGAGCGCCGCGGCCACAGCCGACTCTTCGACTTCGCCGCGTCCCACCAGGAGGAGCGCCGCGGCGATCCGCCGGACCATGTGGCGAAGGAAGGCGTCGCCCCTGACGTCGATCGTCACGAGCGGGCCGTCCCTCCGGACCCGGACCCGGTGAAGGGTCCGAACCGGCTGCCGGTCCGCCGCCCCGAAAGCGGAGAAGTCGTGCCGGCCCTCGAGGGCCGACCCGGCCCGCGCCATCGCGGCGGTGTCGAGCGGGGTCCGCACCCCGAGCGCAAGGCGCTCGCGGAGCGGGCTGCGCGGCCCGTTCCAGACGGTGTAGCGGTACTCCCGATACCGCGCCGCATATCGAGGATGGAACCCGGCCGGCACGCGCCGGAGGTCCCGGACCGCGACATCCTCCGGCAGGAGCGCATCGAGCGCCCGGCCGAGCTCCGTCACCCCGAGCGACCCGCGGTAGGTGAAGGCAATCACCTGGCCTGCCGCATGGACGCCCGTGTCGGTCCGTCCCGCCGCGTCGACCCGCACCCGGCTTCCGCCGGAGAGCTGAGCCAGCGCGGCTTCGAGCTCACCCTGGACCGTCCGGGTGCCCGGCTGGGCCTGGAACCCGGAGAAGTCCGTTCCGTCGTATTCGACCCGTGCCCGGTAGCGCACGGGGGCTCCCTCTCGGGCGCCCTGACTGAGGTCAGAGGAGCTCGATCTGGACGATCGGAGCTCGGTCACCGTTCCGATTGCCGAGATGGGTGATCCGGGTGTACCCGGACGTCCGCTCGGCGTACTTCGGGGCGATCTCATCGAAGAGCTTCTTGATGACGAGGGGTTCGTTGGGAAGCTCGGCGACGACCATCCGGCGGGCGGCGAGGTCGCCGCGCTTGGCGAGCGTGATCATCCGTTCCACGAGCGGACGGAGCTCCTTCGCCTTCGCCTCGGTCGTCTTGATCTTCTCGTAACGAAGGACGGCAACGATCAGGTTGGCGTAGAGCGCCAGCCGAGGGCTGTGCTCGCGCCCGAGCTTGCGGCCGCTGATGCGGTGGGCCATGGCTCAGGCCTCCCCGGGCTCGGCGTCGAAGGGACCATCGCCTTCGCCACCGTCGTCGTTGTCGTCGGCGCCGTCATCGTCGAGGCCGTCGAGGTCGCCGGGCTCGGTCTCCGGGACGAGGAACCCTCGCATGCGGAGGCGCTCCTTCATCTCGTCGAGCGACTTCTTGCCGAAGTTCCGCATGCGGAGCAGCTCGTCGTCGGATAGCTGCAGGAGCTGCCCGACCTTGACGATGTTGTTGCGCTTGAGGGAGTTGTATGCCCGCATCGGGAGGTCGAGCTCCTCGATCGGCATCTCCAGCATGCTGGCCGGGATCTGCGGCGCCCCGGTGGCGGCCGCGACCGGAACCGCGGCGGCGCCCACGTTGGCAAAGAGCGAGAACTGGCGGACCAGGATGTCGGCGGCCTTCGCGAGGGCATCCTCCGGGCCGAGGGTCCCGTCCGTCTCGATCTCCAGCGTCAGCTTGTCGTAGTTGGTCATCTGGCCCACGCGCGTGTTGTCGACGTGGAAGTTGACCTTCCGCACGGGCGTGAAGATGGCGTCGACCGGGATCACGCCGATGGGCAGCCCCTCGGGCCGCTCAGCGGCGAGGTAGCCGACGCCACGCTCGACGGTCAGGTCCATCTCCACCTGGACGTCATCGGCGTCGAGGGTCATGAGGACCTGATCGGGGTTGACGATCTCGACGTCTGCCGACTCGAGGATGTCACCGGCGGTGACCGTCCCGGCCCCGGACTTGATGAGCTTGAGCTGGACCGGGTGGGCCGCGAAGCTGCGGAGGCGGAGCCGCTTGACGTTCAGGACGATCTGGGTGACGTCTTCCTTGACGCCGGCGATCGTGGTGAACTCGTGGTAGACGTCGCGGATCTGGATGGAGGTGACGGCCGCCCCCTCGAGCGAGGAGAGGAGGACGCGCCGGAGCGCGTTCCCCAGGGTCGTCCCGTAGCCGGCCGGAAGCGGGCCTGCCTCGTACTTGGCGTACGAGCCCTGCTCCGCGACAGGCTCGATCTGGGTCGTGGTCTCGAGTTCGATCATGGGGCGGGGCTACCTCGAGTAGTACTCGACCACGAGCTGCTCGTTGAGCTCGAGCGGCATCTGGTCGCGCCGCGGTGCGGCGGCGATCGTCCCGGTCAGGGTCGTCGGGTCGATGGTGAGCCACTCCGGAACGGACACGGAGCGGAGGGATTCCTTGGCCAGCTTGAACGGCTCGCGGTCGCGGTGCGACTCGCGCACGGCCACCGTGTCGCCCGGCTTGACCTGGAAGGACGGGATGTTCGTGGGGCGCCCGTTGACGGCGAAGTGACCGTGACCGACGAACTGCCGGGCCTGGTCGCGCGACGAGGCAATGCCCAGCCGGAAGACGACGTTGTCAAGGCGGAGCTCGAGCAGCCGGAGGAGGTTCTCGCCGGTCACGCCGGGGTTGGATTCGGCGGCCTCGAAGTAGTTGCGGAACTGGCGCTCGAGGACGCGGTAGATCCGGCGGACCTTCTGCTTCTCGCGCAGCTGGAGGCCGTAGTCGCCCACCTTGCGGCGGCGGACGCCGTGCTGTCCCGGGGGCGAAGGACGGCGCTCGAAGGCGCACTTCTTGGTATAGCAGCGCGAGCCCTTCAGGAAGAGCTTGGCGCCCTCGCGCCGGCACAGCCGGCAAACAGGATCGGTGTAACGGGCCATGGGGCGGAAGCTCCGGTCAGACGCGGCGCCGCTTGGGCGGGCGGCATCCGTTGTGCGGGATCGGGGTGACGTCGGTGATCGCGGTGACCTCGAGGCCCGCGGCCTGGAGGGATCGCACCGCCTGTTCGCGTCCGGCGCCGGGGCCCTTCACGTAGACCTCGACCTGGCGCATGCCGTGCTCCATCGCCTTCTTGGCGGCGGAGTCGGCGGAGAGTGCGGCCGCGTACGGCGTGCTCTTGCGGGAGCCCTTGAACCCAACGACCCCGGCCGACCCCCAGCTGATCACGTTGCCGGTCTGATCCGTGATCGTGACGATCGTGTTGTTGAAGGTCGCCTGGATGTGCACGTGGCCCTGGGGCACGTTCTTCCGCTCCCGACGGCGCTGCTTAGGAGCTCGCTTCCGATCCGCCATGCCTCCGACTCGTCCCCTTACTTCTTGCGCCGGGCGCCGACGGTCCGCTTCGGACCGCGTCGTTGGCGGGCGTTGGTCTTCGTGCGCTGGCCACGGACCGGAAGGTTCCGCCGATGGCGGAGGCCGCGATACGAGCCGATCTCGATGAGGCGCTTGATGTTCAGCGCCACTTCACGGCGAAGGTCACCCTCCACCTTGTAGCGGCGGTCGATCACCTCCCGCAGCCGGTTGACCTGGTCCTCGGTGAGGTCCCGGACCCGGGTGTCGGGGTTGACGTTGGTCTGCTGGAGGATCTTCTGGCTCGTGGGGAGCCCGATCCCGTAGACGTAGGTGAGGGCGATCTCGACGCGCTTCTCGCGCGGGATGTCGATGCCTGCGATCCGTGCCATTCGTCTAGCCCTGCCGCTGCTTGTGCTTCGGGTTGGCGCAGATGACCATGACGGTCCCGTGGCGGCGAATCACCTTGCAGTTGTCGCAGCGTGCCTTCACGGAGGCTCGGACTTTCAACGGGATCCTCTTCGCTTCAGTGCTGCTGCCGGCTACTTGAGCCGGTACGTGATGCGACCCCGCGTGAGGTCGTAGGGAGAGAGCTCGACACGGACCCGGTCGCCCGGCAGGATCCGGATGAAGTTCATCCGGAGCTTCCCGCTGATGTGGGCGAGGACGCGGTGGCCGTTCTCGAGCTCGACTGCGAACATGGTGTTCGGAAGCGGCTCGATGACGGTCCCTTCGACCTCGATGGCGTCCTTCTTGCCCACAGGCTCCCTTATACCTTCGTCACATGATCATGCGCCGGCCGGGGCCGGGCGCACGAACGCGTAGCGTACCAACTTCCACTCGATCCGGCAAGTGCGGCGCAGCGGTTCACGGTCGGGTCAGGACCTCCGGCCCGTTCTCCGTGACGGCGATCGAATCCTCCCAATGGGCGGCGATCGACCCATCGCTCGTGACAACCGTCCAGCCGTCGCTGAGGGTCTCCACGTCCGCGGAGCCAAGGGTGAACATCGGCTCGATCGCCAGGCAGATGCCGGGCGTCAGCTCGATGCCCCTGGTCTTGGTGCGGTAGTTCGGGACCTGGGGTTCCTCGTGCATGGCGGTGCCGATCCCGTGGCCGACGTAGGGCCGGACGACCCCGTACCCGCGCGGCAGGGCGACGTCCTCGACGGCCGCGGAGACGTCCCAGATCCGGTTGCCGGGCCGCGCCGCGGCGACTCCCGCCTCGAGCGCAACCCGGGTCGCCTCGACGAGGTCGCGAACGGGCTTGGCCACCTCGCCCACGACGAACGTCCGAGCGGCATCGCCGTGCCAGCCCTCGACGATCGCCCCGGCGTCGACCGAGACGACCTGGCCCTCGCGGATGACGCGGTCGCCGGGGATCCCGTGGACGACCTCGCGGTCGATCGAGATGCACAGCGAGGCCGGGAACCCGTAGTAGCCCTTGAACGAGGGTGTCGCGCCCGACTTCCGGATGTGCGCCTCGGCAAGCGCGTCGAGGTGCGCGGTCGAGACGCCCGGCCGCAGCTCCTCCTCCACGATGGCGAGGACCTCGGCGACGACGCGGCCGGCCCGGCGCATCTTGGCGATCTCGGCCGGCGACTTGCGGGTGATCATGCCTGCGTTCGCCGATCGGGAACGGGCTCAAGGCAGTCGAGCAGGTCGCTGGTCACCTCGGCGATCGGCCGGCGGCCATCTACCGTCTGGAGCACGCCGGCGCTCCGGTAGTGGTCGACCACGTCGGCGAGGGCGCCGAGCTGCTTGTCGAGACGCGCCTGCACCACGGCAGGGCGATCGTCGTCGCGCTGGATCAGCCGCGACCCACAGGTGTCGCAGACGCCCGGCACGCGCGGCGGGCAGGCGATCTCGTGGAACGTGTGGCCGTTGGCCTCGCAGAGCCAGCGCCCGGTGAGCCGCCGCAGGAGCTCGTCGACGGGAACGTCGACGAGGAGGGCGGCCTCCACCACGGCCGCGCGCTCCGCGAGCGCCCGGTCCAGGGCCTCTGCCTGCGAGCGCGTGCGCGGGAAGCCGTCGAGGATGACCCCGCGGGCGGCGTCGGGGGCGGCAAGGCGCTCGAGGAGCATCCCCACCGTCACCTCGTCGGGAACCAGCTCGCCTCGCTCCATGTAGGCCTGCGCGGCGAGCCCCAGGGGCGTCCC
>CAVPJI010000026.1:0-28474 GCA_963705215.1 uncultured Chloroflexia bacterium | reverse complement strand
CGCCCAGCGATAGGTGCCGGGTCCCACCAGGTACTCCGGCAACGTGTCGGGCCCGCAGCTGGCGGTGCCCAGGCCTCGGTGGGCTGCATCGAGGTGCACGACTGCGGCGGGTCGAGGCACCAGCTCGCCGTGGTGGGTCGCGGCCGCGAGGTCCTCGGCACGGAACCGGGAGGCCGACACCTGCCGCGGCACGTCCAGGGTGATCCGCAGCCCGCGGCCGGCAGCGTCGAGCAGGGCGATCCAGCGGACGTCGGCGCGCCCGCCGCTCTCCTGCGGCCGGACGTACGGCACGTGGAGGTCGTCCAGCGTGGAGCGCCAGCGCCCGACGCGACCGGCTCGCCTTCGGTCCGGGTAGGTCTCGTGCGGACCCCGGCCGAACCACTCCACCTGGTCGAGGTCGGCCGCGACCTCCAGGACCGTCCCGACCCGCGCCAGGTCGGAGAGGGTGTCCGGGATCTCCGCAATCTCCTCGATCCGGATCGCACCGCCCGCCAACGGCGTCACGACCATCTCGTGGGGTACCTCGATCCCGGCGCTCGGTCCGGTATCGGCTCCGCACGATCGTCGCGCCGTCAGCGTCCTCGATGGCGACGAGCGTCCGCTCCAGGTGCGCCAGGCCCAGCGCATCCCAGGTTGCAGCCAGCCCCGGGATCCGGTCGTTGTCGGTCGGGGCGCGCCAGAGGCTGAGCCGGGGAGGGGCAGCCAGGAGCTCGTGGACGAGGAACCCGTCTGCGTCGACGAGCGCGCCGGACCCCGCGCCGCCCGTCTGGCATCACGAGTGCGGCAGGCCGCGGCGGCGCAGGCCGTGGCAGCGCGGGCCGGAGCGGGAGCTGGGCCCACGCGACCTCGTGGCCTGCGTCGGCCCACGCCTGCGCTTCTGCCGCTACGAAGCGGACGGTAAGCCACGTCTCACCATCCGCGAGGGCAAGCGTCGCGAGGCCGGGGATCTCCACGACGGCCTCCCCGCCCGGGCCGAGCGCGGGCAGGCGCAGGTCGGCCGCGTGGACGGGAAGGCCCTCCACGGCCACCTCGACCTCGCCGCGGAGCCAGGAGAGATCGCGGAAGTCCTGCCGGTTGTGGAGCGTGACCCGTCCCGCCCGGAGGTCGTCCTCCGTCCAGCTGACCCGGACCGGAGCGGCGAGGGCATGGTGCTCCCAGAGGGCCGGTTTGGGCGTCCGGTCCGGGAACACGACCCCGTCGATGCAGAAGTTGCCGTCGTTCGGTTCGTCGCCGAAGTCACCGCCGTATGCCCAGCGCGTCGTCCCGTCGGGCAGCGCCTGGACCAGCCCGTGGTCCCACCACTCCCAGATGAAGCCGCCCTGCAGCCCGGGCGTCGCCTCGATCGCGTCCCAGTACTCCGCAAGGGTGCCGTTGCTGTTGCCCATCGCGTGCGAGAACTCGCACATGATGAGCGGGTGGCGCTGGCCTCCCGACCGCGCGTGGCCGACGATCGCGGAGATGGGCGGGTACATCGGGCAGGTGAGGTCGCTCGCGGTCTGGTCGCTGGACCAGTCCCACTTGATCGCCCCCTCGTAGTGGAGCGGCCGCGATGGGTCGTAGCGCCTGAGCCAGCCGGCCGCGGCGTCGTGGTTCGCGCCGTAGCCGGACTCGTTGCCCAGCGACCAGGCGATCACCGAGGCGTGGTTCTTGTCGCGCAGCGCCATCCGGGAGACGCGGTCCACCCACGCGTTCAGGTAGCGCGGGTCGGCGCAGACGCTGTCGATGAACGCGTGCGACTCGATGTCGGCCTCGCCGATCACGTAGAGGCCCAGCTCGTCGCACAGGTCCAGGAAGGCCGGGTCGTTCGGGTAATGCGAGGTCCGCACGGCGTTGAACCCGAAGCGCTTCATCTGGACGAGGTCGGCCCGCATGTCCTCGCGCGCGATCACTCGCCCGTGTCTGCCGGTCGAAGTCGTGGCGATTGACGCCCCGGATGAAGACGCGCCGGCCGTTGATGAGCAGGTCCAGCCCGATGATCTCCACACGTCGGAAGCCGACGCTGCACGCACGACCTCCTCCACGACCTCGCCGGCCGGCGAGCGGAGGGCGACCGTGAGGGGGTAGAGGATCGGCACCTCCGAGGACCACGGTCGGACCGCGGCGACGTCGGCCCGCAGCGCGACCTGGCCCACGTTCGCCGGCGCGAGATCGGCGTAGAGACGCGGCCAGAGATCGGTGCGCTCCTCCTCGGTGAGCGGCATCCCCGCGATCGCCCGATCGGCGAGCTGGCGGCGGTGGCGGCTGGGGCGGGGCCCCTCGAAGCGGCCGGTGTGGGGCACCGGGGCCGTGAGGTCCCGGTGAGGTCCGCGAGCCGAGCCTCGACCGTCCAGCCCGGCTCGGGTCGAACGCCCGCGAAGGCGACCTCCGCGCGGACCTCGAGCGAGCCGCTGGCGAGGTCCTCGGCGAGGCTCGCGATCGCACGGACGTCGGCGAGGTGCACGCGCTCGGTCGCGTACAGGAAGACCGACCGGGTGATGCCGCCGTGCCACCACTGGTCCTGGTCCTCGACGTAGCTCGCGTCGGACCACTTGACGACGGTCAGCGAGATCGTGTTTCTGCCCGACCGCCACGACATCGGTGATGTCGAACTCGGCGGCCAGGTGCGAGTCCTTGCTGATCCCCACCTCGCGCCCGTTGACGCGGGCGACGAGGACGCTCTCGGCCGCGCCGACGTGGAGGACGATCCGGCGGCCCGCCCAGCCGGCCGGCACTTCGACCTCCCGCTCGTAGAGGCCGGTGGGGTTCGCGTCCGGCACGCGCGGCGGCAGGCCCGCGAAGGGCATCACGACATTCGTGTAGTGCGGGAGGTCGCCCCAGCCCTGCATGGTCCAGCAGCCGGGGACCTCGATCTCGCCCCACGCAGACGACGGCTCGGCGTCGGGCGCCGGGAGCAGCTGGAACCGCCACCGGCCGTCCAGGTCGACGCGGTCGGCGTGCGGCACGCTGTGCATCGGCACGCGGCCGACGCCGGTGAGCTCGGGCGACTCCCAGGGCGGCGGGCCGCCCGCGCGCGCGACCGTCACCCCTTCGTGGAGCCCAGGGTGAGCCCGCTGATGAACTGCTTCTGGAGGGCGAAGAAGACGATCAGCGTTGGCAGGGCGACCATGATCGACCCGGCCGCGAGGAGGTTGTAGTCGGTGAAGAACTGGCCCTTGAGGTTGTTCAGCGCCGAGGTGATCGGGTACTTGTCCCCACTCTTCATGAGGACGATCGCCCAGAAGAAGTCGTTGTAGATCCAGGTCACCTGGAGGGTCGCGAGGGCCGCCAGCGCCGGCCGTGTCAGGGGCATGATCACGCGCCAGTACGTGGTCCACACGCCCGCGCCGTCCACCACTGCCGCCTCGTTGAGCTCCTTCGGCAGCGTCTTCATGTAGTTGCTGAGCACGAAGGTGCAGAACCCCAGCTGGAAGGCGACATGGATCGCCATGATCCCGAAGTACTGGTCGTAGAAGAGGCCGTTGTCGGAGAGGACCGGGGGCAGGGGCAGGAGCAGGAAGATCCGGAAGAGCGGCGTGATGATGACCTGGGGCGGCAGCAGGTTCGCGGCCGTGAAGACCATGAGCAGGGTCAGGTTCAGGCGCCAGCTGTACCGCGACACGGTGAAGGCCATCATCGAGGCCAGCAACAGCACGAGGACGACGGCCGGGATCAGGATGATGGCCGTGTTGAGGAAGTACTTCGGCAGCTCGCCCTTGGTCCAGGAATCGATGTAGTTCTGGAGGTTGTAGGCGCCCCCGATCGAAACGTAGCCCCGCGGATCGCCCGCGGTGTCCTCGTACGGCCGCAGCGAGGTGTAGAGGGCGAAGGCCAGCGGCACGAGCCAGATCAGGCTCATGATGATGAGGAACGCCTGCAGGCCGGCCCGGCGCAGCGTCTTCCGGCGGCGGGCGCTGACGGCCGCGGCGGACTGCTGATAGGTGGTCGCGATCTCGGTCACTCGTTCTCCTCCCGGAGGGCGCGGACCAGGTAGAAGATGATCGGCCCGACGGCGACCACCAGCAGCACGACCGCGATGGCCGAGCCGAAGCCGACGCGGCTTGTCTCGCCGATGATGTTGTTCGTGACGAGCGTCGAGAGCAGCTCGAGCCCGTTGAGCCCCTTGTTGATGATGAAGGCCAGGTCGAAGGCACGGAGCGACTCGATCACCGTGATCACCAGGACCACGATGTTGATCGGCCGCATCACGGGGAAGACGACCCGGAAGAACGTCTGGCGCTCGTTGGCGCCGTCGATCGCCGCGGCCTCGCGCAGGGCCGGGTCGACGGACTTGAGCCCGGCGAGGTACAGGACCATCACGTAGCCGACCTGGCGCCAGCTCGCAGCGACGAGGACCGCCCACAGGTTGATGCTCGGGTCGCCGAGCCAGGAGATCTGGTTGCCCTGCTCGGTCCGCCCCAGGACCGTATTGAGCAGCCCGTAGTCCGGGGCGTAGATCAGCTCCCAGATGAAGCCGATGATCGCCAGCGAGAGGACGACCGGCATGTAGAGGGCGCCCTGGTAGAAGCGCGTGCCCCGGATGTTCTTGTCGAGGAGGACCGCGAGGAACATCCCCAGCGGAGTCGCGAGAGTCAGGAAGAAGACAAGCCAGATGACGTTGTGGGAGACGGCCGGCCAGAACGGCTTGTAGATCGTGAAGAGGTCGGTGTAGTTCTTGAGCCCGATGAACTTGATCTTGTCGATGCCGCCGACGCCGTTCCAGCTGGTGAAGGAGAGAAGGATCGAGGTGACGGTGGGCAGGAGGATGAAGAAGAGCACGAGGAACGTGGGGATCCCCGCCATCACCCACAGCGTGATCTTGTCCCGCCGGGTGAGGAGGCTGTAGCGCTTCTTCCGCTTCTCCGTGCGGGATGGCAGCACCCCGCCGGCCGAAGCCGGCGGGGTGCTGCTGGCGGATCGCGTCACGCCGCTCATGCTCAGGTCAGGCTAGCCCGACGTCACTGCGGGGGCAGCGAGTCGTAGTAGGCCTGGATGTCGCTGAGGAACTTGTCCAGATCCTGCCGGGGATCGTTGAGGAAGCTCAGCAGGAAGCCCTGCATGCCCGACGGCCCGGCGAAGTCGGCCCGCGCGTCGCGGTCGAGGAACTGGGCGATGTTGCCGGCGCTCTTGAGGACCGCGGCGTTCAGCTTCTGGGCATCGGTGTACTTGCTGTCGTCGGCCAGCGGCGAGACGGCGACGCTGCCGATGCCGGGGCTCGTGACGTAGGCGACCTGGGCCTCGGGCGAGCCGACGCACTTGAGGAAGGCCTTGGCGGCGTCCGGGTTCTTCGGGTTCGCGATCAGCATGAACCCGTCGATCGGGGCGTCCATGGCGTTCTCGCCGTCCCACTCGGTGCCCAGGGTCGGGAACGGGAAGAACCCGACGTCGGGCGCGTTGTCGCCGGCCTGCTCGAGGGCGAACGTGCCCAGGAAGTACATGCCGGCGATCTTGTCGACGAGCGCGGCCTTCGCGGCGTCCTGCCACGTGCGGCCCGGGGCGCCTTCCTGGTAGTAGGGGAGCAGGTCAGCCCACTGCTCGAAGACCGCCTTCACCTTCGGGTCGGTCCACTTCGCAACACCTTCCATCAGGTCGATGTGGAACTTGTACCCGTTCATCCGCATGTTGAGGATGTCGAAGGTGCCCATCGCCGGCCAGCCGTCCTTGTCGCCGAATGCGACCGGGACGATGCCGTCGGCCTTCATCTTGTCGCCGAGGGCCGTGAACTCGGCGAGCGTCTTGGGAACCTCGTAGCCCTTCTCGGCCCAGAGGCTCTTGCGGTACATGACGACCCACGGGTAGTTGTAGACCGGGACGAAGTAGGCCTTGCCGTCGGCGCCGAGCGAGGCGGCCTTGAGGCCCGGCGTCATGTACTGCTCGATGTCCGCCCACACGTCGTCGATCGGCGAGAGGAGGCCCTGCGCCGCGAAGAAGCGGACGCGGTTGCCGGCGAACCACTTGACGACGTCGTCAGGCGTGCCCTGCAGGTACGAGCTGATCTGGTTCTGGAACGTGTTGTGGTCGGTGGTGTTGATCTTGACCGTGATGCCGGCCTTGGTCTGGCAGTAGTCGACGATCGCGGCGACGGCCGCCTTCGGGCTCTCGTCGCTCTCGTTCGAGCCGAGGGTGGTCTCGCCGAGGTCGCCGGCCGGGGCTTCGGTTGCCGGCGCAGTCGTTGCCCCCGGCGCCTCCGACGCCGCGGGCGAGGCCGTGGCGCCGCCACCGCACGCCGAGACGACGATCGCGAGCGCTCCCAGGGCGACAAGCGCGGTTCTGCGCCGGGGCGCAGTAAGTCCTGCCATGTGCTGCTCCTCCAAAGAGACCTGCGACAGAATCAAACAGGTTCGCGCGCAGTGTGCGCCCACGATTCGGCCGATGTCAAGGCGGCGACGGCACGTTTTCGGTGACATCTGTTGAAGTCCGTTGACTTGCGGGCACTCTTGGCGCATTCTTCCACGCGTCATGTGGGACGAACGGGTCGCCGTGTCGAGCAAGGCCGAGGTTGCGCCGGGTCTGGACGGCGGCCGCGTCATGCTCGCGCGCCAGCGCCAGGCCCTGATCCTGGAGCGCGTCCGGGAGGATGGGGGCGTGCGGGTGGCGGACCTGGTCCGCGAGCTCGGCGTCTCCGACATGACGATCCGTCGTGACCTGGAGATCCTCAACGATCGCGGCCTCCTCGAGAAGGTCCACGGCGGCGCGACGGCCCTCTCGGAGGGCTCGCTCGCCGAGCCGACGTTCATCACCAAGTCCGGCCGCCAGCAGGCGGAGAAGGACGCCATCGCCGCCGCTGCCGCCGAGCTCGTGGAGCCGGGCATGGCGATTGCGATCTCGGCGGGGACGACCACCCACGCCCTCGCCCGCCGCCTCGTCGACACGCCCAGGATCACCGTGGTGACGAACTCGATCCCGGTGGCGGACGTCCTGTACCACGGCGGCCGGCCCGACCAGGCCATCATCCTCACCGGCGGCGTGCGGACTCCGTCGGAGGCGCTCGTCGGCCCGTTCGCCGTGGCCGCGCTGCGCACGGTCCACGTGGATCTCGTGTTCGTCGGGGTGCACGGCATGGACCCGCACTCGGGGTTCACCTGCCCGAACCTCCTCGAGGCGGACACCGACCGGGCTCTCATCGACGCGGGACGTCGGCTGGTGGTCGTCGCCGACCACACGAAGTGGGGCGTGATCGGGATCAGCTCGATCGCGGGGCTCGACCAGACCGACATCCTCATCACCGATCGTGGTCTCGACGAGGAGTCTCGCCGGATGCTCGAAGGCCTCGTCCGCGAGCTGATCGTCGTCGACCCGGCCGCGGCGCAGGCGCCGGACGGCCATGCCGGCTGACGGGCCGCCTTCTCCCGTGCGACCGACGAGGGTGACGATGCACGCTGCCTGGGATGCTGCCACGAACGAGATGCACCTCGGCAACGGGCGGGTCAGCTACGTCGCCCGGGTGCTCGAGGACGGCTCCTTCGGGCACCTGTACTTCGGCCCGGCGCTGCGGCCCGGCCGCTCCTACGCCCACCTGTCCCGCCGGCCCTTCGAGGGGTTCTCCAACCGGATCGGCTACCCGCTCGCCCGCGAGTACCCCACCGGCGGCAGCGGCGACTTCCGCGTCCCGGCGCTGGTGGTCGAGCCTGCCGACGGCTCGCCGGTCCTTCACCTCGCGTACCGCGGGCACCGCGTGCTCGCCGGGAAGCCCGGGCTGCGCGGGCTCCCGGCCACGTACGTCGAGGATGACGCAGAGGCAACGACCGTCGAGGTGGACCTCGCCGACGAGCCGAGTGGCGTCGAGGTTCGCCTGTCCTACACGGTCTTCGAGGCCTACCCGGTGATCGCCCGCAGCGCGACGATCCGCAACGGCGGGTCGTCGCCGGTGCGCGTCCGCTGCGCGATGAGCGCCGTCCTCGACCTGCCCGACGCGGCCTGGGACCTGGTGACGCTCGACGGGACCTGGTCGCGCGAGCGCCACGTCGCGTCGCGACCGCTCGCCCCCGGCCGGCAGTCGGTGGGCAGCCTGCGCGGCGCGTCGAGCCACGAGCACAACCCCTTCGTGATCCTGCAGCGATCCGCAACGACCGAGGAGCACGGCGAGGCCTACGGCTTCGGCCTCGTCTACTCCGGCAACTTCCGCGCCGAGGCCGAGGTGGACGCCTTTGCCACGACCCGCGTGCGGATCGGGATCGAGCCGGACGGCTTTGCGTGGACGCTCGCGCCGGGCGAGGAGCTCGTGACGCCCGAGGCGGTCCTCGTGCACGCGTCCGACGGCCTCGGGGAGCTGTCCGACGCCACGCACCGCCTGTTTGGCCGGCGGCTGGCCCGGGGCCTGTGGCGGGATCGCGCCCGGCCGGTCCTCCTCAACAGCTGGGAGGGCGTCTACTTCGACTTCACCGAGGACACCCTGGTCGAGATGGCGGCCGCGGCCCGCGACCTGGGGGTCGAGCTCTTCGTCCTCGACGACGGCTGGTTCGGCGAGCGCGACGATGACACCAGCTCGCTGGGCGACTGGTTCGTCGACCGGCGCAAGCTGCCGGGCGGGCTGGAGGCCGTTGCGCGACGGGTCCTCGACCTGGGCCTCCAGTTCGGCCTGTGGATCGAGCCCGAGATGGTCAACCCGCGGAGCCGGCTGTTCGCCGAGCACCCTGACTGGGCGCTGGGCGTCCCCGGCCGGCCGCGGACGGAGAGCCGGAGCCAGCTGGTCCTGGACCTCTCGCGCCCCGAGGTCGTGGACCACCTGTATGCGGTCCTGCACGAGATCCTGGCGAGCGCCCCCATCACGTACGTCAAGTGGGACATGAACCGGAGCCTCACCGAGCCGTACTCCGCGGCGCTCCCGCCCGATCGCCAGGGCGAGCTCTTCCATCGCCACATCCTGGGCGTCTACGATCTCTGGCAGCGCCTGACGGACGCCTTCCCCGAGATCCTCTTCGAGTCCTGTGCCAGCGGCGGTGGCCGCTTCGACGCGGGCATGCTGGCGTACGCCCCGCAGGCCTGGACCAGCGACGACACGGACGCCGTCGAGCGCCTGGCGATCCAGTGGGGAACTCCCTCGGGTATCCCCTCAGCTCGATGGGGGCCCACGTCTCGGCTGTCCCGAACCACCAGGTCGGCCGGGTCACGCCGCTCGCAACCCGCGCGGCCGTCGCGTTCTTCGGCGTCTTCGGCTACGAGCTGGACCCGCGGACGCTGGATGCGGCGGACAGGGCCGCGATCGTGGACCAGGTCGCGTTCTACACGGCGCACCGGGAGACCCTCCAGCGGGGCCGGTTCCACCGCCTCCGCAGCCCGTTCGAGGGCGACCGCAACACGGTCGCCTGGATGACCGTGGGCCCGGATGCCCGGCAGGCCGTCGTCGGCTGGTACCGCATCCTGAACCGGGCCGACCCGGGCCCCGAGCGGCTGCGGCTGCGCGGCCTCGACCCGGCGGCCCGCTACCGGGTGACCCCGTGGCCGGCGACCGGCGACCTGTTCGAGCGGGTCAATGCGCTCGTCCGCGGTGGCGACGACCTGATGCAGGTCGGCCTGTTCTTCGAGGCGGACCGCCACGATGCACCGGCGCTGGGCGACTTCCATGCTCGGGTCTTTGCCCTGGACGTCGTGGAGGACGAGCCCGGTGCGTGACGTCGTGATTCCCGCCGATCCTGCGCTCGGCCGGCCCGGGCCTGGCGCCCCTTCCCGCGCACGACGTTCCTCCGGCCCGACGGGCGGCGGATTCACGTCTACGGCGAGGTGCGTGGCGCGCCCCTGCCCGACGCGCCCCACGCTGAGCCGACCGCGCTCCACCTGCGGCGCGACGAGCTGTCGGGGTCGTGGGTTGCCGTCTCTCCGGCGCGCAACGTGCGCCCCCACAGCTCGGCGCCGTCGAACCGCGGGACGGTCGCGGGGAGCCCGGCGGCGCGCTTCGGCTGCCCGCTCTGCCCGGGCGGCCCCGAGCTCGCCTTCGGCTACGAGGCGGCCGTGTTCGACAACCGGTTCCCCTCGTTCACGCACGACCCGCCGGCCGTTCCCGATCCCGACGACCCGCGGTTCGCGCCGTCCGTCGGCGCCTGCGAGGTGGTGATGTTCACGGAGCGCCACGAGGGCAACGTGGCAACCCTGACGCCTGCCGAGACCGCGCGGGTGGTCGCCGTCTGGCGCGATCGCACGGCGGACCTCTGGAGCGACCCCCGGATCGCCTTCGTCATGCCCTTCGAGAACCGCGGCGAGGCGGTCGGCGCGACGCTCTCCCACCCCCACGGCCAGATCTACGCGTTCGGCCACGTGCCGCCTTCGATCGAGCGTCGCGCGGCGGCCCTCCTCGACGGCCGGGCGCGCACGGGGCGCTGCGTCTCGTGCGCGGTCGTCGCCGACGAGCTGGCGTCGGAGCGCATCGTGCGCGCAGACCCCCACTGGGCCGTCGGCGTTCCCTTCGCCCCCCGGTGGCCCTTCGAGGTCCACATCCGCGCCCTGCGCCACGGGGCCCGGCGCCTGGCGGACCTGACGGCGGAAGAGGCGCGCGCGCTGGCCGGCGCCCTGCACGACGTCGTGGAGCGCTACAACGGGCTCTTCGGCTTCGAGCTGCCCTACATGCTCGTGGTGCTCGAGGCGCCCCGCGGCGCCGACGACTGGCACCTCGCGATCGAGCTCTACCCGCCCCACCGCTCGGAGCGCCTGACGAAGGTCCGCGCCTCGGTCGAGACGGCGACCCTCCTGTTCATCAACGACACGCTGCCCGAGGAGAACGCGGCCCTGCTCCGCGCCGTCCCCGTCGCCGCCCGCGACGAGCACCCCGGGTTCGTGGTCGTGCCCACCGCGGAGGTCCGGGCGTGAGCGCCGCCGGTCGCGGGCGCCCGTGACAGGATCCCCGGACTCCGCCCCCGACTCGGCCGTCGCCCACGCTCCAGAGCTCGACGCGGGGCGGCTCCGTGATCGGCTCGTCGAGCTGGAGCCGGCCGCCGCGCTGGATCCGGGACGGATCCGCGTCGCCCGCGCGCCGGGCCGGGTCAACCTGATCGGCGAGCACACCGACTACAACCTGGGCCTCGTCCTGCCGGCGGCGATCGACCTCGAGATCCGGATCGCGTTCGTCCCCACCGACGACCGCCGGGTCGAGCTCGTCAGTGATGCGACCGGCGAGCGGGCGTCGTTCGACCTCGACGCCATCGGCCGGCGTTCCGGCGGCATGGCCGCGTACGTCGCCGGCACGGCGTGGGCGCTCGCCGAGGTCGGCATCGCGACCCGCGGTCTCCGCGGGGTCCTGGTCTCGTCGCTCCCCCGCGCCTCGGGCCTCTCATCGTCGGCGGCCCTCGAGCTCGCCTCTGCCTGGGCGCTCGCGGCCGACCCGGCCGCGATCCCGCCTCTCGATCTGGCCCGGATCTGCCAGCGGGCCGAGAACGCCTACGTCGGGGTGAACTGCGGGCTGATGGACCAGTTCGCGTCCGCCTGCGGCGTGGCCGGCGCCGGCATGCTCCTCGACTGCCGCTCCCTCGCCTGGCGCCCGGTGGCGCTGCCCCTTGCCACCCATGCGCTCGTGGTGATCCATACGGGCTCGATCGCGGAGCCTCAGCTCCTCCCAGTACAACGCCCGGCGGGCCCAGTGCGAAGCCGCGGTCGCCGCTCTCGCGGAGGACGATGCCGGGATCCGCTCGCTCCGGGACGTGACCGAGGCGATGCTTCCGGCGGTGGCGACCCGGGTCGACGAGGGGACCTACCGCCGTTGCCGTCACGTGGTCACCGAGAACGCGCGGGTCGAGGCCTCGATCGAGGCGCTCGCCGCCGGCGACCTTGCGGCCGTGGGCCGGGCGTGGGCCGGCAGCCACGCCTCGCTGCGCGACGACTTCGAGGTCGTCTCGCCGGAGCTCGACGCCCTCGTCGACATCGCAATCTGCACTCCGGGCGTCGTCGCCGCGCGGATGACGGGCGCAGGCTTTGGCGGCTGCACGGTCAACCTCGTCGAGCGTGGCGCGGTCCCGGCGCTCCGGGCGCGCATCCTGGCGGAGTACCCGGCCCGGACCGGCCTCAGGCCGCGGGTCTTCGCGGTGGACGCGGTCGCCGGAGCGGGGTTCGTCTCCGCGGCCTGAGCCGGGCAGCCTTCCCGTCCCCGCATCGCGCGCTCCACCCGCCGTCGCCGGCGTGAGGCGCGGTCGACCAGGCGCGCGCGCTCAGCGACCCGGGGCTGCGGCCGACCTCATGCCCGGATCTCGGCGTTGCCGGCGAGGCCGAGGCGCCCGCGGACCGCCGCCCGTGGCCAGACGAGGTCGCCGCGAGCGGGGCGCGGGGAGGCGGGATCGAGCGCCGCGACGTCGGCAGCCGTGCAGGCAAGGATCTGGGCCGCCACATCGCCGTCGAGCCCCCGGCACGCCGCCCGCGCGGCAGGGGCGACGGGCCGCACCCGGTCGAGGCGCCAGCGCGGGCCGTCCTCCTCCTGGACGCCCTGCGGCCAGGCATCGCCGGGCGCCCGGTAGAGCGCCGCGAGGTCGGCGCGTCCCAGCACGAGGCGAACGAGGCAGACCGGGACGAGGATGAGTCCGATCGCGCTCGCGAGGAGCCCCACGGCGTCGTTCATCGCCTGCCTCGGATCGACTTCTGGCCGTCGGCCCCACGATACGCCGGTCGCGCCAGTGAGGGCTAGCCGATGCCAAGCCTCGAGCGGGCCGAGGGTTCAGCCTGGCGGCGGCGTGGACCGTCGTCCGCCCTCAGGTTGCCTCGCCCGAGGCCCGCGTCGAGACGAGGACCTTGATGTCCGACCCGCCGGCGCCCGCGGCGAAGCCCTCGGCCACGACCCGGTCCAGGGCGATGCGCCGGGTGATCAGCGGGCGAACGTCGACCTGGCCCGAGGCGAGGAGGTCGACCGCGATCGGGAGGTCCTCGTCGAAGTGGTGCTGGACGCTTCCCGTCACGGTGCGCTCGCCGGCCACGATCGCCCAGGTGTCGATCGGGACCGGGGTGCCGATCACCGCGAGCAGGACGATCCGCCCGCCCTTGCGGGTCGCGGCGAGGGAATCGTTGATGGCCGACGCGCGCCCGCCGCACTCGATCGCCACGTCGGCGCCCAGCCCATCGGTCAGGTCGGCCACCGCTTGCGACCAGCTCGGATCATTCGTGTCGATCGTCGCGGTCGCCCCGAGGCGCCGTCCCAGGTCCAGGCGTCCCGCCCGATGGCCCAGCAGGATCACCTTCGTGGCGCCGGCCGCCCGGGCCACCTGGAGCGTGATCAGCCCGACCGCGCCGTCGCCCACGATCGCGACCGAATCGCCCAGGCGGACGCCCGCGTGGCGGATCGCCCGCACCGCGACCTCGATCGTCTCGATGAGCGCCGCCTCCTCGTCGGAGATCGAGTCGGGCAGGCGGACGCACTGCCGGGCCGGCACCCGGACGTACTCCGCGAGGCCGCCGTCGCCGTGGAGGCCGATCGCCGCCCAGTCGAGGCACAGCGCGTACTCGTGACGCCGGCAGTAGTGGCACTCCCCGCAGAAGAGGCAGATGTCCGGCACGACCCGGTCGCCGATCGCAAGCCCGCGGACGTCTGCGCCGACGTCCACCACCTCGCCGGCGAACTCGTGGCCGAGCGTGACGGGGGCGCACTGGCCGGTGAGCGGGTTCGGCCCGTCCACCGGGATCACGACCGGGCCGTCGCGGTACTCCTCCACGTCGGTTCCGCAGATGCCACACCAGCTGACCCGGAGGAGGACGTCGCCCGGGCCGAGGCTCGGGATCGGGACCTCCTCGACGCGCACGTCGCCCCGGCCATGCCACCGAGCTGCCCACATCGTTGCCGCCACGTTCGCGTGCGCCTCCACTCGTCCTGCGCCAGGCGGGTCCATGATCACGCCCGCCGATCGCGCCCCATTCTGACGCGCCGCGGGCGGCCCGATGGTGGGACCATGGCGCCGCGTGCGTCGCGCACGTCGCGCACCGGACGCGAGGATCCGCAGAGGTGGTCGCATGAAGAGCGCGGTCGTGACCGGCGGGACCAAGGGGATCGGGCTCGGGGTCGTCCGCGAGCTGGCCCGCGAGGGCTGGCACTGCGCCATCCTCGACAGCGATCCCGCGGGGCAGGCCGTGGCCGATGACCTCGGGGGCGCGTTCGTGCAGGTGGACGTGACCCGGCCCGAGGAGCTGCGCGCGGCCTTCGCCGACCTCGCCGCGCGGTTCGGCCCGATCCACGGGCTCGTCAACAGCGCCGGGATCAACCGCACGGGACCCTCGGCCGAGCTCGCCGTCGCCGACTGGCAGCGCGTCATCGACATCGACCTGAGCGGGACCTTCTACGCCTGCCAGGCGGCCTATCCCCACATGGCGCCCGGGTCGGCGATCGTCAACCTGGCCTCCGTCCTTGCCATGCGCGCGCTGCCGGGCCGCGTCGCCTATGCGGCCGCGAAGCACGGGGTGGTGGGGGTCACCCGCGTGCTCGCCGTCGAGTGGGCGGACCGCCCGATCCGGGTGAACGCGGTGGCCCCGTCATGGACGGACACGCCCCTGATCGCGGCCCAGGTTGCGGCGGGCACCATCGACCTCGGCGTGCTGGACCGCGTCCCGTTCGGGCGCCTCGCCCGGGTGGAGGACGTCACGGGCGCGATCGCCTTCCTCCTCTCCGACAAGGCGTCGTTCATCACGGGCCAGACCCTGTACGTGGACGGCGGCTACACCTGGGCCGGGTAGGGGAGCGGGCACGTGTGCCCGGCGTGCCGCGAGCCTGGCCGGCGCCGGGCGACGGCAGCCCCGCACTCCGTCCGTGCGCGCCGCATACTCCGTGCTCGGAGGGATCCTGCCCGGAGGCTCGCGATGACGTTCCTGGACCTGGCTCGGCGCCGCTACAGCGTGCGCGCCTATCGCCCCGACCCGGTGCCCGACGACCTGCTCGCGTCCGTGCTGGAGGCGGGCCGGCTCGCCCCGACCGCATCCAACCGGCAGCCGTTCCGGATCATCGTCGTGCACACCCGCGGTCGCGAGGCCGAGCTCCGGCGCGTCTACGACTCCGAGTGGTTCGTCCAGGCGCCGCTCGTCCTGTGCGTCTGCGCGGTCCGGGCGGAGGCCTGGCGCCGGACGATGTACGACGGCCGGAGCCACGCCGACGTGGACGCCGCGATCGTGATGGACCACCTGACCCTCGCCGCGGCGGACCTGGGTCTCGGCACCTGCTGGATCGCCGCCTTCGACCCCGCCGCGGCCCGCGAGGTCCTCGCCATCCCCGACGAGGGCGAGCCGATGCTGTTCACGCCGCTCGGCTACGCGGCCGACGCGTCACCCTCGCCGCGCCACGCGGAGCGCCGGCCGCTGGAGGAGCTCGTCCGCTACGAGCGCTGGTAGCGGGTGGGGCCGGCGTGGCGGGTGGCCACCCCGGAGGAGCCCGCTCCGGCGACACGGCCTGGCCGCGGGCCTCAGGCCGTCTTCGTCCCCGCGGCAGCGAACGCCATGGCCCGCTGAAGGGCCGCGGCCCGCAGGTCGGCCGGGATCGCGACCGGGCCGCCGAGCGCGTGGGCGTTGATCGCGGCCTGGGCCGCCTCCTCGACGACGCCGCCGACGAGGACCGCGAGCTCGGGCGTGCGGTGGAAGACCAGGACGCCGTGGTTCGCGAGCAGCACCGCGGGAACGCCCGGGCGCACGGCCGCGCGGATGTTGGCGACGGCCTGCTCTGAACCCCGCGGCCCGTACGGGGCGACGGGCACGCCGTCGGCGAGGCCGAACATGGCCAGGGCCTCGATCCAGCAGTCGATCGGCCGCTGGGCGACGGCGTGGGCGGTGGCGTAGGGCGAGTGCGTGTGGAGAACGCAGCCCACCTCGGGCTGATCCCGGTACAGGGCCGTGTGCATTGCCACGACGGCGCCCTGGATCGGGGGCAGGTTGCCCTCCAGCAGCGTCCCGTCGAGGGCGACGCGGACGACGCCGTCCGGCCCGAGCCCCCGCAGCGACGGGGCGGCCGTGTAGTACATCTCGTCCGCGCCGGGAACGCGCAGGCTCACGTTGCCGTGCCCGTTGGCCGAGATCGCGCCGCTGGCGACGACGCTGGCCGCCGCGGCCACCACCTGCTCGACAAAGCTCGTGTCCATGGTCGCATCCCCCCTGGTTCCCGGCCGGCATCGGCGCTGGCGAACCGCGCCATCCTCGCAGGATTCGCACATTCGTGGCCCGCGACCCGCGGCCGGCTGCGAACCACGGCCACTTCACCCGCGACAGGCGGGACGGCCTCGGGCATACTCGCCGCTCTCCCACCGGGTCGGCGTCCCAGCCAGTCGGGGGATCACACAGGGGGGTCGTCGTGAACCTGAACAGCATCCTGATCGGATCCGCGGATCCACAGCGCCTCGCGGACTACTACACGAAGCTCTTCGGCGCGCCCGGCTGGACCGAAGGCGGGTACAACGGCTGGCAGATCGGCACGGGCTTCGTCACCGTCGGCCCGCACGACCAGGTCAGCGGCAGCAACACGCAGCCCGGCAGACTGATCTGGAACATCGAGACCGCCGACGTGAAGGGCGAATACGCACGGCTCAAGACCGCGGGCGCGACGGTGGTTCGGGAGCCCTACCAGCCGGGTGAGATGTCCGACGCCTGGATTGCCACGTTCTCCGATCCCGACAACAACTACTTCCAGCTCATGAGCCCGATGATGTAGTCGGGTCCCGGAACACCCCTCCGAACCCATGGCGCGTCGCCAGGCAGAGTCGCTTGAGCATCATCGCCGTGGGTCGCTGTCGGCAGGCGCGGCCAGCCGCCCCGTCCGGGCGATATCGCCGAGGAAGCGGGCCGATGGACGGACCGTGCGCTCGAGCGTCGCCCGGTCCACACCGACCAGTCCGAAACGCATCGCGTACCCCTTCGCCCACTCGAAGTTGTCCATTGCGCTCCAGTGCAGGTAGCCGCGGACCGGGAGACCCGCCGCGATCTCGGCGTGAATCGCGCGCAGCCCACGGTCGATGAACTCGATACGCTCGGCATCGTCGTCGGTCGCCACGCCGTGCTCGGTTACGACGATCTCCTTGCCCGGCAGGACCGTGGCGGCCCGCCGAATCGTGGCCGCGACGGCCTCGGGCCAGAACTCGTATCCCATCTGGGTCAGGCGGGCGCCGGGAGCCGTGCCGCCCGCGGGGTCCTTCGCCGCGCGTCGGATGACCGGCGGTGCCACGAGCCGCATGACCCGGCGGCTGCGCAGCGCCAGCCCGACCAGCGCCGCCGTCGCGGCGCCGAGCCGGACGGGGACCCGGGTGTAGGTCTGGATCCCGACGAAGTCGTCCTGGTCGGACGCTTCGAGGAACACGTCTTCGTTCAGCCGCCGCAGGTACTCCATCATCGGGCGACCGCCCTCGCCGACAACCCACTCCTGCATCGAGTGGGTTGCGCCGACCTTCGACGCCGGCCGCGCGGCCTTCATCGCGGTCAGGGCGAGCCGGTGGCCGGCGACGAGCCCGGTGGTTGCGCGCTCCCACGACCCGGCGTCGTGCGTGCCCGGCGGGAAGCCGAGGGCCCCGAGGTAGCCGCCGAACGCCACGACCCCCGGTTCGTTGATCGTGCAGTACCAGTCGACCCGGTCCCCGAGTGCGCGCACCACGGTGTCGCAGTAGCGGGCGAAGAGGGCCGGCGTGTCGCGGTCCGTCCACCCGCCTCGGCGCGCGACCCAGCGGGGGAGGGTGAAGTGGTGCAGCGTTACCATCGGCGTCAGGCCCGCCTCGCGCACCGCGTCGGTCATCCGCCGGTAGTGGTCGAGCTCGTCCTGCGCGATGGCGCCGTCCTCGGGCTCGATCCGTGCCCACTCGACGGAGTACCGGTAGGTGTTCAGCCCAAGGCCCGCCAGGGTGGCGACATCCTCTGGGTAGCGATGGTAGTGGTCGCAGGCGACGCCGCTCCGGTCCGCACACGGGGTGCCCGGGCGCTGCTCCCAGTCCCACCAGTCACTGTTGGCGTTCCCGCCCTCCACCTGGTGGGCCGCCGTCGCGGTGCCCCAGAGGAACGACGGCGGGAAGACGAGGTCGGCCATCGCACGCTCCCACGCGCTGCAGGGCGCCGCGACGCCCGGGGTGGCGGTGTCGCACGCGTCTCCCACTCAGGATAGTCGCGGCGCGGATCAGGTCGTTCGGCCCGTGCCGAAGGACGCCGCGTCCGCTTCCATCAACCGGGCAGGCGGTGGCCAACCGCCAGGTTCGAGGAGCGTGATGCGCGGGATCGTCGGGATGCTGCCGTGGGTGATCGTGCTCGCGATCGCCGGTGCGGCGATCTGGCTCCTGCTCGGCCGCCAGGCCGTCCTCGGCGCGTGGGTCCTCGCCGCGGTCATCGTCGGGCACGGCCTGGTCCACGCTCTCTACCTCGTTCCGCCGCCCGACCCACCGGCCGGCCGCCGTGGGCCGAGGTGGCCGTTCGACCTCGGCCGATCGTGGCTCGTGGCGCTCGCGGGCGCACGCCGCGGACGGCGCCTCGCCGCCCTCCTCGTCGGCCTCATCGTGGTCGCCGCGATCGCCGCTGCCCTCGCCACGGTCGGCATCCTGCCCGTCGCCTGGTGGTCGGCCCTCGTGGTCCTGACCGCGGTGGCGTCGCTTGTGTTGCTCGTGCTCGCGTTCGAGCCCCAGCTGATCCTCGGCGTCGGGATCGACGTGGTGCTCATCGTGGTCGCCCTGACCGGAGCGTGGACGCCGGCCGTCTCCTGAGGCGCGGTCCGCAGGCTCGTCGCCGGGCGGCCGCGGGCGAGGACTGCGAGCCTTGCCAGGGGTCCTGCACCCCGGTCCACGGCGGGAACGCGCCGCTTCGCCGCCTGGTCAGGCGCCCGCTCCGGCGCACCACGCGAGGGCCCTCGAAGGATGTGTTATAGTCGAGTAGATCAGTGGAGCGGGTGGTCCCGACGAACGACGTTGCTTCGCAGATCCGGGTCGATCCCACGCTCCCGGCCACGCTGGCCCAGCAGGTTCGGGAGCAGCTGACGTGGCTGATCGCGCGTGGGGATGTGGCGCCGGGAGATCAGCTGCCCTCCGTCCGCTCCCTCGCGGCCAGCCTGGGATCAACTACCACACGGTGCGCAGCGCCTATCGCCGCCTCGAGGCCGACGGGCTGCTCGAGACCCGGCACGGGCGACGGAGCCGGTTGCCCGCTTCGATCCGCGACACCTCTGGCCCCCCGAGAGGCGCCCAGGACTCACCTCGTCGGGGTCGTGCTGCCGTCCCTCGGCCCGTTCTACGTCGAGCTCCTCGAAGGTGCCCTGGACGCGGCCCGGAGCGCCGGCATCCTGCTGGTCATTGCGACGACCGGCGACGAGCAGGCGCTTGCGCTCCGGTCGATCGCGCAGCTGGCGGCAAAGGGCGCTGACGGCGTCGTCGTCGTCTCCCACGACATCTCGAACCTCGTCGCGGGCAGCGCGGAGATCGCCGGCGGGACGCTCGCTGCCTCTCGTCGCGGTCGACCGGCCGGGCTCGATCGGCCTCTCCGTCGAAGCCGACCTCGAGGGGCCGGATACCTGGCCGCGCGGCATCTCGTGGAGGACGGCCACCGGGAGATCGGCCTCATCACCCACGAAGCCCCGCTCTCCAATGTCGTGCCGATCGAGGCGGGGTACCGGCGCGCCCTTGCCGAGGCCGGCCTTCGTGCCGACGAGCGCCACGTCGTCCGGGTCGGCGCCTGGGGGCTCGAGGCCGGGGCAGCGGCAGCGGACCGCCTGATGGCCGGCGCGGCCGCCCGACGGCGGTCGTGGCGATCGCGGACCTCCTCGCGATCGGGGCGATGCGGCAGCTTCGGCGTGCCGGCCTCCTCGTCCCGGGCGACATCGCCGTGACGGGCATCGACGACAGCCCGCTCGCGGCCCTGGTCGAACCAGGGCTGACCAGCGTGGCCCTGCCGGCGCGGGCCATGGGCGCGGAGGCGGTGGCGATGCTCCAGGGAGCGTGGGGCGACGCCGCCCAGCGCCGACACGATCCGTTCTCGGGGTCCAGCTGACCATCCGCGACAGCTGCGGCCCGCACGCGTCCCCGCCGCGGTCATCGGCACACGTCGACACGGACGGGAGGTTGTGATGAAGGGGAACGTGGCCGGGGTCATCCTCGGGCTCACCGTCGTGCTCGCCACGGCGGCCTGCGCCGGGACGGCCGAACCCACGCCGGGCGCGGGGCAGCCAACGGCCACTGCGCCGCCGGCATCGGCGGGCCCGGCTCCGCGCAGCCGTCCGCGGCTCCGGCGCCGACGATCGGGCCGGCCGCGTCGCTGCCGGCAACTGCCTTCCCGCTGGGCGAGCCCGGCCCCTACCACGTCAGCCGGCGCACCCTCACCACGAAGGACCCCGGCCGCGGCGATCGCCAGGTTGCGATCACCGTCTGGTACCCGGCCGTCCGGCCCTCGGACTGGAAGGGCGAACGCCCCTCGTTCGACGCCACCCCGGACCGGAGCGGCGCGCCGTACCCGCTGATCCTCTCCTCGACCACGATGGCGATGGAGCTCGCCCCCGACCTCGTCAGCCACGGCTTCGCCTGGGCGAGCGTCAACAACATCAACACCTACCCCAGGTTCGGCACCCAGTCGATCGACCAGCCGCTCGACATCCTGTTCGCCCTCGACCAGGTCGCCACGCGCCCCCCCGAGGGCCTCGAGGGCATGATCGACGCCGAGCGCTCCGGCGCCATCGGGTACTCCTTCGACGGCTTCAACACCCTGGCGATGAGCGGCGCGCGCGTCGATCCCGAGCACTACCTGGCCCAGTGTCGGACTCCCGACGCCACGACCTCGGTGGTCGTTCCGGAGCTCTCCGCGTTCGGCTGCGGCCCGGCCGAGGACTGGGCCGCCTTCGCCGCGCACGCGGGCGAGGGCCTCACGACAAGCGAGGACGGGCTGTGGCTGCCGATGACGGACGAGCGGATCCGGGCCGTCATGCCGATGGCCGCCGAGGGCTGGTGGCTCTTCGGCCCGCGGGGCCTGGGGGCCGTGGACCGGCCCACCCTGATGCTGGCCGGCACGAAGGACGAGCTCTACCCGGAGAACGCCCTGATCTTCGAGCACCTCGGGACGGCCGACAAGGCCATGATCTCGTTCCTCGGCCAGGACCACTTCACGACGCTGTTCGACCCCGAGATGGCGGCCCGCATGGCGCACTTCGCGGTCGCCTTCTTCGGCCTCCAGCTGCAGGGCGCGAGGAGCTGGCCCAGTACTACTCGGAGGCGTTCGTCGCCCGGCACGACTACCTGGCCTGGGCGTCCACGCGACGAGTGAGCCCACCCGGTCACGGGGCTGGTGGGTCGACGCCATCACATCGTGATGACGATCTTCCCCCGGGCGCGCCCACTCTCAGGTAGCGGAGGGCGTCGGCAACCTCGTCCAGCGGGTAGCGTCGATCGATGACGGGCGCGATCTTGCCGGCCCCGATGAGCTCGACCAGGACGGCCACGTCCTCCTTCAGGAAGGGCTTCCACCACAGCATGAGGCCCACTTCCGGCTGCCGGCCAGCGAGATGAACGGTCCCAGCACGAGCGCCGCGAGGATGCGACTCAGGGACCCCGACCATGTCGTAGGCGCCGGGCTTCACGCGCGCCGCCAGCCAGGATCGGTAATGCCCGCCACGTCGACGATCCAGTCGAGCGCCGGCCGCCCCGGCAGACATCCTCCCTCGTTAGTCGGACGGCGCATCGACCTCTCCGTCCAGCCCATTCTCCCGGTCCCGGAGGCGCGGATCTGGGTTCCCCACGGCCGTCCGCGACTCTGGCGCCGACGATCGGGCCGGCCGCGTCGCTGCCGGCAACTGCCTTCCCGCTGGGCGAGCCCGGCCCCTACCACGTCAGCCGGCGCACCCTCACCACGAAGGACCCCGGCCGCGGCGATCGCCAGGTTGCGATCACCGTCTGGTACCCGGCCGTCCGGCCCTCGGACTGGAAGGGCGAACGCCCCTCGTTCGACGCCACCCCGGACCGGAGCGGCGCGCCGTACCCGCTGATCCTCTCCTCGACCACGATGGCGATGGAGCTCGCCCCCGACCTCGTCAGCCACGGCTTCGCCTGGGCGAGCGTCAACAACATCAACACCTACCCCAGGTTCGGCACCCAGTCGATCGACCAGCCGCTCGACATTCTGTTCGCCCTCGACCAGGTCGCCACGCGCCCCCCCGAGGGCCTCGAGGGCATGATCGACGCCGAGCGCTCCGGCGCCATCGGGTACTCCTTCGACGGCTTCAACACCCTGGCGATGAGCGGCGCGCGCGTCGATCCCGAGCACTACCTGGCCCAGTGTCGGACTCCCGACGCCACGACCTCGGTGGTCGTTCCGGAGCTCTCCGCGTTCGGCTGCGGCCCGGCCGAGGACTGGGCCGCCTTCGCCGCGCACGCGGGCGAGGGCCTCACGACAAGCGAGGACGGGCTGTGGCTGCCGATGACGGACGAGCGGATCCGGGCCGTCATGCCGATGGCCGCCGAGGGCTGGTGGCTGTTCGGCCCGCGGGGCCTGGGGGCCGTGGACCGGCCCACCCTGATGCTGGCCGGCACGAAGGACGAGCTCTACCCGGAGAACGCCCTGATCTTCGAGCACCTCGGGACGGCCGACAAGGCCATGATCTCGGTCCTCGGCCAGGACCACTTCACGACGCTGTTCGACCCCGAGATGGCGGCCCGCATGGCGCACTTCGCGGTCGCCTTCTTCGGCCACCAGCTGCAGGGGCGCGAGGAGCTGGCCCAGTACTACTCGGAGGCGTTCGTCGCCCGGCACGACGACCTGGCCTGGGGCGTCCACGCTGACGAGTGAGCCCACCCGGTCATGGGGCTGGTGGGTCGACGCCATCACATCGTGATGACGATCTTCCCCCGGGCGCGCCCACTCTTCAGGTAGCGGAGGGCGTCGGCAACCTCGTCCAGCGGGTAGCGTCGATCGATGACGGGCGCGATCTTGCCGGCCCCGATGAGCTCGACCAGGACGGCCACGTCCTCCTTCAGGAAGGGCTTCCACCACAGCATGAGGCCCATCTTCCGGCTGCCGGCCAGCGAGATGACCGGTCCCAGCACGAGCGCCGCGAGGATGCGACTCGTGGGACCCCCGACCATGACGTAGGTGCCGCCGGGCTTCAGCGCGCGCCGCCAGCCCAGGATCGGGTAATTGCCCGCCACGTCGACGATCCAGTCGTAGCGCCGGCCGCCCCGGCTGACATCCTCCCGCGTGTAGTCGATGACGTGATCCGCACCGAGCTCGCGGACCAGGCCCATCTTGCCCGTGCTGCAGACGCCGGTCACCTCGGCGCCGAAGGCCTTCGCGATCTGCACGGCGAAGGGGCCTACGTTGCCCGATGCACCGTTGACGAGCACCCGCTGGCCCGCCTGGACGCGTCGTCCCCGGCCCCGCAGCCCCTGGAGGGCCAGGATCGCCGCCTGCGGGATCGTCGCCGCCTGCTCGAAGGTCATGTCGGCAGGCTTCGGCGCCCAGGCGCGCTCCGGGGCGCATGCGTACTCGGCAAAGGCGCCGTAGCCGTGCTCGGTCAGGTCCCCGAACACCTCGTCGCCCGGCTTCATCGTGGTGACGTCCCGTCCGACCGCCTCGACCTGCCCGGCCGCGTCCAGTCCCAGGCCCCGGTTCCTCGGCGTGCGGAGCCCGGTGCCCATGCGGGTGAGGAGGGGCTTCCCGTAGAGATAGTCGAGGTCGGCGGCATTCAGGGACGCCGCCCGGACCCGCACCAGCACGCCGTCGTCCCCGACGACCGGCACGTCGACATCCGCAAGCTCGAGCACGTCGGGCGACCCGTACTCGGACCGAATGATCGCCTTCATCGCACCCTCCAGAGCTACTCGGGCCGGACCGCGTACTCCACGCGTTCGAACGGCCAGGCGTCGTCGAGCCACTGGGCGACCACGCGATAGAGCACGGCGTCGAGGTCCGCGTCGGCTGCTCGGACCCACGAGCTGACGTGGGCGCCGCCCCCGGCCTGCTCGCCCGGGTAGATGTACACGCAGCCGATCACGGTCGCCGTCTCGTCGCCGGGCGCGAGGACGTCGTCGCCGGGCGCGAGGACGGTGTAGGTGAACCCGGTGCGGGCGGCGAAGTCGTCGGCGTGCCGGACGAGGTCCTGGAGGTTCTCGGCGAGCGTCTTCGGGCGGGGCCAGGAGCCTGTCTCGAAGCCCGGAGTCGCCCGGATGTGTTCGATGCTCGAGCTCCAGGCCGCGTGGTCGGACACGTTGTGCTCGGGCCCGAGCGGACGCAGGCGGAAGGCCGGGTGATCGAACCCGGCCGGCGGCGTGAAGGAATCGGGGACGAAGTGCATGGCGCCACGATCCTCGCAGGACTCCGGAGACCGGGCAAGCCCCCGCCTCGAAACGGGCGATCGCCGCCACGGGTCGGGACGCGCAACGGCGACAGAGCTCGCGGAGGCTCATCCGGCCGGTGCTACACTCGGGCTCGAGGCGCGGGCCCAGTTCCTCGCCGCCGGCATCGGTTCGGCTGGGCCGCCGACTGCGCCTCGCCGCGACGAAGCCATCCATTGAGCCCGTCCCTGCGAACTCGATGGGGCTGTTCAGCCACGACAGGACCCGAACGCATCATCCGGAGGCCGCCTGCGATGACCAACGCCGCCACGACTGCGACCGCCACCAACGCGACCTCCCCTCCGGCCATCGCGCCGGAGCGAGCCCGCTCGCTGAGCCGCTGGAACCGCTTCCTGGTCTTCGCCCACGGCGGCCAGTTCGTCCTGATGCTCCTGATCTCCGGGACGGCCGTGCTCTTCGAGGTCGTCGTGCCGACGGCCCGCCCGGTCATCGAGAACGGCGAGTTCACCGGGATCGAGCCGTCGAGCGTGCTGCTCGTCTCGTTCCCGCTGGTCTACCTGATCGCCAGCTTCTTCCTGATGAGCGCCATCGCCCACGCATCCGCCGGCTTCTTCCTGCGCGGCCGCTACGAGGGCTGGCTCGCCCGGGGCATGAACCCGCTGCGGTGGGTGGAGTACGCGTTCTCGTCGACGGTGATGATCGTCGCCATCGCGTACCTCAGCTTCATCACCGAGTTCCCGGCACTCGTCGCGATCGCCGGCTGCAACGTGGCGATGATCCTCTTCGGATGGAGCATGGAAGCGGGCAACGAGGGCCGGCTAACCAAGGGCGAGCGCATCGACTGGAAGCACTTCATCTTCGGCTGCATCGCCGGGGCGGTCCCCTGGATCGCGATCTTCTCGATCCTGTGGGCCTACTCGGCCCAGGAGGGCCTGCCGCCCGAGGCCCAGATCCCGGGCTTCGTGTACGTGATCATCGCCAGCCTGTTCGTCGCCTTCAACATCTTCGCGATCACCATGGTCCTCCAGTACGGGAAGGTAAGCCGCTGGAAGGACTACCTGGTGGGCGAGAAGACCTACATGGTGCTGAGCCTGGTCGCGAAGTCGCTGCTGGCCTGGCAGGTCTGGTCCGGCACGCTCCGCCCGCAGTAGCCTGGGCGACCACCGCGACGACCCCGCGATCGCGGTAGCGTACGCATCGAAGGGCAGGCGGATCGAAGCGCGCAGACATGGCGCTCCGCCGCAGGCTCGCCCGGTCCGGATGCCTGGAGGCACCTCGCGATGACGGACCCAGTGGCGGCGGCTCCGGAACAGCCCCGCGAACGCTGGCGGCTTCCATCGATCCTCCTGCCCGACGGCGACGAGCGGGATCTCTGGATCGCCGGCGGCCGGCTCACCTCTGCGGCCATCGATGGGGCGGAGCGGCTCCCCGGGCGGTTTGCCCTGCCGGGGCTGGTTGACGCCCACGCCCACGTTTCGGTAGCCGACCTCCAGCCCCTCGACGCGGTCGCAGCCACGGCCAACCTTCGCGCCCTCGGCGGCCGGGGCGTGCTCCTCGTCCGGGATCTGGGCTCGCCGGGGAGCGTGACCCTCGAGATTGCGCCCGGCGCCGGCCTGCCCCGCTTCCAGGCCGCGGGCCGCGTGCATGCGCCGGGGGGTCGCTTCTTCGCGGCCCTCCACGATCCCGTTCCGCCAGAGGCGCTCATCGATGCCGCGCTCGCCGAGATCGGCCGCGGGGCCCGCTGGGTCAAGGTCATTGCGGACTGGCGGGAACCCGAGCTCTCCTACGACGCAGTCCTGTTGCGCCGGCTCGTCGAGGCCGTCCACGGCGCCGGCGCCCGCGTCGCGGCGCACGTCCAGTGGACCGGGGTCGCCGACGTCGTGGCCGCCGGCGTCGACTCGATCGAGCACGGCTGCTCGCTCGACCTCGCGACGCTCGACATGATGGCCGCGAACGACATCGCCTGGACGCCGACCCTCACGGCGTTCTCGGAGCCACTCCCCGATGACCTGCCGCCGGAGCGCCGCGCGCTCTTCGCGGGGATCCTCGAGAACTTCAGGGCGCTCCTGGCGCCGGCGGCCGCCCGGGGCGTCACGATCCTCGCCGGGACCGACCTTGCGGGCACCGTCGTCGACGAGGTCCGACACCTCGTCGCCTTCGGGCTCACCCCGACCCAGGCGCTCTGCGCGGCGACGACCCACGCCCGGTCGTTCCTCGGCGCCCCGTCGCTCGAGGCCGGCGGGACCGCCGACGTCGTGACGTTCGAGGAGGACCCGCGCGACGATCCGGACGTGCTGTCTCGCCCCGCCGCGGTCGTGCTCGGCGGCGTCCGCATCATCTGACCCGGGAGCGCGGGGGCGCGGCGAGGCCCTCCTGCCGCTCAGCTGCCCCCCGGCGTGATCGCGCCGATCGCCATGAACCCGAAGATCAGCACGTCCTGCACGAAGTGGATGAACCACGCCCACGTGAGGCCGCGGGTCTCCAGCATGGACCTCGCCAGGATCCAGCCCAGGAACCAGGCCAGCAGGACGCCGATGACGCCATAGGGCACGCCGTAGAAGTGGGCGATCCCGAAGTACGCCGCGACCATCCGCAGCGCCTGTCGCGATCCCACGGGCTCCACCAGCACCGACAGGAATGAGGCCTTGTACGTCACCTCCTCGTTGAAGGCGTTCAGGGCCGCGGCCAGAAGGATGGCGGGCAGGAACGGCAGCGCCCGGACGACGATGTCCGCCGAGGGCTGCCCGGAGAGCACCAGGAAGGCCAGCGTTCCCAGGCTGATGAAGACGGCGAGGTCCCGCCCGACCGTGTTCCACCGGTCGCCCGGCTTCACGCGCAACCAGCCGATGGGTTCGGCCGGGGCGGACAGGTCGCCCTTCGCGAGGTAGAAGGCACGGCGATCCCGCTTCAGGACGAACAGCGTGGCGATGATCGCCAGCGTCACGAGCAGGTTCAGCAGCAGCTCGGCCGGCATGTAGACCCCGAACGACGGATCGTTCAGCCATGTCCGGAAGATGGGCAGGCTGTCCACCTGCGCGTGGACGAACCATTGCGTGCCCAGCAGGACGAGGAAGAGCAGCAGGAGCGGACGCAGCGGCCGCATCGACGTCCAGCCCATGGTCACGATGAAGCCCGCCGCGATCAGGACGACCGAGCTGCCAAGCTTCATGTCGTCGGTGACCGTCTGGCCCAGCACCTCCTGCGCGATGACGGTGGGCAGCAGGGACAACGCCAGGACGACGGTCCAGGCGGCCAGGACGACGCTCATCCGGGGTCGAGGCGTGCTGATCTCCGCATCCTCTCGGACGGTCGCGACGGGCACGGCCTGGGTGTCGCCCCTAGCGGGCAGGGGCCCCGGGCCCGATGCCCGCAACTTGATCGACGGCGATCCGGATGACGAAGCCGGATGGAGGATCGGGCATCGGGGGGAAGACGACGTCCGGGCCGAGGTACGTTCTTGCCAGCTCGGCAAGGATGTCGGCCGCCCCGCCCTCGGTCACCCGGGCGTGGCCCCGGAGGACCAGGTAGTTGTCGAGGCCGATCGGACTTCGACCCCCGGTGACGAACGAAAGAGCGATGCGCGGATCACGACGCAGGTTGCGGAGCTTGGGCTGGTCGAAGAGCGTGCCGATCACGAGCTCGTCCCCGTCGACCCCGACCCACGCCATCGACACGTGCGGGCTTCCGTCGGCGGCTAGGGTCACGACGTGGGCGAGCGGGCCCGCAGCGACGAGCGAGCGGATCGTCGGGGACAGCATGGGCGAGCCTCGAGGTAGGGGTGGATTGCCGGCTCCATCGTAGTCCCGGACCACGAGGGAGGCGGCCGATGCGGCCCCGCATCGTGTGCGCCAGTTCATCTCGGAGCTCGCGACCCCGGCCCCGCCGGGTGGCTACCGAAGCCCTCGCCGCGAGGCGGAGACACCGCGGCCCACGCCCCCCGTCGCCGGGCTGGCCGGGGCCGCCCGGTCCGCCAGCAACCGGACCCTGCCCACGGCGCGGAACCCGAGCCGCTCGAGGATGGGGTACGACGTGTCGACGTTCGCGATGACGACGAGCGCACCGGCCCCGAGCCGGACGGCGTCGTCCCAGCGGGCCCGGACGAGGGCGCGGTAGATGCCGCGTCCCCGGAACGGCGGCAGCGTCACGCCGCCCGCGAGCCACAGCGGCCCGTGGACCGTGCGACGCACCGAGCCCTCGGCGACCGGCACGCCGTCGACGAGCGCGAGGTAGCTCCACCGGCCCGGGTCGTCCGCCGTCGCAGCCCATCGTTCGGGGAGTGTCGTCCGGATCGCGTCGCGCTCCTCGTGCGGCATGCCGAAGCCCGCGAA
>CAVPJI010000025.1:0-27705 GCA_963705215.1 uncultured Chloroflexia bacterium | reverse complement strand
GTTCTTGGTCTTCGGGCCGAAGTTGACGACCATGTTCGAGATGACGAGGTCGCATCGCTTAGGGATCAGTCCCTTGAAGAGATCGTCCCATTTGGTGTCGACGATCCTGCTGGTCACGCCGAGGCGCTTCGGCCACCTCCGCAGCGATGTCGATGTCGAGACCGACGGCCTCCGTGCCCACCTCGGCTGGACCGCCCTTCGCCGTGGATTCGAACGGTGCGTAGTCGGTGGAGGAGCACCAGACGAGCGTGCCGGCCTCCTTCACCCGGTCGGGGGCGACGAGCGCCGCGGGCGCACCCCCCGGCGCCAGGGTCGGCGAGGTGCTCCCTCCCGCGCCAGGCGTGCCGGGCCGAACCAGCAGGAGCACGGCGCCGACCGCGAGCACGCCGACGACAGCGACCGCTGCGACGCTGGTGAGATTCTTCGTTGTCGAGTTCATGGTCCAGGACCCCCATGGCAGGCGCACCACCCGCCGCTGGCGGGCGTGGTCGATCTCGTCGAGGGCGGCATCGATGACCCGGTCGGCCACCTCGTCGGCGCCCTCGCTCAAGAAGGCTCCGAGCAGACGATCGAGCTCGCGTTGGCTCGTCACCGGGGTCGCCCTCCAACCGCCGTGACGGGGCGCTCGTCGGCCTCGATCGCCGCCCGCATCGCCCGGTGGGCGTAGTGAAGCCGCGAACGGGCCGTACCGACCGGGATCTCGAGCCGAGCCGCAATCTCGGTCGGGGTCAGGCCGAGGTAGTGGGTGAAGACGAGGATGGTCCGCTGATCGGGCGGAAGCCGCCGGAAGCCGCGTTCGAGACGGTCGCGGTCCTCGACCGGCATGACGTCGTCGGATCCGGCCGGCCCCTCGATCGGGAGCACGCGGACGTTCGCGCTCCAGCTTCGCGCCCGGCGTGCCTCCGCGTAGCTGGCATTGACCAGGAGCCGCTGGAGCCAGGCATCGAAACGATCCGGATCGCGAAGGCCCGGCAGCTCCCGCCAGGCGGTCACGAGCGTCTGCTGGACGGCATCCTCGGCTCGTCCGACGTCCCGGAGGATGCGCTGGGCGATAGCCATCAGTCGATCGCCACGCGTCCGAGCGAGGATCGCGAATGCCTCTCGGTCGCCATGCTGGGCCTGCTCCACGAGGTCCCGATCCAACGGATCGTCCTCCCTGGCGTCCTGTGATGACGCCATCCGACACCAAAGAGTGGCGGAGCGAAGCGTGCGTTCAATCTTCGGGAGCCAGTAGCTGCTCGGCCACTCGACTGCCGTGGCGCGGTCCCGGCGGCCAGCATCTGGGCCGCGCATGAGTCCCCGCGGGGGTCACCCTAGCGGCGCGCCGCGTCTCCGACGAGAGTCAAACGGCCCGCGCCGCTGCGCACGGCTCGTCGCGGACGCCGGCTCACGACGCGGACGGCACTCCGAGGTCCCGATCCTCCAGCTCCCACGCGTGATCCATGACGTGGTGGGCGGTGCGGCGCACGAGGAACTGGATCGGCCAGGTCCGCGCCGGCCTGCCTTCGGCGTTGTAGGCGCGAATGGCATCGAGGTACGCACGCCGATGCGTCGCGAGGCCGTCTGCGGTGAGGACGACGTCGAGTGGGGTCCGGACCTCGACCTTGCGGGAGAACTGCTGGGGTTCGGTGCCGTACGTGTGGCGGATGACCTGGTCGCGACTGCGCCCACCGCCGCGAGAAGCGGGGCGGAGCTCGTGGGAGACGCGTGCTGCAACTGGCGAACGGCACCCGGCGGGCCAGGGTGACAGGCCGCTGGCACTGGCCAGGACTGCGCCGCGCCGAGAGAATCGAAGAAGGGGGAGTGGGAACACGTTCCCACTCCCCCTTGGCTCTACGGTCAGGAATGCAGTGTCGAAGTCACCGGCGGCATTGACGCGCCGCGTCGATAGCTCCCGGCTTCACGGGCACGTGCCCGTCATTTCAGGGCTTGGTTCCTTCGGCGTTCGCCACAACCGCGTCGATCTGGACGAGAGCACCCTGCGGCAACGCTGCCACGCCGACCGTCCTTCGCGCCGGAACACCGCCCGGGAAGAAGGTCGCGTAGACCTCGTCGACGGCGTCGATGTCCGCGATGTTCTTGAGGAAGACGTTGACCTTGACCACGTCCTCCAGGGCGTGGTCGATGCACTCGACGATCGCCTTGATGTTCTTCAGGCACTGCGCGGCCTGCTCCTTGACGCCACCGGCCACCAGCGCACCGGTCTTCGGATCCAACGGCAGCTGGGCCGAAAGGTGGTTGTAGTGCGAGAACGCCACGGTCTGGGTGGACAGCGGATTCCTCGGCGCGTCGTCGGTGTTGTTCGCCTTGATGACGATCCCGTGCCGGTCCTCGACGGCCTGCGGAGGAGTCCCATCTCCGTGTGACACGACCGCTTCGATCTGAACCAGGGCACCCATGGGCAGAGCGGAAGCCTCGACGACCGTCCGTGCAGGAACGTAGCCAACGGCCCTGGCGATGGCCGAGTCCGGGAAGAAGGTCGAGTAGACCTCGTCGACGGCGTCGATGTCCGAGAGGTTCTTGAGGAAGACCGTGATCTTGACGATGTCGTCGAGGGGAACGTCGATGCCTGCCAGGATCGCCTTGACGTTGGCGAAGCACTGCGCGGCCTGCTCCTTGACGCCGCCGGCGACGATCTGACCGGACTTCGGGTCGATCGGCAGCTGAGCCGACACGTTGTTGTAGTGGGAGAAGGCCACGGTCTGAGTGGACAGAGGGCTCCGCGGCGCGTCGTCGGTGTTCCGCGCGACCTTGACGAGGTCGCCCGCCTGCGGCGCGTTCGGGATCGTGCCCTCACCGTTCGTGATGAGCGCTTCGATCTGCACCAAAGCACCCTTCGGCAGCGCCGCGACCGCGACGGTCGTCCGGGTCGGGACGTAACCCGGGAAGAACGCGGCGTAAACCTCGTCAACGGCGGCAACGTCCGAGATGTTCTTGACGAACACGGAGATCCTGACGACATCGTCCATGACATGGCCGATGCTCTCCAGAACCGCCTTGGTGTTCTTGAAGCACTGCGCAGCCTGCTCCTTGACGCCGCCGGCGACGATCTGGCCGGACGCCGGATCGATCGGCAACTGGGCCGACAGGTTGTTGTAGTGCGAGAAGGCGACGGTCTGGGAGTACGGGCCGATGCCTGTCGGAGCGTTCCCCGTGTTTCGTGCAAGTACTGCGTTGTAGCCACTCACGACTGTGTTTCCCCTTGCTAGCTGGACTTCATCTCCCCTTGGCAGACAAGACCCAACGATACCTCAATGCGGTCACCCAATTCCTTGGGAATGTGCAGGTCATGCCCGAGCGGCGCGAGACCGAGTGCCGGCCGGGATCAGGGACTGGCGGTCGCCCGTCGCAGCGACGCCACGAGGCTGTCCCAGCGCCGCCACGTCTAGGCCGTCGGGGCCCAGCGCGTCCACCAGGGCCGAGGCGACGATGACGCCGTCGGCACCCGCTCGCACGAGGGCGCGGACGTGGGCCGGGCGGCTGACGCCGAAGCCGACGGCCACGGGGACCGGGCTGACGGCCTTCACCTCGCGGACGTAGCGGCCGACCTCCGGCGGAAGGCTGGTCCGGGCACCGGTGATCCCGACGAGCGACACGCAGTAGAGGAAGCCACCGCTCCGGGCAGCGACCAGCGTGCGCCGCGCGGGCGAGGTGGTCGGCGCGACGAGATAGACGACGGCGATCCCCGCCTCCGCCGCCGCCGCCTCGAAGGGCGCGCCCTCGTCGGGCGTCAGGTCGGCGACGATCGTGCCGGCAGCGCCGGCCGCCGCGAGCGCCCGGGCACGATCCCGGCCGTCGCCGCCGCCCATCAGCTGGTTCGCGTAGCCCATCGTGACGAGCGGGACGCCCGGTCGGGCGCGGGCGATCCGCGCGACGAGGTCGAGCGAGCCGCCGAAGGTCGCGCCGGCGGCGAGGGCGCTGGCCGATGCCCGCTGCAGGGTGGTTCCGTCCGCCAGCGGATCGGAGTACGGGAGGCCGACCTCGAGGAGGTCGGCGCCGGCGTCGATCGCGGCGACGGCGATCGCCAGCGACGTCTCGGCATCCGGGTAGCCGGCGACGATGTAGGGGATGAGGGCGACGCGGCCATCCGTGTGGGCGCGGCCGAAGGCGCCGGCGATCCTGCGGGCGCCGGGCGTGTCGTTCGTCGAGGGACCGTTGGCGGGCGGCGCGGGCACTGCGGGCGTCATCGGGCGCTCTCCCACGGCTCGACGTCGGCGAACCGCTCCAGCGCCGCAAGGTCTTTGTCGCCCCGCCCTGAGAAGCCGACGAGGACGAGCGTCTCGTCCGGCCAGGTGAGCGTCGAATCGCCGCGCCCGGGCCGGCCGCCGGCGCCCGCCAGCAGCTTCGGCAGCGCGGCGATCGCGTGGGCCGTCTCGAGCGCAGGAAGGATCCCCTCCGTCAGCGTCACCGCCTTCATCGCCGCCACCGCCTCGCGGTCGGTCGCGCTCGCCACCGAGATCCGGCCGGCTTCCGCAAGGGCTGCGAGCTGCGGGCCGACGCCCGGGTAGTCGAGCCCCGCCGAGGCGCTCACCGCCTCGACGACCTGGCCGTCGCGGTCCTGGAGCATGAGAGAGCGCGAGCCGTGGAGGATTCCGGGTGTCCCACCCAGGATCGCGGCCGCGTGGCGCCCCGTCTCGATCCCGTCACCGGCGGCCTCGGCCACCGCGAGCCGAACCGATGGCTCGCCGATGAAGCGGGCGAGGAGCCCGATCGCGTTCGAGCCGCCGCCGACGCACGCCAGCGCGAGGTCGGGCAGGCGCCCCTCGACCGCGAACAGCTGGGCGGCAGCCTCGTCGCCGATCCGGCGCTGCAGATCGCGCACGATCGTGGGGTACGGGTGGGGGCCCATCGCGCTGCCCAGGACGTAGTGGGTCGTGGCAACGTTCGTGACCCAGTCGCGCATCGCCTCGTTGACGGCGTCCTTCAGGGTAGCGGTGCCGGAGGTGACGGAGCGGACCTCGGTGCCCAGGGCGCGCATCCGGAGGACGTTCGGGGCCTGGCGACGGATGTCCTCCTCGCCCATGAACACGACGCAGGGCAGGCCCAGGAGGGCGCAGGCGGTGGCTGTGGCCACACCATGCTGGCCGGCGCCCGTCTCGGCGATCACCCGCGTCTTGCCCAGGCGACGGGTAAGCAGCGCCTGACCGAGGGCGTTGTTGATCTTGTGAGCCCCCGTGTGGGCGAGGTCCTCCCGCTTGAGGTAGACGGCAAGGCGGGTGGGGAGTGGCGGCGCGGCCCGCCGGACAACGGCGCCGGGCCCACGGTCGGGTGCCGCGCGGAGGCGTCCGGACTCCGCGAGCACGGCGGCGGCCAGGCGGTCCGCGCGGTAGAGCGCCGTCGGGCGGCCGGCGAAGCGGGCGAGCAGCTCGCGCAGCTCCGCCCAGAAGACGGGGTCGTGGCGGAGGGCGGCGTACGCCGCCTCCAGCTGCTCCAATGCGCCGACGAGCGTCTCCGGGACGAAGCGCCCGCCGAAGTCGCGCTCGGCGCCCCAGTGGCCGCGGGCGTCGGCCTCGAGCAGCCCGGGATGGACGGGCGTCGGCCCGGAGGCGGCGTTGGGGCGGTCGAAGCGAGCCGCGCGGGCGCGCTTCGCGAGGAGGGCGACGGCGAGCGGATCCTTGCGCGGCCGCTCGCCGGGGACGCGAGGGGCCTCGACGCCCGAGGCGACGTCGACGCCGACCGCCGGAACGGCGAGGAGGGCGCCGGCGACCGACGCCGGGTCCAGGCCGCCGGCCAGGATGACCGGCACCTCGCGCGCGACCGCGGCAGCCAGCGAGGCATCGGCGCGCGTGCCTGTCCCGCCCGGGTTGGGTCCGCCGGCGGTGTCGAGGACGATGCGCGCGGCGCCGCCCGCCAGGTGGGCGCGGGCGCGGGCGACGGCGCGCTCCACGATGGCCTCGCGGTCGGCTGCCTGGTCCGGGGCCTGCGCCGGGAGGTGAACCACCGCCCAGGCAGGGCGCGGCGCAGCGGCAATCCTCGCGGGCGGTTCCCCGCCGGCAAACTGGATCGCATCGACGTTGACATCGGTCGTGAGAGCCGCGAGAAGCGTGTCGTCCGCCCCGGCCGTGATCGCCACGATCGTCGGCGTGCGCGTCCCGCCGGCGGCACGGGCGCGGCGGGCCAGGGCCGCACCTTCCGCGATGGACAGCGCCCGGGGCGTCCCGGCCACGAAGTTGAGCCCGATCGCGTCGGCGTTCGCGGCCAGCGCCGCGTCGAGCCCAGCGTCGTCCACGATGCCGCAGATCTTCACGAGCGGGATCCGGTGCGCCGCGCCGGGGTCGTCGGGCACCGCGCCGGCGGTCACGAAGGCGGCGGCGGCGGCGCGCGGATCGGCGGCGCGCACGAGCGCCTCCCCGACGAGGGCGGCGTCGTAGCCGGCGGCCCGCCAGCGGGCGACCGTGGCCGGGTCACGGGCCCCGGATTCGGCGATCGCGATCCGGTCGTCGGGGATGCGGCCACGGAGCCGGATCGGCTCGTCGGGGTCGACCGCGAGCGTGCGGAGGTTCCGCGAGTTCACGCCGATCAGGCGGGCGCCGGAGGCCAGCGCGCCGTCGATCTCGCGCTCGGCGTGGACCTCGACGAGCGGCTCCAGGCCGAAGTCGCGGGCGCGAGCGGCGAGATCCGCGAGGCGGCGGGCCGGGTGGAGCGCGGCGAGCAGCAGCACGAGGTCCGCGCCGGCGGCGCGCAGGACGGGGAGCTGACGCGCGTCGACGACGAACTCCTTGGCGAGCACCGGGACGGCGACCGCGGCCCGGACGGCGCGCAGGTCGGCCACGGACCCGCCGAACCAGTGCGGCTCGCAGAGGACGGAGACGACCGACGCCCCGCCGGCCTGGTAGGCGCGGGCCTGCGCGACGGGATCCGCGATCGCGTCGATCGCGCCGGCGGAGGGGGACGAGCGCTTGACCTCGGCGATGAGGTGGAGGCCCGGCCGGGCGAGGCGGAGCGTGGCGTCGCGGGGCGGCGGGGCGGCGCCGGCGGCGCGGGCCAGATCCCGGTACGTGGCGTCACCGAGCTCCGCGGCCACGTCGGCGGCGCGGCGAGCCGCGATCTGGTCGAGGACGCCGGCGCGGGTCATGCCTTCTCCTCACGCAGCCGGGCCAGGAGCGTCGCGGCAGCGCCGTTCTCGATCGTGGCGGCGGCCAGGGCGACGCCGTCACGCAGATCCGGGGCGCGGCCCGCGGCAACGAACGCGGCCGCGGCATTGAGGAGCACCACGTCGCGTCGCGGGCCACGATCCACGCCGGCGAGGATCGCCTCGAGGAGCGTCGCGTTCTCCTCGGCGGTCCCGCCCGCCAGCGCCCCGAGCGGCGCGACGGCCAGTCCCAGCGCCGCGGGATCCACCTCGCTCCGGGTCACGCCCGCAGGAGTGACGTCGTGGATCACGCCGCTCCCGTCGAGCGGCAGCTCGTCGACGCCGGCCCCGTGCACGACGAGCGTCCGCTCGGTGCCCAATGCTCGCAGCACCTCGGCCAGGCGCGGCGCGGCGGCCGAATCGCCCACCCCGATCACCTGCCGACGGGCGCCCGCCGGGTTCGTCATCGGGCCGAGGAGGTTGAACGCCGTGCGCACCCCGATCTCGCGGCGCGTGGGTCCGGCGTGGCGCATCGCCGGGTGAAACGAGGGTGCGAAGAGGAAGGCGAAGCCGAGCTCACGGAGCGCCCTCGCCGCGGAGGTCGCGTCGTGGTCGGTGCGGATGCCGAGCGCGTCGAGGACGTCGGACGAGCCCGACTTCGAGGTGATCGCCCGGTTGCCGTGCTTGGCGACCGGAACTCCGGCCGCGGCAACCACGAACGCCGCGGCGGTCGAGATGTTGAACGTCCCGGAGTGATCTCCTCCCGTGCCGCAGGTGTCGATCGTGCCGGCGGGGGCCTCGACCCGCACGACCCGCTCGCGCATGGCCTCCGCGAACCCGGTCAGCTCGTCGACCGTCTCGCCGCGCATCCGGAGGGCCACGAGGAACGCGGCCAGCTGCGCGGGCGTCGCCTCCCCGTCCATGACGGCGCCCATCGCGGCGCGCGCTTCGGCGCGCTCGAGCGAGCGGCCGTCGATCACCGCCGCCAGCGCCGCGCGAACCGCCTCGCTCATCGAGCCGCTCCCGCCGCACGCGGCGTGACCTGCGCCCGAGCCGCGCGCGTCGGCCGGCATGACGGCCGCCTCGACCGCCGGCTCGGCGGCCGGCACGGCGTCGAGCGCATCGGCCTCGTCGAGACCCCGCGTGGCGAAGGAGCCCGCGGCCGCGTCGAGCAGGGCCGCCTCGCCCTCGCCCGCCAGGCGCAGGAAGTTCGCGAGCAGGTGCGGACCTTCCGGCGTCAGCACCGACTCCGGGTGGAACTGGACGCCCTCCATCGGCAGCGAGACGTGGCGCACCCCCATGAGGACCTCGTCGCCGGCGCTGTGGGCGGTGACGATCAGCTCGGCCGGCAGGGTCGCCGGGTCGATGCACAGCGAGTGGTAGCGGGCGGCCATGAAGCCGGAGCTCATCCCGGCGAGCAGCCCGGCGCCGTCGTGCTCGACCGGCGACGCCTCGCCGTGGACGAGCGTGGGGGCGCGCACGATCGCCGCTCCGAACGCAGCGCCCATCGCCTGCATCCCGAGGCACACGCCCAGGAGGGGGATCCGCCGCTCGGCGGCGACGTGGACCGCCTCGATGGAGACCCCGGCATGCGCCGGGTCGGACGGTCCAGGCGAGATGACGATCCCCCGCAGGTCGGCCGCGGCGTCACCGGCGAGCGCCTCCAGCCCACGCCGGTCGATCGCGTCGTTGCGGACGACCCGCACCTCGGCGCCCGCGGCCTGGAGCGCCTGGACGAGGTTGAAGGTAAAGCTGTCGTAGTTGTCGATGACGAGGATCATCGGCCGCCCCCGGGAGGCGGCCCGGCCTGTGCGCCCGGCTCGGCCACGGAATCCGCCCGGGCCGGCGACGCCGACCCGCCCCCGCCCGCCAGCTCGATCGCCCGGCGCATCGCCGCGGCCTTGTGCTCGGTCTCCTCGAACTCGCGCTCCGGAACGCTGCCGGCCACGATCCCGGCTCCGGTGTGGACATGGGCCGCGCCGTCCTTCAGCACCGCGCTCCGGATCGCGATCGCGGTGTCGAGGTTGCCGTCATAGCCGAGATAGCCGACGGCGCCGCCGTAGAGCCCGCGCCGCTCGCCCTCGGCCGCCGCGATCAGCTGCATCGCCCGCACCTTCGGGGCCCCCGACAGGGTGCCCGCCGGGAAGACGCTGCGCAGGGCGTCGAGGGCGTCGAGGCCGGGGGCCATCTTCGCCTCGACGTGGCTGACCAGGTGGAGGACGTGGCTGTAGCGCTCCACCTCCATGTACTTCGAGACCCGCACGGTGCCCGGCCGGGCCACGCGCCCGAGGTCGTTGCGGCCCAGGTCCACGAGCATCACGTGCTCGGCGCGCTCCTTCGGGTCGGCCTGGAGCTGCTCGGCGAGGAGCTCGTCCTCCTGCGGGGTGGCTCCGCGGGGCCGCGTACCCGCGATCGGGTGGGTCGTCATCCGGTCGCCCTCGACCTGCAGGAGCAGCTCGGGGCTGGCGCCGACCACCTCGAACGACGGCGTCCGGACGAAGAAGAGGTAGGGGCTCGGATTGACCTTCCGGAGCGAGCGGTAGAGGCCGATGCCGTCGACGACGGCGCCATCGGCCCGCACCGGCAGGGCCATCGTCTGGCGGCGGGCCAGGACGACCTGGATCGCCTCGCCGGCCGCGATCGCGTCCTTCGCGTTGCGCACCGCGGCCTCGTACGCGTCGCGGCCGAGGGAGGTCTGCGGCGACTCGGACACGACACGGACTCGTTGCTCGGCGTCCGCTCCGGCCGCGGGCCCGGACGAAGCGGAGGCGCCTCCGGCCATCTCGGCCGCGCTCGGGCGGGCGGTCGTCTCCAGCGCCTCGAAGAGCGCCCGTTCGGCGACCCGATAGCGCTCCTCCAGGCGCGGCGCGTCCGTGTGGAGCGAGGCGATCGCCGCCAGCGTGTGGGTCAGGTGGTCGAAGACGAGCACGAGGTCGGTCTCGATGAAGCTCGCCAGCGGGACCCCGACCGGATCGGAGGCCGGGAGCTGGACGGTCGGCTCGAAGACCGAGACCGCGTCGTAGGCAAGGGCGCCGACGGCGCCACCGGTGAAGCGGGGCATCCCCTCGGTGGGCTCGGCGCGCCGGCGCGGAAGGAAGTCGCGGAGCGCGGCCAGCGGGTCGTCGGCCGGGACATCGGTCACCGGCAGGTCGGGCGTGTAGTCGACGACGCCGACCGGGCGGTCCTGGATCCGCGCTCGTCCGTCGCGCACCTCGAGCAGCCGGCGCGGCCCGATGCCGAGGAAGCTGTAGCGGCCCAGCCGCTCGCCGCCCTCGACCGACTCGAGCAGGTAGGCCGGGGTCATCCCGTCGTCGAGGCGCAGGAAGGCGCCGATCGGGGTCTCGAGGTCGGCATCGCGCACCGCCCGCAGGCGGACCGTGTCCGCGCTCCCCGCGAGGCGCTTGACCTCGCCGAGGCTGAGGGGATGCTGGGTGGCCATCTGAACGAATCCTCCGGAAATGAATACGACCTCTCGTCCTGCCAGGACGAAAGGTCGGACCTTCCGCGGTGCCACCCGGGTTCGGCATCTGCCGCGCTCACGTGACCGACGGGACGGGGTCCGTCCGATCGGCGCTGCCCTCTATCGCTGGCGCTCTGCGCCGGAGCCTACTGGCGGGTCTCTGCGCTCGTCGCCTCGACAAGCGTCGGTCCGCGTTCGGTCCGGAGGCTCCCGGGTCCATTCACCGTCGTCGCCGCCCCGACTTCCACCAGCCGTCGGGTCTCTCTGCCGGCGCCGCGACGGGTACTCGTCCCGATCACAGCCGCGTATTCAATTGGCCGGAGTCTAGGCGCGCCGCTGCCGGGAGGTCAAGCGCTCGGCGCGTGTCAAGCGCGCACGGGACACAGCGGGTCCCGCCACGGGTGTCGAGCCCGGCTACGGCGCCAGTCCCTCGGCGGCCAGCAGCGCATCGAGCCGGTCGAGGAGGCGATCGACCCGCCCGGGCAGGCCGGCCAGGTCCGTTGTCGCCGTCTCGAGAATCTCGGCCAGGTCGGCTGCCATCTCGACCGGAAGCCGGGGACAGCTCCCGCCGGCCGCCTCGATCAACCGCTTCTCGCCGGGGTGCGGGACACGGTTGACGGCGAAGATGATGTCGAAGTAGCTCGCCAGCAGTCCGGCCAGGCGGTGGTTCACGCTCACGATGTCGGCGCGGGCGGCCGCCTTCCCGAGCTGGCCCGCGTAGGCAGGGAGGACGCCGCGCAGGACCGGGTGGTTGAGGGCGACGATGTTCCGGCGGAGCTCGTCCGGGTACTCGAGACGGCAGCGCTCCTGGAGGGCCGCGAACCAGCCACGCGGGTCCTCGAGCACGATCGAACCGCGCACCGTGTGCCAGAAGCAGGTCGTGTAGCCGAGGCTGGCCTCGTTGCGAACGAGAACCCGCTCGACCTGCTCCTCCATCCACGCCGCGTCGAAGTAGATGGCGTCGACGTGGATGCCTGTGGCGGCGTTGAGCCACTCGTCGCCGGGGCCCCAGAAGCGCATGTCCATGTCGATTCGAGTGGCGCCGCCGGAGGCCTCGACGATCTCCTCGCGGATCGCGAGCGGGATGTCGCCGTTGGTGTACACGTAGACGTCGATGTCGGACGACGGGTCCGTCGCGACGCCCGCACCGCCTCGTGACCCGCCAAGCGCGACGGCCACCACCTGGGGCAATGGGGCGAAGAGGCCGGCGATCCGGCGGGCGAGCGCGAGGTGCTCTGTCTGCATGGCGCCGGCAGTCTACCGGCGGACCAGAGGGAGCGGCGCGGCCGGGAGCGGAGCCCAACGTCAGACGGCGCGTGCGCGGGAAGTGCCGGCCACGGGGTCGGGCAGGGGTAGGGCACGAGGTCGCGAAGTGCCGGGCACGGGATCGGCCGGCGCGTTCCGGGCCCGTCGGGCTCGGCCCGAAAGAGTCCCAGCAGGCTGGCTGCTCGAAACCCCGGCTCCCACGCTCGGGACTCCCGGCCAACCCGACGTTCGTCGGGAACCGCACGCTCGCTGGCCACCGGATCCAACAGGTGGACTTCTGAGACTCCCATCCGCCCGCGACACGCGGCTCGCGGCCGCCTGGGACAGGTGCGACTCGCGGCCACCCGCGACACCGGAACCTCGCCCCGGCCCATGGCCGGGCGGCACGGGGGCAACGGGCCGGACGGCCCAAATCGGGTGCCATGCGGCCGCTGCCCGCACTGGGGGGTGCTGGCTAGAGTCGGAACATGGACTGCATTGTGCTCGTCAAGCAGGTGCCTGACGTCTCCAACATCCCCGAGGAAGCCTGGGACCGCGAGAAGGGCACCCTCCGGCGCGGGCTGCTCGACAGCGTCCTCAACCCGCTCGACCTCCACGCCCTCACCTTTGCCGACCGCCTGACGCGGGGCGACCCGAAGGCCCGGACGGTCTTCCTCTCCATGGGCCCGCCCCAGGCGCGCGAGGTCCTCGTGGACTGCCTCTCCCGCGTGGCGGGCGAGGCGATCCTCCTGACCGACAGCGCCTTCGCCGGCGCCGACACTGGTGCCACGGCGTATTCCCTCGCCTGCGCCATCCGCCGGATCGAGAAGGAGCTCTTCGGCGGTGTGCGCGACTACGTGATCGTCACCGGCATGCAGTCGGTCGACGGGGACACCGCCCAGGTCCCGCCCCAGATCGCGGAGGAGCTGGGGATCGACCACATCGCCTACGCGAAGGGGCTCGAGACGGAGCCGGAGATCCGCGTGCGCCGCATCGGCGCGGAGGGGATCGAGGATGTCCGGCCGCTGCGCTGGCCAGTCCTGATCACGGTCACCGCCTGCACGGACCCGCTCTACCGCTCCTTCGAGCGGACGCGTGACGCCCGCGGCGCCGTCATCCACGAATGGAACGCGGCCTCGGTGGGCGCCGACCCCACCCGCACCGGCCTCAAGGGCTCGTGGACCCAGGTCTACCGGCTCTTCTCGCCATCCGAGGACCGGCCCAAGACCTGCGAGTACATCAAGAACCCCTCCGAGCTGATCGGCAAGATCGCAGCTCGCTACCAGCAGGCCGCTCCCGGCGCAGAGGTCGCGACCGAGGACGGCTACGACCTCGCCGGCAAGGAACCGTCCTACCGCGGCGAGATGTGGGTCTTCGCCGAGCGCGAGGGCGATGGCGTTCGCCTCGTCTCCCTCGAGCTCCTCGGCAAGATCCGCCAGCTCGCGAACAGCCTGGGCGAGCGCGTGGGCGCCGTCCTCCCCTGCGACGTCGCCGGCGACCGGCCGGCCCAGCTCATCGCCGCGGGTGCCGACATCGTCTACGTCATCGAGCACCCGCTCCTGGGCACCTTCGACCCGATCGTCCACAAGAAGGCGATCGCCGAGCTCGTGCGCGAGCGCAAGCCGCAGGTGATGCTCTTCGGGGCCAGCCCGCTCGGTCGCGAGCTCGCTCCCCGGGTCGCCTACGCCTGTCTGTCGGGCCTGACCGCCGACTGCACGCGCCTCGAGATCGGCGACTTCAGCAAGGGCACGACGAACCTGGTCGCGATCCTCAAGCAGACGCGCCCGGCCCTCGGCGGCAACGTCATGGCCACGATCATGACCAAGGACTCCCCCACCCAGATGGCCACCGTCCGGCCGGGCGTCTTCAAGGTGCCCCCGCCCGACCCGGACCATGCCGGCGAGATCGTCCACGTGACGACGGAACTCGACCCGGACGATGTCGGGCTGGAGGCCACGCCGGTCGAATCCTTCGCCAGCAAGGTCTCCATCCGCGACGCGGAGATCATCGTGGCCGGCGGCCACGGCTTCCGCTCGCGGGCCGACTTCGAGACCTATCTCCAACCGCTGGCCGACGGCCTGGGCCGCCTGCTGGGCTCCAGCCCGAAGGTGGCCGCCTCCCGGATGGCCGTGGAGGACGGCTTCGCCACCCACGACTACCAGGTGGGCCAGACGGGCCAGACGGTGCAGCCACGGCTCTACGTGGCGATCGGGATCTCCGGTGCCGTCCAGCACATCACCGGCATGCAGGGCTCGGAGATCGTGGTCGCCATCAACAAGGACCCCAAGGCACGCATCTTCAACTACGCGGACTTCGGAGTCGTGGGCGACATCGAGACGGTCGTCCCAGAGCTCGTCCGGGCCACGGAGGGACGGTCATGACCGCGTCGCTCGACGTCCTGGTCGTCGGCGGCGGCCCGGCGGGCCTCGCCACCGCCATCCGACTCAAGCAGCAACTGGCGACCGCGGGCCGCGAGGCCTCGGTGGCCGTGATCGACAAGTCGCCGCACTCCGGCTACCACGCCCTCTCCGGCGCGGCCTTCGAGCCGGCCTGCCTCGACGAGCTCTTGCCCGGCTGGCGCGACGACCGGAAGCTCATGGAGAACGTCGTCCCCGTCGAACGCGACGAGATGTACTTCCTGCTGGCCGGACGGGCGATCGCCATCCCCGAGTTCGTGGTGCCGAAGCTGATGCACCACACGGGGGACGTGACGATCTCGCTGTCGCGCCTCGCAGGCTTCCTGGCGGCGAAGGCCGAAGGGCTGGGCGTCGAGCTCTACCACGGCTACTCGGCCCGGACACTGCTGCTCGAGGGCGATCGCGTCGTCGGCGTCCGGCTGACCGACCTGGGCCGCGAGAGCCACGGCGGCGAGAAGTCGAACTTCCTGCCCGGCGAGGAGATCCACGCCCGCGTGACCGTCCTGGCGGATGGCTCGCACGGGGTGATCTCCCAGCAGTTCCGCGAGCGCTTCGGGACCGGCCGCAATCCGCAGGTCTACTCGATCGGCATCAAGGCGGTCGTGGCCTTCCCCGGCGACAATCCGTTCGGCAACAACCGGGCGATCCACACCCTCGGCGAACCGGTCCCGGCGAGCGCCTTCGGCGGTGGGTTCATCTACAGCATGGGCGAGAAGATGGCCGCTGTCGGCCTGATCCTCGGCCTCGACTGGAGACAGGGTGACCTGAACCCGCAGCGGGAGTTCGAGCGCTACCGGGCCCACCCGTTCATCGCGAAGCTCCTGGCGGGTTCGGTCACGATCGCGACCGGCGCCAAGACGATCCCCGAGGGCGGCTACTTCGCCCTCGGCGCGCTGACGGCGTCGGGCGGTCTCGTGGTGGGCGACGGGGCCGGCTTCGTCAACATGGAGAAGATCAAGGGGATCCACTACGGGATCCACTCCGGGATGGCGGCGGCCGACACGATCGTCGAGGCGCTGGCCAGCGACGACACGTCGAGGCCGGCCCTCGCCGGCTACCGGACGCGGCTCGAGACGCGCGGCGTGCTGCCGGACCTGCGCCACGCGCGCAACTACCGGTCCAGCTTCAGGATGGGCGTCTATCCCGGCACGCCGCTGTCGCTCATCCAGAGCTGGCTGCCGGGGCGGATCCCGATGGAGCCCGACGCCCACACCACCAAGAAGGGCGCCCGTCTCAACCGGCCCGATCCCGAGGGCATGGACGGCGCGACCTTCGTCAGCCTGACGGGCTCGCTCCACCGCGAGGACGAGCCGGCCCACATGTCCATCCTGGACTCGACGAAGTGCCTCACCTGCGAGGCGGACTACGCGAACTCCTGCACGCACTTCTGCCCGGGCCAGGTCTACCGCTGGGACGGCGAGAAGATCGTGCTCTCGGCCTCGAACTGCCTCCACTGCATGACCTGTGCCGTGAAGTGCCCGCTCGAGAACATCCGCTGGCTGCCGCCGGAGGGCGGCGAGGGGCCGCGCTTCAAGCAGATGTAGGGAGACGCCGGGGCGGGCGGTGCCGGAGTCCGGCGTCGACGCTCGAATGCGGGGGCGGTGCATCTTGCCGGCCGAGACGACACGGTACGGCGCGGAGGGCGACCAGGCTGAAGCGGCCACGATGGCGGCCTCGGCGAAAGCGGCTCAGGACCGGCGGGAAGCCGAAGCGTCACGCAATTGACCACGCCAGCGCGGGTCTCTCGGCGCCCCCGGGCTGCTGGTCAGTCGAACGCGGGCGGACAGCGGCCATTCAGCGCCTGGACGACCTGCCTGTAGACCCGGGCGTCGGACAGCAGACCGGGGTGAGTGACGCCGCGGTCCTCAACCAGGCAGGCGCCTCCGTCGAGCCGCGACGAAGACACCGGCACGAGCCCGTCGTCGGCGCTGAAGATCGTGGTGTACTTCGTGGTTCCAGGCGTGTCGTCGCGGCTGTTCAGCTTGCCGAGAAACGCCCCGTCCGGGCACATCTGGCCTCCGTAGTCAAGCGGCGCCCGGCAGGCCACCCACAGGCCGTACTGCGGCGTCCCAAGTGAGACATAGTGCCCAACGGTGACGCCCCCCCGAAGGTACTTGACGAACCACCGACTCGAAAGCCCGCCCATGCTGTGAGCGACGATGTCGACGCGCCGGAGGTGATGGGCGGCGGCGAAGGTGCGGATGGCTCTGGCATTGATGAGGTTGTCCTGGCCTGGCAGGGCGATCGCGTAGACCGCTCGACCGCCGCGGGCGAGACGCGCGGCCATCGTGTCGAAGCTGGCGGGCGACCCTCGGAACCCGTGGACGAGCAGCACCGGCGGCAGCGTGGCGCTGTCGGCTGCGCCTGGGCCGGACCACAGCATGGTCACCCCGACGATGGCGGCGATCACCATGCGCCCTGCGCTGCGCGCGATACGGCTCGTCTTCATGCACGAATTCTCGCCGAGCAGGACAAGACATGCAGGCAGTACGCCAGCGTCCGGCTCGGCGCCGCGGTGCGTCAGTCCTGAAGTCGGGCCGCGAAGCGTGAGGCGAGGCGCCAGCGACCGCGTATGCTGCGGCGCAACGGTCCCTCGGGAGATGGGGTGAAGACCGTGGACGACTCCGCGACCAGCGCGATCCCGGCGGCCGGCGGCGAGACGCCGGAAGACGACCCGGAGGTCGGCGCGCGTCCGACCGCCCTCCTGCCGATGAGCCAGCTGCTGCGGATCTCGGCGTTCTGGCTGGGCCTGACCGCCATCGACGGTGCGGTCATGCTGTTCATCACCAACCGTCTCGAGTTCGGCCGCCTGGTGCCCACGGGCGACGTCGGGACGTCGATGCTCATGATCACCGCCGTCGGCGCGATCGTCGGGATCATCATCCAGCCCACCGTCGGCTACATCAGCGACTACACCGTGTCGCGCTGGGGCCGGCGCAAGCCCTACATCGTCTTCGGGTCGCTGCTGGACGCGGTGTTCCTGCTGGGGATCGCCATGGGGAGCTCGGTCCTCATGCTCGCGGCCTTCTTTCTGCTGCTCAGCATCAGCACCAACATCGCGCGCGGACCGTTCCAGGGCTACGTCCCGGACCTCGTCGCGGAACCGCAGGTCGGGATGGCGAGCGGGATGGTTGGCCTCATGCAGGTGGTGGGCAACGTGACCGGGTTCCTGCTGGTGGCGCTGTCGGTCACCCTCGGCGTCATGCCGCTCTCGCTCGTGGCCGTGGCGCTCGTCGAGCTGGTGACGATGGCCAGCGTGGTCCTGAAGGTCGGCAAGGGCATGCCACCCAGGCCCCGCCACGGCAAGTCGTGGTCCACCATCGCCCGGGAGGCCTGGGCGACCGACATCCTCCGAGAACGGTCGTATGTCTGGCTGCTCGCGTCCCGGCTGCTGTTCCTGCTCGCCGGCTCGCTTCTCGTGAACTTCGTCCTGATCTACCTCAGTCGTGCCCACGGCATGTCCCAGGACGAGGCGAACTCGATGTACATCGCGGTCCTGATCGCCGTGGTGGGCACGAGCATGCTGGCGATCCTGCCCGCCTCGCGGCTGTCCGACCGGGTCGGGCGCAAGCCGCTGATCTTCGCCGCCTGCGCCGGCGGCGCCGTTGGGGCGGCGATCATCGCGCTGACCCCGTCCATCCCGATCGCGATCGTCGGCGCAGCGCTGTTCGGCGCCGCGAACGGCAGCTTCCTGGCCGTGGACTGGGCGCTGATGACCGACATCATCCCCCGGGCGTCCGCCGGTCGCTACATGGGCATGAGCAACGTCGCCACGGGCTCGGCCGGGCCGCTCTCTCTTGCCATCGGCGGGATCGTGCTGGATTTCGTGACCAGGGCCGGCCACGAGGCCCTGAGCCCGCGCATCGTGTTCATCCTGGCCGTCGCATTCTTCGCAACCGCCGCGGTCACCCTGCGCCCCGTGATCGAGCCGCGCCGCAACCGCTGGCCGGTACCAGGGGCCGCGGCCGCCTGAGGGAGTGCCAGTCGCCCATCTCGGCGACCGTGCGCGGAGCGCGGGCTTCGCGACGACCGGGCGCGCGACGACCATGCATCGCGCCAGCCGGGTGCCGAAGTCACGGTCCCGGACGCCGTCGCCGTTCTTCGCCCGGCCGACCGCCTACTCGACCGTGACCGACAGCTGATACGTCCACGCTCCCTTGGTGCCACCCTCCCACGGCTGGCCGTACTCGATCAGGAGCGTCGTCGTGCCCGCCGCCACCGCACGGAGCGTCAGGACCTCACCGCCGGCCGCGCCGACGACGGGAAGCGACGCGCCGTCCGGCGCCACGTAGGTGCGATCGACCAGCTCGAGGACCGCGGTGTCGCCGATCTGCGGCTCGCCCCAGGCGTGGCCGGTCGAAGGGTTCGAGCAGAGGACGACCTTGAAGTCGCTGCCCGCCGCGACAACGGCCGACTGGTCGACCGTCGGCGTGGCCTGGAACTGGTCACAGGTCGCGCCGAGGGGCTCGGCAGCTTGCGACCCGGAGCAGGCCGCGAGAATCGACCCACACATGAGCAGGGCCAGGAACCATCGGATTGCCATGATGCCGCCTCCCAATCGTGGCGGCCGGGGCCGAACGTGGGGCCGGGACGCGCCGACCACCGGAGTGATGTTCCTTGATGGGAAGCAGACGGTCGAATTGTGACAGCGGTTCCCATTCCGGCCGTGGCCTTCGGTGGTCAGCTCCGGACGGTGCCCCGGGGCCATTGCCGCAGGACCGCGTACAGCACGACCACGGCGAGCGAGTTCGCTATGCGCGTGGGCCCGCCTCTCGGGACGCCTGTGGCGGGTCTGGCCTCGACAGTGGCTTGGCCCGGTCGCGGTGGGCGAGATGCGGGCTGCGTGTCGGGGCCTCCGCCGCCGAGGAGACGCTCCGCGATCCTGCCCTGCTACACGGGGGCCGAATGGCGTGGCGCCCGGACGCCCGGCGCGCGCCCCTACGGCTGCGTGAACTCGGCCCTGAGGCTCTCGACCTCGTTCCAGACCTCTCCCTGCCTGGAGCCCGGGACAACCACGGCATCCCATTCAGGGAAGAACGACTCCATGAGGCTGATGAGCTCCGGGTCCTCACGAACCGCCTTCATCCAGCGGTCGTAGTCCTCGCGCCGCTCATAGTCGTCGAGGAACATCCAGCTCTCCTCCGACGACCCCTCTGCGCTGAAGGTGAAGAAGCGAGACCGGGTGTACGTGATCTTCTCGGGATGGGCCCTCTGCCACTCCATCATCTTCTGCCAGATCTCGAGTTGCCTCCTGCTGTTCTCCTTCGGGATACGCCATCGAACGATGTTCACCAGCACGACAGCTCACCTCCGATTCAAGCGTCGGGTCGGTCTCGCCAGTGGCTCGGCGCGGTCCGGGCCGCCAGGGTTTGGGCCGCGTGTCAGAGCCTCCCGCCAACCGGTCAGCGTGGGCGTCGGACGGGCATCTGACGAGTGTCAAACGGCCCCCGGACGCCTGGTGCGCGTCTCATCCTCCGAGGAGCGGAGCGCCGGGGGCGGAGCCGGGGGCCAGGGTGAGTCCACGTGAGGTGACCGTCAGATCGGCCCTTGGCGCCGCCCGGTGGATCAACTCATCGGTGGCGGGCTACCCGCCGGGCGGCGTCCGGGCCTCTGCCGGGGCGGTGGGCGCCCTCACTGGTCGGCGGCTGCAGGCGTCAGCAGGACGAGGGCGATCGGCCGCGCCGTGAGCTTCTGGTAGCCCTCGTAGCGCCCATGGTTGACCTCGTTGACCAGGCGCCACAACCGCGGATAGTCGGCGTCGCCGGACTCGACAATCCGGGCCCGGGCCGCGGCTCGCCGCCGGCCGACCTGGATGGAGACCTCGGGATCAGCGCGCACGTTGTGTAGCCACGCCGGAGGCTGGTCCTGCCCGCCGTTCGAGGCGACGACCACGTACCGGCCCTCGTCGCTCCCGTACACGAGGACAGCAACCCGGGTCTTGCCCGTGCGGCGTCCGATCGTGCGGAGGATGAGCGACGGGACGCCGATCAGCCGGTGTCCCAGCCTCCCGTCGGTGCGCTCATAGACGGCCTGGTGGAGTCGGAGGAAGGCGCTCGAGATGGACATTGCTGCAGGGTACGCTCGAACCCCGTGCGGCAGGTTCCGTCCCACCCTCAATGGGCGGTCTGCGACAATCGGTCGCATGCCGCATCCATGGCCGCTGTTCGACCTCAGGATCCGGACGCCGCGCCTCGAGCTCCGAGCCCCCACGGACGACGACCTCGTCGCCCTGCTCGATGTCGCGCGCACGGGAGTCCACGACCCTGAGCTGATGCCGTTCGCCTTCGCGTGGACGGATCTTCAGGCACCAGAGTTCGAGTTGTCGTTCCTGCGGTTCTTCTGGGGCACCCGGGCCTCCTGGGCACCGGCAGCGTGGAGGCTGCCGCTTGCGGTGGTCCATGCGGGACAACCCATCGGGATCCAGGAAGTGTGGGCGACGAACTTCACCACCCTGCGGGTCGTCGAGACCGGCTCGTGGCTCGGCCTGCGCCAGCAGGGGCAGGGGTTGGGAACAGAGATGCGCGCCGGCGTGCTCCACCTGGCCTTCGAAGGCCTCGGCGCGACTGCCGCGCTGTCAGGGGCTCTCGACGGGAACGAGGCCTCACGGCGTGTCTCGGAGAAGCTGGGCTACGAGCCGAACGGGGAGGACATGGTCGCGCCTCGCGGCAGCCCGCTCATCAACCACCGATACCTGCTTCGACGCGAGAGCTGGCAGCGTGACCTCTGCCCCGTCAGCCTCGAGCACCTCGACGCCTGCCTGTCGATGTTCGGGCTGCCCGAGCGGAGGCCGTAGACGCTTCGGGACCGCCCGTGGTTGTCAAGCCTCCGGAAGACCGTTGACGCTGATGACCGGCGATCGGGGCGGCCTTGCGAGCATGATTGCCGTTCTCAACCGGCTCTGCTGGCCAGGTCCCGGCGGACGCCATCGACCAGGCTTCCCAGGTCCGCCGTCGCGGCCACCTCCCGCACGGCCTCGAGGGCCCCCGGCGCGAGCCGGGCTGCGATCGCGTCGAGGGTGGGCTGGGCGACCATCCGGTAGGTCGAGGGCATGCCCGGGTGCTCGAGCGACGCGATCAGCAGCTCGGCCGCCCGCGCGTCGTCGCCTTCCCGGGCCAACAGCACGCCGACCCCGCTCAGGGCCTGGAGGACCAGCATCTGGGCATTGCCCCGCCCGGCCAGGTCGAGAGCCCGGCTGAGGTCGCGGCTCGCCCCCTCCACGTCGCCCAGCGCCGCCTCCGCGAACCCCAGCCGGCAGAGCGCCGACGTGACGCCCCAGCGGTGGTTCACGCGGCTGAACGCCTCGTGGCCGGCACGGGCGAGCCGAAGCGCCTCCGGGTAGTCGCCAAGGCAGTACGCGCTCATGCTCGAGCGGCTGAACGTGAAGCCGGTCCCGCCCCCGTCACCGACGCCAGTGAACAGCTCCTGCGCCCGGAGGTGGAGGCGCATCGCCGCCCGGTAGTCGCCCTCGGCGTCGGCCAGCAACCCGAGCTTGGAAAGGAGGTAGGCGCGGTAGAGCGGGTTCCCGGTCGCGTCCGACGTCGCGTAGCCGGCCTCGTAGGCCGCCCGGGCGCCGGCAAGGTCGTCCTGCAGCTGTCGGGCCCACCCGAGCCAGGCGAGCGACGCCCCGCGTCCGAACGGATCGCCCAGGGCTGTGAACACCTCGACCGCCTCCTCCAGGAAGGTCGTGGCCGTCGGGTAGTCATCGCGGTAGAAGGCGGACGACCCGAGCGCCAGGAGGCACGAGCCGATCTCGGCCGTGAGCCCCGCCGCGCGGACCTGCGGCAGGCATTCGCGGGCGACCTGCTCACTCCGCTCGTCGTAGCCGAGCCAGCTGGCGGACCGCGCGCGGTATACGAGTGCGCTCAGGCGCCCGGCGCCGGTCGTGCCGGCCCGCTCCTGGGCGGCGATGATGCGTGCGAACGTCTCATCGCCCTCGTACTCGCCATCGATGAAGAAGAAGATGGACAGGTCCGCGAAGACGGCCCTCGCCGCAGTGTCGCTCCAGTGCACGGCGGCCCATTCGGCCGCGGCCCGGAGGTCCGCGAGCTCGCCGTGCAGCTCGTCGCGGGCCTCGCCCACCCGGCGACCGATCAGGTCCGCGCGACGCGAGCGCAGCTCTCCGAGGTAATACGCCGCATGGTCCTCGAATGCGCGGCGCTGCCTCCCCGGGTCATCGGCGAGCCGCCGGGCGACGTACTGTCGCAGGAGCTCGTGGATCTCGAAGCGGCCCAGCCCCGGCCGGTGTACCAGTGACTTCCCGACGAGATCGGACAGCGCCCGGAGGTCCGCGCCGGCCACCGCCGCGGCGGCTTCGCGGGTGAAGCCGCCGCAGATGACCGAGAGCCGCCCGAGGACATCGCGCTGCTCGTCGGTGAGCAGGTGCCACGAGTGGTCGAACACCGCTCGCATGCTTCGATGTCGCTCGGGGACGTCGCGGGCAGTGGTCGAGAGGAAGTCGAGGCCGCGCTCGATCTCGGCGGCGATCTCCGCCGGGGGGAGCAGCGGCGTCCAGGCGGCCGCGATCTCGATCCCCAGCGGCATGCCCTCGACGAGCCGACAGATCCGGGCGACCTGCGGTCGTACGTCCTCAGTCAGGGCGAAGGCGGCATCGGCCTGGCGGGCCCGCTCGGCGAAGAGCTTGACGGCGCCGCCACCGCCGCCACCGTCCCTCGAGACGCCCAGCCCGTCGACATCGAGGCTCCATTCGCTCTGGATGCCGAGGCGCTCGCGCGACGTGGCCAGCATCGCGACCCCGGGTGCCTCCTCGACGACCTCGGCCAGGAGCTGCGAGCCCTCGACGAGGTGCTCGAAGTTATCGAGGACGAGGAGCGTCGTCCGCCCGTGCAGGAAGTCCAGGAGCTGCTGCCGGGCGGCAAAGCCGCTGAACTCCATGTCGATCTTGAACTGGAGCGATGTGGCCACCGCCGCGGGCAGGAGGTCGGCCGAGGCCACCGAGACGAGCGGAACGAAGTGGACCCCGTGCTGGTAGCGGTCGAGCCGGCGCGAGGCCGCCTCGACCGCGAGGCGCGTCTTGCCCACGCCGCCCGGTCCGACGAGGGTGAGGAGGCGGCAGGCCGGGTCGTCGAGGAGGCGGTCGATCGAGGCCAGCTCCTCCGTCCGGCCGATGAACGACGTCCCCGGGGAAGGCAGGCTGGAGCTCCCCGCCTCGAGCGTCCGCAGCGGCGGGAACCCGGATGGCAGCGTGTCGATCTCGAGCTGGAAGAGCCGCTCCGGGGCGCTGAGGTCCCTGAGCCGGTGCGGCCCGAGGTCTCGGGCATCCACCTCGACGAGAGCCCGGGCCGCCTGCGACAGGAGTACCTGGCCTCCGTGGCCGGCCGCGGCGATGCGCGCGGCCCGGTGTACGTCCGCCCCCACGTAGCCCTCGGCGGTCACCCGCGGCTCGCCGGTGTGGATCCCCATCCGGACCTTGACCGGGCCGCCGGCCAGCGCCCGTTGAGCGTCCACGGCTGCGGCGACCGCGTCGGACGCCCGGGCGAAGGCGAAGAAGAAGGCATCGCCCTGGGTGTCGACCTCAACGCCGTCGTGGGCGGCGGCCGCCTCCCGGACGGTTCGGCGATGCTCGGCCAGGACGTCCGCGTAGGCGTCGCCGAGGTCGCGCTGCAGCCTCGTCGAACCCTCGATGTCGGTGAACAGGAGGGTGACCTCGCCGATTGGCAGCTGGCTGGCCATCGCTGGCTCCGATGATGGGTCGCGCGCCCCGCCCTGTCCAGCGGACATCATCCCTTCAGATCCGGCCGGCCGGCGACCTGCGCCCGGCCGTGGCCGCGGATCGCATCCGCCACGGCACTCCAACTACTGCTGCCTGGCGATGTCGGTCCACGGCTTGTCGCGTTCGAAGAGATCCCTGGGGAGAGCCGAGCGTCCGGTGCGGAGCCGGGCTGGGCGCGGCAAGGGCAGAGGCGCCGCGACCTAGACGGCCGAGGTCGCCGCCGGCGGACGAGCTATGGAGGGATTGCGAAGCTGAACGGCCTCAGTCCGGGACTGTCCGCCGGCGTCTCGCGTGCCAGCGTCGCGAGGGGCATCACCGGCGGCTCAGGGTGCGGGTCTGAGGCGTAGCTCGTGCTCAGGATCTGGCGGAGAGGGTGGGATTCGAACCCACGGGGCGCAAGGCCCTGCGGTCTTCAAGTGCGGCTCGTAGCGTGCGGGGACGTCCGCCGACATGAGGCTGCACGCTCAACACGCCGGCCTGGCCGGACCTGCTGACTGCGACCGTCCGCCCCGATTGCGCCCCTGCTGCTACCAACCGATCCCGATCGCCTGACCGACAGCGGCGCAGCGAATTGACCGGGCCATGACTTAGAGCCGTCCGGCCGTTGGCCTAATCTTCTCGCCGACTCAGACTCATCGCGCGATGGAGCGAGGCCAGCGGCGAGGGGGCACAGCATCCGCCGCTCCCGCCACGCCGTCCCCGGATGCCGACCCGCCCGCCGCGTCGGCATCGCAACAAGCCGGCGCATCGGGCGTCACACCGTCGATGGACGCCTTCGGGATCCCGGCAGGGGAGCTCGTCGTGCCCGAGATGGTGGATCTCGCACGCACGCGGGTCCCGTACGATCCGCGCGAGATCGCCGCCGCGTACGAGGCCCACCAGCGCGAGCTATACGGCTTCGCGCTCGGCGCGACGCGCAGCGCCGAGGCGGCCGAGGACATCGTCGAGGATGCGTACCTGCGACTCATCCGGGAGCGCTCGGAGGGCCGCGCCCCGTCGAACACGCGCGCCTGGCTCTACCGGGTCTGCGCCAACCTCGTCGTCTCGCGGGCGCGACGGCGCGGCGTCGCCGAGCGGTTCCTGCCGTTCCTCCTCCGCCCCGAGACGGTCGAGGGACCCGAGCGCGAGTACATCCGCCGGGACGACCAGCGACGCCTCGCCTCGGCGCTCGCCGTGCTGAGCCCGGTCGAGCGAACCGCGCTTATCCTCGCCTCGCGCGGCTTCTCCGGCCGGGAGGTCGCCGCGACGATCGGCAAGAGCGAGCTGGCGACGCGCTCGCTCATGTGCCGAGCCCGTCTCAAGCTCCGCGCCCAGCTCGAGCGGGAGGAGGGCCTCTCGTGACCGATCACGCCGGCTTCCTCGAGCTCGCCGCACGGCAAATCGACTTCGACCTGACGCCCGTCGAAGCGGCGCGCCTCGAGGCGCATCTCGCCGCCTGCGCCCCCTGCCGACTCAAGGCGGAGCGGCTGCGCGCCGACTCCACCGTCCTCCGCAGCTTCGGCTGGTACGACGCCCCGGCCACGGTGGAGGACGTCGTCCTGACTGCCGCGCTCCGCCGGCGTGGAAGGAGCGCGCCCCGCCCGTGGTCCCTGGGGTTCGCCGCGGCTTTGGCGCTCGCCGTGCTCGCCGGCGGCGCCCTCGGCGGACGAGCGATCCTCGAAGGGCTCCTCGTCGGAGCGCGGCCGACGATCCCAGCGCCGTCGGTCCCGGCGTCGGCCGAAGCACCGTCGGTGGCACCGACCGCGGTCCAGGGAGGATCGCCCTCGCCCCGTCCGAGCGGTATAGGCCCGGACATCCAGACGCCGACGGCCGCCAGCGTCACGGGCACGCCGGCAGCGACGGGCGGCACGATCGCCGTGGCCGGGTCGCTCCGGACGCTCGGCGGCGACCCCATCGCCGGCGCGAGCGTGGCCCTCTCGGCGACGCGACGCGATGGCCTCAAACAGGTCCTGGAGTTCCGCGGAACGGTCCCGGCCGGCGCGCAGGTAGCTCTCATCACGATCGGAGCGAACGCGCAGGGCGTCGGTCCCGGTCCCGCCGACATCACGTTCTACGAGGTCGGTTACGAGGAAGGTGGGGACGGGGTCAACCTCGTCCCCTACGCTCGCTTCGAAAAGCCGGGGCTGGTCGACTGGGGTCAGGCGTCAGGGGACGGGAGCCTCACCGTCGTGCCCAGCGATCTCGGGTCGGGCTCGATGCTGCGCATGGTCGTCAGTCCGGACCAGTGGCTCTACTCCGCCTCGGGATCGTTCCCGGTTACACCGGGCGCCGCGTACCGGACGTGGGCCGCGGTCCGGGTGCCGGAGGCGTCGATCGACAGCGCCTACATCGCGCCGCTGTTCTTCACGTCCGACTGGAAGACTGAGGTAGGACGGGACATCCATCCGCTCGGCCCGGTCCCGATCCCGCTCGGCTCGACGGTCACGGATGCGACCGGCGCGTTCGAGCTCACGATTGGACCGCTCGAGCCGGGCCGCTACTTGCTCCTCGCCGAGTGGGCCGGGAACGCGACGTACTGGCCAGGCCGGGCACAGACGGAGGTGACCGTTCGGTGAAGAGGGCGCGACAAGCTCGACAGATCGCCAGAACCCCGCGGCCGGCTTGCGCCTTGTGACGGAGCGCCGTGAGGGTAGGAAGGCCGGCCTCTGACGAACGGTTAGCTCCGGCAGAAGCGCGCCCCTGACGCTCCGGCCTCGGTCCCGATTGTCCCGGGCAGCGCGGCGGGCCGACCGGGGCCGGTGTCTGCGCGCACCGAGCTGAACGGACGGGCTGTCCTGCACTGCATCATATGCAACATTCCCAGCGCATCGGCGTCTCCCCCACCAGCGGGAGGCTACGACACGCGGCCCATATTCTGGCCGCCGGGACCGCGCCGAGCCACTGGCGAGACCAACCCGCTGGATGCGTCCCAGGGAGGTCTGCTATGCGCCGGCTCGTGGCGCTTCTCTCCGCTGGCGTCCTCGTCGCATCGCTCGCCGCGTCGAGCACCGCAGCGGCGACGTCGTCGAAGAACATGTTCGTGGGCAACTTCGCGGCCATCGACTTCGGCACCGGTTTGGTGATCGGTCGGGTAACAGCGAGTCTTGTCGAACCGACTGAAAGGCGACTCGTCGCGGGGACCTACGACTTCACCGGGGCTCCCGGCTTCCGGGTGCTCGCCGGGCATGGACAGCTCGCGATCGGCCGCTTCGGTTACGAGCCGAACGCGAGGCCGGGCGTCTCGGGTGCCAACTTCGCTGAGGGTACGGGCGTGGAATGCGACTACTACGCCCCGAACAGGGCGATCTGTCGCGAGTGGCTGATCCAGTTCCTCGACTTTGTCGAGCGGGGATCCAGAGCCAATCGACGTCGCGACCCGTGATCCGATCAGCGGCGAGTGGTCGGGCTGGACGAGCTATGAGGTCGGTAAGGGGGCCTTCGTCCTTACCTACGCGGGCGGCTGACCCCGGTCGAGCCTTCACCGCGCAGTCGAGGCTCCCTTGCCCGAGGCAGGGGAGCCTCTCTTCATGCCATCTGGGCCATTCCCCATCGACCGGGTCGGAGCCCGAAGGTGCGGGTCCTGGGGTCATAGACCTCGGCCGAAGCGAGATACCCCAGGCCGTTGTTGCCTCCGGCGACGAGGACGCGGCCGTCTGAGAGCAGCGTCGCCGTGTGCCATACCCGCGCGTACGACATCGAGCCGGCGGCCGGGGCCGCCATTGTCGTCGAGGTCGCAGCTGAGGAGCATCCGGCCAGACTCACATCGACCATGAGACCGACGAGCACCCGTCTGGTCGAGAAG
>CAVPJI010000024.1:0-51139 GCA_963705215.1 uncultured Chloroflexia bacterium | reverse complement strand
CTGGCCCTCTCGGGCGGGCAGCAGCAGCGCCTGTGCATCGCCCGCGCGATCGCGACCGAGCCGGACCTGATCCTCATGGACGAGCCCTGCTCGGCCCTCGATCCGCGCTCCACGCTCCAGATCGAGGAGCTCATGGCCGAGCTCAAGGAGAACTACACGATCATCATCGTGACCCACAACATGCAGCAGGCCGCCCGCGCGTCCGACTTCACCGTCTTCCTCAACATGGACGATGATCGCGCCGGCTACATCGTCGAGCAGGGGCCGACGGCCCAGATCTTCACGAACCCGACAAACCAGATGACCGAGGACTACGTGTCCGGACGCTTCGGCTGAGCGGCAGGAGGCAGGCAATGACCGAGCGAGACCCGCAGCTGGAGCAGAGCCTCGGCACCGAGGTCGAGGCGATCCTCCGGTCCGTCGAGGGCGAGATCCCCGAGGCGCTCGTGCCCCTTCCCCGCCGGCCGCTCGATCGGGAAGAGCGGACCATCAAGGACACGCTGCTGCGCATGGGCAGCGTCATCGAGGAGCGGATCCGCCTGACCGTCGAGGCCCTCGAGATCGCACGACGCCGAGAAGGCGTTGTTCGTCATCGAGCACGACGTGGAGATCAACGCGCTCCAGATCGAGGCCATGGATCACATCGTCTTCACGATCGCCACCCAGGCACCGGTCGCGCGCGACCTGCGCATCCTCCTGACGCTGGACCGGATCGGCTACGAGCTGGAGCGAATCGGCGATTCGGTCGCCAACGTCGCCAAGCGGGCGCGCGAGCTCGCGCCGGACCCCCCGCTCGACGAGCACGTCGGAGTCCCGGAGATGGGGCGCCTTGCCGCCAGCTTCCTGGCCGAGACGATGCGCGCCCTCACCGACGCCGATGCGGCTGCGGCCCGCGAGGTGGCCGTCCGGGACGACGAGATCGACGCGATCTATCATCGCGCCGCCGAGCGGCTCGTCGGCCTCGCCAAGGACGATCCCGGGAACGTCGAGCGATCGATGCGCCTGCTGATCGCGGCTCGTTACATGGAGCGCGTCGGCGACCACATCACCAACATCGCGGAGGACGTCGTCTTCCTCTCGTCCGGGCGCCACGAGGACCTGAACCCGTGACCCGTACCCCCAGCCCGATCCGCGTGCTCTTCGTCTGCACCGGCAACTCCGCCCGCAGCCAGATCGCCGAGGCGCTGCTCCGCCAGCAGGGCGGTCCCGCCTTCGAGGTGGCCTCGGCCGGCACGGAGCCCAAGGGCGTCAACCCGCTCACCGTCCGCATCCTCGCCGAGGTCGGCATCGACATCTCGGGGGCCCGGTCGAAGTCCGTGACGGAGTTCCTGGGCGACGAGTTCGACTACGTGATCACGGTCTGCGACCAGGCCCGCGAGAGCTGCCCGGTCTTTCCCGGCGTCCACGAGTCGATCCACTGGGGCTTCGACGACCCGGCCGCGGCCGAGGGCGACGAGGCGGCCCGCCTCAAGGTCTTCCGGCGCGTCATGAACGAGATCAGCGTGCGCCTGAAGCCGTTCCAGGAAGTCGCCCTCCGACAGCGCGGCCGCGCCGCCGGGGCGCCGAGCCTGGGGGCGTGAGCCCCGAACGGGGCCAATCCGGGTGATCGAGCTCTGCCTCCTGCGCCACGCCCACGCAGGCGACAGCACGACCTGGGTGGGCGACGACGAGGTGCGCCCGCTCACCGAGAAGGGCCGGCGCCAGTCGGAGCGCGTTGGCCGTCTCCTCGCGGCCGCCGGGCACGTGCCGGATGCCGTGCTGGCCTCGCCCCTCGCCCGGGCCCGCGAGACCGCCGAGATCGTCGCCGACGTCCTCGGGGTCAGCGTGCGAATCGAGCCGCGCCTCGGCGAGCCGCTCGACCTCGCGACGCTGGACGCGATCCTCGACGACGCCGGCGACCCCCAGCGACCGCTCGTGGTGGGCCACGACCCGGACTTCTCCGAGCTCGTCTCGGAGCTGGTCGGGGCGCCCATCGCCATGCGGAAGGGCACGCTCGCCCGGATCGACGTGCAACGGCCCCTGGAGCCGGGCGCCGGCGATCTCCGCTGGCTCGTTCCGCCCGACCTCCTGCGCGGCTGACGGAGCAGCCGGATCGGAGCTGACCGAGCAGCCGGATCGGACGGTCCCCTACTCCATGGCCAGGGTCGTCACCACCCCGAGGTGGTCCGACGGGTAGAGCGTCGGGTCGTGGGCGGCGGGGCGATCCGCCCAGAGCCGGGCGTCGACCACCCGGGCCCCGCCGCGGATCCAGATGTAGTCGAGGCACGACGGGTCGCCGTCGGTGTCCATCGCCGGGGCCTGGAGCCCCGAGGGCCAGGTGACCGGGGGCTCACCACCGTTCGCCTCGGCATAGGCAGAGCGAAACCCCGCGCCGACCATGCGGCCGTACGCGGGCTCGTCCGGATCTGCGTTGAAGTCGCCCACCACGACCTGCGCGTCGGACACCGCGGCCGCGTCCAGCCACGCGACGAGCGCCCCGGTCTGCTCGTCGCGGACGGCGGCATCGGGGACCCGGTGGTGGAGGTGGGTGACGGCCACGAGGAGCGAGCCGCCGCCCGGGAGCGTCACGACGACCCGGTGCGCCGACCGCCGGTGGCCCAGGTCCAGGCGCTCCACCCCATCGGCCTCGAGCGGCGCCCGGACCAGCAGGCTGTTGCCGTACTCCGGCCGCCCGGCCCAGCCGCGGTGGATGCCGTAGTCGTCCGGCGTCCCCGCCGCGAGCAGGCGGTCCTGCTGCATCGGGTAGACAACCTCCTGGAGGCCGAGCAGGTCCGGGCGCAACGCGGCAACGTCGGCGAGGAGCAGCGGCAGCCGCTCCTCCCAGCGGTCCGCGAGGTTGAGGATGTTGAGGGTGGCGACGCGAACGCGCGTCATGCGCGCCCGCCGGCCGGAGCCGGGATCGTCGTCGCGAGCACGGGGAGGCGCCGACGCTTCGGGCTTTCACCGCCGAGCGCCGAGGCCGGGCGCGCGGGGCCCTGTGCGTCGAGCCCGGTGGCGATCGCGGCGAGGCGGTCCGCCACGGACGGGTCCAGGCTGTACCAGATCCACGTCCCCCGCCGCTCTCCGTGCACGAGTCCCGCCTCGCGGAGGACGCGAAGGTGATGCGAGACGGTCGGCTGGGAGAGGCCGTCACAGGCCGAGAAGTCGCAGGCGCAGACCGAGCCGTCGGAGGCGAGCTGGCGCACGATGGCCAGCCGGGCGGGGTCCGCGAGCGCCGCCAGGAGGCGAATGTCGGGGTCGGCTGACTTCGGCACGGCCCCAGCCTATCGACAATCCTCTATATTGACAACCCTGAATATACGACCTAGGATCGCATCGTCGATCTCTTCACCCACGCGCCGCAGGCCGCCGATCACCCGGGAGCCCCCATGACCGATCCCCTCCGCGACGAGGTCCGTCGCCACTACGCCCAGGCCGCGCTCGCGGTCCTGGAGCCCGGCGGCTGCTGCGGCGCCGACGCGACGACCACCCCCGGCGATCCGGTCTTCGGATCCGGGCTCTACGATCCCGAGCAGCTCGGCCCGCTTCCCACCGACGCGGTGGCGGCGAGCCTGGGCTGTGGCAATCCCACCGCGCTGGCCGACCTCCGTCCGGGTGAGGTCGTGCTCGATCTCGGGTCCGGGGGCGGCATCGACGTCCTCCTCTCGGCCCAGCGCGTCGGCCCGACGGGGATCGCCTACGGGCTCGACATGACCGACGAGATGCTGGAGCTGGCTCGTCGCAACGCCGCTGCCGCAGGCGCGACCAACGCCCAGTTCCTGAAGGGCGAGATCGAGGCGGTGCCCCTGCCCGCCGGATCGGTCGACGTCGTGATCAGCAACTGCGTCATCAACCTCTCCACCGACAAGCCACGGGTCTTCGCGGAGATCGCCCGGGTCCTGCGGCCGGGCGGGCGGATGAGCGTCAGCGACGTCGTGGCCGACGACGCTCTCTCGGCGGCCGACCGAGCCGCCCGGGGCGACTACGCCGGGTGCATCGCGGGGGCGCTCTCGTTCTCGGAGTATGCGGCCGGCCTTGCCGCCGCCGGGCTGGCCGGGATGGAGATCCGACCGACGCACGCGGCCGTTCCCGGGATGTACAACGCGCTCGTGCGCGCCGTCCGCCCGCCGACGCGCGAGGGTGCCGACACGGCAGACGCTGCCGCCCGGGCGGCAGCTGCCGGCCTGGCCGCAGCCCGGGCCCTTCCGACGGACGGATCCGTCACCCTCGGCGACGCATGCTGCGTGGCGGACGGCGGTTCGAGCTGCTGCGGATGAGCACGGGACGACCGCCGATCCCGCCGGTCGTCCCGGCGAAGGAGGCGGATCTCGCGGACGTGGAGGGGCTGGTGGCGGCCGCGGGCCTCACGCTCGCGGGCCTGGCTGCCTGCGTCTCCGGCGGGACCGTGGTCGTCTGCCGCGAGCACGACGGCTGCCTGCTCGGCGTGGCCGCCACCGAGCGCTACGGCGACGTCGCCTTCCTCCGCTCGGTCGCCGTGCATGCGCCGGCCCGCGGCCACGGGCTCGGTGCGGGCGCTCGTGGAGCGAGCGCTCGCCGACGCGCGCGCCGCCGGCGCCCGCGAGGCGTGGCTCCTCACCGAGACAGCCGAGTCCTTCTTCGCCGGGATCGGCTGGGCCCGCGCCAGCCGCGACGCGGCCCCCGCGGCCGTCGCCGCGTCGGTGGAGTTCACCTCCGCCTGCCCCGCCACGGCGATCGCGATGCGCCGCCCGCTCTGAGGCGGGGGCCCGCTCCCCTACCCCGGCAGGGCGCCGCCCTCGACGCACGCGGCCACGACCCCGAGGCCGGCCAGCCGGTCGCGCACGACCGCATCCCGCACGGTCCACGCCGCCACGTCCAGCCCGGCGTCCCGAGCACGCGCCACGCGGCCGGCGTCGACCCGGTGCCACTCCGCCGCGATCCCCGTGCAGCCCAGGTCCGTCGCGGTCCGGATCGCCCGGTCCGACAGCCAGGCAGTGTTGAGCCAGCACGGCCAGGCCGGCGCGAGCCTGCGGATCGTCGCCAGCGCGGTGCCGTCGAACGAGCTGATCACGACACCGGCCACGCCACCGTCGTGGCCGCTCCGGGCAGCCCGGAGCGGCGCCAGCGCGGCCTCACCCAGGTCCTCCTTCAGCTCGACATCGAGGAACGCGCCGGGCGGGCAGGCAGCCAGCACGTCGACGAGGCCGGGAATGCCGAACGCGGCCAGCTCTCCAGCGGTAAGCCGGGACGCACGGATGCGCCGGCCCTGCACGCGGGCCAACGAGGCGTCGTGGAGGACGACCGCGATCCCGTCGGCAGATGCCCGGAGGTCGAGCTCGAGCCCGTCGACACCAGGGATTCGCCAGCGCGGCCGCGAAGGCTGCGAGCGTGTTCTCCGGCGCCCCGCGATGGTCGCCCCGATGGGCCAGCAGGAGCACAGTCAGCCGCCCGGCGTCGCGGCGAGAGTCCGGGCCCATGATCGGGATCGCGAACGAGAAGGTCGACCCCGCGCCCTCCTCGGACTCGGCCCAGATCCGGCCGCCGTGCGCCTCGACGACGTGGCGGGCAATGGAGAGGCCCAGCCCGGTGCCGCCGGCGCCCCGCGTGCGGGCCCGGTCGACCTTGTAGAAGCGCTCGAAGATCCGCGGCAGGGCGGTCCGCGGGATCCCTGGGCCGTGATCCTCCACCGCGACGATCACCTCCGTCTCGGCGACCGTGACGATGATCGCCACGGTCGATCCGGCCGGGCTGAACTTGACGGCGTTGTGGAGCAGGTTCAGGAGCGCCTGGCCGATCCGCTCGCGGTCGCCGCGCACCAGCGGTACGGCGGCCGGGGCACGGACCTCGATGATCACGCCCTGCCGCTCGGCGAAGAGGCGCATCCGGTCCGCCGTCTCCACCGCCAGGCGTCCGAGGTCGACGTCATCGAGGGCCTCGGTCGCGATCCCCAATTCGATCCGCGAGAGGTCGAGCAGCTCGTTGACCATCTGGACGAGGTGCCCGGTCTCGACCTCGATCTTCGCCACCCGCTCCGCGGCCTTCGGCGGCAGGGTGTCGGCGTCGGCGGCCAGCGTCTCCGCGAGGAGGCTGACGGTCGTCAGCGGCGTGCGCAGCTCGTGGCTGATGTTGTCGATGAACTCGGTCCGGATGCGCTGCAGGCGCCGCAGCTCCGAGACATCCTCGAGCACGAGCCAGGCGTCACCTCCCGGCATCCGCTGGGCGCGGGCCAGCAGAGTCGGACCGTGCTCGATCCGCACCGTGAGCTCCCCGACCGCCGAACCGGACGCGAGCGCGGTGCGGGCGATCTCCTCGACGTGGTGATCCGTGAAGGCCTCGAGAACGCTCCGTCCGACCATCGCACCCGCTCGGCGGCCCATCAGCCGATGGGCCGCCTCGTTCGCGGCCGTCACCGTCAGGTCGGGGTCCAGGTGGACGGCTCCCACCCCGACGAGCTCGACGACGACGGCCGCGTCGCGGTCAGCAGCCGCCGCCCGCTCGTCGGCCGCCGCAAGGCGCGCCTCGACTGCTGCGTCGGCCAGCGCGCGCCCCGCCGACGCCAAGCGGGCGCCGCGCCGCTGGAGCCATGCGGCGAGCATGAGCAGCGCAGCTGCGACGAGGGCGAGGAGGGCACCGTACTCGAGCAACGCGCCCATTGCGAGCCGCGGCGCCCCCCGCCCTGAGCCGGCCTACCTGGCCCGGGCCAGGAGGCGGGCCTCGACTGCGTCGAGCGATTCGATCGTCCGCTCGCCGGTCGCCCGGACGGTCACCTCGGCGCCGCCCGCCGCCAGCGAGCGCGGGCTGATGGTGACGATCAGCGGCATCCCCATCAGCTCGGCGTCGGTGAACTTGACGCCCGGCGACTCGTCGCGGTCGTCCCAGATGACCTCGCGGCCGGCGTCGCGGGCCCGGTCGTGCAGGCGCTCGGCGATCTCGGTGACGCGTGGATCCTTCGCCGCCGACACGGTCACGACGTGGGCGGCGTAGGGCGCCACCTCCGCCGGCCAGGCGATCCCCTTCGCGTCGTGGTGGGCCTCGACGACGCAGGCGAGGGCGCGCCCGACGCCGATCCCGTAGGAGCCCATGACGATGGGATGCGCCATGCCGTCCTCGCCGAGGTACGTCGCGCCGAGGGCGGTCGTGTACTTCGTGCCGAGCTTGAAGATGTTGCCGACCTCGATCCCGTTGCGCAGGATCACGGGTGATCCGCAGGTGGGGCAGCCGTCGCCCTCGCGGGCGTTTGCCAGGTCCGCGACAAGGTCGGGCATGAAGTCGCGGCCGACGTTGACGTTGCGGTAGTGGAACCCCTCCCGGTTCGCGCCGGCCACGAGGTTGGAGGAGCGGGCCACCAGCTCGTCCACGAGGATGAAGGCGCCGCGGGCGCCGATCGGCGAGCCATAGCCGGGCTCCATGCCGGCGGCCTTGATCTCCTCGACCTGGGCCGGCCGAAGGGCGCGGGCGCCGGTCGCGTTGGCCAGCTTCGTCTCGTTGACCTCCATGTCGCCCCGGACGATGGCGGTGATGAGCCGCCCGTCGCCGTCCACGAAGAAGGTCGCCTTCGCCGTCTCCTCGGGACTGATCCCGAGGAACGCCGCCAGGTCCGCGATCGTGGTCGTGCCGGGCGTGGCCACTTCCTCGAGCGGGAGGGCGTCGCCGTGCGGCGGCTCGGACACGCGCACGGTCGCGACCTGCCGGTTGGCGGAGAAGCCGCACGTCTCGCACAGGACCAGGACGTCCTCGCCGAACTCGTTGAGGACCATGAACTCGTGGGCGCCCGAGCCGCCCATCATCCCCACGTCCGACGCGACCGCGATGGCCCGCAGCCCCAGCCGCTCGAAGATCCGCGTGTACGCCTCGTAGTGCTTCTCGTAGGCGACGTCGAGGCCGGCCTCGTCGAGATCGCACGTGTACGAGTCCTTCATGACGAACTCGCGGACGCGGATGAGCCCGCCCCGGGAGCGCGGCTCGTCGCGCCACTTCGTCTGGAAGTGGTAGACCATCATCGGGAGCTGGCGGTAGCTCTTCACGAGGTCTGCCAGAAGGCTCGCGACGACCTCCTCGTGGGTCATGGCCAGGACCATGTCGCGCCCGCCGCGGTCCTTGAAGCGGGCCATCTCCGGGCCGATCTGGTACCAGCGCCCGGTCTCCTTCCAGAGCTCGGCCGGATGGACGACCGGCATCTCCATCTCCTGGCAGCCGATCCGGTCCATCTCCTCGCGGATCACCTGCTCCACCCGCTTCGCGACCCGGAAGCCGAGGGGCAGCAGCGAGTAGATGCCGGCGCCCAGCTGGCGGACGTAGCCGGCCCGCACGAGGAGGCGATGGCTCGGCATCTCCGCGTCCGAGGGGTCGTCGCGGAGGGTCGTGAAGAAGAGATGGCTCAAGCGCATGCGCGAAGGATACCGGCGCGCCGCCCCGAGCGACGTGGCGTCGCGAGCCACGGAGTGCCTGGGGGCAGGTGAGAGGGACGCCGGCGCGCCATCATGGACGCGGGCAGCAGGAGGCTGTCGTTGGACCGCGGGCCCGCACCGGCCCGTCCAAGGAGGTACGCGTGAGCGAGGCGCCGACGATCGTCGTCACCGGGATGTGCAACACGAAGGGCGTCGAGATCCGGTTCCTCGCCGACCAGGTCGCGGCGCACGGCGGCAGGCCGCTCATCATGGATCTCAGCCTGGGCGGCGGCGTCGACTGGGCCGACATCTCGCTCAACGAGGTCCTGGCGGCCACCGGCACGGACCCCGGGAGGTCCTCGCAGCCCCGCGCGCGGCGGCCATCGACCTCGTGGGCCACGCGGGCGCCGTCAAGATCCTGGAGCTGCACGCGGCCGGCCGATGCGACGGGATCATCTCGTGGGCCGGGGCGGTCGGGACCACGACGGCGACGCAGGTCATGCGCGCGCTGCCGTTCGGCGTGCCGAAGGTGATGCTGACGCGACATGGCGTCGAGCGACGTCAGCCTCTGGCTCGGGAACAAGGACATCTTCATCGTCAACCCGACCGCGGAGCAGGGAATCACCGTGGTGACGCGCCGGATGGTCGCCAACGCCACGGCCGCGGTCGTCGCCATGGCCCGGGTTCCCGAGGTGCCGGCCGGGTCGCGGCCGCTCTGCGCGATCACCTCCTACGGATCGACGACGCCCACGGTCGCCCGCTGCGCCGCCTTCATGGAGCGTCGCGGCTGGGATGCGGCCGTCTTCCACGCCGTCGGGGTCCCCGGGGCGACGATGGAGGACCTCGTCCGCTCCGGGATGATCACCGCGGTCATCGACCTCACGACCGCCGAGCTGATGAACACCCTGCTGGGCAGCGTCTACGGCATGCCCGCGGCCTGGGAGGGCGAGCGTCTCACCGCGGCAGGCGCCGTCGGGATCCCCCAGGTCGTCGCTCCCGGCGGCAACGACCAGGCGGCGCTCGGGGCCCTCGAGAAGGTGCCGCAGCGCTACCTGGACGACGATCGCGAGCGGGCGACGCCAGGGGTGGCGGGACACCGGCCTCCCCTATCTCCACAACCCGAGCGTCACCATCCTCCTCCCCACCCGCGAGGAGGTCGAGGAGGTCTCCGGGATGATCGCCGATCGGCTCAGCCGCACGACGGGCCCGACCGTCTTCATCCTCCCCATGCAGGGCTGGTCGGCCTACGACCAGCGCGCGGCGATCGCAAGCCGCGAGCGCGGCTGGGCGGAAGGGCACGGCGACGGCCCAACCTGGGAGCCCGATCCAGAGCACCCGGCGTGGTCCCGCAAGTCATCGATCATGCGGGCGCGTGCTCGGGGAGCGTGTCGACCGGGCGAACGACAACCTCGACGTGATCACGGTCGACATGCACATCCTGGACCCGGAGTTCGCCGACCTCGCTCACCCGGGCCATGGGCGACATGCTCGACGGCACGTGGCGAAGGGGCGCATATCGCGACGTCCCGAGCGTCATCGCCTGACGGGCGACGACGACGTCCGCTGCGGATCAGGCCGCGGCCATCAGCGCCAGCAGCACCCCACCCGCGACGACGCTGGCGACCTGGCCGGCGGCGTTGGCCCCCATGGCGTGCATGAGCGGGTAGCTCTCGAAGTCCTCCTCCTGGGCCACCCGCTGGACAACCCGCGCCGCCATCGGGAAGGCGCTGATCCCGGCCGCCCCGATCAACGGGTTGAAGGTCCCGCCGGCGAGCCGGTTGAGGCCCTTCGCGAAAACCAGCCCGGCCGCCGTGTCGAGGCCGAAGGCGAGGATGCCGAGGCCGAGGATCGCCAGCGTGGTTCCCTTCAGGAACTGCTCGCCGACCATCGTGGAGCCGATGGCAAGGCCCAGGAAGAGCGTGACGATGTTCGCCAGCTCGTTCGAGGACATCTTCGTGAGCCTCTCTACCACGCCCGACTCCCGCATGAGGTTGCCGAGCATCAGCGAGCCGACGAGGGGCGTGGCGAACGGCACGAGCGTCCCGACGAGCAGCGTCACCCCGATCGGGAAGAGGATCCGCGTCCGCCGGGTCACGGTCCGCCCGCCGTACGGCATCCGGATCCGCCGCTCGGCGGGCGTGGTCAGCGCCCGCATGATCGGCGGCATGATGACCGGCACCAGGGCCATGTAGCTGTAGGCGGCGACGGTGATCGGCCCCAGGAGGTGCGGGGCCAGGATCCCGCTGACGTAGATGGAGGTGGGCCCGTCGATGGCGCCGATGATCCCGATGGACGCCGCCTCCTCGCGGCTGAAGCCGAGGAGGAGGGCCAGGATGAGGACGCCGAAGATCCCGAACTGCCCAGCCGCGCCGAGCAGGATCATCCGTGGGTTCTCCAGCAAGCGGGCCGAAGTCGGTCATCGCCCCGATCCCGATGAAGATCAGGAGCGGGAAGAGCTCGTTCTCGATCCCCGCGTCGTAGAGGAGCGTGAGGAGCCCCTCCTCACCGATCATCGGCGAGAGGGGCAGGTTGGCGAGAAGACACCCGGCCGCGATCGGCAGGAGCAGCAGCGGCTCGTACTCCCGCACGATCGCGAGGTAGAGCAGGATCCCGGCGACCGCGAACATCACCAGGGACTGCCACGTGAGGCCCGTGATCCCTGCGAGCAGCTGGTCGACGGTTTCGGGGCTCATCCCGTCGCGACCCGGCTCATCCGGCGGCGCCCAGGCGGACGAGCGGGTCGCCGGGCCCGACGGGCCGGCCGGGCTCGACGGCGATCTCGAGCACGACGGCGTCGCGCGGCGAGCGGATCGTGTTCCGCATCTTCATCGCCTCGAGGACGAGGATGGGGTCGCCGCGACGCAGCGCCGCGCCGGGTGCGACCAGCACCTCGAGTACGACGCCCGGCATGGGCGCCGCGAGAATCTCGGCCCGGCTGCCCGCGGGCGCGGAGCCCGTACCGGCTGCGCCTCCGGCGGCGGCCGCACGAGGGCCCGGGCTCGATGGCGGGGCGGGCTGCGCGATGACCCGCGGCAGCGGCGTGGGCCGTGCGTCGTCGGGCGCAGCGATTTCCGGCGAGATCAGCGCGCCCGGCAGGTCCCCCTCCTCCTCCAGGGTCGCCTCGAAGGTCAGGTCGCCCACCGTCACCTCGAAGCGGTCGGCGGCTGTCTGGTGGACGTCGATCGTGTAGGTCTCGTCGCCGATGGCGACGCTGAAGCGGCGCATCGACTACCTCGCCCGCCGGCGCCAGATCTGGCCCTGGCGCATCCGGCCCGCCGCCACCCAGCGGCTCGCGAAGAGGAGGCTCCCCGGCCAGTAGCTGCGCATGGCAGGCGCGGCCTGGCGGCGCCGGGTCTCGGCGTGGCGGAGGACGGCGACCGTGATCGCGGCGACGAGGCGGGGGTCGAGGCCCTCGGGGACGCCGGCAAGGCGGACGGGAGCGGTGGATGCCGGGCCGGCTTCTGCCCCGGAGACCGACACCCCCGGCATGGCACCCATCGCGCCGGGTGCCGCGTCGTCGACCGGCCCGGAGGCATCGTGACGACGCTCGAAGCGCAGGGCGAGCGTGAGGAGCGCCCACATGACCGCCAGCAGGCCGAAAACGATCCCCATCCCGACGACCGTGATGGCCAGGCCGAAGCCGAGGTTCTCCATCACTCGGCCTAGGCCGGGAAGAGGCCGTGCTTCTTGGGTGGGTTCTGCTGGACCTTCGTGCGCAGCAGCTCCAACGCCCGGATGAGGCGCGGCCGCGTCTCGCGCGGCTCGATGACCTCGTCGATCTGACCCACGTCGGCGGCCCGGTAGGGGTTGAAGAACGCCTCGCGGTAGCGGGCGACGTACTCCGCCTCCGCCGCGGCGGGGTCGGCGGCCTCGCGGACTTCGCGCCGGTACAGGATCCGGACGGCCGCGTCGGCGCCCATCACGGCGATCTGTGCGCCCGGCCAGGCGAACGCGACATCGGTCCGCATCTGGCGCGACGACATCGCCACGTAGGCGCCGCCCATCGCCTTGCGGGTGACGATCGAGATCTTCGGGACCGTCGCCTCGCAATAGGCGTAGATGATCTTGGCGCCGTGGCGGATCACGCCCCGGTACTCCTGGTCGATCCCAGGCAGGAAGCCCGGGCAGTCCACGAACGTGATGATCGGGATGTTGTAGACGTCGCAGATCCGGATGAAGCGGGCGATCTTGTCGCTGGCGTCGATATCGAGGACGCCGGCCATCACGGCCGGCTGGTTGGCCACGATCCCGACCGAGTACCCGTCGAGGCGCGCGAAGCCGACGACCGAGTTCGGCGCGTACGCGGGGTGGATCTCAAGGAAGCTGTCGCGATCGAACACCATCGCCAGGACGTCGCGGACGTCGTAGGCCTCCGCCTCCTCGTCCGGGACGATGGTGTTGAGCCCCTCGTCCATCCGGTCGGCCGGGTCGTGGGGGGTGACCTGCGGCGGGTCCTCGTTGTTGTTCTGGGGCAGGTAGCCGAGCAGGAGCTTCACGAGCTCCAGGGCCTGCGGCTCGGTGTCGGCGACGAGATGAGCGACCCCGCTCCGGGCGTCGTGGACGTCGGCCCCGCCGAGCTCGTCGATCGTGACCCTCTCCCCGGTAACCGCCGCGACGACATCGGGGCCCGTCAGGAACATCGACGAGGTGCCACGGGCCATCACCACGAAGTCAGTGAGCGCCGGCGAGTAGACCGCGCCGCCGGCGCACGGCCCCAGGATCAGCGAGATCTGGGGGATGACGCCGGAGGCCATCACATTGCGGACGAAGACCTCGCCGTACGCCGCGAGGCTCGCGACGCCTTCCTGGATCCGCGCCCCGCCGGAATCGTTGAGGCCGATGAGCGGGACGCCGCTCTCGAGGGCCAGGTCCTGGATCCGGCTGATCTTGTTGGACTGGACTCGGCTGAACGACCCGCCGAGGACCGTGAAGTCCTGGGCGAAGGCGGCCACGCGCCGGCCGTTGATCTTGCCGAAGCCGGCCACGATGCCGTCGCCCGGGTAGCGCTGGTCGGCAAGGCCGAACTCGGTCTCGTCGTGGGTGGCCAGGGCGCCCATCTCCTGGAACGAACCGTCGTCGAGGAGCAGGGCGAGCCGCTCCCGGGCAGTGAGCTTGCCGCGGGCGTGCTGCTGCGCGACGCGCTCGGGGCCGCCGCCCTCCAGCGCCCGCACCCGCATCGCGCGGAGGGTCTCGAGATGATCCGTCACTGCCCGATCGTGGCGTGACCGTGGGTGCCGGCGCCATGGCCAGATGGCCCCGCCGTCGAGCCGCCCGGGGCACCTGCTTCCCGGCCAGATGGCCCGGGGAGCCGTCCGCGTCAGCCGGGTGACGGGTCGACCGCGTCGGGCCTGGTGACCCCACCCTCGATGAATGCGTGCCACGAGGGCAAGTCGACCCCGCCGCCGCTGAGTTCCAGCCAACGGACTGCATAGGCCGCCTCGACCGGACCGAGCGGGAGCGGAGGCGCTGCCGGGTCGGCGATCAGCCGGCGCAGCACAGCCAGCCGGACGCTCTCGCGCTCGAACGAGGCCGCGAGCATCCGGCGATCGCGGAGCGGGCCGAGCTGGCGACGGACCTGGCCGACGTCCGCGGCGAACCGGGGCAGGAGCCACCCGGCGGGCGGGCACCCGACGCGGGCGCGAAGGACCTCGTCGGCTCGCGCCGCGAGCGCGTGCTCAGCTGACGGCGCCGGAGCGACCACGAGGCGGCGGCGAGCCGGCCGTCGAGCCGGAGCCACGTGGGCCGCCTCTCGTGACGGGCCCGACGCGGCCGAGGAGGACTCGAGCGGGCTGACCATGGCGCGAAGGTTGGCCGAGGCCGATGAACGGCGGATCGACGGGCGGTCAACGCTCTGCTGGCACGTGCGCGCGCAGCCGTCCTGCGAACCGTTAACAAGATCAACATACTTGCGCCATGCAGCGCCGATCTCGACGTCACGAGCGCTCCCTGCCGTGGATGTGACCCTCCTCGTCATCATCGTCGTGGCGTGACCATCCCCGAGGGTCTGACCCTGACCCTGCTTGCCGTCGTCGTGATGGCCGTCATCTTCGACTACATCAACGGCTTCCACGACACGGCGAACGCGATCGCCACCTCCGTGGCGACGCGGGCCCTGCGGCCCGCCCACGCGATCCTCATGGCGGCCGCCTTCAACTTCATCGGTGCCTTCGCCGGGACCGCCGTGGCCAAGACCATCGGCGCCGGCCTCGTCGACGAGGCAACCACGACGCAGGCCGTTGTGATGGCATCCCTCCTCGGCGCGATCGCCTGGAACCTCATCACCTGGCGGCTGGGGATCCCGAGCTCCAGCAGCCACGCCCTCATCGGCGGCCTCATCGGAGCCACGGTGATCGCAGCCGGCTGGGGCGCGCTGAACCTGCAGGGGATCTTCAACAAGGTCCTGGTCCCGCTGGTGACCTCGCCGATGATCGGGTTCGTCGGCGCGCTGCTCCTGATCGTCGCCCTCTTCTGGGTCTTCCGGAGGAGGGCCCGCCGCCCGCTCGCCCACCGGTTTCGGCGCCTGCAGGTGGTGTCGGCGGGGTTCATGGCCTTCGCCCACGGCTCGAACGACGCGCAGAAGACCATGGGCATCATCACCCTCGCGCTCGTGTCCGCCGGCCTGATCCCCGGCGGCGACAAGGTGGAGGTCCCGTGGTGGGTCATCGTCATCTCCGCCACCGCGATCTCCCTGGGCACGGCGGCCGGCGGCTGGCGGATCATGCGAACGATGGGCCACCGGGTCGTAGAGCTCGAACCGATCACCGGCTTCGCTGCCGAGACCACGGCGGCAACCGTCATCTACACCGCGGCGCACTTTGGCATGCCGGTGTCCACGACCCACGTGATCTCGAGCGCGATCATGGGGGTGGGCACGTCGAAGGGAACCCGCGGCGTCCGCTGGGGCGTGGCGCGCAGCATCCTGATCGCCTGGATTGTCACGATCCCGGCTGCCGCGGCCGTCGGCGCCATCAGCTGGATCGTCCTCAACGCCCTCGGCATCCAGTGACCCACTTCCCGGAGGTACCCCGCCCATGCCCCGCCTGATTCCCCGTGACGAGGCCTTCCAGGAGATCTTCATCAAGGACGGCGAGAACCTGCTCCTGGCAGCGCGAGCCCTCAATGATCTGTTCTCGAGCTTCGATCGCCTCGACGAGCGCGTCGCCGAGATCCAGGCGCTGGAGCACGCCGGCGACGAGATCGACGCCGAGATCGCGGTACGCCTCGAGCGCTCGTTCATCACGCCTTTCGACCGCGAGGACATCCACGAGCTGTCCGCGCGCCTCGACGACGTCGTGGACGGCATCCAGGAGGCGGCCGAGGTCGTCGTCATCTACGGGATCGAGGAGCCCACCGATGAGGCGCGGCAGCTGGCCGGCATCGTCGCGGCCCAGGCCGAGCAGCTGCTCTCGGCACTCAAGCTGCTCGACCACCTCGAGGATGCGGGGCGCCACCTCGTGCAGGTCCACGACCTGGAGAACAAGGCCGACGGCGTCTCACGCGCTGCGATCGGGCGACTCTTCCGCGAGGGGGGCGACCCCCTCCGCGTCATCAAGTTCCGCGACCTCTACATGGATCTCGAGGAGACCATCGACGCGGCCGAGGACGCGGCCGAGGTGATCGAGCGGATCGCCGCCAAGGGTCAGTAGGTACGGCGTCAGGCAGGGCGGCGGAACACGTAGCCCACGCCGCGCACCGTCTGGATCACGGCCGGCGAGGCCGGGTCGGGCTCGATCGCCGTGCGCAGCCAGTGGACGTGGACGTCGACGGTGCGCGTCTCGCCGGCGTAGTCGTAGCCCCACACCTGCTCGAGGAGCTGCTCTCGGCTGAACACCTGCCCCGGATGGCGGGCGAGGAACGCCAGCAGCTCGAACACCTTCGGCTTGAGCGGAACGACCTCCCCGTCACGCAGCAGCCGATGGCCGGTCAGGTCCACGGTCAGATCGCCGACGGTGACCGTGGCGAGGCCTTCCGACGCGACCTGCTCGGACCGCCGCAGGAGCGCCCGGATGCGCGCGCTGAGCTCGCGAAGGCTGAAGGGCTTCGTGACGTAGTCATCGGCTCCGAGCTCCAGGCCGACGATCTTGTCGACCTCCGAGCTCCTCGCCGTGAGCATCAGGATCGGGACGTCCGACTCCTGCCGGATGATCCGACACACCTCGATCCCGGAGAGCTCGGGAAGCATGAGGTCCAGGACCACGAGCTCGGGGCGGTGCTCGCGGAAGCGAGCCAGCGCCTCGCGTCCGTCGGCGGCCGTGACCACGCGGAAGCCGTCCGCGTCGAGCGCCTCGGCGAGCGTCTCGCGCAGGGTCGGCTCGTCATCGACGACGAGGATCGTGCGGGCCATCGCTCCACAGGATAGGTCCCGCGGTTATCGGCGCGTTGGCAGACGGTTAACGGATGCAGCACGGCCAATCCACGGGCGGCCGCGGGTCAGGCGGGCGATTCCGCCTCCAGCACGCGCGCCGCCCGGTCCAGGCGCCCCAACGTTCGCTGGCGCCCCAGGATGACCATCGACTCGAGCAGCGGCGGCGTGACGGCACTCCCCGTCAGGGCGACCCGGATCGTCATGAAGAGATCGCCCACCTTCCAGCCGTTCGCCTCGGCGACGCCGCGCAGCGCGGCGTCCAGGCTCTCGACCGCGAAGCCGGCGGTGCCGAGAGCATCGATGGCCCGGCGCGCGGCAGCCAGGCCGGCCCGGGCCGTCCCCTGCTCCCACCGCTTCGGCACCAGGAGAGCCGGGTCCAGGTCCACGGCGTCGCGGAACAGGAAGCCGACCTGGTCGCCGATCGCTCCGAGCACGGGAATCCGCTCCCGGACCAGCGGGAGGATGACGGCGATCTCGTCGCGGCTCGGGTTGCGGTCGATCCTGCCGGCCGCCCATTCCGCCTCGAGGAACGGCGCCAGTCGATCGACCAGGTCATCGTCGGGCAGGCGCCGGATCCACTGGCCGTTGAGCCACTCCATGCGGACCCGGTCGAAGACCGCGCCGCCCTTCTGAACGGCCTCGAGGTCGAACCGCTCGACGATCTCGTCGAGCGAGAGGACGTCCTCGTCGGTGCCGGGCGACCAGCCGAGGTACGCGAGGTAGTTCACGAGCGCCTCGCGGACGAAGCCCTCCGCGATGTAGTCCTTCACCGCCGTCTGGCTCTTGCGCTTGCTCATCTTCGTCCGGTCGGCATTGAGGATGAGCGGCAGGTGAGCGAAGACGGGCTCCGGGTGGCCGAGCGCCCGGAAGAGGAGGATGTGCTTGGGCGTGTTCGACAGGTGGTCCTCGCCGCGGATGACGTGGGTGATCCCCATCGCCGCGTCGTCCACCACCACGGTGAAGTGGTAGAGCGGGGTGCCGTCGGCGCGGAGGATCACGAGATCGCCGCCGAGCGCGGCGGCGTCGATCTCGACGTGGCCCCGGACGAGGTCGTCGAAGGCGACGATGCCGGGCTCGATCCGGAACCGGATGACGGGGCGGCGTCCGTCGGCCACGCGCGCGGCGCGCTCCTCCGGCGTCAGCGTCGCGCAGCGTCCGACATAGCGCGATGGAAGCTTCGCGACTTCCTGCGCCTTCCGGTCCGCCTCGAGCTCCTCGGCCGAGCAGTAGCAGGGGTAGGCCCGATCCAGCTCCAGGAGCCGGGCCGCCGCCTCCGCGTAGAGCGGCAGGCGCGCCATCTGGCGGTACGGACCGAACGATCCACGCTCCGCGAGCCCACCGGCCGCCGGGCCCTCGTCCCACTCGAGGCCGAGCCAATGCAGGTGCTCCAGGATGTCGCGCTCGAACTCGACCGTGGAGCGGGCCTGGTCGGTGTCCTCCATGCGCAGGATGAACGTCCCGCCGACGTGGCGCGCGTAGAGGTAGTTGAACAGGGCGGTGCGGGCCGTCCCGATGTGGAGCGGGCCGGTGGGGCTGGGGGCGATGCGGACGCGGGCGTCGGACATGGGCCGATTGTAGGGGCCGCCCGACGGCATGGCCGCCGCCTCCGGGGTCCGGAGGGTCAGCCCCGGCGCACGCCCTCCCGGCGCGCTCCCTCCCGGCGCACGCCCTCCGGGACCTGGTGGAAGAGCGCCGGGTCGGCCTCGCCGCGAAGGACGTGGACGAGGCCGGCCGGCCGGAGGCCCAGGGTCGCCCGGCCGTGCGGTCCGTCCAGGGTGACGGCGTCGAGCGACGCCGACCGGGCCAGGATCGTGATGTGGGCGCCGGGCGTGAGGCCCCGGGCCTCGATGTACGAGAGCAGCGCCGGATCCTCCTCGGCCGCCTGTGTGATCCGGTAGACGGTTGCGCGCTCCCCCGCCTCGAGTTCCGCGAGCGGAATGCCCGGCGGCCGGCGCTCTGCGGCCGCAAGATCGATGGGGTTGCCGTGCGGGCATGTCTCGGGGTGGCCGAGGAGCTCGTCGAGGCGCGCCTCCACGCGAGGCGAGATCGCGCCCTGGAGACGCGCGGCCTCCACGTCGGACTCGGCCCAGCCGAGGCCCACGACGGAGGTGAGCAGCCACTCCAGCAGCGCGTGGCGCCGGAAGATGGCATCCGCGGCGGCCCGGCCGGCGGCCGTCAGGATCAGCTCGCGGCCCTCGCCCTGGGCGACGAGGCCGTCCGCGGCGAGGCGGCGCACCATCTCGCTCGCCGCCTGCGTGGTGACCCCGACCTGGCGGGCGATGTGGGCCGTGGTGACGCGGCAGCCGTCGCCCGCTGCGACCCGCAGGGCGAGGAGGTACTCCTGGGCAGCGCTGGAGAGGTCGGGCGGGGCGCGACGCGTCACGGGCGGATCGTACCGCGCCGCCAGACCCGGAGGATCCGGGCGGCGACGGAGGGTCGGCCCCGCGCGGGAGGCTCGGCCGCGGCCGGCCCGGGGGCGGGCTGGACGGCAGGCTCGGTGGCAGCGTCGCCAGGCTCGGCCCTCGGCTGCCCAGTGGGCTCGGCCCCGGCCTGCCTGGTCGGAACCTCGTCGCCCACCGGCCGCGTGGCGCGTGCCTGGTATTCGGGGCCGTGCTTCCGGGGGTCGGCGTACTCGCGGGGGTTCAGGGTCCAGTAGGTCCCAGACGACGGGCCGTACCAGCTCGCGCCGCCCCAGCCCGGCTCGAAGACCTCCTCGGCGTCGTCGTAGGAAGTGGACCCGAGCGACGCCCTGCGACGCTCGGATGCCCGCCGCGGCCGCGTCGCATCGGCGGCGGGCCGCGGGCGGCCGGTGCTCGGGTTGCCGCCTGTGGCCGTTCCCGGATTCGTCGAGCGCGTGCCGGTGGGCCGCGACCGGCGCGTCCACGCCGCGCTCGACCGCGGGGTCGTCCCGCCCTGACCACCCTGACCCACCGGGGAGCCTGGTCGGCCATCACTCACCAGAGTCTCGTACGCCGCCTGGATCTCCAGGAAGCGCGCAACCGAGCCCTGCCCGCCGTCCGGGTGGTGGCGCTTGGCAAGGGCGCGATAGGCGCGCCTGATCTCCGCCTCCGGGGCGCCGTGCCTGACGCCGAGCATGTGATGCGGGTCGCTACCCGATCTCACCGGTCTCCCCCACTCCCGCGGCCAACCCCTCGGCGAACGCCGAGCCCGTCAGCTGATCAGCTCGCCCACCGGGGCGAAGTCGAAGCCCGGGACCGTCTCGGCCGCGATCCGCCCGTGCGGATCCAGCTCGACTGGTCGATGGTAGCGGCCGACGACGCGAAGGGCCTGCCCCTCGAGGACTCCGGCGAGGCGCAGGGCCTCCACGCTCACCGCCCACGTGGCCCGGTCGAAGCCCGCGCCGTCCTCGACCTTCACCGCGATCGCCGACGCACCCGTGCGTGAAGCCGGATCCGGCAGGACGGCGATGGCCCGCAGCCCCTCGGCGCCGCCCTTGACGACGAGGCGTCCCGGGAGCGCCTTGGCGAGCGAGGTGTCGAGCCGCTCGCGCGTCCCGCCCACCATCTCCGGGTGGGCTGCCATCGCGTCGCGGATCGCACGCAGGGGCGCTGCGAGGCCCTGGCGCGGGTCGGCCGCCGGCACGACATCCGGGTCGGCCAGGAACGCGTAGGCCCGGGCAACGGCCGCCAGCGGGAAGGCGTACGTCTCCACGCCGCAGTTGTCGATCGCCGTGACCAGCCGCTCGGGCGTGGTCGCGAAGGCGCGGGCGACGGCCGCGCGCACGGCCACCTGGGCGGGGTGGCCGGCGTTCCAGTAGTCCTCGAGGCTCCAGTCGCCGAGACGGGCGAGGAGGAGCATTCCGGCGTGATAGCCCGAGCACATGTGGCGGATGGGGCCGGCCCGCTCGCCGTCGCGGGCCAGCCGCGCCGACGTAAGCGAATTGAGCGGGGCGCCCGCCGTCCCGCAGGCCAGGAGCGCCTGGGTGAGCCCGGAACGCCGGAAGACGGCCTGCAGTGTCCGGACGTGGAGGTCCTCGCCCGAGTGCGAGCTCGTCATCAGCGCGATCTCGGCTGAGGTCAGGCCGTAGTCCCGGAACCCGCCGGCCTCCGCAAGGGCGAGCAGGGCGAACGGCTTGACGCATGAGCGCAGCGTCACCTCCACCTCGGCGTCGCCGGCGACGTGGGTGACGCGCCCCGCCTCATCCACCCGCACGACGTGGCCGCGATGGACGCTCTCCACGATCTCGCCCCGCACCTGGCGGGCCAGGACGGGCGCCGCCCGGCGCGGGCCGCGCGGCGGGGGCGCTGGCGGACGGATGCCCCGCGGGGGCCGGGCGGATGGCATGGTCTGCCGAGGATAGCGCGACGGACACCGGTCGCGGCGGCCGTTGCGTCGCGGGTGGCCGGGGCGCCTGGCGCCGTGGCTGGCCGGGGGCGACCCGGCCGGCCGAGTGCTGCGCGGCACGCCCCGCCGCGCGCCCCGGGCGGGTGCTAGGATCGGCCCGGTCGGAACCCCGTCCCGGGCCGCCGGCCGCGCCGACCCCCGCTGAACGCCCGAGGTGCGCGCCCGTGTCCGACTCACCCGCCCTGCCCAACCTCCACCTGTCGCGCCACCCGGCCGTCCTCCACAAGCTCGCGATCCTGCGCGACGAGAAGACGGAACCCAAGAAGTTCCGCGAGGTCGTCCGGGAGCTCTCGTGGCTGCTCGGCTACGAGGCCCTCGCCGACGCCCGGCTGCGCCCGCTCAAGGTGCGGACGCCCCTCGAGGAGATCGACGCCCACGAGCTCGCCGACCGGATCGGGCTGGTGCCGATCCTGCGGGCCGGCCTCGGCATGGTGGACGCGATGCTCGAGCTGATGCCGACCGCCGAGGTCTGGCACCTGGGCCTCTTCCGCGACGAGCGGACCCTCCGCCCGGTGGAGTACTACAACAAGCTCCCCGACTCCGCGACCGTCGACCTCTGCCTGATCCTCGACCCGATGCTCGCGACGGGCGGCTCGGCCACGGCCGCCATCGACGTCCTCAAGCGCTGGGGCGCCAGCCGGATCAAGCTCATCAACCTGATCGCCGCCCCGGAAGGCGTCGCCGCGGTGAGCGCCGCGCATCCAGACGTCACCATCCACTGCGCGGCCCTGGACCGCCAGCTCAACGACAAGGGCTACATCCTGCCCGGCCTCGGCGACGCCGGCGACCGCCAGTTCGGGACGGGCCGCCGGGACTGAAGCACGCGCGCGACGCTCGCGGTCCAGCTGCCCGCACCTTCGACACTCCCGCGACGCGGCGCTCGGCCTGGGCCACGTTCGAATGCACTACCGCTGGCGTGGCACGACGAGGCGCAGTACAGTAAGGACGTAAGGATCCATTACGCGGGGAACGAAATGCGAGCGCTTGCCAAGATCACAGCCAAAGGCCAGACCACCATTCCACAGGGTGTTCGCGCTGCCCTTCACGTCGTGCCCGGTGACCTGATCGCCTGGGAGGTCGGTGCGGACGGCACGGCGACCGTCTGCCGCGTGCAGCCGATGGACATCGAATACCTGCGCGCCCTCGAAGGCACGCTGGGCGAGTGGGCGGGCGCCGCCGACGAGGAGGCCTACCGTGGGCTTTGACCGGTACGCGGTCGTGCGTGTCCCGTTCCCGTTCACGGACCGCACCGCCACCAGGAACCGCCCCGCGCTGGTGCTCTCCAATTCTGTCGCGTTCAATACGCCTGCCGGTCACTCGGTCATGGCGATGATCACCTCGGAGGGCAATCCACCCTGGCCGCTCGACTGCGCGCTGGCCGACCTCGCGGCCGCCGGTCTCCCGGCTCCGTCCAAGGTGCGCTTCAAGCTGTTCACCCTCGACCATCGCCTGGTGAGGGGTGAGATCGGGAAGCTTGCACCGGCCGATGCAGAAGGTGTCCGGGCGGGGCTGACCGAGTTGCTGGGCGGGCAAATGGACGGCAACCAGGCGCCATGACCGCGAGGCGACTCATCGAGTCGCCTCGCCGCTGGAAAGGTGCGGCCTACCCGAGCGCTTCGTCCGCCTTGTCCAGGGCCGCGTCGATGATGGCGAAGGCCTCGCCGAGCTGCTCCTCGGTGATGCAGAGCGGCGGGTTCGTGTGGATCCCGTTGTTCGCGATCATCGTGTAGAGACCGTTGTCGCGAAGGTGCTTCGCGACCGCCTTCATCTCGTCCGACGTGCCGTTGAAGGGCGTCATCGGGGTCCACGGGTCGCGACTGCGGACCAGGTCGATGATCCCGAAGAGACCCAGGCTGCGCGTCGCGCCCACGCTCGGGTGCTTCGCGGCGAGCGCCTCGTGGTGGCGCCGCAGGACGGCCCCCATGGCGGCGGACCGTTCGATCAGCCCGTCCTCCTCGTAGACCCCGATCGTGGCCAGCGCGGCCGCCAGGCTCACGGGGTGGCTGCTGTAGGTGAGACCGCCGTAGAACATCTTCGTGTCGAACGCTTCGGCGATGTGATGGCGCATCGCCACCGCACCGAGGGGCAGGTAGCTCGACGTCAGGCCCTTGGCCATCGTCATGAGATCGGGCACGACGTCCCAGTGGTCGACCGCGAACCACTTCCCGGTCCGCCCGAAGCCGGCCATCACCTCGTCGGCGACCATCAGGATGCCGTAGCGGTCGCAGAGCTCACGGACGCCGGCCAGGTACCCGTCGGGCGGGATGAGGATGCCGTTCGTCCCGACGATCGTCTCGAGGAAGACCGCGGCGATGGTCTGCGGGCCCTCGTAGCGGATCACGTCCTCGAGGCCCGCCAGCGCTTCGGCCGCGGGCCGGGGCTCCTTCTCGCCCCAGCGATGCGTGTCCGGGTAGCGCACGACGCCGTAGATCGCCGGCTCGTTGGCCCAGCGGCGCGGATCGCCGGTGAGGGTCATCGCGCCCAGGGTGGCCCCGTGGTAGGTCCGGTAGCGGGCAAGCACCTTGGTCCGGCCCGTGTAGTGGCGAGCGAGCTTGATCGCGTTCTCCACCGCCTCGGCCCCGCCGAGGGTGAAGAAGACCTTGTCGAGGTCGCCCGGCATGATCTCGGCCATCTTCGCGCCGAGGCGGGCCCGGATCTCGGTGGCGAAGGCCGGCTGGACGTACTGGAGCTTCGCCGCCTGGGCCGAGATGGCGTCGATGATCCGGCGGTCGCCGTGGCCGACGTTCACCGACATCAGCTGGCTGTTGAAGTCGATGATCCGGCGGCCTTCGGGCGTGTAGAGGTAGATCCCTTCGGCGTGGTCGATCGCGATCGGGTCGATGGCGCCCTGGGCGGACCACGAGAAGAACGTATGCGCCCGGGAGAGGCGAACGATCTCCTCGCTGGCCATGGTGCCGGGCGCGGTGCTGGTGCTCATCCATTCCTCCGTGCGGGGCGGCGTGAGCCGCCCCGCCTGTGGCGTTGCGGGGTTGCGGCCATTACAGCACGCGGACGCGAACGGCGAGAGGCCCAAAGGGCACGAGACGCGGGGCCGGCGCGGCTCTACGCCTCCGCTCCTGTAGCCCTCCTCGGCGTCCGCGTACCCGCCGTCGTGAGCGGACGTCGTCCGGACGGCGGGCCGACAGGTCCGTCCGGCAGGCTCAGGAGTCGCCGTCCGGACCTTGCGCGGTGCACGCCATAATGGCCACGATCGGTGGAACAGCTCGCGACAAGGGTCTGCCCGATCCATGCCGGCCGGCCATCGTGGCCCGCGCGTCCTGCCGCAGCCCCAAGGAGGCACCAGCACCATGACGACCGAAGTGCGCCCGGAGGCCAGCGCGGCCCCCGTGAGCCTGCCCATCCTGTCCCACTGGATCGCCGGCGCACCGGTCGAGGTCGCCCTCGAGCAGACCGGCCCGGTGTACAACCCGGCCACCGGAGCGGTGATCGCCCGGGTCCCGCGCGGCGGGGCACCCGAGGTCGACGCGGCCGTGGCCGCCGCGGCCGCCGCCTACCCGGCCTGGCGGGACACCCCGCTCATCGCCCGCAGCGAGATCTTCTTCGCCTGGCGCGAGCAGCTCTGGCAGCACCGCGAGGAGCTGGCCGCCCTCATCACCCGGGATCACGGCAAGACCTACCCCGACGCCTTCGCCGAGGTCATGCGCGGCCTCGAGACGGTCGAGTACGCGGCCGGGCTGCCGGTCCACCTGGCGGGGATGATGACCCCCAACGTGGCCACCAACGTGGACGCCTTCACCCTGCGCGGGCCGCTCGGGGTGGTGGCCGCGATCACGCCCTTCAACTTCCCGGTCATGGTCCCCATGTGGATCGTCCCGATCGCGCTCATGTGCGGCAACACGGTCGTCCTCAAGCCCTCCTCCCACACCCCCGGCGCCACCCAGCTCCAGGCCGAGCTGTGGCAGGCGGCCGGCGGGCCCGACGGCACGTTCAACGTCGTGTACGGCGGCCGGGAGGCGGTCAGCGCGATCGTCGAGCACCCGGGCATCAAGGCCATCCAGTTCGTGGGCTCGACCGCGGTCGGGAAGTACGTCTTCGAGGAGGGCACGAAGCGGGGCAAGCGGGTCGGCGCGTACACCTCCGCCAAGAACGCGATGATCGTCCTGCCCGACGCCGACATGGAGCTGACCGCCGACGCCGCGGTGGCCTCGGGCTACGGCTCCGCCGGCGAGCGCTGCATGGCCCAGACCCTCGTGATCGCGGTGGGCGACACCGCGGAGAGGCTCCGCCCGCTCATGGAGGAGCGGATCGCCCGGCTCCGGGTCGGCCCGGGCATGGAGCCCGGCATGGACATGGGCCCGATCTACACGCGGGAGCACCGGGCCTCGGTCGTGAAGTGGATCGAGCGGGGCTGCGCCGAGGGGGCCGAGCTCGTCGTCGACGGGCGGCCCTTCGTCCATCCCACCAGCCCCGACGGCTTCTTCCTGGGCGTCACCCTGTTCGACCACGTGACCCCGGACATGGACATCTACCAGGAGGAGATCTTCGGGCCGGTCCTGGGCATCGTCCACGCCAAGACGTACGACGAGGCGATCGGCCTCATCAACGGCCACAAGTACGCCAACGGGACGGCGATCTTCACCACCGACGGCGGGGCCGCCCGGCGCTTCAAGCTCGAGGTCGAGGTGCCCATGATCGGGGTCAACGTCCCGATCCCGGTCCCGGCCGGCTATCTCTCCTTCGGGGGCGCCAAGGAATCCGCCATCGGCGACCTGGCCATGCGGGGCGAGGACGGGGTCCGCTTCTTCACCCAGCAGAAGATGGTCACCGAGCGCTGGCCGGAGCCCGGCCGCCGTCCCGGCCTGTCCCTGGTCTTCCCCGGCAACAGCTGAGCCCATCCCCGCCGGCGGGTGACCACAGCCGGGCGGATCGACCGAACACGAGAGGGGCCCCTCCCCGAGGAGGGGCCCCTCTCTCTTGGCGCCGAAGGGGGGGCCGGCGGCCCGCCTCGTGGCGGGGCCGGCGGCCCGACGACCGTCAGGCGACGGGCGCCGCTCCGGCAGCAGTCGCTTCGGGACCAGGAGTCGGCAGCAGCTCCGGCTCCTCGATCGTCTGCTTGGGCGAGGTGAACCTCTCGAGGATTCCGTAGAGCACGAACGACACGATCAGGCCGACCACCCAGCTGTAGTCGGCGAGCGGCTTGAGGAACGGGATGAGCCCGTCGGCAGGGAACGGGTTCCCGCCGGGCGTGGAGTAGGAGCCGCCGATTGCCAGCACGATGCCGACGAGCAGCGCGACCACGGCCCGCCAGTTCCAGCCGCGGGCATATCGGTACGCGCCGTCCGGCTTGTACAGGTCGGCCAGCCGGAACCGCGTCCGGCGGACCCACCAGTAGTCGGCGATGAGCACGCCGGCGATGGCGCCCGTCGCGCCGCCGTAGGTGCCGAGCCACGTGAAGATGTAGGTGTTCGGGTTCGAGTACAGCACCCACGGCTGGATCAGGATGCCGATCACGCCGGTGATGATGCCGCCGGTCCGGAAGCTGATGCGCTTCGGCCAGGCGTTCGAGAAGTCGTAGGACGGGCTCACGATGTTGGCGGCCACGTTCACCGACAGGGTCGCGATGATGAGGGTCACCAGGGCGAGGACGACGACCAGCGGATTGTCGAACTTGCCGACGAGGGCGACGGGATCCCAGATCGCCTCGCCGTAGACCTGGATCGTGGCCGAGGTCACGAGGACGGCGATGAGCGGGAAGAAGGTCATCGTCGTCGGCAGGCCAAGCGCCTGGCCGAGCGCCTGCCCGCGCTGGCTCCGCCCAAACCGGGTGAAGTCCGGCATGTTGAGGGACAGGGTCGACCAGAAGGCGATCATGCCCATCAGGGCGGGCGGGAAGAGGCCGAACCAGAACTTGTCCAGGCTCCATCCAACGGTCCCGTGGTCCTCGATGAGCGGGCCGAACCCGCCGGCTTCGTTGTACATCCAGACCAGCAGGAACAGGGCGACGACGATGACGAACGGGGCCGCCCAGTTCTCGAAACGGCGGACCGCGTCCATCCCGCGGACGATGATCGCGATGTTCAGCAGCCAGAAGATGGCGAAGCTCAGCCAGTGCGTCCACGGGATCGGATCACCGAACCCGAGTGCAATCGGCTGCGCCGTCGCCCACCACGAGTCGGCGCCGAGGAGCGCGGTCATGACCACGAAGATCGCGCTGCCGCCGATCCAGGTCTGGATCCCGAACCAGCCGCACGCGACGCCAGCGCGCATGAGCGCCGGCAGGTTGGCCCCGAATACACCGAACGATGCCCGGGCAAAGACCGGGAACGGGATCCCGTACTTCGTGCCAGCGTGGCTGTTCAGCAGCATCGGGATCAGGACGATGATGTTGGCGACCATGATCGTGAAGATCGCCTGGTACCACGCCATGCCAAGCACGACCAGGCCGGCCGCCAGCCCCCACGTCGGGATGTTGTGGGCCATGCCCACCCACAGGGCGAAGTAGTTGTAGGTGGTCCACGTTCGCTTCTCGATCGGGACCGGGGCGAGATCCTCGTTGTGGAGCTGATAGGTATCCAGTGCCGCGTCGACCTCGGGCAGGAGCTCCACGCGCCCGTCCGGCCTGACGATCTGTCCCTGTATCGCCACCGATATACGCCTCCCTCCGCAGTTGTCCCTCAGCGGTTGTGCCTCGATCGCTGAACACGCGCCGCTCTTCGATTCGGCCTCCGGTTCCAGTCCTCCTCTCGCCTCTCGCCGACCGTCGCGGCAAAGTTGAGCGGCATCCTACGCGGCCGCGCAAAGCCCGTCACGCCGAAAGCGCGCGGCCGTGCGACCCGGTGCCCGGGTCCAACCGTCCCGGCGGGATCCCGTCCGCACACCCGCCTCTGCTCCAATTCCGCGGGTGTATCCTCGGCCGATCGTTCCTTGTCGACGTAGCGAGGTATGGCAGTGACCCGGATCGTTCGCGGCGCGCTCCTGCAGGCCACCTGGACGGGCGACAAGGAGTCGATGATCCAGAAGCACGAGGGCTACGCCCACGAGGCGGCCAAGCAGGGTGCCCAGTTCATGCTCTTCCAGGAGCTGTTCTACGGTCCCTACTTCTGCCAGGTGCAGGACAAGAAGTACTACTCGTACACGGAGCGCATCCCGGACGGCCCGACCACGAAGCGCATGCAGGACCTCGCGAAGCAGACGGGCATGGTCCTCGTCGTCCCGATGTACGAGGAGGACGAGCGCGTCAACGGGCTCTACTACAACACCGCGGCGGTCATCGACAGCGACGGGTCGTACCTGGGCAAGTACCGCAAGACGCACATCCCCCACGTCGAGGGCTTCTGGGAGAAGTTCTACTTCCGGCCCGGCAACCTGGGCTATCCGGTCTTCGAGACCGCCGTCGGCAAGATCGGGGTCTACATCTGCTACGACCGCCACTTCCCCGAGGGTGCCCGTGCGCTCGGGCTCAACGGCGCGGAGCTCGTGTTGATCCCGTCGGCCACCAGCCGCGGCCTCTCCGAGTACCTCTGGCGGGTGGAGCAGGTCAGCCACGCGCTGGCGAACGGCTACTTCGTCGGGACGATCAACCGGGTGGGCGTCGAGGCCGAGATCGGCCCCGACGACTTCTACGGGCAGAGCTACTTCTGCGACCCGCGTGGCCAGTTCATCGGCGGAGTCGGCAGCCCGCACGACGAGGAGCTGCTGGTCCGCGACATGGACCTCGAGATGGTCAAGAAGGTTCGCGAGACGTGGCAGTTCTACCGCGACCGGCGGCCCGACGCCTACGGCGACCTGACTCGGCCCTAGCGTCGCCGGCGCCGGCGGAGGGGCCCCCAGATGCAGTTCGGCTTCACGATCAAGCCCGACCACTCGATCGAGCGGACGGTCGCGCTCGCCCGCCAGGCCGAGGCGGCCGGCTTCGCCTACGGCTGGCTCTTCGATTCGCACGTCATCTGGCGGGACCCGTACCCGCTCCTGACGCTGATGGCGCAGGCCACCACGACGATGCGCCTCGGGACCTGCGTCACCAACCCGGCCACGCGCGAGCCCTCGGTCACGGCGTCCAGCCTGGCCGTCCTCCAGGAGCTGTCGGGCGGCCGCTTCGACCTCGGCATCGGCCGGGGCGATTCGGCCATCCGGGTCCTCGGCAAGCCGCCCACGACGATGGCGACGCTCGAGGAGGCGGTCCATGTCATCCGGGCCCTCGCCGAGGGACGGCCCATCGAGTACGAGGGTGCGACCCTCCAGCTGCCCTGGGCGGCCGGACACCGCCTGCCCGTCTGGATCGCCGGCTACGGGCCGGTCGCCCTGAAGATGACCGGGCGCATCGCCGACGGCGCAATGCTCCAGATCGCCGATCCCGACCTCGTGCGCTGGTTCGCCGGCCAGGTGCACGACTCGGCCCGCGAGGCGGGGCGGGACCCGGGCGCGGTGAAGATCATGGCGGCCGCTCCTGCCCACGTCGGGGACCTGGCCGACGGCCGCGACCGGGTTCGATGGTTCCCTGCCCTCGTGGGGAACCACGTCGTGGACCTCGTCAACAAGTACCAGGGCGAGCTGCCCGAGGCGCTCACCCACTACATCCGCGGCCGCGAAGGCTACGACTACCTCCATCACGCGGAGGTCGGCAGCACGAACGCCGCCTTCGTCACCGACGACATCGTCGATCGGTTCGGGATCGTCGGTGACGCGGCCGCCCATGTCGCCAAGCTCCGCGTGCTCGCCGAGGCAGGAGTTGACCAGTTCAACCTCTACCTGATGAACGGCAACGAGGAGGAGCAGCTCGAGATCTATGGCCGGGAGGTCATCCCGGCGCTCCGCGACGTCCCCGCGGCCAGGGCCTAGGAGGGTTCGATGCGCACGCTGATCACCAACGGCCTCGTCGTCACCGCCGATAGCTCGTATGCGGCCGACGTCCTCGTCGACGGCGAGACGATCGCCCTCGTGGGGTCCGACCTCGCGGGCGCGGGCGTGACCGCAGACGAGACGATCGACGCGACCGGCAAGTACGTGGTCCCCGGCGGGATCGACGGCCACACGCACTTCGAGCTGCCCTTCGGCGGGACGTTCGCCAAGGACACGTTCGAGACCGGAACAAAGGCCGCCGCCCACGGCGGCACGACCACGATCGTGGACTTCGCCGTCCAGGCGAAGGGGCAGGCGCTTCACGAGGGCCTCGACGTCTGGATGGCCAAGGCCGAGGGGAACGCGGTCGTCGACTACGGGTTCCACATGATCATGGGCGACGTCACCGACGCCACGCTGGCCGAGATGGACCAGCTCGTCGCGGAGGGGATCCCCGACTTCAAGCTCTTCACGGCCTACCCGGGCGTCTTCTTCAGCCCCGACGACCACATCTTCCGGGCCCTGCAGCAGACGCGGAAGAACGGCGGCCTCATTCTCATGCACGCCGAGAACGGGCCGGTGATCGACGTGCTCGCCGCCGACCTCGTGGCGGCCGGCGTCACCGACCCGATCGGCCACGGGCTGGCGCGCCACGCCGGCATGGAGGCGGAGGCAGCTTACCGGGTGATCCGCCTTGCGGAGGCCGCCGGCGCCCCCGTCTACTTCGTCCACCTCTCGTCGCGCGACGCGCTGGAAGTCGTGGCGGCCGCCCGCCACCGCGGGTCCATGGTCTTCGCCGAGACCTGCCCCCAGTACCTCTTCCTCACGCTCGACGACCTGGGCAACGGGTTCGAGGGCGCGAAGTACGTCTGCAGCCCGCCGCTTCGTCCCAAGGATCACCTGGAGGACCTCTGGCGCGGGCTCCGCAGGAACGAGCTGCAGCTCGTCGGGACCGATCACTGCCCCTTCGACTTCCATGGCCAGAAGGAGATGGGCCGCGGCGACTTCCGGAAGATCCCGAACGGCCTGCCGGCCGTCGAGGACCGCGTCGACCTGCTCCACCAGGGTGGCGTCGTCGAGGGCAGGCTCTCGCGTGAGCGCTGGGTCGAGATCATGGCCACGGCACCGGCCAAGCTGTTCGGGATGTACCCGCAGAAGGGCACCATCGCCGCCGGCTCGGATGCGGACATCCTGGTCTTCGACCCGAACCGGAAGCGGACGATCAGCGCCACGACGCACCACATGGACGTCGACTACTCGATCTTCGAGGGCTTCGAGGTCCAGGGCACGTCCGACGTGGTCATGAGCCGGGGCACCGTGCTCGTGCGGGACGGACAGTGGGTCGGGCCGGCCGGCCACGGGAAGTTCATCCCGCGCGGCCGGGCCGATTTCGCCCGCCTCGCATAGGCGAGACCCTCGCCCGGGTCGCGGGCCCGGTTCCGCGAAGCCGCCGGACCTGGCTCAGGCCGCCCGGCGCTTCGCCCGGGCTCGCGCCCGGCGGCCGAGGATGGTGACCGCGACGGCCGACCCCAGGCTGGCCGTCGCCACGACGAGGCAGATGACCTGCGCGGCGTTGAGCTGCCCGAGCACGTCCGCGTCCCGCCAAGTCGACGCCACGAAGCCGCGGCCGAGCGCCCAGAGCCCCAGGCCGACGGCGTAGAGGCGGCCGTCCGCGCGACGCAACGGAGTCAGGCGCGCCAGGGCGACGACGAGGAGCAGAACGGCGCCCGCCATCGCGGCCTCGTAGAGCTGGGCCGGATGGGCGGGGATCTCCGCGCCGGGGCTGCCCCAGGGCCCGGGTGGGGCGTACGCCGTCGCCCAGTCCGCGACGCTGGCCTCGCCCTGGCCGGAACCACCCAGAGCCTGTGCCGCCTTGCCCAGGCCCAGGACGAGCAACAGGGGCGCGATCGCGACGTGGAGCCAGCGGCCCACCGGCGCGTCGAGCAGAGCCGCCACGTAGATGGCCGTGACGGTGCCGCCGACCACCGCGAGGGTCAGCTCCATGCTCGCCTGCCCCGGGTCGAGCAGGGCCCGCCACTCCGTGCGGTAGTAGTCGAGGTGGAGCAGGCCGTAGCCGATCCGACCCAGGATCACCGCGCCCGGAACCGCGCCCAGGAGGATGAACAGGAGATCGTCACGGCGCAGGTGCCAGGTTCCCTCGAGCTCCTCCTCGGGGGGTTCGTCCTCGCCGATCCACTCGTCGCGGGCGGGCGTCCGGCCGGCCAGGAATGCCAGGGCGAGGATCCCCACCAGCACGGCCGCCGCGATCCCCAGGGTCTCCCAGCGGACGGCGAGATCGCCGAGGTGCAGGTACGGGTCGAAGTCGAAGACGACCACCGCGAGGGCGTCCGGGTTCATGTCCCCCAGCCCAGTGCCCCGTGGACCGGCCTGCCGGCCGCGACGGTGGCCTCCACCCGGATCCCGTCGGCGCCACTCGCCCAGGCGTCCCGCGAGACCGCGGTCGGATCGCTCGAGAGGATCACGAGGTCGGTGCGGGCGCCGACCACCAGGCGCCCGGCATCGTCGTCGCCGAGTGCCTTTGCGCCCGCGGCCGTCCACGCGTGGAGCGCCTCGGCGGTGGAGAGCGTGGCGTCGTGCCGGAGCGCCGCGCGCACGCCGGCCAGCGGGGCGCCGGGGACGACGGGGCGATCGCTCGAGAAGACGGTGGGGATCCCGGCCGCCAGGAGGCGCGAGAACGGGAGGAGGCGGCCGGCCCGCTCCACGCCGAGGCGGGCGCGGTAGGTCGGCCCGGCCCAGGCCAGGAACTCGGGCTGGACGACGGCCGTCACGCCGGAGGTTGCCAGTCGGGCGACGAGGTCGTCGTCGAGGAGCATCGCGTGCTCGATCCGGTGGGCCGTGCCGGCGGGTGCGGGCGCGGCGGCGCAGGCATCGAGGACGGCGACGATGGCGGCGTCACCGATGGCGTGGGTGGCGCTGGCCCAGCCGGCCGCGGCTGCGCGACGGATCCGCGCCGCGAGGGCGGCAGGGTCGTGGACCGGCCCACCCGCGTGGGGGGCGTCGTCGTACGGCTCGCGCAGCCAGGCCGTCCGCGTCGTCAGGGCGCCGTCCGCCTTGAGCTTCACGTGGGTCAGGCGGACCCGTGCTCGGACATCCTCCGGGAGGAGCTGCGCGAGGTCGGCCGGGCTCGGGACCACGTCGTCGGGGGTGGCCGCGATGCGCGCGAGCCCCGGCATCAGCGCCACGGCGAGGGGCATGGTGCCGGACGCAACGGCATCGCCCCAGGCCGCCATCTCGGCCTCGACGCCGGCGGTCGAGCCCACGTCGGCATCCGCGACGCTCGTGACGCCGTCGGCGGCCAGGCGGGCTGCCGCCCGGGCCAGGGCGGCGCGCCCCTCGGTGGCCGTCGGCGCAGGCATCGCGGCGGCGATCCGGTCCCAGGCGTCGGGCCCGCGCACGATGCCGGTCGGCTCGCCGGAGGCATCGCGCTCCACGAGGAATCGACCGGCGACGTCCGGCGTCGCGGCGTCCACGCCGGCGAGCGCCAGGGCGAGGCTGTTCGCCGTCACCGCGTGGCCCGAGACGTGGGCGAGCAGGACAGGCCGATCCGGCACCGCGCGGTCCAGGTCGTCGCGGGTCGGGTCGTCGGGGCGGTCCCAGCCCGTCGGGTCGTACCGGGCGACCAGCCAGGCGTCCGGATCCAGGTGCTCGGTCGCGCCGGGGATCGCCCGGATGGCCGCCCGCCGCTCGCGCCCCGCAACCAGCGCCATCCCGGCGACGAAGCCCTCCCAGTACGGGTGGGCATGCGGCTCCACGAACCCCGGCAGCACGGCCCGGCCGCGGAGGTCGACGACGTGCGAGTCCGGCCCCGCCAGCGCGAGCATCTCCTCGTCGCTGCCGACCGCGAGGATCCGCTCGTGCGCGTAGCAGATCGCGGTGGCGCGGCGGCCCGCCGCGTCCGGCACGCCCGGATCGCCCGTTGCCCGGCTCGCCGCGTCCGTCGGCAGCGCGCCATCGAACGTCAGGACGGTGCCGCCGAACAGGACCGTGTAGTGATGGGTCATCGCGCCCCGAGTCTAGCCTCGCTCGGCTATGGAGGTACGGAAATCCGCGGACCGGCTCAACCCGTCGGCATGCAGCGGCGTCTCGAGCCAAGGAGAATGCCCGGCCGAGGACGCTGTCCATCTCGCCTTGCCCTGCGCGCGGGCTGTCGCCGTCCTCGTATTGGCGGCCCTTGTCACCGGATGCTCGGCCACCGCTTCGCCCGCGCGACCGACCCCTGAGATCCTCACGAGCCCCGACGCCGCGCCGAGGGCCCCGGCCGACCCCTCCAACGTCCCCCTCCGGACCCTCCCACTGGCCACCATCTCCTCATCTGTGCAGCCAGTCGTCGGCGAGGCTACTCCTGAGGTCGTCACGTCGGCCGCGCCGAGGAAGTCGGCTGGCCCGACGGATCCGCTTGGCTGCCGGTTCCCGGCGAGCTGTACCAGCCGCTAGAGGCGCCCGGCAACAGGATCGTCCTACGGGTGGAGGGCCGGGACCACGACTGCCGCGTCGCAGGCCGCGGAACGCCGCGGCTCTGCGAGCGACTGCTGCCGCGCAGCCCGTGCGGCTGACTGCAGCCGCAGCCGTCCCTCCCACGATGAACGAGCCCCCTTGGGCCAGGCCCGGGGGGCTCGTCGATTCGGCCGGCCGAGGTCGTCGGCCGGGCGGCTACGGCTTGACGCGGATCTGGAGGACCTCATTGCCCTCCGGGGCGCCGCCGCGGTACGCGCCGCGGCTTTCGTCGAAGCGGCTGGCGTCGAGAACGAGCATGAGACCCTTCTCGCTGGGGTTCGTGCCGGTCGCGCCGAAGTCGACGACCGTCAGCTCCTCCGAGGAGAACGGGGCGATGTCTCCAGAGATGACGGTCGACCCGATCAAGCCAAGGTAGCGCTCGCCGAACGGTTCGAGGACCAGGCCCGTGATCTCGTCGGTCATGGTGCCGGTGTAGTACCAATCCCACGCCTGGACGTCGACGTTCATCGGTTTCCCGACGGCGCTCGCGTTCAGCCCGATCTGCTCGCCGCAGATCGTGAGGATCGTGTTGGCCGAGTTGGTGCCGTGATCCGTGAAGAAGAAGGCCTCAGATTCCCGGGTCGCCACGTTGTAGGACCAGGTCAGGCTGCGGCCGTCGCTCAGCGAGCCGTAGCCCTCAGCGTCGGCGGTGAAGACGATGTAGTCCGGTACGCCGTCCTGATTCGTGTCGAACACGACGTCGAACTCGGCGGGGGCAAGGGCGTTAGTGGTCCGCTCCCGGGTATTGACGGCCATCAGGTAGACGAACGAAGGGCCGTCCGCCGAGTCACCGGTGCAATAGCCGGCCTCGACCGGGAACGTCTGGACGCCGAAGGCCTTGAGGTCGATGACCGGGGCGTTCGCCCCCGCCTTGGCCGGGGGCAGGTTCGGGCTGGTGCCGACGAGGGAGTAGGCGTCGATGTGGGCGGGGCCGACGCCCGCGTTCCTGAGCTTCGTGGTGCCGGCTGGCCGGCCTTCGAACAGGCCCCCGAAGTCGCCGTCCGCGACGACGGTGTCGATCTTGACGGGGCCGCCCTTGGCGTCGACGTCGTCCGAGAGGCGCGGGAGCACCTGCCACGCTACGTGGAGCGGGTCGGCGTCGTCCGCACTGGTCCGGACGTTGTCGAAGTTGAGGTAGCCGTCGTACTCGAGCAGGTCGAGCGGGGCCGGCTCGTTCCCGTTGGGTCCCGAGTCGAGGGTCCACGGCCGGAGCTTGGAGCCGTCGATGCGGAGCCGCACCTCGACCGTCCCGGTCTCGCGCGGGCCCAACGTGACAGACGGCCGCGTGAGCACCTGCACGGCGCCGTTCGCGGCATCGTCCGTGTATCGGAACGTCGGGGTGATCTTGTAGGTGACCCGGTTCTTCGAGTAGTTCCGGATCGTGAGGGTCTTGCTGAGCCAGGCGACGTCGCGCTTAGCGTCGACGAAACCGAATCCGAGGGCGCCGGTCTTGTCGGCGCGGACCCAGGCGGCGGCCGGCGAGGCAAGCGCACGATCGACCCGGAGCTCGCCCGCTCCGATGCGGGTGATCGGAGCGAGAACACCCGGCTGGGTCGCCTTGTTGGTGTAGATCTCGGTTTCGGCCGTGTTCATGAGAACGGCCTTGATCTCGAGCGGGCTGCGCCCGCGGAAGGCGCCCGCCAGGAGGGCCGCGGCGCCGGAGACCATCGGGGCAGCACCCGAGGTGCCACCGAAGGCCGCGTTGTCGGTCCCCGTCCCGACGACGGCGGAGATGGACGCGCCGGGCGCGCCGATCTCGGGCTTGAGCCGGTTCTCCATGGACGGGCCGCGCGAGGACGACCCAAGACGCCGCCGACGAGCGACACCGTAGACGACGAGGACACGGTCACCCTGACAGGGGCCGCGATGTTGGCGATTATCGCCTCGCGGAGCGAGTTCTGGATGACGAGGGTCGGGACGAAGGTGTCGCCGCCGCCGTAGCCGAAGCTGTAGGCATCGCCTGCGGCCACGAGGCCGACGAGGACGGCCTTGGCGCCGGCCTTCGCGGCGCGATCGACCTTCAGGCTGACCGAGCAGGCGCCGCGGTCGATGAGGACAACGGCGGCGCCATCCGGTTCCTCCAAGTACGTGTCCTCCGACGGGTCACCGTCCTTCGAGCCCGCGGGCAGCCCCGCCCAACGTAGGTCACGACGCCGTCGAAACCCAAGCCGAGGTCGGCCCAGGTCACGGTTGTCGTGTTCGTGTAGATGCCCTTGATCGCTTCTGGCGAATCGACGACGAGCGGGAACCCGACCGCGCTCGGGACCTCGGTCTCGGCGACGGAGATCGCAGACGCCGCGCTGCCGGGCGTTCCGCTAACGTAGGGCTTGTTGCTACCGTTGCCGGAGGCGGCAACGGTCAGGACGTCGAGCTTGGACGCCTGCTCGACGGCGTACGAGAGGTCGTCGTCGAAGGCGGTCCCGTAATCGGTGCCCAGCGACATGTTCACGACGTCAACGTGGTCGCTCGTGGAGCCGTCGCCGTTGGGGTCGACGGCGAAATCCATCGCCTGAATGAGGGCGACGCCGCTGCAGGCGGTCGACACAGACGAGCACACCTTGAGGGCGTACAGCGACGCGCCCGGGGCGACGCCCTTTGAGCCGCCGATGATGTCGGCGACGTGGGTGCCGTGGCCGCCATCGGTGCCGAGCCCGGCAGCGGCGGACGGCGCGTCGATCGGGTCGAGATCGGGCACAAGCGGGTCCGCGCTGCTCCCCCAGGCCTCGCCGACGAAGTCGTAGCCGCCGACGACTCGGGTCGTGGGGAAGAGCCCGTCGAGTGTCGTGTTCCTCGCGTCGGCCGGGGCCGTGCCGTAGGCCGCCTCGTAGCCGGCCTTCGTGCCCGGCCCGCCAAATGCGGCGTGGGTGTAGTCGATACCGCTGTCGAGGACGGCAACCCTGACGCCGTTGCCGGTGAAGCCCGCGTACTGCACGGCCGTAGCGCCGACCTGCGGGACGGTCTCATGGAGCGACATCTGGTAGTCGACCACGGGCTTGATCGAGACGACCGCGGGGTCGGCGGCCAGCGCGGCGAGGGATCCGGCGTCGATCGTGAGCATCACGACGTTCGTCGCCATGCCGGTGCGGCCCAGGACGCGGGCATTCCGGTCCAGGCTCGTCGCCGACGCGATGACCGCGTCCTGCTGCGCGCGGGCTTTCTTGACCTGCACCTTCTCGGCCATGGGGCCCTGCGCGGCGACGTCGGCGGCGGCCGGCTCGGTCAGGCTCACGACCACGTTCTTCGGGCCGCGGGCGGCTCGGAGAACCAGACCCAGCTTCTCTCCGAAGTCCCCGGTGGCCCTCTCCGGCGCAGCGAGCTTGAGCTCCTCGATCCGCTGCGGGAGCGGGCCTGTTGGGCGGGTCGGCGGGTCGGCCGCGAGCGCGGGCACTGCGATGGACAGCGCGAATGCCGCACAGACGAACATGACGATCAGGTGGCGCCGACTGGGCACGGTTCCTCTCCTCGTGGGTGTACAGGTGAGTTCAGGCGTGAGCTAGCGCGTGGTCCGGGCTGCTCGGGGCGCGCCGCGCGGTGCCGAGCAAGTTACCCCTCCGCGAAGGGCAGGAGGCCGCCAGAGCCTGCGCCGAAGGAGGTCGACAGATGGAGCGCTACCTCGACCCGGTGCCCGGAGCCATAGCCGCCCAACGCACGATCAGGCCGAGAGCTTCACCACGAGCTCGCGGACCGCGGCGGCCGAGTGGTCGAGCGCGGCCTTCTCGTCGGGCGTGAGCGAGATCTCGATCACCTTCTGCATGCCGCCGTCGCCGAGGACCACCGGGACTCCGACGAAGATGCCGTCGTAGCCGTACTCGCCCTGGAGGTAGGCCGCGCAGGGCAGGATCCGGCGTCGGTCGAGCAGGATCGCCTCGACCATCTCGACCGTGGCGGCCGCCGGCGCGTAGTAGGCGCTCCCCGTCTTGAGGAGGGCGACGATCTCGGCCCCGCCGTTGCGGGTCCGGTCCACGAGCGCGGCGATTTGCTCCGCCGGCATCAGCTCGGTGATCGGGATGCCGCCGACCGTCGAGTAGCGCGGCAGCGGGACCATCGTGTCGCCATGGCCACCGAGGACGAAGGCCCGGACGTCGCGGACCGAGATGCCCAGCTCGGTGGCGATGAAATAGCGGAACCGGGCCGAGTCGAGGACGCCGGCCATGCCGATCACGCGCTCGCGCGGGAAGCCCGAGGCCTGCAGCGCGACGTGGCACATGGCGTCGAGCGGGTTCGTGACGACGATGATGATGGCATCGGGGCTGACGGCAGCGGCCTGCTTCACGACCGACGCCACGATCCCGGCGTTCTTCGCCATGAGGTCGTCGCGGCTCATCCCCGGCTGGCGCGCCAGCCCCGAGGTCACGACGACGATCTTGCTGCCGGCCGTGTCGGCGTAGTCGTTCGTGCCGGTGATCTTGACGTCGTACCCAGCCACGGGGCCGGCCTCGGCGAGGTCGAGCGCCTTGCCCTGGGGCAGCCCCTCGACGATGTCGATGAGCACGACGTCGGCAAGGCCGGTCCGGAGGATTCGCTGGGCTGTGGTGGCGCCGACGTTGCCGGCGCCGATCACGGTCACCTTGCGACGCTGAACCTGGATCATGGGGGGCTCCTCCGCTTGCAGCAGGGATGCGGCTGGAATCCGGCCGAGCTGTTGCGGGGATTGTAGGGATCGCCAGCGGTCAGCAGGTGGCCGGTCGCACGGGCATCAACGCGAAGTCGCGGCTGCTCCGGGTGAGGACGGCCGCAGTGTCCGAGGGCGCGGCCGCGGCGATGAGCGCGTCCGTCAGGCCGAGGGTCTTCCCGTCGGCTCGGGCCCCGGCGCGCGGGGACGTCGCGGGCACGTCGGCCTCGAGGAAATCGATCCGGTCCTCTTGATGCCCTTGGCCGCATCAAGCGCGCATCACCGAAGCGCGCATCGACCGTGCGGGCATCGACCGTGCGGGCATCGACCGTGCGGGCATCGACCGTGCGGGCATCGACCGTGCGGGCATCGACCGTGCGGGCATCGACCGTGCGGGCATCGACCGTGCGGGCTTCCGGAGCCGGGGCAGCACACTCGCCCTGGTGTGATGCCCTGATGATGCCCAGCCGGGCGTGATGCCCGGGTGATGCGTACACGGTCATCGGATCGTGGGTATGCCATCGCGGGCGTGCTTCCTCGGCCGCGATCTACGCCTCGTCGAGGGCGCCCAGCAGGTCCGCGACCAGGTCGTCGGCGTCCTCGATCCCGACGGACAGGCGCACTAGCGCCTCCGGCACTTCCAGGGGTGACGCTGCGACCGAGGCGTGCGTCATCACGGCCGGCACCTCGATCAGCGACTCGACGCCGCCGAGCGACTCCGCCAGGGTCCAGAGCCGCGTCCGCTCGGCCAGGGCGACGGCACGATCGCGCGCGGAACGTCCGTGGCGACCACCTGCGGCCGGCACGAAGCTGATCATCCCGCCGAACGCGGGTGCCCCGTCGGCGCTCGCCGAGCCGCATCTGCCGCGCGGCGACCTCGGCGCCCGGGTGCGCGTGTCGTCCGTCGGTAAGCCCGGGGTAACGAAGCCAGTCCACGTCGTCACGGGCCGCCAGCGCCCGGGCGACCGCCAGCGCGTTGGCGCTGTGGCGCTCCACGCGCAGGGCCAGCGTGCGCAGCCCGCGCAGCACGAGGAAGCAGTCCTGCGGTCCCGGCACCGCGCCCATCGCGTTCTGGAGGAAGCGAAGCTGCTCGGCCACGGCCGCATCCGACGTCACGACAACGCCGTTGACCGTGTCGCTGTGGCCACCGAGGTACTTGGTCGCCGAATGGAAGATGACGTCCGCGCCCAGCTCGAGCGGCCGCTGGAGCGCCGGCGAGGCGAACGTGCTGTCGATGACGACGAGCGGCCGCGCCCCGCGCGCGCCCACGTGCCCGGCGACCGCGCGCACGACGGCGACGATGTCGATCACCTTCAGCAAGGGGTTGGACGGCGTCTCGAACCAGACCAGGCGAGTCCGCGGCGACAGCACGCCCGCCAGGGCTGGCCCGGGGTCCCCCGCGAGGTCCACGTAGCGGGCGTCCACGCCCCGCGGCCGCGCCACCCGCTCGAAGAAGCGGAACGTCCCGCCGTAGACGTCGTCGCCGACGACGATCTCCTCGCCGGGGGCGACCAGCTCGGCCAGGGTGGCAGTCGCCGCCGATCCCGAGGCGAACGCGATGCCGAAGGCCCCGCCCTCGAGCTCGGCCACGGCCCGCTCCAGCCGCTCCCGGGTGGGGTTCTGCGTGCGGGCGTACTCGTAGCCGGCTCGGGGACGCCCGACGCCGTCCTGCGCGTACGTCGAGGTCTGGTAGATCGGCGGGCTGACGGCGCCCGCGAGCTCGTCGGGCTCGGCGCCGGCGTGGACGGCGCGGGTGGCGAAGGCGTCGGGCTGGTCGAGGTCGGGCATGGGCGGCATTATCGCCGCCCTTCGTCGCCGGCCCGCCGCACGTAGCGCCGGCACGGGGCGCCGTCGGACGCCGAGGTACGACCGCTCCAGGGTGAAGCCGCACTTGTCGACGAGGCGGATGGACGCGGCATTCGGCTCGTCGATGATCGCAACCAGGACCGGGATCCGGAGTCGCTCCGTCGCGTCGGCGATCACGGCGGACAGCGCTTCCGTGGCCAGCCCGCGTCCGTGGTGGCGCGACGCCAGCAGACAGCCGACCTCGGGCTCCGGGCCCCACTCGTTCTCCGGCGGGAAGACGCCGGCGGCACCCACGAAGCCCCCCGGCGGTCCGAGCGAGGGATCGGCGGCCTCGAGCACCCAGGTCGGGTATCCGGCGGCGATCCCCTCCTCGATCCACGAGCCCAGGTCGCGCTCGGCCATCGCCCGCTTCTCCCCGACCGTCAGCTTCGGGTCGGCGTAGTCGTGCCAGAGGCTGACCACCGCCGGATCCAGGACCAGCTCGCGGAACAGCGTCTCGAAGTCGGCCTCGCGGTACGGACGGAGGCGAAGGCGCGCCGTCCGAAGCTCCACGCCGACCAGGCGACCGTTACGACCCGAGCCGCGGGTGGTGGCCCAGGTACTCGAGGATGTCGAGCTTCGTGACGATTCCGGCCGGTCGCTCGCCGCGGGTCGCGAGGACGGCCGACGCGCCGCCCTCGAGCAGCGCGAACACCTCGTCCAGGGTTGCGTTCTCGCGGACCTGGGGGAGCGGCGCTGCCATCACCTCGCCCACCGTCCGCTCCACGATCCACGGGTCGCGATAGGCGCGGGCCAGGAGCCCCGTCTCGCTCACGGATCCGACGAGGCTCCTCGATCCGCGCCCCCTCCCGGTCCTCGGAGACGGGCATCTGGCTGATCCCGAACTCCTGGAGCCGGCCGATCGCGGTGCCCACGGACTCGGTCGTTCGGACGACGACGACGTCGGGGAGCTGCCTGCCGTGGTGATGGTCCTCGAGGATGTCGTGCAGGGTGACCACGCCGCCGGGCGTCGGGAGCAGGCTGTTCGCCCGCATCCACTCGTCGTTGTAGAGCTTGGAGAGGTAGTTCCGGCCGGTGTCCGGGAGCAGGACGACGACCACCGCCCTGCCTCCGTCGCCGGCGGCCGTCAGCTCGTGGGCCACCTCGAGCGCCGCGACCATCGCCGTGCCGCACGATTCGCCGGCCAGGATCCCTTCCTCGCGCGTGATCCGGCGGGCCATGGCGAAGGCATCGTGGTCGGACACGCGGACCCAGCGGTCGATGAGCGCCGGATCGAGGGTGCCCGGCACGAAATCCTCCCCCACCCCTTCGGTGAGGTAGGGGCGGACAACGTCGCCCGAGAGGACGCTGCCCTCGGGGTCGGCCCCGACGACCACCAGGTCCGGTCGCTGCGCCCGCAGGTAGCGGGCCGCCCCGCTGATCGTGCCCCCGGTCCCGACGCTCGCCACGAAGTGGGTGATCCGGCCCGCGGTCTGCTCCCAGATCTCGGGTCCCGTGGTCGCTTCGTGCGCCCGCGGGTTCTCCTCGTTCCAGTACTGGTCCGGCTTGTAGGCGCCGGGGATGTCGCGGGCCAGTCGCGCCGCGACCGAGTAGTAGCTCTCCGGAGATTCGGGCGGCACGTTCGACGGGCAGAGGACGACCTCGGCGCCGTACGCCCGGAGGATCGCCTGCTTCTCGGCCGACTGCTTGTCGGCCATCACGAAGATGCACCGGTAGCCGCGGAGCGCCGCGGCGATGGCGAGCCCGTGGCCCGTGTTCCCGGAGGTCGGCTCGACGATCGTCCCGCCGGGGCGGAGGAGCCCGTCCCGCTCGGCGGCCTCGATCATCGGGAGGCCGATCCGATCCTTCACGGAGCCGCCGGGGTTGAACGTCTCGAGCTTGGCGAGCACGAGCGGCTGCTCTTCGAGCGGGCCGATCCCACGCGTCAGGTGGTTGATCCGAACGAGAGGCGTGTGACCGACGAGATCGAGGATGGATTCGGCGTACTGCATGGGCGGGCAGTATCTCACGGGCGGGTGCCGGCTCCCGCCGGGTCAGGTCCTCGGGCGGCCGAGAAGGAGGTCGGTCAGCCAGGGCCAGCGCCGGCGGCGGGTCGGAGGATCGACCGTGGACGGATGGATCTCGGCGATGACCGGGGCGAGCAGCGCTTCGAGGGCCTCGGCCGCCAGCCGGGCCACGGCCAGCTCCTCGCGGGAGCCGGGTTCGGGGGTGCCGTTCCAGTCGGCGCCGGCCAGCTCCGCCATCGTGACCGGCGGCAGGATCCGGGTTGCGAACCGCTTGCCCCGGTAGAGAACCTCCGTGCCGGCAGCGGCCAGGGGGACGATCGGCGCCCCGGTCCGCAGGGCGATGACGAAGGCGCCATGGCGGAAGGGCGTCGGCCGGTCCGGCGGGCCCCCGATCGTCCCCTCGACGAACGTGGAGAAGACGCCGCCCCGCTCGAGGACGGCGCGGGCGGCGGTGACGTGGACCTCGATTCCGACGCCGCCGCGCCAGACCGGGAGCACGCCGCCCACGATCCGCAGGAGTCGCTCCTTCCAGGGCCGGTCGAAGCCGGACGCGCCGCTCCCCAGGGTCCAGACGCGTGGCTCGGCGGGGACGGCGTCGAGAGCCAGGAAGGGGTCCATCCATCCGCGGTGGACCGCAGCGAGCAGGAGGTAGCCGCCGCCGGGCGGGAGGTTCTCGCGGCCCCGTGCGTCCACCCGGAACCCGAACACGCCCACCAGCAGGACGCGGGCCAGCACGCGCACGAGGCGGTAGGCAACCCCTGCCCGGATCGCGGGCGGCTTCCCGAGCCAGTCGAGGCCCTCGCGCACGTCGCGCCTCGACCGGCGGACCTCGTCCGGCCGGATGTTCGCGTCGGCCCGTCGCCGCCGCGGCCCGGTCATTCCGGGGCGGCCGGGGGCTGCGCCGTGTCCGGAAGCTGTGCCGCGTCCGGGGGCTGTGCCGCGTCCCCGGCGCGGGCTCCGGGCCGGTGGCGCCAGGCCAGGATCGCGAGCGCCCCGAGAACGAACGACGCGCTGATGATCGAGGCCGTCGCGACGCCACCGACGGTCCAGTTGTTGGAGCGAAGCGGCTCGAGCAGGAAACGCGTCGTCCCGTACCAGACGAAGAAGAGCAGGGTGATGTCGCCCGGCCGCAGCCAGCGAACCCGCCGAGCGATCAGCAGCAGGACGATCGCGCCGACCGCGCCGGAGATCGACTCGTAGAGGAAGAGCGGCTGGAAGAGGGTGTCGACGGGCGTCGTCCCGAGCGGCGGGCAGGCCCATGTCGGTGTCCGATTGATGCACTGGATCGGGATCCCCCAGGGGAGATCGGTCGGGGGCCCGTAGAGCTCCTGGTTGAAGAAGTTGCCCCAGCGGGCCACCGCCTGCATCACGAGGAGCCCGGGCGCAACGCAGTCGGCCCAGGTCAGGAAGGGCTGGCGCTTCCAGCGCACGTAGATGTAGGCCACGACGAAGCCGGTGATGATCCCGCCGTAGACACCGAGGCCGCTGTAGGGCGGCAGGACGATCGAGAGGAGATCGTCCTTGTAGAGATCCCATTGGTCGACGACGTGGTAGAGGCGACCGCCGATCAGCGCCGCGACGGCGACGATGATCATGCCGTTGACCAGGAGGCCGGAGTCCAGGCCGCGGCGGCGTGCCTCGCGCTCGATGACCATGAACGTGACCGCGAGGCCGATCGCGTACATGACCCCGTACCAGTAGACGGTGAGCGGGCCGAGCGAGAATGCGATCGGATCGGGCGTCCAGTCGATCATCGCCGGGAGTGTAGCGGCGGTCGCCCCGGAGCGGTGGCGCGGCCGCGCGGCGGGATGCGTACCCGTACGGCGTGCGATACTCCCGGCCGCATGAACCTCGAGTACGTCTGGTGGCTCCTCGCGCTCATCCTGGCCGGCGGGGGCGTGGTGGCCTTCCTCGCGTTCGGGCGGGTGCCCGAGATCGAGGACGAGGACGAGACCGCTGAAGCGCCGCTCGACGCAGCGGATCTCGACGGAGTCAGGTCCGACCCGGCGGGGTAGCCGCCCCAGGGGTTCCCGCGCTCAGATTGAGGACTCGGCCTGCGTCAGCGGCCGGCCGGGATCGGCAGCGGGCGCCGCTCGAACGGCGTCGAGAACACGATGTCGGTCTCGGTGCGGTAGACGTGCCGGGTGGTCTGGACCCGCCGAACGACCCGCTCCAGGTCGGCGGTGTCACTGGCCCGGATCTTGAGCAGGTAGTCCCCCTCGCCCGCGATCCGATGGCAGGCCTCGACCTCGGGGATCGCGGCAAAGTCCCCGGTGATGTCGTCGGCGATGCTCCCCGGTGCCTGGGTCACCCACATGAACGCCAGCACGCCGAGGCCAACCGCCACCGGGTCGACCTGCGCCGCGTAGCCGCGCACGATCCCGCGCGCCTCCAGCTTCTTGACCCGCTCGTGCGCCGAAGGTCCGCTCATGCCCACCTCGACGCCGATCTCCGCGAAGGAGCATCGACCGTCGCGCTGGAGGATGTCGAGGATTCGTGCATCCGTCGGGTTGATCTTCGGGTTCACAGGCATGTTGGCCCCCGTTCATTAGGCATATCGCCTTGACGTGCGCGATTCATTAGGCTATTGTTACAGACGACCAGTCACATTGTGGTCGTCAAGCACCATTCCACGGAGGCCAGCACGATGATCATCGCAACCGTGCTCGGCCTTCTCGCGCTCTTTTCCTTCGTCAGCATCCTGCTGAGCGGCGACGACGAGCTTCCCGAGGTCGATCCGCGCGACCGGCTTCCCACCTGGGCTCGCTTCGGCCTGCGCTGACCAGCCCGCCAACAGTGCACCGCGCGAGGGCCCCCCGTCGAGGGGGCCTTCTCGATTCTCGCCCCACGAACCCCGGGAGCCCTACCACTCGCCCGCGGGCCGCCGTTCTGGCAGCGGCCCGAGCGACCCGGCCGGCAGGTGCGCCTCCAGGCAGGTGACTCCGTCCGGCCCGACCACCGCGTCGTGCTCCGTCCCGGCCGGCAGGTCGAGCCGGTCGCCGGCGCGCAGCGCCACCCGCTCACTGCTGCCGGGCAGACCGAAGACGATGCTCCCCGCGGCGCAGACCAGCACCTTGTCAAAGGTGTGGGCGTGCGCGGCGTACGTGTCCCCGGGGCCGTTCGCCCACGACCCGGGCCGCAGGCCCTCGGCGTCGAGCCGGGCGACAAGGCCGGCCACCGCGTCGTCCCGGCCCATCCGTCAGCCGCCGACGTTCACGCCGATGAGGCGACCGACCATGTACGTGACGATCGCGGCGGCGGCCCCGATCCCGACCTGGCGCAGCCCCGAGAAGACCATGTTGCGGCCGGTCAGCAGGCTCACGAGCGCGCCCAGGAGGAAGAGGGCGGCCATGCTCATCCCGAAGCTCACGAGGAGCACCAGGTCACCGCCGCCGAACAGGAACGGGATGACCGGGATGATCGCCCCCACGGTGAAGGCGAGGAACGAGCCTCCGGCCGCGGACCACGGCGAGCTGATCCCGTCCTGGTCCAGCCCCAGCTCCTCCCGGACAAGCGTCTGGAGGGCCACCTCGGGATCCTGGAAGATGTGCTCCGCGAACCGCCGCGCGTCTTCCTCCGGGAGTCCCTTGGAGCGGTAGATCGCGACGAGCTCCTCGAACTCCTCGTCCGGGATCGCGGCCAGCTCGGCGCGCTCCAGGGCGATCTGGCGCTCCAGCACCTCGACCTGCGAGCGAACCGAGATGTACTCCCCGGCCGCCATCGAGAAGGCGCCGGCCAGGAGCCCGGCGATGCCCGACAGGAGGATGATCGAGGTCTCGGAGGTGGCGCCCGCGATGCCCATCACGAGCGAGAGGTTGCTCACGAGGCCGTCGGACGCGCCGAAGACGATCGCGCGGAGCGTCCCCGCGCCGCCGCGGTGCCAGGTCTCGGACTTGGTGATCTCGGCGACGCTCGCGGCCACCCGGCCCCGGCGCTCGGCGTCGACGGTCGTCGCCGCGGCCTCGTCGCCGCGAGGCTTCTCCAGCCAGCGCCAGGTCTCGGCGTGGCGGCGCTCGTCGGCGGCCATGGCCGTCATCGTTGCCGTCATGGCGGCGCCGGGCGCCGCGGGCGCCTCCTTCGCGTAGCGCCGCTCGTCGTTGCCCTCGAGCGTCCGGACCAGGTCACCGACCGCCCGCGTCCCGAGGAGGCGCGCGACCAGGAGGATGAAGCGCATGCGCGGCCCTGGTCCACCGGGCGGCGGGATCGTCACCCCGGCCTCGCGCAGGCGACCTTCCCAGACCTCCGCGTGGCGGCGCTCGTCGGCGGCAATCGTCCGGAACGCCTCGGCGCGATGGGGATCCTTCTCCATCCGCGCGAGGCCGTCGTACAGATGAATGGCGTCGCGCTCCATCCGGAGCGCGGTCCTGGTCTCCTGCAGGGCGGCGGGATCGATCGCGGGTGACGTCACCCCCCGATCCTAGCCGATCGGGGTCGGCCCGGAGCGGCGCTCGTATGCTCCCCGGGCGCCACCTGCGTGCTAGAGTGCGTGCGCCCCCCCAGCGTCGGGTGGAGGCATGGAGGTTGTGCCGATGGCCCCAGCGCAGGAGCCCAGCCGGGTCCTCGTCCTGGTCTACCCGGAGCACGCGACTGCCGAGGTCGTCTACGAGAAGATCCGGGCCATGGACAAGGACGGCCGGATCAAGGTCGTTGACGCCGCCCTCGTCACCGCGGACGAGCGGGGCGAGCTCACCGTCATCAGCACGCACCGCCACGCAACGAAGAGCTTCGCCAAAGCCGCCGCCGGGGGCCTCCTGATCGGCGCTGCGCTCTCCATCCCGATCATCGGCCTCGCCCTGGCGGGCGGCGCCGTCGGCATCGGAGCCCACAGGTCCGACCGGGGCAAGGAGCAGGAGTTCGCCGATCGCCTGCAGGCGATCCTGAAGCCGAGCCACTCGGCCGTCTTCGTCACCGGAGACCCCGGCACGGCCACGGCCGACGAGATGATCGCCGAGCTGGCGCCGTACGGAGGCGAGCTCGCCCAGAGCTCGATCCTGCTGGCGACCGAGGACAAGCTGCGCAGGGCCCTCCGCGAGGTCGCAAAGGAAGCCGACGTCGCCGGAGAGCCGGGAGCTCCCGCTGCCGCCGGGGAGCGCGAACCGGACGCCTGATCCGGGCGCCCCGCTCGACTGCCCGCGCATGGCCCTGCCGCCGCTCCGCTACCTGGTCGCAGCCGACGTCGTCGCGTGCATGCCGCCGCTCCCGGAGCGGCTCCGCCTGGCCGAGCGGACGCTCGTCGGGCTGACCGAGGGGGCCGAGCTGCCGCCGAAGATCGGGATCCACCCGCGCCCGGCCGGCTCCTTCGCCCACGCGATGCCTGCGTACCTCCCCGGCCCGGCGGACGACGGCTCGCGCGACCTCGCGGGCATGAAGTGGATCGCCGGGTTCCCCGACAACCCGGCTGCCGGGCTGCCCGCCCTGCACGCCCTCGTCGTGGTCAACGACCCCCGGACCGGCGTCCCGCTGGCGATCCTCGACGGCGCGCCGATCACCGCCGAGCGGACCGCCGCGATCTCGGGAACCGCGATCGCCCGCTGGTCGCCGCCGGTACGCGAACGCGCGGCGCGGGCCGCGATCGTGGGGGCGGGCGTCCAGGGTCGCGCCCACGTGCCGGTCCTGGGCCACCTCCTGCCCGGTGTCGAGATCGCGATCCATGACCGCGACCCGGGCCGTGCCTCTGCGCTGGCCGTCGCGGCGGTGGCCGTCCCGGGCATCGGCTCCGCTCGGGCCGTCGACGACGCCCGCACTGCGATCCGCGACGCCGACGTCGTCGTGACCTGCGTCTCGTTCGGGCCGGTCCGCCAGGTGATGACGAGCGACTGGTTCGCCCCGGGCGCGCTCATCATCGCCGTGGACTACGCCATGTCGGTCGCCGCCGACGTCGCCCACGAAGCCGGCCTCTTCCTCGTCGACGAGGACGGCCAGTTCCGTGCGAACCGTGCCGCAGGCCAGTTCGACGACTACCCCGACCCGGCCGCGATGCTCGGGACCGCCATCCGGGCCGCGACCCCTCGCCCCGCGCGCGGACGCGTGCTCGTGACCCATCTCGGCGTGGGCCTGGCCGACCTCGTCTTCGCCGAGGCGATCCTCGCGGCGGCGGTGACGCGGGACGTCGGGATGGGGCTGCCTCGCTGAACCGGCCGCGCGCGGAGGCGCGGGGGAGACGCGCCCGAGTCCCGGTTCGGGCACACTGCGCGGAACCGGCGCATGGGCGGCGGCGAGGAGGAGAGGGATCCCGTGCGAGTCGTCGGCCGCCTGTTGGCGGGCCTGCTCATCGTCGTCATCGCCGTCGCCCTGATCGGCACGGTGGCCGTCGGCGGCCTCCTGGCATGGGTGAGCGGGCGGGCCCAGCCCCAGGTGAGCGGGACGCTCCAGGCCCACGGGCTCGCTGCATCGGCCGAGGTGATCCGCGACGAGACAGGGATCGCGCACATCTACGCCGACACGTCCGACGACCTCTTCTTCGCCCAGGGATTCGTGCATGCCTCCGAGCGGATGTGGCAGATGGAGGTCTTCCGCCACATCGGGGCCGGCCGCGTCAGCGAGCTCTTCGGGGAGTCCCAGCTCGACACGGATCGCTTCATCCGTACGCTCGGCTGGCGGCAGGCAGCGGAGCGCGACCTGGCCGCCCTCGACGCGCCGACGGTCCGGGCCCTGGAACGCTACGCCGCGGGCGTCAACGCCTGGCTCGAGCAGAGCGACGGCCAGCGTGGCCTCGCCTTCGTGGTGACGGGGCTCCAGTCCGGCAAGGGAGGCGGCCTCGGCGGCTACGAACCGGAGCCGTGGACGACGCTCGACACGGTCACCTTCGGCAAGCTCCAGGCCTGGTCGCTGGGCGGCAACTACGACGCCGAGCTCTTCCGCCTTCTCGCCGATGCGCGCCTCGGCGACCCTGCGCTGACGGATCTCCTGGTGCCGGCCTACCCCGCCGGGGCGCCGACGATCACCCGCACGAAGGACCTGGTCGGGGCGCCGGCCGGGCAGGCGGGCACCGCCCCGACAGCGGCCGCGCCGGGCCAGCCACCCGCCCTGGACGCGGCCCACGCTGCCGGGTTCGCCCGCCTGGCGGCAATCGGTGACGGCATCGGCGCGCTCGCCGGCTTCGACACGGGGACGGCCGCGCTCGGGCACCCCGGCGTGGGATCGAACAACTGGGTCGTGGGTCCGGCCAAGAGCGCCACCGGGAACGCACTCCTCGCGAACGACCCCCATCTCGGCGTCCAGATGCCGAGCATCTGGTACATGAACGCCCTGCACTGCCGCGTCGTCTCGACCACCTGCCCGTACGACGTGGCGGGCGTCTCGTTCCCCAGTGCGCCGGGCATCGTCCTGGGTCACAACGCCAGGATCGCGTGGGGCGTCACCAACACCGGCCCGGACGTCCAGGACCTGTTCGTCGAGACGCCCGATCCGGCCAACCCGGCCAACTACCTCTACAAGGGCGCGTCGGTGCCATTCGAGACGCGCGAGGAGACGATCGCGGTCGCCGGCAGCGACCCGGTCACGATCACGGTGCGCTCGACGGTCCACGGACCGATCCTCAACGACGTCGTGCCCGAGCTGGCCGACACGAGCGCGCTCTACGCCTTCCGGTGGACGGCCCTGGCCGAGACGGACGGGGCCCTCGGCGCCTTCCTCAAGATCGACGCGGCCAGCACGTTCGCCGAGCTCCGCGACGCGCTCCGCTCGTACGTGGCGCCCGCCCAGAACTTCGTCTATGCCGACCTCGACGGCAACATCGGGTACCAGGTGCCGGGCCGGATCCCGCTCCGGCCGCAGGGCGACGACGGCCGGCGCCCGGTCGACGGGTCGTCCGGCGAGCACGACTGGACCGGCTACGTCCCGTTCGACGAGCTCCCCACCCTCTTCAACCCGCCCGACGGGCTCATCGTCACCGCGAACAACAACCCCGTCGATGCCGAGTACCCGTACCACCTCGGGAACGAGTGGGACTCCGGCTGGCGCGCGGCGCGGATCCGGGAGCTGCTCGACGCGGCCGCTGCCGACGGCGGCGTGGCCCAGGCGGACCTCTCGGCGATCCAGAACGACGTCCGCCTTCTGCGGGCCGACGAGGTGATCCCCGCGCTTCTCTCCGCTTCCCCCGCGACGACCGACGGCCGCGAAGTCCAGCGCCTCATCAGCGGCTGGAACGGTGCCTGCGATCTCGACAGCCGCGGCTGCTCCGCCTACGAGGTCACGGAGTGGCGGCTCCTGCGGGCCCTCTTCGACCCGTGGCTGGGGACGCTCGCCCCGATGTACGTGGGGTCCGACCCGTCGCGCCTGGCCCTCCGGGCGGCCCTGGCGGACGCCGGGTCGCCGTTCTGGGACG
>CAVPJI010000023.1:0-26571 GCA_963705215.1 uncultured Chloroflexia bacterium | reverse complement strand
TGGGGCACAATGGCCACGTGAGCAAGCTTCTCAGTCCCCTTCCCCAAGGTGCCCCGGCGCCCGGCGCGGCGCCCCATCCCACGCGTGTCGCCGTTGTGGGCACAGGCGCCGTAGGCTCCACCTTCGCGTTCAGCCTCCTCCTCGGCGGCCTGGCGGCCGAGATCGTCCTCGTCGACGCCAACGCCCGCAAGGCGGAGGGCGAGGCGATGGACCTGATGCACGCCGTCCCGTTCGCGCGCACGACGCGGATCTGGGCCGGCACGATCGCCGACTGTGCCGGCGCTGCGATCACGGTCATCTCGGCCGGCGCCGCCCAGAAGCCGGGCGAGACGCGGATCGATCTCGTCCGCAAGAACGCCGTCATCTTCCGCGAGATCGTGCCCGCGGTCGCCCAAGCCAACCCGGACGGGATCATCCTCGTCGCCACCAACCCGGTCGACGTGCTGGCGTACCTGACCTACCGCATCTCCGGCCTCCCCGCGGCCCGGGTCATCGGCTCCGGCACGATCCTCGACACGGCCCGCTTCCGGGCCCTCCTTGCCGAGCACTACGGGGTGGACCCGCGCTCCGTCCATGCCTACATCGCCGGCGAGCACGGCGACACCGAGGTGCCCGTCTGGTCGTCGGCGAACATCGCCGGGATGCCCCTGGCGGACTTCGCCACCGCCAACGGGATGGGCCACGACCAGGCCCGGCTCCAGGAGATCTTCGAGGCGACGCGAGATGCGGCCTACCAGATCATCGAGCGCAAGGGTGCCACGTACTACGCCGTCGCCGCGGGTCTCGTGCGGATCGTCGAAGCGATCCTGCGCGACCAGTCGACGGTGCTCTCGGTCAGCTCGCTGATCTGCGACTACTACGGCATCGACGACGTCTACCTGTCGGTGCCGACCGTGCTCGGCCGCGGCGGCGTCGAACGCACGCTGCGCCTCGGGCTGTCCGCCGAGGAGGCGTCCGGCCTGCGACGCTCCGCGGAGATCCTGCAGTCGACCATCGCCACGCTGGAGCTCGACAGGGCGTAGCCGGCGGCGGGCATGACCCGACGGATACGCGCCGGCGGGCTCGGCCCGCCCGGTGCGTCAGGCCTTGTCGGAACCGGATCGCGACGCGACCGCTTTCGCGAGGACCCCCACCCCGAGCGCAATCAGGAGGATCGGCCAGATCATGTCCCAGTTGAGCTCGGGCAGGTCGATCCCGAAGGTGTTCACGAGGAGGTAGTAGCCACCGACGAGAAGGAGGATGGCACCGAAGACCAGGGCGCCGATATCCACCATGCGACCGCCAACGTGCATCTGCGACTCCCTGAGCCGCCCGAGCCTCGATCGACGCCCGGCGGGCGGTCCGAGTGTCGGGCCGAGCCTCCGCGCCCTGCGAGCGGCGGGCAAGTGCCGTTTGTCGCTCCGGAGGAGCGCGAACGGACGATATGCCGGCCGCGCCGCATCGCCGGCGAGCGCGGCCACCGTCGGGTCGCCCGCCTCGGCGAGCGCCGCCCTCACCGTGTCGTCGTCCAGGTCGGCGAGGCCGATCCCCGGCCGCGCCCCGGCCTACGCGGGCGTCGCCGGGAATGGCAGCGGCACGGCCTCGTCCTCCTCACGGACGACGCGCTCGCCGCGCCGCGGGAAGACGAGGAAGGCGAGCAGCCCGGCCGTGACGGCAAGGACGGCCGCGATGCCGAAGAGGACCGCTGACCCGAGCGCGCCGAAGATGAAGCCGCCGGCGACGTTGGCAATCACGGCCGCGATGCCGAACGCGGTGACCTGGTAGAGCCCCTGGCCGGTCCCCTGGAGGCGCGGCGGGAGGAGGACGGCCATCGTGAGGACGCTCCCCACCCAGAGGCCCGCGAAGGCGAACCCGGTGGCCACCCGCGTGGCGACGATGAGCATCGGGACGTCGAGCACGGTCCAGGACAGGAAGCACGCGGCGTAGAGGAAGGCGCTGCCCGCGACGAGGCCGCGGATCCCGATTCGTGCGGCGATGGCGCCGGTCAGCAGCATCGCCGGGATCTCGGCAAATGCCGACACGGCCGCGTTGAGCGCCACGTCCGACGGTCCACCGCCGAGCTCGATGAGCCGCAGGGGCAGGTAGGTGAACCCGGCGATCACCCCGACATGGATCAGGAGGATGGCCAGGAGCACCGGGCCCAGGCGCGGCTGAATGCGCAGGGCAACCATGAACGAGCCGCCGCGGGTGCGGCCACGGGCGACGGTCGCCAGGTCCGCGCGGGCGAGATCCGGGGCCCGAACGGCGGCCAGCGCGAGCAGCACCGAGAGCAGCGCGCAAAGCATGAACGACGGACCGTACCCGGTCGTGTTGTAGAGGATCCCGGCCAGGGCCGAGACGACGCCGAAGCCGACCGAGGAGAGGAGGCGGATCCGGGCATAGTCGCGACCGTGGTCCTTGATCGCGTTGACCGCCAGCGCGTCGCCCAGCGGTCCCCAGGCGCTCTCGAAGATGCTGAACCCCACGAGCGCCAGGGCGACGACGACAACCTCGACGGGCGCTCCGGCCAGGAGCACGAAGACCGCGGCGCCGAGGGCCGAGACGGCCAGGGCGCGGCGGCGCCCAAGGATCACGTCGGCGATGTGGCCCCAGGCGGGCACGGCGACCGTGAAGGCCGCCGACGACGCCGCCATGACGATGCCGATCCAGGCCGGCGGCACGCCGCGATCGGCCAGGATCACCGAGATGAAGGGATAGAAGACGCCGAGGGCTGCCCCGTTGAGCAGGAAGACGGCGCGCAGGGCTCGCATGTCCGTCCATGGTACGGGGAACGGCCGGCAATCAGCCCGGACCCGCCACACCGGGTGGCCGTCCATGGCAGACTCCCCCGGTGACCCCAGGCCCCCCGCGACCGCCTTCGGCCGCGCTCCCCAATTCGCCGCGCCCGGCCGCCGGCTACGCCGTCCTCCTCGGCTCGCTCGCCCTGATGTGGGGCAGCAGCTACCTCTTCATCAAGATCGGTGTCGAGACGCTGCCGCCGCTCAGCCTGGTCCTGTGGCGGGTCCTCGTCGGCCTCGCGATCCTCCTCGCGGTCGTGGCGGTCACGCGTACCCCGCTCCCGCGCGACGCCCGGACGATCGGGCACCTCGCGGTCCTGGGCGCCGTCAACATCGCGATCCCGTTCTGGCTCATCAGCGTGGCCGAGCAGCACATCTCCTCGGGCCTGGCCGGGATCCTCCAGTCGACCGCACCCTTCTTCACCCTCGTCATCGCCGCCGCCTTCATCCACGACGAGCGGATCACGCCCGGCCGGCTGGCCGGGATCGGCCTGGGCTTCCTCGGCATCCTGGTCCTCTCGGCCGAGAACATCGCCGACTTCGGGAGTGCGCTGGGCGTGGAGCGCCTGCTTGCGGAGCTGGCCGTCGTCGGCGCCTCGCTCGCCTACGCGGTCGGGAACACGTACGCGCGGCGGAACCTCCGCAGCACCCGACCGCTGGTCCTGTCGGTCGGCCAGGTCGGCTCGGCCGCCGTGTGGGTCACGATCCTGGCCTTCGTCGTCGACGGCGGGCTCACGCTTCCGGCCGTGCCCGAGGCCACCTTCTCCGTGCTCTGGCTCGGCGCCATCGGCACCGGCTTCGCCTACCTGGTGTTCTTCCGGCTCCTGACCGGATGGGGCCCGACGCGCGCCAGCCTGGTCGCCTACCTCCTGCCGGTCGTCGCGGTGATCTTGGGCGTCGTCGTCCTCGGCGAGACGGTCGACGTGTTCTTCGTCGCCGGCGCCGTCCTGATCGTCGCCGGCGTCTGGGTCGTCAACCGGCGCGGGTAGCGGGGCGGGCCTAGCGCTGCGGCGACGCCGGCCGGGGTCAGCCCCCTGCGCCCCGGATCTCCTCGCCCGCCGCACAGCCTACGACGTGGTCGTTCACGAGGCCGGCCGCCTGCATGAACGCATAGCAGACCGTGGGGCCGACGAAGCGGAACCCGCGCCGCTTGAGCTCCCTGCTCATTGCTCGTGAGTCGGCCGTCTCGGCCGGCAGGTCGCCGAGGTTGGCTGCCCGGCGGTCCAGGGGCGCGCCCCCGACGAAGCTCCAGAGCAGGTCGACGAGCGAATTGCCGCCGTCGCGGAGCGCGAGGACCGCCCGGGCGTTCGAGACGGCGCTCTCCACCTTGAGCCGGTTGCGCACGATGCCGGCGTCGCCGAGCAGCCGGGCGACGTCGGCGTCGTCGAACGCCGCAACAACGACCGGGTCGAACCCGGCGAAGGCCCGCCGGTAGCCCTCGCGCTTCTTCAGGATCGTCGACCACGACAGGCCCGCCTGCGCCCCCTCGAGGACAAGCATCTCGAAGAGGTGCCGCTCGTCGCGTGACGGGCGGCACCACTCCTCGTCGTGGTAGGCCCGGTAGAGAGGGTCGCCCTCCACGCCCCAGGCACAGCGAGCGATGCCGTCCGGGCCGACTGTGACGGTCCGCGTCGCCCACGGGCTCGCAGGCGGCTCGGCCGCCGACGGCCGCTCCTCCATCAATCCACGTCCCGCCGCCGCATCCCCCATGCCCCGAGCAGGATCCCGCCGACGGCGAGGACGGCGCAGGCCGCCATCCCGGCCCAGTCCCAGGTGCCGATCATGGGCTGCCCGAGGTGGGCCGTGAGGGCCAGCTGCTGGATCCAGTCCGGCATCTTCAGCGCCGGCGCGAGGAGGCCGATGAGGAAGGTCGCGATGACGATCGCGGCGGCCACCTCGGCCGCCCATGACGTCGCGCCAGAGCCCGCCGATCGCGACGCCGACCCCGACCATCGCGGCGCCGTAGAAGCCGAGCGCGATCGTCCCCGCCGTCGGCGTCGCGATCTCGCTCCCCGCGACGGCGGCTCCCAGCGCAATGCCGAGGGCGTAGACCGCGGTCGTGACGGCGACCGCGAGGAGCGCCCCGACGCCCCCGGCGATCGTCCAGCGGGCCCGCGTGAGCGGCGCCGCCAGGACCATCTCCAGGCGCCCAGACTCCTCGTCGGAGGCCCACTTGCCGACGAAGGTCGCGGCCGAGAAGCCGACGACGATGAGCCCCATCTCCACGAAGATGAGCTGGAGGAACCAGCCGGCCGAGGTGAAGTCGACGGTCGGGAAGATCGCCTTGATCAGGTCGGCGAACATCGGGTACTCGGTGATCAGCGACTCGCCGAACGACCGGCTCATCGCGGCCAGCATGAACCCGAACACGCCGATGCCGACTCCCCAGGCAAGGGCCTGCGGAAGCTGGTCGCCGAAGGCGCGCCCGACCGGGCCGCGGAGGCCCAGCGTGGCCCGCGGCAGGCCAGGGACGGGGATGCCGGTCATCACCCCGAGGTCGCGGCGGGCGAAGAGCTCGACGCCAACGGCGAACAGGCCAACGGTCACCAGGGCGACGAGCCCGAGCGAGGCCCACGCATACTGGCCGGCGAGGGGCACGTGCCCGTACGTCCAGTGGAACCACGAGACGATCGCGATCGGCTCCAGCGCCGGCACGTACGGGGCGTAGCCGCCGAGGATGAACGAGCCGAGCAGGACCGCACCGGCGACGCCGGCCGCGCTTCCCCGGCCGACGATCGGCGCGAGGGCGAACGCGACGCTGCCCGAGACGAGGCCCATGAGGCCCACCCACAGGGCGAACCCGACGGCACCGGAGAGCGGGATGTCATCGCCGAGCTCGGGGATGCCGAAGACCGACGAGGCCACGAGGGTGGCGACGACGAGGAACACCATCGAGAGCGCGACGGCCGTCACGTGCGCCGCGAGCTTCTCCAGCGCGATCCGGCGCTTGCCGAAGGGCGCCGCGGCCACGAGGTCGAGGCTGCCCCGCCGCGCCTCGCCGGCGAGGGTCGACGAGAGGGCGAGGATCGACCAGAGGCCGGCCAGGAACGCGAAGAACGGACCGTACTTGTAGGTCAGGAAGCCGCCCATCGTGTCGGGCTTCACAACGGGGCCGGCGATGCCGGCGATGACCGCGGGGATGTCCTCGAGGAGGCGGGCGATCTCGGCGCGCGCCTCCGCGCTGCCGTAGGCCGTGCCCCATGCCGATCCGACGGCCAGCATCAGGCCCGCGATCAGGCCGGTCATGATGATGAAGGCGAGCCGCGTGTCGCGGATGGTCTTGCCGTAGATGCTGCCGAAGCCGTACAGGCGGCGATGAAGCGGGATCGAAGGGAGCGGCGTCGCGAGTGGCGGCCGCCCAGCGTCAACTGCCATGGCTCTCCACCTCGACGGCCGGCTGGGCGTACTGGGCTAGGAACGTGTCCTCCAGGCTCGGCTCGCGACTGACGAAGTCGAGCAGCTCGTAGCGGGCAGCGGCCTGGACGACCGGGGTGATCGCCCCCGCGACGCGCATCCGCAGCACGTGGTCGTCGACCACGACGTCACTCACGCCGGGCAGGGCCCCGAACTCGGCTGCCGGGACCTCCCCGGCGAAGCGCAGCTCGACCTGGTGGTGGGCGAGGTCGCGCAGCGCGTCCACCGTGTCGACCTTCACGAGGCGCCCCTCGCGGATGATCGCCACCCGGTCGCAGCTCTTCTCGACCTCGGAAAGGATGTGGCTCGAGAGAAAGGCCGTCCTGCCCTCGGCGATGACCGCCCGGAGCGCCGCGAAGAAGCTCTGCTGGATGAGCGGATCGAGGCCGGCCGTCGGCTCGTCGAGGATCAGCAGGTCCGGGCGGTGCTGGAGGGCGATGATGAGGCCCACCTTCTGCTTGTTGCCCTTGCTGTACTCCTTGAACTTCCGCGAGGGGTCGAGGTCGAGGCGCTCGACCAGCGATGCCTGGTAGCCCTTGTCCACGCCGCCCCGCAGGTTGGCGAAGTACTCGAGGTGCTGCGCCCCCGTGAGCCGATCGTAGAGGGCGAATTCGCCGGGCAGGTAGCCGACCCGCCGGTGGATCGCAACCGGGTCGGCGGACGACTCGATTCCGAAGACGCGCGCGGTGCCGGACGTCGGCCGGATCAGGTCGAGGAGCGTCCGGATCGTGGTCGTCTTGCCGGCGCCGTTCGGGCCGAGGAACCCGAAGACCTCTCCCTCCTGCACGGCGAGGTCGACCTCGACGATCCCGCGATGGCTCCCGTAGCTCTTGGTGAGCTTCTCGGTCTCGATGACATTCGCCACGCTGCATCTCCTCGCTCGCGGCACCCGCCGATCCGGGCTTCAAAGCAGATTCTAAGCCTCGTGCCCATGCGCCACGATCCATCCGCGGCGATCAGGAGAAGGCGTAGCGCTCCGGCTCTCTCGCGGCGCAGGGGTTCCCGCGGCCGTACCGGATATCTCCGGCCGTCACGTCGGCGATCACCCAGAAGACCGTCTTCACGGGACCCTCGATGAGTGGGGCGACGACCGAGGAATGGAGCGGCGCCGGCGCGGAAGCGGCCGGGTGGCGACAGATCGAGTCCGGCGCGCCCACGTGATCCGCCAGCCAGGCGCGGAGGAGCGCCGGGGTCACCGCGCCCGGGGCAGCCGCCGCGGCGCCGGCGAGGAGCGCACAGGCACGCCCGTACCGGGTCGCCGAATGCCGGGCATATGCGGGGTCCCCCTCGTAGCGGAGCATCGCGGGCTCCACGTAGTGGTTCGTGTGGGCGAGCGTCTCGCCGACGCCGACGGTCCGGACGACCGCGTCTCCCCCGCTGCCCTCCACGTTGGCCACGCGGCCATCACGGTGGGCGAAGACCGTGTTGTAGCTGCTCGCGCGGTCCGGGCGCAGCGCCGCGGCCACCGCATCGTCCAGGGTGCGGGCGGTGAGCTGCTCCCGGACCATCAGGAGACGCGGCACGCCGACCCGCTCGTCGTTCGGCGACAGCTCGTTTCCGGTGAGCGAGAGCCCGGCATCGTTCCAGCCCACGCTGATCCACGGCCCGATGCCGAGCGAGAAGACGACCGGCTCGCCCGGGACCCGCCACTCCACGGCGACGAGCTGAGCTTCCGAGGCCTCGCCCAGGTCGTTCGTGTGGGCCACCCAGAGATGGCCGTCGGCCGTGAACGGCGGCCCGATCACCAGGTCCGAGCAGCGACCGCGAACAGGCTCGGTCGTCCCGGCCTGCGACGGTGGGACCGCCCAGATCTCCTCGATCGACGCGGCGAAGAGGGCCAGCGGATCGACCCCGGCTCCCTCGGCCGCGCCGTCGATCTCGGCCACGAGCCAGGGCGTGCCCGCGCGAGTGGCGGCCCGGTACTGCGCGGCCAGGGCCAGCTGCTCGTCGCGCGAGCGGCCGGCGGGGAGCGCGGCATCGAACGCCACCGCTTCGCGGAGCACTGGCGCGGTTGCCGCTCCGACGGCCCGGCCCACCGCGCGGTGGTCGCCGGCGACCCGCAGGACGGGGATCGGGGCCACCACGCTGCTCCCCGTGGCTAGATCCCGGCGCGGTGCGCCGGCAGCGGAGGAAGCTTCCTCTTGCCCGCGACGAGGAAGTGGTCGAACCAGCCGCGCACCTGGACGAGGTTCTCGACGCGGCGGAACGGCGTCCCCGAGCGGGTCAGCTCGTGGGTCTCGTTCGGAACCCGCATGAGGCGGACCGGCCGCTTGAGCGTCCGGAGGACGGCGAAGAGGGCCTCCGCCTGGCCCATCGGGCAGCGCAGGTCGTTCTCGGCGTGCTGGATGAGGAGCGGCGTGTGGATCGCGTCGGCGTAGGTGATCGGCGAGAGCTCCCGGTAGAGGTCCGGCTTCTCCCACGGCCGCGCCCCGAACTCGAGGATCCCGAAGATGCCGCCGGCGAGGTCGCCGGTCAGCATCAGGCTCGTGAGGTCGCTCACGCTGCGGCAGGTCATCGCCGCCGCGAAGCGATCGGTGTGGCCCACGATCCAGTTCGTCAGGTAGCCCCCGTACGAGCCGCCCGTCACGCCGAGCCGATCCGGGTCGGCGACCCCGGCGGTCACGAGCGCGTCGACGTGGGCCATCACGTCGCGCATGGGACCGTCGCCCCAGTCGGGGATGTTCGCGCTGTTGAAGTCCTCCCCGTAGCCTTCGGACCCCCGCGGGTTCGTGTACAGGACGCTGATGCCGGCGGCCGCGAGGACCTGGAACTCCCAGCACGGCGACCAGCCGTAGAGCGTGTGCGGGCCGCCGTGGATCTCGAGCACGAGGGGCGCCGGCTCGCCCCGCTCCGCCGCGGCGCAGCGAAGGAGCCAGCCCTGGATCTCGCGGCCGTCGACCGTCTCCCAGCGCTCCTCGGGGGCGCGGACGTCGAGCTCGGCGAGGACGGCCTCGTTGAACGACGAGATCGCGCGCAGCCCACCACCGGCAACCGGGCGCCCGTCCGCGCCGAGGTCCAGGACGTGGACGTCGGAGAGCTCGGTGGCGGTCGAGCGGATCGCCGCGACGCGCGCGCCGCCGGCCGGGGTCGTGATGGCGTGCCAGCTCGACAGGTAGTGGCGGTCCTCGGTCAGGCGCTCCACGGCCCCGTCGGCAAGGGCGATCCGCCACAGCTCGTAGGAGCCGCGGATCGGCGCGGCGAAGAGCAGGTGCCGGCCGTCCGGCGTCACGGCAAGGCGCGACGCCTCCCCCGGCGTGACGTCGCTGCCCATGCCCGCGGCGAACATCAGGTCGCTGGGCCCGGAGAGGTTCCGGCCCCCGCCCCGATGGGCGTCCGAGCCATCCGCGGCGAAGAGCCAGATGTCGTTGCGGCTGCCGCCGGCCCGCGGCCAGCGATGCCCGGTGACGGCCAGGGTCGCGCCGTCCGCCAGCCACGTCGGGGTGCCGAACGCGCAGCCTGCGCCGTCGGTGATCCGGGTCACGCGCTTCGTCGCGACCTCGACCACGAAGACGTCGAACTGGTAGTCCAGGTCGTGATCGCGACCGCGCGAGGCCGTGAAGGCGATCCGGGTCCCGTCGGGGGACCAGGCCGGCTCCGCGTCCGAGGTGGGGCCGTCGGTCAGGCGGGTCGCCGCCCCGGTCGCGACGTCGACGAGCCACAGGTGACCCACCTTGTCGTCGATGAAGCCGGGCCCGTTGAGCATCCCCTGGAGGCGGTCGAAGTAACGGTAGTCGGAGTGCGGCGTCGCGCCGGGCTTCGGCGGCTCGGCCTTCCGACGGGCCTTGCGGTCCTCGGCGCGCGTCGCGCCGAAGGAGGTCGTCCGCACGACGAGCGAACGGCCGTCGGGCGACCACTCGAAGTCGTCCACGCCCCGCGGCAGGTCGGTCAGCCGGCTCGCCTCCCCGCCGGCCAGCGGCAGGAGGTGGACCTGGGTGCCGTCCTCGCGGTCCTTCGGGGCCTCCGGCTCCTCCTCGACGAGCGGGCGACGATCGGACAGGAAGGCGAGCGACGCGCCATCGGGGGAGAAGCGGGGATGCGTGTCGTGGCGCGCCCCGATCGTGACCTGGCGCGGCGGGGCGCTTCCGTCGGCCGGCACGAGCCAGGCCGCATGGCGGTAGCCGTCGCGTCCGGGGGCCACGGACTGGACAGTCACGGCGACGAGGGCGCCGTCCGGAGAGAGCTGGGGGTCGGTGGGGATCCGGAACCGGTAGAGGTCGTCGGGGGTCACTGGTCGAGTCATGCGGCCGAGTGTACGACTCCCGCGCCTCCGGAGGGGCCATTCCGCCATGGTCGAGGTCGCCCGGACGCGCCATGATGATGTCAGGCCCGCCCCGACGGGCCACCAGCTCGCCCGGAGCTCGTCCGCCGCCCGGAGGTGCCCATCCCATGCGCATCCTTCTCGCCCTCGACGGCTCTCCGTCAGCCGATCGAGCCCGCGCTCTCGTCACCTCGCTCGCCTGGGCGCCGGGGACCACCGTGCGCCTCGTGGCCGCCCTCGACGTGGCGCCGGCCCTCTGGGGCGGACCCTGGATCCCGGCGATCCCCGTCGACGCCGACCAGCTGGAGGAGGAGGCCGTCGTTGAGCTGACCCGCGTCCTCCAGGAGGCACAACCCGCCATGGAGGCGGCGGGGCTGACGGTGGAGGCGGAGCTGCTGCGCGGCCGTCCGTCAGCCGCGATCGTGGACGACGCGCGGATCTGGCATCCCGACCTGATCGTCGTGGGCAGCCGTGGCCACGGGCCGGTGGAGACGGCGGTGCTCGGCTCGGTCTCGGCGGCGATCGTGGATCACGCGACATGCCCGGTCCTCGTCGCCCGCGGCGACCACGCGGCGCGGGTCATCCTGGCGGAGGACGGCTCGCCGGCGGGCATGGCGGCCCGCGACGTCGTGGCCGCCTGGCCGGCCTTCGCCGCGATTCCCGTGCTCGTCGTGGGCGTGGTGGACGTCGCTGCGCCGTGGCGCTCCGGGATCGCCCCCACGATGTTCGGCGCGGCGATGGACGTCTACACCGACATGATCACGAGCGCCCGCACGACCCATCACGAGATCGTGGCCGCGACCGAGGCACACCTGCGCGCGGCCGGCCGCTCGGTCAGCGGGGAGCTGCGCGAGGGCCATCCGGCCGACCAGCTCCGCCAGGCGGCCACGGACCCGGCCGGCGACCTCATCGTCGTCGGCTCGCGCGGCCACGTGGGGATCAGCAGGCTCGTGATGGGCAGCGTCGCCCACGCCGTCCTGACCCACGCCCACTGCTCGGTCATGGTGGTGAAGCAGCCCCACGAGGGCCACTAGGACCGGGCGTTCAGCTCCTGCGCGCGGCCCGGACGACGCCGCCGATGCGAGGGACGCTGGCCGTAGAGCAGGACGCCCGCGGCGTAGATGCGGGCGGCGAGGGCAAGCGCCACCAGGATCGCGGCCACGAGCAGGCCGAACGCGACGGCGATCTCCCACGGCGGCACGTCGCCCGTGACCAGCCGGGTCAGCATCACGTAGGGACTGAAGAAGGGGATCCACGAGAGCGGCGCGACCCAGGCGGCACCGGGCGCGCCGGAGGCGAAGAAGGCCGCGAAGTAGGCCACGAACGAGATCATCAGCATCGGCAGAGCCACCTGCTGGACGTCCTCCTGGCGGCTGACGAGCGAGCCCGCCGCCGCGTACACCAGGGCGGTCAGCACGAAGCCGAGCAGGAAGAAGGCCACGAACGCGACGAGGATGCTCGGCGTCAACCCGGCGAGCGGCGTGTCGGTGGCGTCCTCCCCGAGCACGAGGCGCGTGAGCGGCACCTGGAGGGCGACGACGATCGCGGCCGGAAGCACGATCGCTGCGAGCTGCGTCAGACCGGCGCCGCCGACGCCCACCACCTTGCCGGCCAGCATCTCCCCGGGAGTGGCCGCGTTGAGCATCAGCTCCATCACCCGGCTCGACTTCTCCTCGGCCACGCTCGTGGCGACCCACATGCCGTAGGTCACCGAGGTCACGAACACGAGCATGACGAGGATCGTGGCCAGGATCTGGCGACTGGCGGTGTCGAGCTCCGACGCCCCCGGGCCGTCGCCGGGCACGGCATCGGTCACGACGAAGTCGCCGATCAGGCCCTTCGCCTCGTCGGCGCGGATGCTCGCGGCGACGGCGACGGCGACAAGCCGGAACAGGATCGCCTGGCGGCTCGCCGGGTTCGCGGTCACGTACTCGAAGTCCAGCCGCTGCTCGGGACCGTGCGTGAGCACGAGCAGCCCGTCGAGCGTCCCGGCAGCCACCTCGGCGCGCGCGGCCGCGACGCCGGTCGGCTCGACGAGACTGAACGCATACGCGGGCGTCTCGCCTGGGTCCAGGCTCGTCCCCGCGTTGAAGACCATGCCGAGCGATCGGAGTGTCAGCTCGGCCGACCGCTCGTCCGGGGCACTGGCCGCGATGCGCACCACCGACTCACGGTCGAGCGCGCGAATGGCGAGGGGCGCCAGCGCGGCCAGCGTCGCCACAACGGCCAGCACGAGGGTGGAGATCGCAAACGCGCGGCTGCGCACGCGCACCCCGTACTCGCGCCCGGCCACAAGGCGGGCGTTGCGGACGACGACGGTTACGGGATCGCTTCGGCGCACGTGCGCAGTCTGGCGCACAGGGGAAGAACCCGCCGCGAAGGTGCCGGGGTGTCTCGACGCGCAGGAGCGTCCCGCCGGCGTCGCCTCGCGCGGACCCCGCCCGTGCGGCGAGGACGTCACGTCGACCTGCTCGGAGGGCCTGCACCGGCGCGCGCTCTACAATCTCCGCCATGACCTCCAGCTACCTGCGCGGCGACGACCTGGCGGCGCCCGTCCGCATCCACGCCGACCGCGAGGCTCGCAGCCTCCGGATCGAGTGGGTCGACGGCCATGTCAGCACGTATGGATTCGAGGAGTTCCGCTGGCTCTGCCCCTGCGCGTACTGCCGCGGCGAGGCCGGGCTCCCCGGCTGGCTCGACGAGAACCCGACCCTGACCGGGGAGCAGACCCGCCTCGTCTCGATCCAGCCGGTCGGCGCGTACGCCATCGCACCCACCTGGGGCGACGGGCACAGCACGGGCTTCTACACGTACACGGCTCTCCGCGCCCACTGCCCCTGCGCCACGTGCGCCACCTTGCGCGCGGCGGCTGGCCATTCGGAACCTCGGACTGCCCGCGCATGACCACCATCCGGGCCCGCCCGGCTCGCCCGTCACGGCGGCGCCCGGCCACCCATCCCTACATCAACCGCGAGCTCTCGTGGCTGGACTTCAACGCCCGGGTGCTCCACGAGGCCCGCGACGAGCGCAACCCGCTGCTGGAGCGCGCGAAGTTCCTGGCCATCTTCGGCTCGAACCTCGACGAGTTCTTCCAGGTCCGCGTCTCCGGGCTGATGGAGCTGGTCGCCGCCGGGAGCGCGAAGCTCTCGTCTGACGGGCGAACCGCGGCCGAGCAGCTGGCCGCCATCCGGGAGCGAGTCCGCGACCTGGTGATCGAACAGAGCCGGCTCTTCGGCGAGGTCCGCGCCGGCCTGGCGGAGAGAGGCGTGGCGATCGTCGACCATGCCGCGATCCCGGAGCACCATGCCCGCCTCCGGGAGCGGTACCTCGAGGAGATCTTCCCTGTCCTCACGCCGCTCGCCGTGGCCCCTGGCCACCCGTTCCCGTACATCAGCACGCTCAGCCTCTCGCTGGGGCTCACGGTGGCGGACCCCGTGACGGGCGAGCAGCGCTTCGCAAGGATCAAGGTCCCGCAGATCCTGCCGCGCCTGGTCGAGGTGACGCGCGGCCTCTACGTCCCCCTGGGCCAGGTGATCGCGGCGAACCTGGACGTGCTGTTCCCGGGCGTCGAGGTCGTCGAGGCGCACATGTTCCGGGTCACCCGCGACGCCGACTTCGACGTCGAGGAGGACGAGGCCGGCGACCTTCTCTCGGCCATCGAGCAGGAGCTGCGACGACGGCGGTTCGGCTCGGCCGTCCGCCTCGAGGTCGAGGAGCAGATGCCCGAGACGATGCGGGAGTTCCTCCTGTCCGGGATCGGCCTCGGCGCCGACGACCTCTACGAAGTCCCGGGCATGCTCGACCTGACGTCGCTCTGGCAGATCGCCGCGCTGGACATCCCGGAGCTGCGCGATCCGCCCTGGACGCCCGTGGTGCCCGCCCGGCTCGTCCCGGCCGACGAGGGCGAGCACGTGGACGTCTTTGCCGTCATTCGGCAGGGCGACCTCCTCGTCCACCACCCCTACGAGTCGTTCACCGCGTCGGTCGAGCGCTTCATCACCCAGGCGGCCGACGATCCGGACGTCCTCTCGATCAAGCAGACGCTCTACCGGACGTCGGGCGACTCGCCGATCGTGCGTGACCTGATCCGGGCAGCCGACCAGGGCAAGCAGGTCGCCGTGCTCGTCGAGATCAAGGCCCGCTTCGACGAGGAGGCGAACATCGTCTGGGCGCGCAAGCTCGAGCAGGCCGGCGCCCACGTCGTCTACGGCCTCGTCGGCCTCAAGACGCACAGCAAGGTGGCCCTCGTGGTGCGCCGCGAGGGCACCGGCCTGCGCCGCTACCTCCACCTCGGGACGGGCAACTACAACCCGAAGACCGCGCGCCTCTACACCGACCTCGGGTTGCTCACCTGCCGTCCCGAGCTCGGCGCCGACGCAACCGATCTCTTCAACTACCTGACCGGCCTCTCCCGCCAGGGCGGGTTCCGGCGCCTCCTCGTCGCCCCGACCACGCTCCGGCCCCGGATCCGCGACCTCATCGTCCGCGAGACCGACCACGCCCGCGCCGGCCGGCCCGCGAGGATCGTGGCCAAGGTGAACGCCCTGGTGGATCCCGAGATGATCGAGCTCCTGTACGAAGCCAGCCAGGCGGGCGTCGAGGTCGACTGCATCGTCCGCGGCGCCTGCAGCCTCCACCCCGGCCTTCCCGGAATCTCCGAGCGGATCCGCGTCCGCTCGATCATCGGCGAGTTCCTCGAGCACAGCCGAATCCTCGGCTTCGCCAACGGCGGGCGGCAGGAGTGGTACACGGGTTCGGCCGACTTGATGGAGCGCAATCTCGACCGCCGGGTCGAGGTCGTCTTCCCGGTCGAGGACCTCGGCGCCATGGCCCGGATCGAGGAGATCGTGGCCGTCATGCTCGATGACGACCGGCGCTCGTGGCAGCTCGGCGCGGACGCAGCGTGGCGGCGCACGGAGGAGATCCTCGCCGCGCCGGGCTCGCGCGACACCTTCGCGATCCTCAAGGAGCGTGCGCTGGCCAGCGCCGCGGAGCAGATCGAGCCGGCGGGCGGCATCGGCCCGTCCGGTTCGCTGGACCCGCGGGCCTAGGAGGACGAATGGCGAGCCGAGGGCGTCGAGCAGGAGCTCAAGTACCGGGTTGCGAACGCGGCCGCGGCAGCCCGCCTGGCGGGGGCGCGGACGCTGGGGCAGTTCCGGGCCGCCGGGCGCGCCCGGGTCGTGCAGGTCGAGGATCGCTACCTTGACACGGCGGACGGCGCGCTCGGACGGGCGGGCTGGGCGGTCCGACTCCGCCACGGATCGGCGAAGACGCTCCTCTCGGTCAAGTCCACGACGCCGCCGACCGGGGCCCTCCACCGGCGCGAGGAGCTCGAGGGTCCCGCCGACCTCTCCCTCGACCCGCGCGCCTGGCCGCCCTCGCCGGCCCGGTCGCTCGTCCTCGACCACGTCGGCCGGGCGCCGCTCAGGGAGCTCGTGACGATCCGCCAGCAGCGCCGGACCAGGACGCTGGCCGACGCGTCGGCCGAGGTGGAGCTGTCGCTCGACGAGGTGACGGTCGTCGCCGATGGCGAGGTGGTGGATCGGTTCGTCGAGCTCGAGGTCGAGCTGATGCGCGGGCCCGCGGCCGCCCTCGACGTGCTCGCGGCCTTCTTCGCCGCGGACCCCGATCTCGCGCCCGAGCAGGCGTCGAAGCTCGAGCGTGCCCTCGAGGCGGCCGTGGCGGCGCGGTCCGGCAGCGATGCCGCGGCGCGACGGACGCCCACGATCGCGGCCGTCGGTCCGGCGTCGGCGAGCTCGGACGGCCTCCCCGTCGCGCGCCCTCCGGCCGAGGCTCCTGGCCCGCCCCGCCTGATCGTCGGGAAGACGCCGGGCGTCGCCCCGGACGACGTCCTGGCCGAGGCCGGCCGCAAGGTCCTCCGGTTCCACTTCGCCCGGATGCTCGCCAAGGAGGCCGGGACGCGCTCCGGCGAGGAGATCGAGGACCTCCACGGGATGCGCGTCGCGACCCGCCGGATGCGCGCCGCGTGGCGTGTCTTCGGGGACGGCTTCCGGCCCCGCCGCACGAAGCGCCTCCGCGATCGGCTCCGCATCGTCGCCGGGCGGCTCGGCGCCGTCCGCGACCTCGACGTGCTGCTCGAGGCGGCAGTGGAGTACCAGGCAGGCCTCCCGCCGGGCGAGGCGGCGGCCTTCGAGCCCCTCGTTGCCGCCTGGCGGGACGAGCGCGAGGTCGCCCGGATCGTCCTTCTTCGCGAGCTGGACAGCCCCGACTACGTCCGCCTCGTCGAGGACTATCGGGTCTTCGTGGTGGCCGAGGGCGAGGCCGCCCTGGCGCCGGCGAGCCCGGTCAGCCCCCACCGCGTGCGCGACACGGCGGGTTCGCGGATCTGGCTTGCCTACGAGCAGGTCCGGGCCTACGAATCCGTCCTGCGCTGGGCCGACATCGAGACCGTGCATCAGCTGCGGATCGCAGCCAAGTGGCTCCGGTACACGCTGGAGTTCTTCCGCGAGGCGCTCGGCCCCGAGGTCGACCAGCTCATCCCCCGGGTCGTGGCGCTCCAGGATCACCTGGGCTGGCTCCACGATGCCGATGTCACGATCGCCCTCACCCGCCAGTTCCTGGTCGCGAACGCAGGCACGCTCACGCGCGAGGAGACGCACGTCATCGGCACCTACCTGGCCGGCCGCGAACGCGAGCTGGCTCGTCTCCGGCGCACGATGGGCGTTCCCTGGCGCGGCGTCAGCGGCATCCCCTTCCGGCGCCTCCTCGGGCGGGCCGTCTCGGGGCTCTGAGGTCGCGCAGCGGCGCCTCGCGGCCGTCGACCCGCGGCGAGATCCGGGTCAGGCGCCCCAGCCGTGGGCGAGGTCGTCGAGACGATCGCGCCAGCTCGCCCCGGCCCGGGCGAGCGCGAACACGACGCCCTCGCGAAGCCCCTCCTCGACGGCCGTGACGCGCTCGACCGCGTAGTGGTCCATCAGCGCCTCGAGGAGGGCGGCGCCTGCCGGCAGGAGGCACGTCCTCTTGGCCGTGATCCCGAACCGGGCAGCCACCTCTGCGGCCGGCGTCGCGCCGGAAGGTCCGATATGCCGCGCCGAGCCGGCGAGGCGTCAGAGCGCGATCGTGCATCGCGGACGGGAGGACCTTCACCAGGTTCGACGACGTGCCGCCGACCGCGAGCATCGTCGCGGGCGCGCCACGCGGGGCGTCGCGCACCGCGAGGTCGCGCCTCGGCGCGAAGGATGGCGACCTCCTCGGCGGTCGGCGGGTCATGGGCCACGTGGCGCCCCGTCAGCGTCGCGCACCCGAACGGAAGGCCGCCCGAGCGCGCGTGGGCCCCAGGCTCCACGACGACGACCTCGATGCTTCCCCCGCCGATGTCGACGACCGCCAGGGACGCGTCGATCGCCTTGCCGGCCGTCGCTCCGAGCAGGTTGAGCAGCCCCTCCTCCTCGTGGCCCAGGACGTGGAGCGGGACGCCGGTCGCAGCCTCGACGGCCGCGACGACTGCGCGGGCGTCTGCGGCGCGACGGAGCGGCTGGGTGCCGACGAAGGCGATCTCATCGACGCCGAGCGCCCGGGCGCGCCCGGCGTAGCGCACAAGGAGAGCGACGAGCTCCTCGCGGAAGGCACCCGAGATCGTCCCGTGGACGTCCACGGTGTCCCCGAGGCCGAGGAGGATCGACTCGTCGGCGAGCGGGTTGAGGTGGTGCCCGTGGACGGCCGCGACCAGCAGGTGGACGGAGTTCGCGCCGACGTCGACGGCGCCGAAGACCGGGTCCGGGCCGGCGCCGCTCAGCGGTCCGGTGCTCCGGTGCGCGGGACGCGGACGCGTCGTGCGGCGAGGGGTCGCGGCTTCGCGGCGGCGGGCTTCGCGGCGGCGGGCTTCGCGGCGGCGGGCTTCGCGGCGGTGGCGGGCTTGGCTCGCGGCGGCGGGCTTCGCGGCGGTGGCGGGCTTGGCGCGACGGCGGGCTTCGCGGCGGCGGCGGGCTTGGCGCGCGCGCAGCTGCTGCCCGCGGAGCCGCCGGCTTCGGCGTCAGCGGCTCCTCCACCTCGGGGATGGGCACGGCGACCGGCGCCGTCGCCTGTTCGCCGACCACCTCCGCGAGCGCAATGCGGAGGACCGCGACCTCGAGCTGCACCGCCTCGAGGCGCGACGCGGCCTTTGCCTCGCGCTTGAGGCTCGCTGCCAGCGCCTTCTCGAGCCGCGCGGCCCGCGTGCCCGGGGCGCCCTTTGCGCCGGCTGCCTTCTTCGATCGCTTCTTGTCCGTTCGTTTGGCCATCACGATTCTCCCCTGCCCTCCCCACCGCGCCGCGACGCGACCCGTGCCCGGACAGTCTGCCATCCCCGGGCCTGTCGGGTAGGCGAACCGGCCCGGCATGTGTCGCCATTCGGCAGGGTGCCCGGCTCCGAGTGGCCCGCCGGCGTTAACACTCACTTAACTCGGTGCGAACCGAGTGGTTCATCAGCCGTCTCCACGCTCGATACGCAATTGGAGCATCCCGCCGGCTGATGTGCGTCGAACCGCGCCCGGCGGCACCAGGAGGAACAACCCCGTGACGATCACTTCTCCGAAGCGCATCGGCGCCCTCGCCCTCGTCGCGGCCTTCGCCGTCGCGGCCTGCGGCGGCGGATCGTCCCCGACGCCCGGCGGCGGCGCCACCGGCGGGATCGTCGTCTCGGGCAGCTCGACCGTCGAGCCGATCTCGACCGGCGTCGCCGAGCTCTTCAAGAGCTGCCAACCCCGACTTCAACTACCAGATCGAAGGCCCGGGCACCGGCGACGGCTTCGCCCGCTTCTGCAACGGCGAGACCGACATCTCCGACGCCTCGCGCGCCATCAAGGACGAAGAAGCCGCGACGTGCGCGGCGAACGGCATCGAGTACGTCGAGCTGAAGATCGCCTACGACGGCCTCTCGGTCGTGACCAACGTCAACAACACCGCGATCGCCTGCCTCAGCTTCGCCGACATCTACGCCCTCGTCGGCCCCGAGTCGACCGGCTTCACGAAGTGGTCCGACGGCACCGCGATCGCGAAGGAGCTCGGCTCCAACACCGCCCTCCCCGACGCCGACCTCGTGATCACCGGCCCCGGCGAGGAGTCCGGGACCTACGACTCCTTCGTTGAGCTCGTCATCGCCAAGATCGCCGAGTCGCGCGGCCAGGAGGCCCAGACACGGCCCGACTACACGAGCTCCGCCAACGACAACGTCATCGTCGAGGGCATCAGCGGCAACCCGACCTCGCTCGGCTGGGTCGGCCTCGCCTTCGCCGAGGAGAGCGCGGACAAGATCCGCGAGATCCCGGTCAGCAAGGACGCCAACGGCACCTGCGTTGAGCCCAATGCCGACACCGTCTCGGACGGCAGCTACCCGATCTCCCGCCCGCTCTTCATCTACGTCAACAAGGCCAAGGCTGCCGACAACGCCGCCGTCGCCGCCTACGTCGACTTCTACCTCGCCGAGGGTACGATCGCCAAGGTCCTCGAGACCGTCCCCTACGTGAACCTCCCCGCCGCGGAGCTCGACGCCTCGCGGGCCGCCTGGGCCGCTCGCTAGCTTCCCTCCTCCTGCGCGACACCGGCCGGGCCGGCTCGGAGGCCCGGCCGGTGTCGCTGCACCCCGCTAGACTCCGCACTCGGGAGGGTATTCGTCGATGACCGCATCCGCGACGGGCGCGCCGAGCGCCCTGGTCGGCAGCCGCGCCCGCCGCGCCCGCGAGGCGTGGATCGGGCGGCTCTTCTTCGCCGCTGCGCTCGTCTCGGTCGTCATCACCGCCTTCATCATCTTGACCGTCTTCGAGCAGGCGGTCGAGTTCCTCCTCAAGATCGACCTCTCCCAGCTCGTCGCGCCCGGCTGGTTCCCCCGCCGCGGCCTGTTCGACGTTGCCACGATCTTCGTCGGCACGCTCCTCGTGACCGGCATCGCGATGCTCATCGCGGGGCCGATCGGGATCCTGTCCGCGATCTACCTCTCCGAGTACGCCAGCCCCCGGACGCGAGGCACGGTGAAGCCGATCCTCGAGATCCTCGCCGGCATCCCCAGCGTCGTCCTCGGCTTCTTCGCCCTCACCTTCATCAACCCGACGATCGTCCAGACGCTCGTGCCCACCGCGAAGGGCTTCAACCTCGCGGCCGCCGCGATCGCGGTCGGGATCCTGACGATCCCCCTCGTGGCCACGATCTCCGAGGACGCGATGAAGGCCGTCCCGCAGTCGCTTCGCGAGGCCTCGTATGGCCTCGGGGCGCGCCGGGTGACCACCGCCACCCGCGTCGTCCTGCCGGCGGCCGTTTCCGGCATCGTGGCCGCCCTCATCCTCGGCATCAGCCGCGCGGTCGGCGAGACGATGGTCGTGGCGATCGCTGCCGGCGCGTCCGGCGGCTCGCTCTTCTCCGTCAACCCCTTCGAGCCGGGCCAGACGATGACGGCGGCGATGGCTGCGCTCGCCACCGGCTCGGACCAGGTGGCCGGCGACAACGCCGCGTTCCAGAGCCTCTTCTTCGTCGGCTTGCTGCTCTTCGTGATCACCCTCTTCCTGAACGTCGTCGGCGACGCCTTCGTGCGCCGCGTCCGGCAGACCTACTGAGGCGCCCGATGGCCACCTCGAACCCCTCCGTCACCACCGTCGCCGTCCAGCGGTCGCTCGCCGGGCACGGTCGCGACTGGCGGGGGCTGATCTTCGCGCTGCTGTTGCTCCTGTCGATCATCGCCACCCTGGCCATCCTCGTCTTCCTGCTCATCGACCAGCTCTCGCGCGGCCTGCCGGTCTACCAGGAGCGCGGCCTCGATTTCCTGACCTCCGGGCTCTCCTCCAACCCGGCCAACGCCGGCATCGGGCAGGGGATCCTGGGCTCGATCCTCATCGGGATACTCGTGAGCCTGTTCTGTTTCCCGCTGGGGATCCTCACGGCCGTCTACATCGAGGAGTACGCGCCCGACAACCGGTTGACCCGGGTCATCAACATCAACATCCGGAACCTCGCCGGCGTCCCCTCGATCGTCTACGGACTCCTCGGCCTGACGGTCTTCGTCGCCTTCTTCGCCTTCCTCGGGTTCCCCAACAACGGGCGCAACATCATCGCCGGGGCGATGACCCTCACCGCGCTCATCCTGCCGATCGTCATCATCACCTCGGCCGAGGCGCTGCGCGCCGTGCCCCGGACGCTGCGCGAAGGCGGCTACGGGGTCGGCGCGAGCCGCTGGCAGGTGACGAGCCGGCTCGTCCTGCCGGCCGCCCGCTCGGGCATCCTGACCGGGACGATCCTGGCCCTCGCCCGCGCCCTCGGCGAGACCGCGCCGCTCCTGCTCGCGGGGGCCATCCTCGGCACGTACTCGAGCCCGGGCGGGCTGGAGAGCCTCCTCACCGGGCCCTACACCGTCCTGCCGATGACCGTCTACGACTGGGCCCGCAAGCCGCAGGAGGAGTTCCGGGCGCTGACCTCGGCGGCCATCATCGCCCTCCTCGCCATCACCCTCTTCTTCAACGCCCTCGCCATCTTCCTCCGCAACCGGTACCAGAAGTCGTGGTAGAGAACGAGCGCGCCCCCCAGGGAGATCCCGTGACCGCCGAGACCCAGACCCAGCAGAGCCTCGACGTCCGCATCGGGCGCGAGGCGATCGACGCCGGTGCCAACCAGGCGCTGGTCGAGGACATGGCGTCGCTGCCGACCGCTGTGTCGCTGCGCAACGTCCACCTCTACTACGGCGCCTTCCGCGCCGTGAAGGACGTCTCGCTCGACATCCCGAGGAACCGGATCACGGCGCTCATCGGTCCGTCCGGCTGCGGCAAGTCGACCCTTCTGCGCTCGATCAACCGGATGAACGACCTGATCCCGTCCGCGCGGGTCGAGGGCGAGATCCTGTTCCACGACGAGAACCTGTACGCCGACTACGTGGATCCCGTCGAGGTGCGGCGGCGGATCGGGATGGTCTTCCAGAAGGCCAACCCATTCCCGAAGTCGATCTACGACAACATCGCCTTCGGGCCCCGGATCACCGGCATGAAGGGCGACATGGACCAGCTCGTGGAGTCGTGCCTCCGCCGCGCCGCCCTGTGGGGCGAGGTGAACGACAAGCTCGGCGAATCGGGCCTCGCCCTCTCCGGCGGCCAGCAACAGCGTCTCTGCATCGCCCGGGCAATCGCGACCGAGCCCGACATGATCCTGATGGACGAGCCCTGCTCGGCCCTCGACCCGCGCTCGACGCTCCAGATCGAGGAGCTCATGGCGGAGCTCAAGGAGAAGTACACGATCATCATCGTGACCCACAACATGCAGCAGGCTGCGCGGGCGTCCGACTTCACGGTCTTCCTCAACATGGACGATGATCGGGCCGGCCACATCGTCGAGCAGGGGCCGACGGCCCAGATCTTCACGAACCCGAAGAACCAGATGACCGAGGACTACGTGTCCGGGCGCTTCGGCTGAGCCGCAGGAGACAGGAATGACCGAGCACGACCCGCAGCTGGAGCCCGCCCTCGACCGGGACGTCGAGAAGATCCTCCGCTCCGTCGAGGGCGACATCCCGGAGCCGGTCATCCCGCTGCCGCGTCGAGAGCTCGACACGGAGGAGCGGACGGTCAAGGGCATCCTGGTCCGGATGGGGAGCCTCATCGAGGAGCGGATCCGCCTCACGGTGGATGCCCTCGAGACCCACGACGACGCGAAGGCGCTGTTCGTCATCGAGGGCGACGAGGAGATCAACGCCCTGCAGGTCAAAGCGATGGACCTCGTCGTCCTGACGATCGCCACCCAGGCGCCCGTCGCCCGGGACCTGCGCTTTCTCCTCGCCCTCGACCGGATCGGCTACGAGCTGGAGCGCGTCGGTGACTCCATCGCCAACGTGGCGAAGCGGGCCCGGGAGCTCGCCCCGGAGCCGTCGCTCGAAGGCCATGTCGGCGTGCCTGAGATGGGTCGCTTGGCCGCCCAGTTCCTCGCCGAGACGATGCGGGCGATGACCGACGCCGACGCTGCAGCCGCCCGCGAGGTGGCTACCCGGGACGACGACATCGACGCTTACTACCACCGCGCCGTGGATCGCCTGACCGAGCTGGCGAAGGCGGATCCCGCGAACGTGGAGCGGGCGATGCGCCTGCTCATCGCCGCTCGCTACATGGAACGCGTCGGGGACCACATCACGAACATCGCCGAGGACGTCGTCTTCATCTCGTCAGGCCAGCGCGAGGACCTCAACCCGTGATCGTCCCGACCGAACCGATCCGCGTCCTCTTCGTCTGCACCGGCAACTCCGCCCGCAGCCAGATCGCCGAGGCGATCCTGCGCCACCAGGGGGGGCCGGCCTTCGAGGTCGCCTCCGCCGGCACCGAGCCCAAGGGCGTCAACCCCCTCACCGTCCGGATCCTCGCCGAGGTCGGCATCGACATCACATCCGCCCGCTCGAAGTCCGTGGCCGAGCTCCTCGACCAGCGGTTCGACTACGTCATCACGGTCTGCGACCAGGCGCGCGAGAGCTGCCCGGTCTTCCCGGGCGCCCACGAGTCGATCCACTGGGGCTTCGACGACCCCGCCGCGGCCGAGGGAGACGAGGCGGCCCGCCTCAAGGTCTTCCGACGGGTCATGAACGAGATCAGCGTGCGCCTGAAGCCGTTTCAGGAGGTCGCCCTTCGAACGCGCGGGCGAACGGCCGGGGCGCCGAGCCTGGGGACGTGAGCGGTCGTCCGGGCCCGGCGCCGTGACCGAGCTGCTGCTCCTGCGGCATGCCCACGCGGGCGACAGCACGACGTGGCAGGGCGACGACGACCTGCGGCCGCTCACCGAGAAGGGCCGCCGCCAGTCGGAACGTGTCGGGCGCCTGCTCGCGGCCGCCGGATACGCCCCCGACGCCGTCCTGGCCTCGCCGCTCGTGCGGGCACGGGAGACGGGCGAGATCGTGGCCGACGTCCTCGGCCTCCCGCTCACGCTGGACATGCGGCTGGGCCAGCCGCTCGACCTGGCGACCGTGGAGCGAATCCTCGACGACGCCGGCGACCCGCGCCGGCCGCTCCTCGTGGGCCACGACCCGGACTTCTCCGAGCTCGTCTCGGAGCTGGCCGGGGCGCCCATCCCCATGCGCAAGGGCACGCTCGCCCGGATCGACGTGGAGCGGCCCCTGGCGCCGGGCGCCGGCGACCTGCGCTGGCTCGTGCCACCGTCCGGACTGGCCCTCTCGGGCGGGCAGCAGCAGCGCCTGTGCATCGCCCGCGCCATCGCCACCGAGCCGGACCTGATCCTCATGGACGAGCCCTGCTCGGCCCTGGATCCGCGCTCCACGCTCCAGATCGAGGAGCTCATGGCCGAGCTCAAGGAGAACTACACGATCATCATCGTGACCCACAACATGCAGCAGGCCGCCCGCGCGTCCGACTTCACCGTCTTCCTCAACATGGACGATGATCGCGCCGGCTACATCGTCGAGCAGGGGCCGACGGCCCAGATCTTCACGAACCCGACAAACCAGATGACCGAGGACTACGTGTCCGGACGCTTCGGCTGAGCGGCAGGAGGCAGGCAATGACCGAGCGAGACCCGCAGCTGGAGCAGAGCCTCGGCACCGAGGTCGAGGCGATCCTCCGGTCCGTCGAGGGCGAGATCCCCGAGGCGCTCGTGCCCCTTCCCCGCCGGCCGCTCGATCGGGAAGAGCGGACCATCAAGGACACGCTGCTGCGCATGGGCAGCGTCATCGAGGAGCGGATCCGCCTGACCGTCGAGGCCCTCGAATCGCACGACGCCGAGAAGGCGTTGTTCGTCATCGAGCACGACGTGGAGATCAACGCGCTCCAGATCGAGGCCATGGATCACATCGTCTTCACGATCGCCACCCAGGCACCGGTCGCGCGCGACCTGCGCATCCTCCTGACGCTGGACCGGATCGGCTACGAGCTGGAGCGAATCGGCGATTCGGTCGCCAACGTCGCCAAGCGGGCGCGCGAGCTCGCGCCGGACCCCCCGCTCGACGAGCACGTCGGAGTCCCGGAGATGGGGCGCCTTGCCGCCAGCTTCCTGGCCGAGACGATGCGCGCCCTCACCGACGCCGATGCGGCTGCGGCCCGCGAGGTGGCCGTCCGGGACGACGAGATCGACGCGATCTATCATCGCGCCGCCGAGCGGCTCGTCGGCCTCGCCAAGGACGATCCCGGGAACGTCGAGCGATCGATGCGCCTGCTGATCGCGGCTCGTTACATGGAGCGCGTCGGCGACCACATCACCAACATCGCGGAGGACGTCGTCTTCCTCTCGTCCGGGCGCCACGAGGACCTGAACCCGTGACCCGTACCCCCAGCCCGATCCGCGTGCTCTTCGTCTGCACCGGCAACTCCGCCCGCAGCCAGATCGCCGAGGCGCTGCTCCGCCAGCAGGGCGGTCCCGCCTTCGAGGTGGCCTCGGCCGGCACGGAGCCCAAGGGCGTCAACCCGCTCACAGTCCGCATCCTCGCCGAGGTCGGCATCGACATCTCGGGGGCCCGGTCGAAGTCCGTGACGGAGTTCCTGGGCGACGAGTTCGACTACGTGATCACGGTCTGCGACCAGGCCCGCGAGAGCTGCCCGATCTTTCCCGGCGTCCACGAGTCGATCCACTGGGGCTTCGACGACCCGGCCGCGGCCGAGGGCGACGAGGCGGCCCGCCTCAAGGTCTTCCGACGCGTCATGAACGAGATCAGCGTGCGTCTGAAGCCGTTCCAGGAAGTCGCGCTCCGACAGCGCGGCCGCGCCGCCGGGGCGCCGAGCCTGGGGGCGTGAGCCCCGAACGGGGCCAATCCGGGTGATCGAGCTCTGCCTCCTGCGCCACGCCCACGCAGGCGACAGCACGACCTGGGTGGGCGACGACGAGGTGCGCCCGCTCACCGAGAAGGGCCGGCGCCAGTCGGAGCGCGTTGGCCGTCTCCTCGCGGCCGCCGGGCACGTGCCGGATGCCGTGCTGGCCTCGCCCCTCGCCCGTGCCCGCGAGACCGCCGAGATCGTCGCCGACGTCCTCGGGGTCAGCGTGCGAATTGAGCCGCGCCTCGGCGAGCCGCTCGACCTCGCGACGCTGGACGCGATCCTCGACGACGCCGGCGACCCCCAGCGACCGCTCGTAGTGGGCCACGACCCGGACTTCTCCGAGCTCGTCTCGGAGCTGGTCGGGGCGCCCATCGCGATGCGGAAGGGCACGCTCGCCCGGATCGACGTG
>CAVPJI010000022.1:0-28531 GCA_963705215.1 uncultured Chloroflexia bacterium | reverse complement strand
CAGCCGGATCATGCGCCCGACCGGTCAGCCGGCCGGCGGGGGGTTGTCGTCCTTCGCCCGGGCCTCGTCCTGCAGGTCGCTCACTTCCTTGCGGGTGGCCTTGACACCCCGCCCGAGCGCCTCGCCCCATTTGGGCAGGATCTTGGGCCCACGCCAGACCAGGACAATCACGAGGATCACGATGAGGACGATGAGGACGTCGACGCCGAAGATCATGGGCGCATCCTAGCCGACCGGAAGTGACCCGGACGCATGCCCGCCGACCGGAGGCGACCCGGCCGCGCCGTGCAGCCACTGGCGAACGCTCTGGCCGAGGTCGGCATGGCCGCAGGATAGGTCCGACCGGGGGGCAGGTTCGGCCGAACGGCACGCGCAGGCCGCAGCGGGCCGCGCTACGCTCGGCCGCGTTGGACGCTCCGCCGGACGCCGGAGGACTGGCATCCGGGGACAGGGCGTCGCCGCGATCGGAGGCGGACGTGGCAATTCGCGTGCCGGACCTGGGGGCCCTCATGGCCGAGGCCCAGATGCGACGGATGGCGCTCGACGCGACGGGGGCCTACTTCGTCACCGACATCGACCCGCCCCACGCGGAGGATTTCGCCAAGACGCTCCTCCTGATGGCGGTGCCACGTCGCGGGCAGCACGACCAGCCGATCACGGTCTACATCAATTCCGGCGGCGGGTCCGTGGGCGACGGGCTGGCGATGATGGAGATGATCAACCGGATGCGGCGGAACCACGATGTCCGCATCAACACGGTGGTCCTCGGCTACGCGTACTCGATGGGGGCGATCGTCAGCCAGGCCGGCGACCACCGCTCGATCGGTCGGTACGGGACCCTGATGCTCCACTCCACGCAGTGGATGCTCTCGGGCGAGGACGAGCGGATCTTCAAGGACTACCAGGCGCTCTCGGAGCATTACCAGCTGACGGTCGCCGACCTCTTTGCGCGGCGCACCGCCCACAAGGACGCCGCCTGGTGGCGACGCTTCATCTGGTCGGGCCGGGAGCGCTTCCTCGGTCCCGACGACTGCCTGAAGATGGGGCTCGTCGACGAGATCCTCGAGCCGGCCCTGCTACACGAGGCCCATCCCTCGCTGTAGGCGGGGCACCATCGCGGGCGCGCTACCCGGTCGCGCGCGCCCGCGACCCCGCTGCTTCCGAGGCTGCTGCCACAGCCCGGCGGTCGATCGTCCATCGCCAGGGGCTTGCGTAACGGCGCCGTCGGGTTCATCGTGGCGGTGACGCGGGGCCCAGATCTGCATATGCGCACACAAGACAGGATGATGCCCGCAGTCACCATGCGCCGACGGGCCTGGCCGGCGGCGCCATATCGAAGGGAGAACATGCCTCTATGAAGGTTCTCGATCGCCAGCATGCACTCGCGATCGCCTTCGGCCGTGTCGTCATCGGGATCATCTTCCTGTGGGCCGGCCTGGAGAAGATCATCGGCGAGGGCCTGGGCACGTGGTCCGCGGCGGGCTACCTGAAGTTCGCGACGGGCGGCACGCTCGGCTGGCCCTTCGTCTCGGGCGAGATCGCCGAGGGTACCGTCTTCAACCCCACCCACGACTTCTGGGTCGCGCTGGCCGGCAACGAGGCGGCCATGACAGCCATCGGCTACCTCGTCCCGCTGGGCCAGGTCGCCATCGGGACCTGTCTGATCCTCGGCCTCTTCACCCGGTTCGCCGCCGCGATGGGCACGCTCATGATGCTGATCTTCCTCGTCGCCGCCTGGGACTTCCAGTTCGGGATCGTGAACCAGCACCTCACCTACGCGGTCATGACGTTCGGGCTCGCCGTCCTCGGCGCTGGGAACTACTACGGCCTCGACGCGACGGTCCGGCCGCGGGTGAGCGATGGCGTCCGGCGCTGGCTCTTCTCGGGTCCGGCGACGACGGATGGAAGGCCGCGACCGCCTGACCGCATGCTGGTCCGGGCCGTGCTCGGGCCGGCCCCGCATCCTCGCGACCCCGCCGGACCAGGACCCGGTGGGGTCGTTTGTCTTCTGCGCGGCGCGCGCCGACCGCGCTACTAGAACGGGCGATCGATTTCGCGGCCGCGCCGTATACTCGCCCTCCCGTGGCCCGCCGATCCGCTCCGCCCGCCGGCCCAGTCGCGACCGCGCCCGCCGAGGACCCGCTCGCGCGCTTCGCGGCGCCCGTCGCCGCCTGGTTCCGCGACGCCTTCGCCGCCCCGACCACGGCCCAGGTCGAGGGCTGGGCTGCGATCGCGCGCGGCGGCCACGTCCTCCTCCACGCCCCCACAGGCAGCGGCAAGACGCTCGCAGCCTTCCTCTGGGGCATCGATCGGCTCGTTCGATCGCCCGCCCCCCCGCGCACGGCGTCCGCGGGCGCTTCGGTGCGGATCCTGTACGTCAGCCCGCTCAAGGCGCTGACCTACGACGTCGAGCGGAACCTCCGGGCCCCACTGGCCGGGATTGCCCTGGCAGGACGGCGCCTCGGCTCGCCCGTGCGGGCCGTCTCCATCGCCTCACGAACGGGGGACACGCCCTCCGATGAGCGGCGGTCGCTGGCGAAGAGCCCGCCCGAGATCCTCATCACCACGCCGGAGTCGCTCTACCTCCTGCTGACGTCGGGGGCTCGCGAGACCCTGCGCGGAGTGGAGGCGGTGATCGTCGACGAGGTGCACGCGGTCGCGGGAACGAAGCGCGGCGCCCACCTGGCCCTTTCCCTCGAGCGGCTCGAGCACCTGCGCGGTCCGGAGGCGCCGCCGCTCCAGCGGATCGGCCTCTCGGCCACCCAGAAGCCGCTCGACACGATCGGCCGTTTCCTCGCCGGCGCCGGCCCGGACCGGGCCGTGGCGATCGTCGATGCCGGTACCCGCAAGCGCCTCGATCTCCGTGTGGTGGTCCCGATCGAGGACATGAGCCGGCTCGGCGAAGCGCTGCCGCTCGAGGAGCAACCCGGCGGCCCCGTCGCCGGAGGCGAGATGCGGGTGAGCATCTGGCCGGCCATCCACCCGCGGATCCTGGAGCTCATCCGGAGCCACCGGAGCACGCTCGTCTTCGTCAACAGCCGGCGGCTTGCGGAGCGCCTCGCCCAGCGTCTCAACGAGCTGGCCGGCGAGGACCTGGTGCGAGCCCACCACGGGTCGATCGCCCGCGAGCAGCGGGTCGCGATCGAGGAGGCGCTCAAGGAAGGCCGCCTCCCGGCGCTCGTCGCGACGAGCTCGCTCGAGCTCGGGATCGACATGGGCGCGATCGACCTCGTCATCCAGGTCGAGTCACCGACCTCGGTTGCCCGCGGCCTCCAGCGGATCGGCCGCGCCGGGCACCAGGTCGACGAGGTGAGTGTCGGCGTCATCTTCCCGAAGTACCGGGGCGACCTCCTCGAATGCGCGGTCGTGGCGGAGCGGATGCGCGAAGGGGCGATCGAGGCGACGACGGTCCCGCGCACGCCCCTCGACGTGCTGGCCCAGCAGATCGTCGCGATGACCGTGATGGATCGCTGGTCCGTGGCGGACCTGCACGCCGTGGTGGCCCGGGCCATGCCGTTCGAGACGATCACGCGAGAGGCCCTCGAGGGCGTCCTGGCCATGCTTGCCGGCGCCTATCCGTCCGACGAGTTCGCCGAGCTCAAGCCCCGCGTCACGTGGGATCGGCTGACCGACACGGTGGAGGGCCGCCGCGACGCGCGGGTCGTCGCGGTCACCTCGGGGGGCACCATTCCCGATCGCGGCCTGTACGGCGTCTTCGTGGCCGGCGAGGCCGGGACGCCGGGCCGGCGGGTGGGCGAGCTGGACGAGGAGATGGTCTACGAGCTGCGGGCCGGGATGCACGGCGACGTGATCGTCCTCGGGGCAAGCAGCTGGCGAGTCGCCGAGATCACTCCGGACCGCGTGATCGTGGAGCCCGCCCCCGGTCAGCCGGGCAAGCTCCCGTTCTGGAAGGGCGACGCTGTCGGCCGTCCGATCGAGCTGGGCCGTGCGATGGGTGCCTTCGTGCGCGAGGTGGAGGGCGACCTGGCCCGCGGGGCGAAGGGACGGGCGGGCGTGTTGGCGCGCCTGCAGGAACGCCATCACCTCGACGCGCTGGCGGCCGAGAACCTGGTCGCCTACCTCGAGGACGAGCGTGACGCCGCGGGAGCCCTGCCGACCGATCGCCGGATCGTCGTGGAGCGGTTCCGGGACGAGCTGGGCGACTGGCGTGTGGTCCTGCTCACGCCGTTCGGCGGCCGCGTCCACGCCCCATGGGCCATGGCGATCGAGGCGCGCCTCCGCGAGCGGCTGGGCGCCGAGGTGTCGAGCATCTGGTCGGACGACGGCATCGCGATCCGCCTGCCGGACGGCGATCTCGAGGGCATCGAGGACGAGCTCTTCCCGGATGCCGACGGCGTGGAAGACCTGGTGGTCGCGGCCGTCGGCGGGACCGCGCTCTTCGCGTCCCGCTTCCGCGAGAACGCGGCCCGGGCCCTGCTCCTGCCCCGTCGCCGGCCGGGAACGCGCACGCCGCTCTGGCAGCAGCGCCAGCGCGCCGCGGACCTGCTCGCCGTGGCCAGCCGCTACGGCAGCTTCCCGATCCTCGTCGAGACGTATCGCGAGTGCCTGGCCGACGTCTTCGACCTGCCGGCGCTGCGCGACGTGCTCCGTGGGGTGGAGCGCCGCGAAGTCGCCGTCCACCGCGTGGAGACACCGCGCGCCTCCCCGTTCGCCTCGTCCCTGCTCTTCGACTACGTCGCGGCATTCATGTACGAGGGCGACGCCCCGCTCGCCGAGCGGCGGGCACAGGCGCTGGCGCTCGATCGCGACCTGCTGCGCGAGCTGCTCGGCCAGGAGGAGCTGCGCGAGCTCCTGGATCCGGCGGCCCTCGAGGAGACCGAGCTCGAGCGCCAAGCGCTGGTCGACGACCGCAGGGCGGGGTCCGTGGACCAGGTCGCCGACCTCCTGCGCCGCCTCGGGGACCTCACGATCGAGGACGTCGCCGCCCGGGCGCGCGGCGGCGCGCCGGCCGCGAGGGAGTGGCTGGAGGCGCTGGCCGCAACGCGCCGCGCGATCGTGGTTCGAATCGGCGGCGAGGCGCGCTGGATCGCGGTCGAGGACGCCGGGAGGTACCGGGACGCGACGGGCGCCCAGCCGCCGCCCGGGACGCCCACGGCCTTCCTGGGCGAGACCCACGACGCGCTGGGCGGCCTCCTTGCCCGCTGGGCGCGGACCCACGGCCCCTTCCTCGCGGCCGAGCCGGCGCGGCGTTGGGGACTGCCGGTCGGGATCGTCGAGGAGGCGTTGACACGGCTCGTCGGAGCCGGATCGCTCCTGCGCGGGGAGTTCCGGCCGGGTGGGGTCGAGCGGGAGTGGTGCGACCCGGATGTGCTCCGGCTGCTGCGGCGACGGTCGCTGGCGCGGCTGCGGCGCGAGGTGGAGGCCGTGGAGCCGGCGGCGCTGGCTCGATTCCTGCCGGCGTGGCAGGGCGTGGCGGCGGCGCCGGTAGGTGGCACGGCCGGCGCCGGGGCGCCGCCGGCGCTTCGCGGCCAGGCCGCCCTCGAGCGCCTGGCCGAGGTCCTGGACCAGCTGGCCGGCGTGCCGATCCCAGCCTCGGTGCTGGAGCGCGACGTGCTCCCGGTGCGGGTGCCCGGCTATCAGCCGCGTCTTCTCGACGAGCTGGGTGCCCTCGGCGAGGTGGCCTGGATCGGGTGCGGGTCGCTGGGTCGCGACGACGGGCGCATCGCCCTGTTCCGGCCGGGACGTGGCGACGTCCTGTGGTCGGCGCTCGTGGCGTCCCGCCGCGCCGTCGCGGAGCGGCCGGACGGGCCGCGGCACGAAGCGATCAGGGAGTGGCTGGCGCGCCGCGGCGCGTCGTTCTACCGGGAGCTGTTCGTGGCTGCCGGCGGCGGGGCGGACCGAGAGATCCTCGATGCGCTGTGGGACCTGGCCTGGGCCGGCGAGGTCACGAACGACACCTTCGCCCCGCTCCGGGCCCTGCGCTGGAAGCGACCGGGAGGCGACCGCCGACCGCGGCCGGGCCGCCTCGCAACGCTCGGGCCGCCCGAGGCGGCGGGTCGGTGGTCGCTCGTGGAGGGTGGCCGGGCGTCGGGCGGCGACCCGGGGGCCGGCAGCGTCCCGGCGTCGCCCGGCGCGACCGAGCGGCTGCACGCGCTCGCCCTTGCCCTCCTCGACCGGCATGGCGTCCTGACCCGCGAGGCGGTCATGAGCGAGGGAGTCGAGGGCGGGTTCGCCGGCGTCTACCCGGTCCTGCGGGCCCTCGAGGAGGCCGGGCGGATCCGGCGCGGCTACTTCGTCGACGGGCTGGGCGCGGCGCAGTTCGCCCTCGCCGGCGCGATCGACCGCCTTCGCGCCACCCGGGAGCCGGACGCCGAGCAGCCACGGGTCGATCTCCTGGCCGCGGCCGACCCGGCCCAGCCCTACGGCGCCGCGCTCCCGTGGCCGCGGCGCGGCGACGACGATCGACGCCCGTTCCAGCGGGCCGCCGGGGCGTACGTCATCCTGGTGGACGGGGCGGCCGTCCTCTATGTCGAGCGCGGTGGCAGGGGCCTCGTGACCTTCCCGGCCGCCGACGACCCGGCGCGCGCTGCACTGGCGCTCGGCGCCCTGGGCGGCCTGCTCGGCGACGGGCGCCTGCGCGAGCTCGTCCTCTCCCGCATCGACGGCGCGCCCCTCGCCGCCGAGCATCCATGGCAGGCCCGCCTCGCCGAGGCCGGGTTCGTGCGAGGCTACCGGGGCATGGCCCTGCGGCCCCGCCGGTGAGTGCCATCGACGTCCGCTGTGGCCGCGACGGCGGCGGCTGGCTCTGCCTCGTCCGCGTCCGGGAGGGGCCTTTCGCGACGGAGCACCGCGTGACGGTGGATCCCGCCGACCTGGAGCGGATCGACCCGGGCGCCGCGGATCCCGAGCGCCTGGTCCGTGCCGCCTTCGCGTTCCTGCTCGAGCGCGAGCCGGCGTCGTCGATCCTGCGCTCGTTCGACCTGCCCGTGATCGGCCACTACTTCCCGGGCTGGGAGGCCGACGTGCGCGCGCGGCTGGCGGGGTAACGGGAGGCGGATCGTCAGCCTGTCGGCGTGCCCTGGTGGAACACCAGGAGCCAGCGCTCGACGCCTCGAGCACGGCCTGCGAGCGGCGGATCTCGGGCCGGGGAGCTTCTCCTCGAGGCCGCGCGGGCGGGCCCACAGGTTGGGGGCATCGGGGGTCCCGGCGTCCAATGCGGGCCCACGACTGCGCAACGCCCGCTACCATCGCCGCCATGTGCGAGCTGCTGGCCGTGCGCGCCGATGAACCGTTCGAGCTGTCCGACGTCTGGCCGCTGGCCGAGGGCCTCGAGCGCTACGGCCTGGCCGGGTATGCGTGGGGCGTCGCCTGGACACGACCTGGCGGCTCCCTCGACGCCTACCGGGCCACGACGGCGTTCCGGGACGATGCCCGCCGGGACGAGATCGGCCGCACCGAGACGACGGCGGCCCTCGTCCACCTGCGGCGCCCTTCGCGCTTCTCGTGGCTCGGGATGGCGGACACCCAGCCGTTCCTCGAGGAGACCGGGCTGTTTGCCTTCGCCCACAACGGTGAGCTGGCCCATCACCGCCGGTTCCGTGACGCGTATCGTGCGGCCGGCCGGATCCACGGCCGGGCGGACTCCGAGGTCGGGATGCGCTGGATGGAGGACGCCTGGGCGCTCGAGCGCCCGGCCGACGTCCTCCTCGCCGCGCTCCACGAGGCGATGGGCGGCTCGGCGAACCTCGCGGTCCTGGAGCCCGGCGGCCGGGCCACGCTCCACGCGGGAAACGGCGAGAACCCGGTCTTCGGCTTCCGCCTCGGCCGGCTGCAGCTCCTCTCCACCGGGGTCTACTCGCTGGACCGCTCGCTCTTCCGGCTGGTCGCCCCTGGCGCCCGCGAGCGCCGCCTGGTGGCCCGGGGGCACGCCGCGAGCCTCTGAGCGGACGAGCGGCGCCCGCACGCGCCTGCGCGCCTATGCCTGGTCGAGCCCGAAAGCGCGTCGGAAGCGGCCAACCAGCCCTCGCGGCCGCCGCAGGTCGGCCAGCCAGCCGCGGCCCCAGCCGATCCAGGTCGACGCGCGGAGGTAGCGCAGAGGATCCGGGTCGGGCCAGAGCCGCGGGACGAGGCACCACAGGAAGACGAGGTAGTCGATCCGGGCGGGACGCGGGAACGCGAAGAGCACCTGCAGCTGGACGAGCGTGGCGTTCAGGGTGACAAGGGACAGGACGCCCCCGATCGCGAGGAAGACCACGCCCCAGGCACGGCCCTTCGGGGCCAGGAGGGGCAGGAAGACGATGGGAACCCACTTGAGCGCCGTTGCGAGGGCCCACAGGAGGCCGGCCGTCCGGGGCGCAGTGAACTGGGCGGCCCAGATCATGAAGACGAGGAGCAGGTTGACGTTCCCGGTGTCCAGGTTGGCGAGGAACGAGAACCCGAGGAGGAGGACCGTGACGGCCGTCGCCAGCGGCCGGATCCGGTAGGCCCAGCCGATGGTCCAGAGCAGGAGCACCACGTTCGCGGCCCGCCAGGCGAACCAGGCGACGTCCCACGGGAGGAGGGCCCACGGCACGAACGCGGGCAGGAGCCACGGCATGTAGACGTAGGGCATGAACGGGCCGACTGGGTGATAGGGATCGCCCCCGGTGAGCCAGATCCGCACGGCTGCCCAGTACGCACGCGCGTCCGCGCCGGCGAGCTCGCCGCGGGCGAAGAGCGCCGCGATCCCGATGCCGCCGGCCATCCCCAGCAGGAGGACCGCAGCGAGGTGGCGCGGCTGGCGGAGCCGGGTGACCTCACGTCGAAGCGCGCGCCGCAGCACGCCCGGGTGGGGACGCGGGAGCGGCGAACCCTGGAGCGCCACCGGACGGGACATCGCCGACCGAGTATGGCACGGGCGCTTTGACCGCCGATACACTCCCCGGACCCATGCGAACCGGCCACCCGATCGTGATCGGCGGCGCGGAGCACAGGGTTCCGCGGCGGGTCATCCGGCGGCCCGCGATCGCAGGCGCGCGGAGCCCGGGTGCGCGGGGCTAGACTCGGCGAATGCCGAACGAACGCGCGAACCTCGTCCCCCCCGCTGAGCTGGCGGCCCTCCGTGCCCGCCTCGAGGCTGCCGAGCCGGCCCTTCTGGCCGACCTCGAGCGCCTGGTCAACGTGGACTGCGGGAGCTATACCCGCGACGGCGTCAACGAGGTGGCGACGTTCGTGGTCGCGTTCCTGGAGCGCCTCGGCGGCGAGGTGACGCGTCACCCGGACCCCGACGGCGTCCTTGGCGACACCGTGGAGGCCGTCTTCCTCGGCGAGGCCGGCGGGCCGCGGGCCCTTCTCGTCGGCCACATGGACACGGTCTTCCCGGTCGGGACGGTGGCCGAACGGCCCTTCGCGATGGCCGACGGCATCGCCCGCGGCCCCGGCGTCACCGACATGAAGTCGGGCCTGCTCACGCTGCTGTACGGCCTGGAGGCGGCGCTCGTGGTCGTCCGGGCCGGCGGCGGCCCGCTCCCCTTCGAGCGCCTGACCGTCATCGCCAACCCGGACGAGGAGATCGGCTCGCCGGCCTCCACCCCTCACATCGAGCGGGTCGCCCGCGCGAGCGACGTCGCCTTCAGCCTCGAGTGCGCCAGGGCCAACGGTGACATCGTCTCCTCGAGGAAGGGGACAGGCGATTACGTCATCACGGTGAACGGGCGCGCCGCGCACGCCGGTGTCGAGCCCGAGAAGGGGCGCAGCGCGATCCTTGGCGCGGCGCACCTGGTCGTCGACCTGCACGAGCTCAACGGGCGCTGGCCCGGGGTGACCTGCAACGTCGGGGTCATCGAGGGCGGGACCCGGCCCAACGTCGTCGCCGAGCGGACGGTCCTGCAGGTCGACCTGCGGGCCGTCGATCGGGCCTCGATGGAGGCGGCCGACGCGGCGATCCGGGCGCTCGCGGCAGCGCCTGTCGTCCCCGACGTGACGATCGACGTGGACCTTCGGCATCGCCACTGGCCGATGGAGAAGCTGCCGCGGTCCGCCCGGCTCGTCGCGCTGACCCAGGGGCTGGCGGAGGACATCGGGTTCGCGGTTCGCGACGCGGCGACCGGCGGGGCATCGGACGCGAACACCACGGCGGGCCTGGGCGTGCCGTCCCTCGACGGCCTCGGCCCGATCGGCGGACTGGACCACTCGCCCGAGGAGTGGCTGGACGGGGCCAGCATCGTGCCCCGGACGACGCTCTTCGCCGCGCTGCTGCTGGCGACGGGACGCGACCCCGAGGTGCGTTCGTGGCGCGAGAGCCCCGCGGGATGAGCGACGACACGGGCGCCCCTCTGCACGCGGTCGTCGGCCCGGACGGGCGGACCCGCATCTTGGCAGGCATCACGACGCGGGCGAGGATCGGCTACGCGATTCCGGCCGCGCGCAGGACGGCGATCAACACGACCGCGACGAGGAGCCCGAGGGCCAGGTTGCGCCGCCAGGCGACGACGGCGGCACACGCCAGGACGGCCAGCACCTCCGGGCCGATGGTGAGGGTCGGCTGACCGTCGGGCCCCTCGCCGAGGAGGACCTCCGAGGCGGCGATGGCGCCGAGCACGGCCGGGCCGACGAGGCGGAGGTATTCCAGTGCCCGGGGCGGCAGGTTCTCGAAGCGCGGGACAAGGAGCGGGATGGCGCGTGCCGGGTAGGTGACCGCGAACATGAGCACGGCGAGGCCGACCAGCTCGACGCTCACGGGACCATCCCGTCCTCGCTCCGGTCGGGCCGGGCGAAGGTGTCCGGGTCGGCCGGCAGCTCGTCGGGCTCGGGGACGTCCCTGTCGCGCCGCGGAACGGCGAGCCCGGCGGCCGGCCCGAGCAGGCCGCCGGCGACAACCCCGACGCGCGGGTCCACCAGGAGGCCGACGGCGACCGCGATGGCGACGCCGGCCGCGAGCGCCACGGCCTCTCGCCGCCCGGTTGCCAGGCCGACGGCCAGCCCGGCCATGGCGGCCGGGAAGACGATGTCGAGCCCCACGACCGACGGATCGGGGATCACCTGGCCGCCGAGGTAGCCGACGAGGGTCGCGATGTTCCAGGGAATGAAGACGCCGCCGATCGCAGCCAGCCAGTAGCCCCGCCGATCGGCGAACCCGAGACGACGGAAATGGAGGAGGGACAGGGCGAATGCCTCGTCGGTGAGGACGTGGGCCATCACGGCGCGCTCGCGCCGCAGCTGGCCGCGCAGCCACGGTGCCAGGGCCGCCGCGTAGAGCGCGTGGCGGGCGTTGACGAGGCCGGTCAGAAGCACGATCGCGGGCCACCCGAAGCCCGCCGCGACCATGCCGGCGGCAGCGAACTGGGACGCCCCCGCGAACACGATCGTGGAGAACGCCACGGCCTCGACCAGCGAGAAGCCGGCGCCGCGGGCCGTCAGCCCGAAGACCACCCCGAAGCCGGCGGCCGACGCGACGATGCCGGTCATGTCGAGGAGCAGGCGACGGCGTGACGCGCGAAGCGCCGCGGGCGAGGAAACGTCGGATGGTGGTGGCGCGGGCTGGTGTGCCGCGGGCGGGGCTGCGCCGGAGGGTGAGGCGGCTCGCCCGGCGCCGGTCAGCGGAGGGTCGTCTTCCCGCACCGGTCGCAGACCGTGACCACAGCGTGGCGCTCGCGGGCGTAGCCGGCGACGTGCAGGGTTCCGCCGCATCCGCCGTGGTGGTAGGTCCACCACCGGTCGTTCGGGTCGAGCGGCGTCGACTCCGAGGCCAGCGTGACGTCGAGGCCCTCGTGGGCGGCCACCGCAGCGTCCACGGCCGCGGCGCGCTCCGCCTCGGTCTCCGACGAGTAGGGATACGACTGGGAGATGTTCGAGGTCACGCGGTCCTCCGGCGAGCTCGCTGGCAGGCAGGTTCCGACGGCCGCGAGTATCGCATGGGCGGTCCCCGCCGCGAGGGCCACGGGCGGGCGGAGCCGCGCGCGGCCACGGCCGGCAGGTGTCAGATCGGCGGGTCGCCGAGGGCGCGGCGCCAGGCAGCCTGGAGCATCGCGATCGTTGCCGGCGGAAGGTGATCGCGCAGCGCCGCGGCGCAGGCCATGTTCCAGATGGCGACCACTGCACGCTGGGGGTTCCACGGCGCCACAGCATCCTCGATGAGCCCGATCGAGACATCCTGGATGCGCCGGGTCTGGCTGGGTGGGAAGAACATCTGCGAGATGGCGCCGAGGCCCGTCGGCTTCGGCGAGAGCCGCGCCCCGAAGCGCTCCACGTCGACGTCAGTCAGGCCGCCGGCGAGCGCGGCCAGGACCGCGGAGAACAGCTCCTGCATCTCCTGGTCCTCCTCGTCCTGGAGCCGCGGCCCCTCCCACCAGGCGTACAGGAACCCCTTGTCTGCATGGCGGTCGGTCTTCTCGAGGATGAGCGAGCCGACCGCGGCGTCGAGGGCGTGGAGGTCGTCGACGGTGAGGTTCCGAATCCGCCGGAGGAGGACGGCACGAGGCCCGGCATAGAGAAAGGGCACCCGTTCGGTCATCGGATCCCGCCCCTGCCCCATCGCCGGTTCACCACGCGGCCGCCAGTCCCGGCGAGCGCGGGTCGGTCGCGGCAGCCAGGGTTCCGCCCTCGGCCGGCCCGCCGGCGACGAGCTCGATCGCGTGGGCGTGGCCGAGAGCACCGTCGAACGGCTCCCGGATGTCGAGGTGGTGTCCCGCAGCCGCCAGTCCCTCCAGGATCCCGGGCCCAAAGCGCGGCTCGATCTGCACAAGGTCAGGCGGCGCGAAGTGTGCGGCCGGAGCCGGCGACCAGCGCGGCGCGGCGACCGCCGTGGCGACGTCGACGCCGCCGTCCACCAGCGCCGAGACCACCTGGGCGAAGATCGCGGGCTGAGCGTCGCCGCCCATGCTCCCGTGCACCACCCAGGGCCGCCCGTCCCGAAACAGCATCCCGGGGACCAGGGTGTGCAGCGTCCGCTTGGCGGGCGCCAGCACGTTCGGGTGGTCGGAGTCCAGGCTGAAGTAGCTGCCCCGGTTCTGGTAGGAGATGCCGGTCGCCGGGTCCACGATGCCGCTCCCGAAGCCGGAGTAGTTGGATTCGATGAGGCTGACCGCGTTGCCCTGCTGGTCCACGACCCCGAGCCAGATCGTGCCCCCTCCGGTGGGCGCGCGCGAGGGTGGCGGCGCGGAGGCGCGACCGGGATCGATACCGCGGGCCAGGGCATCTCCGTACCCCGGGTCCAGCAGCCGCGCAACCGGCACGTCGACGAACGCGGGATCCGACAGGTGCGCGTCTCGATCGGCGAGGCCGCGCTTCGTCGCCTCGATCCCGAGGTGGGCCCAGCGCAGGTCGGCGCCGGCCGTCGCACCTCCGTCGCGCGAGACGAATGCCGAGGGCTCGGGTGGCTCGAACGCCCGCAGGATGTTGAGGATCTCGAGGCCGACCAGGCCCGAGCTGTTCGGCGGGTGCGTGGTGGCCATCGCCCCGCGGTACACCAAGGAAAGCGGCGTCTCCCAGGTGGAGGCGTGGGCCGCGAGGTCGGCGGCCGTGATCCCGCTGCCGGCCACGGCGAGGCCCGCCGCCTGCCGGGCGGCGAGCTCGCCGACGTAGAGGTCGTCGGCGCCGGCTGATGCCAGCTGCTCCAGCGTCGCGGCGAGGGCCGGGAGCCGGACGCGCTCACCCGGCTGCCAGGGGCGCCCGCACGGACGGTAGGTCGCGGCCCAGCCGCGGGCACCGTCGCCCAGCTCGCGGTCGAAGATCGCCGCCGAACCCTCGACCGAGCGGGCGAAGTGCTCGTCGGCCGGGAAGCCGCCGCCGGCGAGCTCGATCGCCGGCACGAGGAGGTCCGCCCACGGCAGCCGCCCAAAGCGAGCATGGGCGTCGCCCCAGGAGCGGACGGCGCCCGGGACCGTGATCGAGAGCGGTCCGCGGAACGGGAGCGTCGTGAGGCCGCGGGCCCGCAGCGCCCCGGGGTCCGCCGAGGCCGGAGCGCGGCCCGAGCCGTTGAGCGCGACCTGGGAGGCAGAGGCCTCGTCCCAGATGAGCCAGAAGGCGTCGCCGCCGATCCCGCAGGCCTCGCCGAAGACGACGGCGAGCACCGCGTTCGTCGCGATCGCCGCATCCACCGCGCTGCCGCCGGCCCGCAGGATCCCGAGGCCGGCCGCGGTCGCGAGATGGTGGGGCGCCACGACAGCGGCGCTCGCTCCCCGGGCGAGCGAGGCCGGCACGAGCGGGCGAGGCGTCTCCACGAGCCGATTGTACGTGGCGGGCCGGCACCCCTCCCCACGGCTGGGCGGGACGGGTACCCTGCACCGGATGGATCGTTCGCTGTGGGCCGTCATCCTCGGGACGTTCACCCTGCGCTTCAGCACGGGCCTGACCGGCGCCATGCTCGTCTACTACCTCGACGACCTGCCGAAGTACGGCGGACAGCAGGTCGACGCGGTCGTGCTGGGCCTCTTCACCGCGTCGTTCTTCGCGGCTGAGCTCCTCTTCTCGCCCTTCTTCGGCATGCTCGCCGATCGCTACGGCTATCACAGGATCATGGAGCTCGGCCCGGCCTTCGGAGCCGTCGCTGTGGTGCTGACCGGGATCACGACCAGCCTCGTGCTCCTCGGCGCGACGCGCTGGCTGGAGGGCGCCTCGACGGCGGCCAGCGTGCCGGCGATCCTCGGGTTCGTGGCGGTTGCAACCGTCGGCGACGAGGGGCTGCGCGGCCGGGCGGTGGCCCGCTTCGAGGCGGCCACCCTGGCCGGGCTGGGCGGGGGGATCGTGGCCGCGGGCGTCGTCTACACGGCGCTCGGCAACGTGGCCTTCTTCGCCAACGCCCTCCTCTACGGCGTCTCGTGGTGCATCTACCGCTTCGGGATCAGCGACCCGCGCGTGGATCACGGCGGCCGCGAGCACGAGCGCCGGACCACGCTTCATCGCTACCTGGAGATTCTGCGGGGTGCCCACGTCTGGCTCCTGGCGCCCACGTGGATCGCGATCAATGCGGTCATCGGGCTGTGGACGGCCCAGTCGATCTTCCAGCTGATCCGCGATCCGGGACCCGAATTCGCCGACCAGCTCCTCATGCAGGGCTTCACGCCGCTGGCCGTGAGCGCGGGGCTCGGCGTGGGCATGCTCATCTTCTTCGCGGGCCTCGTCTACTGGGGCAACCGGTTCCGGCGCCTGCGGCGCACCACGATCATCGGCTACGGGATCGCGGGGGGCGGGGTGCTGGCAGCGGCAGCGCTCGCTCTGAACCACGGGGCCGGCCTGCCGACCGCGCTCCTCGCGGGGTTCGGGGCGCTCATGGTGGGCGGTCTCTTCGTCCTGGCCGGCGCGACGCCCGCGGCCCTCGGGCTCCTGGCCGACATGTCCGAGCCGTACCCCCGGGATCGCGGTGCGATCATGGGCCTCTACTCCGTCTTCCTTGCCGTCGGCCAGATCATCGGGAGCCTCGTCGGCGGCGTCGCCGCGGACGCCCGCGGCATCGACGGCCTCCTCCTGGTCACCCTCGTATTCCTGGCCGTGGCCGTCCTGCCCCTCTGGCGGCTTCGTGCCTACGAGCGCGGCGTCGCGGAGGCGGCAGCGTCCGGGTGACGTCCGATGGGCTGGCAAGTCGATCCGGCGCGGCCGTATGATCGTCGCCGGGGACAGCCGAGGAGGAGCCATGAGCCGCGTCGCGATCGTGACCGATTCCACCGCCGACATGACGCCGGAGATGGCGGCGACCGCAGGCGTGCGGGTCGTGCCTCTCTACGTCCGCTTTGGCGAACAAGAGTTCCGGGTCGGCGTTGACCTTTCCACGGAGCAGTTCTGGGCCCGGATGCTGACACCCGACGCGCCGTTCCCCACGACCGCCGCTCCGTCGCCCGGCACGTTCCGCGAGACGTTCGAGGAGTGCTTCGCCGAGGGCGCGGAGGCGATCGTGTGCCCCACGATCGGCACGAAGCTCTCGGCCACGTTCCAGAGCGCCACCCTGGCCGCCCAGGCTCTGCCGGACCGCGAGATCCACGTCATCGACACGGGATCGACGTCCATGTCCACCGGAATCCCGGCCTTGCTGGCAGCCGAGATGGCGGCGGCCGGCACCCCGGCGGCCGAGATCGCGGCGTCGATCCGGAAGCGCCTGCCGGACGTCGACCTGTTCGTGGCCGTCGACACCCTGGACTACCTGCGCAAGGGCGGTCGCCTCTCCCCGGCACGCGCGGCGATCGGCACGGTCCTCTCGGTGAAGCCGATCATCACGGTGACCGACGGGATCGTCGTGATGGCGGAGAAGCCGCGAACGCGGGCCAAGGCCCGCGAGCGCGTGATCGAGCTGATTGCCGCGGGCCCGATCGAGCGGCTCGCGATCCTGCACACGCCGACGAGCCCGCCCGCGGAGGTCGAGGCGTTTCGCGACCAGCTGCTGGCCCGGATCCCCGGCGGGGTGGACCCGGCCTTCGTCTCGGTCGGCCTCATCGGCGCCTCGACCGGCCCGCACCTCGGCCCTGGACTCATGGGCGCTTCCTTCCTCCGCCGTCACTGACCGGAACGGGGGCTGGTGCGGCGCCACAGCCGGGTCGCACGACGCCAGGTTGCGGGACGGATACGGGCCGGTATCGGTACCATTGCGCCCATCGTCCGGGCCGATCCGCCCGGGGGAAGCGTCCCCGTTCGGCCCTATCCGCAGGGACGGGCCGACCGGATGATCGACCCAGTGTGAGGCCGCGCTGTGTCGTCCCGCCATGGGCGGGCGCGCGCCGCGGCCGGCAGCCGTCCCGGAGGCGGCACCATGGCCGCCCCGCGGGGCGGACGAAGACGGCGGCACCCCGGCCGGGGGCCCCGGGCAGGAGGAATCCCACCCCGATGACGACAGAGCAGGCGGCGCCCGCCATCAACGCATGGGAGGTCGCGCAGCACCAGTTCGACCTCGCCGCAGAGCGACTCAACCTTGACCCGGGGCTTCGCGCGGTGCTCCGCGAGCCGCGCCGCGAGCTGACGGTCCACTTCCCGGTTCACATGGACGACGGAACCGTCAAGGTCTTCACCGGCTACCGCGTCCAGCACAACCTGGGCCGCGGTCCGGCCAAGGGCGGCATCCGCTACCACCAGGACGTCTCGCTCGACGAGGTTCGGGCCCTCGCGATGTGGATGACCTGGAAGTGCGCGGTCGTGGGGATCCCGTATGGCGGCGGCAAGGGCGGCGTCACGGTCGACCCCAAGAAGCTCTCCAAGAAGGAGCTCGAGGGTCTCAGCCGCCGGTACTTCACCGAGATCTCGGTCCTCATCGGGCCGGAGCGCGACATCCCGGCGCCGGACGTCAACACGACGCCCCAGATCATGGCCTGGTTCATGGACACCTACTCCATGCACGCCGGGTACACGGTCCCGGGCGTTGTCACGGGCAAGCCGATCAGCCTCGGCGGGTCGGAGGGGCGCAACGAGGCCACCGCCCGCGGCTGCGTCTTCACCATCGTCGATGCTGCGGCTCACCTCGGGATGGACCTGACCAAGGCCACCGTCGCCGTCCAGGGCTTCGGCAATGCCGGTTACATCGCGGCGAAGCTCATGACCGACGAGGGTTCGTCGGTCATCGCCGTCTCCGACACCGGCGGCGCGATCCACAAGCAGGCTGGCCTGGACGTCGACAAGGTCCTCGCCTGGAAGAAGGAGCACGGAACGGTCGTCGGGTTCCCCGGCAGCACGACCATCACCAACGGCGAGCTGCTGGAGCTCCCGTGCGACGTCCTGATCCCGGCGGCATACGAGAACCAGATCACCGCCCAGAACGCCGCCAACGTCAAGGCCAAGATCGTCGCCGAGGCCGCCAACGGCCCAACGACGCCCGAGGCGGACAAGATCCTCGCCGCCAAGGGCGTCTTCATGATCCCGGACATCCTCGCCAACGCGGGCGGCGTGACCGTCAGCTACTTCGAGTGGGTCCAGGACCTCAACCGGGACCACTGGAGCGAGGCGGTCGTCAACGCCAAGCTCAAGGAGATCATGGACCGCTCCTTCGCCGAGGTTCTCGCGATGGCGATGCTCGAGAAGGTCGACATGCGGACCGCGGCCTACCTCGTCGCCGTCAAGCGCGTCGCTGACACGACGGCTCTGCGCGGCCTCTACCCGTAGATCCCCGCGGCGTTCCGCCGCCGGCTGCACCTCGTCGAGCCCCGGCCACCCGCCGGGGCTCGACGATTCCCGCGGTGTACCATCGGCCCCATGCTCGACCACGAAGAGAAGTTCCTGTTCAAGGAGGAGATCCTCCACCTCGCCGGGGCGATGTCCGACACGGCCGTGCTGGACAACGTCGAGGACCTCCTGACCGACGTCATCACCAGCCCCCGGTTCGACTCGGAGGTGTTCACCCTGGAGCGCTCGCTCCAGGTGATGCTCGGTGCACGCGCCGGCGCGACCCTCGTGGGGCTCCTGACCGTGGCGCCCGAGGTCTTCGAGGAGGTCGGAGAGGTCCGGATCGCGCCCGAGGTGCATGAGCGTCTGACGGCGTGGCGCGCCCGCTTCGGCCTGGCCATCGACAACGCCCTGAATTTCCTGAACAACCCCGACGGCATCCAGGGGCACACGTTCGCCACGCAGGTGGCGCACATGGAGGATCGGCGCGTCCTGCAGGGCCGCCTCACCCTCGTGCGCTACAACAACGAGCCCCAGTTCTTCGTCGCCGACGCGGGCGTCTTCCTCGGCCTCGTCGGCGACGTGTTGGAGCGGCTCGGCCCGCACCTCGAGCCCGACAGCATCGATCCCGAGATGATCGGTCGGCTCCGCGAGGCGCTCGCTCTCGTCGAGCGTCGGACGACGCCGCGCTGAGCTCGGTCGCGCCGACCGGCTCGGCCGCCTCGGCCGCCTCGGCCGCCCCGTTCGTCCTGTTCACCCTGCCCGCCCCGGTCGTGCCCTGATGCGCCACCTCTACCTCGCGGCCACGGGCCAGAACCGGGGCAAGACCACGCTGTCCCTCGGGCTCCTGGACCTGTTCATCGGCGCAGGGCTGCGGACCGGGTTCATGAAGCCCGTTGGCCAGCGGACGATCGTCGACGAGACCGGCGTGCCGGCCGACGAGGACGCGGTCCTGGTCAAGGCGGTCTACGGGCTGCCGGAGCCGATGACGGTGATGAGCCCCGTTCACATCCCGCGCGGCTTCACGAAGGCCTACATCGCCGGCGAGGTCGTCGAGGACCTGGGGGCGCGGATCGGGTCGGCCCACGCGACATTCGTCGACGAGAAGGACGTCCTCCTCATCGAGGGAACCGGGCACGCCGGGGTGGGGGCCGTGATCGGCCTCTCCAACGCCGCCGTCGCGGCCCGGCTCGGGGCTCCGGCCGTGATCGTGAGCGAAGGCGGCGTGGGCCGGCCGATCGACGAGATCGTCCTGAACGTGAGCCTCTTCGCGGCTCACGGGGTCCCGGTGGCCGGGGCGATCGTCAACAAGGTGAACGTAGACAAGCAGCCCGGGATCGCGTCGGTCCTGGAGAAGGGGCTGGCCCTGCATGGCATCCCGCTCCTCGGGGTGATCCCGTACCGGCCGATCCTCTCCAGCCCGTCGCTGGCGATGATCGTGGAGGGGACCCGGGCGGAGGTGCTCCTGCCGGGCCCGGACCTGGACCTGGTCATCGGGGGCATCAGTGTCGCGGCGATGGAGCCGCACCACGTGCTCCAGCACGTCCTCGGGCGGCGGATCGTCATCGTGGCCGGCGACCGCGAGGATGTCATCGTGGCCCTCGCGCGGGACCACAGGGCCGAGGCTCGGAGACCTGCCGTCATCCGTGGCGAGGTCGAGCCGGCGACGGTCGGCTTCGTCCTGTCCGGCTACCGTCCGCGTCCCGCCGTGGTCGATGAGATCAGGCGGGCCGACCTCTTCGCCTGCTTCCTGGACGAGGACACCTATCAGGTGGCCTCCGATGTTCATGACCTCCTGGTCAAGACCCACGCTGCGGACGCGGGCAAGATCGCGATGATCAAGTCGATCGTGGCGGCGTCGCTCGACGCCGGCCAGATGCTGGCGGCGGCAGCCGAAGTCACAGCCACGGACCGGAGACTCGCATGAACGCGGACCTCGGAGCGCTCATCCCGATCCTCCTCCCGATCTTCATCATCCAGGTCGGGCTGCTCGTCGCGGCGCTCTACGACCTGACTCGGCCGACCCGGGCGGTGAAGGGCGGCAGCAAGGTGGTCTGGGCGCTGGTGATCATCTTCGTCAACCTGATCGGACCCATCCTCTACTTCCTCGTCGGACGCGAGGAGGCGTGAGGGCGATCCGGTGAGCTCCGCCTCCGGGGCCGCCGCCCCTGCGATCGAGGCCCGCGGGTTGACCAAGCGCTTCGGCGATGTCCTGGCGCTCGACCAGCTCGACCTCGCGGTCCCGGCCGGGTCGGTCTTCGGGTTCCTGGGCCCCAACGGCGCCGGCAAGACGACGACGCTGCGGATCCTGGCCGGGCTCGGCCACGCCAGCGCCGGGGCGGCGGTCGTGGCCGGCGTCGAGGTCGGCCGTGGAGGAACCGAGCTCGCGGGGCGGATCGGCTACCTCGACCAGGACCCGCGCTTCTACGGCTGGATGACCGGGCGCGAGCTGCTCGCCTTCGTGGGCCGGGCGTACGGGCTGGCCGGCTCCGCGCTTCGCTCGCGGGTCGACGAGGTGCTCGAGACCGTCGGCCTCGTCGAGGCCGCCGGGCGGCGGATCGGCGGCTACTCCGGCGGGATGCGCCAGCGTCTCGGCGTAGGCCAGGCCCTGCTGCCGCGGCCCGCGGTGCTCTTCCTCGACGAGCCGGTGAGCGCGCTCGACCCGGAGGGAAGGCGCGACGTGCTGGAGCTGGTCGGGACCCTGGGCGGCCGGGCCACGGTCTTCATGAGCACGCACATCCTCACCGACGTGGAGCGCATCTGCGACCGGGTCGCCATCCTGGATCACGGGCGGCTGGTCACCGAAGCGCCGATCGGCGAGCTCCTGGCCCGCCACGCCCGGCCCATCCTCGAGCTCGACCCGGAGCCCGGCCAGGCGGAGGCCGTGGCGCAGCTCACCGCCGCCCTGCGCGAGGCGGCCTGGACCCGCGAGGTGCGCGAGGAGCACGGCGTCCTGCGGGTCGTCGTGACCGACGCCGAGCGGGCCGCCGCCGAGGGACTGCTCCTCGTGGTCGCGGCGGGCGTCCGGCTCGCCCGCTACGAGCGCGTCCGGCCGACCCTCGAGGACGTCTTCCTCCAGCTCGTCGGCACCGAGGCGCCGGATCCGGAGGTCGAGGCGTGACCGGCTTCAGCCTGCTCCTGGGCAAGGAGATCCGCGAGCAGGTCCGGACCGCGCGCCTCCCCGTCGTCGTGGCCGTCTTTGCCCTGATCGGGCTGTTCTCGCCGGTCTTCGCCCGGTACGTCCGCGAGATCGTCGAGGCCATCGGCGGGGGCCAGTTCCAGGGGATGATCCCGGAGCCCACGGTCGCCGACGCGGTCATCCAGTTCACCAAGAACATGGGTCAGTTCGGGGTGCTCATCGCGATCCTCGTGACCATGGGCTCGGTGGCAACCGAGAAGGAACGCGGCACGGCGGCCTTCCTGCTGACCAAGCCGATCACGCGCGCGGCATTCGTCGGGGCGAAGGTCCTGGCGATCGGATCTCTCCTGGCGATCGCGACAGCGGTGGCCGGGACCCTCTGCTGGGCCTACACGGCGATCCTCTTCGAGCCGCTCCCCGCCGCTCACTTCGCTGCGGCAGTCGGGCTGGTCTGGCTCTCGCTGGCCGTGGTGGCGGCCCTCACCTTCCTGGCTTCGGCCACCACGCGCTCGGCACTGGTTGCCGGGGGCGTGGCCTTCGGTGCCTTCCTGGTCGCCGGCATCCTCTCGGCGCTGCCGGGCGTCGGCGCCTACATGCCGACGAGCCTGTGGGGCGCGGCCGACCAGCTCGCCCTCGGGACCGTGCCCGACCCGCTGGTCGGGCCCATCGTCGCCAACATCCTCTTCGTGATCGCGGCCGTCGGCCTGGCCTGGTGGAGCTTCCGCCGCCAGGAGATCTAGGCGGACGGGGCCTCGGCCAGGGCAGGGGGCGTCGGCGGCGCCGGGCGCCGGCGGAGGCGACGGGCTGCAAGCCACGCCACGCCGCCGACGATCCCGAGGACGAGGGCGAGGGGCAGCAGGACGATCGAGAACCAGATCGCCGCGTTGGCGACACCCTGGCCCAGGCCGACGAGGGTGGCCGCGGCGCGGTCCACCTCGCTGGCGGGATCCCAGCCCTCCTGGACCTGCGTCACCGCAACCGTGGGCGGAAGCGAGAAGCCGACCGTGAGCGTCGCGAGCGCGGCCCGCTCCTCGAGCGACTGCTTCTGGGCGGTCAGCTGCTCGATCTCCCCGCGGACGCCGGTCAGCTGAGCCTGGACCTCGAGGATGTCGGGGATCTTGGTCGCCTTCACCATGATCGCCTGGAGGGCCGATTCGGTCGCTCGCAGGTTCACCAGCCGCGCGCCGAGGTCGACGACCTGGCTCGTGACCTCTTCGCTGCCCGTCTGCTCGAGCAGGACCTTGGCCCCGACCTTCCGGAGCGCGGCGAGGGTGGTCTCCCAGCGCTCCACGGGGATCCGGAAGGTGACCATGGCACCGGCGTTCTCCCCGTCGCCCTGGCGCTGCGACGCGGCCACGTAGCCGCCGGCCGCGACGACGATCTGCTCGGCGGCCGCGAGGGCGTCGTCGAGGACGGCGACCTCGAGGTTCAGCTGGCCGGTCCGCACGATGAGGGGAGCCATGCCCGGCGCAGCGTCCGTGCCCGTGCGGCCGTAGAGCTCCTTGGCCGCCTCCTCGGTCCACGGCGCGGCACTGGCCGCGGGGGCCGGGGCGCCGGCCGCGCTGCCGTCACCAGGCTGGGTCATGGAGTTGTCGTCCGGGGCGAGGGCGGCGGACCCGCCGCACGCCGCGAGGACGAGCGCGAGGGCGGCCAGGAGGCCCAGGCCGCGGAGGATGGTGGGTCGGTGCGAGGCGTTCATCGGGGAGACCCCCAGGCAGTGACGCGGTCAGGCTCGGCCCGCGTCGTGGCCCCGAGACGGCGGCCCCTGCCGCGCGGTTCCCGGTCAGACCGTGAGGTTGTCGATCAGGCGCGTCGTGCCGAAGCGGACCGCCAGCGAGAGGAGCGCCGGGCCGTCGACCCGGTCAAGCTCCTCGAGGGAGTCGTCGTCGGCGAGCGAGACGTACTCCACGTCCGCGAGCGGCTCCGTCGCCAGCACCTCCCGGACCGCGACCCGGATCGCCTCTGCGTCGCGCTCCCCGGCGTCCCGTCGCGCGCGCCCGGCCAGGAGGGCACGGTGGAGGACCGCGGCAGCGGCGCGCTCGACGGGCGCGAGGTGGACGTTGCGCGAGCTCATCGCGAGGCCGTCCGGCTCGCGCACGGTGGGGCAGGGGACCACCGTTGCGAGGGCGAGGTCGGTTGCCATCCGGGCGATCACGCGCAGCTGTTGCGCGTCCTTCACCCCGAAGTACGCCCGGTCGGGCCGGATCGCCCCGAGAAGGACCGCCACGACGGTCGCCACGCCCTCGAAATGGCCCGGTCGGGCTGCACCCTCCAGCGGGAGGGAGACGGCGCCGACGCGGACCGACGTGTCGAAGCCGGCCGGGAAGACGTCCTCGACGCCGGGGGCCCAGACGAGGTCGACACCTTCGTCCGCGCAGATCGCGAGGTCGCGGGCCTCGTTGCGGGGGTAGCGCTCGAGGTCGGACGGGCTGCCGAACTGGCGGGGATTGACGAAGATCGAGGCGGCCACGGTCGCGTTCTCGGCGCGCGCCCGGGCCATGAGCGATCGGTGCCCGGCGTGGAGCCAGCCCATCGTGGGCACCAGTCCAAGCGGGCGCGGCGCCCGGGCCAGGGCCGCGGCAAGTTCGGCGCGCGAGCGCACGACAAGCGGGACGCCGGCGGGGGGCGGCCGGCCGGGCGACGCCGCCGTCACTGCGTGGCCGGCGATCGTCTCCTGGTCGTCGATCACAGGTCGCGGTCGAGCGCGATCCCCCCGAGGGTCGCGTCCGCCGTGCCGGCCCGGTCGGCGGTCGTGCGGCCCAGGACCTCGTCGAGGACCGCCTCGTCCATCCGGCTCGACTGCGCCTCGCCCGGGAACGCGCCCGCCTCGACATCGGCGCGATAGGCGCCCACGGCCGCCAGGATCGTGCCCCGCAGGTCCGCGTAGGGGCGCGCGTGGCGCGGCACGAACGAGCCGAGGCCGAGCACGTCGGTGATGACCTGGATCTGGCCTGCACACCCGATCCCGGCCCCGATCCCGATCGTGGGGATGCGGAGGCGGGCGGTGATGGCCGCCGCCAGCTGCTCGGGCACGAGCTCCAGGACCACGGCGAACGCGCCGGCCTCCTGGACCGCAAGGGCGTCGTGGAGGAGCGCCCGCGCCTGCTCCCGGCTGCGACCCTGGACCCGGACCCTGCCGAGCGCGTTGATCGCCTGGGGAGTGAGGCCGATATGGCCCATCACCGGGATCCCGGCCCGCACCATCGCATCGATGACCCGGGCCGCCCGGACGCCGCCCTCGACCTTGACGGCGTGCGCGCCGGCTTCGCGCAGGAATCGCCCGGCGTTCGCGAGCGCGTCCTCGGGCGTCGCGTAGGAGAGGAACGGCATGTCGCCCACGACGAGCGCCCGTCGGGTGCCGCGCACCACCGCCTTGGTGTGGTGGAGCATCTCCTCCATCGTCACCCTGACCGTGGTGTCGTAGCCCAGGAGCACCTGGCCGAGCGAGTCGCCGACCAGGATGGCCGGGATCCCCGCCTCGTCGACGAGCTGAGCCGTCGGGTAGTCGTAGGCCGTGAGCATCGCGATCCGCTCGCCGTCGGCGTGCATCCGGGCGATGTCCAGGACGGTGATGCGGGCGGGGCCGGCCGGGGAAGCGCTCACGGGACGCGGGTCTCCTTGCGGGGGTTGTGCGCGCCAGTCTGCGCCGCGCCGTCGCGGGCGTCCAGCGCCGCGACCACGCGGTCGAGGATCCGCTCGGCCACCTCGCGCTTCGGGAGGAGCGGCAGCGCGTCCTCCGTCCCGTCCGCGGCGACGAGGGTCACCCGGTTCGTCGTGCTGCCGAAGCCCGATCCTTCCTCGGCCACGTCGTTGGCCACGATGAGGTCGACCCGCTTCTTCGCCAGCTTCTCGGCGGCCCGGGCCAGGCTGCCGGTCTCGGCGGCGAACCCGACGAGGAACGGGCGGGGATCAAGGCTCCGGCCGGTCGGCGCGCCCTCGTCGTTCACGCCGCGGACGAGGCGGCCGATCTCGGCCAGCAGGTCGGGGTTGGGCACGAGGTCGAGCGTGACGGTGCTGTCAGTGCGTTGGATCTTACGGTCGGCGGGAGCAGACGGACGGAAGTCGGCGACGGCCGCGGCCATGACGAGCGCATCGAAGCCTGCCCGGCCGCGGGCTGTCTCGAGGACGCGCCCAAGGGCGGCTCTCATGGCGACGGCAGTCTCGGCCCTGACCACCTCCACGCCGCCCGGAAGGGGGACGCTGACCATGCCGACAATGAGCGTCACCCGTGCGCCGCGGTCGCGGGCTGCCTCGGCGACGGCAACGCCCATCGTGCCCGTGCTCCGGTTGCCGATGAAGCGGACGGGGTCGATCGGCTCTGCCGTCCCGCCGGCCGTGACCACGACGTGGCGGCCGGCTGAGGTCGTCGGCGTCACGCCCGAGCGCATCCGTGGCGTGACCGGCGAGGCGCGGCGGACGGTCGGCCGGATCGGGTCGCCGGATGGGGCGGCTGCCGACCGCGGCCACCACGGCGTCGACGATCGCGCCGAGGTCGGCGAGCCTGCCGGGTCCCACCTGGCCCGAGGCGAGGGCTCCGCTCTCCGGCTCCACGATCGCGTACCCGAACTCGTCCCGCAAGATCCCGACGTTCGCCTGCGTGGCGGGGTGGGCGTACATGTCGCCGTCCATCGCCGGGGCGACGACCACCGGCGCGGATGTCGCGAGGCAGGTCGCGGTGACCACGTCGGCGGCCAGGCCGTGGGCCATCGCTCCCAGCCAGTGGGCCGTCGCCGGGGCGACGAGGATGGCGTCCGCCGCGTCGGCCGTGATGACATGGCCGATCCGGCCGTCGGGCAGGAGGTCGAGCACCTCGGCATCGACGTGGCGCTGGGAGAGCGCGGCCAGGGTCAGGGGCGCCACGAAGCGCGTCGCGGAGGGCGTCATGAGCACCTGGACGTCGGCCCCCTCGGCGCGCAGGAGGCGCAGCAGGTCGACGGCCTTGAAGGCCGCGATCGAGCCGGTGATCCCGAGGCCGATGAAGCGCCCCACCAGTCGCCCGGCCACGCGTCAGGCCCCCCCGATGCCGGTCACGGCACGGTGGACCAGGACGAGGCCGCGGAGCGTCAGCTCCGGATCGATCGCGTCGATGCCCTCGATGGTCTGCGCCCAGGGCAGCGCGGCGAGCCCGCCCGTGAGCACGACCCTGACTTCGCGGGGCGCGAGGCCGGCCGCGGCGGCAAGCTGGCGGCGCATCTGTGCGAGCAGCCCTTCGATCATCGCCCGGTGGCCCAGGACGGTTCCGGCCCGGATCGCGGCGACCGTGTCGCGTCCAATCGGGCCGTCGGGGAGATCCGGCGTCACGCGCGGCAGGCGTGCCGTTCGCGCCGCGAGCGCCTCGAGGCCCAGGACGAGGCCCGGGGCGATCGCGCCGCCCACGAACGCGCCATCGTGGTCGACCGCGTCGAGCGTCGTGGCCGTGCCGCAGTCGACGACGACGGCCGGGGTGCCGTACAGGTGGGCGGCGGCGTAGGCGTTCACGAGACGGTCCGGCCCGACGTCACCCGGCCGCTCGACCCGGATCGGGAGCGGCACCGTGACGGCGGACGCTGTGAGGCAGGGAATCGCCCGGCGCGAGGCCACCCCTTCGACGGCAGCCGTCGCGGCCGGCACGGTGGAGGACACGACGAACGCCCCAACCTCGTCCAGGTGCAGCCCGTCGAGGGCCAGCAACGACCCGAGCAGGGTCTCCACCTCGTCCGGCGTGGCGGCGGCCGGCGTCGCGGCCCGGCGGGGGCCGCCCAGGACGCCGTCGCGGGCCGTGCCCAGCCGCAGGTTCGTGTTGCCGACGTCGATCGCGAGGAGCATGCCTCGATGATAGGCCTCCCCGGCCGATCCGCGGTGCGCTACGATCGCCGCGGCACCCGGTCCGGAACGTCCGCCCGAACGCCGCGCTCCCGTCCCCGCCCGTGCCGGCACCGCGCAGGAGGTGCTCTCATGGCCCGTCCGACGCCCGCCCGGTTCTACGTCAACAGCGGCATCGTCTCGTCGCGGACGGACATCCTCAACCTGCTCCGGCCCCTGGTGAAGCAGACGGTCTCGTACCGCTACTTCCGCGGCCGCGACCTCGTCGCGAGCGGCACCGGCTGGGTCGAGCGGGTGGTGATCGACGAGCCGGAGACCTCCTCGTACTTCACGCCTGTCTCCATCTGCCTCAACGTCGACTCCTTCGAGCACCTGGAGTTCGAGACCCGCCCCGACCAGCTCATCGTCTACGCCCTCGTCGAGGGTGACGAGCGGATCGTGCTCGAGTTCGCGCCGCTCGGCGAGGGGCCCGCCCGGGAACCCGAGCAGCTGGCGTTCGACACCAGCGGGTTCGTCCAGATGGAGCTCATGGGCCCCGAGGCCGACGAGGGCTCCTGACCGCGGGCAGCAACGCGCCGGGAGACGGTCCCGGCGGTCTCGCGCCTCTCGACGTCCGCGTTCGCCCTACGCCCCGCGTTCGCCCCGCACGTACGGGATGGCCAGCGCTGCCGGCGCGCCGACCCGCCTCCTGAGCGCCTCGCCCGAAGCGACGATGAGCACGATGATCACGAGGACGTAGGGGAGCATCTGGAGGAAGAACGTGAGGGTGTGGTCCTCGAAGAAGGGATTGGGGAACCCGAAGAGCGTCTCCGGGCCCTGGAGGTCGATGATCATCCGCCGGATCGCGCCGAAGGCGTAGGCCCCGGCGGCCGCCCAGAGCGGGTTCCAGCGGGCGAAGATCACGATCGCGATCGCGATCCAGCCGGCGCCGTTCGTCGTCAGGTCGCTGAACCAGCCGGGCGAGATCGCGAGGGTGATCGTCGCCCCGCCGAGGCCGGCAAAAAGACCGCCAACGAAGACGTAGGCGTAGCGGAGCGCGGTAGACGTCGACGCCGAGGGTGTCGGCGGCCGTCGGGCTCTCGCCGACCGCCCGGAGGTGAAGGCCCGGGCGCGTCCGGTTGATCCAGTACCACGCGGCCGGCACGACGAGGAAGCCGATGTAGACGAGGAGGCTCTGGCTCGTGAAGAAGATCGGCCCGACGACGGGCATGGCCGACAGGACCGGGATCGTCGCCGTCGGGATCAGGGCGATCGCCCCGGCCTTGCTGAGGTCCTCGCCCAGCACCCGGGCGAGGCCGCTGCCGAGGAACGTCAGGGCGAGGCCGGAGACGACCTGCTCGGCCTGGAAGCTGATCGTGATGACGGCGTGGAGGAGCGAGAGCAGGCCGCCGGCGAGCATCCCGAGCACGAGCCCGAGCCAGGGGTTGCCGGTGCCGACGGCGGTGCCGAAGGCAACGACCGCGCCCATGAGCATCATCCCCTCGACCCCGAGGTTGAGGACGCCGGCCCGCTCGGCGAAGATCTCGCCGACCGCGGCGAACAGGTACACGGTCCCGAAGGCGACCCCGGCGGCGA
>CAVPJI010000021.1:0-8119 GCA_963705215.1 uncultured Chloroflexia bacterium | reverse complement strand
CCACCCCGACGGTCGACCCGCAGGCGGCCAGTGCCATCGTCGAGGAGCTGGCGGCCCTGCGGGCCGAGATTGCCGCGCTGCGGGCGTCGATCCCGCCTGGCCCGCGCTGACCGGCGCGCGCACGGGCCGCAGCGCTTGATGACCAGCACCGGAGGCGAGCCAGCCGACATGGAGCCGGATGGATCGGCGACCCCCGGGACCGTGTCGCCCCGACGCGTCGACCCGGCCCGCGCCCGGATCCGGCACGTGGTCACCCATTACGTCCCCATCGTCACCTGGCTGCCGGCGTACCCCGCCGACTGGCGGCGTGCCGACCTGGTCGCCGCCCTCACCTCATGGGGCGTCATGGTGCCCGTTGCCATGGCCTACGCGGCCCTCGCGGGCGTGCCGCCGGAGTACGGGCTGATCACGGCGCTCGCCGCCCTGACCGCGTATGCGATCTTCGGCACGAGCCGCCACCTCAAGGTCACGACCAGCTCGACCATGGCGATCATGTCCGCCTCGGTCGTCGGCCCGCTCGCGGGCGGGGACCCGGACCGCTACCTCGCCCTGACCGCCGGCCTCGCGCTCGTGGTCGGGGCGATCCTCCTGGTGGCCGGGATCGTTCGCTTGGGGTTCATCGCCGACTTCCTCGCCAAGTCCGTCGTGACCGGGTTCATCTTCGGCCTGTCGATCACGATCATCGTCGGCCAGCTGCCTAAGCTCCTCGGCGTGCCCGGCGGCGGTGATGGCACGATCGAGCAGCTCCAGGTCCTGGTCGACAACCTGCCCGACACCAACCCTTGGACCCTCGCGGTCGGGATCGGCGCCCTGGCCCTCATCCTGGTGCTGCGGGCGATCTCGCGGAAGATCCCGGGGCCGCTCGTCGCCCTCGTGCTCGGCATCATCGCCGTGGAGGCCTTCGACCTGGAGGTCCATGACGTCAGCGTCGTCGGCGAGATCCAGACGGGGATCCCGCTCCCGGGGCTCCCGAACGTCTCTCTCCTCGACCTCCCGTTCCTGGCCGCGGGCGCCGCCGGCATCGTGTTCCTGGCCGTCGGGGAATCCCTCGGAGCCGGGCGAGCCTTCGCGGCGCGGCACAAGTACGAGATCGACGCCGACCAGGAGCTCGTCGCCCTCGGTGCGGCGAACCTCTCGACGGGGCTGTTCGGCGGCTTCACCGTGGACGCGAGCCTCTCGCAGTCGGCCACCGCCGAGTCGGCGGGGACCCGCTCTCAGCTCTCCTCGATCGTCACGGCGGCGCTCATCCTCGCGACCGCGCTGCTGCTGGCTCCGCTCTTCGAGAACCTGCCCAACGCCGTGCTCGGCGCGATCGTCATCACGGCGGTCCTGGGCCTGATGGACATCGGCGAGCTGCGGCGCTATGCAGACACCCGGCGGACGGACTTCATCCTGGCGATGGTGGCCCTCGTCGCCGTCGTGACGACCACCGTCCTCGTGGGCCTGGTGGTCGCCGTCCTGCTCTCGCTGATGCTGGTCCTGTACCGGGCGAGCCGGCCGTACGTGGCCAGGCTCGGCAAGCTGAGCGGTGAGCGGGGAACGTACGTCGACCTCGAGCGGCATCCCGAGGCCGAGGAGATCCCCGGGCTCCTGATGCTGCGGATCGACGCCCCGCTCTACTTCTTCAATGTGAACGTCGCCCGCGGTGCCATCCTCGAGGCCGTCGCCGGAGGCGACCCGCGGCCCTCGGCGGTCCTTCTCGACGTTGGCGCGACGGCCGATTTCGACGTGACCACGGCGGACATCGTCCGGCAGCTGATCGGCGAGCTGCACGACCTTTCGATCGAGGTGAGCCTCGCCCAGGTCAAGGGACCGGTCCGCGACCGGATGCGGCGCATGGGCCTGATGGAGATGGTCGGGGAGGACCGCGTCTACCTGTCCGTCGCCGCAGCGGTCCAGGATCACCGCCGCCGCACCACGTCGGGGGCGGCTCCAGGCTGACTCGCCGAGACGGCGTCGGCGGGCGGCCCCTCAGGCCAGCCGGGAGCGTGCCCGTTCGCGGCGCAGGATGAACAGGCTGACGACGGCGACCCAGGCCGGCAGAGTCAGCACGATCCAGTCCCAGAACGACACGACGACCAGCAGGACGATGCCCAGCACGTACCCGGTCCAGGCGAACCAGTTGGGGAACGTGCGACTGCGGAGCCCGATGGTTCCCAGCGAGATGAGGAAGACCGCAGCGGCGCGCGTCGAGAAGGCGAACAGCACCGTGTACGAGAGCGCGCGCGCCTGGCCCATCTCGTCTGCCGACGGTGCCCCGAGCTCCAGGTAGCGGACCCCGACCACGGGGGCGCACGCCGCGGTGGCCGCGACGAGGGTCAGGGCCACGAAGAGGAGGCCGCTGCCGAAGAAGACGGTGGCGAAGAAGCGGTCCTCGCGCTCGCCGATCTGGTCACGGATCACGGCGATGAACCACAGGAACATGATGCCGGCGAACGGCGCCAGGTAGAGCCCGCCCACGATGACGCCCAGGTCCTGCCCGGTCGCGAACAGCCGCACCAGCTCCGCATCGTCCGCCCCGGTCAGGGGCGAGCTCCGGAGCAGGAGCAGAGCCACCGTGTACAGGACGGCGAAGAGGAGGCCGGCGATGCTCGCAGCCCACGGTGCCCGCAGCTGGCGGCCCGCCTCGTCGAGGGAGGCGACGACCGCCGCGTCGGGTCGCGCGCCCCCTGCCGGCTCCCCCGATCCCTCGTTCGCGCTCTCGCTCACAGCGGAACCTCCTCCGGTCGTACCCGGTGTCCTTGGCCGCCATTCTGCGCGCGCCGCGACTCACTCGCGCTCCGTCTGACGCACGATCTGGACCCGCCGACCTGTCTGGGCGATACTGGACCCGGAGCAGGCATGGTCTGCCGGAGGACAGTCGCCTCCGGTTCGGCGTGATCGACGCCCCCGCGTTGCGGCAGACACGACGGATGCGCCCGCGACGGAGTGCAAGGAGGACTTGGAGTGCCCATCGTCGAGTACCCGGCCGGAGCGTCGTTTCCTGGGGTTATCGGCCGCACGGCCGACGAGTCGAGCCCGGCGTGGCCGGCGCCCGCGCGAGCACGCAAGGGCGCCCCGAATGTCCTGTTCGTCGTTCTCGACGACACCGGGTTTGGCCACCTCGGGTGCTACGGCAGCCCGATCGCCACGCCGAACTTCGACGCCCTCGCGGCCGACGGGCTCCGCTTCAGCAACATGCACACGACGGCCCTCTGCTCGCCGAGCCGCGCCTGCATCGTCACCGGGCGGAACCACCACAGCAACGGCATGGCCTGCATCACCGAGTTCGCCACCGGCTACCCCGGCTACAACGGGATCATGCCGTTCGAGAACGGGATGCTCTCGGAGATGCTCCTGGAGCACGGCTACGGCACGTACATGGTCGGCAAGTGGCACCTGACGCCGAGCGTCTACGAGACGGCGGCCGGCCCCTACGACCGCTGGCCCCTTGGGCGCGGTTTCCAGCGCTTCTACGGCTTCCTGGGCGGCGACACCAGCCAGTGGTACCCCGAGCTCGTCTACGACAACCACCCGGTGGAGCCGCCCCGGACGCCCGAGGAGGGCTACCACCTGACGGAGGACCTGGTCGACAAGTCGATCGAGTTCATCACCGACCTCCGCCAGATCGACCCCGACAAGCCGTTCTACCTGCACCTCTGCTTCGGCGCGACGCACGCCCCGCACCACGTGCCGAAGGAGTGGGCCGACCGCTACGCCGGCCAGTTCGACGACGGCTGGGACGCGTACCGGGAGAACGTGTTCACGCGCCAGAAGGAGCTCGGGATCCTGCCCGCCGACGCCGAGCTGTCGCGGCACGACCCGGATGTGCCCGACTGGGCGTCCCTATCGCCCGAGGCGCGCCGGCTGTCGGCCCGGATGATGGAGGTGTTCGCGGGCTTCCTCAGTCACACCGACCACCACCTCGGCCGGCTGCTCGACTTCCTGCGCCAGCAGGGCGTCCTCGACAACACGATCGTCATGGTCATCAGTGACAACGGCGCCAGTGCCGAGGGCGGGCCCGGCGGGACGACCAACGAGGCCCAGTTCTTCAACAACGCCCAGGAGACGCTCGAGGAGAGCCTGGCCGTCATCGACGAGATCGGCGGACCCGAGCACTTCAACCACTACCCGTGGGGCTGGACGTGGGCCGGCAACACGCCCTTCCGGCGCTGGAAGCGCGAGACGTACCGGGGCGGCTCCACCGACCCGTTCATCGTCTCCTGGCCCGCGGGGGTCAAGGCGCGCGGCGAGGTCCGCAGCCAGTACGCCCACATCATCGACATGGTGCCCACGGTCCTCGACCTCCTCGGCGTGGAGCCGCCCGCCGCAATCCGCGGCGTGGCCCAGGCACCGATCCAGGGCGTGAGCTTCGCCCACGCGCTCGATGATCCCGCCGCTCCGAGCAGGCACCGCACGCAGTACTTCGAGATGCTCGGTCACCGGGCCATCTACAAGGACGGCTGGCGGGCGGTCTGCCCGTGGCCAGGCCCCTCGTTCACCGAGGCCGGCACGGGGTTCGGGAACCCCATCTCGGCCGAGAAGCTCGCCGAGCTCGACGCCACCGGCTGGGAGCTCTACCACATCGACGAGGACCCGGCGGAGAACCGCGACCTCGCGGCAGATCGCCGCGACAAGCTCATCGAGCTGATCGGGACCTGGTACGTCGAGGCCGGCAAGTACGGGGTCATGCCCGTCGATGGCAGCGGCCTGGCGCGGATGATGGTCGAGAAGCCGCTCGTCGCGGTGCCGCGAAACCAGTACACCTACGTCCCGGGTACCCAGTCCATCCCCAACTTCGCCGCGCCGCGGCTCCACAATCGACCGCACAGCATCACCGCCTCGGTCGAGATCCCGGAGGGCGGCGCCGAGGGCGTCCTGTTCTGTCAGGGGACGGCGGCCGGCGGCTACTCGCTCTACGTCAAGGGCGGCCGGCTGCACTACGTTCACAACTACGTCGCCCGACAGCAGTTCCAGGTCTCCTCGCCCGACCCGCTCCCGGCGGGTCGCCACGAGCTCCGCTTCGAGTTCGAGCCGACGGGCGAGGTCGACCTGCCGCACGGGAAGGGAGCCCCGGGACGGCTCCAGCTCTACGTGGACGGGACGCTGGTCGCGAGCACCGATGCCCCGTACACGACGCCGTTCATGTTCAATCCCGGCGGCGTGAGCTGCGGGCACAACCCGGGATCGCCCGTGACCCCTGAGTACCGGAGCCCGTTCAAGTTCACCGGCCGCCTCGAAAAGGTCGTGGTGGACGTCAGTGGGGAGCTGATCGTCGACCCGGAGGCCGAGCTGCGCGCGCACATGGCGCGCCAGTAGGTCCGATCCGAGACTCGTGCCGGAGCCGCGGCCGCGGCTCCGGCTCCGCCCCACCCGGCGACTCACGGCCGAGTCGCACCAGCGAGAAGGAGAACACGTGACGGAGCGATCGCTCGACGAGCTGGGACCCGTCGACTACCTGGTGGTCGAGTTCCCGGCCGGGCACCAGAACTTCACGGGCGAGGGCGCGACGGAACTCGTCAAGCTCCACGACGCCGGGATCATCCGGATCATGGACATCCTGATCCTCGCCAAGGACGCGGACGGCGCGGTCGACGCGATGGAGCTGTCCGATCTCCCCGACCTCGGGGAGCTCCAGAGGGTCGAGGCCCAGCTCGCCCAGACGCTGGCCGAAGAGGACGTCGCGCACCTCGCCGCCGCGATGGATTCCGGCAGCGTCGCCGGCGTCCTCATCTACGAGAACCTCTGGGCCGCGCCGTTCGCTGCGGCCATGCGCCGCGCCGGCGGCCAGTTGATCGCCAACGGCCGCATCCCCATCCAGGCCCTCATCGCCGCCGTCGAGGCCGACGCGGCCCTCGAAGCAGAAGGAGCCTGACATGCCGCTCGGACCAGGTCGCAGGGGAGTTGGCGTCATCGGAGCGCCCGTCGCGAAGGTGGCCGTCGTCGGCCGGGCCGTCGGCCCGGGCCCATCGCCCGTCGCGAAGGCTGCCGTCGTCGGCGCAGCCGTGTCACCCGGCCCATCGCCCGTCGCGAAGGCTGCCGTCGTCGGCGCGGCCGTGACGCCCGGCCGGCGCCGGCGGTTCTAGCGTCCGTCGAAGGACGCACCTGCTGCGCCGACCGCGCCCGGCGCACACTCTCGACGAAGGCGGCGCCGGCCCTTCGGCGCCGCCCGACCACGACACGGAAGGACACACCCATATGAAGAACCCGCCCATCCTCATCTCGGTCATCGGCTTCTTCGCCGCCCTGGCCGGCTTCGCCTGGGTCTTCTTGGGCTTCCGGATCCTCGGCTTCGACTGGTTCACGATCCTCGGCGACGTCGGCAAATTTGAGCAGTCCGGCCTCTGGGGCTGGCTCGCGATCGGCGCCGGGATTCTCTGGCTCCTCGTCGCGGTCGGCCTCTGGGCGCTCCAGCCCTGGGCCTGGCTGTTCGCCATGATCGTGGCCGGGATCAGCCTCTTCGAGGCGTTCCTCTGGATGCTCGAGTATCCGGGGACGGGCCTTGGCCTCGGCATGTCGATCATGCCGATCATCATCATCCTGTACCTGAACTCCGCCGGCGTGAAGGCCGCCTTCGGCATGAAGGACCCGCCTCCGGCCGCCTGACCCGCGACACCTGATCGCGTGACTGCGGGCGCACTCCCCCGGGTGCGCCCGCGATGATTCCAGGGCCACACCGCCCGGGGCCGTCGCCCGGTGTCACAATGCCGCGACTCCGGTCGAGCGTCCGGGGCCGTCGCGCGGGGAGGGCGAGATGAGCGAGGGGGCCGGTGACGGACCGAACCTGAGCGAGACCGTCAGCGCTGCTCGGCCGGTTCATCCGTACGTCCACGTCGTGGTGGTCGCCGTCATCGGCGCACTCGCGGTGCTCGCCTGGCTGATCGTCTTCGAGGAGGTGAACAAGCTCCTCTGGGAGAACGAGTTCGTCACGGCGAACCGCTGGATGTTCCCGGTCATCTGCCTGCCGTTCTCGCTCCTCGTCGGCCTTCTTGTGAAGTACCGGCATGCCCCGACCAACCTCGGCGGATCGCTGCTCGACAGTCTCTCGAGTGAGAGCTCCCGCATCGACTGGCGAGGCCTGCCCCTCAACGTCGTGATGGCCTGGGCCTCCCTGTTCTCCGGCGCCGTGCTCGGCCCCGAGGGCGGGATCGGCGGGATCGCCTCCAAGATCGCCGCGCTCTACGGCGAGAAGGTCGGCATCCCCGTGGAGCAACGGTCGCGGCTCGTCTTCTCGACGCTGGCCTCCGCCTACAACGGCCTCATCGCCAACCCGCTCTTCACCGGCGTCCTGGGCACCGAACTGGTGAAGAACCCGGAGGCGAAGAGCCGCAACATGCCGGCCAACCTCATCGGCGGCTCGATCGGCTACTTCATCTTCCTGGCGGCCGGGAGCTACGGCCTCCAGGACTACCTCCACCTCACCTCGACGGAGTCCCACGAGCCGATCGACATCGTGCTGGTGATCCTCCTGGGCCTCCTCGGGATGGTCCTGGCGGTCATCACCGGGGGGTTCTTCCGGGCTGCCGCGGCCGCGTTCGGCCGCTTCGAGGGCCGCGAGGTCGAGCGCGCGCTCGCCGCGGGGGTCATGTTCAGCGTCGTCGGCATGGTGGCCCCGATCCTGCTCTTCTCGGGCGAGACCCAGATCAGGACGATCGCGGCCGACCCGGCGGCATACGGGCCAGCCATCCTGGTGGCAATGGCACTCGTGAAGCTCGTCCTGCTCGCCGTCGCCTTCAAGAGCGGCTTCCTCGGCGGCCCGACGTTCCCGGCGATCTTCGCCTCGACCTGCGTCGCGCTGGCCATCGGCCTGGTCGTTCCGGGGATCCCCGTCGACGTGCTCATCGGCGGGGTCATGGCCGGCTTCCTGATGGTCCTCTTCAAGGCGCCCTTCATGGTCATCCTGCTGACGGCCGTCATGCTCCAGGCGACCCCCGAGACGATCGGGCTCATCGTCCTCGCGGTCGCGGCCGTGATGATCGTGCAGCCGTACCTCCTCGCCGCGGTCGCCGCCCGGCAGGCCGCCCGCGGCGCTGCTCCGGGGCCCGCGGCGTGAGCTCGGCGGAGAAGCTCCCGCCGAGCCCGGCCCCGCCCGACCCTGGCCCGCTCGACCCTGGCCCGCCGGCGTTTCACCTGCTTGCGA
>CAVPJI010000020.1:0-332668 GCA_963705215.1 uncultured Chloroflexia bacterium | reverse complement strand
GTACTCCGGTAGGGTGTCCAGGCCGGGGGTGGGTGCTAGGATTTCGGCACGGGGGCCTGCCCCGCTGTCCGCTACGCCAGGGGAGCGAGTGCACGCGTGAGCACCGAGACTGAGCAGCCCACCGCCCGTGGGCCCAAGCCACAGTGGCGCCTTGACGCCGATACCGGGAGCCTCGTGCCCCGGTCCGCCCTCGACGTCCTGGTGGATCTGAACGACCGGATCGTCTCCGGCAACCTGTCCGACTACCAGCCGATCCCGCTGGGCTTCACCCCGCTGGACAAGACGATCGGCACGGGCCTGCGCCCGGGCGAGCTCTTCCTGATCGGCGGAGCCCAGGGAACCGGCAAGACGACGATGGCCCTGCAGATGGCGCGCAACGTCGCCTCGGGCGGCCAGGCGAACGTCCTCTACATCTGCTTCGAGCACGAGGAGCACTACCTCCTCAACCGGCTCATCGCGATGGAGTCGGCGCTGGCCCACCTCCCGCACAAGACGGGCGCCATCAAGATCCAGGACGTGCGCCGCGAGATCCTCGGCTCATGGGTCGCCGATGGCGAGGGCGGGACCGGGCCGCAGCTCGCATCGAACCCGCGCCTCCGGCCGAGCCTCGACCGGATCGGCCGCTACGGCCAGAACCTCTTCCTCATGCGGGGGACGCAGACGGCCAGCACCGTCGACAACATGCGGACGCTGGTCCAGCAGCACAAGGAGCTGTCCGGCGGACGCCAGCTCGTCGTGATGGTCGACTATCTCCAGAAGGTCCCCCAGTATCCGGAGCCGACCACCGAGACCGAGAAGGTGACCTTCGTCGTCAACGGCCTCAAGGACATCGCCCTCGCGGAGCAGGTCGCGATGGTCGCGATCGTGGCCGCGGACAAGGAGGGCCTCAAGGCCGCCCGGCTGCGCAACCATCACCTGCGCGGCTCGTCGGCGATCAACTATGAGGCCGACATCATCGTCATCCTCAACGAGAAGTACCACATCGTCGCCAAGGTCAACATCGAGTTCAACCCGTACCAGGCGCAGCGCTTCCGGGACTGGGTCATCCTCTCGGTGGAGAAGAACCGGGGCGGCCAGGACAACGTCGATCTCGAGTTCGAGAAGCACTTCGAGTTCTCATGCTTCGATCCCAGCGGGCGGACGGTGCAGGAGAAGCTCATCGAGGAGCGCCTCTACAACGAGTGACCGCGCCGCTGATGCGGCGTCCGCGTGCGTTGTCGCCTGCGCTCCTCGCTCACGCACCTCGGGGTGCGCTCGCTGCGGTGCTCGGCTCCGCCTTCGCAGCGCGACGCGCGCCTGAGCGGCGCCGCTGCGCATGCTGATGCGGCGTCCGCGTGCGTTGTCGCCTGCGCTCCTCGCTCACGCACCTCGGGGTGCGCTCGCTGCGGTGCTCGGCTCCGCCTTCGCAGACGCGCGCCTGAGCGGCGCGGCGGACGCAGGCTGATGCGGCGTCCGCGTGCGTTGTCGCCTGCGCTCCTCGCTCACGCACCTCGGGGTGCGCTCGCTGCGGTGCTCGGCTCCGCCTTCGCAGACGCGCGCCTGAGCGGCGCGGGCTGATGCGGCGTCCGCGCCGCGTTGTCGCGTGGCGTATCGTGCGCGCATGACCGCCAAGCACGCCCTCGCGTTTCCGGACATCGTCGAGATCGTCGTCGAGATCCCGCGGGGCAGCCGCAACAAGTACGAGTTCGACGAAGAGGCCGGCGTCTTCCGCCTGGACCGGATCCTGTCGTCGGCCGTCTTCTACAACTTCGACTACGGCTTCATCGAGGGCACGCGGGCCGACGACGGCGACCACACGGATGCCCTCATGATCATCGACGAGCCGACCTTCACCGGCTGCCACATCTGGGCGCGCCCCATCGGCGGGCTCGAGATGCGCGACGAGATGGGCTTCGACTTCAAAGTCCTGTGCGTCGCGATCGGTGACCCCCATCAGGCGCACATCGAGCGCCTGGAGCAGGTCCGTCCGCATCGGCTGGTCGAGATCGAGCACTTCTTCCAGACCTACAAGATGCTCGAAGACAAGGCGACCGACGTCGTGGGTTGGCGCGACCGGGAGCGCGCGCACGAGGTGCTGCGCGCCGATCGGGTGGCCTGGCAGCGGGAGCGGGCCGACGGGCGCTGATCGTCGCGACTGGCGCCGCTGGTACCCGGCGGGCGACCCTGACGACCTCCGCGTCTTCGTCGCGGTCCCGCTCGCAGAGGCCGCCCGGACCGCCGTCCAGGCGCTCGTGGAGACGCTCGTCGGCGACCCCGACCTCCCGGAGGCAGGCCGCCTGCGCTGGGCCGTCACCGAGAACCTGCACCTCACCGTCCGGTTCCTCGGGGCGACCGCTCCTGACCGCATTCCCGACCTGGTGGCGGCGACGGAGGCGGCCGCCGCCCTCGTCGCGCCGTTCACGGTCCGGCTCGCCGGTGCCGGCGCGTTTCCGGCCGCAGACCGGCCGCGCGTCGTCTGGCTCGGGATCGTCGAGGGGACTTCCGAGCTGGAGGCCCTCGCCGGAACGCTGGGGGAGCAGCTGGCCGGGCGCGGCTGGGAGCGCGACGAGCGGCCGTTTCGGGCCCACCTGACGCTGGGACGGGCGGACGGCATCCAGGGGGCGGGGCGCGCGGTCGCCGCCTTGGGCCGCGCCGCGACCGGCCTCGACGCCGCCTGGACCGTCGACCGGCTGGTCGTCTACCAGAGCGACCTCGGTCGTGGCCCGGTACGCTATCTGCCCCTCGCAACGACGCTCCTCGGGCGCTACGCCTGAGGTCAGTTGCCGGGACCGGCCGCGCTGCGGTAGCCTCGGGGCGTCGTCCCCGGCCGGTGCCGGCTCACCGCCGACCGCCCAACCCAAGGAGGCTCGCCGTGCCGACCGATCGGACGAAGTTCGTGCTCGACGAGGACCAGATCCCGCGCTCCTGGTACAACGTGGTGGCCGACCTGCCGGTGCCCCCGGCCCCCGTCCTCCACCCGGGCACCGGCCAGCCCATCGGGCCCGCCGACCTGGCCCCGCTCTTCCCGATGGCGCTGATCGGCCAGGAGGTGAGCGCCGAGCGCGAGATCGAGATCCCGGATCCGGTCCGCGACGCGTACCGGCTCTATCGCCCAAGCCCCGTCTATCGCGCCCACCGGCTCGAGCGGGCGCTCGATACGCCCGCCCACATCTACTACAAGTACGAGGGTGTGAGCCCGGGCGGCAGCCACAAGCCGAACACCGCGATTGCCCAGGCGTTCTATAACCAGCAGGAAGGCGTGAAGCGCCTTGCGACCGAGACCGGCGCTGGCCAGTGGGGGACCAGCCTCGCGATTGCCGGGGCGCTCTTCGGGCTCGAGGTCAAGGTCTACATGGTCCGGGCCAGCTACGACCAGAAGCCGTACCGCCGGATGCTGATGGAGGCTTACGGGGCGGAGGTCGTCGCGAGCCCATCCTCGACCACTGCGTATGGGCGGACCGTCCTGGCGGCGACGCCGGACAACCCCGGATCCCTCGGCCTCGCGATCAGCGAGGCGGTGGAGGACGCCGCGACCCGTGATGACACCAAGTACTCCCTCGGGTCGGTCCTCAACCACGTCCTGCTTCACCAGACGGTGATCGGCCAGGAGGCGATCCTCCAGATGGAGATGGCTGGCGAGAAGCCGGACATCCTCATCGGGTGCACCGGCGGCGGCTCGAACTTCGCGGGGCTTGTCTTCCCGTTCCTCGGCCAGCAGATGCGCGGCGAGGCCAGCTACCGGGTGATCGCGGTCGAGCCCGAGGCATCGCCATCGCTGACCCGCGGTGTCTACGCGTACGACTTCGGCGACACCGCGAAGCTGACGCCGCTCGTCAAGATGCACACGCTCGGCCACGACTTCATCCCGGAGCCGATCCATGCCGGTGGGCTGCGCTACCACGGCATGGCGCCGCTCGTCAGCCTGCTGCGCGAGCACGGGTTCATCGAGGCCCGGGCGGTCCACCAGAACCCGAGCTTCGCCGCCGGCGTCCAGTTCGCCCGTACCGAGGGGATCCTGCCGGCGCCGGAGTCGAACCACGCGATCCGGGCGGCGATCGACGAGGCGCTCGTGGCCAAGGCGGAGGGTGTCGCCCGGGTGATCCTCTTCAACCTGAGCGGCCACGGCCACTTCGACCTGTCGGCATATGAGCGCTACCTGGCCGGGGCGCTCGTCGACTACGAGTATCCGGCCGAGCGGGTTGCGCAGGCCCTCGAGAGCCTTCCGACGGTCGGCTGAGGATCGATCGGCAGCCGTGCGGGCGGCGTAGGATGGGGCCATGCCCCGCCTCGCGTGCTGGAACTGCGGCCGCCAGGTCTACGCGACCTCGCCGCTCGCGTCGCTCTTCGTCGACGAGCGCCGCTGCCCGCGGTGTGGCGTGCAGATGAACCTCGAGCGCCGCGTGGTCGAGCGGCGCGTGCGCGTCCGCCGCCAGAGCCCACCGGGGGATCCGGGACCCCCGGCCGACGCCGGCGAGCGCCGCCTGGCCGAGCGACGCCTCGGCCTGCGTCGCAGCGGCACCTGACCGCCGGTGCGTCTCGCCCTCCTCGGCCTCGGTCTGATCGGCGGATCGATCGCCCGCGCGGCCCACGCGGCCGGCTGGCACGTGGCCGCCTGGACGCCGTCCGGAACCGGGCCGCAGGTCGCCCGCGAGCAGGGGGTGATCGATCTCGCCGCGCCGGCCCTGCGTGACGCGCTGGAGGGGGTCGACCTCGTGGTGCTGGCGGCACCACCGGGGGCCTGCTTCGAGCTGCTGGGCGCCCTGGCAGGTCCTGACGGCGCTTCCCTCCACCCGGCCACGGTCATCAGCGACGTGGCGAGCACCAAGGTGCTCCTCGCTGAGCGTGCTGCGAGCCTGGGTCTTCGCTACGTGGGAGGACACCCGATGGCGGGCCGCGAGACGAGCGGTTTCGCGGCGGGATCGATCGACCTCTTCCGCGACCGGCCGTGGGTCGTCGTTCCACCGCCGGGAGGTGACGAGGCTGGCGTGGCCCTGGTCGAGGAGCTGGCCCGGACCTGCGGCGCGCGGCCGCTGCGCATGACCGCGATCGACCACGACGCCGCCGTTGCCGCCATCAGCCACCTTCCGCTCGTGGTCGCCGCTGCCCTGGTCGAGGCGGTCGCGGGCGCCCCGGGAGCGCCGATCCCGGCGGGCTGGCCGGCCGCATCGGCACTGGCCGCGAGCGGCTGGGCCGGGGCCACGCGCCTGGCCCGCGGCGACCCGGCGATGGGGGCCGGCATCGCGGCGACCAACGCACAGCCGCTGGCGGCCGCCATCCGGGTGATGCGCGACCGGCTCGATGACTGGCTCGTCCTTCTCGACGCGGGGGCACGCGAGGAGCCGCCGAACGCGGAGGCCCTGCGCGAGCGGTTCGCGGCGGCTCGAGCGCGCCTCGAGGACGGCGGGTGAGCGACGAGCTGGTCCTCGTCGTGCCGCGCGACCGGGTCATGGACGCCCGCGGCTGGCGCGGGATCGCCACCTCCGGGGCGAAGCGCCGGCTGGCTGTCATCGCCGCGGAGGGTCGCTTCGAGCCGCGCACCGCCATGGAGCGGGATCCGCGGTTCAAGCAGGTGATCCCGTACCTGGTGCTCCGCGACCGCGGCCGCCTGTTCCTCATGCGGCGGACGCGCGCCGGCGGTGACGAGCGGCTGCACGACCGGTACTCGATCGGCGTCGGCGGCCACCTGAACCCGGGTGACCGGGATCTGGCCGGCGGCCTGACCCGGGAATGGACCGAGGAGCTGGCGGCCGATTTCGTCCCCGAGTTCCGCCTGCTCGGCCTCCTCAACGACGATGAGACCGAGGTCGGGCGGGTGCACCTCGGCGTCGTCTATGTGGCCGAGGCCGCTGGGCGCGCCGTCCGCGTCCGCGAGACGGACAAGCTCGAGGGGGACTTCGCCGCGCCGGCCGCCGTCCGCGCCGTCTACGACCGGCTCGAGACGTGGAGCCAGCTCGTCCTCGACGCCCTCGGGAGCTGACACGCGGCACTGGCGGACCGGTCCGCCGAGGGTGCGATACTTGGCGCAGGAGACCTCTGCATGCGCCGTCCCGGAACCGTCGCCCGCCTCCTGTCGCTCGTGCCCCTGGGGCTCGGGACGCTGAGCCTCGCGCTCGGCGCGATCACGCCGGTCCGGGGCGCGGACGGGGCCGCGGAGGCGTGGGTGCTCCCCGCGACGGGCGTCGTGGACGGGGTCATGGCCGGCTACCTTGCCGACGGCGTGGCGAAGGCGGCCCGGGAGGGCGCCGAGGTCGTTGTCGTCAAGCTCAACACGCCCGGCGGGAGCCTCGACGCGACACAGCAGATCACCAGCACGTTCCTGGAGGCGGAGGTGCCGGTCATCGTGTGGGTGGCGCCGGCGGGCGGCCGAGCCGCCAGCGCGGGCACCTTCATCACCCTCTCCGCGCACCTCGCCTGGATGGCACCCGGGACGAACATCGGCGCGGCGAGCCCGGTCTCCAGCAGCGGCGAGGACATCGGCGGGACGCTCGGCGAGAAGGTGATGAACGACGCGATCGCCAACATCACCGCGATCGCCGAGGCACGCGGACGCCCGGTCGACTGGGCGGTCTCCACGGTGAAGGAGGCCAAGAGCTACTCCGCGGCGGAGGCGGTCGCCGCCGGCGCAGTTGACGGGATCGCGGCGACCATCGAGGAGGTCCTCGCGGCGGCCGACGGCCGCACGGTGACGGTGGCGGGTGGTCAGGAGGTCACGCTGGCGACTGCGGACGCGGTCCCCGTGGAGGTCTCGATGAACCCGTTCCAGGCGTTCCTCCACCTGCTCTCGGACCCCAACATCGCCTTCATCCTGTTCACGATCGGCTTCTACGGGCTGATCTTCGAGCTCCAGAATCCGAACTTCGTGACCGGGATCATCGGCGCGATCGCCCTGCTCCTCGCCTTCATCGGCTTCGGGAGCCTGCCCCTCAACGTGGCAGGGCTTCTCCTCATCGTCCTGGGGCTGGTCCTGGTGCTGCTGGAGACCCAGGTTGCCAGCCATGGCCTCCTCGCGATCGGGGCGGTCATCTGCGTCGCACTGGGCGCGGCCGCGCTCTATACGGAGCCGGGCACGCCGACGGCGCCCGACGTCTCGGTGGCGATCCCCGTCATCCTCACCATCGTCGGCCTGACTGCCGCCTTCGCGGTGCTGATCACCGTCGTCTCGTACCGGTCGCGGCACGCCCCGCAGAGCCCCATCCTGGTGGGGTCGCTGCAGGTCGTGGGTCAGGGCGGCAAGGTCGCCCGGCCGATCGATCCGGTGGGCTCGGTCCTGGCGGTCGGCGAGGAGTGGACCGCACGCAGCGCCTCTGGCCGCGCGATCCCGCGCGGCGTCGCCGTACGGGTCGTTCGCCAGGACGGCCTCACCCTGTTTGTCGAGCCGACCGCCGGCTCGAGCGCCTGACCAGCCCAGCCAGCGCAGAAGTCGAAAGGAGCCCGCACCATGGAGCTCGGCATCACGATCGCCGGGGTGGTGGCGATCATCGTTCTCGTCCTGCTCTTCCTGTACCTCTCCGTCCGGGTGGTCCAGCAATACGAGAAGATGGTCGTCTTCCGGCTGGGGCGGACGAACGAGGGCCTCGTGCGCGACCCGGGGCTGCGCTTTCTCATCCCGATCGTCGACCGGCCGGTGAAGGTGGACGTGCGCGAGCAGTTCATCGAGGTTCCCAGCCAGACGACGATCACCCGGGACAACGCCCCGATCAACGTCGACTTCCTGATCTACTGGCGGATCGTCGATCCCCTCAAGAGCATCGTGAACGTGGCCTTCTTCGCCGGTGCCCTGCAGGGCGTGGCCACCACCACGTTGCGCGCCGTCATCGGCGACATCCTCCTCGACGAGGTGCTCTCCCGCCGCGAGCAGATCAACGAGGTCCTGCGGACCAAGCTCGACGAGGTCACCGAGCGCTGGGGCGGCAAGGTGACGACCGTCGAGATCCGCGAGATCACGCCGCCCCGCGACGTCCAGGATGCGATGAACCGGCAGCTGTCCGCGGAGCGGACACGGCGCGCCGTGATCACCGAGTCGGAGGGCCGCCGGCAGTCCGAGATCAACATCGCCGAGGGCGCCAAGCAGGCGGCGATCCTGACCGCAGAGGGCGAGCGCCAGGCGCAGATCCTCCGTGCCGAGGGGACGCGCCAGTCACAGATCCTCAACGCCGAGGGATTCGGCCAGGCCCTGACCCGGATCTACGAATCGGCATCCGCGATCGACCAGAAGACGATGCTCCTCCAATACCTCGAGGCGCTCAAGCGGATCGGCGAGAGCCCATCCACCAAGTACATCATCCCGGCCGAGTTCACCCAGTTCGTCGGGCCGTTGGCGACGGGCCTCGGCGTGGCGATCGCCGCCTCCGCCTCGTCGTCCGAGGAGGGCTGAGGCGCAGCGCGCGCTGCGACCGGGCTGGTACCACCGGACGGGGGTCGACCGGGACCCCCGTCCGCTATCCTTCATAGGTCCGGGGGCGCGGTGCGCGGCCCGGCTGAGCGAGAGAGGTCCGGATGGCCGCCAAGATCCTCGTCGTCGACGACGACGCCAACGTCCAGCGCCTGCTGAGCTACACGCTCAAGCAGGAGGGCTACGAGGTCATCGTCGCGGCCGACGGCGCCGAGGGATTCCGCCTGTGGGGCGCCGAGGCGCCCGCCCTGATCCTCCTCGACGTCATGCTCCCGAAGCTCGACGGCTACCAGGTGGCGGCCAAGGTCCGGGCCGAGGAGGTGGACGCCCACGTCCCCATCATCATGCTCACGGCCGAGGCGGAGGTCGAGCAGAAGATCCGGGGTCTGCGCGCCGGCGCCGACGACTACCTCGTCAAGCCGTTCCACCCGGCCGAGCTCCTCGCCCGCATCAAGAGCCTGCTGGCCCGCTTTGCACCCAAGGACCTCATGGTCGGGCGGCCACCTCTCGGGCACGTGCTCGCGTTCTACGGCGCCAAGGGCGGCGTGGGGACGACGACGATCGCCATCAACGTGGCCATCGCCCTCCAGCTCGAGCTGAGCAGGCGAGTGTGCCTGGTCGACGCGAACCTCCAGTTCGGTGACCACCGGGTCTTCCTCGATCTCGGCCTCGACCAGAAGAGCATCGTTGACGCGGTGAGCGCGCCGTCCATCGACGCCGACCTGCTGCGCGGCGTCATGGTGGAGCACGACTCGAAGATCGACCTCCTGCTGGCCCCACCGACGCCCGAGCAGGCCGAGCTCGTGACGAAGGAGCACCTGACCCAGGTCATCGACGTCCTCCGGGGGCTCTACGACTACGTCGTTGTCGACGTGGACAAGCGACTCGACGACATGAACCTCGGCGTCTTCGACGCGGCCGAACAGCTGTTCGTCGTCCTGACAGCCGACCTCTCCTGCCTCAAGAACGTGCGCCTCGTCCTCGAGACGCTGGCCCACATCGGCTATGAGGGCGACCGGGTCAAGCTCATCCTCAACCGCTCAAACGCGTTCACCGGGATCAACGCGAAAACGGCCGAAGGCGCGCTGCGCCACCCGATCGACCTCCAGGTCCTCAACGAGTACCGGGGGGCGATCAGCGCCCTCAACTCGGGCGCCCCCGTCATGGCCACGAAGGCGGATTTGCCGCTCGGGCGCTCCTTCCACGAGCTGGCCCGCGCGATCGACCGCGGGGCCGCCCCGGGCACGGCGGCCTCCCCGGCTCCCGTCCGCTGACCGGCCGACCACTGGGGTCCGGGTGCCGGCTGCGGGGCACCGAATAAGGGGCGAGTAATCGGGCGATGAGTGGCCGCCGCTACCGTGCGGCCCATGCTCGCTAGCGTCCTCGCCGCCACCCTCCACGGCCTCGACGGCCGCCCGGTCCGGGTCGAGGCCGACGTGGCCCCGGGACTCCCCGGGTTCACCATCGTCGGCCTCGCCGATGCCGCGCTCCGCGAGGCCCGGGAACGGGTGCGCGGGGCGCTGCGCAACAGCGGGTTCGTCCACCCAGCGCGCCGCATCACGGTGAACCTGGCCCCGGCGGACGTGCCGAAGGCGGGCTCGGCCCTCGATCTCGGGATCGCGATCGCCATCCTCGTCGGCTCGGAGCAGGTGACGCCGAGGGGGTCGTGGGCGCTCCTCGGGGAGCTCGGCCTGGGCGGGGAGGTGCGCCCCGTTCCGGGAATCCTGCCGATGGTGGCGGCCCTCGCGCGGCGCGGGGCCGCCCGTGTCGTCGTGCCCTCCGGATCCCTTGCCGAGGCTCGGCTCGTGCCGGGCATCGAGATCGTGGGTGCCGCGTCGCTGGCCGAGGCCGCCGACAGGCTGCGCGGTCGCCGCGTGGGAGGGCACCGGCCCGGCGTGCGATCCGAGATGGTCCCCGCGGAGCTCCCGGCCACCGTGGCCGAGGATGCGGCCGGCGATCACCCGGACCTCGCTGACGTGCGCGGCCTCTTCGAGGCGCGGCGGGCGCTCGAGATCTCCCTGGCGGGGGCCCACGGGCTCGTCCTCATCGGCCCACCCGGCTCCGGGAAGACGATGCTGGCCTCGACGATTCCGGGGATCCTCCCGCCGCTCGACGACGAGGAAGCGCGCGAGGCCACGATCATCGCGTCGGTGGTGGGATCCGAGCCTGTCCGGGGCCTCGTCCGTCGCCGGCCGTTCCGGGCTCCCCACCACACCGCCTCCTACGCGGCCCTGGTCGGGGGCGGGCCGCGCCTGGCGCCGGGCGAGGCGACGCGGGCCCATCTCGGGACGCTCTTTCTCGACGAGCTCCCGGAGTTCGACCGCTCGTCGCTGGAGGCGCTGCGTCAGCCGCTCGAAGAAGGGCGCGTCTGCGTGGCCCGGGTGGGACGCGCGGTCGTCTTCCCGGCGCGATTTCAGCTCGTCGCGGCCATGAACCCATGTCCCTGTGGCTGGGACGAGGACCCGTCGGGTCGCTGCTCCTGCCCGAGCGGGATCCCGGAGCGGTACCGGGGCCGGATCTCGGGACCGCTGCGCGACCGGATCGACCTGTGGGTCGGCGTGCCGCGGGTCGGTCCCCGGGAGCTGCTGAGCGCGGCCGATGCCGAACCGTCTGAGGTCGTTCGGGCGCGGGTCGGCGCCTGCCGAGCTCGACAGCTCGAAGCGCGGGCCGCGCTGAACGGGCGCCTCCGCGGGCGAGCGCTGCGCGCGGCCGCAGCGCTCGACGCCCGCGGCGAGGCGCGTGCGATCGCGCTCGCCGATGCGGCGGGGCTGACCGCGCGCGCCACGGAACGCCTCGTGCGTGTCGCCCGTACGATCGCGGACCTGGCCGGCGCGGACCGGGTGGCCGTCCAGCACCTGGAGGAGGCCGCCCGGTACCGGCCTCCCGGGGATGGGCGGACGGGCGTAGCGCGGGGGGCGGCGTGACGATGCTGGGAATCGGACGGGGAGGTCCGCTTGGCGTCGCGGCGGCATCCGTGAGCACCGGCGACGGCCTGCCGGATCTCGGGGTGGGGCGGCCGCTCCCGCCTTCAGGTCAGGGAGGACCCGCTCGCTCGCCGCGCGGGCGCCTGTCCGAGCGCGAGGCGTGGATCGTCCTCGCCGCCATCGAGGGAATCGGACCGGTGACGTTCGGGGCGCTCGTCCGGTCGCTGGGCAGTGCGCGCCGGGTGCTGGCGACAGGTGGCGGGCCGGGCGGCCCGGCGCGGCTGGCAGCCGCGGTCGCCGCCGAGGGCCTCACGATGGATCCGGGGCTCGCGGCCCGGATCGGTCCGGCCGGCGCGGCCGGAAGCACGCTGCTCGCGCGCCTCTCCGAGCTCCGCATCGAGCCCCTGACAACCGAGGATCCGGGGTATCCCGGCCGTCTCCGCCAGATCGATCTCGCGCCCCCGGTCCTGTTCGTCACCGGCGACCCGGCCGTCCTCGAGGCGCCGCGGGCGGTGGCGGTCGTGGGCACCCGGCGCCCGACGGCCGAGGGGCGGCAGACGGCCGCACGGATCGGCGGCGTCCTCGCGGCCGTGGGCGCGACAGTGGTATCGGGGCTGGCGGTGGGCATCGACGGGTCGGCCCACGCCGGCGCGCTGCTCGCGAACGGGCTCACGGTCGCGGTGCTCGGGAGCGGCCACGCGCACCTCTACCCCGCGGCGCACGAGACCCTGGCCCGGGAGATCGTCCGAACGGGAGGGGCGGTGATCGCCGAGCTGCCGCCCGACGCGCCGCCACGGCCGGCCGGCTTTCCCCGCCGCAACCGGATCATCGCGGGGCTGGCGGACGCCACGGTGGTCGTCGAGGCGGGCGAGCGAAGCGGCGCGCTCATCACGGCGGGCTGGGCCATGGAGCAGGGCCGGGCCGTGTTCGCGGTCCCGGGGCCGCTGGACCGCGCCCAGTCGGTGGGCTGCAACCGGCTGCTGCGCGAGAACGCGGGGGAGGCGCGGCTCGTCGCCGGGACGGACGAGCTCGTCGAGGACCTCGGGTACGCAACCCCCCTGGACGTCCGACAACGACGGCGCACTCAGAGCCAGGCGTCCCAGCCGGACCCGGGTGCCATCGTGGCCCGCCTCGGGCCGGCCGAGCAGGCCGTCGTGCGCCACCTCCTGCTGGGGCCCGCGACCGCCGACGGGCTGGTCGGGGGCACGAGCCTGGCCGGTGCCACGATCCTCGCCGTCCTGACCCGTCTCGAGGAGGAGGGCCTCGTTGCCGGGGCATTCGGGCGGTATCGGCTTGCGGGTGCGCTCCACGGCGTGCGCGCAATCACCGGATCCCGGCGGCCGGCGGGGGTCCACCCGTGACCATCGTCGGGTTTCGGATGTCCCATCCCGCAGCTAGCGTCACCGACGATGATCCGCGACGCCGTGCTCCACCTCCTCAACGAGCAGCCGCTGGTGGCGGACCTGCCGGCGATGCCGTCGCCCGGCGATGTCACGCTGCACTGTACGAACCTGCGCACCCTGAATCGCAAGCGGCCCGTCTTCGTCGACGACGTCGCGGCCACGTTCATCGTTCCGTACGCCCAGATCCGGTTCGTCGAGATCCCGACGACGTCGTCCGCGCGCGCCGCGGTGAGGGAGACAGCGGCCCTCGCGCCGCCCACCCCGGAGGAGCTCGAGCTCGACGAGGACCTGCTCCGACGCGTCCGCGAGCTCTGACCGGCCCACCGGCCGCCCTTCCGTCGCGGGGGGAGCCCGCGTCTGCGCGGCGCGCCCGGCTCCCGGAGCCGGCCCGGCAGCCCCGCGCCCGATCGAGAGCCCGCGCCGGATCGCGGGAGCCCGGTGCTAGACTCCCGGCGCCATGAGTCGCAACCTCGTCATCGTCGAGTCGCCCGCGAAGGCGAGGACGATCGAACGCTATCTCGGGCCGGATTACGCCGTGCTCGCCTCCTACGGCCACGTCCGCGACCTCCCCGAGAACCCCGGGAAGGGCAAGTTCGGGGTGGACGTGGAGCACGACTTCGCGCCCGAGTACGTGATCCCCGACGAGCGATCGCGGAAGCACGTCAACGCCATCGAGCGGGCGGCCCGGAACGCGGACCGGATCTTCCTGGCCACGGACCTCGACCGCGAGGGCGAGGCGATTGCCTGGCACGTGGCGGAGGCGGCATCGCTTCCGCCGGAGAAGCTCGCCCGGGTCACCTTCAGCGAGATCACCCAGCCCGCCATCCTGCATGCCTTCGCCCATCCGCGGCAGATCAACCAGGACCTTGTCGACGCCCAGCAGGCGCGCCGGATCGTCGATCGCCTGGTGGGATACACGCTGAGCCCGCTCCTCGCGCGCAAGGTGCGCTCGGGCCTCTCGGCCGGGCGAGTCCAGTCGGTCGCCGTGCGCCTCGTCGTGGAGCGCGAGCGGGAGATCCGAGGCTTCGCGGCCCGCGAGTACTGGTCGATCGCGGCGCGGCTCATCGCCCCCGACGGCACGCTGTTCGATGCCGACCTCGTCCGGATCGACGGAGCCAAGCCCGAGATCGGCGATGGCGCCACGGCCGAGGCGCACGTCGAGGCCCTGCGGATGAGCCGGCCGCTGGTCGTCGAGGTCGGGACGAGGAAGAGCAAGCGCAGCCCTGCGCCGCCCTTCACGACGTCGACGCTCCAGCAGGAGGCCAGCCGCAAGCTCGGCTTCAGCCCCAAGCGCACGATGTCCGTGGCCCAGAAGCTGTACGAGGGCGTCGACACACCGGACGGCCACGTGGGCCTGATCACGTACATGCGAACCGACTCCGTATCGATGGCCGGCCAGGCCATGGGGCAGGCCCGCGAGGTGATCGCGGCCCGCTTCGGCAATGCCTATGCGATGCCGAAGGGTCGGGTCTACCGCACGAAGTCCAAGAGCGCCCAGGAGGCCCACGAGGCGATCCGCCCGACGTCGTTCGCGCGCGACCCGGAGGCCCTCGCGGGCATCCTTGGCCGCGATGAGGCCCGCCTCTACCGCCTGGTCTGGCAGCGGGCCCTCGCCAGCCAGATGAAGGAGAAGGAGCTCGAGACGACGACGGTCGACCTGGTGGCCGGCGCGTACCTGCTCCGCGCGAGCGCCACCCGGACGCTCTTCGACGGTTTCGCGGCTGTCTACTCGGAGGGGCGTGACGATGCCGAGGACGACGCGGAGGGCACCCTGCCGCCGCTGGTCGTCGACCAGGTCACGACGGTTGCCGCGGTCACCCCGACCCAGCACTTCACCGAGCCGACGCCCCGCTTCACGGAGGCAAGCCTGATCAAGGCCCTCGAGGAGAACGGAATCGGCCGGCCGTCGACCTACGCCGCCACGATCACCACCATCGTGGATCGAGGCTACGTCGTCGTCCGCGAACGGCGGCTCCACCCCGAGCCCGTGGCCGAGGTGGTCACAGATCTCCTCGTCGACCACTTCGGGGAGTACGTCGATCTCGCCTTCACGGCCCGGATGGAGGAGGAGCTCGACGAGGTCGCCCGCGGCGAGCGCACCTGGGTGCCCCTCCTGGCAGAGTTCTACGGGCCGCTCCGGGCCCGGGTGGACGAGAAGCGGCGGGAGCTGAGGCGGAAGGACTTCACCACCGAGGCGACCGACGAGGTCTGCTCGGAGGGTCACCCGATGGTGATCCGGCTGGGGCGCAACGGTCGCTTCCTCGCCTGCTCGCTCTTCCCTGAGCACAAGGAATCGCGGCCGATCCCGGGCGAAGAGGCCGAGGTCCCAGCGCTGCCGGGCGTCGGCGAGGCATGCCCCACCTGCGGGGCGGCGGAGGGGGGCGCGCTCGTGGCCAAGCGCGGCCGGTTCGGCCCCTTCGTCGGGTGCAACCGCTACCCGGCCTGCTCCTACATCAAGAAGGACGGTCCGCCCCCGCCCCCGCAGCTGCCCTTCGAGGTGGCCTGCCCGTCGTGCCGCGAGGGGCACTTCGTCGCCCGGCGCGCGCGGCGCACGAGCTCGGTCTTCTGGGGCTGCTCGCGCTACCCGAAGTGCAGCTGCACGACGTCGCGTGAGCCACTCGGCCCGGTCCACGACCCCGATGGTGGCCCGCTCGTCCGCGCGGACGGCGACACCGCCCTCTGCCTCGGCTGCGGGGCCACTGTGCCCCTGGCCGGCGAGGCGCTCGACCCGGGGCGGGCGATCGCCGGCGGCACGGCGGACCCGACGGCCCTCCTGCGGCCGGCCCGCGGCGGCCGTGACGCGGCCAAGGGACGCCCAGCCGGCTCTGCCGGTCGTGCCCGACGAACGGCGGCCCCTCGGCCCCGGGCGGCGCGTCCGGCGTGAACGGGGACGAGGCCCTCGAGCGCTATCTCGCGAGCCTCGCCGCCCGCGACGCTTCTCCCCACACGCGGCGCGCCTATGCCACGGCCCTCGGCGCCTATCTCAGCTGGCTCGAAGCCGCCGGGATCGACTGGCGGAACCCGGAGCGGCCGGCCCTGCGCCGTTACCTGGGCGAGCTGACGGAGGGCCACGCCCGCACCACGGTCGCCCAGCGGCTGGCTGCGATCCGCTCCCTCTACCGTTGGGCTCGCCGGGCCGGCCTGGTGGCGGCGGACCCGTGGGCCGCCCTCGCGACGCCCCGCCGGCCGCGGCGCCTGCCCGCCGTCCTCGCCACGGAGGAAGTCGAGCGGCTCCTCGACGCGGTCGGCGAGGACGGTGGGGCCGCGGCCGGCGCCCCGCTGCGGCGGGCGCTCTCCCTGCGCGACGTGGCACTGGTGGAGACGGCCTACGCGGCGGGCCTGCGCATCTCGGAGCTAGCCGGGGCACGCCTCGGCTCACTCGACCTCGCCCGGGGCGAGATCCGCGTGGCGGGCAAGGGCCGCAAGGAGCGGGTCGGCCTCCTGGGGCGGCCCGCCCGCTCGGCGCTCGGCGCGTACCTGGTCGACGGACGCCCCATGCTCGTCGCCCGCGCCGCCGGCGGGTCGCGCCCCTCCGATGCGCTCTTCATCAACCACCGGGGCGCCCCGCTCGGCGTGCGCGGGATCCGCTATCGGCTGCACCGGGCGGCACTGCGGGCCGGCCTGCCGGACGATGCGACCCCTCACACGCTGCGGCACTCGTTCGCGACCCACCTCCTCGACGGCGGCGCCGACCTGCGCGTCGTCCAGGAGCTCCTTGGCCACGCCGACCTCGCGACGACGCAGGTCTACACGCACGTAGCCCCCGGCCGCCTGCGCAGCGTCTACCGCCGGGCCCATCCGCGGGCCGGTGAGGCGGGGCCGCGATGAGCGGCGCCGCGCGGGAGCTGGCCCGGGCGGGGATGGTCGTCACCGGGGCCCTTTTCGTCTCGCGGATCCTCGGCTGGGTCCGGGTGGCGGTGATCGCGGCCAGCCTCGGGATCAGCCGCGACCTCGACATCTACATCGCGGCCTTCCGGATCCCCGACTTCATCTTCCAGCTCGTCGCGGCCGGGGCCCTCGCCTCGGCGGTCATCCCGACGATCGCGGCGCTCGTCGCCACGGGCGAGCAGGAGCGGGCGTGGAGGGTGGTCTCGACGATCGCGAACCTGCTCATGGTGGCGCTGGCGGCCGTCGCGCTCGTCACGTTCATCGCGGCCCCGGCCCTCGCGCCCTTCATCGCCCCGGGGTTCGGTGAAACGGACCTCGAGACCCTGGTGCTGCTGACGCGGATCCTCCTCATCAGCCCGATCTTCCTCGCCCTGTCGGCGGTGGCGACGAGCATCCTGAACTCGTCCGGTCGGTTCTCGGCGTCGGTCATGGCGCCGATCGTCTACAACCTCGTGATCATCGCCGCCGCCGTGATCCTGGTCCCCAGGTTCGGCCTGGCCGGCCTGGCCTGGGGCACCGTAGCCGGCGCCGCCGCCACGGTCCTCGTCCAGGTCGGCCCCGTCTTCCGAGGGGTCGGCTTCCACTACACGCCGGCCGTCGACCTGCGCGATCGAGAGGCACGCCGGACGCTGATCCTGCTCGGGCCACGGGCGATCGGCCTGGCGGGGAGCCAGCTGACCCTGCTCCTCCTGACGATGCTCGGCTCCACGCTGGCCGCGGGAGCCATCGGCGCCTTCGCCCTCGCCTTCACGATCTTCCAGATCCCGCTCGGGACCATCGCGTACCCTCTCGGCATCGTCGCGCTCCCGGCGCTCTCCCAGCGCGTCGCAGCCGGCGAGATCGACGAGTACGTGGCGCTCGTGACCCGCGCTCTCCGCCTCCTGGGCTTCGCGATGCTGCCCCTGGCGTGCATCGCCGCCGGTGTGGCGGTCCAGGTGATCGACCTCGTGGTCGACTTCGGGCGCGTGGACGAAGCGGGCATCGCCCTGACGGGCGCGGCGTTCCTCGGGCTCCTTGCCGCGCTGCCGACGGAGGCTGCCATCATCGTCCTGTCGCGCGCCTTCTTCGCTGCCCGGAACACGTGGATCCCGGTGGGCGCTGCCCTGGTCTCGGTCGTCGTCGCCGTCGGCACCGCGCTGCTCCTCGTGGATCCGCTCGGGATCTTCGGGCTCGCCCTGGGGCTCACGGCCGCGTCTTGGGTGGAGGCGGCGATCCTCCTGGCCGCCTTCCGGTCGCGCCACGCCCGCTTCGGCCTGCTGCGCCTCGGGCGGGCCCATCTCTGGTTCCTCGCGGCGGCGGTCATCGCCGGGCTTGCGGCCGATCGCGTGTACGACCTGTTCGCCGGCTCGCTGGGGACTGATCCCGGGGTCGTGGCCGGGGCGCTGGCCCTCGGCGGCGCCGGCCTCGTCGGGCTGGCCGTCTACGTGGGGCTCGCGGCCGTGCTGCGCGTCCCGGAGCTGGGCGTCACCGTCGGTCTCGTCCGGGCCGGCCTGGGCCGGGGTGCCGCATGAGCGGGCCGGGCTGATCTCGGCGACCTGGCCGATCCGGCCGCGTGGGACGCCTTTGTCGAGGGCACCGAGCAGGGCTCCTATCTCCAGCTCGAGGGCTGGGCCCGGGTCAAGGCGGCCAACGGATGGGCGGCGCGCCGCATCGTGGCCGGCGCCCCGGGCTCGCGGATCGGGATGCAGCTCCTTCTGCGCCGGCCCCGGCCCCTCCCGTGGGCCTTCGGGTACGCTCCTCGCGGCCCCGTCGCCGAGGCGTGGACCCCGGACGCGTTGCGGGAGCTGACCGAGGCGCTCCGCGCCGCTCGGGGCGACCTCGGGCGCGTCTCGCACCTGCGAATCGACCCGGAGGTGGAGGCCGACGGCCCGGACGACGCCGACGGGGCCATGCGGGCCGGCCTGCTTGCCGCAGGGTGGTCGGCTGCGCCATCCGTCCAGCCGCCCAGCAGCCGGGTCATCGACCTCGCCGGTGACGAGGAGGCGCTCTGGGCTGACCTGCGCAAGAAGTGGCGCCAGTACGTCAACAAGGCGCGCGCCGGCGGCGTGACCGTCGTCGAGCTGCCGGGCGACCCGATCCGGCCCTTCTACGCGATCTACCGCGAGACGGCCGCCCGGGCCGGCTTCCTCATCCGGGTCGAGCAGGCGTACCGGGATGTCTACGCGGCGTTCGGGCCCGCCGGCCGGGCCCGCGTCCTCTTCGCAGTCGACCCGGACGGCACGCCGCTCGCGAGCCTCTTCCTCGTTCGTTGCGGACGGCGCGTCGTCGAGCCCTACGGCGGGATGACGGTCGCGGGGGCCGACCTGCGCGCCAACTACCTCCTCAAGTGGGAGGCGATCCGGCGTGCCCGCGAGGAAGGCGCCGCGGCCTACGACCTGTGGGGGCTCGCGCACCCCGGCATCGCCCACTTCAAGGCCGGGTTCGGCGGCCGCGAGGTGCGGTACGTCGGGGGCTGGGACCTGGTCCTGGACCCGGTCGGCCGGCGCGTCTACGACCGAGCCCAGGAGGCGCGGGTCCGCTGGGCCCGGTCGCGAGCGGGGCTGGGCCGGGGTGCGGGAGCGGGTGCGATGGGACCCTCCGAATGACCGCGGTCGTGACCCGGCCCGATGGCGACATCCCCGCCCTGCGCGTGCTCCGCGAGGCGACCCCAGCGGAGCTGGCCTCCTGGGATGCCCGCGTCGTCGACGTGCCCGGCGGCGACGTCTATCAGTCGGTCGCGTGGGGGCTCCAGCGCGAGCGGGCGGGCGCGCAACCCCACCACCTCGTGCTCGACGACGGATCCTTCGCGCTCGTCCTGGGCAGGCAACCGCGGATCTTCGGCGGTGGCCGGGCGTACGTGCCGCGCGGCCCGGTGGCCGCCGGCGCCGACGCGCGCGCGGTGGCGGGCCGGCTCGCGGCGATCGCCGCCTGGGCCGCGGACGCCGGGTTCGACGTGGTCGTGGCGGACCCCGAGATACCGGCCTCGTCGGGCTTCCCCGCGATCCTGGCGGGCATGGGGTTCCGCCAAGTCGAGGAGATCGGCCCGTCACGGCACCGGGTCGGCGTCGCGATCTCGGCTGGGGCATCGGACGCGGACCTGCTCGCCGGGATCGCGCCGAAGACCAGCCAGCAGTTCCTGGCCGCCGAGCGAAGAGGGGTCCGCATCCGCCGCTACGACCTGCGCGCCGCGGACGATCCCGGTCCGGGCCTCGACGCGCCGCCCCCCGCGCGCCTGGCCGGTGCTGCCCGGGAGGCGCTCGGCCCGTTCCACGACATCCTCGTAGCCACGGGTGAGCGTCGCGGCTTCAGCCCGGGCAACCGGCCCGATGCCCTCGCCTGGTGGCTGGCCGCCCTCGAGGCGGGCCACCTCGTGTTCCTCGAGGCGCGGGGCACCGAGGACGAGCTCGTCGCGGGCGCCGTCTTCTATCGCCACGGGAGCCGTGTCACCTACGGCCACTCGGGCGACGTGGCGAGCCTCCGGTCCGCATATCCCGGCGCGATGGGCCTCATCCTCTGGCGCGCCCTCGGGCTTGCCGCGCGCGAGGGTCGGGCGGAGCTGGACCTCGGCGGGGTCGACGTCCGCGGGGCGCGCCGGGAGCCGCTCCCCGGCGAGCCGACCTACGGGCTCCTCAGGTTCAAGCAATCGTTCGGCGGTCGGTGGATCGAGCTCTCCGGGGCCCACGAGCGGATCCTCCGCCGGCGCCGGCATGCGCTCGCCGGCGCCGTCCATCGGGCCGCCTCGGCGGTGCAGGTGGCACCCGGCGCGATCCGGCGGGTCGCGCGCGGCTCCGGGACGAAGGGCCGATGAGCGAGTCGGGCAAGGAGCGCGCCGACGCCGCGCTGGGGGCGCTGCTGGCAGCCGCGGAACCGCGGGACGCCCGCCCGCTCGGCGATCTCGTCGACCGCCTGGCGGCGGCAGGACGCCTGCGCGGCGAGGTCTCGCCGGCCGCTCTCCGGCGCCCGATCAACGGGCTTGCCTACGACTCGCGGCGGGTCGTCCCCGGCGGCCTCTTCGTCGCCGTTCCGGGTGCGCACGTCGACGGGCACGCCTTCGTCGCCCGCGCGGTGGCGGCCGGCGCGGTCGCGGTCGTCGTCGAGCACGACGTACCCGACGCGGGGTCCGCCGCCCAGCTCGTCGTGGATCGAGGCCAGCTCGCGCTCGCGGTGGCGGCGGCCTGGTGGTACGGCGACCCGGGCCGTGGGCTGGGCGTGATCGGCGTGACCGGGACCGACGGGAAGACGACGACCGCGGCCATGGCGGTCGCGGCGCTCGAGGCGGCCGGGATCCGGACGGGCCTGGTCAGTACGGCCGACCAGAGAATCGGCGGGCATCGGGCCGGCACGCCCGCCCACGTGACGACTCCCGAAGCTCCCGAGCTCCAGCGGGCGCTGCGGGCGATGGCCGGGGCCGGCGACGCTGCGGCGGTAGTCGAGACGACCTCGCACGGGCTCGCGCTGGAGCGGGTTGGGGAGGTGCCGTACGACGTCGCGATCCTCACCAATCTCACCCACGATCACCTTGAGCTCCACGGGACGTTCGAGGCCTACCGTGACGCGAAGCGATCGCTCTTCGAGCGCCTCGCGGTCGGCGCCGGCGCCTCGCCCAAGCCGGCCACGCTTCCGGGCGGCCGGTCATGGCCGCGCGGCGGGATCGTGAACCTCGACGATCCGAGCGTGGACGTGTTCGCCGCCGCCACGCGCGAGGCCGGCGCAATCCTGCTGACCTACGGGACCGGGCCCGGCGCCGACGTGCGCGCGACCGCCATCCATGAGACGCGGGGCGGGATCCGCGCCGCGGTCGCGACGCCCCGCGGAGTGGTGGAGGTGACCCTGCCGCTGGTGGGCCGCTTCAACGTTCACAACGCGCTGGCGGTCGTCGCCCTGGGCGAGCTCCTGGGTCTCGACGCCGACGCGATTCGCCGCGGGCTTGCGGACTTCGGCGGCGTCCGGGGCCGGATGGAGCGGGTGGATCGCGGGCAGCCGTTCCTGGTCGTCGTCGACTACGCCCACACGCCGGCCGCGCTGGCGACGGCACTCGACGCGCTGGCCCCGCTTGCGGGTCCCGGAGGCGGGCTCGTGGCGGTCTTCGGGTCGGCCGGCGAGCGCGACGTCGCGAAGCGGGCCATCCAGGGACGCGTGGCCGGCGAGCGCTGCCGCCTCGTGATCGCGACCGACGAGGATCCGCGCGGCGAGGACCCCGTCGCGATCCTCGAGCAGATCGCGGAGGGGGCGGAGGCCGCCGGCCGCCGTCGCGACGAGGACCTGCTGCTCATCCCCGACCGCGCGGCCGCGATCCGGGCGGCCTTCGAACGAGCGCGCCCAGGTGACGTCGTCCTCCTGGCCGGCAAGGGCCACGAGCGGGAGATCCTCTACGCCGGCCGCGCGCTGGCCTGGGACGAGCGGGCGGTCGCCGAGCGGCTCCTGGCCGAGATGGGCTTCGCAACGGCCGGCGGTCCTTCGCCCTCCTGACGGGCACGCCCCGGGCCGCGCGTGACGGCCCTGCTATTCTCGCCCGACCGATGTCCCTCGAGCAGCTTCCCGCCCCCGCGCCCACCTCGGCCGAACCCCCGGCGGAGCGGCGCCGGCGCGCCCCGGTGCGCCGCGGAGGCGGCGCCGACCGCCCCTTGCCGGTCCTGCGCCGCGAACTGCTCGAAGCAGTCGCCCAGCATTCGCCCGGCGCCGACGTCGAGACCATCACCCGGGCCTTCGATTTCGCGGTCATCGCGCACGACGGCCAGCCGCGCGCGACCGGCGAGCCCTACGTCACCCATCCCATCGCGACGGCGCTCACGCTCGCGGAGCTGGGCCTGGACACGTCCGCCATCGCCGCCGCCCTTCTCCACGACGTGCCCGAGGACACCGAGTACGGCCTCTCCGACGTGGAGGAACGCTTCGGCGCCGAGGTCGCCCAGCTCGTCGACGGCGTAACGAAGCTCTCGAAGTTCTCCACGCATTCGCACGAGGAGCGCCAGGCCGAGAACATCCGAAAGATGCTCCTGGCGATGGCGCAGGACATCCGGGTCGTCCTCATCAAGCTCGCCGACCGGCTCCACAACATGCGGACCCTTGGCGGGCTGCCCGTGGAGAAGCAGCAGCGGATCGCCCGTCAGACGATGGAGATCTACGCCCCGCTTGCCGAGCGGCTCGGGATCTGGCAGGTGAAGTGGGAGCTGGAGGACCTCGCGTTCAAGGCCCTCGATCCCGAGCGCTACCGCGAGCTGGCCGCCAGCCTCGACACGCGGCGCACCCATCGGGAGACCTACGTTGACCGGGCCATGGCGCTCCTCACGCCCGAGCTGCAGAAGGCCGGGATCGAAGCCGACCTCAACGGGCGTCCCAAGCACCTGTACAGCATCTGGAAGAAGATGCAGCGCAAGGCGGCGGCCTTCGGCGAGATCTATGACGTCTATGCGATCCGCCTCCTCGTTGACGAGGTCCGCGACTGCTACGCGGCGCTCGGCGTGGTCCACAGCCTCTGGAAGCCGATCCCCGGCCAGTTCGACGACTACATCGCGGTTCCCAAGGCGAATGGCTACCAGAGCCTGCACACTGCCGTGATCGCCCTCGACGGGAAGCCGCTCGAGATCCAGATCCGGACCCACGCGATGCACGCGGTGAGCGAAGTCGGGATCGCCGCCCACTGGCGCTACAAGGAGGGCTCGCGCGCCGAGCGCGACTACGACGCCAAGCTGGCCTGGCTCCGGCAGCTCATGGACTGGCAGCGCGAGGTCTCCGACGCCCAGGAGTTCGTCGAGGGGATCAAGCTCGACATCTTCCAGGACCAGGTCTTCGTCTTCACTCCCAAGGGTGACATCAAGGACCTCCCCGCGGGCGCCACGCCGCTCGACTTCGCCTACCGGATCCACACGGACGTTGGGCACCGGACGATCGGCTCGAAGGTGAACAACCGCCTTGTCCCGCTCGACTACCGGCTGCGCAACGGTGACATCGTCGAGATCGTGACGACGAAGGCGGAGCACGGTCCGTCGCGCGACTGGCTGTCGATCGTCCGGACCTCCCATGCCCGCGAGAAGATCCGCCAATGGTTCAAGAAGAAGGACCGCGACGAGAACGTCGTCCACGGCAGGGACGCCCTCGAGCGCGAGCTGAAGCGCCTCGCCCGGACATCGGGCGCGGCGATCGGGCACGACCGGCTCGTGGAGATCGCGAAGCACCTGGGGCATGACTCGCTCGACGACTTCTATGCGGCGATCGGCTATGGCGCCATCTCCGCCCAGTCGGTCGTCATGCGCCTCGGCGTCGTCGACGACGCTCAGCTAACCCTGCCGACCACGGCTCCCGCCCAGGCCCGCACCGGCGGGGTCCGCGTCAAAGGGGTGGGGGACCTCCTCGTCCGGTTCGGGAAGTGCTGCCACCCGATCCCCGGCGACCCGATCGTCGGCTTCATCACGCGGGGCAAGGGCGTGACGGTCCACCTCAACCGCTGTCCCACCGTCGTGAACGAGCGCGAGGTCGCCCGCCTCATCGACGTCGAATGGGAGGCGGCGCCGCTGCAGACCTACCCGATCGCGATCAGGGTCGAGGCCCACGATCGGACCGGGCTCCTCAACGACATCGCGGGGGCCGTCGCCGAGAACAAGGTCAACATCGTGGCCGCCAACATGTCGATCACCGGGGACCACACTGCCATCGTCGTGGCCACCCTGCAGGTCGCCTCGGTGTCGCAGCTCGCGCGGGTCATGGGGCGCATCGAGCAGGTGAAGGACGTGCTCTCGGTCCAGCGGGACCTGGGATAGGGAAGGTCGAACCGTTCGCCGGGGCGGCGCGCATGGAGGACAGGTCAATGGGCAGCATCACCAGGCGGCTGCGGTCGTTGTTCGGCAAGGGCGACGACAAGCGGGATGCGCGGACGAAGAAGGAGGACCAGGCGATCGAGGCAGTCGAGGCAGACATGCTCCAGTCCCGGGACGACGCCTTCACCCGGATGACGGGCATGCCCCGGTCGGGGGACGACCCGAGGCGCTGACACCGGGCTGCGGGCACGGACCCTCGGACTGCGCCGGCCGCACGGACATAGCCGATAGACTTGCCGCGATGCCGACCTACCGCGCCCCCCGGGGCACCCGCGACCTCCTGCCCGTCGAGCGCGCGGCGTTCGCCCGCCTGGAGCGGCTCGCCGGGGAGCTGGCCTCCCGCTACGGCTACCGGGAGATCGAGGTTCCGCTGTTCGAGCAGGGGGCGGTCTTCGAGCGCGGGCTCGGCGAGGTCACCGACGTGGTGGAGAAGGAGCTCTTCCGTGTCTCGCCGAGCCGGGGCGAGGAGCGAGAGCGTTGGGCGCTCCGGCCGGAAGCGACGGCCGGCATCTGCCGCGCCTACGTCGAGCACGGGATGCAGACCTGGCCCCAGCCGGTGAAGCTGACGCTCACCGGCCCGATGTTCCGCTACGACCGGCCGCAGGCGGGTCGCTACCGCCAGTTCTGGCAGTGGAACGTGGAGGCGATCGGCGACCCGGGACCCGCGGTCGACGCCGAGCTGATCGAGCTCGGGTTGCGCTTCTACCGCGACGCCGGCCTCGTCGATGTCGAGGTCCTCGTCAACTCGATCGGCGATCCCGCCTGCCGGCCGGCGTACGTGGCCGAGCTCGCGGCCTACTTCGGGCGCCACGAGGAGGCGCTTCCGGAGCTGGAGCGACGGCGACTCGCCACCAACCCGCTGCGCCTCCTCGACTCCAAGGAGCCCACGATGGCCGCGCTCATCGCCGCGGCGCCGAAGAGCATCGACGGCCTGTGCGACGCGTGCGCCGCCCACTTCGCGGCCGTCCGCGCCCACCTCGACGCGATCGGGATCGGCCACCGCGTCGAGCCGTCCCTCGTCCGCGGGCTCGACTACTACACCCGCACGACCTTCGAGTTCTACCGGCGCGGCGCGGCGGGCCAGCAGCAGGCGCTGGGCGGCGGCGGACGGTACGACGGCCTCGTGGGGCTGCTGGGTGGGAAGCCCACGCCGGGGATCGGCTTCGCCCTCGGCCTGGACCGGGTCGTGCTCGCCCTCGAGGCGTCGGGCGCGGTCGCGCCGGCCGAGGCCGCGCCGATCGCGGTGGTCGTCGGGGCCGACCCGGCCGACACGGCCGGGCGGCTGGTGGTGGCGACACGCCTCCGAGACGCCGGCCTCGCGGTGCATGCCGACCTCTCGCAGCGCAGGCTCGGGCGCCAGCTGGAGGCGGCCGTCAAGGAGGGCGCCCACTTCGCGGTGATCCTCGGCGACGAGCTCGCGGCCGGCGACGTCGGGCTTCGTGACCTCGACGGCGCCTCGCAGAAGCTTGTGCCTCTCGCCGACCTTCCGGCCCTCCTGCGCCGGAAGGCGCCCGGCGGCTGAGCGCGGCGCGGCCCGCGTGGCGCCGCCGCTTGACGCGTGGTCCACAATCCGCTGATCACGGGTCCGCGTCCCCGCCGGCCCGCCCGGGAGGTGCGCGCCCATGCAGGTCCCCAGCCCGTTCCCCGCCAGCGTCATTCGGGCGCCTTCGGCGACCGCGGCGTGCACGTGCGAGCACTGGGTCCACTGTGACCACGCGTGCCATGGCCGGCGGTGTGACCCGGTCGACAACCAGTGCGACGTGGCCTTCCTGCCGGACGAGGGCGGCCTGGCCCGCTGGGGCTGTGCGGACTGCACGCCCGGCGCGGGTGCCCCGCACTACCTCGGTTGCGAGCTGATCGGCTGGCACGTTCCCGCGCGGCGCTGGTGAGCGGGCCCGGTTGACGAACCCGGGCCCGCCGGCGCGGCGCGCGTAGCCGCGGCGGGGCCGTGGCGCGGTCGAGGTGGGGGAGCCGCTACCATGCGGGGGCCATGACCGAGACGACCCCCAGCCTCGCCACCCCGTATCGCACGCACACCTGCGGCGCCCTGCGTGCCTCCGACGAGGGGCGCGCGGCCCACCTCGCGGGCTGGGTTCACCGCCGCCGCGACCATGGCCAGCTCATCTTCCTCGACGTGCGCGATCGTCACGGCTTCACGCAGGTCGTGGTGGACGCCGCCGACGCGCCCGAGGCTCACGCCGTCGCGGCCCGCTGCCGGCCGGAGTTCGTGATCACGGTCGAGGGCGACGTTGCGCACCGTCTGCCGGGCATGGAGAACGCCCGCGTGGCGACCGGCGAGATCGAGCTCCAGGCCCGCGCGCTCACGATCCTCTCCGAGGCAAGGACGCCGCCCTTCTACATCAACGAGCCGGACGCCCCGGTTGACGAGTCGGTTCGCCTCCAGTACCGCTACCTGGACATCCGGCGGGAGCCGATGCTGCGCCGGCTGCTCCTGCGCTCGAAGATGGTGTCGGAGATCCGGCGCGTCCACGAGGACCACGGCTTCGTCGAGATCGAGACGCCGATCCTCATCAAGAGCACGCCCGAAGGGGCCCGCGACTTCATCGTCCCGTCGCGCATGCAGCCGGGCACCGTCTACGCCCTCCCGCAGAGCCCGCAGCAGCTCAAGCAGCTCCTCATGGTGGCGGGCATGGACCGCTACTTCCAGATCGCGCGCTGCTTCCGCGACGAGGACCTCCGTGGCGACCGGCAGCCGGAGTTCACCCAGCTCGACCTCGAGATGAGCTTCGTGGCCGAGGGCACGGTGATGGACTTCGTCGAGACGATGGCGATCGCCGTCTCGCGCGCCGTGGCGCCCGATCGACCGCTCCAGGACATCCCCTTCCCGCGCTTCACCTACGAGGAGGCGCTCGAGCGCTTCGGCTCCGACAAGCCGGACCTCCGGTTCGGCATGGAGCTCGTCGACGTTGCGCCGGCCCTTCGTGGCCCGGATGGGAGCCCCACCTCGGGCTTCCGCGTCTTCGACGAGACCCTGGCTTCCGGGGGGCGGGTCAAGGCCATCGCCGTGCCCGGCCTCGGCCCGGCGAGCCGCAGCCAGATCGACGAGCTGACCGAGACGGCGAAGCGTTTCGGCGCCCGCGGCCTCGTCCACCTTGCGGTCGCTGCCGACGGGATCCACGGACCCACGGTCAAGTTCCTCGGCGAAGAGCGGGCCCGGGCCATGGCCGACCTGGCCGGCGCGGCGGAGGGCGACCTTCTCCTCGTCGTCGCGGACGCGCCGCACCTCGTCGCGGATGTCCTCGGGCGCCTGCGGGCCGACCTGGGCCAGCGCCTGGGCCTGGCGGATCCCGACGTCCTCGCGTACTGCTGGGTCCACCGCTTCCCGATGTACGAATGGGACGAGGATCGGAACGGCTGGCACGCGACGCACAACCCGTTCTCCGGCGTCGTGCCCGAGGACGAGTCACTTCTCGTGACCGCGTCCGGCGACCCCTACCGCCCCACCCGGGAGGACCCCGCGGGCCGGGCCCGGGCGATGCAGTACGACCTGGCGCTCAACGGCTGGGAGCTCGGCGGCGGGTCGGTCCGGATCCATCGGCGCGACCTCCTGGAGCGCAGCTTCGCCCTCCAGGGCCACGGGCGCGAGGCCATGGTCGAGAAGTTCGGTGGGATGCTCGAGGCGTTCGACTACGGGGCCCCGCCCCACGGCGGCATCGCGCTCGGGATCGACCGCTGGGCCGCCCTGTTCGCCCAGCAGGTCAACATCCGCGAGGTGATGGCCTTCCCCAAGACCTCGTCCGGGATGGACCTCATGCTCGAGGCGCCGAGCGCGCCGGAGCCCGAGCAGTACGCGGAGCTCGGCCTGCGCTACGTCGGCCTCCCGGAGAAGGGCTAGCAGCCCGGGCGGGCCGCGGATCGGCGCCTGCGTCGGCAGGTCGACGGGCTCAGGCCGTCAGGGTGTGGCGATCCCGGCAAGGAGCGACACCCAGGCCGCGACGATGAGGTCCTGCTGCTCTGCGCGGGTGATGGTCGCGGGCGGATCGTTCGGCTGGCCCGTGTACCAGCCGCACTGCTCGTGGTTGCCTCCCTCGATCCGGTCGTACACCGTCGTCGCGGGCAGGAGGGCCCGGGTGGCCGGGTCCTCGATCTTCGCGACCGCCGCGTCGAGCGAGCCGTATACGGACGAGGCGGCAATGCCGCTCGCCGAGAGGTTCGCTGCGCTGTAGGCGCCGCAGAGCGCCAGCCCGGCAATCGCCCCGGCGTGGTCGGCGGCGTACTGGGCCGCCATCGCGCCGCCGAGGGAGTGCCCGCCGATCGCCCAGCGGGCGATCTCAGGGTGGGCAGCGATGACCCGGTCCGCCGCGCCGACGTCGAAGATCGCGAAGTTGAGCGGCATCGGGACGACGACGACCAGGTACCCCTGCCCGGCGATGGCCTGGGCGGTCGGGGCGTAACCCTCTGCGGGAACCTTGGCGCCCGGGTAGAGGATCAGCCCGGTCGACACGGCCCCCGCCGTCGAGGTGAACGTGAGCCCCGCGTCCTCCTCGGTGTAGGTGACGGCCGCGGTCGAGGCAAGCGCCGCGGTCGCCTCCGGCAGGAGCGGCTGCGGGCTGAAGAACCAGGCGAGGCCCCCCACGAGTGCGACGACGATGACCGCGACGATCCCGAGGACGACGGTCCGTCGGCGCGGCCCGCGGCGGCGCCTCCGCGCTGGCCGCCGTCGCGCCGGCGGGCTCAGGCGTCACGAGGCCCGGCGGGTCGATCGTGTCGGCAGGCTTCTCGGGTTCGGTCATCGTGTGCTCTCCAGCCAGGCGAGGAGGATGTCGTTGAAGGCCGCCGGCTGCTCCTCCATCGGGAGATGGCCGGCATCGTCGATGATGTGCCATTCCGCGTCCGGCAGTGCGTCGCGGAGGGCCTCGCCGGATGCCAGGGGGATCCAGGGGTCGTCGCGACCCCAGATGATCACGGTGGGGACGCGCAGGACCTCCCCGATGGACGAGTCGAGAGCGCTGTCGCCGCTGTCGCGCAGGATCGCGAGCAGCCCCAGGTCCCAGTCGACGGTCTGGAGCGGGGCGGCGTAGCCCGAGACATCCTCCGTGGTGACCCGCGAGGGGTCCGCGTACGCGCTCCGGAGGATGTCGGCCATCCGCGCTTCGTCGAGCTGGCTGCGCAGCACGAGCTGACCGATCCGCCGCACGTTCGGGAGCCGAACGAGGCTCCCGACGAACGCGGGGCCGCCGCTGGCCGCCGGCCCCGTCGCCGCGTCCACCAGGACGGCGCCGTCGAGCCGGTCGGCGTGGCGCGCGGCAAACCAGGCGAGCACGTTGCCTCCCATGCTGTGCCCGACCAGCGTGGCCCGCGAGATCCCGCGGGCGTCCATGACCGCCGCGACGAGGTCCGCTTGGGCGGCGTGCCTCGTGTCGAGATCCCAGGACTTGTCGGACAGGCCGAAGTTCGCGAGGTCGACGGCCACCGCCCGGTAGCCGGCCGCGGCGAGCGCCGGCAAAGTCGCGCGCCAGGACCAGGCCCACCCGCCGAACCCGTGGATGAGGACGACGGGGATCCCGTCGACCGGGCCGGCCTCCTCGACCCACGCCCGCGTGCCGCCCGCATCCACCAGGGCGCCCGCCAGGCCGAGCTCGGCCGCTACGTCCTCTGCCGCGCGGTCGGGCTGCTCGGGGAGGGGGATCAGGAAGGGAACGACGAAGAACGCGGCGAGGGCGACGAGGAGGGCGATCCCCAGGCGGCGCGGCCAGCGCCGGCGCCCGACGGTTCGCGGTTCGACGGTGGCGGTCATGTCCCCGGGCTCGAATCGCGACAAGCCGCGACGGCCACGCCGGTCAGCCGACCGTCCGGGCCGGATCGGGAGATTCGTCGGGCCCGGCCGCGGCCGCCGAGCCCCACTCGTGGTGGAGCGCCGACGCGGACTCCGGCGGCGCCTCGAACGGCGGCAGGTCCGCGCGCGGCGTGTCGAGGTCGTGGACGGTGCCGGGGTCGCCGAGCTCCACGACGCGGCCTCCCACGGCAGCCGAGAGTGCCTCGAGCAGCGGACGGGGCATCAGGCCGGCGTCGAGGGCGCGGAGGGTCTTCGAGGTGGACGACCGGGACCAGGACGGGCCAGCCAGCCTCGCCGCGGAACGCCGGCCGCACGACCGCGGTGCGGTCTGCCCCGTGGGCCTCGATGAGCGAGGTCACCGTCTCGGCGTCGACCCAGCCCATGCGCGCCGGCCAGACGAGCGCGGCCTCGGTGCCGAGGACCTCGGCCCGCGCGACGTCGATCCCGCGGCAGACCTGGCCCACGGGGCCGTGCTCCTCCGCCGCCGGATCGGCGAGGAGGGCGGTCGAGCCGGCGAGGACACGGGCGACAGCGCCATCGGGGTCGGCGGAGACCACGACGATGGGCATGGCCCCTCCGGCCCACGCCGTGTCGACGAGCCGGCGAGCGTTGGCGACGCCCTCCACTTCGCGCAGGGCTCCCGCCGGCCGGGAGGCCAGGATGACGGCGGCAACGGTCATGGCGGGATGCTAACAGGGCCGTCCGCCGCGTCCAGGTCCCCGATGTGCGACGATCCACGAGCCCATGACCGATCAGGAGCCCCGCCCCGCCGTGCCCACCGCCGCCCCCGCCGCGCCGTCGAGCGCGCCCGCGAGCCTCGCCTCGTCCCCCGCCCGCTCGGTCCGCGCCGACCTCCGCAACGTCGCCATCGTCGCCCACGTCGACCACGGCAAGACCACGCTCGTGGACGGGATCCTTCGCCAGACCGGAGCCTTCCGGGCCAACCAGGCCGTGGTGGACCGGGTCATGGACTCGGGCGACCTGGAGCGCGAGAAGGGCATCACGATCCTGGCCAAGCAGACGACCGTCGACTACGCCGGGATCCGGATCAACATCGTCGACACACCGGGCCACGCGGACTTCGGCGGCGAGGTGGAGCGGAGCCTCAACCTCGTCGACGCCGTGCTCCTGCTCGTCGATGCCGCGGAGGGTCCGCTCCCGCAGACCCGGTACGTCCTGCAGAAGGCGATGGCCCGCCGGCTGCCCGTCATCGTGGCCCTCAACAAGATCGACCGCGGCGACGCGCGCCCGGCCGAGGTCCTCGACGAGGTCTACGAGCTCTTCATGGACCTCGGCGCCGACGCGCATCAGATCGAGTTCCCGGTCGTCTACACGAACGCCAAGATGGCCACCGCCACGCGCGACCTGGCTCGGCCGGGCACGGACCTGAGCCCTCTCCTGGACCTGCTTGTCGAGATCACGCCGCCGCCGTCGTACACGGAGGGCCACCCCCTCCAGCTCCTCGTCACCAACCTGTCAGCCAACGACTACGTGGGCCGGATGGCCGTCGGCCGGGTGGTCAACGGGTCCATCCGGGTCGGCCAGCGGATCTCCGTGGTGCGCGAGGAGCCCGACGACACGGCCGGCTCGATCGAGCCCGGACGGACGGTGACGCTCTCCGGCACCGTGACCAGCCTCCAGACAGCGCACGGGATCGAGCGCGTGGACATCGAGGAGGCCGGTCCCGGCGACATCGTCTCGGTGGCGGGCCTGCCCGAGGTCACGATCGGCGACACCCTGACCGAGCCCGGCGACCCACGGCCCCTGCCCCGCATCGAAGTCGACGAACCGACCCTGCGGATGACCTTCGGAGTCAACACGTCGCCACTCTCCGGGCAAGAGGGCCGCTACCTCACGAGCCGCCAGCTGCGGGCCCGGCTGGAGAAGGAGATCCTGGGCAACGTCGCGATCCAGTTCTTCGCCACCGAGACGGGCGACACGTACGAGGTCCGGGGGAGGGGAGAGCTCCAGCTCGCCGTCCTCGTGGAGCAGATGCGCCGCGAGGGGTACGAGCTCCAGGTGAGCCGCCCCGAGGTGATCATCCACAGCGTGGACGGGGAGGTCCAGGAGCCCTACGAGCGGATCACGATCGACATCCCGCCCGACTACATCGGCGAGATCCAGACCGCCCTGGCCGGCCGCAAGGGCCGCATGGAGCAGATGACGACCGACGCCGACGGGCGAGTCCGGATGGAGTTTGTCCTCCCGGTCCGCGGCCTGATCGGCTACCGCGGTCAGCTGCTCACCGAGACCCGCGGCACGGCGCTCCTCCACCAGATCGGCGAGGGCTATGGGCCCTGGGCCGGCGAGGTGACCCATCGCACGAACGGGGTGCTCGTCGCCGACCGGTCGGGGACGTCGAACGCCTACGCCCTGTTCAGCCTCCAGGAGCGCTCAGAGCTCTTCGTGGGCGCCGGCGTCGACGTCTACGAGGGCATGGTCGTTGGCGAGAACGCGCGCTCCGGCGACATGGACGTGAACGTCACCAAGGAGAAGAAGCTGACCAACATCCGGACCCATGCCCACGACGAGGCGCTGCGCCTGACGCCGCCCCGGCCGATGACCCTGGAGTCCGCGATCGAGTTCATCGGCGACGACGAGCTGGTCGAGGTCACGCCCGGCTCGATCCGCCTCCGTAAGCGGCTGCTGTCCATGCACGATCGTCGCCGCCAGGCTGGCCAGCGCGAGGACGCGAGGCGGGCGGAGGGACGCTAGCGTCGTAGCCCGTCGGTGGTCGCCGGCCGCGCCAGAGGACTACCATCGGATCATGCAGGGGATCGGGTCGCCGTCGGTGCGCCGTGCGGTCGGCGTGGTCGGAGCGGCGCTCGTCGCGCTCGCCGCGACCACGCTCGTGGTCGCCTTCCTCGAGGACCGGCTCGGGGTCTCCAACGCAGCCGCCACGTACCTGCTGGCCGTGGTCGCGATGGCCGTTGCCTTCGGGATCCCGGCTGCCATCGGCACGGCGGTCGGCTCCTTCCTGCTCTACGACTTCGTGTTCGTCCACCCGACCGGCGCGCTGGTCGTCGCGGACCCCGAGGAATGGCTGAACCTGCTCCTGCTCCTCGCCCTCGGCGTCGTCGTTGGCCAGCTGGCCGGCCTCCAACGGTCCCGCGCCGAGGCGGCGCTGCTCCGTGAGCGCCAGGCGCTGGCGCAGTACCAGGTCGAGCGGGCGCTGGCGACCAGTCTCTCGGCGGTCGACGCTCTGCCCGAGATCGTGCAACTCCTCCAGTCCGAGAGTAATACCGGCCGCGCGTGGATCTCGCTCGGGACGGGGGCATCGCCCACGCGGCTCATCACCGACAGTGGAACCACGGGCTCTCCCGGGATCGGCGCGTCGCACAACCTCCTTCGCCGCGAGGCCGACGACCGTCCGCCCGCGTGGGTCCGGGTCCACGACCCGCGCTATGCGACGCGCAGCGGGGCGGATCCGGACTTCGAGTGCTACCGGGTGCCGATCATGTCCCGCGCCACGGACCACGGGTCGGTCTGGATCGCGCGGCGGCGCGCGGCAGGCAAGCCCGGGCGCGGGGACACGCGCGTCCTGGCCGCGGCGGCCGACCAGATCGGCCTGGCCCTCGAGCGCGATCGCCTCGCGGATGAGGCCACGACCGCGGAGATCGCCCGGAGAAGCGAGGCGGCGAAGACCGCCCTCCTCGACTCGGTGTCCCATGACCTCCGGACGCCCCTCGCGTCGATCCGCGCGGCCGCGGGGAGCCTGATGGATCCGGCACTGAACCTGGAGCCGGCGGCCCGTCACGAGCGCGCCGCGGTGATCGATCGCGAGGCCGAACGCCTCAACCGTCTCGTCGCGAACCTCCTGGACATGAGCCGGATCGAGGCGGGCGACCTGCGGGCGCACCTCGAGCCGTTCGGGCTGGAGGACCTTGTCGAGACGACGCTGGAGCGGATGGCGGAGCTCCTCGCGGGACACCCGGTCACCGTCACGATGCGCGCGGATCTGCCGCCCGTGGAGGTGGACCCGGTGTTCATCGACCAGGTGCTCACGAACCTTCTCGAGAACGCTGCGCGGTACGCACCTCTCGACGCGCCAATCCGGGTTCGTGCTGAGGAGGCCTCCGAGGGAATGATCCGCCTGACGGTCGAAGACGGTGGGCCCGGCGTTCCGCCCGCGGCGCTCGCTGGCCTGTTCGAGAAGTTCTCGCGGGGCCCCCGATCCGGCGAGGGATCCCGCCGCGGGGCGGGAATCGGGCTCGCAGTGGTCCGGGGGTTCGTCGAGGCGATGGGCGGGAGCGTCGCGGCGCGCCGCGGGGATCTCGGCGGTCTGGCGGTTGACGTCGACCTTCGCGCTGCTCCGCTCCTCCGGGAGCCTGGCCGGTGACCTCCGAATCGGCGCCCGGTGCCCTGATCCTCCTGGTCGAGGACGACGCGGAGATGCGCCGCGAGGTCGCGACCTTCCTCGGTCTCCACGGCTTCCGGGTAGTCGAGGCGGGCGACGTGGCGACGGCACTCGCGCACTGGGGGGGGCAGCGACCCGACCTCGTCATCCTCGACCTCGGCCTTCCGGACGCCGATGGCTCGGTGGTGATCCGTCGCGTGCGGCGCGACGCCGCCACGCCGATTGTCGTCCTGTCCGTGCGGGACCGAGAGGACGCCAAGGTGGCCGCTCTCGAGCAGGGAGCCGACGACTTCGTGACCAAGCCGTTCGGCGCGGCGGAGCTCCTCGCCCGACTCCGGGCCGTCCTCCGGCGGGCGGCAGGCCCGGCGGCTGACCCGGGAGGCCTGATCCGGCTCGGCGCACTGGAGGTGGACGTGGCAGGCCACCAGGTGACCGTCCACGGCCGACCGGTCCACCTGACGCCGCGGGAGTTCGAGGTCCTCAAGGTCCTCGTCACGCACGCCGGCCGACTCGTCACGCACGGCCGACTGCTCCGCGCAGTGTGGGGGACGGCCTACGCCGACGAGGCGCACTACGTCCACGTCTACGTCAGCCAGATCCGGCGCAAGGTAGCTGCCGCGGATCCAGCCGGCGAGCTTGCGCGGCTCATCGTGGCGGAGCCTGGCGTCGGGTATCGCGTCCGCCTGCCGGAACCCGACGGATCCTGAGCGATCCTTGAGCGCCGCGGCCGCCGAACTGGCCGCCGCCTCTTGGTACCTGGCGCGATGCTGGGGACATGGAAGTCCTCGATCGACCGCAGGTCGCCTGGCCCCTCCCGCCCGGGGATCGTCCCGGGCCGGGTGAAGCGCGCTCGCGCGAGCTCGCCAGGTTCGAGCTGCGAGCCGCGATCGGCGTCGTGGCCCGGCAGCCCGCGTACAGGGTCGTGGTCTGCAGCATGGCGACCGACGTGAGCCTGGTGGCCGAGCTCGACGAGATTGCGACGAGCGCGCGGGTCGTGCTCGAGCGGAGGATTCGCCCGGGCGGTGGCCTCGACGTCGTCGTCCGATCCACGTGAGGCGGAGCCGTCGATAAGCGTGGATGAGAAGCTGTTGCACGGGCGCAAGCCCGGCGACCGACGCGTCCGAGTGGAGCGTCCGGACTCACGCTACTTCCGCTACGCCCGACCCGGGGTCATGGTCGCGCGGCCGGCCGCGAGCGAGCCACGATCGCGCCTGGGGCGGACCGCCTTCACGGCGCGTCGGGCCGTCTTCGGGCAGCCGATCGCCTCGGCCCAGGAGATCGAGCAGCGACTGCCGAAGTGGAAGGCGCTCGCGGTCTTCTCCAGCGACGTCATGTCGTCCGTCGCCTACGCCACCGAGGCGAGCATGTTCACCCTGCTCGCCGCGGGGACCGTGGCCTTCGCCTACCTGATGCCGATCTCCTTCCTCATCGTCGGTCTCCTCGTCCTCGTGACCTTCTCCTACCGCCAGACGATCCGGGCCTATCCCAACGGCGGCGGCAGCTACATCGTCGCCAAGGCGAATCTCGGGACCATGCCGGGGCTCGTGGCCGCCGCGGCCCTGCTGACCGACTACGTCCTCACGGTGGCGGTGAGCGTGTCCAGCGGGGTCTTCAACCTCGCTTCGGCCTTCCCCCTCCTGCACCCCTTCACCGTTCCGTTGATCGTGGCGGCGATCCTCCTGGTGATGACCGTGAACCTCAGGGGCGTTCGCGAGAGCGGCACGATCTTCGCTTTGCCGACCTACATCTTCGTTGTCAGCGTCATCCTCCTGGTGATTGTCGGCGTTGTCCGGACCGCCACGGGCCAGCCGCCGGAAGTCACCGGCGTCACGCCAATCGAGGTGCCGGTCGAGTCGATCAGCCTGCTCCTCCTCATGCGGGCTTTCGCCGACGGTTGCAGCGCGATGACCGGCACCGAGGCGATCTCGAACGGGACGCCGGCGTTCAAGCCACCCGAGTGGAAGAACGCCCAGGCGACGATGGTGGCGATGGCCGTGATCCTCAGCGTCGTCTTCCTTGGGATCTCCTTCCTTGCGACCGTCGCCGGCGCAGTCCCATCCCAGACGGAGTCGGTGCTCTCCCAGGTGGGCCGGGCAACCTTCGGCCAGGGACCGGCCTGGTACATCCTCCTCATCTCGACGATGGGGATCCTCGTGTTGGCGGCCCAGACGAGCTTCGCCGACTTCCCGCGGCTCGCCTCGATCCTCGCCCGCGACGGGTTCATGCCCCGGGGCTTCGCCTATCGCGGCGAACGCCTCGCCTTCAACGCCGGGATCGTCGTCCTGGCGATCCTGGCCATCGTCGTCGCGGTTGCCTTCGGGGGGCGGGTCGAGGCCCTGATCCCCCTGTATGCGATCGGAGTCTTCACAGCCTTCACCCTGTCGCAGGCGGGCATGGTCCGTCACTGGTTGGGGGAGCGGGGCCGGGGCTGGCGACGCAGCGCCCTCATCAATGGAGTGGGGGCCGTGGCCACGGGGATCGTTGCCGTCGTCTTCGCCATCGCGAAGTTCGGCCTCGGCGCCTGGATCATCCTCATCATCGTGCCGCTCATCGTGGTCGTGATGCTGCTCATCCGCCGCGAGTACAGCCGGGGGGCCTCGGAGCTGGCCGTGGCGCCGGACCTCGTATGGGGACCACCGGCACACCGGCGCCGCGTCGTCATCCCGGTCAGCAGCGTCCAGCGGGACGTCATCCAGGCCGTGCGCTTCGCCCGCTCGATCACGGACGACATCACCGCCGTTCATGTCACCGACGACGTGGCGGCCGGCGAGCGGCTGCGCGAGCGAGTCGAGCGCCAGCTGCCGGGGCTCGAGTTCGTGCTCGTCGAATTGCCCTACCGCGACCTGGTGGCGCCGCTCATTCGGTACCTCGAGGTGACCGCGGAACGGGATCCCGACACCGTGACCGTTGTCCTCCTGCCGGAGCGGATGTCGCGCCACTGGTGGGAGCGCTTCCTGTTCAACCAGAATACCCACCGGATCCGGGCGGCCCTGGCGGGCCGGCGGGACATGCTGGTGGCCGACGTGCCCTACAGGGCACTGGAGCCCGAAGCGCGCGGCAGCGCGGGAGGATTCCCCTCCTAGATCGGGAGGTCGCCCTCGTCGGGCCCGGCGAAAGGGTCGAGCGTCTCCGTGAAGAAGCGGCCGTAGAAGTTGGTGAAGTGCCCGCCGTGGCCGCGCAAGACCATCCGGATCACCTTCCGCCGGGCCGGGTCCGTCTCCTTCACCGCGACGACCGGATGGCCCCGGCGCGCCTCGCGTTCGTAGCGCCGGAAGTCGGGCGCCTGGTCCATCTGGGTGAACTGGAGGAGGCGGTAGAGGCGGGCGAGGACGCCGTGATGGGTGCCCCGGCCGTCGATCCGGAGCGCCGCCTCCTCGCCGACGAGCACGCGGATCGCCCCCGGAGCAGTGCCGCTGAGCTCGAGCTCAGCGATCGCGGCGTCGGCGGCCGCGGCGGAGGGGAGGACCCCCATCAGGTGGTCCGTGGGATAGCCGAGCAGCCAGCCCTCCGGGCGCGTCGAGGGAGGGTTGCCAGCAGAGGAAGCGCGATCGCCGGTCACGAGCGGAGAGGATAGCGTCGCCGGGCTTCGCCGGTCACCGGCCGTACAATCGCCGCCTGATGCCAGCTACCCCGATCTACCTGGACCACGCGGCCACCACCCCGCTGCGCCCCGAGGCCCTCGAGGCGATGCTTCCGTATCTCGGCGGCGCCTTCGGGAACCCTTCGTCCGCCCACGCCCTGGGTCGCGCCGCGCGCAACGCGCTCGACGAGGCGCGCGAGCAGCTGGCAGCCGACCTCGGAGGGACCGCCCGCGAGCTCGTCCTGACGTCGGGCGGCACCGAGGCGAACAACCTGGCCGTCAAGGGCGCGGCGTGGACCGGCAAGGCCCGCGGGAACCGGCTTGTCATCGGTGCGATCGAGCATCACGCGGTCGGCCACACCGCCGAGCACCTGGCAAAGTGGGGTTTCGAGGTCGCCTGGGCGCCGGTCGATGCGCACGGGCGAGTGGATCCGGACGTGCTTGATGGGCTCCTCGACGATCGGACGATCGTCGTCGCGGTGATGCTCGCCAACAACGAGGTGGGCACGATCCAGCCGGTGCGGGAGATCGCCGAGCGGGTCCGGGCGCGGCGCGGGATCCACCTCCACGTCGACGCCGTGCAGGCGGCCCCGTACCTGGACGTCGACGTTGCAGCGCTGGGCGCGGACACCGTGGCCATCTCGGCCCACAAGTTCGAGGGGCCGAAGGGCGTCGGGGCGCTCTGGATCCGGCGCGGGACGCCGCTGCTCGCCCAGCTCCACGGCGGGAGCCAGGAGCGCCATCGCCGGGCCGGCACGGAGAACGTGGCGGGCGCGGTGGGGATGGCGACGGCCTACACGCTGGCCTGCCGGGCGAAGCCGGCGACGCGGGCACGCCTCGCGGACCTCCGCGGGCGGCTCCAGGCCGCGTGCCTCGCCGTGGATGGCGTGGAGCTGACGGGTCACCCGACCGACCGGCTGCCCGGCCTCCTGTCGCTCCTCGCCCGGCGCACCGACGGGGTGGCTGCGTCCGTTGCCCTTGACCTCGAAGGGATTGCCTGCTCGACGGGCTCGGCCTGTGCGACCGGGTCACCCGAGCCCTCGCACGTCCTGACTGCGATGGGGATCCCGGACGTCGACGCGATGGGCGCCCTGCGCCTGAGCCTCGGACGGGGCACGACCGAGGCCGAGATCGATGCCGCTGTGGCCGTTGTCCCACGTGTCCTGGCCGACGCCCGCGACGGGTCCGCCGCCCTGGCGGCCGATCCGCTCGGCAGCCGGATCGCCTGAGGGGCCGGTCGTGCGCGTGCTCGTGGCGATGTCGGGCGGCGTGGATTCGTCGGTTGCGGCCGCCCTGCTCGCCGAGGCCGGTCACGACGTCGTCGGCGTCTGGATGCGGGTCCACGAGGGCGCCGACGCGTTCTCCGAGGTCAGGAAGAGCTGCTGCAGCGCGGACGCCGCCGAGGATGCGCGGCGCGTCGCGGCGCAGCTCGGGATCCCGTTCTACGTCCTGAACCTCGAGCGCGAGTTCGAAGCCGGCGTCATCCGTCCCTTCCTGGCCGCATACCTCGGGGGCGAGACGCCGAGCCCGTGCGTCGACTGCAACAGCTATGTGAAGTTCGGCGCGCTCCTGGGGCGGGCTCGCCACCTCTATGACTGCGACGCCGTGGCGACCGGTCACTACGCACGCACGGACGTGGTGGAGACGCCGGACGGGCCGGCCCACCGGCTCCTGCGCGGCGCCGACCGGGCCAAGGATCAGGCGTACTTCCTGTACGGCCTGCGGCAGGCCCAGGTGGCCCGCGCGCTCTTCCCGCTCGGCGGCCTGGTGAAGGAGGAGGTCCGGGCGATTGCCCGAGCCCTGGGACTGGTCACTGCCGACAAGCCCGAGAGCATGGAGATCTGCTTCGTGCCCGAAGGCGACGTGCCCGCCACCCTGCGCGCTCGGGCCGGCTGGAGCCCCGCGCCGGGGCCGACGGTCGATGCGACGGACGGCCGGGTCGTCGGGGAGCACGGCGGGGCCGCGGCGTTCACGATCGGCCAGCGGCGCGGTGTGGGCGCGGCCGTCGGGGAGCCGCGCTACGTGAGCCGGGTGGACCCGATCTCGAACACGATCGTGCTGGCCCGGCGCGCCGACCTCGACACGCGGGCCTTCGCCATCCACGAGGCCACGTTCGTCGCGGGCCTGCCTCCCGGGACGACGGAGTTCCGGGCGCTCGCCCAGGTGCGCCACCGGGCGACGCCGGTGGCCTCGACGGTACGCCGGGCCGGGGGCTCCGGCGACGCCTGGACCATCGAGACGGAGACGCCCGTCTGGGCGGCCGCGCCGGGCCAGGCCTGCGTGCTGTTCGATCCCGCGGAGCCGGATGTCGTCCTCGGCGGGGGCCGGATCGCCCGGCCGGGACCGGAGGCCTGAGCGATGCCGCTCCTGGGTCCGTCGCTCGTGCTGGCGCTCCTCGTCGGCGCCTTCTGGACCGCGTTCGCCGTCCTGGTGACCGGGGTCGCCGGGGCCAGGCTCCCGTTCGTCCTGGTCCTTGCCGTCCTCGGTGCCTGGGCGGGCGATGCGCTGGGCGGGCGGCTGGGGATCGACCTGCTGCGGATCGGCGACTTCCGCCTCCTCGCGGCATCCCTGGGGGCGTGGGCGGGGATCGGGCTCGTGGTCCTCGTCTCCGTGCTCGGGCCATCACGGACCGCAGGCCCGCGCGGCTCGGCGGGGAGCGGCCGGTGAGCAGGCAGCCGCGTTCGCGCTTCCGCGGCCCGGAGGATCGGCTCGCCGTCTTCCTGCGCGGCCTCGTGGTCGGCGCCTTCGTGGGCGCCCTGGTTGCGGGCTCGGCGGCCCTGCGGAGGATGGTCGGCCGCTGAGACCGCCGGGTCTGTCGGCGTCGTTCGCGCCCCGAACCCGTGCCGGGCGCGCCGTTCGGTACCATTAGCCGGATGTCGACCCGCGAGACGACCCCGACGCCCGTGAACGCCCTGCCAGCGGCCGAGGTGCGCCGACGCTTCCTCGACTTCTTCGCCCAGCGTGGCCACACGATCGTGCCCAGCGCGAGCTTGATCCCCGCCGGCGATCAGACCCTCCTGTTCACGAACTCGGGGATGGTCCAGTTCAAGGAGGTCTTCACCGGGGCCGAGAAGCGGAGCTACACGCGCGCCGTCGACGTGCAGCGCTGCCTGCGGGTCGCCGGCAAGCACAACGACTTCGAGGAGGTCGGGCGCTCGCCGCGCCACCACACCCTCTTCGAGATGATGGGCAACTGGAGCTTCGGCGACTACTTCAAGCGCGAGGCGATCCACTGGGCCTGGGAGTTCCTCACGAAGGAGCTCGGGATCCCCGCCGAGCTTCTCGCCGCCACGACCTACTCGGACGACGAGGTCGCCTGGGCGATCTGGCGCGACGAGATCGGCCTGCCGCCGGAGCGCATGGCGCGCTGGGGCGACGTGGAGCGCGGCGACGACAAGAACTTCTGGCGAATGGCCGAGACCGGGCCCTGCGGTCCGTGCAGTGAGATCCACTACGACCGGGGAGCCCATCTCTCCGAGGGCCCGGAATGCGTGCCGGACCACTCCGAGACCTGCCCGCGCTGGGTGGAGATCTGGAACCTCGTCTTCATGGAGTTCAACCAGCTCCCCGATGGACCGCGGGTGCCGCTTCCGTTTCCCAGCGTCGATACGGGGCTTGGCCTCGAGCGTCTGGCCGCCGTCCTGCAGGGCGTCCTCTCGAACTACGACACGGACCTCTTCACCCCGATCCACGAGACACTCCGCCGGCTTCTCGGCCACGACCCGGAGGCGTTCGAGACGGAGCGGTTCAGCTACCAGGTGATCGCCGACCACAGCCGGGCGGTCACCTTCCTGATCGCCGACGGGGTTCTCCCCTCGAACGAGGGGCGGGGCTATGTCCTGCGCCGGATCGTCCGGCGGGCCGTCCGCCACGGCCGTCTCCTGGGCCGGCGCGAGCCGTTCCTCGCCGAGACTGTCTCGACGGTCATCGACGTGATGGGCGAGGCCTATCCGCTCGTCCGCGACGAGCGTGACCGCATCCTGGCAACGGTCGCGCGCGAGGAGGCCCAGTTCGCACGCACGCTGGATGCCGGCACGGCCCAGCTGGAAGAGGCGCTGAAACCCCTGACGGACGCCGAACGCGCCGTGGGCCGGCGGCCCGAGGACGTGCCTGCCAACGCACCGGTACTTCCGGGCGCCTTCGCCTTCAAGCTCCATGACACGTACGGCTTCCCGATCGACCTGACGGTCGAGCTCGCGGCCGAGTACGGCATTCGGGTCGACCGGCCCGGCTTCGAAGTTGCTCTCGCCGAGCAGCGCGAGCGCAGCCGCGGCGGCCGCAAGGCGGAGCTGGCGCGCCACGCGGAGCTGACCGCCCTGTACGAGTCGATCGGCCGGAGGTCGGGTGACACGACGTTCGTTGGCTACGAGACGACCAGCGTCGAGGCCACGGTCGTCGCGATTCTGCGCGACGGGGTCGCCTTCGACGAGCTGACCGGCAACGGCGAGGCCGAGGTCGTCCTCGACCGGACGCCCTTCTACGCCGAGGGTGGCGGCCAGGTGGGCGACCGCGGCGAGTTGACCGAGCCGGGTGGCGGATCACCGCTCTTCACCGTGACGGACACCCAGCGGCCGTCGGGCGGGATGGTCGTGCACCGCGGCACCCTTCACGGCCGCCTGCGGGTCGGGGCGGCGATTGCCGCGACCGTGGATCCCGAGCGCCGCGCGCGGACGATGCGCAACCACACGGCCACGCACCTGCTCCACCGCGCCCTGCGCAACGTCGCGGGGCCGTCTGCCCGCCAGGCCGGCTCGCTCGTCGCCCCCGACTACCTTCGCTTCGACTACCCCTTCGACCGCGCCCTGACCGACGACGAGAAGCTGCGCATCGAGGACGAGGTGCGCCGGATCGTCCGCGAGGATCGTCCCGTGGGCATCGACTTCATGTCGATGGCCGAGGCCATCGCGGCCGGCGCCGACGCCTTCTTCGATGAGAAGTACGGCGAGACCGTGCGCACTGTGCGGGTCCGCGACTACAGCTTCGAGCTGTGCGGCGGCACCCACTGCCGCGCCTCCGGCGAGATCGGCAGCTTCGTGCTCACCGGCGACCGGAGCATCGGGTCGGGGATGCGCCGGATCGAGGCTCTCACGGGCGACGGCGCCGATGCGCACCTCCGGGAGCGCACGCAGCTGCTCGACGCCGTCGTGGACCGGCTCGGCGCCCAGTCGGCGGACACGGTTCTCGACCGGATCGCCGCGCTCGAGATCGAGCTGCGCGAAGCGAAGCGGAGGCTCCGCGAAGGCGGCGGCGGGGCGCCGCGGGCTGCCGACCTGGTCGCGAAGGCCGAGGAAGTCGCACCGGGCATCCGCCTGGTGGCGGTCGCGGGCGCATGGGAGTCGATCGAGACGCTCAAGGCCGCCGCCAAGGAGCTCCGGGCGTTGCTCCCGTCGGGCGTCATCGCCCTGGCCCTCGATGCCGATGAGCCGCAGGTCTTCGTCACGGTCTCGGACGACCTCGTCGCGCGCGGCATCGCCGCCGGCGACCTCGTGCGGGGCGCGATGCCGGCGCTCGACGGGAAGGGTGGAGGCCGTCCCGAGATGGCCCAGGGGAAGGGCAGCCGGCGCGACGGGCTACCGGACGCCCTCGCCGCCCTGCGGACGATGCTCGCCGCCGCGGCCCCGAGCGGGTAGGGCAGGGGAGCCGGCATGGCCTTCCTGCGACGCTTCTGGCAGCGCGACGACGGCGACCAGCTCGCGGCCTGCACGGCGCTCGACATCGGGACGGAGTTCGCGAAGGCGCTCGTCTTCGAGATCGACGACCGCAACCACGGCACGGTCCGGGGCGTCGGCCGCAAGCGCCAGGGCCTGGCCCACATGCAGTCGGGGACCGTCGCCGATATCGGCGCGGTCGTCGACAACTGCGCCGTCGCCCTCCAGGAGGCGGAGGAGATGGCCGGCTTCCGGCCGACCCAGGTGGTGATCGGGATCGCCGGCGAGCTGGTGAAGGGCTTCACGACCGCCCACACGCAGGAACGGAAGAAGCCCGACGTCGCGATCACCGACCAGGAGCTCCAGAGGCTGATCGACGGCGTCCAGCGCGAGGCGCTCGAGGAGGCGGAGCGGGCGATCACCTGGGAGACCGGGCTCCCGAACGTGGACGTCCGCCTGGTCCACGCGGCCGTCACCTCGGCCAGCATCGACGGCTACGCGGTCACGAACCCGGTCGGGTTCCAGGGTCGCCACGTGAAGATCGGCATCTTCAACGCGTTCGCGCCGCTGGTCCACCTCGGCGCCCTGGAGAGCGTCGCGGCCGAGCTCGACCTGGAGCTTCTCGAGATCGTCGCGGAGCCGTACGCGGTGGCCCGGGTCGTCGGCGCGGAGCAGGTGCGGCAGGCCGGGGCGCTCTTCGTCGACATCGGCGGCGGCACGACCGACGTTGCCCTCGTCCGCGCGGGCGGGATCGAGGGGACCCGCATGTTCGCCCTGGCCGGGCGGGCCTTCACGAAGTCGCTGGCCGATCGCCTGGACCTGCCGTTCCCGCGGGCCGAGGCCCTCAAGGTGGACTACGCCCGGGGGATCGCGCTCGAGGAGCGAGAGCAGATCGCCGGGATCGTGGCCGACGACGTGGCCGTCTGGGCGGCCGGCATGGAGCTCGTCCTCGACGAGCTGGGCGGGGGGGACATGCTGCCCTCGCGCATCTACCTGTGTGGCGGCGGCTCTCGCCTGCCGGAGACGGCCGCGGCGCTGCGCGCCGAGGGGTTCTGGAAGCGGCTCCCGTTCAGCCGGCCACCCGAGGTGACGGTGATGGGGCCGGACATGGTGGAATCGCTTGACGATGCCACGCAGCTGCTCGTGGACCAGCAGGACGTCACGCCGCTGGGCCTGGCGAACCAGGCGATCGAGCTCCAGGCCGAGCGCGACCCACTGGACGCGGCGTTGCGCCGGGTCTTGCGCTCGATGAAGCTGTAGGCGCGACATGACGATCGTCTACCTCGACGTCGACGACGAGATCACCTCTGCGGCGGCCCGGATCCGGACGGCGGAGGAGGTCGACGTCGCCCTCGTGCTGCCGGCCGGGTCGCGGATCGCGACGAGCCGCATCAACTTCCGCTTGCTTGCCCGCGAGGCCACCGAGCGGAACCGGCGTCTCGCGATCGTCGCCCCCGAAGCCTCGACACGGGCGCTCGCCGCGTCGGCCGGGCTGCCGGTGTTCGCATCGGTCGTCGAGTACGGCGAGGGGCGCGGCGGTACGGGTGGCGGCCCACAGAGTGCTCCGGGCTTCGTCGCCGCGGCAGGTGCGGCAGGAGCGGCAGGTGCGGCTGCTGCGGCCGTGTCGGCCGGCTTGCCGCCGGGCGCTGCTACGGCATCTCTCGCGGCATCGGCTGCGGTCGGGCCGGGCGGCGCGCCGCGACCCGCTGCCGCGGGGGCACCCGTGTCGGCGCCCGGCGCCGGGTCGTTCGAGGCACCAGCCGCGGACCCTCAGCCATCATTCGCGCAGGATGGATCCCGACCCCGGGCGGCGGTCGGGGCGTCCACCGGCCTCTCCGCGGGCCGGCCGGTCGCTGCGCCCCGGCGCCGGCGGTGGCCCCTCGTCCTGGCGCTCCTGCTCGGGGTCGTGCTCCTGGCCGGCACGGGTGCGGCCGCGGGCTACGTCCTCCTGCCGACGGCGACGGTCACCGTCCGCCTGGTGGGCGAGCCGGTCGGTCCGATCGCCTTCGCCGGAACCGCGGATCCCGACGCCGTCACCGTGGACGAGGCGACGGCGACGATCCCCGCCGAGAGGATCGCGCTCCCCCTCACGGCGTCGGGCACCTTCCCGGCCACGGGCACGCGCGTCGAGGAGGCCGCCGCGACGGGCGCGGTCCAGTGGCAGAACTGCGATCCGAGCCGCTCCTACACGATCCCCGCGCGCACGATCGTGCGCACGGCGAGCGGATTGGGATTCGCCACGACGGACGGAATCCTCGTCCCGGTCGCGATCCTCTCCGGCACGCCCCCCAACCTCCGCGTCAAGTGCCAGGTGCGCAACGTGGACGTCGTGGCCGTCCGCCCCGGCCCCTCCGGGAACGTCGACGCCGGGGCGATCCGGTTCGTGCCCGGCATCTACGACCCGGGACTGGTCCTGGTGACAAACCCCGCCGCGACGAGCGGGGGCATCCGCGAGGAGTTCCCGAAGGTCGAGACGAAGGACGTGACGGCAGCCGTGGCCGTCCTCACGAAACAGCTCGACGAGCAGCTGGCCGCCGCCGCCGCCGCCCCTCCCGGCATGGCGCCGGGAGCCACGCCGTACCCGGAGACCATGCGCCGGGGCGATCCGGTGCCCTCCGAGCCGCTCGCCGAGATCGTCGGCCGGGAGACCGAGACCTTCGACCTGGCGCTGACCGCGGAGGGAACCGTGGTGGCGGCCGACCCGGCGCCGCTCGAGGCGATCGGGGTGGCGCGCATCACGGCGATGGTGCCCGAGGGGATGCAGGTCCGCGAGGGGTCGGTCAGGGTGGAGATCGGGGCGGGCGTCGTCGAGGGCGAGACGATCGGATACCCGGTCGTGGCGCGGGCCGAGGCCGTGCGCGACATCAGCCCCGACGAGGTCCGGGCGGCGGTCGCAGGGAAGACGCCGGCGGAGGCCCGGGAGCTGCTCGCGGAGTACGGGGACGTGGAGATCGTCGTCTGGCCGGACTGGGTCGCCACGATCACCGGAGTGGACGCGCGGCTCGTCGTGACGGTGGAAGGCCTGCCGCCCGCCGAGCCGACCGCGGCTCCAACCCCCGAACCCACGGCCAACGCCGCGCAGACCGTTGTGCCGGCCACGCCGCCTCCCGCGGGCCCGAGCGGCTCGCCGGCGCCCACGGCGGTCCCGTGACCCGACTCCTGGGAGTGGACCTCGGGACGCGCCGGGTGGGACTCGCCGTCGCCGAGGCGGGCGAGGAACGGGCGCGCCCCCTGTCCACGCTGGCCCGACGGCGCACCGTGATGGCCGACGCGGACGCCCTCGCCCGGATCGCTGCGGCCAACGGGATCGACGAGCTGATCGTGGGGCTGCCCCTCGACATGAGCGGCTCCGAGGGCGCGATGGCGCTCGCTGCGCGAGAATGGGCGACTGCCGTCGCGCAACAGACGGGCCTCGTGGTCCGTCTCCGGGACGAGCGGCTCTCCAGTCACGTGGCTGAATTGCGCGTGGGGGCGCCCGGCCGCGGTCGGGCGGGAGGGCCACCGGGCCGGACACGCCGCGCGGCGCACCGGGCGCGGATCGATCGCGAGGCGGCGGCAGTCATCCTCGAGGACGAGCTTCGGGCTCGCCTGCAGGAGGCGCCCGGCGAGCGGGTGGGGATGCCTGAGGACGGCACGCAACAGGAGAGCACATGACGATCCGCGGTGGGGCCGGGCCCCGGGACGACAAGGAGACGAAGGATCGACGGCCACCGATGGCACGTCGCTCCAACGACGCCGACGCGTCCGGTCCCGCCCCCGCCCGCGGTCCGGGACGCGCCGGGACGATCACGGGGTACGAGATGGCCCGCAGCCGCCGCCAGGGCGGCATCGGCGGGCTGGTCGGATTCGTGGTCTTCGTCGGGATCGCCGCCGTCGTCGTCCTGCTCGCCCTCGGGACCGTGCTGCGGCCCCTGACCCGGAGCGTGGTCGTCGGGTTCGCCGACGGTAATCCGGGCGCGCTGGGGCTACCCTTCGTCGCGGAGCTCGTGCGCGAGGAGCTCGGGGAGACAATGACCGCGCCGGCCAGCAGCGACACGACCGAGGTCGAGTTCACGGTCACGGCCGGCGAGACCGCCGCCGCGATCGCGGGCCGGCTGGTCGACGATGGTCTGTTGCGTGATCCGCGGGCCTTCCTGCTCATCGCGATCGACCGCGACGTGACCGGCCAGCTGGACGCCGGGACGTTCCTCCTGCGCCGGAACCTGACCCCGGATCAGCTCGTCGGCACGCTCCTGGAGGCGAAGGACCCCTCCCTCGTGATCCGGTTCCGCACCGGCCTCCGCCTCGAGCAGATGACGGCATATCTGCAGGCCCGCCCGGATGAGATCGCCACCCTCGAGATGGACGCGGCCGACTTCCTGGCCCTGGTCCGTAAGCCGCCGGCCAAGCTCCTCGCCGACTACCCGTGGCTCGAGCTGCCGAAGGGCGCCACGCTCGAGGGATACCTCGCGGCCGGCGACTACCGCGTGCTCCCCGACACGACGCCGGACGAGCTCGTTCGCAAGATGCTCGACCGGTTCTACGAGAACGTCGGCCCGGCGCGGATCGATGCCGCGCAAGCGGGTGGCAGCTCCTTCCACGAGGTCCTGACCCTTGCCTCGCTTGTGGAACGGGAGACCCGCCGCGAGGACGAGAAGGCGCTCGTCGCGGGCGTCTACCAGAACCGGATCGACCGGGATAACACCCTCAACGCGGACCCGACCGTGATCTGGGGGGTCGACCTCCTCGCGCTCGAGGAGCTTGGCCTCACGAAGTGGCCCCAGTACTCCTTCTGGAACGTCCCCGCGGAGCCCATGGCCTCCATCGAGTTCCCGAAGGCCATTGCCGGCTACCAGACGTACCTGGTCCGCGGGCTCTTTCCCGGCCCGCTCTGCACCCCGACCGTGTCTTCGATCGATGCGGCCCTGGCGCCGGACACGAAGAAGAAGTACCTCTACTTCGTGGCGATCCCCGGGGGCGACGGCACGCACGACTTCTCGAGGACGTACGACGAGCACCTCCAGAAGCTGCGCAAGTACGGCTACACCCCATGAGCCGCAGGCGATGAGCCGGATGGCTGGGCGCCGGCTCCCGACACCGGCCGACTTCGCCGCGCCTCCCTCGGCCCGTCGGCTGCGCGCCTGGGACGAGGCCGATCGGGCTGCCCGTCCCGGGCGGCTGGGCCGGCTCCGCGCCCGGCTGGCGGCGGCCGGCCTGGACGCCTACTTCGGCGTTCGTCGCGAGGAGATCCGCTACCTCACCGGAATCGCCCTCGGCGACGGCGAGGAGAAGGTCGCCGGCCACTCGGGCCGGTTCCTCGTCAGTGCCGACGAGGTGCTGGTCCTGGCCGACTCCCGGTACACGCTCCAGGCGCGGCGCGAGGCGCCGGCGGCGCGCGTGGCGGACGTCAGCTACGACCTGCCGGCCGCCTGGTTCGCGCTCACGTCGTCGATCGGGGCGCGGCGGGTGGCGGTGCCGGCGGGCGATATTCCGCACGCGCTGTGGGAGGCCCTGCGCGCCGCGGCTCCGGACGTGGAGCTGGTCCCGGCGGAGGCATGGATCGACGAGGACCGGGCCGTCAAGGAGGATGCCGAGGTCGAGCGGATCGCCGCCGCGGCCGCGGTTGCCGACCGGGCCCTCGCCGCGCTGCTGCCCGAGATCCGCCCCGGCGTGACGGAGGCGGCCCTCGCCTGGCGGCTGGAGATCCTGATGCGCGAGGGCGGGGCCGAGTCGCTCGCGTTCGACGTGGCCGCCCTCGCTGGATCCCAGGCCGCCCTCCCGCACGGCTCGCCCGGCGCGCGTCGCGTCCGGGCCGGCCGTGTGCTCCTGTTCGACTTCGGTGCCCAGGTCGCAGGCTATCGGAGCGACATGACGCGGACGCTCTTCGTGGGGTCCCCGTCGGATCGCGACGTGGCGGTCTACGACGTGGTGGCCCGAGCGCAGCAGGCGGCGATCCGCCTCGTCGAACAGGCCGTTGTCGCCGGTGGGGCGACCCCCTCCGGGCGCGCGATCGACGCCGCCGCCAGGGCCGTCATCGAAGCAGCCGGACACGGGTCCCACTTCGGGCACGGAACGGGCCACGGGATCGGGCTCGCGACGCACGAGCGACCGAGCCTCTCACGCGCTTCCGGCGACGACCCGCTCCCGACCCCGACGGTCTTCTCGGTGGAGCCCGGCGTCTATCTCGCCGGCCGGACCGGCGTGCGGATCGAGGATCTGATCCTGCTCGACGCCGCCGCCGGCCGCGTCGAGCGCCTGACCCGCTTCCCGCGCGAGCCCCTCGTCCTGCCGGCCTGACCCCTGCGGTTGCCGCCCCTTGCGAGGCGGTGGTACGGTTGACGCGATCATGCCCCAGCTGATCGGCCTCGCACTCTCCGAGCGCCCGGGAATCGACGAGGAACCCTGTTGCCCGTCCGCCGCGCGCTAGCCGTCGCCCTGGCGCTGCCCGTCTTCGCCGCCATCTACCTCTCGGTCGCGCTGCGACGCGGGCCGGCGACGCGCATCGCGCTTGCGCTGGGCGTCGGTGGCCTCATCGTCGTGGCGGCCGTCGCGGCCCCAACGGGCACCGTGGGCGTGCCCACCGCGACACAGGCCCCACTCGCGGCAAGCGCGCTCGGGCCGGCCGTCACAACCGGACGCGGGCTCACCTCACCCCTGCTCGTCGACTTCGATGCCCCCATGGACGCCTCCTCGGTGGCGGACGCCGTCCAGGTCGAGCCGGCGTCCGAGGTCCGGCTCAGCTGGTCCGAGGATGGACGGCGCCTCGCCGTTGAACCCCTCGGCACCTGGCACCCCGCGACGCTCTACACCGTGACGGTCGGCACAGCCGCGCACGACCGCGAGGGACGGGCCCTCACCGAACCGCTGCGAGCTGGCTTCCTCACCCGGGCCGCGACGACTGCCCGGCTCGCCGTGATGGACGACCTGCCCTCCGGCGCCGCCGTCGACACCTCGATCGTCATCTCCTTCGATGGGCCTGTTCCGGTGGCGGGCGTGCTGCGCGCCTTCCGGATCGTGCCTGCCGTGCCCGGCGAGCTCCTCGTCGCGACCGATGGTCCGGACGGCCGGGATCCCACGGTCGCCGACAATTTCCTCTGGCAGCCTTCGTCCCCCCTCGTCGCGAACACGCGCTACACCGCAGATCTCGCCCCCGGGCTCCTGGACGCGGAAGGTGCCGCGGTCCTTCTCCCCGAGCCCCTCGTGTTCACGACGACGACGGCGCCCTCCGTGGTCCGCTTCCGACCGCTCGCCGGCACCGAGGACGTGTCGCGTGGCCTCCCGGTCTCGGTCCGGTTCACGATGCCCATGGACCGCGCGTCGACTGCGGCGGCCTTCAGCGTCGACGTGAACGGCAAGGAGGTCCGGGGCACGATCGACTTCGCCGAGAACGACACCGTGCTGGTCTTCGACCCGGCCGCGACACTGCCCTACGAGGCAATCGTCATCCTCCGGGTCGGTGCCGGCGCGCGTGCCGCCGATGGGACGCCGCTGGATCGGCCGCGGGCCGCGCGCTTCACCGTCGCCGCGAAGCCGGAACCCGAGCCGACCCCCGAGCCGACTCCGAAGCCCGGTGCCGGCGGCGGGGCCAACCCGACGCCGCGGCCCACGACCCGAACGGTCGTCACCCGCCCCACGTCGAGCACCTGGCTGGCCGCCGAGAAGTACCTCCTCTCGCTCCTCAACTGCACCCGCGGCGGCGGCTGGGTCCTCGCCGACGGGTCGTGCTCAGAGCCGGGCGGGAGCGGAATCGCCCCGCTCAAGTACGACGCCGGGATCAGCGATGAGGTGGCCCGGCCCTATGCGAAACGGCTTGCCAGCAGCGGTGTCTGCTCGCACTTCTACGGTGGCGGCGACTCCGGGCGACCGGCTGCGGGCCGCTGGCTACACGAGCTACCACTGGGCCGAGAATATCGGCTGCCGCTACTACAACGACCCGCGCGATGCCGCCGTCGGCCTCGTCCGCTTCTACCAGAGCGAGAAGTTCTGGAGCCCGGTCGGCGGCCACTACGTGAACCTCATGAACCGCGCCTACGACCGGGCGGGCGTGGGCCTCTGGGTCTCCGGGGGCAACCTCAACTTCGTGGTCAACTTCTACCGGCCCTGACCCCCGTGCCGAGCGGTCGAGACGTGACGACTGCGCCGGACAAGCAGGAGCACCTCGGCCGGGAGTCGCGCGCTCGTCTGCTACGATCCGGCCGACATCCCGAACCCCCGCGCCGGCGCGCCCGTGACCGCCGGCCTCGCACGGAGCACCCGACCGCATGATCTCCACCGGTGAGCTGCGCAAGGGCGTCGTCATCGAGCTCGACGGCGACCTCTGGCAGATCCTCGACTACCACCACATCAAGATGGGCCGCGGTTCGGCCCAGGTCCGGATCAAGCTCCGCAACGTGAAGAAGGGGAGCACGGTCGAGAAGAGCTTTCAAGCCGGCGAGAAGTGGCCGCGGGCGCAGCTCGATCGGCGGATGATCCAGTTCCTCTACCGCGATGGCGACGACTTCCACTTCATGGAGATGGAGTCGTACGAGCAGTTCCACCTCACCGCGTCGCAGATCGACGACATCGTCCCGTACCTCAAGGACGGGATGACCCTGGACCGGATCACGTACGAGGGCGAGACCCTGGGGGTGGAGCTGCCGATCACCGTCGACCTCGTGGTCGCGGAGACGGAGCCCGGCTTCGCGGGCGACACCGCGACCGGCGCGCGCAAGGCTGCCACGATGGAGACCGGGCTGGTCGTTTCGGTGCCGCTCTTCGTGACCGAGGGTGACACGCTGCGGATCGACACCCGCACCGGCGAGTACCAGACCAGGCTCTGATCCAGACCGATGGGCGACCTCGAGCCGCCCGCCTGGGCCCTCCCTCCGTGGGACGCGCTGGAGCCGCCCGCCGCCCGCCCGGCCCCGGACCGGGAGCCAACCCGCGTGCTCGGTGTCTCGGACGTCACCCGGGTCGTCCGAGACGCGCTGCGGGGTGACCGAAGGCTCGCCGATCTGTGGGTGGAGGGCGAGGTGGGCCGGGTCACGGTCAGCTCCGCCGGTCACGCCTACTTCACCCTCAAGGACGCCCACAGCCAGCTCGCCTGCGTCTGGTTCCGCGACGACCGACTCCGCAGTCCCTTCGAGGTGCGGGCGGGCCTGCAGGTCGTGGTCCACGGCCGGATCGACGTCTTCGACCCGCAGGGCGTCTACCAGTGCTACGTCGCGGCCGTCCAACCGGCGGGGCTGGGCGACCTCGCGCTCCGCTTCGAAGCGACCAAGGCCCGGCTCGCCGGCGAGGGGCTCTTCGACGTCGGCCGGAAGCGCGCGCTCCCGGAGCGGCCGGCCACGATCGGCATCGTGACCAGCCTCTCGGGTGCCGTTCTCCACGACGTCCGTCGGGTCCTCGAGCGGCGCTGGCCGATGGCGCGCCTCGTGATCAGCGCCTGCCGTGTCGGGGGCGACGGCGCGGCCGAGACGATCGTGGCGGCCCTGGACCGCCTGGCCCGGTTCGGCGCCTCCTGCCGCGCCGACGGCCGTCCCGACGACGCGCCGGCCGTCGTGATCGTCGCCCGCGGCGGTGGGTCCCTCGAAGATCTGTGGGCGTTCAACGACGAGCGGGTCGTGCGAGCCGTGGCGGCGCACCCGGTGCCGGTCGTGGCCGGGATCGGCCACGAGACGGACGTGACCCTCGTCGACTTTGCGGCCGACCTGCGAGCTCCGACGCCTTCGGCCGCGGCGGAGGTCGTGGTCCCGGAGCGCGCCCGCGTCGTGATGGCGATCCGCGCCCAGCGCGCCCGGGCCGACGCAGCGCTCGCGGCCGAGATCACCGAGCTGGCCCGCCGTCTCGCGGCCGAGCGACGGGCTCTCGAGGGCCTCCGTCCCGAGGCACGGCTGGCGGTGGCGCGTGAGCGAGCCGGGTATCTCCTGGACCGGGCGACCGGCGCCGTCGGAGCGCACCTCGTGACGGACCGGCGCGGCCTGGAGGGGGCGGCCGGCCGCCTCCACCCGCTCGTGGCGGCGCGCCTCGCAGCGGCCCGGGCCGGCCTCGACGTGACCCGCGGATCGCTGGCGGCGCTCGATCCGGGCGCGACGCTGGCGCGCGGGTACGCGATCGTGCGCCGGGCTGCCGATGACGTGATCGTCCGGGCGCCGGACGAGGCGCCGCCCGGGACGGCGGTGCGCCTGCGGGTCTCCCGGGGTGAGATCGCTGCGCGGGTCGAGGACCCGGTCTGACGATGGAGGCGATCCTGTTCGTGCTGTTGGCGGCTGTCGTCGCGGCCGTGGGGATTGGGCTCGGGCTCGCCATCGCGCCCCGCCTGAGTCGCTGGGACGAGCGGCGCAACCGCACCGAGGACGAACGACACGGCGGGGCTGACGCGGATGGATCCGTCGAAGGAGAAGGAGAGGTCGATCGTGAGTGATCCGGAGCGCGGCGCTGTGGACGAGCTGGCCTTCGATGCCGCGCTTGCCGAGCTGGAGCGGACCGTCGCCGAGCTGGAGACGGGAGGCCTCGCCCTCGAGCGGACGCTGGCCCTCTACGAGCGTGCGGTTTCGCTCCAGCAACGGTGCGAGCGGCTCCTGGGCGAGGCGGAGCTGCGCGTGCGCCGCCTCGTGGAGGGCGCGCGCGGGGCCGTCGCCGAGGCCGACCTGCGCGATGACGAGGCGGGCTGACAAGCACGCCCCGGGATGGGCGCGCGGCGCGGACGGGGCCGCGGCATCACCATGGCGAGCGGGGTAGACTCGCCGGGTTGATGGCACCTGCGGCCGAACGAGGTCAACCGTTGGTCATCCTTCCGAGCATCAAGGGCCCAGGCGACATCCGCCGCCTGTCGGAGCGCGACCTCTTCCTGCTGGCCGAGGAGATCCGCGAGACGATCATCGCCACCGTCGCCACGACTGGCGGCCACCTCGGCTCCTCCCTGGGGGTCGTGGAGATCACCCTTGCCCTGCACCGGCTCCTCGAGTCACCGCGCGAGCCGATCGTCTGGGACACCGGCCACCAGGCCTACCCGCACAAGCTCGTCACGGGCCGCTACGAGCGGTTCGGAACGCTGCGCCAGCTGGGCGGCATCGGCGGGTTTCCGCGCCGGTCGGAGAGCGAGCACGACGTGTTCGACGGGGGTCACGCGGGTACGGGGCTCTCGATCGCGGCCGGGCTCGCCACGGCTCGTGATGCCCGCCAGGGCCTGGAGCGGATCGCCGTGGTCGTGGGCGACGCTGCCCTCATGAGCGGCCTGTCGTTCGAGGCGCTCAACGACATCGGGCATCGCCAGATGCAGATCCTGATCGTGCTCAACGACAACGAGATGTCGATCAGCCAGTCCGTCGGGGCGCTCTCGAAGTACCTCTCGGAGATCAAGCTCTCGAACGCCTGGAAGCAGTCGCGGACCGTCTACGATCGGACGGTCGAGCGCGTTCCGGTGGTGGGGCCCACCGCGCTCGAGCTCTCACGGCGGATGCGCAAGTCGTTCGTCAGCTTCGCCCAGCCGGGCCAGCTCTTCGAGGATCTTGGGATCACGTACATCGGCGTCGTGCCCGGCCATGACCTCCGGGCGCTCGTGCACACGTTCCGCAGCGCGCTCGAGCTCGGTGGACCCGTCCTGGTGCATGTCCGGACGCAGAAGGGGCGCGGCTACCACCCCGCGGAGAAGGACCAGGTCGGCTTCCACGGCGCTGCCCTGCCGCCGATGGCCGACCCGTACGAGGCCCGGCGGCGGACGACGAGGAGCCCGCTGGGCGCGGGCGAGATCTCGGCCACGCCGTCGGCCGGACCCCGCTCCACCGGGGAGGGCGACGCGGCCGTGCCCGCCGCCTTCACCGCGCCCCGAACCCCCAACTACACGCATCACTTTGCGCAGGAAGTCATCGCGGCGGCGCGCGAGGACCGGCGGATCGTGGCGATCACGGCCGGGATGCCCACCGGCACGGGCCTGAACCGCTTCCAGGACGAGTTCCCCGATCGCTTCATCGACGTCGGCATCGCGGAGCAGCACGCCATCACCCTCGCGACCGGCATCGCCATGGGCGGGGGCCGGCCGGTGGTGGCCATCTACGCCACCTTCCTCCAGCGGGCCTTCGACCAGATCGTCCACGACGCCTGCCAGAACGACCAGCCGGTCCTCATCGGGGTGGACCGGGCCGGCCTCGTGGGCGAGGACGGAACCAGCCACCAGGGGATGTTCTCCTTCGCCGCCCACCGCCAGATCCCGAACCTGGTCATCGCAGCGCCGAAGGACGAGCAGGAGCTCCGCTCGATGGTCCGCACGGCGCTCGCCCAGGACCACGCGTTCGCCCTCAACTACCCGCGTGACGCCGGCTTCGGCGTGCCCGAGCGCGAGCCCGAGATCCTCCCGGTCGGCCGCGGCGAGGTCATCCGGGAGGGGAGCGACCTCCTGCTGATCGGGTTCGGGCCGATCGTGCGCCGCGCCGAGGAAGCGGCGGACGCCCTGGCCGCCGATGGCTGGTCGGTCGGCGTGATCAACGCCCGGTTCGCGAAGCCGCTCGACCGCCAGCTCATCCTCGACCAGGCGCGCGGCAAGCGCCTCGTGGTGACGCTCGAGGAGAGCACCACCGTGGGCGGCTTCGGTTCCGGGGTCCTCGAAGTGCTCGAAGAGGCCCGGCTCGTGGACCGAGCCTTCCGCGACGTGGCGCTCCGGATCATCGGGATCCCGGGGGACCGGTTCGTCGATCACGGCTCGGTCGCCGACCTGCGGACCCTGATTCGGCTGGATACGCCCGGGATCACCGAGCAGGTCCGCGAGACCCTCGCGATCCTTGGGGCGCGCCCGGGGACGGCCACCCGGCGGCGAGGCCAGGCGACGAGCGCCTGACCGGCGTTCGCCCCCGATGAGCCGCAGTGAAGCGCCCCGTGGCATGATCGCCGGGTGAGCCGCACGAGCGCGCCGCCCCGCGCACCCCGCGTTCGCCTCGACCAGCTCCTCGTGGAGCGCGGCCTGGCTGAGACCCGGTCGCGGGCGCAGGCGTTGCTCATGGCGGGCCGGGTGAGGGTCGGGACGGGCGACGGGGCGCGCTCGAATCGGAAGGCGGGCGATCTCGTCGAGGCGGCCACCATGGTGGAGGTGGAAGCGCCGCTTCCGTACGTCTCGCGGGGCGGCGAGAAGCTCGCCGGGGCGCTGGACGCGTTCGCGGTGGACCCGCGCGGTCTCGTCTGCCTCGACGTGGGGGCGTCGACGGGCGGCTTCACGGACCTGCTCCTCCAGCGGGGCGCGGTCCGGGTGCACGCGGTCGACGTGGGCCGCGGCCAGCTGGCAGAGGCCCTGCGCCGCGACCCGCGTGTCGTCTCCCGGGAGCGGACGAACGCGCGCGGGCTCACGCCCGAGCTCCTCGGGGAGGCCGTCGGCCTCGCGGTGATCGACGTCAGCTTCATCTCGCTTCGACTGGTCCTGCCGCCCACAGCCGCCTGTCTCGAGCCCGGCGGGCGGGTGGTGGCGCTCGTGAAGCCGCAGTTCGAGGCGGGCCGCGGCCGCGCCCCCGGCGGCGTCGTCCGTGACCCGGCCGTGCATCGCGAGGTGCTGGCCGGCGCGCTCGAGCACGCTTGCGCGGCGGGCCTGACGCCCCAGGGGCTCGTCGCCTCGCCGCTGCTCGGTCCGGCCGGGAACCGCGAGTTCTTCCTGCTGGCGGCGGCTCCGCTCCCGGCGGCAGCTCCGCTCCCGGCGACCGCGGCCGCCCCACGTCCGGCCGGTCACGTCGACTGGACCGAGCGGATCGGCGAGCTGGCGCCCGAATGAGCGGCGCGCGGCGGATCGGGTTCGCCTACAACCCGACGAAGGAAGACGCGGTCGAGCTCTCGGAGCGGGCCGCCGGGTGGTGCGCCCAGCGCGGCATCGAGAGCTGGACGGTTGCCGCCGGCGACACGCCCGTCCTCCTCGCCGCGCTGCCGGCTGTCGAAGTCCTGGTGGTCCTCGGCGGTGACGGCACATTCCTGCGGGCGGCGCGCGCCGTGGCCGAGACCCAGGTCGCGTTGGTCGGGGTCAACCTCGGCAAGGTCGGATTTCTGTCCAAGGCCGAAGCCCACGAGCTCGAGGACCTGCTCGAGAAGATCCACCGCGGTCGGTATCGCCTCGAAGACCGGATGGCCCTGCGTGGGACGATCCACAGCGAGGGCGGCGACGCCCCGCCACGCTCGTTCTTCGCGTTGAACGACGTGGTCATCGCCCGCGGCGCGCTGGCCCGCGTGGTCCACCTCGACGTGGAGATCGGGCCGTCGCACCTCGCCACCTACGTGGCCGACGGGCTCATCATCGCCAGCCCCACCGGATCCACCGGGTACAGCTTCTCGGCCGGCGGACCCATCCTCGAGCCCGCAAGCCGGAACCTCATCGTGACGCCGATCGCGGCCTATCTCTCGGCCCTCGGCTCGGTCGTGGTGAACGCGAACCAGGTGGTCAGCTGTCGTGTCGTCGAGGCGCTGGAGGCCCTCGTGTCGGTCGACGGGCACGAGGACTTCCCGGTTCGCGTCGGCGACACCGTGTCGGTCGCGGCACTCGAGCAGCCGATCCGCTTTCTCGAGCCGGACGGGGCCGTCCCGTTCTGGGACCTCCTCCGGCAGAAGGCCCAGCTGCTGCCCTCGTGACGCGGCCATGAGCGCAGCGCAGGGCGAGTCCGCCGATCCTACGGCCGCCGATCCTACGGCCCGCGACGCGCTCGCAGAGACGCTCGAAGTGACATCGGTCGGGACTGCCGACGTCGCAGTGCCCGCGGCGGGCCGCCTGCTCGAGCTGACCGTCACGGACCTGGCCCTCCTCGAGCGCATCCGGATCGCGTTCGCCGACGGGCTCAACGTGATCACCGGTGAGACCGGCGCCGGGAAGAGCCTCCTCATCGACGCCCTCGGGCTCGCCCTCGGGGCACGCGCCGACCCCGGGCTCGTCCGGCACGCCGCGCCGGCTGCCCGCGTCGAGGCGCTCTTCGATCGCGGGCCAGAACCCCTCGTGGCGGTCCGCGAGGTGGCTGCGTCCGGCCGGTCCGTCGCCCGCCTCGACGACGAGACCGTGACCGCGGGCCGGCTGGCCGCCACCGTGGGCCCGCTCGTCGAGATCCACGGCCAGCACGAGCAGGCCCGGCTGCTCGATGAGCGCTGGCAGCGCGACCTCCTCGATGCGTTCGGCGGTCTCGAGGCGGAGCGGGCCGCGGTGCGTGCCACGGTGGGGGCGTGGCGGGAGAACGAGGCGGCGCGGGCAGCCATCGCGGTCGAGCCGCGGGAGCTGGAGCGGCGGATCGCGCTCGTCGAGCACGAGGCCTCCGAGATCGCCGCAGCCCGCATCCGCCCGGGCGAGGTGACCGAGATCCGGGCCCGCCTTGCAGCGTCGCGCCACGGCGAATCGATCGCGCGCGGCGCCGCTGCGATGGTCGCCCTGCTCGCTGGCGACGAGAGTGACGCTGCGATGCCCGGCGCGCGCGAGCAGGCGGCCCGGGCGGCGGCCGAAGCCGCGGCTCTCGGGCGGCTCGACGCCCGCTACGAGCCCCTGGCCGGTCGCCTTGCCGGCCTCGCCGCCGAGCTGGAGGACGCGGCCTTCGAGACCCGGACCATCGCGGACGGGGTGGAGCACGACCCGGCTGCGCTCGTGGCCATGGAGGAGCGGCTCTCCTTCCTCTTCACGCTCGAACGCAAGTACGGGACCGACTGCGAGGGGCTGCTTGAACGCGCGGAGCGCGCGGCGGACGAGGTGGGCCGGCTGCGCGGGCTCGAGGGCGAGGGGCTTCGCCGAGCCGGCGAGGCGACCCGGTTGCTCGAGGCCGTGGCGGCCGCGGCGGGGGACCTCTCGGTCCGGCGCCGCGCGGCGGCCCGGGAGCTCGGTGCCGGGATCGAGCGCGCCCTGGGCGACCTGGGCCTGGGCGGGACCGGGGTCGAGATCGCGGTGGGCCATCGGCCCGCGGGCAGCGAGGAGCCGGCCGTGGAGGTCGACGGCGATGCCGTGGCCTTCGACGCGACCGGGATCGACGTGGTCATCTTTCTCATCGCCCCGAACCCGGGCGAGCCGGCCCGTCCGCTGGCCAAGATCGCGTCCGGCGGTGAGCTGTCGCGGGTCGCCCTCGCGATCGAGGAGGTCCTCGTGGACGCGGATGCGACGCCGACCCTCGTCTTCGACGAGATCGACGCGGGGATCGGCGGACGGAGCGCGGATCCCGTCGGCCGGACGCTGTGGGTCCTCGGCGGCCGCCACCAGGTCCTCTGCGTGACGCACCTGCCGCAGATCGCGGCCCACGCCGATGCCCACTTCGCGATCCACAAGGTGCAGCGCGAAGGTCGCACCGTGACCGAGGTCCGTCGCCTCGACGATGGCGAGCGGGTGCTGGAGCTGGCGGCGATGCTCGGCGGCGCGGGCGGCGGGCCGGCGTCCGAGGCGTCGGCCCGCGAGCTGCTCGAGCGGGCCGCCCGATTCCGGGCGAGCCGCGGCGGCCGCCCGACCGGCCCGTGACGCCGGCGGCCGATCCTCGGGCTCGCCGCGCGGCGCGCGCTGCTCGAGATGACCGGCCGGTTCCCCGGGACCTCGCCGCCGCCACGGAGGCGTTCCTCGTCCACCTGCGCGTCGAGCGCGGCCTCTCTCCGGCGACGCTGAAGAGCTACGGCTCGGACCTCGCGGCGTTCGGGCGCTCACCGGGCGCGGTGGGGTGGGGGAGCTCGCAGGAGGCGGCGATCGACTACCTGGCCGGCCTGGCGGGGGCGACCGATCGGTCGGGACGGGTGCTGCGGACCACGAGCCTGCGGCGACGGACGGCCGCCCTGCGCTCGTTCTACCGGTTCGCCCTGGCGGAGGAGCTCGTGACGGCGGACGTCGCGAGCCACCTGGACCTGCCCCGGGAGCCGCGGATCCTCCCGGACCCGCTGACCGTGGACGAGGTGGACCGGCTGCTGGCCGCCGTGGACCCTGACCGGGCGGCCACCGGCGGCGTACCCACGAGCCGGCAGCGCTCGGACCCGCAGGCTGCGCGGGCGGCGATCGGGGTGCTCCGTGACCGGGCCCTTCTCGAGCTCCTCTATGCCGCCGGGCTCCGCGTCAGCGAGGCGCTCGGGCTCGACGGCGACGATCTCGACCTCGACGGCGGCAGCGTGCGCGTCGTGGGGAAGGGGGATCGCGAGCGCGAGGTGCCGGTGGGGGACGTGGCCATCGGCTGGCTTCGCCGATACCTCGGGACCGGGCGCCCGGCGCTGGCCGCCGCGGATCGCGCGCGCACGGCCCGCGGCGGTCCCGTCTTCCTGTCCGATCGCGGGAGGCGCCTCGGCCGGAACCACGCCTGGTTCGCGGTGAAGCGGGCGGCCGCCGCAGCCGGCCTGGGCGCTCACGTCTCGCCCCACACTCTCCGCCACTCCTACGCGACGCACCTCCTCGAAGGCGGCGCCGACCTTCGCGTCGTACAGGAGTTGCTCGGTCATGCGAGTATCTCGACGACGCAGATCTACACGCACCTCACGGGCGAGCGGATCCGCGAGGTGTATGCCCGGGCGCATCCCCGGGCTTAGCGGAAGCGAGGGAGAAGGCGTGGGCTACACCGAGTCGCTGCTGGCGACCAACGAGCAGATCCTCTACCGGACGAAGCAGCACTGGATGGCGCCGATCTTCGGGACGATCGCGGGGGTGCTCGTCCTGGTCGGGGGCGTTGTGCTGTTCGTGGTGCAGCTGGCCATGGGCACCGAGGGCCTTGTCGGCGTGCTGCGGACGCTTGCGTTCTGGGGCTCGATCGTGCTGACCATCGTGGGCGTTGGGATGGTCGGCTACTCGTACATCCAGTGGTGGGTCGAGGACTACGCCGTCACCAACCAGAAGGTCATGAAGGTCGCCGGGCTGCTGAACAAGCGGACCAGCGGGGCGGCCCTGGAGAAGATCAACGACGTGATCATGGAGCAAGGGCCGCTGGGCAGGATGCTCGGCTACGGGACCCTCAAGGTGGCCACCGCATCCGACTCGACGGACCTGATCTACGAGACGATGCGCTCCCCGGCCGAGTTCCGGCGCGCGATGCTCGACCAGAAGATGGAATTCGAGCAGTCCGACGCTCGTCACATCGCCGAGGCGGTCCGCGCGGCCGGGGCAGCCGGCCCGGCCGCTGCCGCCGTCGCCGCCCCCGCGCCGCCCGTGACCGTCCCCGCGCCGCTCACACCCGCCGCACCGGCCGCCCCGAGCGCCGACGACAAGCTGCGCAGCCTCGCCAAGCTCCGCGACGACGGCCTCATCACGGGGCAGGACTACGAGGCGAAGAAGGCGGAGCTGCTCGACCAGATGTGACCCGCGGCGCCGTCGACCCGCCGCATCACATCGCGCCGCCCGGCTGATCGCCCACGCAGCCCGGCCGGGCCGGCGCGGTACCATACCCGGGTCCCCGTCCCGCAGCTGGAGCCCCGCGCGCTGGCCTTCGACGAGCGCACAGCTGATCCGCCCTCGTCGCTGTCGCCATCTTCCTGGTCGTCGGGTTCCCGTCCACGAGTACGCCACGCGTTTGCGGCCTACCGGCTAGGCGACGGAACCGCGAAGCTGTTCGGCCGGTGACCCTCAACCCGCGGTCCCACCTCGACCCCCTCGGGTCGGCGATCCTCGCGATCTCGGCGCTCGCCGGCAGGCCTCCCCATCGGGTGGGCCAAGCCCACGCCGGTCAACCCGGCCATGCTCCGCCACGGGCGGTGGGGCGAGGCCCTCGTGGCCGCCGCCGGCCCACTCTCCAACCTCGGGCTCGCGATCCTCGCCGCGATCGTCGTGCGCCTCTTCATCGCGCCCGAGCTCGAGCCGACCCCCGTGCTCGAGTTCGTGGCCTCGTGATCACGTGGTTCCTCGTGATCAACATTCGCTCTTCATCTTCAACCTGTTCCCGCCGCCCCCGCTGGACGGCTCGAAGGTGCTCTTCGCGTTCCTTCCCCCGCGCACCGTCTGGCGCGTGCGTCCGCTGCTCGAGCAGTGGGGCTTCGTCATCCTTCTCGCGGTGATGTTCCTGCCGCCCGGCGGGGACTTCCATTGGGTCGCGGATCCTGGTCCCGGTCTTCGATGCGATCTTCACTCTCCTGGTGGGCGCGTAAGGCGCGCCAGCTCGGCCGGCACGTCGCGGCGCGGGTCCGACCCGCGGAGCGAGCCGCGCTGGCCGAGTGGCTGACGCCGGCCCAGCTGGCCCTGTTCGATGCCATGCCGGCCGCGGATCGCCGGCACGGCCTCGACGTGGTCGCCGCGCTGCAGGAGGCGGGCGTGGTGATCGCGACGTGCACTTGGCCGGCCTCTTCCATGACGCGGGGAAGGGCCGCACCATCCGGCTGTGGCATCGCGTGGCGTGGTCGCTCGGCGAGCTGCTCGGCCCGTGGGTCCACGGCCTTGCCGCGCGGCTGCCGGGCGGCGCGGACGCGATGGCGCGTCTCCGGGACCACGCCGAGCGCTCCGCGGAGCTGGCGGCCGCGGTCGGCTGCCCGTCCCGGTCGGTGGCCCTGATCCGCGGCGATTCAGCTGCTGGGGGCGAGGCGTCGCTCCTGGCGCTGCACGCCGCCGACGAGGCGAGCTGATGACCACCGCCGGCCGGCCGAGTCTCGGCGCCGAGGCGCCGGCGATCGCCTTCATTGATCGCCGGCGGCCCGAGGATGCCACGCACGTGCGCCTCCAGGAGTGGGAGGGTCCGCTCGGGCTGCTGCTGGCCCTCGTCGAGGCGCGCCGCCTCGACGTGATGACAGTTCCGCTGGGAGCACTGGCCGAGGCCTACCTCGACGCCATGGCCGGCCTTGCGGGCGACCGGATGGCGAATCTCTCCGCGTTCGTCGCGGTCGCGAGCCAGCTGATCCTCATCAAGAGCCGCGAGCTCCTCCCGCGCCCGCCTGAAGCGCCCATCCCGCTGGACGACGACGCGGACGTGGAGGCTGCGCTGCGCGCCCGTCTCGTCGCCTATCGGGCTTTCCGCGACGCCGCCGACCGGCTGGCAGCGCCTGCGGCCGTGGGTCGACAGGCGGTCCGCCGGGAGCCGTCGGTCGCGCTGGCCACAGCCCGCGCCGGCGCGGTCGAGCCGCTCCCGCCACGCCTGGACCCGGCGCTCCTGGTCGCCGCCCTCGACCGGCTCGCGGCCGTCGCCCCGGCCGTCACCCTGCCACCCGAAGCCATCCCGCGCACGATCTCGATGGCCGAGCGCGCCGACCTGATCCGGGCGGCCCTCAGCAACGCCGGCCCGATCGTGCTCCAGGAGCTGCTGGCCGGGGTGCGTGACCGGGTGGTCGTGGCCGTGACGTTCCTGGCGATGCTCGAGCTGGTCAAGCGCCGGGAGGTGCTGGTCGAGCAGGACGCGCCGTGGGGTCCCATCATCGTGCGGACGATGCCGCGGAATGCCGGCGGGCAGTCGGCCGCCGGGGCCGCCGCCCCGGCCGCCACGATGGCCGGGCGGGACGAGGAGGACGCATGACCGAGGAGGCGCTTCCGGGAGTCGACCGGGCCGAGGAGAGCCGGGAGCCGGGCGGTGACGCACCCGCGATCGACCTGCCCGCGATCGACCTGCCCGGCGACGCAGTCAGCGAGGCGATGCTCGAGGCGCTCCTCTTCGTGGCCGAGCGGCCCCTGGGCCGGCGCGAGCTCGCGACCCTGACTGGCGCATCCGTGGAGACGGTCGACGCCCGGCTGGGCGACCTGGAGGTCAGCCTGGCGGGCCGCGGGATCCGGCTCCTCGTCGATGGGAACCGTGTCGCCCTGGCCACTGCGCCGGAGGCCGGCCTCCTGATCGGGCGCTACGTGGGGCGGGAGCCGACGCGCCTCTCGGCCGCGACCCTCGAGACGCTCGCCATCGTGGCCTACCGCCAGCCCGTGACCAAGGCCTCCATCGAGCGGGTTCGCGGCGTTGACGCGGAGTACGCCCTGCGGAGCCTGCTCCACCGCCGGCTCGTCGTGGAGCTCAGCCGAGCCGACGCCCCGGGGCGCCCAATCCTGTACGGCACCTCGGTGGAGTTCCTCGAACGGTTCGGGCTCCTCAGCCTCGACGACCTCCCGCTCCTCGACGCCGCCGTCGCCGAGCGCCTGGTGACGCCCGAGCCACCCGCCACGGAGCTGCCCGACCCGGGTCGCGACACCGGTGCGGGCCCGGCCGGGGAGGCCTGATGCCGGCCGAGCGGCTCGGCAAGGTGCTCGCGGCAGCCGGGGTGGCCAGCCGCCGCGCGGCCGACGCCCTCGTGGAGGCCGGGCGCGTCACCGTGGACGGCCGGACGGCACTCCTCGGCGAGAAGGCCGACCCGGCGCTCCAGGTCGTGGCCGTCGACGGCCGTCCGATCGGGGCGTCCGCCCCGGCGGCGGTCCACGTGGCGCTCCACAAGCCGGCCGGCGTCACCTCGACCGTCGCCGACCGGCACGCGGCCCGGACCGTTCTCGACCTCGTCCCGCCGGGCCTGGTTCCGCGCGGAACCCGCCTCTACCCCGTCGGGCGTCTCGACCTCGACTCAGAGGGTCTCCTCGTCCTCACGAACGACGGCGCATGGACTGAACGGGTCCTCCATCCGCGCCACGGCGTGGAGCGGGAGTACGCGGTGGCGGTGATGCTCCCTCTCGACAACGAGCAGCGGGCGGCGCTGGCCGCCGGGATCCGGCTCGAGGAGGGGCTGGCCCGGCTCGTCTCATTGCGCCCGGCGACGCGCACCGAGACGGCGCTCCTGGCCGCCCAGGTGGAGCCGCCGCCCGGGCCGGGGCTGGCCTGGTACCGGGTGGTCCTCGCCCACGGCTGGAAGCGGCAGGTCCGGCGGATGCTCGGGGCGGTCGGCGCGCCGGTGGTCCGCCTCGTGCGGGTCCGCGTCGGCACGCTGCGCCTCGATCTCCCGGCCGGGCAGGCGCGCCGCCTCACCCCGGCCGAGGTGCGCCGCCTGGCGGCGTCTCGCCCCGATCCTGCCCGGGCGTCGGGACGAGTGGGGCGGCCGGACGCCGGAGCGGGGGCATGACGACGGGCGCCACGCCGGTGCAGGGCGACACGAGGGCACCGGGCGACACGGCCGAGCTGCTCTTCGTCAATGGGGCGCTATGGACGATGATGCCGGCTCCGACGACCGCGAGCGCGCTTGCGGTGCGGGGTGGGCGGATCGCGGCGGTGGGATCGGACCGGGAGCTCCGGGCGCTCGCAGGACCGTCCACGCGTGTGGTCGACCTGGAGGGGAGGTCGCTGCTGCCCGGCTTCCAGGATGCCCACGTGCACCCGCCGATCGGCGGCTGGGCGATTCTGACCTGCGATCTCCATGACCTTCCGTGGGACCGCAATGCGTATCTCGACCGGATCCGCGCCTATGGGTTGGCCAATCCCGACGAGCCGTGGATCATGGGCGGCGGGTGGGGGATGCCGGCCTTCGCCGGTGGCACCCCGTCTCGCCATGACCTGGACGCGGTCGTCCCGGGGCGCCCCGTCTTCCTCGAGAACCGCGACGGCCACGGGGCGTGGGTCAGCTCGCGGGCGCTGGAGATGGCAGGCCTCGACGCCGCGACCCCCGACCCGGCCGACGGGCGGATCGAGCGCGAGCAGGATGGGTTCCCGCAGGGAACGCTCCACGAGGGCGCCGCCAACCTCGTCCGGCGCCTCATCCCGCCGTTCACGCCCGCCCGGTGGGAAGAGGCGATCCTCGCGGCCCAGGCGCTTCTCCACGGCTTCGGCATCACGGCCATCACCGACGCGTGGGTGACGGCCGAGCACCTTCCTGCCTATCGCGCCCTCGCGAGTCGAGGTGCGCTCACCCTGCGGACCGCGTTGTCCCTCTGGTGGGACCGGGACGCGGGGCTCGAGCAGGTCGAGTGGTTCGAGGATGCCCGACGCACGGCAACGCTCGGCCGGCTGCGGGCCTCCACCGTCAAGCTGATGCTCGACGGCGTTCTCGAGAACTTCACCGGGGCCCTCCTCGAGCCGTACCTGGACGCCGCGGGTCACGCCACCGCCAACACCGGGATCGACTTCATCGACCCGGAGCGCCTCGCCCGCGAGATTGCCCCCACGCTCGACGCGGCCGGATTCCAGCTCCACTTCCACGCGATCGGCGACCGCGCCGTCCGGTCTGCCCTCGACGCAGTCGAGAGCGTCCGCCGGGTGAACGAGCCCCGTGATCGGCGCCCCCACGTCGCCCACATCCAGGTGGTGCACCCGGACGACCTTCCGCGGTTCGGCGCGCTCGGCGTCGGCGCCAACATGCAGCCGCTCTGGGCCGTCTACGAGGCCCAGATGCGGGATCTCACCATCCCGTTCCTCGGCCCCGGGCGGAGCGCCTGGCAGTACCCGTTCCGGAGCCTCGAGCGCGCCGGCGCCCGCCTCGTCGGGGGCAGCGACTGGTCTGTCTCCACGCCGGACGTCCTCCAGGAGGTGGAGGTGGCCGTGAACCGCGTGGCGCCGGAGAGTCGCGGGATCGAGCCGCCGTTCCTGCCGGAGGAGCGGCTGGACCTCGCCAGCGCGCTGGGCGCCTTCACGATCGGCGCCGCCTGGGCGAACGGCCTGGATGACGCGACGGGCACGCTCGAGCGCGGGAAGCTGGCCGACCTCGTGGTCCTCGACCGCGACCTGTTCGACCGTGGCGCCGGCGAGATCGGCGACGCGCGGGTTCTGCTCACGCTGTCGGAGGGGATCGCCGTCCACGCCGACCCCGCGCTCGGCTGGTAGGCTGGCCGCCATGCGCGAACGCGGCCCCATCGTCGCCCTCGACGGGCCGGGCTCGTCCGGGAAGAGCAGCGTGGGCGCGGCCGTGGCTGCGAACCTCGGCGCGCGCTTCCTCGACACCGGGCTCCTGTATCGGGCCCTGACCTGGCTCTGCCTGGAGCGGGGGCTCCGCCCCGAGGATGGACCGGCGGTCGCGGGCCTCGCCGACGAGATCGACCTGGGTCCGGATGACGCAGGCCGCCTCTCCCGCGTGCTGGTCGCCGGCCAGGACGTCGCCGACCGGATCCGCACGCCTCGCGTGGACCGCGCCGTGTCGGCGGTCGCGCGCCAGCCTGAGGTGCGAGCCGCGCTGCTGGGCCGCCAGCGGGCGATCGCGGCCGCCGGAACGATCGTCGTCGCGGGGCGCGACATCGGGATTGCCGTCCTGCCCGACGCCGACGTGAAGATCTGGCTGGACGCTTCCGCCGAGGAGCGAGCGGCGCGGCGCGCCCGGGAGCGTGGAATTGACCCGGCGTCACCGGCCGGTCTCGCCATCCTCGACGACCTGCGCCGCCGCGACCTCGCCGATGGGTCCCGCGACGTCTCGCCGTCCCGCGCGGCTGACGACGCGATCCACGTCCGCACGGACGGCAACACCTTCGAGGAGACCGTGGCAGCCGTGCTGGCCGTGGTCGCGGCTACGGGCGCGCCAGCGGGCGACGCGGCCGGACGAGCGCCGGCCGAGAGCACGACATGACGGACGCCACTCCGCGCCGGCCCCGCTCCGAGAGCGAGGCATCCGCATTCAGCCTGCCGGCCGACCGCCTGCCGCTCTTCATCCGGGCGAGCCAGCTCGTGGCGCGCACCATCTTTCGCTGCTCGACCCGCGTGTCGGTCCTGGGCCTCGAGCATGTCCCGAGGAGCGGGGCGCTGATCCTCGCGACCAATCACATCAGCAACGGGGATCCACCGCTCGTCTCGGGCTGGCTGACCCCCGCCCTGGGGCGCCCGGTTCACTGGATGGCGAAGGCGGAGGCGCTCGACTGGCCCCTGGCCGGCTGGTTCCTGCGCCAGAACGGCGCGTTCGGGATCCGGCGCGGCGCCGCCGACACGGAGGCCTTCCGGCTGGCCCGTGCGGTCCTGGAGGACGGCCGCGTGCTGGGGACCTTCCCCGAGGGCACCCGGAGTCCAACCGGGGCCCTCCAGCAGGCCAAGGACGGCGTCACCCTCCTCGCCCTGCGCAGCGGGGCGCCGATCCTGCCGATCGGAGTGGGCGGCACGGACCGGTTCTGGCCGCGCGGCAGCAAGCTCTGGCGAATCGGGGGACGGGTCACGATGCAGATCGGCGAGCCGTTCGTCCTGGAGCGGGGAATCGGTCCGGACGGGACGAAGGAGTCGCTCGAGGACGTCACCACGCGCCTCATGCTCCACATTGCCGAGCTGCTCCCGGAACGGCATCGCGGCGTCTACGGGCCGCTCCTGGCCGGATCGGCGTCCGACCCGGCCGACCGGGTTTCGTCGGAATCCGTGCAATAATCCGGCGATGGGTAAGGTCCAGGACGTCCGCATCGCGAAGCGCACCGGCTTCTGCTACGGCGTCCGCGAGGCCGTGGACAAGGCGAAGGAGGCGGCCGACGCCGGTCGGGTGACCCACACTCTGGGCCAGGTCGTCCACAACGAGGGCGTCGTGGCCAGCCTCCACGCCCGGGGTGTCCAGCCGATCAAGGCGCTCGACGAGGCCCATCCAGGTTCGACCGTGGTGATCCGTGCCCACGGGGTGACGCCCATGGTGCGGCGGGACGCCGCCCAGCGCGGCCTCGACGTCATCGACGGCACGTGTTCGTGGGTCATCTCCGAGCAGCGAGAGCTGCAGAAGCTTGTCGAGGACGGCTACACGATCGTGCTGCTCGGCACGCCGAACCACCCCGAGGTCGTCGGGCTCCTCGGCTTCGCCCCGGACGCCATCGTGGTCGACGACGAGGACGACTGGGACCTCATCCCCCGCCGTAAGCGGATGGCCCTCATCACCCAGTCCACCCAGCCACCGTGGAAGTTCGAGCGCCTCGCGGCCCGGATGGTCAACCTGGCCCACGAGCTCAAGATCGTCAACACGGTCTGCCCCGTCACGATCCGGCGCCAGGAGGACACGGTGGCCACCGCCCGCGAGGTCGGGTTCATGGTCGTCGTGGGCGGCCGCAGCAGTGCCAACACGAAGGAGCTCACGCGCCTCTGCGAGATCGTGGGGACGCCCGTCCTCCAGATCGAGCGCGCCGCGGACCTCACGGACGCGTCGGCCTTCGGTGACGCTGCGCTGGTCGGCATCACGGGGGGCACCTCGACGCCCATCGAGGACCTCCAGCTCGTGGCCGAGCGGATCCTCGAGATCGCGGGGACACCCGAGGCGCAGGCGCGCGCCCGTGAGAGCGCCCTCGAGGCGCTCGGGGCGGCGGCCACGCCGGCCGGCCGCACCAGCTCGCTCCCGCGCGTCGCCGCCGCGGCTGCCGGATGACCGGCAGCGGGTCCCTGCCGGTCGTCGCGATCGTCGGTCGTCCCAACGTCGGCAAGAGCACCCTCTTCAACCGGGTCGTCGGCGACGGCCGCGCGGCCATCGTCGAGGATCGCGCCCGGACCACCCGCGACCGCATCTACGGTGAGGGCGAGTGGAACGGGCGCCGCTTCCTCGTCGTCGACACCGGCGGCCTCGAGGCAGCGCCGGGCGATGCCATCGAGGAGCGGGTCCAGGAGCAGGCGCGGATCGCGATCGCGGAGGCCGAGGTGATCGTCTTCGTCGTGGACGCGACGTCGGGCCTCACGCCGGCCGACCAGGAGGCGGCCGAGACGCTCCGGCGAGCGACGGCTCCGGTCTTCGTCGCGGTCAACAAGGCCGACAACGCCAAGCGGGAGCTCGACGCAGCCGAGTTCTGGGCGCTCGGCTGGGACGCGACCTGGCCGATCAGCGCCGCCCACGGGCGCGGCGTCGCGGACCTCCTTGACGAGATCGTCGTGGCGCTCCCGCCCGAGAGCGAGGCGGAGCTCGCCCGCAAGGCCCGCGAATTCGCCGCGGACCACGAGGCGGACCTCATCGCCGACGAGCTGGCCGAGGGCCTCGAACCCGACGAGGACCTCTTCGACGACGCGCTTCCCGGACCCGTGACGATCGCGTTCGTCGGGCGGCCGAACGTCGGGAAGTCGAGCCTCCTCAACGCGCTTCTCGGGGAAGACCGGGCGATCGTGTCGGACATCCCCGGGACCACCCGCGACGCGTTCGACACGAGCCTCACCTTTGGGCAGGGCGAGGTCATCCTCGTCGACACCGCCGGGATCCGCCGGCGAGGCAAGGTCGCGTCCGGCCCGGCTGCCGAGCGCTATTCCACGCTGCGGGCGCTCAAGGCCATCGACCGAGCCGACATCACGGTGCTCGTGATCGACGCGGTCGAAGGGCTCACCGCCCAGGACGCCCACGTCGCCGGCTACGCGATCGACGCCGGGAAGGGCCTCGTGATCGCCGTCAACAAGTGGGACCTCGTCGAGGGCAAGACCGACCGCACCTTCGACCAGTACGTGTCCTGGATTCGCCGGGAGACCCCGTTCCTCTCCTTCGCCCCGGTAGTCTCCATCAGCGCGATGACCGGCCAGCGCGTGGAGCGGGTGCTGGAGATGGCGGTCGACGTGTGGGGCGAACGCCGCAAGCGGATCGGAACCGGGGAGCTCAACCGGCTCCTCGCCGAGGCGACGGCGCGCCAGGTGCCACCGGCTGCCAGGAACCGCCGGCCCCGGCTCTACTACGCCACCCAGGCGGCCATCGAGCCGCCGACGTTCATCTTCTTCGCCAACGACGCGGAGCTGATCCACTTCAGCTACCGGCGCTACCTGGAGAACCGGATCCGCGACGTGCTCGGCTTCAACGGGACGCCGGTCCGCCTCATCTTCCGTAACCGCGGTGCTGAGCGGCCGCGCCGGAAGCGGTCCGCCCCGGGGAGTGGGGGAGCGCGCGCAGCGTCCACCCGTAAGCGCTGAGCGCCGATCAGGCCGAGGGCCCGACCGGCAGCCGGGCCCTCGTGAAGCGCTTCGACGGACGCCGGGCCGACGTCACATCTCGCGCTCCAGCAGCACGGGCAGCGCCGCGCTCGGCTGGGCCGCCGGCGAGTAGGAGGGGTGATGCGTCAGGTCGACGCTCGCCACGCACCAGCCCTGCTTCCCCAGCTCGGTGAGCCGAGCCTGCAGCTCGGAGAGGTGCGTCTCCGGGTGCTCCTGGAACGGCAGGCGCTCGATCCGGTACTCGACCGGCGAGGCGATGCCCATCGGCTTCTCCAGCAGCACGGGCAGCGGGACGTTCGGCTGCGCCGCGGGCGAGTAGGACGGATGGTGGGTCAGGTCGAGGCTGACCACGCGCCAGCCCTGCTTGCCCATCTCGTTCAACCGATCGAGAACCTCCGCGAGGTGAGCCTCGGGATGCTCCAGGATCGGCAAGCGCTCGATTCGATAGTCCACCGCGTGGACCGACGTGACTGCCCTCTCTGCGACGACCATGTTCGTACCTTGCCTTCTTCTGTCGTCGGGCCACGGGTCTTCCGGGATCTCCGACCGCGCTGTGAGCATGCGTCGGTCGGCAGCTCACGTCAGTGATGTGGGTGCGCGCTCGGGGTGACCGGGGTCACACTCGTTGGTGGCCAACCATGCCCCGGCGGTTCGACCCATCCGGCACTTGGGCACGGCCCCGAAAAGGCATATGGTCACCGCGGAACCCGCAGACGGCCGCCCGCGCGGCCGGGACGATGGACCGAACGACGACCGCGCTTGACGACCTCGCCCGCGTGGGGCTCGCAGGCGGCTTTCTGTTTGCGCTTCCGGGCGAGGCCGCTGGACGCCTGCTTGCCGAGGCCATCAAGATCAACCTCCCGGCGGGGGCGCTCGTCTACCGGGACGAGGAGGGCCCGCGTCTCATCGTTGTCGTCAATGGGCTGCTCCGCGTCTTCCTCACCTCCGCCGACGGGCGGCAGGTGACCGTCCGCTACGCCCGGAGCGGCGACGTGGCAGGCCTCGCACTCGTGGTGGGCGGCCCGGCGCCCGAGAGCATCCAGGCGATGACGAGCTCGCTGGTGGTGGCCCTCCGCGTTGACACCCTGCGCGCCCTGCTGGCGACGGACCCGGGTGTCGCCCGCGCCTGCGCCGAGGAGCTGACCCGCCAGCTTTACCGGGCCTTTGATGACATCTCGGAGCAGGCCTTCCTTACGGTTCGCCAGCGCCTGGTCCGCCAGCTGCTGCTGCTGGCGACCCCCGGTGAAGGCTCCCACCTTGTCGTGCGCGCGAGCCAGCAGGAGCTCGCCGACGCCATCGGATCGGTGCGCGAGGTCGTGACCCGCAACCTGCACCACCTGCACGAGGAGGGGCTCGTCGACATCTCGCGCGATGAGGTCGCCATCGTGGACCCGGTGCGGCTAGCCGAGGAGGCGGGCGGCCACGTGAGCCATGCCAGCGCCGACCCGCCCTGACGCAGGCACCGCGCGGCGCTCTGCTATTCTTCGAGCCGTCGGGGTGTGGCGCAGCTTGGTAGCGCACCTGAATGGGGTTCAGGAGGTCCCGCGTTCGAATCGCGGCACCCCGACCATCGTCCTGGACACGAACAAGGCCCCCGGGGCTGCACTGGGGGCCTTGTGATTCGGGGCCGTACCGCCATTGATACCGCCTTCAGTCCGCGGAAGCCCTCCGGCGGAGCACGTCGCCCATCCTCGAGGTGACCGTCCGGGCCATCTCACGCGTCCGCGCGCCGCACCGGGCAACCGGGGGTCGTTCGCCTCTCGCCAACCCGACCCGGCGGAGGCATGGTTCAAGCGGCGCAGTGGGCAATGCGCCGTACGGGAGGTGGCGGGACATGCAGCACACCGAGCTGTTCCTTTCGCTGGCGGAGATCGCCGGCGTGTTCGTCGGCTTCGGGGCGCTCATCAGCGTCCGGAGCGGCGGCGCGAGCGGGCGGATCGAGGTCGGGTACACGCGCGGCATGGTGGCGTTTGGGGTGCTGACGGTGGTCGCGGCCCTCGCCCCGGTGACCCTGAGCCTCTTTGACCTGCCCGAGCACCAGATCTGGGCCCTGAGCAGCGCCCTGGTCCTGGTCGGCTTGATTGTCTTCGTCGCCGCCCAGGCCCGGACGGCCGAGTACCGGGCGAATGTGGCGGCGGGGATCGAGGCGACCCGGGCGCAATCGCGCTCACGATGGCCTGCGGTGCTCAGCACCGGGGCCTCGGTGCTCTCCATGATCGCCCTGGTGCTCGCGCCGATCGTCATCGTGCTGGGCGTGGCACCGGCGCTCGAGACGGCGCTCTACTTCGCGGTCGTGGTGCTGATCCTGCTCTGTGCCGCGTGGCTCCTTCTCGCGCTCGTCTACTCGCAGCGACTTCCCGAGAGCGCGTAAGGGGCCGGCCGCGCCCGGCTGAGCCGTCGGCCGCGGGCGGGCATCCGGAGGGCGGGATGAGACGCGCACCGGGCGTCGAGGGGCCGTTCGCCTCTGGCCGCCGGGCGCAGCGCCTCGCACCGTCACGCCTGACGGCGGGGCCACGCCCTGATCGGTTCCGCCGTCCCGGAGAACGCGCGGGGGCGAGCGGCATGACCGACGCTGGTGAGTCCGAGCATCCGGAAGGCGGCGCCCCGGACGGGCTCGACGGGGAGCCGGCTCACGCCGGCATCATGCTCCTCGTGGGAGCTGCCGGCCGGCTACGGGAGCGTCGCCGGATGGCGCGGTCGCGCCGCCGAGGGAACCTCAGCGTTTCCGGCATCGACAAGCCCCACCCCTAGGCCCGGGGCCCGTCCTCCGGGCCGGCCGCCATCGGCGACCGGAGACACGCTCGCCCAGAACTCGCCACGCCCCCGCCTCCGCACCGGGCACTCCGCTCGCGGATGGGACACGCGCCGGGCGCCGGGGGGTCGTCCGCCTCTCGACGGCCTGCCACGCTGCGCCCATCCTGACCCCGATCACGAAGTGCGGGAGGTGCCGGGAGATGCAGGACGCCGATCTGTTCATGGAGCTGGCCGGGATCGCCGGTGTCTTCGTCGGCTTCGGGGCGCTCATCAGCGTCCGGGCCGGCGGCGCGAGCGACGCGTTCGAGATCGCCTACATGCGCGGAGTCGTGTCGTTCGGGCTGCTGACGATCGTCGCGGCGCTTGCCCCGGTGACCGTGGGGCGCTACGACCTCGTCGAGCACGAGGTCTGGGCGCTGAGCAGCGTCGTGCTCCTGGTCGGCCTGATTGCAGTGAACGTCCTCAACGCCGCGACACCCGAGTACCGGGATGACACGGCGGCGCCAACCGGCTCTCGATGGCTCGTTGTGCTCGCCATGGCGGCGGTCGCAGTCCTGATGCTCGCGGCGGCTCTCGCACCGATCGTCATCATCCTGAACCTGGCACCGGGGGCCGAAGCGGCCCTCTTCTTCACCGCCGTCGTGGTGATCCTCCTGTTCGACGCGTTGCAGCTCCTCCAGCTGGTCTTCCGGCGGCGACATCCGGCGACGGCGTAGGGTATCGCCAACCGCCCTCGGCCCCCGGGCTCCGCACCTGGCGCTCCGCCCGGCTCGCGGGATGGGACGCGCACCTGGCGACCGGGGGCCGTTCGCCTCTCGCCAGATCGACCGCCGTCGCCTACGGTGAACGGCTGGCGGGAGGCTCTGACACGCGGCCCACACACCGGCCGCCGGGACCGCGCCGAGCCACTGGCGAGACCGACCCGCGCCTTGCGGAGGAGTGCGCCATCCTCCACGCCGTCCCAACCCAACGGCTACGCCTTCGTCGCCCAAGGAGTGAGGTGTCGACATGCCTCCGCCGGAACCACGCATTCCGCCAACGGTCCTTGACCGGCTGCGCGCGACCTCGTCGGGCCTGGAGATCTGGTGGGATTCGTCGCCGCTCGTCTATCCGGGCTGGAGCCAGAGGCTGGTTGCCGGCTTTCCCGAAGACAAGCAGGAGATCCTGACCCAGCAGCTGCGACGTCTCTACGATCCCAGTCGCCCAGCCGAGACCCTCTTCACCGGCGTGACGACCAATCCGCCCCTGTCATACCAGGCGATCCTGGACGATCCCGCTCGCTGGTCCGCATGGGTGCGGAAGCACTGGTTGGCTCATCCCGATCGCGATGCGACCCAGGTGGGATGGGCGCTCTACGAAGAAACCGTTCGCCTGGGTGCAGAGCTGTTTCTCCCTGTCTACGAGGCGTCCGACCATGCCCATGGGCATCTCTCGGCCCAGGTAGACCCGTACACGTTCTTCGACGCCGAGGCGATGCTGAGCCAGGCGTTGGCCCTCAAGGCCTTGGGGCCGAACATCGCCATCAAGATCCCCGGCACGCGTGAAGGCCTCGACGTGATCTTCAGGCTGACGGCGCTTGGCGTCTCCACCAATTGCACGGCTGCGTACACGGTGCCGCAGTTCATCGCCGCGGCGGACGCCGTTCAGGCGGGGCTGTTGGTGGCACGCGCCAATGGCGTGGACCTGACGGGCTGGCGCTCGGTGGTCACCTACATGAGTGCCCGCTGGGAGGGAGCTCCGGAGTTCGAACACCAGGCGGCACAGCGGGGCCTGACGCTCAGCCCGGAGGACCGACGCTTGGCCGGCGTGGCGATCTTCAAGCAGGCCTACCGCATCTTCCGTCAGCGAGCCTACCCAAGCAAGATGCTGATCTGCTCGCTGCGACTGGGCCCGGACGTGGATGGCGCAACGCGCTGCTGGCATCTTGAGGAGACCGCCGGGGCGCGGGCGGTCTTCACCCTGCCGCCCCCCTTCTTGACCGAGCTGTTCACGAAGGGGGAGCACCTGACCTTTGAGCCGCGCATCCGGCGCGGCCTCCAGGCGGACGTGATGGAGCGGCTCCAGAGGATCCCTTACTTCAACTCCGCGTATCAGCCGGACGGGCTCACTCCCCCCGAGTTCAACCGCCTGCCTCCTCTGCTCAGCACCTGGACGGAGTTCAAGGAGGCCAGGGACAAGATCGTCGCCTTCGCTGCCGAGGCGATGAGCGCGCCCTGACTGGTCACCGCACCGAGCGTCCGGGGGGCCGTTCGCCTCTCGCCAGGCTGCCTCGGCGCGGTCATCGTGACCCTCCATCGAAGCGCAGCCCGGTGCCGAGAGTCCGAAGACATGCATGACGCCTCCTATGACCTGATGGCGGAAGCCCTCGACCGGCTCCCCAACGGCTTTCCCAGGACGGACTCCGGCGTGGAGATCCAGATCCTGCAGAAGATCTGCTCGCCCCAGGAGGCCGCCCTGGCCGGGCTCCTGACCGGGACGCCCGAACCCTTGGCCGCGATTGCCGCCCGGATCGGGAAGCCCGCCGGGGAGATCAGCCGGGCGCTGTTCAAGCTGGTCCGTCGGGGCATCGTCTGGCTGGACAAGCACAACGGGGAGGTTCGCTTCCGGCTGGCACCCTTCGTGGTCGGCATCTACGAGGCGCAGGCCGAGCTGATGGACCACGAGCTGGCCCACCTAGTGGAGGACTACCTTGCCGGTGGCGGTGCCCAGGGGATCATGAAGCCGCAGCCGGCCCTGCACCGGGTGGTTCCGGCGGGGGGCACCGTCAAGTCCGAGGCGATCCTGCCGTATGACGACGTGCGGGCCCTCCTCCTCGAGGAGAAGACCTTCACCGTCAACGAGTGCATCTGCCGGCTTCAGCAGGAGCAGCTCGGCGACAAGTGTTCCTATCCGACCGGGGTCTGCCTCAGCTTCTCCAACCGCGAACGCGCCCCCCAACCGGGGGATCTCACCCAGGCCGAGGCGCTGGCGCTCCTGGACATGACCGAGCAGGTCGGGCTCGTGCACACCGTCAGCAATGTGACGGAGGGGGTCGGCTACGTCTGCAACTGCTGCGGGTGCTGCTGCGGCATCCTGCGCGGGATCACCGATTGGGGCATCTCCGACTCCGTGGCCTACGCCAACTACTACGCCATCATTGAGCCGGAGCTCTGCGCCGACTGCGGCGCCTGCATCGAGCGCTGCCAGGTGGGAGCCATCTCGGCGGGGCTCGGCTCTTCGGTCGTGGACCGAAGTCGCTGCATCGGATGCGGGCTGTGCGTGACCGGCTGCCCGAACGAGGTTGCCCGGCTGGAGCGCAAGCCGGACGTCGAGCTCGTCCACCCGCCGAAGGACTTCGCGGAGTGGGAGCACCAGCGGCTGCGCAACCGGGATTCGCTGACCAGGAGCGACGTGCACCCCTGATCAAGCGCCTTCGCGCGGCGGCGACCTGGTCGTCTGTCGGACAACAGCACCAGCTTCGCCCTGCGGCTGCGGTGCAGGAGGTCGAGCGCGGGAGACGCTGGATGAACCTGGCCCGGCTCAGTCCGGCTCGATCAGCGCGCGGGCGAGGCGGTTGTGGCCTTCGACGGCGCAATAAAGATCCAGCGTGACCAGCCGGCCCTCGCGGACGATCGCGCGCCCGTGCACGTACGTGAACGCCGCCGGCGCAGGAGCGCAGAGCACCACCGCCGCGACCGGGTCGTGGAGTGCGCCCGCGAATGCGGGCTGCCGCACGTCCACGGCGAAGAAGTCCGCGCACATGCCGGGTGCCAGCGCCCCGATGTCATCGCGCCCGAGAACGGCGGCCCCGCCGAGCGTCCCGATCTCGAGCGCCTCGCGCGCCCGCATCTGAACTGCATGGCCCTGCGGCAGGGCCGGGTCGCGGCGCTGCCGCTCGGCCAGGCCGAGGCGCGCGAGCAGGAGCGCCTGGCGCGCCTCGGCGAGCATGTTCGAGCCGTCATTGCTGGCCGAGCCGTCGACGCCCAGCCCGACCCGGACGCCGGCCGCCAGCATCCCCTGGAGGGGCGCAATCCCCGACGCGAGGCGCATGTTGCTGGTCGGGCAGTGGGCGACCCCCGAACCAGAGCGCGCGTACGCCTGGATCTCGGCGTCATCAACGTGGACCGAGTGCGCGAACCACGTGTCCGGCCCCAGCCAGCCGAGCGACTCCATGTAGGCGACCGGCTTGTAGCCGACGGTCTCGAGGCAGAAGCGCTCCTCGTCGAGCGTCTCGGCGAGGTGGGTGTGAAGGAGGACGCCGAGCGAGCGGGCGAGGGTCGCGGTCTCGCGCATGAGATCGCTGGTCACCGAGAAGGGCGAGCAGGGCGCCAGGGCGATCCGCAGCAGTGCCCCGGGCGACGGGTCGTGGTACTGCTCGACCAGTCGCTGTGAGTCCCGAAGGATGGACTCCTCGTCCTCGACGCAGGAATCGGGGGGCAGCCCGCCACGCGACGCGCCGAGCGACATGCTTCCGCGCGTGGCGTGGAAGCGCAGCCCGATCTCGGCGGCGGCCTCGATCGCGTCGTCGAGGCGGCAGCCGTTCGGGTACAGGTAGAGGTGGTCCGAGCTGGTGGTGCAGCCGGACAGGGCGAGCTCGGCGAGACCGATCTGCGTTGACACGCGCACGGCTTCCGGTGTCAGCCGCGCCCACACCGGGTACAGCGACGTCAGCCAATGGAAGAGATCCGCGTTCTGGGCGGCCGGGACGGCGCGGGTCAGGGTCTGGTAGAGGTGGTGGTGGGTATTGACCAGGCCGGGCAGCACTACGTGGCCCCCCAGGTCAAGGATCTCGTCCGCGTCGACGGGCAGCTCGGCGGTCGGGCCGACCTGCGTGATGATCCCGTCCCGAGCATGGAAGCCGCCGTTTGCGATTTCCTGGCGCGCAGCGTCGTGCGTGACCAGGACCTCGGCGTTGCGGACCAGCAGGCTGCTCATGTCGTGTGTTCGGAATCGTACGCGGGATGGCCTGCGTTCGAGCCCCGCACCGACAGCCAGCCGACCTCCAGCCGCGGGACGGCGAGCTGGCGGGGCCGGCCAGCGACAGGACTGCTGGCGCCTACGGCAGGAGGGGCAGGACGAGATAGGCCAGCGGCTCGGCAGACATGACGATGAGCCTGGTCACGGCGAACGTGGCCCAGAGAAGGGCGACGCCGCCAATGGTCAATCGCCAGCGCTTCCACCTGTAGCCAACGACAACCATGTAGATCGTCGCCAGGGCCATGAAGACCATCATCGGTCTTCTCCTGTACGTGCTCGTGTCCCGAGGCGGACTCCGCGTCGACGCGCTCGACGCCGCGTGATGGAGCAAGGTCCCGGCACCTGTCGCGACTCCGGGGAACGAAGGCTTCGCCAACGCTGCGCCTGCTCACGATGGCCCTTACGATCGTCCCCTTCAATAGCCGACGGAAGTACCAGGTGCAGCCTCGCACCATGGCGTCCTGACGGCCCGAGCGACCAGAGGTGGTGGGCCGGCCCCCGAGCTCGCCCCCGGGCGCTCCGGTCTCCCCAGAGGAAGGGCGCGCAGGGCATTCGGGGGCCGTTCGCCTCTGGTCAGGTGCTCGTCCGCCGCCCACGCTGACTGGTTGTCGGGAGGCGTTGACACGCGGTCCGAACCCTGGCCGCCGGGACCGCGCCGAGCCACTGGCGAGACCGACCCGCGCTGGGCGTCCCACGGGAGGATGACGCGATGCGCCGTGCCACCACGCTTGCCCTCATTGCCGGCGGGACGCTGGCCGTCGTCGCGGGTGGCGCGTTCGCCCGCGCTCGGCTCCGCGGGCGCGGGCCTGCGATGCCGAAGCCCGTCTCCGGCATCTTCCCGAACGGGATGGCCTACCTCCGCTGGGGCACCGGCCCGAAGACCCTGCTGTGGATCCCGGGCGGCCCCGGCAACACGGTTCCGAGCGGGATGTTCCTCTCGAGGGTTCTCTTGCGAGCGGCTCTTCCCCTCGTCGAGGACGGATACACGCTCTGGGTGGTCGCCAGGAAGCAGAACATGCCGAAGGGCCACGCGATGGCCGACATGGCGGAGGACTACGCCGGGCTGATCGCCGACGAGCTCGGCGGGAAGGTCGACCTGGTGGTCGGCGTCTCCTATGGCGGCGTGATCGGCTTCTACCTGGCGGCCCGCCATCCCGATCGCTTCGGTCGCATCGCCCTCGTGGGCGCCGCGTACAACGCGAGCGAAGTGGGCAAGACCCTCGACTACGACTTCGCCCGGCTGCGGAGCGAGGGCAGGAACGGCGAGGCCAGTGCCCTGATGCTCAGGCACATGGCGCCCGGCCTCCGGGTGCCGGGTGCCGCGCGGGTCCTGGGGGCGGTGATGGCGCGGCTCATGTTCGGGGAGACCCACCCGTACTTCGCGAGCGACATGATGGTCGAGGCGGAGGCGGAGATGGCGTTTGATGCCCGGGAGGTCCTGCCCGATATCTCCGTGCCGGTGCTGCTCGTTTGCGGCGACGCGGACATGTACATCCCGAAGGAGCTCTACGAGGAGACCGCCCGGCTCATCCCCGACTGCACGCTCAGGATGTACGAAGGCATCGGGCATGTCGGGGCGGTCCGCGACAAGCGGTTCCCCCAGGATGTCCTCGACTTCGTGCGGCAGCGGCCTGCGACCCAGCCGGAGCGCGGCGCGGAGCAGCCGACCATCATCGACCAGCCCGCCGCCTCCTCCGACCAGCCAATCGGCCTCTCGCCCGTCGGCACTGGCGCGGGCTGACGGTCGACGAGCTGGAGTGGGCGCAGCGGCGACAGCGGGGGTTAAGGGTGGTTCTCGCGGAGGTCGCTGACGAGCCCGGCTGGTGACGGCGGCCGGCTGCGGGAGTCAGCGGTGACTCGCCCCGGGGGGAGGGCCGCACGAAACCCCTGCCGCAACCGGCCAAGCAAGCCGCCAGGGGCAGGGTTTCGTGGTCCGCCGGCGGGATCCTGAGTCAGCAGTGCATCACGCCCGATGGCGGGATCAGGGCCGGCGGGTCATCCGGCGGGCCGCGACCGCAGGCGGGCAGGGAGCCCGAGCTCGTCACCAACGTGTCCAGGCATCACAGCTAGGCCGCAGGAACAGTGGAGGCAATGGAGCGACGCCCCGGAACCTCCTGCTCCGGGCGGCCGCGACAGTGGTGCCCCGGCGTCAGGCGAGACCGGCCAGTTGAACACGGTGTGCGAGGAGGCGGGACATGCAGGACGTCGATCTCTTCCTATCGCTGGCGGAGATCGCCGGCGTGTTCGTCGGCTTCGGGGCGCTCATCAGCGTCCGGAGCGGCGGCGCGAGTGAGGCGCATGACGTCGCCTACATCCGTTCCGTGGTGTGGCTGGGACTCTGGGTGGTGATCGCCGCCGTCGCCCCGGTCGTCGTCAGCCGTTACGACCTCACCGGCCATGCCCTCTGGCTGGCGTGCAGCCTCGTCGCCCTCGCGCTCTTCGTGGGCGGGTTCATCCTGAACCGCCGGACGCCCGAGCACAGGGTAGACATGGCTTCCTACTCACGATCCTTCGTCCTGGGGGGCACGGTCCTCGTCGCGTCCTTCGTGGTCGCGGTTGCCGTCGCGCTGATCCTCGTCGTTCTCGGCCTGGTGCCTGACAAGGAACCGGCGCTCTACCTCACGGCAGTCGCGCTCGCCCTGTTCTTCGCTGCGGTCGCCCTCCTGGCGCTCGTCTTCACGCAAGGACGCCCGCAGGCGGCGTCCGACCCGGCCGCGCTGCTCGCGACAGGCGGCTCGAGCGCCTGACGATCATGGCGGCCCGGGCCAGCCCTGGAACGCGCGACCAACGACGCACCGGGCATTCCGCTCCCTTCGGAGGACGGCGCGCACACACCGGGCGTTCAGGGGCCGCTCACTTGTCGACCGTCGCTCCTCTGGGCCAACCGGCCATGGCTGCCGCGCTTGCGCAGCGCTGTACGCTGTCACCAGCGACGAGGTGTTGCCATGAGCAAGAAGGTCGCGCGCGACCATCTCCCGCCCCCGGTCCGCCTTGATGTGCGGCCGTGGGCGCTGAGGAACGCAGTCGAGGTCCCCGAGACGACCCGCTGCGGCACGTGCCGCCGGGATGTCAGCTTCCTTGTTCTCGACAATCGCGACATGAAGTGGCGCTGTGCTGCGTGTGCCACGCCCGCGGTCGAGAGCCCGGCGGAGGCGTGGCAGACCTGACGGCCAGGTCCGGGTCGAGATCGCGACCCTTGTGCTCTGGCGGTTCGTCGAGGCTTCACTGAGCCCCGGCTCCGCACCGGGAGTTCAGCTCTCCTCGCGGGACGGGACGCCGCACCGGGCGTCCGGGGTCAGGGCATGCCGCCGACCGTGACGGCCTGGCGGCCCAGCTCGAAGCGCCATCGCGTGTGCCAGCGGTCGGCCTGGTCCTGCACGATGAGGATGGCGCGCTCTGCGCGACGACCGAGAGGGCGCCGGGGGCCGCTGAACCGCGGAGGATGGGCGATCTGAAGCGAGTCGGCCGGGCGGAGCTCGGCGACGGTCACGTGCGGCACATACGAGAACTCTCCTCGATATGGGACCCACGCCGGATAGGCCGCATTGAGGTCGTCGACGAGTTGCGCGAAGGGCGATACGGGCAGCACCTCCAAGTACAGCGCCGTCGGCCATGCCCGAATGCCACCAAGGGAGTAGTCGATCGCTGGGTGCTGCTCCAGGATGCTCGCAATCCGCTGCCGGTCGTGGTCGGAGAGGTCGGCGGGCGCAATGAACGGGTAGAGCAGCGTCAGGTGGGCCGGAACGCCGTGGGCGGCGACCGACACGTGCAGGCGCCGCTCCCGCTCGAGGCGCGGTGGCAGGCTCACGGGAATGACAAGCGCGCTGTCCATCAGGAGGAATCTGCCATGGGGGCCAACTCCTCCGGAGTATGCGACGCGCACCGGGCCTCCGGGGTCCGTCAAGCCGCAGGGCACGCCCGCCGAAGCATCACGAAGTCCGCGCTCGTCACGGACGGCGGGGGCTTCCTCCTGTGCCGCAGCCTGGTGAACGCGGCGCTGGGGCCGCAGCCCGCCGCGTGGGGCGGCGGGTCGTCGAGGTCAGCCCACCAGCTCGTCGATCAGGTGATCGGTCGGCGGGTGGACCGAGCTGACCTCGCTCTCGGCGGCCAGCTCGGCGGCGTCACGGTCGGGGGCGTCGCCCTCCGCGAGGGGGTGACCCGCAGGCGAGACCACCCGCCAGTGCCAGGCATGCGCGCCCTCCGCGACGGTCACTTCAGCGTTGCGGCCATGGAGGTGCATGGCGAAGGCCATCCGGATCCCCGCAGGGCAGGGGATCGGGTGCCAGACGGCTACGATCATCGTGCACCTCCGGCCGGGACAGCTTCCGGCACCGCGATCATCTCGCCGCCGCGCTCCCACGGCAAGGGCCGGACCTCCTGAGTCAGGCGGCGTCGCCCTTGGCGTACGAGCGGAGTTCCGCGGTCGTCGGCAGGATCGGCTTCCGACCCCGGGCAACCTTCATCAGGATCCACGCGAGCGGGATCGGCACGAACCAGAAGTACATCCGGTAGAGAAAGACCCCGGCTGTGATCGCGGCCTCGTACCCGGTCCCGGCGATCGTCGTGAAGGCCGAGATGAAGAGGATCTCCGACACGCCGGCGCCCCCGGGAGAGAGCGGGATGATCGTGATGCACATCACCAGCGCGTAGACGCCAAAGATCACGGTGGGAGACAGCACGTCGGCGGGCACACCGCAGATGCGCAGCGAGATGAGGAGGACGGCCGCCCAGGCGAACTGGGCGAGGACGGCGATGCTCAGGGCGGCGAAGCCGCGCCGACGAATGACGAGGCCCAGCTGATCGCGGAACTTGTGGATCGCTCCGGATACGTCCGGCGTGCCAGTCCGCTTGAGTCGGCCCAGGACCCACTCGGTGGCCCGCTGGCCGGTCCGGCCGATCGAGTCGGCAATCCGCTCGGAGCGCACGATCGCGACGATGAGCGCGGTCACGACCACGAACGCCACGGCGCTGATGATCGTGATCGTCCAGGCGGCCCCGGCGCTCCTGGCGCTGGCGAGGTCACCGCCGATCGCGAGGGCGACGATCCCGAAGAGCGGCAGGAACATCCGGCTCAGGATGTTGATGACGCCGTAGAGGGCGACCCCCGACGTCGCCGGAGCGTTGCCGACTCCCCAGCCTCGCACCACGACCCAGAGGACCCCCATGTTCCAGGGGCCGAAGGGCACGCTCGCGCCGATGCCGGCGAGGATGAGCCACGACATCGCGCCCCGGATCCACGAGAGGCCCTCGATCAGGGCGCTGAAGATGAGGCCGCTCACGACCCAGGCCAGGGCTCCGAGTGCGGTGATCACGAGGAACTGGTCGAGCGTGAGGGCCTTGAACGCGTCGATGACGTCGTCGTAGTCGATGTACCGCGGGATGATGATGCCGAAGACGACGAGGAGGACACCGACGATCAGGCCCGACCGCATGAGCGCGGCTCGGCGGCTCGGCGGAGCGGCGGCGGTGACGGGGCTCTCCTCCGCGGGCGCCAGTGCATCGGCCTCGTCCGGCGACGTGCTCGGGACGCCGGTCTGGGCGGGCTGTTCCTCGCTCACGGGTGGCGCCTCCTTCCCTGGATCATCGCAGCGTAGCCGATCCGGGGCCGCTCGACCGCGCCGGATCGTACAATGGCGCCCGCCAGATCCCGGAGCAGGAGTCCGCGAACGTGCCGCCCATCACCGAGCTCACGCGGATCGAGCCGATCCACCTCCAGCGCCTGTCCCACCAGGGGATCTTCACCACGGGGCTGCTCCTGGAGGTGTCCGAGTCGGCCGCCCGCCGCCAGACGCTGGCGGACCAGGTCGTCGCCACGACGAATGACGTCCTGGCTTGGCGCGACGAGGCCCTGATGCTCAACCTGGCGGGATTTAGGGCCCCCGAGCACGAGCTCCTCCGGTGCGCAGGGTTCGAGGGGATCGCAGCCCTGCTCGCCGTCGACCTCGACAGCTTCCGCGTCGCGCTGGCCCGAGCCGCGACGCGGCTCCAGGTGGAGGCGCCGAGCGACCTTATGATCGAGACGTGGTGGGAGCAGGCCCGGACGCTCGAGGACAGGTGAACGCCGCTGGAGCGGACGGTCGGCCGGGGGTCGGCCGCCGCCTCGCCGTTGCCGCCGTGGCCATCGCCACCGCGCTCGTCATCACCGGGGCCGCGATCGCGCTCTTCTTCAACCCGGTCTGGGTATCGTTCGCCCAGGGTCGTGCGGACGCGGCGGCCTACACGGGCTGGACGGCGGAGCAGGTGGATGCCGTCACGCGGGACATCGTGATGGAGGTCTGGCTCGGGCCGGGCTCGTTCGAGCAGGAGGTCGACGGCCAGCCCGTCTTCGACGAGCGCGAACGGGCGCACATGGCCGACGTGCGCAGCGTCGTCCTCACCTTCTACGCGGTCGTGCTGGCTGCCCTGCTCGTGCTCCTCGTCGCCGGCTTCGCGTCCCGGGGGTCGGGCTGGTTCCGGGGCGCGGTCGCCCTCGGCGCGGGCGGCCTGGCCGTCGGCGCTGTCGCGGTCGGGATCTCGTTCGCGGTGTTCTTCGACCGGGCGTTCGCGCTCTTCCACCAGCTCTTCTTCGCCGAGGGTTCGTGGACGTTCGATCCCGCGACCGATCGCCTCGTGCAGCTCTTCCCCGACCAGTTCTGGACCGAGACCTCGGTGGCGATCGCGATCGCCGTCCTCGGCCTCGCCGTCATCGTCTGGGCCGTTGCGCGGCCGCGGGCACGAACGAGCAGGCCGGCCGCAGAGCAGGGCACGGTCCCTGCGGACGTCGAGTCCTGACGTGGACGCACGGCTTCGCCGGCTGGGCGCGCTGGCCGTCACGCCCGTGCTGCTCGGGGCCGGCCTCGTCGTCTTTGCCCTTGGCAACGCGATCGGCGGGCTGGCGCTCCTGATGTCGGCCTGGTTTGCCTGGGCGACGGTCAAGTCGCGGCGGCGCCAGCACGAGCTGGAGCGCGTCATCGACGGCCTGACCGTGGGCGACGTCATGGAGACCGTCCCGTTCGTGGTCGTGCCCCAGGCGACCCTTGACACGTTCGCGGAGGCTCTCGACGTCGGCGGGGAGGTCCACGGTCGCCCGCGTGATGCGGGGCGAGGAGCTGCTCGGGCTGGTCGGCCCGCGCGAGATCGCCCGCGTTCCCCGTGCCCGATGGCCGGAGGTCAATGCGGCGGATGCCATGGCGACGCTCCAGGCGCTGCCGGCGCTTTCGCCCGACGAGCCTCTCGGACCCGCGGCCGAGCGCCTCGGGGCCTGCTCGGCGTCCGGCCTGCCGGTCGTGAGCGAGGGCCTGATGGCGGGCATCCTGACCCGCCTGGCAGTGGGGCGCACGCTTCACGAGCGCGCCACGGTCCGCGCGACGCGGGGAGCTCGCCCGTGACGACGGCGTGCACGGCTGTCGACGAGGCCGTCGCCGTGCCAGAATTGGTGGAGGCGCTTCCGGCCGGGGCGCCGGTCGGATCCTGCGGGCTCGATCGCTCGTGACCGGGCCGGGTGACCCGCCGCGACGCCCCGGAGGAACCATGGACGACCGTTCGCAGCCTCGCACCGAGCGCCGACGCCTGACCCACGTCGATCGCCGCGGCCGGCCGCGGATGGTGGATGTCTCGGGCAAGCCTCCGACGGCCCGCCGCGCCGTGGCAGAGGCGGAGGTGGTCTGCTCGCAGGAGACGCTGACCCTCGTGATCGACGGCGGCGGGCCCAAGGGTGACGTGCTCACGGTCGCCGAGCTGGCCGGCGTCATGGGGGCGAAGCGGACGTCCGAGCTGATCCCGCTCTGCCACCCGCTCCCTCTCACCGACGTCGTCGTCCAGATCACGCCCGACCGGGGAGCCTCCGCGTTCAGGATCCGCGCCGAGGCGGCTACCACGGCGCCGACCGGCGTGGAGATGGAGGCGCTCACCGCGGCCTGCGTGGCTGCCCTGACCCTCTACGACATGGTCAAGGGCGTCGAGCGCGGCGTGGAGATCCGGTCGATCCGCCTGGTGGCCAAGAGCGGCGGGGCGTCCGGTGAGTGGCACCGCCCGACCGAGCCCTCGGGGATGGCCAAGCCGGGCACCGCGAAGCCGCGAGCCGTTCGCGGATCGGCCCGGACGGGCGGGACCCGGCGCCCGCCGAAGCGCCCCGGCGGCTGAGCGCATGGCCGGCCGTCCGACCACGCTCGTCCTGACCGTCTCTGATCGCGGGGCGGCCGGCGACCGGGAGGACGTGACGGGTGTGGGCCTGGCGGCGCGCCTGGTCGAGCTGGGGTTCGACGTGGAGCGGGCGATCGTCCCCGACGAGCAGGCTCTGATCGAGGCTGCGCTCATCGCCGGGGCCGCACGCCATCTCCTCGTGGTGACGACCGGTGGCACCGGCCTGACGCCGCGCGATGTGACGCCCCAGGCCACCCTCGCGGTCATCGACTACGAGATCCCGGGCTTTGCGGAGGCGATGCGGGCCGACGGCCGCGTCGCCACGCCGATGGCGATCCTTTCCCGGGCGGTGGTGGGCGTTCGAGGACGGAGCCTGATCGTGAACCTGCCGGGGAGCCCCCGGGGCGCCCTGCAGTCGCTGGCGTCGCTGGAGCCCGTCCTCGAGCACGCGCTCGAGACGCTCGGCGGCCCCTTCGACCATGACGGCCGGCCCGACCCCGGGGCCTGAGCGGTGACGGAGTCTCTCGCTCACGTCCCGTGGTATCCGCTCGTCTTCTTCCCGCTCTTCTACGGGGCGCTCGCCGTCTTCGGCCTGCTCATGGCGCGCCACCTGCGCGTGTTCTCGGCGGCCCGCCCGGTCCGTCCCTTCGCCGACGTCCGGCGCCGGACGGCAGCCCTGGTCCGCTACGCGCTGGTGCAGACCCGGATGTTCCGCGACCCGCGCGCGGGGGTCATGCACTACGCGATCTTCGCGGCCTTCGTCTTCCTGTCGCTCGGGGTGGCGAATGCCGCCACCGGCGGCCTCGTGGAGGCGATCCTCGCCGCTCCCCTGGACGGGGTCATCTGGGCGGCGGTCATGTTCTGCCGCAACGCCGCCGCGGTCGCGGCTCTCGTGGCGGTGGCCTACGCCCTGGCCCGGCGCCTGGTCATCCGTCCCGCGCGGCTGACCCTGAGCCGTTCCGGGATCGTGATCCTGCTGCTCATCGGGGGCATCGTCGCCGCGGAGCTCGGGGCGCTGTCCTACGAGGCCGCCCTCTACGGGCCGCTCCCGGGGGCAGTGATCACGAATGCCATCGGGGCGCGGCTGACCGGTGTCGACCCGGCCGTCCTCGAGGCGCTCTTCGCCCTCCACTGGTGGGCGCACGTGATCCTCGTGGCGGCCTTCCTGGTCTGGCTCCCGACGACGAAGCACCTCCATGTCGTGACGAGCTTCTTCAACGTCTACCTGCGCAAGCTCGAGCCGCGCGGGGCGCTGCCGGCCATGGACCTCGAGGCCGAGGACGCGACCTACGGCCTGCGGACCCTCGCCGACCTGGCCTGGAAGGACGTGCTGGACGGGTACACCTGCACGGAGTGCGGCCGCTGCCAGGACGCCTGCCCCGCCCACTTCACGGACAAGCCGCTCAACCCGAAAGAGCTCGTCATGGGCATCCGCCACGTGGCGGATGCGGCCGAGCGCGGGCTGCCGGTGATCCCGAACTCGCCTGACGTCCGTGCGCGTGGCGGGGAGCTCGACGATCGCCTGGCCCCCGCGACGATGGCAATCCCGCTGATCCCGGGGGCCATCTCCGAAGAAGCCGTCTGGGACTGCGTGACGTGCGGGGCATGCGTCGAGGCCTGCCCGGTGCTCATCGAGCACGTCGACAAGATCGTCGGGATCCGGCGCAGCCTGGTGCTCGAGGAGAGCCGCTTCCCGGCCGAGCTCACGGCCGCGTTCCGGGCCATGGAGTCCGCCCAGAACCCGTGGGGCCAGCCGCGAAGCGCGCGCCTCGACTGGACGAAGGGGCTGCCCTTCACGGTCTCGGTCGCCGCCGACGTGGCGCGGGCGGGCGAGCTCGAGCGACTCGAGGTCCTCTACTGGGTGGGCTGCGCGGCGGCCTTCGACGAGCGCAGCCGGCGCGTCGCGCGGGCGTTCGTCACCTGTCTCGACGCCGCCGGCGTGCGCTTCGCCGTCCTCGGCCAGGAGGAGGCCTGCACGGGCGATCCGGCTCGCCGGATGGGCAACGAGTACGTGTTCCAGCTGCTCGCCGCGGGCAACATCGAGACGCTCCGGGCGTACGGCCCGCCGCGCATCGTGACCGCCTGTCCGCATTGCTTCAACACGATCGCCAACGAGTACCCCCAGCTGGGCGGCACGTTCGAGGTGGTTCACCACTCGGCCTTCCTGGCGGGCCTCCTGCGCGAGGGGCGCCTGGCCACGCTCGTGGGGGCCGATGGGTCGGCGGTCCGACGGGTGACCTTTCACGACGCCTGCTACCTCGCCCGATACAACGGCGTCGTCGCAGCCCCGCGGGACGTCCTGGGCGCGATCGACGGGCTCGTGCTCACCGAGATGGACCGTCACGGCCGGGACTCGTTCTGCTGCGGCGCGGGAGGCGGGCGGATGTGGATGGAGGAGAGCCGGGGGACGCGGATCAATGCGGAGCGGGCCCGCCAGGCGCTCGCGACCGGGGCCGAGGCCGTGGCCGTCGGCTGCCCGTTCTGCCTGACGATGCTGGGCGACGGCCTCGCCGGGGACCCGACGAACCAGGCGGGCGTGACCACGCTGGATCTGGCCGAGATCCTGGCCCCGGTGGCAGTCGCCGGGCCGAGCGCGCGGCGGTCCGGTCGGGAGCTTCCGGTCCTGCAGTAGACCGCAGCGGCAGCTGGCAGCAGACGACCCCGGCGGCTCGCGACGGGGCGAGCGCTTCCCCGTGGGGCTCCCTGTGTACACTCGGGAACGCCGGGCCGGGGCGTGGTGCCCGCCGGTACCAGAGGGAGGCAGCCTGCCCGTGCGGATCGTGGTCCTCGTCAAGCCGGTCCCCGACGCGACCGGCCAGGAGCGGCTGCGTCCCGACGGGCGCCTGGACCGCTCCGCCGCGGCCCCTGTCCTCAACGGGTCCGACGAGTACACGCTGGAGGCAGCGCTCCGCCTGGTCGACGCCCACGGCGGCGAGGTGACCCTGGTTGCGATGGCGCCGTCCGACGGGCGCGACGCCCTGCGCAAGGGGCTCGCTCTGGGCGCCGCGCGCGCCGTCCTCATCACCGACGACCTCCTGGCCGGCTCCTGCGCGCTCTCGACCATGCAGGTCCTGGCCGCCGTCCTGCGGACGCTCGAGTTCGACCTGGTCCTCGCGGGCGCGGACAGCGCCGACGGTGGTGGTGGCGTTGTCGGGGCGGGCATCGCGACGCTGCTCGACCTGCCCCTGATCTCGGGGGCGGCCGCCATCGAAGAGGCGGGCGAGGGCGTGATCCGGGTCCGCCGGATCGTCGGGACGGGCGAGGAGACGGTCGAGGCGCCCGTGCCGGCGCTGGTCGTCGGCACGCAGCTGCTCGGCGAGCCGCGCTACCCCACGCTGAAGGGAATCATGGGCGCGCGGGCGAAGGAGATCACCGTGCGCACGGCCGCGGACCTGGGGCTGGCCGACGCGCCGATCGGCGGAGATTCGGCGACGACGGTCGTGCTGGCCCAGCGCCCTCCCGCCGCTCGCGCCACCGGCCGCGTGGTGCGGGAGGCGCCCGACGCTGCCGCACGCGAGATCGTCGACTTCCTCGTGGAGCGGAGAGCCGTTTCATGAGCGGCCCGATCTGGGCGGTGGTCGAGCTCGGCCCCGACGGGCTGCCGACCCGGCTTTCGCTGGAAGCTGCCACCGCCGCCCGCGCGCTGGCCGCCGCCGCGGGCACTTCGTCGACCGCAATCGTCGCCGCGAGCGATCCCGACACGGCCGCCGCCGCCCTCGCCTCGTTTGTCGCCCGGGTGATCGGCGTCCGCCTTCCCGCCGAGGTGGCCGGGTCCAACGTGGCCGCTGCCGGCGCCATCGCGACAGTCGCCGCCGAGGATCCGGCGGTCATTCTCGTCGGAGCAACGCCCGAAGGCCGCGAGACGGCCGGAATCCTGGCGGCCCGTCTCGGGCGGGGCGTCTTGGGCAACGCGACGGGCCTCGCCTGGAGTGGGGGAGCGGATGGCGCCCAGGCGGGACCGCGCGTCGAGATGAGCGTGCTGGGTGGCCGCGCTCTCACGACCTCGGCATTTGCCGACGGCCGGGGGATCATAACGGTGCGCCCTGGGGCCGTGACGGCCGAACCGGCGGATGTCGCCGGCAGGATCGAGGAGGTCTCGATCCCGACCGTGCCCGCGACGGGCGTGCGCGTCGTCGGGCGCGCCGACGCCGCGACGCGGATGGCGAGCATCGAAGAGGCGTCGATCGTCGTGGCCGGGGGCCGCGGCCTCGGGGGCCCTGGCGGCGTGGTGCTGCTCGAAGAGCTGGCCGGCGCGCTCGGCGGGGCGGTCGCGGCGACGCGGGCCGCCGTCGACGCCGGCTGGCTGCCCTTCGCCATCCAGGTCGGCCAGACGGGCAAGACCATCCGCCCCTCCGTCTACGTCGGGGTTGGCGTCTCGGGCGCCATTCAGCACCGGGTGGGCATGCAGGACGCCGAGACGATCGTCGCGATCAACCGCGACCCGGACGCCCCGATCGCGGAGCACGCTGACCTCTACGTCGTCGGCGATCTGTTCGAGATCGTTCCCGCGGTCGTCGCGGCCCTCCGAGCCCGGGCTACCTGAGGGACCGCGGACCGTGCCCGAGGCCCTTGTCGTTGCGTCGCTCGCGCTCTTCGTCGCCCTGGCGATCGCCTTCGCCTCCGTCCTGCGCCGCGCGGCCAGGGTCGTGGCCGTCACCCGAGAGGACGACGCATTCCGCAGCGACGGGGCGGCGCTTGCGGAGCGAGCCGTTGTCACGATCACCAGCGGCGCGGAACGGATCGATCGCGTGCGACGCCGCACCGAAGCCCCGAGCACGCTCGACGACGCGCTGCCGGAGCTCATCGAGGCCCTCGGCGCGCTCCGTGTGGAGGCCGACGCGCTGGCCCCACCCGTCGTGCTGGCGGCCACGGCCACGCGCATCGCCGAGGAGCTCGACCGCGCCGGGCGGGCCGTCGAGACCGTTCGCCACGGCTGCGTGCTGCTCGGCGTGGAGGCGGGCCGGCCGCGTGAGCTCGAGGGCGAGACCTCGATCAAGCGCGGCTACCTGAACCTGCTCCACGCGCGAGAGGCGCTGGCATCGCTCGCCGAGGGTCTGCGTCTCGGTCGTGCGGAAGCGGGCGGCTGGTACAGCAGCCGGCCGAAGGCCGGTTGAGCGGCGCCGTCCGGGACACGCCAGCCGGCCTCTGACCACTGTATGTCGTGGTATCGTCCGCCGAGGCCACAAGATCTTGTGGTGCCGGCCACGGGAGGACGGAATGCGCTGTCCGACGTGCGAGGAGCGCGACACACGGGTCGTGGACTCGCGGGATCTCGAGGATGCGGCCACGATTCGCCGACGCCGTGAGTGCGTCTCCTGCGGGGCACGGTTCACGACCTACGAGCGGATGGAGGCGGCTCGCCTCGTCGTGGTCAAGCGCGACGGCGTGCGCCAGGAGTTCGATCGCGACAAGCTCGCGGCGGGCATTCGCAAGTCCCTGACCCGCCGCCCGGTGCCCGACGGCTCTGCCGACCGGGCCGCGGACGCGATCGAGGCGATCCTCCGGGCGGCCGGCGCCACCGAGGTCGGATCCGCGCGTATCGGCGAGCTCGCGATGGAGCAGCTGCGGGCGCTCGACCAGATCGCCTACATCCGCTTCGCGAGCGTCTACCAGTCGTTCGAGGACCTCGAAACCCTCAAGCGGGAGGTCGACTCGCTCTACGCCGAGCGGGAGCCCGCCCCCGGGGCCGCGCGGGCATGAGCGTCCTCGCCGATCGCGACATCCGGGCTGAGCTCGAAGCCGGCCGGATCCGCATCGAGCCCTACGACCCCGCCGATCTCCAGCCTTCGTCGGTCGACCTCCACCTCGACCGCAGCTTCCGGGTCTTTCGCAACAACCGGTATGCGTTCATCGACCCGCGCGAGGCCCAGCCGGACCTCACCGAGCTGCTGGGCGTCCGCGATGACGAGCCGTTCATCCTCCATCCGGGCGAGTTCGTCCTCGGCCAGACGATCGAGTGGGTGGAGCTGCCCACGGACCTCGTCGCAAGGCTGGAAGGTAAGTCGAGTCTTGGCCGCCTGGGCCTCCTGATTCACTCCACGGCCGGCTATGTCGATCCCGGCTGGAAGGGGACGCTCACCCTCGAGCTCAGCAACGTCGCCAACCTGCCGATCGCCCTCTACGCGGGGATGCGGATCGGGCAGATCAGCTTCTTCCAGATGTCGAGCCCGGTGGAGCGGCCGTACGGGACCTCCGAGCTCGGCTCGAAGTACCAGGGCCAGAGCCAGCCGACCGCCTCGGCCTTTCACCGCGACTTCGACGCTCGCCGGAAGCTCCCCGGGAAGGGCTGACTGCCGGTGGCGCTCAACGACGCGGTTCACTGGTCGGCCGACCTCGGCGGGGGCACGCGGGTCGCGCTCATCCAGGCGGGCACGTTCCGCTCCGACGCGGGCGCGATCTTCGGCCCGGCGCCGCGCGTCCTGTGGGGGAAGCTCGTCGCCGAAGAGCTCGACGACCAGCACCGGCTCCTCCAGGCGCTGAACTGCCTTCTCGTGGAGACGCCTGCCGGCCGGGTGCTCGTGGAGACGGGGATCGGCGAGCGCCTTGACGAGCGCGGCCGCGCGTGGCGGGGCCTCGCCGGCGAGCCGATCGTCCCCGCGCTCTCGCGCGCCGGCTTCGACCCGGCGTCGGTCGACATCGTCGCGATGAGCCATCTGCACTACGACCACGCGGGCGGCCTCCTGCGCGCGGACGGGTCGCGTGCGTTCCCGCGGGCGCGGATCGTGGCCCAGCGCGCCGAGTGGGAGATTGCCCTCTCGGACAACCCGCGGATCGTGGTCTCCTACGACCAGCCCGAGCTGCGGCTCGTGCATTCGTGGGGCGACCAGGGCGCCGTGGACGGCGAGGTGGAGCTGCTGCCGGGCGTGTCCGTCGTCCCGACCGGCGGCCACACGGCGGGCCACCAGGCGATCGTGGTCCGGGCGCCGGGCGCGACCCTGGCCTTCCTCGGCGACATCGCGATGCGGCCCTGGTCGGCCAACCCACGCTGGATCCCTGCCTTCGATGACTTCCCGCTCGATTCGGTCGCTCGCAAGTCGACGCTCTTCGCGCGGGCGGCCGAGGAGCGGTGGACGGTCGTCCTGTCGCACGAGCTTCGCCACCCCGTGGGCCGTCTCGTTGCCGAGCGCGACCGCTTCACATGGGAGCCGCTCGTCTAGGCGGCTCTGCGCTAACGGAAGCGTGCGCTTACGGAGCGGGTTCGGTTGACGCGGCCGGTGCGGCAGCCGGCGGTTCGAGCCCCAGCAGCGCAAGGTTGGATGCCGCGCTCTCGGGCGTCACCGGTCCGTTGACGATGGAGCGGATGACCCCATCCGCGTCGAGGAAGTACTGCGTGGGCAGCCCGAAGACGCGGTAGCGACGGAAGACGTCGCCCCCGAGGTCGGCCGCGATGGTGTACTCGAGCCCGTACTTCTCGGCGTAGGCCCGTACGTCGCCCTCGGTCGCCTCCTGGACGCTGATCCCGACGACTTCCAGGCCCTGGGGCGCGTAGGCGGCCGCGGTGTCGCGGATCGTGGGCGTCTCGGCCTGGCAGGGCGGGCACCAGCTCGCCCAGAAGTTGATCCAGACCGGCCGTCCGCGCAGGTCCGCGAGACGGACCGGGTTCCCGTCGAGGTCGAGCAGCGGGGCTGGCGCGCCGTCGGGGCCGGCCACTTCGAGCTCGGGAGCCTGGTCGCCCACCCTGAGGCCTGTGCCGGCCGAGCCCACGAGGTACTGCGTCGCCGCCGGGTCGGGAGGTGCCGCGGTGGCGCCGGGTGTCACGATGGGCTGGGTCGCCACGACAAGGATGAGGGCTGCCGCGAGCACGACCACGAGCCCGGTCGCCAGCTGCCGGCCGGTGAACGGTCCGACGACGCCGCGGCGCGTCTCGGGCGGATCGGTGTGGGGAAGTGGTCACGCGGCGCCTAGATCCCGGGGGCCAGGCGCGAGAACCAGCTGAGCCAGTCCATGAGCATGAAGACGCCGATCAGGGCGACGAGGATCCCGCCGACGAAGCTGACCTCGCGTCCGTGGCGCACGAGCGGGCGCACGAGCACCGGCGCCCGGTCGTAGACGACGCCGAGGAGGATGAACGGAACCCCGAGGCCCAGCGTGTAGGCGATGAGAAGCAGCCCGCCCTGCAGCGTCGTTCCCGATGACGCCGCCACGGTGAGGATGCTGCCCAGGATGATGCCGATGCAGGGCGTCCAGCCGATGGCGAAGACGACGCCGAGGCCGAACGAGGCCATGATCCCGCCCCGGCCACCCACGAGGCGCCCGCCCAGCCGCTCGCCGAGCCCCGGCTCACTCTCCGCGCCCGGCGTCGCGAACGCGACCGTGCCGGTGGTCTCCGCCAGCGCCCCCGCCGCGCCGGCCTCGAGCGGACGCCACGTGCGGTCGAGCGCTGGGATGCGGAGGATGCCGGCGAGGTTGAGGCCCATCACGATCAGGAGCACGCCGCCGATCATCCGGAGGGCCGGCAGGTAGTCGGCGAGGGGCCCGCCCACGAACGTGGCGGTGATGCCGAGGATCGTGAAGACGGCCCCGAAGCCCAGGACGTACGCGACGGCGTGGCGGACGGCCAGCCAGCGCGACGGGTTGGCGTTCGCGCGGCCGACGACGGCGACGACCGTGAGCTGGCCGATGTACGCCGGGACGAGCGGCAGCACGCACGGCGACAGGAAGCTGAGGAGCCCCGCGACGAAGGCGACGAGCAGGGTGATGTCGGAGGCGTCCATCAGGGATAGGCCTCGTCGAGGAACGCGCGGATGGGGCCGAGCCGGACGGCCAGCGGGAGGCGGCGGCCCTCGACCTCGAGGACGGGCACCTGCTCGAACAGCTCCCGCTCGACCGCGGGATCCTCGGCGATCCGGCGGACCGCGAGCCGGGGCGTCGCGCGACCGGCCGCGGCGCGCTCCTCCAGCAGCTGCCCCACGAGCGCGGTGGCGTCCTCGCACAGGTGGCAACGATCGGAGCGCCAGAGCACGAGATCGGGGAGGGGAGTGGGGGCCGGGTCCATCGCCGGGGATTGTACGGTGGTTCCCGAGCGAGCTTGCCCAGCGCTATCCGGCAAGCGGCGTCGATCAGCGCCGGCGGCGGGCCTGGTCGAAGACCGGCCGGTCCCCGGTCGGTGGCGACCCCGGCCCGGCTCCATGCAACGAATCCCGGTCGAGCACGCTGCGTTCGAAGCCCGGAATGCTGTCGGGGCCCGAATTCGTCCCCGAGCGCAGCGTGGTGGGAGCCGAATCCTTCCACGGGGTTCTCCGTCGCTGGCCAGCACGGACGTTGGGATGCTTGCCGGCCGCACAGCGCCGGTCGCGGCCCTCGGTCCCGACGGGTACGATGGAGGCCGCGCCCCCGTAGCTCAGTGGATAGAGCGCAGCCGTCCTAAGGCTGGCGTCGGCGGTTCGAATCCGTCCGGGGGCGCCACAGCAACGAAGCAGGCTCGGAGGACGGGCGAGCGCGGGGTCCGGGTGGGATCGATGATGGAGCGCTTGGAGCGGCTGGAAGTGGAAGTGAAGCCGGCTACAGCCGGCCAGCCCAGTAATCAATGACCAATGCTTTGGCCAGGTGAGGTTGGAGCCTGGCGACAAATGCCTGGTGGGCGGGATGGACCAGGTAGGTGTCCCGGTCGGGGAGGCTCGCGAAGGTGACCAGGAAGCAGTGCGTGTAGCCATCGGCCAACTGTTCGACGCTCACATTGGTGCCCCACTCATAGCCCTTGATCTCGGCGATCTGGGGCGGCAGGGCGGCAAAGGCCTGTTCGATGGCCTGGACTTGGTTGGGGGCCGCCGTCTCTTTGAAGGCGAACAGGACGACGTGGCGTAGCACTCGGCGGCTTGGCTGGCTCATCAGGACCTCTCTACGGGCCAATCTTCGGAACGTGCTGTCCGGCTGAATGATCCCACCGTGGAGCTCTGTATCCGGTGGACAAACCCCGCCGCACGAGCACGTTCTCGACTATCGCGGCTGGGATGTTGGGACCGGCCCGTGGGCAGATGCCGCGCCGCCATCCTCGGGTCCCGGTAGCCGCCCGATCGACCACCGTCAGCGGGCGACGCGGTAGCGGAGGTAGACGACGCTCGAGCTGAAGGTGCGGGTCTCGACGAGCTCGAGATCCACCCGGCGCTCGCGCTGCGTGAAGTACGGAATGCCACCGCCAACCAGCACCGGGTAGACCATGGCCCGGTACTCGTCGATCAGACCCAACGCGGCCGCCTCGGCGGCGAGCGTCGCGCCGCCGATCGCGATGTCGCCCTCCCCCGGCCCGGCTCGCAACCGCTCGATCTCCTCCGCCAGGCCGCCTGTGGCTAGGCGGGCATTGCCCTGCACCGCCGACAGCGTGGAGGAGAACACCACCTTCGGGAGCGGCTTCCACAGGGCGGTCCACTCGAGCTCTGCGTCGTCGAGCGATGGATCCTGGTCGGCGGTCTCCCAGTACAGCATCGTCTCGTACAGCCGCCGTCCCATCAGATGGACGCCGACCTCTCGAATCTCGTCGATCCAGAAGCGAAAGACTTCCTCGTCGGGCGCCGTCCAGTCGAAGCCGCCGTCTGGCCCGACGATGTAGCCGTCGAGCGAGACGCCCATCGCATAGGTCACGCTGCGCATCAGAAGCACTCCTCGCTTGCGGCTTCGACGATACGACCGCCGGACTCATCGCGGGCTCGCCGGATCTCCTCGGCTGCCATGCCGCCGAGCAGCGTTTTCTGGCAGCCGCCTTCCTTCGGGTTCCCCCGGCCTCGACTTGCCAACCGTTCTTGACGCACAGGGCGTCGGCAACTACCTGACACTGACGCGGCATTGCGGCGTCTGCCGCATCGACAGACCCGAGTCCGCCCCTCGCGGGATGGCACGCGCACCGGGCGTCCGGGGGCCGTCCGCATCTCGACGGCCCGCCAGTTCGCGCCCATCCTGACCCCGATCACGATGTGCGGAGGTGGTGTGACATGCAGGACGCCGATCTGTTCCTTTCGCTGGCCGGGATCGCCGGCGTGTTCGTCGGCTTCGGGGCGCTGATCAGCACCCGGAGCGGCGGCACGAGCGAAGCGCACGAGATCGCGTACATGCGGGCCGTGGTGTGGATGGGGCTCATGGCGGTCGTCGCGGCCCTCGCGCCGGTGACCCTCGGCCGCTACGGCCTCACCGAACACCAGGTCTGGGTGGTGAGCAGCGTCCTGGTCCTGGTCGGCACCTGGGGCATGATCGCCATCAGCAACCTGATGCCCGAGGTCAAGGAGGACCGGGCGGGGGCCTCGCGGGCGTTCCTGGTGGCCGAGACCACCTTCTCCCTGCTCTTCGCGATCCCGTTGATCCTCGCCCCGGTTGTGATCGTGCTCGGCCTGCTGCCTGACCTGGAGGCGGCACTCTACTTCACGGTCGTCGTGCTGCTCATGCTCATGGCCGGGGGCTCCCTCCTTGAGCTCGTCTACACGCAGCGCCGAACGCAGACTGCGTGAAACAGCCCACCGCGCCCGGCTGAGCCGTCGGCTCCGCACCGGGCACTCCGGTCTCCCCGGAGGCTGGGACGCGCGCCGGGCGTCCGGTGGGCCATTCGTCTCTCGCCAACACCGCCACGGACGTCTACGGTGTCTGGTTGACGGGAGGCTCGGACGCGCGGTGCAAACCCCGGCCGACGGGACCGCGCCGAGCCCCTGGCGGACACGGCCGCTCTGGCGGGGAGGCGTGCGATGCACAAGCCCACACTCACGTTCCGGCGACTGGCCTTGGTTGCGCTCATCCTCACCTTGGGGGCGACGCTGCTCCGGTTCGTCCCGGGGCCAGAGCCGTGGCCGGACTGGTATCGCCGCCTTGTCCGCCGCACCAACCCCATCGCCTACCGTCTCGGGCTGGTGGGCGGGCGGCGCTCGCCCTTGGCGTCGGTCGAGTACGTCGGCCGCAAGAGCGGCACGCTGCGGCGCACGCCCGTGTGGGCCTTCGTCACGAGCGACCACGCCATCGTCGGGCTTCCCTACGGCCGTGATGTCAACTGGGCCCGGAACGTCATGGCCAGCGGCCGCTGCCGCATGCAGATCCATGGCCAGGTCTACGAGCTCGACGAGCCCCTGGTACGCGCGTCTGCCGAGCTCACGGAGCTGCCCGATTGGCGCAAGCGCCAGTTCAGCAGCACGATGGAGTACATGCGACTCCGCGTCTCTCGCGTCCAGCCGGGGACCCTCGACTTCGTCAGCCCCGTCGAGGGCTCCGAGGCACATCAGCTGGCTTCCAAGCCGGAGGTCGTCGCCAGCGAAGCGGCGCTCGCCTGAGCTCAGCCTCCAGGGCTGCACGGAAGTCGTCGGCCTCTAGGCTCGCCCTGTTCCGTACCGGGCGTCCGGGGCCGTTTGCCTCTCGCCAGCCCGCCGTGTCGCGCCCATCGTGACGCCGATCAGGAAGTGCGGGAGGTATCGGGAGATGCAGGAAGCCGATCTGTTCATGGAGCTGGCCGGGATCGCCGGCGTGTTCGTGGGCTTCGGGGCGCTGATCGCCGTGCGGAGCGGGGGCGCGAGCGGGCGAGAGGAGGTGGCGGGGGTGCGCGGCGTCGTGTCGATGGCGGCGCTCACGATCGTGGCCGCCCTCGCCCCGGTGACTCTCAGCCGCTACGAGCTCACCGAGCACCAGGTCTGGGCGCTGAGCGCCGTGCTCGTCCTCGTTGGCCTGGTCGTCATGATCGGCGCCATGGCCAGGACACCCGAGTACCGGGCGAGCTGGTCGGCGGGGGTCGAGGCGGATCGAACGGCACAGCGCCCGCGATGGCTGGTGGCCGTCGAGGGCGTGGCCTACGTGCTCCTCATGCTCGCGTGGGTGGTCATCCCGATCATCGTTGTGCTGGGCGTGGCCCCCGACGTCGAAGCGGCGCTCTACTTCACGGTCGTCGTGCTGAGCCTGGCCATGGCCGGGTGGACCATGCTCGCACTGGTGTACTCGCAGCGAGGCCCGTCGGCGGAGCCCGACCGGGCGGCGCTGCCCACGACGGGCGGCGCGAGCGCCTGATCCGACACTGAACGGCCCCGGTCCCCCCGCTTCCCGTCCCACGACGAGACCTGGTCTGCCCACGGCTGACCACCCGGTCAGTCATGGGGCTCGATTCCTTGCCCGCTGCCTGACCAGTGGTCAGGTGTCAGCTCCCGTGCGGCTGGACCGAGTGAGGATGTCGGTCGGGGCGTCGGGCGGGGTGTGCCCGGGGTCGAGGGTGGGTGACGGGGAGATGTCAAGCGGGTGACCAGGTGGTGCCCGACGGCCTCGTGGAGCTGCCCGCCCCGGTGCCTGAGCCTCCGCTGGGCCACCGCAGCCCTCCTCGACCCGTGCGATGCTAGCGGGCGTGGCCGATCCCACGGAGAAGGACGAGACCCGCATCGACCGCTGGCTGTGCGCGGTGCGCCTCGTGAAGACGCGCCCGACGGCGACGCAGCTCTGTGACGCCGGCCACGTCCTCGTGAACGGGAACACCGCGAAGCCGTCGACGAAGGTCCAGGCCGGCGACCGGGTCGACGCGTTGATCGCCGGCCGCGAGCGCGTCGTCGAGGTCGTGCGGCCGATCGAGTCGCGGGTCGGTGCCCCGGTCGCCGTGACCTGCTACGTGGATCACAGCCCGCCGCCGGTGGTGACCGAAGTCCGGCCGGGGATCTTGGCGGTCCGGGGCGAGGGCCGGCCGAGCAAGCGCCTCCGCCGGGAGCTGGAGCGCCTTCGCCGGGCTGCCGACGCCTGAGCGGGAACCTGCCGCGGCTTCGGCGGGTGACCGCTCAAGGCGCGAGAGCGAGAGCGATGGAGCGACGCGCCGCGAGCGCATGAGGCGACCGACCTTCACGGGGCGACGCCCGGCGACGGCCTGAGGCGACCCGCCGCCGCGGCCCTCGGCTCCGCACCGGGCGCTCCCCTCCGGATCGGCCTCGCCACCGAAGCCGGGATGGGGCGCACCCCGGCCGTCCGGGGGCCGTGACATTCGGCCCTCGACGCCCGAGCGAGTGGGCGGGAACCTGATTGGCCAGCGGGAAGTTCCGCCGCGCGGCGCAGGCAGGCTGGCGGGACCGCGCCGAGACAGTGGCGTGACCGACCCGCGCAGGAGCGGAGGCTGAGGTGCTGCGGCTGCGGCGCACGACACGGCGTTCGCGAGCGGAGCGCGAAGGGGGCAAGTCCCGCTACGCCACGTGGGCCGAGGTCGAGCACAGCGAGGCCACCAGGATCGCGGTCCTGCTCCCCGTCGGACCCGTCTTCCTCGGCTTGCTCCCATTCCTCGTGGCCGGGGTCGGCCCCCGCCTCGACCGCCGGCTCGGCCTGCCACCCCTCGGGATCGGACGCGTGAACCTCATCCTCGGCGGGCTCCTGACGGTCCTGGGGTTCTCCCTCGGCTTCTGGTCGGTCAACACCCAGCTGACGCGCGGCCGGGGCACGCCGTTGCCGGTGATGCCCACCCAGGAGCTGTTAACCGAGGGTCCGTTCCGCTACTGCCGCAATCCGATGACACTGGGCACGATCCTGGCCTACCTGGGCATGGCGGTCGCCGCGCGGACGATTGCGGGCACGATTCTCGTCCTGGCCCTGGGCGCCTCGCTGCTGGCCTACCTCAAGCGCCTGGAGGAGCAGGAGCTGGCCGAGAGGTTTGGCGAGGCCTACCTGGCGTACAAGCAAGAGACGCCCTTCATCATCCCGCGGCTTCCGAGACGGCGGTGACCACGGCCGTGCCGGGTTGGTTCGTCCGGCTCTGGCCGTCGCCCGGCTAGCGGCGCATCGTTGCGGGCGAGCATCAGGCTCTGACGCGCGGCCCTTCTCTGTGGCCGCCGGGACCGCGCCGAGCCACGGGCAACACCGGCTGCCGCGACATTGCGGGAGGTGGCGGGACATGCAGGACGCTGATCTGTTGGTTGCGCTGGCCGGGATCGCCGGCGTGTTCGTCGGCTTCGGCGCGCTCATCAGCACCAGGGACGCCGACGCGAGCGAGCTGTGGCTCATCCGCAACGTTGTGAACGGGGGGCTCATGGTGGTCGCCGCCGCCCTCGTCCCGGTTGTCATCGCCCGCTACGACCTTGTCGGGCATGAGCTCTGGCGGCTGTGCAGCCTCATCGTCCTCGCGCTCGACTGGGCCGTGATCATCCTGTTGCACACGAGGCGCGAGCACATGGCGCTGCAGGCTCTCCAGACGCGGACGGCCCGCGCGGCGCTCTCGTCGACCATCCTGTTCCTCGAGGCCCCCGCCCAGATCGCGCTGATCCTCGTCGTGCTCGGCCTGTTCCCGGACGTGGAGCCGGCGCTCTACCTCACGGCCGTCGTGCTCCTGCTGTTCGAGGCGGCGGCCATTCTGGTGATGCTCGTCTACACGCAGGGACGCCCGGCAACGGCCTGACATGCCGGCGTGCCCAGCCCCCGGCTCCGGTTACGGCTTGCCCGGCCAGGAGCCGGTGAAGTCGCCGGCCTTGTAGTAGCCGGTGTCGATCAAGGCTGCCTGGATGTTGTTCCTGGCGACCGTCACGCTCGCCAGGAGCCTGGCCGGGACGTCGATCGCACCGTTGTTGATCGTGGTGGTCGCGACGGGCGAGCCGCCCTGGAGGAAGGTCGCGGCTGCCGCGACGGCCTCAGTCACTCGCGTGCGGGGGTCCTTGAAGACGGTCATTCCCTGCGTCCCGTCGATGATGGCCTGGACCGATGCCTTGTCCGCGTCCTGGCCGGTAATGTAGGACGTCGTGACGTCCGTGTCGGCCGCGAACACATCCGAGATCGCGCGCGCGGTGGTGTCGTTGGGGGCCAGGACGAAGGCGGTGCCCTTGTCGGACGCCCGGGCAGCGGCCAGGTTCCCCGCCGCCAGGGTCCGGGCCGTGGTGTCGTCCCAGTTGGTCGTCACCTGGCCGATGATCGCGGCCTGCTGGTCCCGGGTCAGGGTGGGGTTGTCCTGCAGCCCGGTGGCCACGCTCGAGTTGCGGATCACGAACGTGCCGTCGACGATCCGGGGCTGGAGCTTCTCCCAGGCCCCTTCGAGGAGCAGGAAGGCGTTGTTGTCGGACGCCGCGCCGGCATACAGGTACAGGTTGTTGCCCTTCGTCGCGCCGGCCCGCTCGATCAGGTATTGGGCCTGGGCCGCGCCGACCGCCATGTTGTCGAAGGTCACGTAGTAGTCGACCGCCGCGGTGTCGAGGATCGGCCGGTCATTGGCGATGACGCGGACGCCGCCGGCCCTCGCTTCATCGGCGGACGCCGCGGACGCCGCGCTGCCCTGTGGCGTGAGGATCAGGACCTTGATGCCCTGCCGCAGCAGTGTCTCGACAGCCGCATTCTCCGTTCCGGCGTCCTCGCTGACCAGGATCCGGGCGCCATACCCCGCTGCCTCCAGGGAATCCCGGAAGCGGGCCTCTTCCCCCGCGACCCAGCTCGATGGGAACACGATGCCGATCGGCTCCGAGGGGCTTGGGGAGGTGGGTTCGGAGGGCTGCGGGCTCTCGGCGACGGGCGAGGCGACGGGCGAGGCGATGACCGCCGGTGGCGTCACGAGCGACTGATTCGGCGTCGACGGCGTCGGCAGCAGGTGCACATCCCGGAGGGCGCCGGAGGCGATCAGGCCGATCCCCAGCACCACGAGAAGCCCGGCCACGATGAGGATCCAGGCGAACCCCAGGCTCGGCAGCCTCCAGGCGGGCCGGGGAACGAGACGCCGCACGCGCGGGACGCTCGTTGCGAGCAAATCGGTCAGGCGCGCGGCATCGATCTGGGTGGGCGCTGCCCCGACGTAGTCGCGGACAGCCGCCTCGAGGCGCCGCTCGAAGACGTCGCGCTCACTCATGCTCGAGCTCCGCTCGCAGGCGGTCGAGGAGCCGGTCGAGGCGACTGCGGACGCCCGACGCCGACATGCCCACCACCGCGCCGATCTCGGCCGAGTCGAGGCCAGCGGCATAGCGCAGTGCAACGAGGGTTCGTTCCTCGGGCTTGAGCCGCGCAAGGACCCTGGCCATGTCGAGCGAGCCGGCCGACGCGAAGGGATCCGGCCCCGCCAGCCGCTCCTCTGCGAAGTCGAGGCGGACCGTCGTCACCTGGCGCTGGCGCCGGAGGAGTTGGCGCGCCTCGTTGGCGGTGACCGAGAGAAGCCAGGGACGGATGCGGTCGCGATCGCGCAGCGTCCCGAGGCGGCTCCAGGCGATTGCCCACGCCGACTGCACGGCATCTTCGGCGAGCTCGCGATTCCCGCCGCAGACGAAGTAGGCGAGGCGTGCCATGTCGGCGTGGAACGTCTCGACGAGCCGGGTGAAGGCAGCCTTGTCGCCGGCAGCCGCGAGCGGAACAAGGGCGACGATCGCGGCGTCGACGGGCGCGCGCGGCTCGGCTCTCGTGGCGCCCGGGCCTGTCAGCGGCATGGGGCGAGCCGTCGGCGTCGCGAAGACCGGGAGGACGAGCCAGGCAGGCCGCGCCACGGCCGCGACAGCACCGCCGCCCTGGGCGGCAGTGGCGCGGGGACTCGCGAGGTCCCACGTGTGGCGGGGCTCGGACGCACGGGCTCTCTCCCTGTCGGCCGATCGTCCCGAGACTGTCGTCCGCGCAACAGGGCCTTTCAGCCCGTTCGCTGTCGCAACGCATGGCGCGGTCATCCAGCGGCCGGCAACGTTACGCGCGCAAGCGGCCAGACGGAGACGCGCCGCGCCAGGAGGGACACGGCGCCGGGCATCCGACCGCTCCGAACAAGACGCCACCAACATGCACCCCTCAGGGAGAGGGCTCGCACATCAGATGCGTGGGCGCCTCGATCTGTCCCGAGCCTCGTCCCGCCCTCAGCTGCGCTACGCTCATAGCGGAGGGCGGCGCATCCGGAGGGCTCGGTGGACAGTTCCGCGTCGATCATCATCACGCTCGCGCTGGTCTTCTACACGATCGGCGTCTGGTCCGAGCGATTGCAGGGCCGCCTCAAGCCGTGGCACCTGGTCTTCTTCTGGCTGGGCCTCGTCTGCGACACCGTGGGCACCGGGATGATGTTCGACTTCGCGGGCGGCATGACCCTCGACGTCCACGGGATCAGCGGCCTCGTCGCGATCCTGCTCATGCTCGTCCACGCCGTCTGGGCGACGATCGTCCTCCTGCGCCGCGACGAGCGGTGGATCGTGAAGTTCCACCGGTTCAGCATCGCCGTCTGGCTGATCTGGCTCATCCCGTACTTCAGCCCGATGTTCTTCGCCATGGCGTCCTGACCCGCAGCCCGCGCCGGCGCACGCCCGAGCCGCGTCCGCCGATGCTGCATCATGCGGTGATGCGGATCAGGGACTTCGGGATCGAGATCGCAGGAAGCGAGACATGACCGAGGCGCCGCGCGTGGACCTGGTGGTGAATGGCACTCCGCGCAGCGTTGATGCCCCTCCCCACTGGCGGCTGCTCGAGCTGCTCCGCGAGGGCCTCGGGCTGACCGGGACCAAGGAGGGCTGCGACGACGGCACGTGCGGGACCTGCGTCGTCATGGTCGACGGGAAGGCTGCGCGCGCGTGCCGGACGCCCGCGAGCGGGGCGGCGGGCAAGGACGTCCTTACGATCGAAGGGCTGGGCGACCCGGCGAGCCCGCACGCGCTGCAGCAGGCTTTCGCGGTGGCAGATGCCGTCCAGTGCGGGTTCTGCACGCCGGGGATGATCATGGCGGCCGCCGCGCTGCTGGAACGCAACCCGCGGCCCAGCCGGACGGAGATCGTGCGCGGGCTCGGCAGCAACCTCTGCCGGTGCACGGGCTACCGCAGCATCGTGGACGCGGTCGAGTGGGTGGCCAACGGGCAGGAGGGCCCGGTTCGGAGATGGCCATCGGGGCCGGCGAACGACCGCCACGCCGGGTCCCCGGGGTCGGCCGGGCACGTGCGCCCGGACGCGCTCGACAAGGCGACGGGCCGCGCCCTCTACGCGGCGGACCTCGCGGTGGAAGGGATGCTGCATGCGCGCGTCGCTGCGAAGCCCCCACGCCCACGCGGAGATCGTGCGGATCGACACGGAGCGGGCGCGCCGGCTGCCGGGCGTCGAGGCGATCCTGACCGCGCGGGACGTTCCGGGCGAGAACACCTACGGGCGCAAGGTGAAGGACCAGCCGGTCCTGGCGGAGGCCCGGGTTCGCCAGGTGGGCGATCCCGTCGCTCTCGTCGTGGCGACCTCGCCCGAGGTGGCCGCCGCGGCGCTCCCGCTCATCGAGGTCGAGTACCGTCCGCTTCCCGCCGTGTTCACTCCCGACGACGCGCTCGCCGACGGCGCCCCGCAGATCGACCCGGAGGGCAACCTGCTGGCCGAGAACTGGCTGCGGTCGGGCGACATCGCCGAAGGCTTCGCCCGCGCTGACGTCGTCGTCGAGAACACCTACACGACGCCCTGGAACGAGCACGCCTACCTCGAGCCGGAGGCGGCGCTGGCCCTCTGGGACGGCGACACGCTCGTCGTGCGGACGTCCACCCAGTACTCCCACTACCACCGGGCCGAGGTCGCGCGGACGCTGGCCCTGCCGGTCGAGCGCGTCCGCGTCATCCCCACGGTCAGCGGTGGCGCATTCGGCGGGAAGACCGACATCTCGTGCCAGTGCCTGGTGGCGCTGGCTGCCCACCGGACCGGCCGGCCGGTCCGGATCGTCTACAGCCGCGCCGAGTCCTTCGCGTCGACCACGAAACGGCATCCCTACCGGATCCGTGTTCGAAGCGGGGCCACGCGAGACGGCGACCTCACCGCGCTCCAGGTCGACATGCTCGCCGACACCGGCGCCTACGCTTCGTTCGGGCCCGGGCTCATGGTCAAGACGTTCGCCTCGGCGACCGGTCCGTACCGCTGGCCGCACGTCGAGCTGCACGGCCGGGTGGTGTTCACGAACAACCCCACGGCCGGCTGCATGCGCGGGCCGGGCACGACGCAGGTCGCGTTCGCCATCGAGTCGCAGATGGACCAGCTCGCCGCCCGGCTGGGCATGGATCCGCTCGAATTCCGGGAGCGAAACCGCCTTCGGCAGGGCGACCGGCTCATGTCGGGCCAGGTCCTCGAGCGCGACCCGGCCTTCGGCGCGACCCTGGAAGCGGTGCGGCCGCACTGGGTCGAAGCGTTGGAGCGGTGCGCTGAGTCAGCCGATCAGGCGGGGACGCGGCGCCGCGGGGTTGGTGTGGCGTCCATCTGGTACGGCATCGGCGGTGGGGGAGGGGGCCCGACTCCCGGCCAGGATCCGGCGCTCACGGTGGGGCGAGGCCCAGGGCGCGCCGCGCTGGACCTTCTCCCGGACGGGTCGATCGTGCTTCGAACCGGCGCGGCCGACCTCGGCCAGGGAACTGCGACCGCGCTCGGGCTCATCGCTGCCGAGGAGCTCGGGGTGCCGTTCGAGCTGGTGACCGTCCAGCTCGGCGACACCGCGACCTGTCCGGACGCGGGTCCCGCCGTCGGCAGCCGGGTGACGTTCTTCGTCGGCAACGCGGTGAAGATGCGCGGCGGCCGATCTCCGGGAGGCGATCCTGGGCACCGCCGGCGGCCTGCTGGCGCGGCCGATCGGCGAGCTCGATCTCCGCGACGGGCGCGTCCAGGTCCGCGGGGCGGCCGCGGGCGGCGTCGCGCTCGCCGAGATCGCCCGGGCAAGGGCCGGCGCGAAGCTCGCGAACAGCTTCGACGGCTACTTCGACGCCGACGTTCCCGCATACAAGCTGAGCACCGAGCGCGGCGAGCCCTACGCGATGTACGTGACCGGCTACGCAGATGGCGGAGGTCGAGGTCGACATGGCGACGGGAGCGGTCGAGGTCCTGCGCGTGGTGGCCGCCCACGACGTGGGCCGGCCGGCGTTCCTGGAGGGTGTCGTCGGGCAGATCGAGGGCGGGATCGCCATGGGAATTGGCTTCGCCCTCACCGAGGAGTTCGTCCCGGGCGAGACCAGCGGCTTCAAGCAGTACCGGATCCCGCGAACGCGGGACGTGCCCGAGATGGTCACGATCCTCGTCGGCGGGGACGGCGGACGCCGGGCCGCCCGAGCTGCAGCTCAAGGGCGTCGCCGAGTGCTCGAACATGGTCGTCGCCCCGGCCATCGCCAACGCCATCGCCCACGCGACGGGACAGCGCGTGGTCGACCTTCCCGTGCGACTCCCGCGCCGCGACTGACGCGGCGGAGCGTGCTCCACGGCCATCGTCGGAGGTAGGCAGATGGATCGTCGCGCCTTCCTGTGTGGGCTCCTGGGCTAGGTCGTGCCGGGGATCGTGGCGGTCCCGCTCATGGGGACGAAGGAGTCAGCCGGGGGTGAGGCGGCGCTCGGCATCCTCTTCGCCTGGTGGGCGCTCGGCACGATCGGCTGCGCGATCGCCGGAGTGGCGGCGGGGATCCTCGGCCGGGGCTCGAGAAACCTGACTGAGGCATTCCGGAACGGGCTCGCCGGTGTCGCCCTCGCGTGGGTGGTCGCCATCGCCGTCGAGATGGTGGTCACCGCGACCATATCGGTGCTCCACATGGGCGGGCTTTCCGTCCTCATGCCGATCCCGTTCGTCCTCGGCTATTGCGTCGGCTTCGGCATCGCCGTCCTTCTCTCGAGGCCGGTCGGCCCCGGGTAGCCATCCGACGAGGAGCCTGCGGTCACACGTCGCCCCCGCCGCTCCGTCGGCACGCCAGGATCGACGGCGACAGACGCAGTCAGTAGGATTGGCGGCAATGGTCCCCCGGCTCCGATCTGCCGCTGGGCGCGCTCGCGTGGCGGCCGTCGCGACACTGGCCGCCATTCTCGCCTTCTCGGGCGCCGCCGCCCCGACCCACCTCCTGCCCGGCGCCCCGGGGCCGGCGCCCGTTCTCTCGGTCGTCTCGTCCGGCTACCTCTCGGAGGGTCGAGCGCCCGTCGCGCCCGGCGTGCAGCACGACTGGGGAGCCTTCGAGACGACCCGCTCGGGACGCCAGGCAGTCCATCTCCTCGAGGTGGGCATGGGGACCCCCGGGATCAGCATCGAGGCATCCCTCGCGGGGGATCGGATCACCAGCCTCGAAACGACGAGCAGCCAGGCGCTCCGGAAGTCGAACGAGGGTCACCGCGCCGTCGCCGCGATCAACGGGGACGTGTGGGGCGGCTACGACAGCCCGACGCAGTTCGCGCCGAACGGGATCCACATCCAGGCTGGGGAGCTGGTGACCGCCGTGCGAACGGCCCGGCCGACGTTCGGCATCGACGCCTCGGGCCGCCCGCTGATCGGGAACGTGCTCGTGAGCGCGTACCTCACCTGGCCCGACGGGACGATCCGCATGATCGACCGCGTCAACCAGGGGAGGACGAACCAGGGATTCGTGCTCTATACACCCCGCTTCGGCCCGGCGACCCCGGAGGACGTCGGTGGCACCGACGTCGTTCTCGCGGGCCTCGCGCTGCCGCTCACCCCGACGGGCATGCACCAGGCGGTCGTGCGCGAGGTTCGCCCCGCGGCCGGAGGCATCCCGATCACGCCGGACACCGTCGTGCTGAATGGCCCGGCGGGGTTGTCGCTCGACGAACTCCAGCCGGGAGATCCGCTGCTGCTCACCCTCTCGATCACGGCGGGGTGGGAGAGTGTTCGCGAGGCCGTCGGAGGTCGCGAGATCATCGTGCGCGACGGTCAGACCTACATCTCCCCGCGCCCGGCCAAAGCGGACCAGCTCCACCCGCGAACCGCGCTGGGGATCACCGCTGCCGGCGATCTCGTCATGGCCACGGTGGATGGTCGCCAGTCCGAGTACAGCACCGGCGTGGACCTCGACGAGCTGGCCGAGCTGATGCTGTCGCGCGGGGCAGTCCAGGCGCTGAACATGGATGGCGGCGGCTCAACGACCATGGCTGTCCGCCTCCCCGGCGACATCGAGGCGTCGGTCGTCAACCGCCCATCCGACGGCCGTGAGCGTGCCCTGGCCAACAGCCTCATCGTCTTCAGCTCCGCTCCGACGGGCCCACTCGCCATCGTGACCGTCGTGCCGGGGACCGTCGCGCTCTGGCAGGGTCAGGCGATGAGCTTCGCTGCCAAGGGTCAGGATGCCGCGTACAACGGCGTGGCCCTCGCGGACGGCGAGGCGACGTGGGCGCTGGACGGGCCTGGCGCGATCAGCGCCGTGGGCCGGTACTCGGCAACGACCGCGGGCACGGCGACGATCGCCGCGACCGCACGTGGCGTCCTGGGCACCGCCACGATCGCCGTCCGCCTCGACACGTACCCGCCGGTCGCGCGCGCCCCGACCCACGAGCTCGTCGCCGCCAAGAGCCTCGGCCCGTCGACGATCCCCGTCCGCGTCGGCTGGGCTGCGGCCACCGACCAGGGCCGGGGCGTCATGGGCTACGAGCTCGAGCGATACCTCGGGGCCGCCTGGTTGACCGTTCCGCTCGCGAAGGCGACCGACACGGGCGTGACCGTGGCGCTCGCCCCCGGTCAGTTGCACCGCTTCCGGGTGCGTGCGGTCGATCGGGCGGGCAATGTGAGCGCGTGGGCAACGGCGGGGGCAGTCCGCCTGGGTGCGGTGCAGGAGACGTCGACGTCGGTGCTTCACAGGGGCGCCTGGACCGCTCGCGTCTCTCCGTCGTTCTACGGCCGCCGCGCGATCTCCGCGCAGGCCACCGGCGCGAGCGCCCGGATCACCATCACCGGGCAGCAGATCGCCTGGGTGTCGGCGGTGGGCCCCACGCGCGGCCAGGCGCGCGTCTACGTGGACGGCGCGTACGTGCGCACGGTTGACCTGCGCAGCGCGTCGAGCGGGTCTCGCCGGATCGTGTATGCCCGGTCGTGGACATCGTCCGGCAAGCACACGCTCGAGATCCGCGTCGTGGGCACGTTGGGCAGACCCCGCGTGGACCTCGACGCGTTCCTGATCATGGCCCCGGTCCAGTAGGGCGGCCGGCCAGCTCGGCGAGGCGTTCCGCGCCATGCGGGCCGGCGTGACCTACGTCCGCATAGCACGGCCCTTCGACTGACATGGTGACCAACGCCTCTGGCAGACAGGAACTGCGCGCAGCACCCTGACGGCCGGGAGGTCGTCCTGCATGGCCGAATCCGGTACCCCCGACCGGTCGTCGTCCTCGTCCGCGCCGCCGCCGCGTCCGCCCGCGCCGATCGGAGGCGCCGAGCCTTCGACCAGGACGCACGGGTTCCTGTTCGCCGACCTCCGCGACTACACGAGCTACGTCGACGAGCGCGGAGACCACGCGGGGGCCGAGCTCCTGCGGCGCTACCGGGCGCTCGTCCGCGGCGCCGTGGGGGCCGCCAGCGGCGCCGAGATCAAGACCGAGGGCGACAGCTTCTACGTGGTCTTCGACTCGGCCAGCGCCGCGGTGCGCTGCGGCCAGGAGATCATCGCCGCGGCCGATGCCGCGCCGGGCGAGCCGATCCGCGTGGGCGTCGGCGTGCACGCCGGCGAGACGGTCGAGACGGCGGAGGGCTTCGTCGGCTCGGCGGTCAACATCGCGGCACGGCTCTGCGCCCAGGCGAAGGCCGGCGAGCTGGTCGTGAGCGACACGGTTCGCGCCCTCACCCGGACCTACCTCGACGTCGAGTTCGAGCCGCTGGGCTCGCGCCGCCTCAAGGGCGTCAACGAGCAGATCGTTCTCTACCGCGTCGTTCCCCACACGGCGACGACGCGGGTGGCGGCCCGGCGCGGCGCTGCACGTCGCCTGCCCTGGCTGCTCGGCATCGGCGGCGTGGCCGTCGTTGTCCTGGGGATGGTCGGCGTGGCCATGGTCGGCGGCTCCGGCGCGTCGCCGACCGCCCAGCCGACCGCCCCGCCCAGCGAGGCAGCGGTTGCCACGCCGTCGGCGGCCGCGTCGGTCGCGGCTCCGGCGAGCGCGGGTCCCGGCGGGCTGACCGCGGCGGAGGAGGAGCTGCTTGCCCGTGTCCCGCTCGACTTCCAGCCGTACTGCCGTCGCTCGAGCCTGCCCGACGGCTCGCTCGGCGGCTCCGCGAGCCTTCGCTGCGACCTGCAGCCGGGCTCGTCCGGGTACGGTGCCGACACGGTCTGGTACGACGCATTCGACCAGCCGGGCCTGATGGCGGTGGCCGTGAACGCCGTCAAGGACCGGGAGGAGCTCGCCGAGGGTGAGTGCGGTCCCGACGTGACCGGGGTCGTCGGGCGCTGGTCGATGGGGATCACCTTCACCGGGCAGCTGGGCTGCTACACGAAGGAGAACGGAGCCTGGATCCTCTGGACGTACGAGGGCCAGCAGATCGCGGCGCGAGCGGTCCGCCTCGACGGCGACGTGGCGAGCCTCTTCGCCTGGTGGAAGGACGTCGCCTCGCCCTACCTTCGCTACTGACCAGTCGTTGCGCCCCGCGGCGTCAGTTGCCCAATGCCGCCACCACCATCCGCTCGGGCTGCCAGGCCCAGTTCGGCGCCGTGAGGTCGAGCGGACCATCGACGGTCGCGACGGCGGTGCGGACGACATCGATGGCGGACCAGCCGTTCCACAGGAAGATGACCGGCAGCTGGGACGCGAGCTCCTGCTGCGCCGCCCGGTAGATCCGCGTCCGCTCGGCCTGGTCGTAGGTGGCCTTCCCGGCTTCGACGAGGCGGTCGTAGGCGGGGTCGCTGAAGCCGCCGATGTTGGTGAACGTGAACCAGTCGTTGTGCTCGGCGTCGGTGATCGCGGAGGTGATGTAGTCGCCCAGCCCGCTCGCCGGATCCGCGCCGAGCATCCAGCCGCCGATGTACAGGTCGAAAGGCGTGCTCGTGCCCGGGATGTTGAACGGGTAGCTGAACATCCCGTTCTCCAGGACGATGTCGTCCCACGGCACCGGCCGCGAACGGAGCTCCATCCCGCACTCCCGCGCCTGCCGGGAGATGAGGTCGGCCATCTTGATGCGGTCCGCCCTGCCGGCTCGCGTCACGATGTCGGCGGCCAGGCGGGCCCCGTTCTTCGCGTAGACGTCGTCGGCACCAAGAGTCCAGCCGGCTCCCTCGATGAGCTGCTTCGCGGCCGCCGTGTCCCGCAGCGGCTTGGGAAGGCCGGGATCGTCGGCCCAGCTCCCCGGGAGGACCGGCCCGTAGACCGGCTTCGCGCTGCCTGCGGTCGCCGCGTCGACGTCCCGCGGCAGGTCGATGCACAGCTGGAGCGCCTGCCGGAGGCTTCGCTCGGCGAAGAGCTGCCCGGCCCGGACGTTGAAGAAGAGCGCGATGTAGCCGTTCGCCGGCGGTGTCGCGACCGCCACGCCGTGCGAGGCCGCCGACAGCTGGTAGGCACTGTCGACGGAGGACGACTGGAAGACGTCGACCGTGCCCGCCACGAGGTCGGACCCGTCTGCCTTCGTCGGCACGAAGTCGATGTACTTCGTCGCCGCCGGGTCGCCGTGGTAGCCGGCCCAGGCCTCGAGGTGGACCCTGCCCGCGGACTCCGACACGAGCCGGTACGGTCCCGTGCCGACGGGTGGCCGGAACCACGCGAAGCCCACCAGCGCCGCCATTGCCGCGTCGTACCCGGCGTTGCCGAGGCCCTCTGCGACCCATCGGACCAGGTAGCTGGCGGTCTGCATGAAGGCGCAGGGATCGAACCTGCCGTCGGCGGCGGGGAAGTCCTCTCGGTAGAGGTGCGCGCCGAGCTTCGCGAACAGGGCGTCCACCTCGTCGAGGCGCGTCGTGCAGAGCGGGGGATCGCGACCGAGCTCCTCGTCGATCGCGTCGGAGAGCGCGACGAGGTCCTCCTGCGACAGGCCCGTCGTCGCGGCGGTGAAGTCCGCGCCCTTGGCCTCGACATCACGCTGCGAGAAGATCGGGACAGTGGGCAGCACCTCCGTCATGAACGTCGCGTCGACAGCCGAGAGCGCGAAGTCGACCGTTCGCGGATCGACGACTCGCACCTCCTTCAGGCCCGGCTCCGGGAACCCGTAGGACGAGGTCCAGACCCGGTACGAGTACGCCACGTCGTCGGCGGCGAGCGGAGTGCCATCGTGGAAGGTGGTCTTGACGATCCGGCAGCGGATGACCGTCCCGTCTCCCTGGGGCGCGCAGGGACCGTCGGCGAGGTCGGGGACCACGTTGTAGTCGGCGTCGTAGCGATAGAGGGTGCTGTAGAGGAAGCGCGGCAGGCTGATGGTGGTCGTCGACGTCGAGAGGAGCCAGCCGCGGAAGCCCCTGATGGCATAGGCCGTCGTCTGATCCGTGGGCGGCCCGCCGTTCCAGCCGACCCGCAGCGTGTCGGCGAAGGCGCCGGGGGTGGCGGCCGGCGTTGGGCTCGGCGTCGGCGCAGCGCTGGGGGGCGGTGTCAGCGGTGAACCGCAGCTCGCCACCAGGGCGACGGCGAGAATCGCGGTCGCGCTCCAGGCTCCGATGGCGCGCGGGTGACCGTCTCGACCCGTGCCGTTTGCGCTCATGGTTCTGCCTCCTCCACCACCATCCGCTCCGGCTGCCAGGCCCAGTGGGGCACCGCGAGGTCAAGGGGTCCGTCGATGGTGGACACCGCCGAGCGCACAACGTCGGTGGTGGTGCTCCCCCACAGGAAGAGCATCGGCAGCTGTCCGGCGAGCTCCTGCTGCGCCTCGCGGTAGAGGCGCGTCCGCTCGGCCTGGTCGTAGGTCGACGACGCGGCCTCGAGCAGGCGATCGAGGACAGGATCCGTGAAGCCCATGATGTTCCCGTTGGCGGTTCCATCGGGGTGCGTCGCGTCCGTGAGGCTGGACGAGGCGAAGAGGCTCATCGCGTCGGCCGGGTCGGGATAGTTCGACCAACCGCCGACGTAGAGGTCGAAGGGCGTGCTCGTGCCGGGGATGTCGTGCGGGTACTGGAGGAGCCCCCCGAGGATGTCGTCCCAGCTCGTCGGCCGGCTGCGGAGGTCCATCCCGCAGTCGCGAGCCTGGAGCGCGATGAGGTCGGCCATCTTCACCCGCTCCTCACGGTTGGCCCGGACGACGATGTCGGCGGCGAGGCGTACGCCGTCCCGGGCGTACGTCCCGTCCGCGCCGACCTGCCAGCCCGCTTCCTCGATGAGCTTCCGGGCCGCGGCCGTGTCGCGGGCCGGCTTCGGGAGGGAAGGGTCGTCGGCCCAGCTGCCGGGCAGCACCGGGCCATAGATGGGGCTCCCAGTGCCGCCTGTCGCGGCGTCGACGTTGCGCGGGAGGTCGACGCACTGCTGGAGCGCGAGGCGCAGGTCGCGCTCGGCGAACAAGCGCCCCGGCCGGACGTTGAACGTCAGCCCGTAGAACCCCACGTCCGGCAGGGTCACGACCCGGATTTCGTTGGAGGCCGCCGTCGCCTTCAAGGCGGCGCCGAGGTCGGAGAACTGGAAGATGTCGACCGTGCCGTCGAGGACGTCGGAGCCGTCGGCACTTGTCGGGACGAAGTCGATGAAGCGGGTCGCCGGGAAGGCCTCGTGGTATCCCGGCCACGCCTCCAGGTGGATCCCGTCTGCGTCCTCAGAGACGAGTCGGTAGGGTCCCGTCCCGATCGGCCGCCAGTCGATCGAGAGGAGCTGCCAGGCTGCCGCCACCGCATCGAGGCCGGACAGGCCGATCGCCACCGCAGCCTGCCGGATGAACCCGCTCGCAATCGCCAGGTAGGCGCAGGCCTCGAACGCCCCTGTGGCAGAGCGGAAGTCCTCGCCGTAGAGCGTCATGCCGGTCTTCGACAGCAGCGCTGCGACCTCCTCGACGCGAGGGGAGCACACCGGCGGATCGCGAGCGACCTCTTCGTCGATGGTGTCGGCGAGCTGCGTGAGCTCGGCAGCGCCCAGGTCGTTTGTCCCGGCCGCGAACCGGGCGACGGAGGCCTCGACGGCGCGGCGCGGCAAGATCGGGATGTTGGGCAGCACGGACGTGAGGAACGTCGGGTCGCGGGCGGTGAGCACGAAATCGACGGTCCGGTCGTCGACGATGCGCACCTCCGTCAGCTTGCCCGTCAAGCCCGGCGAGAAGAACGTCTCCCGCATGAAGACCCCGTAGCTGAAGGCCACGTCGTCGGCCGTCAACGGTGTTCCGTCGTGGAATGTCGCCTCGACAAGCCGGCAGCGGATGACCGTCCCGTCACCGCGGGGCTCGCAGGGGCCGTCGGCCAGGTCCGGCACCGCGCCGTAGTGGGCATCGAATCGATAGAGGGAACCCTGGACGAGGTTCCACAGCAGGACCTGGCTCAGCGAGCCCCCACCCGTGGCCTGCCGGAAGTCCGATGGCGCCCCTTCGGGAAGCACGTGGGCCCCGGGGACGAAGCCGAACGCCAGCGTGTCGGCGTAGGCGGGCGAAGGGCTGGCCGTGGCCGCCAGCGTCGCGGCGGGCGCGCTGGTCGATGGGGCCGGGCTCGGCGTCGGCTGGGAGCCGCAGCCCGACGCGAGTGCGGCCACCAGGACGGCGGCAGCGCCCAGTCCACGGACGGCGCATCGGGTCCGCCTGGCGTCCGCGCGTGCCACGCGACGATGAGATGCGCCCATTGCTGCCTCCTCGAAGGCGTCAGGGGCTCGAAGCGGCCACGACCATCCGTTCTGGCTGCCAGCTCCAGTTCGGCGCGTCCAGATCGAGCGGCCCGTCGACGGTCGCGACCGCCGTGCGCACGACGTCGTAGCTCTCGTTGGCGAACAGGAAGACCGCCGGCAGCTGCGATGCGAGCTCCTGCTGCGCCTGCTGGTAGATCCGCGCCCGCTCGGCCTGGTCGTAGGTGGACTTCCCGGCCTCGAGGAGCGCGTCGTAGGCCGCGTCGCTGAACCCGCCGTAGTTGGCGTTGTCGGGGTGCTCCGCGTCGGTCGCGCTCGACGACGCGAAGATCGACAGGCCGTCGTCGGGATCGGCCCCGGCGATCCACCCACCGAGGTAGACGTCGAAGGGCTCGTCGGTGCCCGGGATCAGGTGGGGGTATCCGCCGAACATCGTCGTGGTCTCGTCCCAGGTCATCGGCCTGACCTGGAGGTCCATCCCGCAGTCGCGGGCCTGGAGGGCGATGAGGTCGGCCATCGTGCCCCGGTAGGCGCTGTCGGCGCGGACCAGGATCGTGGCGGCGAGCGGGGCCCCGCCCTTCGCATAGACGCCGTCGGCACCGGGCTGCCACCCGGCGCCCTCGATGAGCGTCTTCGCAGCGGCGACGTCCCGCGCCGGCTTCGGAAGGTCGGGCTCGTCGGCCCAGCTGCCGGGGAGGACGGGGCCGTAGACGGGGACGCCGACTCCGCCGGTCGCGGCGTCGACGTCGCGCGGGAGGTCGATGCAGAGCTGGAGCGCCTGCCGCAGGGCTTGATCGGCGAAGAGCCGGCCGGGCCGGACGTTCAGCTGGAGGGAGTAGAAGCCGCTCTGCGGCGGGTTCCCCACGCGGAGGCCGTGGCTGTCGGCGGTGGCCCTGAAGTCCGCCCCGAGGCCGTTGCCCACGCCCTGCTGGATGTCGACGGTGCCGGCCAGCACGGAGGCCTCGTCGGCGTTCGCCGGGACGAAGTCGATGTACCGGGTCGCCGCCGGGCCCCCGTGGTAGCCGGGCCAGGCCTCGACGCGGACCCCGGCCGCCGACTCCGACACGAACCGGTACGGCCCGGTCCCGATCGGCTCCCAGTCGGTCGAGAGGAGCTGGAAGGCGGCGGCCACGGCGTCGAGCGCGCCGGCGTTGGGGTCTGTCGCCGCCTCGCGAGCCGCCGCGGCTTGGCGGAGCCACCCGCCGGCCGCGGTCATGAAGGTGCACGCCTCGAATCTTCCGGTGGCGCGCGAGAAGTCCTCCCGGTAGAGCCGCACCCCGAGCTGCTCGAGGAGGGTCGCCACCTCCTCCACCCGGGTCGTGCACACCGGCGTCTCGCGGTTCGTCTCCTCGTCGATCGTGTCGGCGAGCTTCATGAGATCGGCCGCCGCAAGGCTTGCAGTGCGGGACGCGAAGTCGGCGTACGCGGCCTCGACGGCGCTGCGCGACAGGATCGGGATGGTCGGCAGCACGCCGTTCAGGAACGTCGGATCGACGGACGAGAGCACGAAGTCGACGGTCCGCTGGTCGATGACGCGCACTTCCTTGAGGCTGCCGGTGCTGCCAGCGTTGTAGATGGTCGGGCGCAGGTACAGGTCGTACGTGTAGGCCACGTCGTCGGCGGTCAGCGGCGCACCGTCGTGGAACGTCGTCTCGATGAGCCGGCAGCGGATGACCGCGCCGTCGCTGCCGGGGACGAAACAATCGTCGTCGGCCAGGTCCGGCAGGACGCCGTAGTGCGTGTCGTACCGGTAGAGGTGGCCGTAGACCACCGTCGAGAGCCGGACGAAGTAGGACGGAAGAGCCCCCCACCCTCCGTCGGAGCCCTGGCGGTACGTCTCGATCTCGATGCCCCACTGGTTGTAGTCGACGCCGCCGATCCGCAGCGTGTCGGCGTAGGCGCGCGCCGGGACAGGGGACGAGACGGGCACGGATGTCGCCGCCGCGGGGGCGCCCGGGCTGCCGGATGTCCCGGGGGTCCGCGTCTGCTGGGTGCTGCAGCCCCACGCAATCAACGCGGCGCATACGGAAACAGCCCCCACCCGTGCGGCGCGCGTCGAGGTCGATCGTCGCATCGCCATGCCCCTCCTCGGGACGCGCGGTCAGCCTCTGCTCGTCCAACTGGTCGGTCAAGGTCCAAAGGGCCCTTGGCATCGGCGAAACGGGCGCCCATGGTGTCCATGCCACGGGAGGCGATGACGCGCGGCCCAGATCCGAGTCGCCGGGACCGCGCCGAGCCAACGGCGAGACCGACCCGCGGGTGACGGCCCAGGGGAGGGCGTGTCATGAAGGCATGGCTCATCGTCGTGCTGGCGATCGCCGCGGGCGTCGTCGGCGCGTGGCTTGGCTACTGGATCGGGCACGCGCTCGGCTGGACGACCAACGCCGTGTGGCCGCTCCAGATCGGGGGCGGAGATCGCGCGATCCTCCTCTCGATCCTGGCGTCGTTTGCGAGCGTGATGGCCGTCGTCGGGCTGCTGGTCGGGCGGCCGCTGCAGCGTGAGCGGCGGCTCCTGGCGACCGGCCGCCAGGCGCACGCCACGGTCCGTAAGACGTGGCGCACGGGTCTCACGGCGCGGGATGCGGCGGGGAAGACGCGCAAGCAGCTGGGGTTCGAGCTCGAGATGCACCCGGACGGCGGAGCGGCCTACGTGGTGCACACCACCGACATGCTCGACGCGGCCACGCTCGACGCGTTCGCGCCGGGCGTCGAGGTGAACGTCCGGTACGACCCGGCGCATCCCACGCGCGTGGCTGTGGAGGGCCTGGCGGCGCTCTCGCCCGCCTGACCGCGAGGTACCGCAGGGCGTCCCGAACGGAGGATCGCAATGAGCACCGACGCGAGCACCGAGCGACGGCAACGGCTGCTGGACGAGGCGATCGCCGGGATGAACGCACACGACCTTGAGGCGTACGGCCGGATGTTCCGTGCCGACGTCCTCGTATACACGCCCGGAGCGACGGAGCCGTCGCGGGGACGGGAGGCACGGGTGCAATGGGTCGCCGGCCTCCTCGCCGCGTTTCCCGATGCCTCGGTGAAGGTGGTCGGGAGCTTCTTCTCCGGAAGCCAGGGGTGCGTGGAGTTCACATTCGCCGGAACGCACACCGGGCCGCTGGCCGGAGCGGACGGCGCCGTGGTGCAGCCGACGAACGCCCGCGTCACCTTCCCGTACTGCATCGCGTACACGTACGACGACGGCGACCTTGCCACGGAGGTGCGCGAGTACTTCGACCAGCTGGCCCTGCTCCTGCCCATCGGCGTGCTGAAGCCCGCCTGACCGTGACCGCACGGGCGGCCGACGCGGGCACCGCACGCCTCACTGCGCCCCGAGGCGCTCAGGGGTAGCCCTGCCATGTCGCCGACCTGCCAGGACTGCGGTCGGCACGCCCCCGAGGGGGCCCTCTTCTGCGCGTCGTGTGGAGCCGCGCTCGCTCACGCCACGGTCGGCCGGAAGGAACGGAAGCACGCCACGGCCCTCTTCGCAGACGTCGCAGGGTCGACGGCGCTGGGCGAACGAGAAGACCCTGAGGTGGTCCAGGCGCTGCTGGGCCGCGCCTTCGATCGGGCCGAGCAGGAGATCGAGCGCCACGGGGGCGTGCTGGAGAAGTACATCGGCGATGCGATCCTGGCCGTCTTCGGCGTGCCGGTCTCCCACGAGGATGACCCGGAGCGGGCGGTTCGGGCTGCGATCGCGATCCAGGCGGAGATCGCGGCCCTGGGCCTGGAGCTCGCGACGGAAGGGCGGCCCCAGGTGTCCCTCCGGATCGGCATCGAATCCGGCGAGGTCCTGGTGGATGTCGGACGGGTGGAGGGGCCGCGCCACCGCATGATCACGGGCGATGCAGTCAACACGGCGGCCAGGCTGGAACAGAGCGCGGAACCCGGCGAGATCGTCGTTGGCGCGGAGGCGCACGAGGCGACCGAGGACCGGATCGAGTACGTCGAACTCCCGGCGAGATCAGTCAAGGGGAAAGCGGCACCCGTGCGCTCGTGGCGGGCGCTGCGGGGGCGGCCTGCGCCCCACGGAGAGCGCGTGCCGTTACGGCTTCGGGCGCGCCTGGTCGGTCGCGACGAAGAGCTGACCGACCTGGAGCGAGCGCTCACCTCCGTCGCGTCCGAGTCTCGTCCGCGGCTTGTCACCGTCATCGGGCCGGCAGGCATCGGAAAGTCGCGTCTTGCCCACGAGTTCCTGGCGAGGCTCAGTCAACGCCCGGGTGGGTCCATCGTCCGCCGGGGCCGCTGCACCGCCTACGGCAACGTCTCCTACTCCGCCCTCGTGGAGGTCATGAAGGCGGAGTGCGACGTGCTGGACGAGGACACGCCGGCCACGGTCCGAGCAAAGGCCTCGGCGACGCTCGAGAGGCTGCTCGGCAACGGGAACCTCGCCCCGCACCTCATGGCTCTCATCGGCGGGGGAGGGGACTGGAGCTCCGGGCGCGAAGACCTGTTCGACGCCTGGCGACGGACGCTGACGCAGATGGCGGTCGCGGCGCCGCTCGTCCTCGTGCTGGAGGATCTGCACTGGGCCGATGATGGGCTGCTCGACTTCGTGGAACACGTGGTCGACTGGGGCGAGGGTCCGATCCTGATCCTCGCCCTCGCCCGACCGCAGCTCCTCGAGCGCCGGCCCGGGTGGGGTGGCGGCCGAGCGGCGAGCCTGATCAGGGTCGACCCGCTCACCGCCGGCGAGACGGTCTCGATGGTCGAGGACCTGTTCGCCGCGCGGGTGCCGGCGGAAGTGGCCGCGGCTCTCGTGGACTCCGCTGACGGCAACCCGCTCTTTTGCGAGGAGATCGTCCGGATGCTCATCGACCGGGGAGACATCCGGTCGGGGTCCGCGGGTCGCTGGGAGCTGGCAGCATCCATCGAGTCGCTGCAGGTCCCGCGGTCGATCCACGTCCTCCTGGCAGCCCGGCTCGATGCGCTCGAGGCCGACGAGAAGGCGCTCCTCCAGGACGCGGCAGTAATCGGCAGATCGTTCTGGACAGGTGCCCTTCGCCGGCTCTCGGGTGAGAGCCCTGACCGCGTCCGCGGGGTTCTCCGCCGGCTCCGCGATCGAGACATCATCGTTCCTCGCGAGCCCTCGGCGATCGCCGGCGAGGACGAGTACGCGTTCCACCACGCCCTGATCCGCGACGTCGCCTATGACGGCCTGCCGAAGCAGCTGCGGGCCGAGAAGCACACGGCCACAGCCCATTGGGCCGAGGAGCAGGCAGGCGATCGCTGCGAGGAGATCCCTGAGCTTCTCGCCACCCACCACCTCCAGGCGCTTCGCTGGCTGGACGACCTCGGCGAGGTCAACGGCCGGCGGGGTGAGGCCGAGCGGGAGGGGTACCGCTGGGCGCGGGAGGCCGGAGAGCGCGCTCGCCGCGTGTGGCAGCAGCGCGAGGCAGTCGGGTGGCTGCGGGCCGCCCTCGACCTGGGAGCCCGCACGGGCCATGACGACCTCGAGCTGGCGTCGCTGTGGGAGTCGTACGCTCTTGCCTCCGACGGCATCGCGACCGTCCCCGATATCGTTGACGCTTGGGAGGAGGCCCTCGCGCGATACGACAGGGCCGGGAGCCAGCGCGACGTTGGCCGCGCAGAGGCGTCCATGGCGCACGCGCGACTCTGGTCGGGGAACGAGAGCCTGAACCGCCGAATCGCCCGGCGTGCGGTCGAGCGGCTCGAGGCGTTCGGCGAGAGCCCGGACCTCGCGTTCGCGCTCTTCGTCCTGGGCCGGCATCTCATCGAGCGCGGTGCGGTCGATGAGGCGGAACCGTTGCTGCGACGGGCACGAGGGATCGCGGGCCGCGTCGGCGATCGGCGAACCGAGGCGAACGCGACGATCTCTCTCGGATGGACGTTGCAGGCGCGTCGTCGCGGCGACGAGACCGTCCGACTGTTCGACGAGGCCCTCGAGGTCGCCCGCGCGGCGGGCGACCTCTCGCTGCTGCTCGACGCCCTGGAGGCCGTCCTCTCCGCCGCCATCGAGGTCAAGGGAGACTACCCGCGGGCCGAGACCATGTGCCGGGAGGCGATCGGGATCGCAAAGCGGTCGGGCAACCTCCAGAAGCTGGCGCGCACCCAGCTCAACCTGGGGTATCTGCTGGGAGAGATGGGTCGGCTCGAGGAGGCGACCGAGCCCCTGGAGGTCAGCCTGGCCGCCGCGACTGAGGTCGGGGATCCTACCGTGATCGGCTCGATCAACGGGGTCATCGCGATCCATCGCTGCCTGCAGGGAAGGCTGGACGACGCCCAGCGCGCCTTCGAGGCGCGCCAGGCGGTGTTCGATGGCGCGAACCTCGGCCCGATCGCCTATGTCGAGGAGTTCGACGGCCTGATCCTTGGGTACCTGGCGTCTGGCCGGGGACGTGACCTGGAGGCGGCCGAAGCGCTGGTCGCAGCGAACGGCCGCGTCAGCGACGCGAGGCTCTCGGTCTGGGAAGGGCAGATCCTCCTGTTCGAGTGCGTCCGGGCACTTGTCCGGATCGGCCGGCCGGAGGAGGCGGCCGTCGTGCGGGACCGGCTTGCCGGGCTAGCCACGTCCAACATCCCGCCGCGAGCGTTCCTGGCCTGGGCCGACGGGCTCCTGGCGCACAATCAGGGGCGCGCCCGCGACCTCCTCTCGGAGGCTGCGGGGCGGTTCGAGGCGCTCGGTCGCCGGGTCGACCTGGGCCGATGCCTGCTCGACCTTGCGGGCGCCGAGGAACGCCTGGGGAACGAACACGGGCAGCTCGTCGTACGAGGCCGAGGTCTGCTGGAGACCTGCGGCGCCCTGCTCTTCCTGCGTGATCGTGAAGGAGGTGCCGAATGATGGCCACCGATCTGCTGCGGGCCGAGCTGCTGCAGCTGCTCGCGGGCGAAGGCGCCCGCATGCCCCTGGACGAGGCGGTCGCGGACTTCCCCGAGAACGCGCTGAACGTTCGTCCACCGAACGTCTCGTACACGCCGTGGCAGCTGCTCGAGCACGTGCGGATCGCCCAGGGGGACATCCTCGACTACATCCGGAACCGGGCGTACGTCGAGCCCAGCTGGCCGGAGGGCTACTGGCCGGCGCCCGATGCAAGTGCGACGGCGGAGGATTTCGCCGCCACGGTCGCCGCGATCGCGGCTGACGGGCATGCGCTGCACGACCTGGTCGCCGATCCCGCCACGGACCTGTTCGCCGTGATTCCCGGCACGCCCGGCCACACGATCCTGCGCGAGGTGCGCGTCGTGGCCGATCACACCGCCTATCACGTCGGCGAGTTCGCGATCCTGCGGCAGGTCATGGGGACGTGGCCGGCGGATCGGCCGGCGTAGATCGCGCCGAGGCCGCGGCCCGTCAGAGCTGCAGGAGCGAGCCGGCCGCCATCAGCGCCATCGCGAGCAGCGCCAGCGCCAGCATCGCCGGGCTGCCCCAGCGGCCGAGCGTCCAGTCCGGGACGGCGACCGGCCCGATCCGCTGGGCCGCCCGGTACATCGGGATGGTGATGAGGGCGACGACGATGGCCGTCGCGCCGCCCGCGAGCCGCAGCCACTCGAGGAACTGCCAGGCTCCCAGCCAGAGGACAAGGAGCGACGGCAGCGTGGCCAGGAGCCAGGCGAGTCGGACCGGGATCGCCGTCCGCTCGCGGAGGATGTCGGCCAGGGCCAGCGAGACCGACCAGTAGCTCGTGACGAGCGCGGCGACGATGAAGAGCGAGCCCACGACGCCGGCCCAGTCGCCCAGCCGATCGGCGATCCCGATGATGGCGACCTCGGTCACCGGCGAGGAGACGCCCAGGGCGACGAGCGCCACGACGGCCGTGAGCACGCCGTTGAGGGCCAGGCCCAGCAGGATCGCCCGGACCGCGCCCCGGTGGTCGGAGCCCATCCCCGCGACCACCTGGGGAACGCTGTAGAAGGTCCAGTAGGCGTACATGACCATGCCGTAGAGGGCCAGCCACTCGGTCGGCGTCCCGGAGGGACCGACGGCAGGCGCGAGCGCGACTCCCGTCGCTCCGACGACGAGGACGGCGAGCAGCCCGAACAGGGCGAGCGCGCCGAAGCGCTCGGCGATCCCGACCGCGTGAAGGCCGAAGAAGACGACGCCGGCCGAGACGGCGTAGACGAGGAGCTCCGCTGCGCGTCGCTCGATCCCGAAGAGGTCCGCGACGATCTCTCCGGCGCCCGAGACGTAGGCGGCGAGGTTGGCGAGGAAGGCCACGCTGAGCAGCGCGAACACGGCCCACAGCAGCCAGCGGCCGATGTGACCGCGGAAGACGTAGAGGCGCATCAGCTCCACGACCTGGAGGTCCCGGCCGGTTCGGAACAGGACCTCGGCGAGCATGAGGTGGACGAGGGCGCTGGCCGCCCATGCGATGGGCAGGATCAGGGCCAGGCCCGTGAGTCCAACGCGCTCGGCGAGGTAGGGGACCGCCATGACGCCCGCCCCCACGCCGGCGCCGACCATCAGGGACGTTGCCCCCCAGAAGCTGAGCCGCCGGTCGGTCATGGCTGCCTCCTGCCTGCGCCGAGACGGCGCGATCCCATCGATCAGAGCGTTGCGATCTCGATGCGGGGGATGCGCCCGTCGGGTACCGGCACCCTGGCCCCGTCCCAGGCCAGCGTGAACAGGTCGCTGCGATACGTGACGTGGAGCCAGCGGCGCACCGCGGGGAGGAGCGGGTCCTCGTCAGCCAGACCGACCATGAGGAATGCCTTGCCGCGTTCGCGCGCCCGCTCCGCGCAGGACGCGAGGAGCGAGTTCAGGACGGCGTGATCGTCATCGGTGACGGCCGTGCACGCCGCGAAGGCGAGCGGGATCGCCGATCCGGGCGGCGTCAGCCGGCGGGCGCCGAGCGCGCGGGCGGCGACGTCGTAGACGGGGCGGAGACGACGAAGCGTCGGCCCGTAGCCCGCCACGATGTCCTGCTTGTAGGCGGCCTGGTCCCACGCCGCCATCACGCCAACGATCCTCTCGCCTCGGCGGGCCACGGCCAGGTCTTCGGGCGCGAGGCCCCGGAGGGTTCGGCCGTCGGTGAAGTCCTCGACGCGGTAGGCCGGGAACAGCTGGCGCCGCGCGCCCTCGGCCCGCAGGAAGCCCACGACCTCCGGGAGGTCCACCGCGGAGCCGGGCTCCACCGCCACGCCCGGGACCCGCGGGAGGCGGCGCGGACGCACCAGGATCGCGCACGTCGTCAGCCCGGCCAGGTGCGTGCGGACCGGGGCGCCCGGCGCGCGCCGTCCCAGCAGGACCTCCCGGGCCCGGGGGTTCTCGCGGGCCACGACGCCGCAGTAGAGGAGGTCGTCGTTCCCGCTCTCGCGCAGCCAGGCCATCGCCCGCTGCACGAGCCAGCGCCCGCGGTAGCCCTCGGCCGCGCGGATCTGGCCGATGTAGCCGACGCGCTCCTCCCGCCCGTTCACGAACGCGCGCCGCTCGCCCCGGCACCCGAACCCCGCCAGCCGCCCCGAGTCCGGCTCGCGGACGACGACCACGTCGCAGGGGTCGCCCATGATCGTCGCCCCCAGGAAGTAGTCCGGCTCGCGGGCGAAGCGGACGGCCACCGCGCCGGGCATGGCCGTCGCGCCCACGAGCGCCCGGACATCCGGCTCGTCGTCCGGCGTCGCAAGGCGCACCTCGAAGGCGTCCACGGCCGTCCCTACCGGAGGCCCAGGCGCAGGCCCTGGCGCTTCAGGGCCTCGCGCCGATAGAGCGGGTTGTAGGCGCAGTACAGGGCGAACCGGAACGGCGAACCCATGTTCGTCCGGGTGTCGAACGCCCGCCGGACGATCGACGCGGGGCTGCTCCAGCGACGCCGGCAGGCCCAGGTTGCCTCGGTGAGCTCGTCGGCCGTCATGCGCGCTGGCCGGAACGCCGCGCTGTTGAACCGGTAGTCGGGATGGAGCCACCAGCGCCCGTCGTAGAGCAGGCGGCCCTCCGCCTGCAGGCGCGCGTAGAGCGGCGTCCCGGGGTAGGGCATGAGGACGTTGAAGGCGGCGAACGTGAACCGGTTCGCGATCGACCACTCGACCGTGGCGAGGATCGAGTCGACGGTGTCGTGGTCGTAGCCCAGGGCGAAGGCCGCCCAGGTCTGGAGGCCGTGAGCCCGGAGCGTGGCCACGGCTCCCGCGTAGCGGTCGAACCCGGCCAGGTTCGGGCCCTTGTGCATCTGGCGCAGGTTCGCCGGGTCAAGGCTCTCGAAGCCGATGACGTTGCCCAGGCAGCCGCTCTCCACGAACAGGCGCATGAGCTCCGGGTCGCGCACCTGGTCGACGCTCGCCTGCGAGACCCAGCGAACCCGGAGCGGGATGAGCGCGCGGAGGAGCGCCTTGGCTGCCTCCGGATCGGCGATGAAGTTGTCGTCGACGAAGAAGAGGTTGCGCCGCGGCTGGGCCTGGATCTCGGCGACCACCTCGTCGACCGGGCGGGTGTGGACGTGGTGCTCGAAGTAGGCGCCCACGGCACAGAACTCGCAGCCATGGCGGCAGCCCCGCCCGAACTGGAGGAGCGAGAGCGGCAGGTAGCCCTTGCCGGCGAGGAGGTCGCGGCGGGGCAGCACGCCCGGCTGCGGCACTCCCGGCGCCCCGTGGTAGCGCGGGCGGAGGCGCCCGTCGTGGACGTCCGCGACGACCTGGGCCCAGATCGTCTCGGCGTCACCCGTGACGACCGCGTCGGCGTGCTCGGCAGCTTCGTCCGGGATCAGGGTCGCGTGCATCCCGCCGATGACCACCGGGACGCGCACGGGCGCGGTACTCGGCTGCGATCTCGTATGCCCGGCGGGCCGTGAACGCCTCGACGGTGATCGCCACGAGGTCGGTCGGCTCGTCGTAGTCGATGCGGTCGATCCGGTCGTCGAGGAGCTCCACGTCTACGCCGGACGGCGTCAGGCCGGCCAGGAGCGCGAGCTGAAGGGGCTCCATCCGGGCCGCGTCGACGAAGGGCGCGCCGTCCGCGAGGCGCCCGAGGGTGGGCTTGATGAACGTGACTCGCACGCGCCCGCTCCCGTACCGGCGCCGCCGTCGTGTCGCCACGGCGGGGTCGCCTCAGGTGACGATGGGCGTGTCACGCACGGGCCGCAAGGGCCGGTGGGCCCCCGACACCCGGCCGGCCCGCCCCCGGCGATGCGCGGCGTCCCAGGCGACGAGCCGCGCGATCAGCCGCCCGCGTGATCGGCCAGGCGATGCCAGAGCGTATCGGCCGCGAGCACCTCGGCCGCGCGGGCGAGCCCCGCCTGCTGCGCGCGCCATGCCGCGCGGGCGCGGTCGGGCTCCTGGGCCACGGAACCGGATGACGTCCCCGGGTCGGAGCTGGCCGAGGCGAGGCATCTCGGCGCGCGTGACGACCCCGAGCACGGGATAGCCGCCCACGGTGGGTCCGTCCACGAGCAGGACGAGGGGCTGCCCACCGGAGGGCAGCTGGATGGCTCCGGGCACGAGGGCGTGGGAGACGATCTCGACGCCTGCAGCGAGGGGCGGGCCCTCCAGCCGGAGGCCCATGCGGTCGCCGGCGCGGCCGATCCGCCAGGTCGCGGCGGTGAACGCGTCGACGACGTCGGCAGCGAGGCGGCGCAGGTCGGGGCCGGCCACGAAGAGGATGGGACCAGTTCCGGTCGCCGGGTGCGGCAGCGCCTCTGCCGGCCACGAGAGCCCAGCGCCCGCGAGGTCACCGCGCCGCACGGGCAGTCAGGACGTCGCCGGCGCGCAGGGCCCGCCCGTCCACGCCGCCCAGCGCGGCCGTTGCGTACGTGGACGCGGATCCGAGCACGCGGCCGGCCACGATCCCGCCGGCCAGCGCCAGGTAGGCCCGGAGGCCGTTCCGCGCCCCGGCGAAGCGGATGCGCGATCCGGCAGGCAGGCGGTGCGCCACGCCGCCCGCGAGCGGGACCCCGTCGTCGCGCTCGGCCCCGAGGTCGGCGCCGCCGAGCGAGACGAGGCAGGCCTCGCGAACGAGGAGCTCCGCCCCGCCGAGCGTCACCTCGACGGCCGCCGCGTCGAACGGCCCGCCCGCGAGGAGGTTCGCCACCGTGAGGCCCCACGTGTCGGCCGCGCCCGAGACCGGGATGCCGAGGTGCGCCCAGCCCGGGCGCCCGCGATCCTGGAGCGTGAGCAGCAACCCCGGATCGACGACCTCCAGCACGGGTCAGGCGGGGACGAACAGGACGCGGGCGCCGGGCGCGAGGAGGGCAGGGGGGTCGCGACGGGCATCCCAGATCGGCGCGTCGGTGCGACCGATGAGGTGCCACCCGCCCGGCGTGGGGGAGGGATAGATGCCGGTCTGGCGACCCGCGATCGCGACGCTCCCGGCCGGGACCTGGACGCGAGGGGTCGCGCGCCGGGGAAGGGCGAGCTCGTCCGGGAGGACCCCGAGGTAGGGGAATCCGGGCACGAACCCGACCAGGTAGACCCGGTACTCGGGCCCGGCATGGAGCGCGACGACCTCGGCCTCTGAGCGCCCCGTCAGTTCGGCGACCTCCGCGAGGTCGGGACCGTCGAGGCCCCCGTAGCGGACCGGGATCTCGACCAGCGGGCCGGGCGCCGGGGCCGCGCGGTCGACGGCGCGCAGCAGGGCGGCCCGGAGCGCCGCGCGGACCGTGGCCTCGGGCATCACGTCGGGGTCGAACGGCACCAGGACGCTCGCGTAGGCGGGCACGGGGGTGCCGAGGCCCATCAATGCCGCGCCTGGCGAACCGAGCTCGGCAGCGACGCGGTGCACGAGGTCGTTGACGGCCGGCGCGACCTCGTCGCCGAGGGTCAGGAGGAGGGCGGCATCGCCCACCCGGTCGATGTGCGGGCGCGAGGCGAGTCGTGCGACATCAGGCATCGGGCGCCCGGAGGGCGATCCCGGCATCCAGAAGGGCGTCGCGGACGGCGTGGGCGATGGCCGCAGCACCGGGGGTATCGCCGTGGATGCAGAGCGTGTCGGCCTCCACGGGGAGTCGCGACCCGTCGCTCGCGACGACGTGGCCGTCACGGGCGATCGAGACGGCCTGCACGGCGGCCGCCCGCGGCTCGGCGTGCACGGCACCCGGCTGTGACCTGGCCCGCAGGTGCCCGTCGGGTTCGTAGATGCGGTCGGCGAACGCCTCGCGGGTCGTGCGCAGACCGAGCCCCGCTCCAGCGGCCAGCAGGGCAGAGCCGGCTGGGCCCACGACCCGAAGGCGATCGTCGATCCGCGCCACCGCTCCCGCGACGGCGGCCGCCGCCGCCCTGTCCGAGGCCACGCGGTGGTACAGGGCTCCGTGCGGCTTCACGTGGGCGAGGCGCCCGCCCTCGGCCCGGACAATCCCGTCGAGGGCGGCGACCTGGTACAGGACCGCGGCTTCCAGCTCTTCTGGGTCGAGGTCCATGGCCCGGCGTCCGAAGCCGACCAGGTCCGGATAGCCGGGGTGGGCGCCGACCAGGGCACCCGCGTCGAGCGCGAGTCGCACGGTCCGTCGGATCGTCAGGGGATCACCGGCATGGAAGCCGCAGGCCACGTTGACGGACGTGACCAGGCGCACGAGCACCGCGTCCTCACCCATCGGCCACGGGCCGAGGCCCTCGCCCATGTCGGCGTTCAGGTCGATCCGCGCTGCCACGACGTCATCGTACCCGCCGTCGGGGCAACGGGGCGCCCGTCCCCAGCCTCGGACGCCCCGTCCGGGAGTCCTGCCGACCTGTGGCTGCGCAACTACGGCCCGACCCGCGACCGGCCGGACCCGTCACGCTGCCGGTCAGCGCCGCGGACCGCTGGCCGTCAGCGGCCGGCACGCTCCGCGGCGCGGAACTCAAGCAGCGCCTTCCACTCGGGATAGGCGCGGCTGGCCGCCCAGTCGAGGCGCTCGTACGCCCGGTACTCGATGAGGCTCTGCTGCTGGGCGCTCATCGAGGTCGGCTGGTCGGACACGATCGCGGGAACCACGAGAGCGGCGCCGATCACCAGCAGGAGGATCGCGGCCGTGGCGGCCATCCAGCGGACGGTGTTGTCGTGGACCCGCGGCGAGACGACGCCGCCGGGATGCGCAGGTGCGTGGATCGTCATGATGACGTCCCCCTTGTCGACACCTGCGGGCCGGGCTCGCCAGTGGCTCTGCGTGAGCCGGGCGGCCGCCATATGGCCCACGCGTCGTCGCCTCCCGCGTGATGGGGTGATCGTCGAACCGGCGGCCCGATTCGGCAAGTGCTCTTCGGCCCCACCGGCGCTAGCATCAGCGCGTGGACCATGAGGACGGCGGCTACGCCTTGCTCGACGCGGGCGACCTCCGGCGGCTGGAGCGCTTCGCCGACTACGTCATCGATCGGCCGGCGCCGGGCGCTCACGAAGCGCGGCGAAGCCCGGCGGTCGCGTGGGCGGCGGCCGACGCGCGCTTCGAACGCGATCCCGCTGCCCCCGGCGGCCGTTGGACGCCTGACGGAGAGATCCGCGCGAGCTGGACGGTCACGTTCGAGGGCCTGCCGATGGAGCTCCGTCCCACGCCGGCCGGCCAGGTGGGCCTCTTCCCGGAGCACGCACCGGTCGCGCGCTGGGCGGCCGGCGAGGCGGAGGCGATCCAGCACGCTTGCGGCCGTCCCGCGACCGTGCTCAATCTCTTCGCGTACACGGGCCTGGCGAGCCTCGTCCTCGCGCGGGCGGGAGCCCAGGTCGTCCACGTCGACGCGTCGCGACCCACGGTGGCGTGGGCGCGCCGGAACGCCGCCCTTGCCGGCCTCGCCGATCGACCGATCCGCTGGCTCGTCGAGGACGCGCCACGGTTCGTGGCCCGCGAGGCACGGCGCGGTCGGCTCTACAACGGCGTCGTCCTGGACCCGCCGACGTACGGCCACGGGCCGGGTGGGGGAGCGTGGCGCCTCGCCGACGACCTCGAGCCGCTCGTGAGGCAGATTGCGCCGCTGCTAGCCCCGGAGCGGTGGTTCCTCGCCTGCACCGCGCATGCCACGGCGCTGGATCCCGACGACCTCGCGGGCATCGTCGGCGCTGCGCTGGGATGGGCCGCCGGGACACCCCGGGTCTTGGAGCTGGGCCTCGAGGCGGAGAGCGGCGCCCGACTCGCGGCCGGCTGGGCGACCTTGGCCACCTCGGGGCGAGGGGAGGCGCACGCGTGACGCCGCGACAGCACGCTGCCGACGTCATCACCAGCGCGGCCAACCCCCGTGTGCGCGCGGCGCTCGCGCTCCGCGAGCGGCGGGGTCGCGACGAAACCGGTCGGCTGCTCGTCGACGGCACGCGCGAGGTCCTGCGCGCCCTCGAGGCGGGCCTTGCGGTGCGCGAGGCGTTCGTGATCGATGGCGCCCGGTCACAGGAGGCGGCTGCCATCCTGGAGCGACTGGCTGCCCTCGGCGTTCCGCAGGTGGCCGTGGCCGGCTCGGCGTGGTCGCGGCTCGCGTACGGGGAGCGCGGCAGCGAGATCGTCGCGATCGTCGACGCGCCGCCGACCGACCTCGTCCGCCTCGACCCAGTTCTGGCTGCCCGCGCGGACCCGCTGCTCATCGTCGTCGAAGATGCAGAGAAGCCGGGCAACCTCGGCGCGATCGCCCGGAGCGCGGACGGCGCCGGCGCGACGGCGCTCCTGGTGGCTGTTCACGAAGGGTCGCCCGCGGATCCCTGGAACCCGAACGCCGTGCGGGCGAGCCTGGGCACCGTGTTCAGCCTGCCGATCGCGATTGCCCCGACGCGGACGCTCCGGCCCTGGCTGCGCGAGCGCGCGATCCGCGTGGTGGCGGCCCGGGTGCAGGCCGCCATGGACTATCGCGAGGTGGATCTGCGAGGCCCTCTCGCCATCGTCGTCGGCAGCGAGGCGGCTGGCCTGAGCCGGGACTGGCTCGCCGACGAGATCGAGGGCGTCCGCCTGCCGATGCTGGGCCGAGCCGACTCCCTGAACGTCTCCGCCGCCGCCGCCGTGCTGCTCTACGAAGCCCGTCGTCAGCGTGACGGCGTCGCTGGCGCGGAACCGTAACGGAACCGGCGGCGTCTCGTTCTCATGTCGGAGGCCTCTCGCGCACGCCATCGTTTCCCCGGCGGTGTGATCACGCGGAGGCCTCTTGCCGTGCCCGGTGGCCGGGGCGCTCGAAGGGCTCCGCTGCAGACCCGACCTATACTCCCGCCATGATCCCCCGCGCCCGCTGGCGCCCCTCTGCGCGCTCGACTCGAGGTGCCGCCGCCGTGGCCGCCCTCGTGGCCGTCGTGCTCGCGACCACCACGTTCGTCGCGGCGCCGGCACGGGCGACGCCCGAAGCTGTCCGGGTCCTGATGGGCGAGCCGGCAACCCTCGATCCGGCGGCGGCCGGCGACGCCGGCAGTGCCGCCTTCATCGCCCAGCTGTTCGAGGGCCTCACCGCGATCGACCCGACGCGGACGCCCCGCCCCGCCCTCGCCGAGCGCTGGGAGCTTCGCGATGGGGGCCGCACGGTGGTCTTCACCCTGCGCCCGGACCTCCGGTTCTCCGACGGCGCGGGGCTCACCGCCGACGACGTGCGCCGCAGCTGGCTGCGCGTCATCGATCCGCGCCGGCCATCTCCGCTCGCGTCGCTGCTCTACGACGTGGAGGGCGCCCGCGACTACGCGGCCGGCACCGCGGGCGCCGACGAGGTCGGGATCATCGCCGCCGGGTCCACGGTGGAGGTCCGCCTGACGCGCCCCGCCGGTGACTTCCCCGCGATCGCCGCCAGCCCGTCCCTGGCAGTGGTGCCGACCTCTGTCGGCCGCGACCCGTCCGCGTTGGAGCCCGGGCCGGGATTCGTCGGGTCGGGCGGGTACCTGCTCAGCGCGACTGCGCCGGACGGCTACACGCTGCTCGCCAACGCCCGCTACTGGGCCGGGCCGCCCGCGATCAACGAGGTCACGGCCGTCTCCGACATCGGGGGCCGCAGCACGGTCGACGTCTTTGCCGCGGGCGAGCTGGATTGGGCGCCGGTCGGCGAGTACGACGCAGCGTGGCTCGCCTACGATCCCGATTTCGGGCCAAGCCTTCGCCGGTGGTCCGACCTCACGGTCACCTACTATGGGTTCGAGACGCAGCGACCACCCTTCGATGACGCGCGCGTCCGGCGCGCCTTCGCGTCGGGCGTGGACTGGCGGCGGATCGTCGAGCTCGCGGACGGCACCGCCGCGCTCCCGGCCACCTCGATGGTCCCGCCCGGGATTCCCGGCCGGAGCGACGCGTCGTTCGTCCCGGCCTATGACCCGGCCGGGGCGCGCCGGCTGCTCGCGGAGGCCGGGTACGCGGACCCGGCGACCTTCCCGGACGTTACCCTCGTCACCGCCGGCGCCGGCTACGACGAGGCGATTCTCACGCAGCTCAGGGAGAACCTCGGGATCACCGTGCGCTTCGAGGCCCTCGACTTCGGGACCCTCTTCGAGCGCCTCGGCACCCAGGACTCCCCGGACCTGTGGGCCCTGTCGTGGATCGCCGACTACCCGTCGCCGAACGACTTCCTGGGCATCCTCCTCGGGACCGGCCAGCCGAACAACTACGGGAGCTGGTCGAATGCCGCGTTCGATGCTGCGATTGCGTCGGCCGTCGGGACCGACGATCCAGAAGCAGCGCGTGCCGGCTACGACGCAGCCGAGTCGATCCTGCGCGACGAGGTGCCGACGATCCCCGTGACGTATGCGGCATCGGCTGCGCTCGCCCGCGAGGGACTCCTGGGTGCCGCCCCGAACGGCCTCGGCGTCCTGCGCCTCGCCGGTCTTGCCTGGGCCGGCCAATGAGAAGGGCGCTCTTCGCCTTGGTCGTCGCCCCGATCGTGGCGTTCTTGATGACGGCGCCCGCAAATGCCGCTTCGGCGACGTTCGGCCAGCCGAGCGTGACCTCGACGTTCGGCGAGGAGATCATCTTCAGGCAGGAGTTCACGAGCCCTGTGCCTCTTGCGCGCGTGGAGATCCTCCTCGAGTACGCCGGCAGCATCGGGCCGTCCGTCACGCAGGTCGAGGGGGCGACGTCGGCCGGCAGTCGCGCGCTCGTCTACCGGCTGATCGTCGCCGATGGCGGCCACATCTACCCGAACTCGCCGCTCACCGCCCGGTGGCGCCTGGTGCCTGCCGACCGCACGATCGAGCCGATGGTCGGCCCGCCGGTCACCGTCACGTACGCCGACACCCGTTTCGCCTGGAAGACGCTCGTGGGCGACATCGTCCGCGTTCACTGGTACGAGGGCTCCAACGCCTTCGGTCGACGGGCGCTGGCGATCGGCGACAAGGCGGTTCGAGAAGCCTCTGCGTTCCTGGGGGTGACCGAGTCCGATCCCATCGACTTCTTCATCTACGCCGATGAGCCGGCCTTCTACGACGCGGTCGGGCAGTCCACCCGCGAGAACGTCGTGGGGACGGCCATCGCGGAGATCCGGACGATGTTCGGGCTCATCCCGCCGAACGAGGTCGCCACGGCCGAGGTCGCACGGACCGTGCCCCACGAGCTGACCCACCTGGTCTTCGACACGGCCGTCAACAATCCGTACCACTACCCGCCCCGCTGGCTCAACGAGGGCGTCGCGACCTATCTCACCGAGGGCTTCTCGCCCTGGCTTCGGACCTCCGTCGAGGCTGCCGCCGACGCGGGGCGCCTGATGCCGCTGACGGCGCTCTCGGTCCAGTTCCCCTCGACCTACGAGCGCTTCACCCTCGCCTACGCGGAGAGCACCTCGGCCGTCGACTACCTCGTGCGCGAGAAGGGCACGAACGCGCTCGTTGGCCTCGTCAACAGCTATGCCGACGGCGTCACGGATGACGAGGCGTTCAGGGCAGCAGTCGGGACCGACGTCGCGGGATTCGAAGCCGCCTGGCTCGAGAGCCTCGGAGCCGAGGCACCAACCCAGCTCGGCCCGCAACCGGCCCCGCCCGGCCCGCTGCCGCCGGGATGGGATTCGGCCGCTGGCGCAACCCCGAGCGCGTCTGCGGACCCGAATCCCTCGGCCTCCCCGGGCGCGGGCGCATCGGCGGGGCCGGGCGGCGGCAGCGATGCCGGCGACGAAGGATCGCCGTTCCGCGACGGCCGGGTCCTCCTCGGCGCGGCCCTGGCCGGCCTGATCGTGGGCGGTGGCGTCGCGTACGTGCGCCGGCGCCGCGCCGGGACCACCGCGGGCGGACCGAACCCGTGAACGCTCTCGTCTCCCGCATCCGCTCCATCCCGACGTGGCAGCTGACCCTGTTCGGGGCGCTGGTCGCCCTAGGCTTCCTCATCGCCGCCCAGGTGCGCGCCGAGGCCCCGCGGGTCAGGTACACGACCCAGGAGCGTGCGCCGCTCGTGGAGACGGTTGTCGCCCTGCAGGCCCAGCAGGACGCCCTCAAGGATCGGATCCTCGACCTCCGCGCGAGGGTGGCGTCGGCCGAGCAGGGTGCAGCCGGCAGCGGAGCCCTGGTGAGCGACCTCAACGACGCGCTCAGAACCGCTCGCGTCGCCGCCGGGCTCGTGGCACTGGAGGGCCCCGGGATCGTCCTCCAGCTCGAGGACTCGCAGGTGCCTGTGCCTCCGGGTGGGTCCGTCGCCGACTACCGGGTCGGCGCCCTGGACCTGCGGCGGGTCGTCGAGGAGCTCTGGCTGGCCGGCGCCGAGGCGGTGTCCGTGAATGGCGAGCGGGTCGTGCCGACGACGGCCTTCGTCGACATCGGGGGAACACTGCTGGTCAACTCCGCCTACCTCGCCCCGCCGTACCAGGTCGCTGCCATCGGGCCGACGGACCTGTATGACGTCCTGGTCACCGCCCCCCGGTTCGTTGAGCTGGTCCAGGCGCGCGCGGACCAGTTCGGCATCCGGATCTCCTTCGCGGAGCCGGAGCGCGTGACCGTGCCCGCCTACGCCGGTACCGTCACGCTCCGCTATGCACGTCCGCCGACGCCACCGAGCACGCCGGAGCCCTGACGATGCGCCAGCGAAGAAGCCAGGTCGCCCTCACCGCCATCGCCCTCCTGCTGGGGCTGCTGGTCGTGGTCCAGCTCCGCGCCCAGCAGGCCGGGACGGGGCTCGAGACCCAGTCCTCGCAGGACCTGACGCTCCTGATCGCGAACCTGACCACCCGCAACGACCAGCTGCGCGGCGAGGTCGCCGACATCCAGCGCCAGCTGGACACGATGTCGGCCGCCAACGCTCGCGGCGAGACCTCGGTCGGCCAGCTGCGCAGCGAGCTCGAGCGGGCGCGCATCTGGTCCGGCGAGGACCCGGCCGCCGGTCCCGGCATCCGCATCGTCGTCTACGGCGGCGTCCCGGCGGAGGCGGTCTCCGACCTCGTGAACGAGCTGCGGAACGGCGGGGCGGAGGCGATCTCGATCGGGGGAGTTCGCGTGGTCGGGCCGACAGTGGTCGCGGGGATGACGGGCTCGCTGTCGCTCGAGAGCACGGAGCTCGGGCCGCGAGTCGAGGTCCTCGCGATCGGGAATCCTGCGGCGCTGACGGGCGGGCTCACGCGCGCGGGCGGGCTCGCGGCCCAGCTGCAGGCCCGCTATGCGGAGGTGCAGGTGGAGGTGACGCCGCTCGACGAAGTCAGCGTGCCGGCGGCCGATCGCCCGCTCGGTCCGGTCCTCGGGCTGCCGCGGCCCTGACGCTGGGCCGCCTCACCGCGCGGCGCCGGATGCTACCCTCGCACTCGATGCAGTGCCGCCAACGCTCGTGACCCAGCCCGTCGCGTTCCGGATCGGCGACCGCGTGGAGCTCCGTCGCCGGCACCCGTGCGGCGGCGCCTCGTGGGACGTCGACCGGCTCGGTGCCGACATCGGCCTCCGCTGCGCCACGTGCGGTCGCCACGTCCTGCTCGAGCGGCGCGCCGTGGAGCGGCGCCTGGTCGGCTTCGTCGCCCGGGGTCCCGAGGCAGCGCTGCGATGAGCATGAGCGAGCTTGCCGTCACCACGCCCGAGCCGAGCAGCATCGCGGTCTTCCGCAACCGGCCGTTCCTCTTGCTGTGGCTTTCGCAGCTGGCCACGCAGGTCGGCGGGAACATGGTCCTCTACGGGCTGACGGTCCTCGTGCGCGACCTGACCTCCTCGAACAGCGCCGTCTCCCTCCTGATCCTGACCTTCCTGGCCCCGGCGGTGATCTTCAGCGCGATCGCCGGCGTCTACGTCGATCGCTATGACCGGCGCAAGGTTCTCATCGTCACCAACCTGCTGCGAGCCGGCCTGTTCATCGGGCTCGCCCTGCTCGACGCAAACATCGCGGCCGTGTTCGTGCTGAACATGGCCGTCTCGATCGCGACGACCTTCTTCGCCCCGGCCGAGCTCTCGATGATCCCGATCGTCGTCCCGCCCAGCCAGCTCACGGCGGCCAATGGCATCTTCACGCTCACCCTCAACGCCGCCTTCGCGATCGGCTTCACGGTGCTGGGGCCTCTCGTGGTCACGATTGCCAACCCCACGGTCCTCATCGTCTTCGTGGCGATCCTCTACCTGGTGGCGGGCGCCTTCTGCTGGACCCTCCCGCCGGCGCCACCCGGCACGATGCCGCACGGCTCCACGGTCCACGACACGGAGGAAGCTGTCGGCTCATTCGTCGTGCAATTCCGCGAAGGGATCGGGTACGTCCGCGAGCACCCGATCGTGCGCTGGTCGCTCCTCTACCTCGCGATCGCCGCGTCGATCGTGGGCATCCTCGGCGTCCTGGGACCCGCGTTCGCGGAGGACGTGCTCGGCCTCCGCACCAAGGACTTCGTCATCGTCGTGCTCCCGCTCGGGATCGGCGTCGTGGTCGGCGTGGTCGCGGTCAACATCCTCGCGCCCCTGGTGTCGCGACGTCGCCTCATCGAGTCGGGGATGCTGGTGCTCGGCACGAGCCTGGCCGGGATCACGATCGCGGGTCCCATCGCCCAGTTCGTTCGCGACGTCGACGACCGGGTTCCCGGGCCCGACGTATCGGCGTACATCAGCGTCCTGACGATCGTCGTCGTGATCGCCTTCGTGGCCGGCATCGGGTACGCGTTCACGGCGATCCCCGCCCAGACCGAGCTCCAGTCGGAGATCCCCCAGGCGGTTCGCGGGCGCGTCTTCGGCATCCTCAACATGCTCGTCTCGGTGGCCAGCCTTCTGCCGATCATCATCGTGGGGCCGATCTCTGACGCCTTCGGGACGATGCCGGTCGTCCTGGTTGCGGCCGGCGTCATCGTCTTTGTTGGGATCGTGTCGCTCGTGGGACGCGGCCGTGTCGCGATGACCGAGGACGGCGCCGACGCGGCCGCCGAGGTGGAGCCGGGCGGCGCCGCGGATCCGGCCGTGCCGGGCAACGAGACGGTGGTCCCGGAGGACGCTGAGGCGCCGGCCGTCCAGGGTGCTGTTGCGCCCACCGGCCCCTCGCCCGAGGAGCCGTGAGCCCGCTGCCGCGTGTCGCGGTGATCTTCACCGGCGGAACCATCAGCATGACCGTCGATGCGGCGGCAGGTGGCGCGGTCCCCACGCTCGGCGCTGCCGAGCTGCTGGCCTCGGTGCCCGGCCTCGCCGGGCGCGCCGACGTCGTCCCGATCGACCTAGGCCGCGTGCCGGCGAGTCACCTCTCGTTCGCGGACGTGCTCCGCATCCGGCGCATCATCGACGGCGCGCTCCTGGATCGGCGCGTCCGCGGCGTCGTCGTGGTCCAGGGCACCGATACGCTGGAGGAGACAGCCTTCGCCTGGGACCTCTGCCACCGTGATCCGCGCCCGGTCGTTGTCACGGGGGCCATGCGCAACGCCAGCGACTCGGGCTGGGACGGCCCGGCCAACCTGCTGGGAGCCGTGCGGGTCGCCGCTGCTGAGGCGGCTCAGGGTGCCGGCGTTCTCGTCGTCCTGGGCGGGCGGGTCCACGCGGCGGACGCCGTAACCAAGCGACATGCCACGGCCCTGGACGCCTTCGCGACCCGGGAGGGCCCCCCGCTCGGGCGGGTAGGGGATGGCGGTGTCCGCATCCGGTCTCGCGGACCACGACGCACCTTGCCGGCGTCTCCCGGGTCGGCTGCCATGCCCATCCCGATCATCGTGGCAGCCCTCGAGACGACGGGCGCCGCCCTGGATGCCGCCGTGCGCGACGGCGCTCGGGGCGTGGTCGTCGCCGCCACGGGCTCCGGGAACACGCACCCGGATCTCCTGCGCGCTGCCGTGGCGGCTCGCGACGCCGGCGTCGAGGTCGTGCTGGCTTCGCGGACGGGGGCCGGAGCAGTTGGGCCCGGCTACGCATTCCCCGGCGGCGGGGCGACCTGGGTGCGCGCCGGCGTCCCCCTCGCGGGGCATCTGACGCCCATCCAGGCGCGGGTAGCGCTCGCCCTCGCCCTCGGCGCCGGGATGGCCGGCCCCGATCTGGCTGCTCTGCTGCGGGGCCCGGCAGGGTCCTGATCAGCGGCTCACGAGACCATTATCCTTGCCCGAACCGCCCCGTAATGGAGGATCGCCGCCGTGTTGTCCCAGGGTGACCGCAAGCAGGACTTGAACAAGCGGCTCGAGACGGTCAGCTGGGGTCTCTTCCTGATCATGCTCGGCGGCTTCGCCCTGGTCAAGGACGTCCCGGAGGGAACCTGGCTGATCGGCGCCGGCGTGATCATGCTCGGGCTCAACGCCGTGCGGCTGCTGCTCGGCATTCGGGCGAGCTGGTTCACGATCATCCTCGGGACGATCGCGCTGCTCTCCGGGCTCGGCAGCGTCCTCGGCATCGACATCCCGGTCGGCCCCGTGCTGATCATCCTCATCGGCCTCGCTATCGTGGTGCGCGCTCTCCAGCCGCGCTGGTAGGGCGGCCGGGTCGTCGGGATCGTCCTATCCGGCGGACGCCGCACGATCTGCCCCCGGTCCGATCGACGACACAGGCCGGGACCATCGAGTGGTGTCAGCAGGGGCCTGCAAGGCCTAGTGTCGCGCGCATGTCGATGCGCTCGACACTCTCGCGACCACTCCGGGTCTTCCGCCACGAGCCGGCTGCATCCGACGGCGCCGGCGAAGCGTTGGGCTCCGTCGAGGTGCCCACCGTCGGCCTGACCCTCTACACGGGCGACTCCGTGGCGTTCGGGTACGTGCCCCTCTCGGCCGCACGCGTGACGGACCTCATGAACGAGCACGAGGAGTTCGCGTTCGTCGACACGTACCTGGAGAGCCTCGAGGACGGGCACGAGCTTGCGGCCGGGTCCGTGGTGGTCGCGCGCGACGAGATCTTCGTCGCTGCGGTGGCCGGGCCTCGCGGCGATCCGAAGCGGCGGACGCGAACGCGCCCGATCCCGATCGAGATGCAGGTCGGGCCCTACTCCGTGTGGGGGAACCTCCACGTGGTTCCCGGGACCGACCCGCTCATGAGCTTCCGGAGCCGGCGCACGATGGTGCCCGTGACGGAGGCGACGGTCGAATGGGATTCACCGGACGGCCGGAGGCTGGCGCAGTGGCCGACCGTCGTCGTCAACCGGATGCTGGCCGACTGGATCGCCCCCGCACGACGGGACGTGCGACCGCGGGACTTGCAGCTCGTTCCCGAGGGTGAGAGCAGCGCCGGCGGCGGCGACTTCGTCTCGCAGATCGCCCGCCGCTAGAACGGGTCGCGCAGGGGCGGGTCGCGCAGGGCCCCCGGTCGCCCGGTGCAGCGACCCGTTGCGCGGGGGAGCGCGGAGCGGTGCGCGCCGGCGTGCGACCGGGAGCCTGCGCGCATTCTGGTCAGGCGTGCCCCTCGTCCCAATAGGCGGGGCTACCTATCGCGACAGTGCTTCTGCGGAAGCCTCGAGCGTCAGCACCTCCGGTGTCTCGAACAGCAGGATCGCCTCGCCATCAATGGGCGAGAACTCGCAGTCACCGGGATGGACGAGGCACGTCTGTCGATCCCGGTCGTAGCCAGGGCAGTCGTTCGTCATGGGGCAGTCATCGTCCATGACCGAACCATCCACTCGAGATCCCCACCTGTCAACCCGGGCGCCGGTCCACCTCGATCGTGCGACCGCGAGCGGCCGGCTGCCGCGGCGTGCCGGGCCGGCCCGCAATGGGGGATGCTACGGGGGCGGCGGTGGCTCGATGTGCCGACATCACACCGCGATGCGAGGAGGTCATCGGTGTTCCGACACAAGAACGACGACGCAGGTGCCGCGCCGGCGAACGTCTATCAGATGCGGCAGCAGCTCTTCGCCATCGGCGACGACTTCTGGATCGAGAACGGCGCCGGACAGCGGGCCTTCAAGGTCGACGGCAAGGCGCTCCGACTGCGGAAGACGCTGATCCTCGAGGACGCCGCCGGCGCCGAGCGCTACAAGATCCAGGAGAAGATGCTCCATGTTCGCGACACGATGGAGATCGAGGGCGCCGCGGGCCGGGTCGCGACCGTCAAGAAGGCGTTGATCTCCCCGCTCCGCGAGCGCTACGACGTGAGCTTCGACGCCGGCGGCGCGTGGAAGGTCCAGGGCAACATCGTCGACCATCAGTACAAGATCGAGAACGACGCCGGGGAGATCGCCGAGGTCGGCAAGAAGTGGTTCCGGGTCCGTGACACCTACGGCATCCAGGTAAGCCCCGGCCACGACGACGCGCTCGTTCTCGCCGTGGCCATTGTCGTCGACGCGATGTCCCACCCGCGCAAGTAGTCGCCCCGCGTCGGTGGCGGCGCGAGCCGATCCGGACGATCAGGCCGTCACGCGGCCGGCGGCTTGGGGACAAGGCGGCGCAGCACAGCGCGCGTCACGAACCAGATGACTCCGCCGATGATCACGCTGTCGGTCAGGACAAGGGTTCCTCCCGCGCCGCCCTGCTGCGCGCCGCCGTACGCGAGGTAGACCGCGGCACCGACACCCAGGCCCACGAGCGCGGGCAGCAGCTCGGTCAGGATCCACCGTGTCCGCTCGGAGGGACCGGCAGCAGGCGGGGGCGTCGGCTCGTCGGTGGCGGCTCCCCTGGGGGTTCGCGCTACGTTCTTCGGGCTCAAGGCCCATCTCCCATGCGGAGGTGTGACTGCCGACAGCATCGGCTCAGATGCGGAGTGGGGTCAACCCTGGACCGTCATCGGCTGAGAGGAGTGCCCCCCGAGTGCTGGGATTGGCGACGGGGGCGTCGCCGGTTATCGCCGAAGCCTCGGAAGGTTCAGGAGGACCGCCAGAATAAGGGCCCGGGAGACGAGCATCGCGACCGCACCGATGATGACGCCGGCAGTCACGTCCTCAAGGCCCGATGCGCCGGCGGTCTGCCCGCCCCGGGTCGCCCAGACCAGAACCCCGACGCCGATACCGATGAAGATGGGAAGCAGCCCCGCCATGAGCCATGTTTCTCGGGGAGTTGGGACCAGGCGGTTGCCCGGGGAAGGCTGTGCTACATTCTCGGGGCTCACGGTCAGCTCCTGTGTTTGACGTCTTGCGCTGACAGCATCGGCTCAGATGCGGAGTGGGTCAATCCCAGACCGTCATCTGCTGAGCCTCAATACGACATCGGGCGGTTAGCTCAGTTGGTTAGAGCGCATGCTTGACATGCATGAGGCCAGAGGTTCAAGTCCTCTACCGCCCACCAGATACGGAACGCGTAGAGCGGGACACGCCCGCCCCGGCGAGCCGCAAGAGAGCCGCGATCCAGGCTGAGAGTCGCGGTGGGCCACCGGGGCACCGGCACCACCCGTGAGCGGCCGGCGAACCGGCCCGGGATCCGCCCGTTAGCGCGGCCACGAGAGCGCCCCCCGGCACCCGCCGGGAGGGGCGAAGGCGGGTGGAACCGCGGGAGGCATCGGCCCCTCGTCCTGCACGGACGAGGGGTTTTCTGTTTCCGGAGGAGGCAGGTCATGGGCGACGAACCGGCACTCGAGGTCCAGGAGGCGCTCGAGGCGCCCGAACGCGGCTCGGCCGACGAGCTGCTCGACGCTGGCGCGCACGCCCCGATCGACGCCATGCGCCACTCCGCCGCGCACGTCATGGCCGAGGCCGTCCTCGATCTCTTTCCGGGCGCGAAGCTGGGTATCGGCCCGGCCATCGACAACGGCTTCTACTACGACTTCGACCTGCCCCGCTCGCTCACGCCCGAGGACCTTGCGGCTGTAGAGGCGCGGATGGCGGGCAGCGTCGCAGCGGCGCACCCGTTCGTCCGGACGGAGCTCGCCTTCGACGACGCGCGATCGGCCGCTGTCGACGCCGGGCAGACCTACAAGGTGGAGATCCTTGACGACCTCGCGACGCGGGCACGCGAGGCGGGCGAGCCACTCCCGGTCACGACCTTCTACGAGCACGGGCCGTTCAGCGACCTGTGCAAGGGCCCGCACGTGGCGACGACCGCCGCGCTCGGCCCCTTCAAGCTCCTCTCCGTCGCAGGCGCGTACTGGCGGGGCGACGAGAAGCGGCCGATGCTCCAGCGGATCTACGGCACGATCTGGGAGACGCAGGAGGAGCTGGACCAGTTTCTCTGGCGGCGGGAAGAGGCGAAGAAGCGCGACCACCGCAAGCTGGGGGTCCGCCTCGACCTCTTCAGCTTCCACGACGTGAGCCCCGGCGCCGCCTTCTGGCACCCGAAGGGCTGGCGGCTCTACCAGACGCTGCTCGGCGCGATGCGCGAGCTCCAGGACCGCCGCGGGTACGAGGAGGTCTATACCCCGCCGCTCGTTCACCAGAAGCTCTGGGAGCGGTCGGGCCACTGGGAGCACTACCGGGACAACATGTTCCTCGTCGAGGCCGAGGAGCAGACCTTCAGCCTCAAGCCGATGAACTGCCCCGAATCATCGTTCATCTACCGCAGCCGGTTGCGGTCCTACCGGGACCTGCCGCTGCGGCTGGCCGAGTACGGCGTGCTCCACCGCAAGGAGCTCTCGGGGGTCCTCTCGGGTCTGACCCGGGTCCGCAACTTCGTCACGGACGACGGCCACATCTTCGTCCGCCCGGACCAGATCGGAGCCGAGATCGAGGGCCTGATGGGAGAGATCCGGGAGGCCTACTCCTGGTTCGGCCTGACGCCGACGCTCACCTTCGGCACGCGGCCCGACAAGGCGCTGGGCGACATCGCCACCTGGGACGAGACCGAGGCGATCATGCGGGCCGAGCTGGAGCGTTCCGGGCTCGAATACCGAGTGAAGCCGAAGGATGGGGCCTTCTACGCGCCGAAGATCGACATCCAGATCACGGACGCGCTGGGGCGGGAGTGGCAGACCGCGACGATCCAGGTCGACCGGGTCATGCTCCCCGAGCGGTTCGACCTCTGGTACATCGACGAGACCGGGCAGCAGCAGCGCCCGGTTGCGATCCACCGAGCCATCTACGGCTCGCTCGAGCGGTTCATCGGCGTCCTGACCGAGCACTTCGCCGGGGCGTTCCCGCTCTGGTGCGCGCCGGTCCAGGCCGTGGTGATCCCGATCGCGGACCGCCATCTCGAGCCTGCCCGCGAGCTGGCGGCCGTCCTTCGCGCGCGCCGGATCCGGGTGGAGGTCGACGCGTCCGACGGGCGGATGCAGAACAAGATCCGCCTGGCGCAGGAGCAGAAGGTTCCCTACATGCTCGTGCTCGGCGATCGTGAGGTGGAGGCGCGGACCGCTGCCCCGCGAACGCGCGCCGGCGAGCAGCAGCCGACCGAGGGATGGGAGGCCCTGGCCGAGCGGCTCGCGGCCCAGGCGGCCGAGCGGCGCCCGGATTGAAGGGGCGCTCCGAGCCGGCCCGTGCACGCCTCCGCCAACATGGTTGTGCTATTCTCCGCCGGCGAACCGCGCCCGGTTCGCGCGTGCGTTTGCACGCCGTGCGCGGGCGTCCAGTGAACTCGAGAACGCGAAGGGGCCGACCATAAGCCGAGAGCTGCGTGTCAACCAGATGATCCGGATCCCTCAGGTTCGGGTGATCGACGAGGATGGGAACCAGATGGGCGTCATGTCCACCCTGGATGCCCTCCACCTGGCACAGGAGCGCGGCTACGACCTCGTGGAGGTGGCCCCGACGGCCTCGCCGCCCGTGACTCGTCTTCTCGACTACGGCCAGTACAAGTACGAGCTGGCCAAACGCGACAAGGAGGCGAAGCGGAAGTCCCGGTCCGTCGAGTTCAAGGAGATTCGCCTGAAGCCGAAGATCGGCCAGGGTGACTTCGACACGAAGGTGCGCCGGGCAATCGAGTTCCTCGAGGAGGGCGACCGGATCAAGGTGGCCGTCCAATTTCGCGGTCGCGAGCTGACGCACCCGCATCTCGGGCGGGAGCTCCTCAGCAAGTTCGCGGACCAGGTGAAGGATCATGGAGCCCTAGAGCGAGCGCCGCTCCTCGAAGGCAAGTCGATGCACATCACGATCGCGTCGACCCACAAGCCGAAGCCGCGCGAGGCGGCCGCAGGGGATCGATCCCCGGCGGCGAGCGCCGAGGGCGACGAGGTCGTGGATGCCGCTTCGGCGGTCGCGGTCGACGCAGCGGGCCCTGAGCCCGCCATCACGGGAGAGTGAGTCCGGCGTGCCGAAGATGAAGTCCCACAAGGGCAGCCAGAAGCGGATCGGGGTGACGGGGAGCGGCAAGCCGATCCGCGTGAAGTCCTGGCGCGGCCACCACCTCGAGCTGAAGTCCTCGCGGCGCACCCGCCGCTACGCCGGCAAGACGCTGATCGGGCCGGAGCACGCGGATCAGGTCGCGCGGCTTCTCCCGTACCTGAAGAAGGGCTGACCCCATGGCACGCGTCAAACGGGGCGTCACCGCCCATCGCCGCCACAAGCGGCTTCTCAACGCGGCCGAGGGCCGCAAGGGGACTCGCAGCAGGCTCGTCAAGCCAGCGCGCGAGGCACTCCTCCACGCGCTCGCCTACGCGACCCGCGACCGCAAGGTCCGCAAGCGAAACATGCGCCAGCTCTGGATCCTGCGCATCAACGCCGGATCGCGCGCCCACGGGGTTCCCTACGCGCAGCTCATCGCCGGCCTGAAGAAGGCCGACATCGTGCTCGACCGGAAGATCCTGGCGGACCTCGCGGTGCGCGACGACGCGACGTTCGGCAAGATCGTCGAGGTCGCCCGCAGCGCCTGACGGCTCGGTCGGGACTGTCCCGGCCCGCGATCACGCAGCGGGACCCTCGCGCGCTCCGGCGCCGCGAGGGTCCGCGATTCCCGGCCCGGATGATGGAGGCGCCGCTCACCACCGTGGACCTCGCGACCCTGACCGCCGAGCTTCGTGCGCTCCGTGACGAGGCCCTGCCCCGCATCGCGGGGGCAGCAGACCTTGCGGCGCTCGACGAGCTCGACCTGCACTACCTCGGTCGCAAGGGCGGCGCGCTGTCGGGGCTCATGCGCGGGATCGGCGCGCTGCCGGTCGAGGATCGGCCGCGGGTCGGCGTGGTCGTCAATGAGGTGCGGGAGGCGGTCGAGTCGGCGCTCGTGGAGGCGCGCGGGCAGGCGGGCTCGGCAGCCCTCGCCGCCCGCCTGGCCGCCGAGACCGTCGACGTCACGGCGCCGGCCCGGGTGATCCCGCGCGGGACCCTCCATCCGATCGTCGAGACCATCGCGCGGATCACCGAGATCTTCGGCCAGTTCGGCTTCGTGACCTACGAGGGTCCCGAGGTCGAGACCGACGTGACGAACTTCCAGATGCTCAACATCCCGCCCGACCACCCCGCCCGGGACCTCTGGGACACCATCTACGTCGACATTGACGGCGCGCTGCTCCGGACCCACACGTCGCCCGGCCAGATCGTCGTGATGCACGCGGAGGACCCGCCGATCCGCGCGCTCCTGCCGGGTCGTTGCTTCCGTTACGAGGCGATCGACGCTTCGCACGCGTCGGAGTTCTTCCAGGTCGAAGGGCTGATGGTGGACGAGGGGACGAACCTCGCGGACCTCAAGGGCCAGCTCGTCGAGTTCGCCCACGCGATGTTCGGCGAGGGCACGCCCACCCGCTTCCGGCCCGGCTACTACCCCTTCACCGAGCCGTCGGTGGCCTTTGACATCGGCTGCCTCGTCTGCGGCGGCCCCGGCTGCCCGGCCTGCGGGCGAACGGGCTGGGTGACGATCCTCGGCGCGGGGATGGTCCACCCGGTCGTCCTCCAGTACGGAGGGATCGACCCGGAGCGGTACCAGGGCTTCGCCTTCGGGATGGGCGTCGAGCGGATCGCGATGCTCCGCCACGGGATCACGGACATCAGGGTCTTCCTCGACGGCGACCTGCGCTTCCTGGGGCAGTTTCCATGAGAGTCCCGCTCTCCTGGCTCCGCGACTACGTCGACGTTCAGCTCGATCCCGAGAAGCTCGCCGAGCGCCTCACGCTGCTCGGCATGGAGGTCAAGGGGATCGAGCGCTGGGGCGCGGACTGGCACAGCGTCGTCACCGGTGAGCTGCTGGAGGTCACGCGGCATCCGCGCGCCGACCGTCTCTCGCTGACCCGCGTGCGGGTGGGCGACGAGGTGCTCGAGATCGTCTGCGGCGCCACGAACATCGCCGCAGGCCAGCGGATTCCCGTGGCCCTGCCCGGGGCCGTCCTGCCGGGCAACCGGATCATCGAGCGGACGGAGAAGATGGGCGTCGTCAGCAACGGGATGCTGTGCTCCGGCGACGAGCTGCGCCTGACCGGCGACGCGGACGGGATCCTGATCCTGCCGCCGGACACGCCCCTGGGTGTCCCTCTCGTCGACCTCTACGGCGACGTGGTGCTCGACGTGGATGTCAAGCCGAACCGGGGTGATGCCCTCTGCCTGGTGGGACTCGCGCGCGAGGTCGCGGCGGTGACCGGGGCCCCGGTGAGGTTCCCGGAGATCAAGCTGGTCGAGGGGCCCGGCCCGTCCACTGGGGACCGCCTCGCGGTGGTCGTGGACGACACGAGCCTCTGCTCCCGCTTCGTCGGCCGCTGGGTGAGCGGCGTCAGGATCGGGCCGTCACCGGATCACGTCCAGATGCGTCTCCTGGCGGCCGGCATGCGGCCGGTCAGCAACGCGGTGGACGCCACCAACTACGTGATGCTCGAGCTCGGCAAGCCAACTCACGCCTTCGACGCCGCGGCCGTCGCCCGGGACGCGTCGGGGAGGGCGGCGATCACGGTACGCCTGGCCGGCGCAGGCGAGCGCCTCGAGACGCTCGATCACGTCGAGCGCGTGCTCGAGCCCGACGACCTGGTCATCGCCCACGCCGCCGGCCCCCTCGCGATGGCCGGCGTCATGGGCGGCGCCGGGTCCGAGGTCTCCGACGCGACCAGCGAGGTCGTCATCGAGTCGGCCGTCTTCGACCCGGTGAGCATTCGCCGGACGGCGTTCCGCCACGCGCTGCGCTCCGAGGCCAGCCTGCGCTTCGAGAAGGGCCAGGAGGCGCGGCTCGCCCGACTCGGCGCCGATCGCGTGGCGGAGCTCATTGCTGCCTGGGCGGGCGGCGCCGTCGCTGCCGGCCGCGTGGACACCGCGCCTGTCGAACCGAGTGAGGCGCGCGTCGCCTTCCGGCCGGGTCGCGTCAACCGGCTCCTCGGGACCACCTTCGAGCCGGGCGAGCAGACGGCCCTGCTGGGCCGCGTGGGGATCGGCGTCGAGCCGGACGCAGGCGGCACGACCATCCCGGTCGCGGCCGGCGAGAAGCCGCTCAAGATCGCCAGCATCGAGCCGACCCTCGTGGCCATGGTCCCCACCTGGCGCCGCGACCTCCACATCGAGGCCGACATCGCCGAGGAGATCGCGCGGGTCCGCGGCTACGACGCGGTGCCGACGAAGACACCCGACACGGCGATGCCGCACTTCCGGCCCGATCCGCTCGAGGTGCGCGACGCGTTGCGCCATGCGCTGGCCGGCGCCGGCCTCAGCGAGGTGGTGACGCCGGCGCTCGTCCCGGAGGGCCAGGCCGGGCGCCTGCGCTGGCCGGGCGACGGTGCCAACGGCGTGCCCGGCGCCGATGCCGTGACCGGGGCCCCGGTTCGAGCCCGGAATCCGCTGTCCGAGCGTCATGCCGTCCTCCGGTCGGGCCTGGTCGGGAGTCTCCTGGACGTGCTGGCCTTCAACGAGCGTCACGGCCACCGCGACGTTGCAGTCTTCGAGATCGGCAAGGGCTACGCCCGCGCGACCGACGGATCGCCGGCGGAGTGGTGGCGCCTCGGGTTCCTGCTGGCGGGCGACGCCATCGCGCCGACGTGGAGCCTGCCGGGCCGGCCATGGGACGTGGAGGACGCAAAGGCGATCGCGGCGCTGGCTGCCCGGGTCATCGGCGCCAGCGTGCCGGTCTTCCGGGTCCACGCCGTCGGCGAACCCCTCCATCCGGGCCGAGCGGCGCGCGTGGATGCCCCTGGACAGCTTCACGGGCTGGTCGGGGAGCTACACCCGGCGACGCTCGCGGCGTGGGACCTGCGCTCCGAGCGTGTCCTCGTCGGCGAGCTTTCGATCGCGGGCCTCGATGCCGGCGGCCGGCCGGCCGTGCGGGTTGGGCCGCCGGGCCGGCACGCGAGCGCGGAGCGCGACGTCGCGCTCGTCGTAGCCGAGGACGTCCCCGCCGGAGCGGTGGCGGCGACGCTCCGCGAGGCCGGCGGTGATCTCCTGAGATCCCTGGCCCTGTTCGACGTCTACCGCGGGGCCCCCCTGGCCGATGCAGAGAAGAGCCTGGCGTGGCGGCTCGCGATGCGGGCCGATGACCGCGCCCTCGAGGACAGTGAGGTCGAGGCGCTGCTCGAGCGCCTCGTGATGGATGTGGCTGCCGCCCATGGGGGTCGTCTGCGAGCCTAATTCGACGTTCTCCCGGTGCGGGCACGCGCCGGAAGCGGTTGCGACGACCAGAACGCGGAGCGTAGAGTGGCAGACGGTCGCCGGGGGACTTCGGCGATACGCACGAAAGGACGCCGCGGGCGTTCGGAAGCGGAGGCTGCGTGGACGTCGTCGAGTTCATCCAGGGGCTCAACCTCTTCGACATCCTGGTCGTCTTCTTCGTGGCGGCCTTCTTCGTGGTGGGCTACATCCAGGGGACGCTGCGTCGCGCGCTCGGGCTCGCCATCGCGCTGGTGTCGCTGCTGCTCGCGCTCAACCTGCGTGATCCGCTCGGCGCCTGGCTGGCCCAGTACTGGAGGCAGCTGCCGCAGGCCTACACCTACATGCTCGCGCTCGGCGGGAGCTTCCTGGTGATCTACGTCCTCGGCTCCATCACGGTCCAGACCTTCTACCGGAAGACGGTCGTGTTCTCGAAGGCGACCGTGGTGGACGAGGCCCTCGGGGGGGTCCTGGGCGCGGTCCAGGCGCTCCTGCTCGTGAGCGCGCTCATCATCACCCTGGACTCGTACTATGCCCAGCCGGGCGTCCTCACGAACCCCAACGAGCTGGGGATCCTGGGCGACATCTACACCTTCTACAACGCGTCCCATGTCGTCGAGCTCTTCCGCTCGTCGCTCATCCCACTCTTCTTCACCCTGTTCGGCTGGATCGTTCCCCCCGACCTCGCCGAGATGTACACCTGACAGCCACTGCCGACCTGGCCCGTCTCCTCGCGGGTCCCGTCGTCGAGGCAGCCCGCGGCCTGGTCGGGGTCGTTCTCGTGCGCGAGGAACGTGAGGGCCGCCGCGCCGGCAGGATCGTGGAGGTGGAGGCGTACGACGGCCCCGGGGACCGTGCCTCGCATGCCCGGTTCGGACCGGCGTCGCGCGCGGCTGCGATGTTCGGCCCGCCGGGCCATGCGTACGTGTACGGTGTCTACGGGATGCACCTCTGTCTCAACGTCGTCGCAGGTCCCGCCGGGAACGGCGCCGCCGTCCTTCTCCGCGCCGTGGAGCCGATCGAGGGCGTGCCGGCCATGCGGGTGGCACGTCTTGCCGCCTCGCTGGCGCGACGTCGCGCCGCTGCGGCCGACCCCGAAGCGGAGGCCGCCCGGATCGCGCGGCTGCCGGCTGCACGCCTGGCGGCCGGCCCGGCGAACCTCGCCGCCGCCTTCAGCGTCGAGCGTCGTGACGGCGGGCTCGATCTCCTTGACCCGACCGGATCTCTGCGCCTGGAGCCGGCCGGGCACGGCGACCCGGCGCGCGAGATCGTGGCCACCGCCCGTGTCGGCGTGGCGTACGCCGGGCCGGGGTGGGCTGATCGCCCGTGGAGGTTCGTGCTGAGCAGAAACGCGACCCGGGATCCCCGCGCCTGATGGATGCCAAGTCGATCGCCCTGCTGGAGTTCCCCCAGGTCCGCGAGCGCCTGGCCGCGGTCACCGGGTTCCCGCCCGGGAGGCGCCTCGCCGAGGCGCTCCAGCCGTCTGCGGACCCCGTGCTCGTCGAGATCGGCCTCGAGGAGACCTCGCAGGTGCGGGCCCTGCTCGCTGAACGGCCGAGCGTGGGGATCGGGGGTGCGCACGACGTCGGCCCAGCCGTGGATCGCGCTGCCCGCGGCGGCAGGCTCGATGCGGTCCAGTTCGCCGCGATCGCCCAGACGCTCGAAGCTGCAGCGCGCCTGCGCGACGTCCTGGCCGAGGACCGGCGGTCGCTCCTCAACGAGCTGGCGCGCAGCCTCCATCCGCTGCCGGGCCTGCGCTCGACCCTCGAGCGCAGCTTCGACCCGACCGGGGAGCTGCTCGACACGGCATCGCCCCGCCTGGGCGCCCTGCGCCGGGCAACGCGCCACGCCTATGAGCGGCTGCGGACACGGCTCGAACAGCTCGTCCACTCGAGCGACGTCGGCGGCGCCCTCCAGGACCCGATCGTCACCATCCGCAACGGGCGGTACGTGATCCCGGTGCGGGCCGATGCCCGGAGCCGCGTCAAGGGGATCGTGCACGACGCATCCGGCAGCGGGCAGACCCTCTTCGTGGAGCCGCTCGTGGCGGTCGAGCTGGGCAACGCCTGGCGCGAGGCACAGCTGGCCGAGGCTGCCGAGATCGAGCGGATCCTCGACGAACTGTCGGCCCTCGTCGGCAGCCAGGCCGGCCCGATCGCCGAGACGCTGGACTCCCTCGCCCGGTTCGACTTCTGGAGCGCGAAGGCGCGCCTGGCGGAAGAGATGGACGCGACAAGGGCCGAGCCCTCGACGCGCGCCGAGATCGTCCTGCGCGGCGCCCGCCACCCGGGACTCACGGGGCGCGTCGTCCCGATCGACGTCGAGCTGGGGACCGACTTCCGGGCGCTCATCGTGACCGGCCCCAACACCGGCGGGAAGACCGTGACGCTGCGGACGATCGGGCTCCTTGTCCTGATGCACCAGGCCGGTCTCCACGTGCCCGCCGATCCGGGCAGCCGCCTCCCGGTCCTGGTGGACCTGTTCGCCGATATCGGGGACGAGCAGAGCGTCGCCCAGAGCCTCTCGACCTTCTCGGGCCATCTGCGCTCGATCGTGCGGATCGCGGCGGCCGCGGGACCAGCGACCCTCGTCCTGCTCGACGAGCTCGGGGCGGGGACCGACCCGACGGAGGGCTCAGCCCTTGCCCAGGCCCTGCTCGACCACTTCCTGCGCACCGGCGCCCTGGTGGCAGCGACGACCCACTACGCCGAGCTGAAGGTCTACGCCCACACCACGCCCGACGTGCGCAACGCCTCGGTCGAGTTCGACCTCGAGACCCTCTCGCCGACCTACCACCTGCGGATCGGCCTGCCCGGCGGAAGCCAGGCCTTCGCCATCGCCGAGCGGCTCGGATTGCCGGCCTCCATCGTGGGTGATGCCCGCTCGCGCCTGAGCGAAGGGCAGCAGGCGTTCGAGGAGACGCTCGCCTCGATCCGCGCGGCCGACCTCGCCACGCGCGAGGCGCTGGACCGGGCGCGTGCCGCGGAGCAGCGTGCGGCGGAGTCCCAGCGGGTCGCGGACGAGGAGCGCCGGCGAGCTCGTCGCGAGCGGGACGAATCGGTGGCCGCCGCACGGGCCGACGCCGAGCGCATCGTCGAGGATCTCCGCGCGGACGTGAGCGGGGCGCGCCGGCGCCTCGAACGGGAGACCGTCACCGGGCCGGCGCTCGACGAGGTCGTCGAGCGGGCGGAGGCGAGCCTGGAGCGGATCCCCGCCCCGGCCCCCGCTCGTGCACCGGCCCCGCAGGCTGCGCCCGTGGCCTGGCGTGTCGGGGCCCGCGCGCGCAGCCGGTCGGGAGGTTGGGAGGGCCGGATCGTGGCTCTCGAGCGCGGGGGCAGGCGGGCCACGCTCGAGGTCGGCGGTATGCGCGTCTCAGCGGCCACTGCCGATCTCGAGCTGCCGGCAACGCAGGGTGGAGAGGGGTCCCGCCCATCGCGACGGGACGGAGCGATGACGGAGTCGGCCTCCGGGATCAGCCGGCTCCGGCTCGATCGCGCGCGGACCGTCGCGTCGTCACTCGACGTTCGGGGAGCGCGAGTGGAAGAGGCGCTCGAGGTGGTGGAGCGCTACCTCGAGGACGCTTCCCTGGCCGGCCTCGAGCGCGCGACGATCATCCATGGCCTGGGCACGGGGGCCCTCCGCGACGCCGTCCGATCATCGGCGTCCGCGCATCCCCTGGTCCGGTCGGTCCGCGCGGGTGAGCGCGGCGAGGGCGGAGACGGCGCGACGGTCGTGATCCTCTAGGGTTGCGGCTGGGGGTTGCCGCCGGGACCGCCGGCGCCCGCACCGCTCCCGGGATCGGGAGGTGGCGTCTCGCCGGGAGGTGGTGAGTCCCATGGCCACAAGGACTCGGTTGGGAAGGGCTCCGGCGTCGCAATGGGGATCTCGCACAGCTCCGTCGGCGCAAACGGCGCGCCCCACGTCTTGCCGAACGGGTTCCAGACGCCGCTCTCGTAGAAGTACGTCGTGCGCGTCTTCTCCGGCCCGCCGGCATACCCGGAGCCCTTCGCTGCGCGCGCAAGCCAGCCCCGGTTGTACTGCCCCCAGGCGGGGAACTCGGACTCGGCACCGGAGAGGTTGAGGAAGCCCTGGACCTCCTTCGGCCCCGTGCACCCCTCTTGCCAGAGATTGCCCGTCGCCGTGTCGATCTCGACGCCGTACTTCGTGTTGTCGACCTGGGTCGGCACGGTTCCCTCGATGAACCATTCCTTCACGGAGCGCGTGGTGAACGGGCCGGGCCGCATGCCGCTGAAGGCGTCCACGGATGCCTGAACCACGCCCGGCGGCCGGCTGAATGTGGCGATCGGCGTGCCTCTGCTGGCCTGGGTCAGGAAGGACTGCCAGAGCGAGGCGGCCGATTTCGAGGGCGACCACGCCCTTGGGCGGCTCGGAGTTGTCGCTGTTGCCCATCCAGGCGCCGACGACGAGCGCCGGGGCATTGGGGTCCTCGGGCGGGGCCAGGAAGCCGACGGCCGTGAGGTCGATCGTGGAGTCCGTGGTCCCGGTCTTGAGGGCGGCGGGACGGCGCGTCTTGCCGTCGTAGATCGCCCGCTTGCTCCAGAACGGGTTCTGGGCCGGATCGGTGTTGGAGCTGAGGATGTCGCTCACGACGAAGGCGGCCTGGGGGCTGACCACCCGCTTGCCCGTGGGCACCGCCTGGAGCGGCCAGATCTTCTCGCCCCGCGTATTGCGGACCTCGAGGATGGTCGTCCGGGGCATGAGCACGCCACCGTTCGCGATCGCGCCGTAGGCGCCGATCAGGTCGATCATGTGCACCTCGACGGTGCCGATGGCAATTGCCGCTCCGCCGGGGTTCGTGGGGCTCTGGTAGCGGATCCCGAAGTCCTTGGCGCGCTCATAGACGCGGTCGGGTCCGATCCGGATCGCGGCCTTGATGGCCGGGATGTTCAGCGACACCTGCAGGGCCTGGCGGAGCCGCAGGGGCCCGCGCTCCATGCGGTCGGCGTCGACCGGCGTCCAGCCGCCGCCGAAGTCGGTGACGACGTCCATGAACATCGTCGCGGCGGTCAGTGTCTGGTCCTCGATCCCGACGACGTAGTTGATGGGCTTGAACGCGGACCCGGGCTGGCGCCAGCCATCCTCGAGGACGTCGAACTGCGGCTGGAACTTCTTGTTGCCCTTCAGGTAGAAGCCGGCGCTCCCCGTGTAGGCATATACCTGGCCCGTCCGGTAGTCGATGGCGGCCAGGGCGCCGTTGTGGACCCCGGTGCCCCGCATGTTCTTGATCCAGGACTGGTAGGGGATCTTGAGCTTCTCGAGGTACGCCGCCGTGTCCTTGGCGTTGGGCGCCCGGGCCCCGGCCTCGGTCCACTTCTCGGCCATCCGCTGCAGGCGCCAGTCCAGGGTGGTGATGACCGAGTACCCGCCCGAGTCGACCTGCGGGCAGTTGTCCGCGGCATCGGGGCCGCACAGGATCCGGCCGAGCTCGCTGCGCGCCTGGAGCACGAAGTGCGGCGCCAGGATCCGCCGGTTGGCGGGGGGAGTCAGGATGACCGGCTCCTCCATCGCCCGGTCGTAGTCCTCGGCCGTGTATACGCCGGCGGTCAGCACGGAGCGGGTCCTCATCTGCTCGATGACCCGGTTGCGGCGAACCACCACCGGCGAGTCGGCCGGGACCACGAGCCGCGTCGTGCCGTCCGGCAGCTCTTCCTCGACCGCGTTGCGGATCAGGTCGTACGTGCTCGGCGACTGCACCAGCCCGGCGAGGATCGCGGCCTGGGCCAGGGTGAGCTTGTCGAGACTGATGCCCCAGTAGCCGCGTGCGGCGGCTGCGATGCCATAGCTGTTGTTGCCGAAGAAGTTGTCGTTCAGGTAGGCCGCGATGATCGCCTTCTTGCCCTCCTCGCCGGGGAAGGCCTGGGTCAGGCGGATCGACTGGATGATCTCGCGGATCTTGCGCTCGTAGGTGGTCGTGAAGGCGGATTCCGGCAGGAGCCGGTTGCGCACCAGCTGCTGGGTGATCGTGGAAGCCCCGCGGGCATTGCCGGAGAGCGTGTCGAGCCCCGCCGAGATGATGCCGAGAGGATCGAAGCCGGCGTTCTCCCAGAACGTCTTGTCCTCGATGGACGTGGTCGCGTCAACCATCACGGGGGGAATCTGGTCGAAGGTCACGACGTCCCGCCGCTCGCGGGCGAAGGTCGCAAGGGTCACCTTCCCGGTGCGGTCGTAGACGCGCGTCTCTTCGTTGAACTTGATGTTCCCGAAGACCTCCAGGGGATCGGGCAAGCCCTGGCTGTAGTGCGAGAAGGCCGTGACGGCGCCCGCGAATCCGGCGGCGCCCACGACGAGGAGCGAGGCGAAGAGAAACAGCGGAATGGCGATGGCGATGCCGGCGACGGTGCGGGTCCCGGACGAGGGCCGCTTGCCGGAGCCGTTCCGGCGATGGCGCTGCCGCCGCGCGAGGCTGGTCTGCATGTGGTCGGTCACGATAGCATAGAGGGCATGGATTCCCGTTCGGTGCCCCCAGGTCGTTTCGACGCGTGCAAGCGGCGGCGTGTGACGCCGTGAGCACGGCTCGCCTCTCGACGCTGCTGGCGGACCTTCGCTGGCGTGGGCTCGTCCACGACATGACGGACGGCCTGGAGGCGCGCCTGGCCACGAACGAGCTGATCCGCGCGTACAACGGATTCGACCCGACGTTCCGCTCGCTCCACGTCGGCCATCTCGTGCCCGTCTACGGCCTGATGCGGCTCCAGCGCGCGGGCGGCCAGCCGGTGGCGGTGGTCGGTGGGGCTACGGGGCTGATCGGGGACCCGTCGGGCCGGTCGAGCGAGCGACCGCTCCTCGATCGGCCGGCCGTCCAGGCGAACGTCCATGCCATCCGCGACCAGCTCGCCCGGTTCCTCGACTTCGGCCCCGGCGCCACCCAGGCTCTCGTCGTCAACAACCTGGACTGGCTGGGCGAGGTGCGACTGCTCGACTTCCTGCGGGATGTGGGCAAGCACTTCACGATCCCGTACATGCTGGAGAAGGATTTGGTGCAGGCGCGCCTGGCGAAGGGACTCTCCTTCACCGAGTTCAGCTACATGCTTCTCCAGGCGGCCGACTTCGCCCACCTGCGTCGCTCACACGGGGTCGAGCTGCAATGCGGCGGCGCCGACCAATGGGGGAACATCACGGCCGGCCTGGAGCTGATCCGACGCACGGCACGGCCCGAGCCCGGCGGCCGGGATGCGGCCCACGGCCTTGCCTACCCCCTCCTGCTCTCGCAGTCCGGGGCGAAGTTCGGCAAGAGCGACGACGGCGAGTCGATCTGGCTCGACGCCTCGCTCACGTCGCCCTATCGCTTCTACCAGTACTGGGTCGACGCGGACGACCAGGACGTGGGCGTCTACCTCCGCTGGTTCACGATGTTCGACCGCGGTCGGATCGAGGAGCTCGAGGCCGAGCACGCCGCGGCGCCCGAGCGGCGCGTCTCGCAGCGCGCGCTGGCCCGCGACGTCACCGAGGTCGCCCATGGGAGGGGCGCAGCTGAGCGAGTCGCCCGCGTGAGCGAGATCCTGTTCGGGGGAGACCCGACCATGGCGGGAGCCCAGGCGCTGGCGGACCTTGCGGCTGAGATCCCGACCGCACCCTGGCCGGAGGACGGTGCGTCGATGGACGTGCTCACGATCCTCGTCACGACAGGAGCCGCCGGCTCACGTGCGGACGCGCGACGACTGGTTGAGCAGGGTGGCGTCCACGTCAACGGTGCGCCCGTCCGGAAGATCGACGCCACGTTCGGACCCGACGACCTGCTCGCCGGCCGGTACCTGCTTGTGCGCAGAGGGAAGCGCGACCAGCGGATGATCGTCCGCGGCCTGGGTCGAGCATGAGAGTGGCAGCCCGCGGGCACGTCCAGGTCATCTCGGGATGCATGTTCAGCGGGAAGACGGACGAGCTGCTCCGTCTTCTCCGGCGCGCCGAGATCGCCCGGCGCCGGATCCTCCTCGTTCGGCCCGTGATCGACGACCGGACCGAGCTCGAGGTCGTGCGCAGCCGGTCCGGCGCCGCCTTCCAGTCGAAGGCCGTCGCAGACCCGTCGGAGATCGAGACGCTCGCCAAGGACGCCTGGGCGGACGTCATCGCGATCGAGGAGGCCCAGTTCTTCCCGGACTCGCTCGTTGATGTCGTCGAACGGCTCGCGGTTGCCGGTCGGACCGTCCTCTGCTGTGGCCTGAACACCGACTTCCGCGGTCGCCCCTTCGGCCCGATGCCGCGCCTCCTCGCGATCGCCGACGACGTCCGGTCCCTGTCCGCGATCTGCACCGTCTGCGGCGAGGAGGCGACGCGGACGCAACGCCTGATCGACGGCCGGCCTGCCGGGTCCGATGAGCCCGTCGTCGTGGTCGGTGGCCTCGCGTCGGAGAATCCGACACCGCGCCGGGAGACGTACGAGGCCCGCTGCCGCGCCCATCACGAGCTGCCGTAGCGGCTTTCGGGCGCCGGCGCCGACGCGCAGGACGGGCGCGGCGCCGACGCGCAGGACGGGCGCGGCGCCGACGCGCAGGGCCTGCCCTCAGCGCGCGTGGCGGGCGCGCAGCTGGTCGATCACTACCGCAGGCGGAAGACCGCGTTCGGCTAGGAGCACGAGGGCGTGGTAGACGAGGTCCGCGGCTTCTCCGGCGAGGGCATCGCGCGACGCGCTTCGGTCGCCACCGCTCGCCTCGGCGACGGCATCGTCCTTGGCAGCCATCAGCACCTCGGTCGCCTCCTCGGCGACCTTGCGGGCGGGGCCGTCGACGCCCGCCGCGAGCAGGGCAGCCGTGTACGAGCCCTCCGGGCGCCGAGCGGCCCGGTCGGCGATCGTCGCCCAGAGCTCCTCCAGCCAGGCGAACCCCTGGGCCGAGGCCAGGGACAGGGCGCCCTTCTGCCGGACGGCCGCAGCCGACGCGGCGGTCCCGTCCGGGTCGAAGCAGCTGCGCTCGCCGCGGTGGCAGGCCGGCCCGGCCGGCATGACCCGGGCGAGGAGCGCGTCGCCGTCGCAGTCGAGGGCGAGGTCCACGAGTTGGAGGACGTTGCCGCTCGTCTCACCCTTGCGCCACAGGGACTGCCGGGAGCGCGAGAAGAAGTGGACGTCACCCGTGGCGAGCGTCGCCGCGACGGCCTCCGCGTTGGCCCAGGCGAGGACGAGGACCCGGCCGTCGACCGTATCCTGCACGACCACGGGCACGAGACCGTCTCGCCCGTAGAGGGGCGCGCCGTGGTCGCGAAGAGGACCGGCGGGGGAGGGGAGAGCTGGACCACTCATGAAAGGACCTCCGGGACGGGCCGGACCGGGATGCCGGCGGCGGCCATCGCCGCCTTGACCGCGGCGATGGAGTGCAGGCGGTGGTGGAAGATGGAGGCGGCGAGGACCGCCGACGCGTGGCCCACGACGACGGCGGCCACGAAATCCGCTGGCCCGGCGGCGCCCCCGGACGCCACGAGGGGAACCGGGACGCGGTCCGCGATGGCCCGCAGCAGCGCGGTGTCGAAGCCCTCCTGGGTGCCGTCGCGGTCGATCGAGGTGACGAGCAGCTCGCCGGCGCCGAGCTCCACGACCTGCTCCGCCCAGGTGACGGCATCGAGGCCCGTGGCCTCCCGTCCACCCTTGACGACGACCTCCCAGGCAAACGGCTCCCCGGGGTGCCCGGGCGTCGTTGCGCGGCGCCGCGCGTCGATGGCTACGACGACCGCCTGCGACCCGAAGCGGCGGGCGCAGCGCCGGACGAGGTCCGGGGTGGCGACGGCGGCCGTGTTGAGCGAGACCTTGTCGGCCCCGGCCCGCAGGACATCGCGCATCTCCGCGGTGGTCCGGACCCCGCCCCCCACCGTCAGGGGCACGAAGGCGCGGCGGGCCGTCCGCTCGACGACGTCGCGCAGCGTCGTCCGGCCCTCGGGCGCCGCCGAGATGTCGAGGAAGACGATCTCGTCCGCGCCCTCGGCAGCGTAGCGCCCGGCGAGCTCTGCGGGGTCGCCCGCGTCGACGAGGTCCACGAACCGGGTTCCCTTGACGACCCGCCCGCCGGCGACGTCGAGGCAGGGGATGACCCGCACGGTCAGCATCGATCGGCCCTCACGAGGCGACCGGCGCTGCGAGGGATACGAAGTTGGCGAGGACGACGAGCCCGTCGCGGCCGCTGCGCTCGGGATGGAACTGGACCCCGGCGAGGTTGCCAGACGCAACGGCGCTGACGAACTCGCTCCCGTGCTCGGTCAGCGCGAGGGCAACCTCCGCGGACGCCGGACCGGTCGGGACGGGCGCATAGGAGTGGACGAAGTAGAAGGGAGCGTCGGGCGCCACGCCGGCGAAGAGGGGGTGCTCCCGCCGTCGATAGACCGCGTTCCAGCCGATGTGCGGCAAGCGGGGGGCGTCGACGAGGCGGACGGTCCGCCCCGCGAGCACGCCGAGCGTCCTGGCGCCGTCCTCGTCGCTGCCGTCGAAGAGGAGCTGCATCCCCAGGCAGATGCCGAGGAACGGGCGGTCGGCGGCGATCCAGCACCGGATCGGCTCCACGAGCCCGCGCCGTCGCAGCCGTTCCATCGCGGGCCGGGCCGCACCGACACCGGGCACGACGAGGGCGTCGGCGCCGGCCAGGTCCGCCTCCCCGTGCGCCAGGACGACCTCGGCACCGGCCGCGCGCAGGGCCTCGTCGATGCTCACGAGATTGCCGGCGCCGTAGTCGACGACGGCGATTCGGGTCACCCGAGGCTGCCCTTCGTGGAGGCCGCACCGCTCCGTCTGGGGTCCGGCGCGACCGCCACGCGGAGCGCGCGGCCGAGGGACTTGAACGCGGCCTCGGCGACGTGGTGATCGTTGCGGCCGGAGGCGCGCAGGTGGAGGGTCGTCCCCGACGTGCGCGCAAACGCCTCGAGAGCGTGCTCGACGAGCTGGGTCGAGAGGGCCCCGATCCGCTCGCCGCGGAAGGCAATGTCGATGACGGCGTACGGCCGCCCGCCGACGTCGAGGACCGCCGTGGCGAGGGCTTCGTCCATCGGCACCGCTGCGTCGCCGAAGCGGCCGATCCCGGCTCGATCGCCGAGCGCCTCGGCCACGGCGCTGCCAAGGACGAGGGCGACATCCTCGACCGTGTGGTGCTCATCCACCTCGAGGTCACCGGTCACCCGGACGACCAGGTCGAAGAGGCCGTGATGCGCGAACGATCCGAGCAGGTGGTCGTAGAAGCCCACGCCGGTGCGGACGTCCGCGGCCCCCGCCCCGTCGAGGTCCAGCGTGAGCGTGATGTCGGTCTCGCGAGTGTGTCGGCTCAACGTGACGCGGCGCGCCTCGCGCCGATCGACGGAGAGAGTGCCCAGGGGGGTGGTCATGACCGTGACTCCTCGGCTGATGCTGGGTCGTCGACGACGGCGCGCACCGTCGGGGCAAGCTCGGCGAAGGCTTCGATGAGCAGCCCGTCCTGGGCCTCATCACGGACCGTGAACCGGAGATGCCCGGCGAGGGGGTGATCCGCCCCGAAGGTCCGGGGAACCAGCCCGCGAGCGAGGAGGCCACTCGCCATCGTCCGGGCCGCGGCCCGTCCTCCGAGATCGACCAGCAGGAAGTTGGTCACCGACGGACGGGCAGGGAACCCGCTCGCGGCGAAGGCGGCGCCAAGGCGGGAGCGCTCGTGGACGACGCGCGCGACGCTGGCGGCAAGCGCATCGGGGTCGCGCAGGGCAGCGGCGACGACCGCCACGGACGGGATGCTGACCGAGCCCGGCGGCCGGTACGGCTCGATCTCCGAGATCAGCTCGGGACGCGCGATCGCGAAGCCGACGCGCATCCCGGCGAGGGCGTAGGCCTTCGAGGCTGTGCGCACCGTCACGAGGCGCGGATAGGCGTCGCGCAGCGCGACGTTAGAGCGGCCGACGAATTCCGCGTACGCCTCGTCGAGGACGACGACGGGTGCGGTCCGTCCGTCGGCATCGGCATCGGCCAGCAGCCCCGCGAGGAGATCGGCGAGCGCTCCGTCCGGCTCCGGCAGCCCGGTGGGGTTGTTCGGGTCACACAGCCAGATCAGGGAGGCGTTGCGGGCGGCCGCGCGGATCGCGGCGGCCTCGAGGGCGTAGCCATCGGCGGCCGAGGCGCGCGGGACGAGGACGGCCCGGGCGGGGCGCTGCTCGGTCAGCACGCGGTACATGGCGTAGGTGGGCGTCGGGATGACCGCGGCGCCGGCCGGCGGGAGGAATGCCTTCGCCAGCAGGTCGAGGATCTCGTCGGCGCCCGCCCCGACGAGGAGGTCGCGCTCGTCGACGCCATAGCGCGTGGCCGCGGCCTGCACGAGGTCCCGGTAGTCCGACGGCGGGTACTCCGAGAGCGCGCGGCCGAAGTCGCCGGCGCGCAGCAGGCGCAGGGCGAGGTCCGGCGGTGCCGGGGACGTGTTGAGGTCGAAGCGCACGATCCGCTCGACCCGGACGCCGTAGCGCTCGGCGACCTGCTCGTCGGTCGCCTCCCAGGCGTACGCGGTCGGCGGAGAGGGACTCGCCGTTGGCGTCGGAACCGGGCTCATGGGATGAGCTTCTCGATCGGCAGGACCAGGATCCCCGTGGCCCCGGCACCCTTGAGGCGGGGCAGCAGCGTCCAGACGTCGTCGGCGTCGACGACGGCGTGGATGGCGATCATCCCGGCGTGGGCGAGGGGGATCACCGAGGGCCCGGCGAGGCCGGGCAGAAGCGCCTCGAGGTCGCCGAGCCGCTCCGCCGGCGCGTTCATCATCAGGTACTTCCGGCGCCGGCCTTCCAGCACGGCTCCCAGCATCGTGCTCAGGCGGTCGACGTCATCGACTCGCTCCTCCAGGGCCACGGCGTTTCCCACCAGGACGGCCTCGGAGGAGAGGAGGTCACCGACCGAGCGAAGCCCGTTCGTGGCCATGGTCGTTCCGGTTGACACGAGGTCGACGACAGCTTCGGCGAGCCGGAGGCGGGGCGCCACCTCGACGGCGCCGGATAGTGGGATGACCTGTACCGGGATGGCGCGATCCGCGAACCAGCGCCGGGTTGCCCGGGGGTGGGACGTGGCGATGCGGAGGCCGGCGAGATCCTCGACCCGTTGCGCGAGCGCATCCCGGGGCACCGCGGCCGTCAGCCGGCAGCGGCCGTAGCCGAGGCGGCGCACGACGGTGAGGTCCTCCTCGGATTCGGCGAGCAGGTCGGCACCCGTGATCCCGAGATCGGCGACCGCGTCGCGCACGAACTCGACGACGTCGTTCGTGCGGACGAAGAGGATGTCGAGATCGACGTTCTCCACGCGGCTCACGAGGCTGCGATCGCGCTCCTCGAACTGGAGGCCGGCGTCGTGCAGCAGACGAAGGGTGGGATCAACCAGCCGGCCCTTGTTGGGAACCGCCAGGGTCATCCGCCGCGGGCTCACGTCCGCCCATCCGCCGCGTGGACGGGCGCCTCCGGGTAGGTCGTTCCGCGGGCGCGAGCCTTCGCGAGGGCCGCCCGGTAGCCACCTTCCCCGTGGTTGAGCCACGACGCGATCCGGGTGATCGTCGCTGTGCTCGCGCCTGTCCGCCGCGAGATGTCCGAGTAATGAAGGCCGTCGTCGAGCAGCCGGACCACCGCCCAGCGCTGGGCCAGATCGCGGAGCTCGCCGAGCGTGCAGAGATCGCGCATGAAGGCCGCCGCCTCGGCCTCGCTCTCGAGATCGAGGAGGGCATCGAGGAGCGCGTCGGTGTCGGGGCTGCGCCAGTCGTCCGGGCGGGGCTGCATCGGGTTCATGCCTCGTTCATCACGTGCTGACATAGTAGCGTGCTACAATGCTATCATGGCAGCATGACTGAGGGCAAGCCCACGAACCAGAGGTCCTTCGAGCTCCTGCCGGCCGTCGACCTGCACGGGGGCGCGGTCGTCCGCCTCGTGCGCGGCGACTTCCGCCAGGCGACGGCCTACCCGGGAGATCCCGTCGCGATCGCAGCAGGGTTTGTCCGGGCGGGTGCGCGGTGGCTCCACGTGGTCGACCTCGACGGCGCTCGTGATCCGGGCACGCGGCAGGTGGAGCTGATCCGCGCGATCGTGACTGGGATGGGGGAGTCGGCCCGCGTCGAGGTCGCTGGCGGGCTGCGCGATGACGACAGCGTGGCGGCGATGCTGGATGCCGGCGCGGCCCGGGTCGTCGTCGGAACGGCGGCCCTGCAGGATCCGGCGTTCGTGCGCCGGCTCGTGGACCGCCACGGGCCAGATCGCGTCGCGGTGGCTCTCGACGTCCGCGAGCGGCTGGCGATCGGCCACGGATGGGCGCCCGGCAGCGCTGGCATGCCCGTCGAGGACGCCGTGACTGCGCTCGCGGACGCGGGTGTCGAGACCTTCGAGGTCACGGCGATCGAGCGCGACGGCACGATGACCGGCCCCGACCTCGCCCTCCTCGAGCGCGCCGTGGCGATGCGGCGCGGCGCGGTCATTGCCTCCGCCGGGATCGCAACAACGAATGACCTGCGCGCCGCGCGCGCGCTTGGTTGCGCAGGTGCGATCGTCGGCCGTGCCCTCTATGAAGGGCAGTTCACGCTCGCGGAGGCGCTGCGATCGCTCGAGGCGTGAGCTGGAGCGGAGGGCCGGTCAGTGACCGGCGGCCTCGAGCTCCTTCTTGTGTGCCTCGATCACCTTCTCGGCGAGGTGGGCGGGAACGTCCTCGTAGTGATCGAGCGTGGCGCTGAAGGTGCCCCGACCGCCCGTGAGGGAGCGCAGCTCGGTCGCGTAGCTGAAGAGCTCGGCCTGGGGCACGGTCGCGGTGATCACCTGCATGCCGTCGCCGACGACGTCCATCCCCAGGACCCGGCCGCGGCGGCCGTTCAGGTCGCGGTTGACGTCGCCCATGAACCGTTCCGGAACGCGGATCTCCACGTTCATGATCGGCTCCTGGAGAACCGGCTTGCAGTCCATGACGCCCTTGCGGAGGGCCATGGAGGCCGCAAGCTGGAACGAGAGGTCGTTGGAGTCGACGGTGTGGAACGAGCCGTCGTAGAGCGTGGCCTTGAAGTCGATGAGCGGATAGCCTGCCAGGATCCCGTCGGCCGCAGCGGCGCGGACGCCCTTCTCCACGCCCGGGAAGAAGTTCTTGGGAACGGTGCCGCCGACCACCTTCTCGGCGAAGACGACCCCACCCTCGGGGTTGGGCTCGATGGTAAGCCAGACATGACCGAACATCCCATGGCCGCCGGTCTGCTTCTTGTACTTCCCTTCGACCTGAGTCGTGCCCCGGATCGTCTCCCGGTACGGGATTCGCGGGGTGTGGGTGGCGATCGCCGAGCCGAACTTGCGCTTGAGGCGCTCGGTGATGACCGCGATCTGCGTCTCGCCCATGGTGACCAGCAGCTGCTCACCGGTGGCGCTGCGCTCCACGCGGGCCGACGGCTCCTCCTCGAGCATCCGCTGGAGGGCCGGCCCCATCTTGTCGAGGTCGGCTTTCGTCTGGGGCTCGATGGCCACCACGAGCGTCGGTGTCGGGTACTCGGGGCGATCGACGACGAAGGGCCGCTCCTTCGTGGAGAGGGTGTCGCCGGTGGCCGTCGTGGAGAGCTTGGCGACCGCGCCGATCTCGCCGGCCCTCAGCTCGCCGACCGGCTCCTGCTCCTTGCCGTGAAGCCGGAGGAGCTGGCCGACCCGCTCGTCCTCGCCCTTCTCGGCGTTCCAGGCGTGGGCCTGGCTGCGCAGCGTGCCCGAGAGGACGCGCATGTAGGTCAGCCGGCCGACGAACGGGTCGGCGGTCGTCTTGAAGACGCGCACCAGGAGGGGTCCGGCGGCATCGGGCGCGACCTCGACTGGATCGCCGCTCTTCGGATCGCGGGCGACCGTCGGCGGTTCCTCGGCCGGCGTCGGCAGATAGCGGACGATCGCGTCGAGGAGTCCGCGCAGGCCGATCCCCTTCGTCGCGCTCGCGACGAGGACCGGCGCAAGGAGGGAGTCGCGGACGCCGCGGTGCAGGCACGCGTCCAGCTCGGCGTCGGTGATCTCCTCGCCCTCGAGGTACTTGGTCAGCACGTCGTCATCGGCCTCGGAGGCCGCCTCGAGGAGCTGGTCGCGGCGCAGTGCCACCTCGGCCTCGAGCTCGGCCGGGATCGCGACCTCGACCTCCAGCTTGCCGTCCCAGCGGTAGGCCTTGCGATGGACCAGGTCGACGTAGCCGCCGAAGGTCTCGGCCTTGCCCAGGGCGAGCTGGAGCGGCGCGATCTTGGTGCCGAAGGCCTCGCGCAGGGCGTCGAGGACGGCGGCCGGGTCGGCATTCTCGCGGTCGCACTTGTTGATGACGAAGAGCGTCGCAGTCCGGTTGCGGCGCGCGAGGGCGACGGCGAGCTCCGTGCCGGCCTCGACTCCACCCGTGGCGTCGACGCAGATCAGCGAGGAATCCACGGCCTGGTAGGCCGACACCACCTCGGCCGCGAAGTCCGGGTAGCCGGGCGTGTCAACGATCGAGACGAGGTTGCCCTCGTCGTCGAGCGAGGCTACGGCGAGCGAGAGCGACATGTGCCGCTTCTGCTCCTCGGGCTCGAAGTCGAGCGTGGTCGTGCCGTCCTCGACGCGACCCTGGCGCGAGATCGTCCCGGTCCGGTACAGCAGGGCTTCGGCCAGCGTCGTCTTGCCCGCGCCGGCGTGGCCGGCAAGGACGACGCTGCGGAGGTGGGCGGTGTCGACGCTCTTCGTGGTCATCGGTGCGATGGAACCTCGTGGTGTGGGCGGAGGGCCCGTGGTGGACGTCGTTGTGCGGGACCCGGTGGCGTGGAAGCCCGGCCGGGCCCGGCGTTCCGAGCATGATAGTCCGCTATACTCCGCCCCGATGTCCGGTCACTCGAAATGGTCCCAGATCAAGCGCGACAAGGGCGTCAACGACGTCAAGCGCGGCGCCATCTTCACCAAGATGGGGCGCGAGATCGCGCTCACGGCCCGGGCCGGCGGCGGCGATCCTGACGGCAACTTCCGGCTCCGGCTCGCGATCGAGAAGGCCCGCGCGGCCAACATGCCGCTTGACACGATCAAGCGTGCCATCGAGAAGGCGACCGGCGGGGGCGAGGGCGTCCAGTACGAGGAGATCGTCTACGAGGGCTACGGCCCCGGCGGCGTCGCGGTCCTCGTCGAGGCGGCCACCGACAATCGGAACCGGACGGTCGCCGAGGTTCGGTCCATCTTCACCAAGGCCGGGGGCCAGCTGGCCGCGACTGGGGCGGTGGCCTGGCAGTTCGAGCAGCGCGGCGTGATCTCCGTGGCCCGCGCGGGTTCCGACCCCGACGAGATCGCGCTCCTCGCCATCGATGCCGGCGCGAGCGACGTCGAGACGTCCACCGACCCCCTCGAGATCTACACCGAGCCGGGCGACCTCGAGGCAGTCCAGGCGGCCCTGGTGCGCGCCGGTGTCGGGATCGAGTCGGCCGAGGCGGCGATGATCGCGAAGCAGACCCATGCGGTCGACGCGTCGCGCGCCCGCCAGAACCTGCGCCTCGTCGAGCACCTCGAGGAGCTCGACGACGTCCAGCGGGTGACGAGCAACCTCGAGCTGACCGACGAGATCCTGGCCGAGGTCGCCGGGTGATCGTCCTCGGGATCGACCCGGGGACCGCATCGCTGGGCTACGGCCTCGTCGAACGGACGGGAAGCCGGCTCCGGGCCGTCGACTTCGGGGTCTTCCACACGGGGGCCGACCTGCCGCTCGCGGAGCGGCTCCTGGCCATCCACCTCTTCCTCGAGGATCTCGTCGAGCTGCATGGGCCCTCGCTGCTTGGAGTGGAGCGCATCTTCCACTCCCGCAACGTCCAGACCGCGCTCGCGGTGGGCCACGCGCGCGGGATCGTCCTGCTGGCCGCCGCGTCCCACGGGCTCGAGGTCCGCGAGGCGACCCCGTCCGAGGTGAAGATCGCCGTCACCGGGTTCGGGGCAGCCGAGAAGGGCCAGGTCGGGCGGATGGTCCAGGCGATCCTCGGGCTCCCGGATGCGCCCCAGCCGGACGATGCCTCCGACGCCCTGGCCATCGCGATCTGGACCGCCAACCGCGAACGGCCGGGCGAGCGGATCAACGCCGGGATCCTCGACCGCGCGGCGGCAGCGCCCCGGTCCGCGGGGGAGACACCGTACGAACGTGCCGTGCGCGACGCCCTCAAGCGCGAGGAGCGGATGCTGGAGGAGTGGGACGGCACTGCGTGGAGCACCGGGGCCGCCCGGAGCGTTCGCCCGCCCGCCCGTCGCTCCCGAAGCGCGGCCCGCCCCGACCGCGTCGGATGATCGCCTCCGTCGACGGGCAGGTCGCGACCGTCGCCGCCGACAGCCTCGTCCTCGAGGTGGGAGGGCTCGGGTACCGCATCTTCGCGGCGCCGGCGGTTCTCGCGACGGCTGAGCCGGGGAAGCGCCTGAAGCTCCACACCCACCACATCGTCCGTGAGGACCTCCAGGCCCTGTACGGGTTCCGGACGGCCGATGAGCTCGGCTTCTTCGGGCTCCTCCTCACGGTGACCGGCGTCGGACCCAAGGTTGCGCTCGGGATGGTGGGCAGCCGGCCGGTCGCGGACCTCCAGCTCGCGATCCTCGCCGGGGACGAGGCCGTCCTGACCTCCATCAGCGGCGTGGGCAAGCGGCTTGCGGGCCGGATCATCCTCGAGCTGCGCGAGAAGGTCGCTGCAGCAGGCACGGCAGCCACGCCGGCCGGTGGACCCAGCGGCGCCCACGGGCCGACCGAGGGAGAGATCGTGGCCGCGCTGCAGGCGCTCGGCTACACCCTCGCCGAGGCGCGGGAGGCCGCGCGGGTCGCCAGCGCCGCAGTGCCGGGTGCGACGCTCGAGGAACGGGTCAAGGCCGCGCTCCGAGCGATCTCCGGGGGCACCGCCTGACCGGCGGAGTGTCTCCGATGTCGCCGGCGACCGTTCGAACATCCGTGCGAAACACGCGCGGTCCGTGCTAGACTCCGACCGATGACCGACGGCTCCGGATTCCTCGCGGCCGACCTCGTCGACGAGACCGAGGTGGCGGTCGAGCGCTCGCTGCGGCCGCGCAGCCTCGACGAGTACCTGGGCCAGCGCGAGGTCAAGGCCGGGCTCTCGGTGCTCCTGACCGCGGCGCGCCAGCGGGGCGAGGCGGCGGATCACGTCCTCCTGCATGGACCGCCCGGGCTCGGCAAGACGACGCTCGCCACGATCATCGCGCGCGAGCTCGGCGTGACGATCCGGTACACGTCCGGCCCCGCGATCGAGCGGGCAGGGGACCTGGCCGCGATCCTGACCTCGCTCGACGAGCGAGACATCCTCTTCATCGACGAGATCCACCGGCTCAACCGGGCCGTGGAGGAGATCCTCTACCCGGCGATGGAGGACTACGCCCTCGACGTGATGATCGGCAAGGGACCGTCCGCTCGGTCGCTCCGCCTGACGCTCCGACCGTTCACGATCGTGGGGGCCACCACGCGGGCCGGGCGGATCAGCGGTCCGCTGCGGGACCGGTTCGGGGCCGTCTACCGCCTCGACTTCTACGCCGACGACGACCTCGTGGCGATCGTGCGGCGCTCGGCGCGAATCCTGGGGATCGAGGTGTCGGACGACGCCGCCGTGGCCATCGCCGGCCGCGGCCGGGCCACGCCGCGCATCGTGAACCGGCTCCTGCGGCGCGTCCGCGACCACGCCGAGGTCCACGGCGACGGCCGGATCAGCCTGGCGTCCGTGGAGGAGGCCATGGGCGTCCTGGAGATCGATGCCCTCGGCCTCGACGCCACCGATCGTCGGCTCCTGGCGGCCATCATCCAGAAGTTCGGTGGCGGCCCGGTCGGGGTGGCGGCCCTCGGTGCGGTTCTCGCCGAGGAGACGGAGACGGTCGAGGACGTCTACGAGCCGTTCCTGCTGCGCATCGGGTTCCTGGACCGGACGCCGCAGGGGCGGGTTGCCACGGATCGAGCCCGCGCCCACCTGGCGGCGCTGGGGTACGAGGTGCCGCCGCGCCGCGCCGAGCGCGAGCCGTCTCTCTGGGAGACGGCCCTGGGGGCTGACGTGGCAGCCCCGGCCGGCGACCAGGACGGCCCGGAGGGCGCGCTGGACGCGACCCGGGCTGCCCCGGAGGCCTGAGCTCGCCCGTGCCGGGCGCCGCCAGGTTCCACGTCCTCGTTCCGCCGCCCGCCGACGGCTCCACCCGGGCGCGCCTCGGTCGCCTGGAGCTCCCGCACGGGGCGGTGGAGACACCGACCTTCATGCCCGTCGGCACCAACGCCACGGTCAAGGCCCTCCACCCCGACGACCTGGACGAGGCCGGCGCGACGATCATCCTGGCCAACACGTACCACCTCTACCTGCGTCCGGGTCACGAGCGGATCGAGCGGCTCGGCGGCCTCCATCGCTTCATGGGCTGGGATCGGCCGATCCTCACCGACTCGGGCGGCTTCCAGGTCGTCTCGCTCGGCGACCTGAACGCGATCGACGACGACGGGGTCACGTTTCGCAGCCACCACGACGGGTCGAGGCATCGCTTCACCCCGGAGTCGTCGATTGCCATCCAGGAGGCGCTCGGCCCCGACATCGCCGTCGCCTTCGACCAGCCGGTCCCGCCCGCGTCGACAGACCCCCGAGACGTGGCCATCGCCACCGAGCGCACCCACCGCTGGGCGGAGCGGTCGCTGGTCGCCCACCACCGCGAAGACCAGGCGCTCTTCGGCGTCATCCAGGGCGGCCTCGACCCGGACCTTCGCCGCAACTCGACCGCATTCATTGCCGGCCTCCCGTTCGACGGGCTCAACATCGGCGGCCTCGCCGGCGACGAGACGGCGGCGGAGCGGGAAGCGGTCCTCGACATCGTCGTTCCCATTCTCGATGGTGATTCCCGGGTCCGCTACCTGATGGGCCTCGGCTCGCCGGCCGACATGCTGGAGGCGGTCCACCGGGGCGTCGACGTGTTCGACTCGGTCCTGCCGGCCCGGGTGGCCCGCAACGCCCAGCTCTGGGTCCCGGGCGGCCGCCTCAACCTGCGCAACGAGCGCTTCCGCGACGATCCCCGGCCGATCCAGGAGGGCTGTCCCTGCCTCGCCTGCCGGCGCTTCTCGCGGGCGTATCTCGCCCACCTCTTCCGGGCCGGCGAGCTGCTCGCGTATCGGCTCGCGACTTGTCACAACCTCACCTTCACCCTAGACTTCATGGCCGGGATCCGAAGCGCGCTGCGCGACGGAACCTTCCCCCAGCGCCTTCCGGAGCTGCGCTCGCTGGCGAGCCGGCCAAACCGCGGTGAAGCGGCAGTGCAGTCCCGGTGAAGGCCGTGCCGGTACCCTCGAGTTACGCGGAGGCGCTTGACGATGGGCTCCCGAGACCGTCCTCATCGCGAAGTCAAGAAGAAGGCCAAGGCGGCCGAACCAAAGCCGACGCTGTCGCCGTATCTCGAGCCGCCGCAGAGCGTCGAGATCATCAAGCCGAAGCGGAAGCCGCGGACCGTCGTCGAGACGGACGAAAGCTGAGATCCGGGGCGGGCGTCGCGTCGTCCGATCCTCCGGGGCCGTGGGCACGGACAGGAGCGTGACGAGATGGCGATGACGGGCGACCGGCGGGTCGAGCAGGCGACCGAGAAGGCGGCGGGCGAGCGGGGCAAGGCGGTCGAGGCCGCCATCCTCGCGATCGAGAAGCAGTTCGGGCGCGGCTCGATCATGCGCCTCGGCTCGGCCGAGCGGCAGCAGGTCGAGTTCATCCCGTCGGGCTCCATCGCCCTGGACCTCGCCCTCGGGGTGGGCGGCATCCCGCGTGGCCGCGTCACGGAGATCTTCGGGCCAGAGTCATCCGGCAAGACCACGGTCTGCCAGCACGTGATCGCCGAAGCGCAGAAGCGTGGCGGCGTCGCGGCCTTCATTGACGTCGAGCACGCCCTCGACCCCGGCTACGCCCGGGCCTGCGGCGTCAACGTCGATGAGCTGCTCGTCTCGCAGCCCGACACGGGCGAGCAGGCCCTCGAGATCACCGAGACGCTGATCCGCTCGGGCGGGATCGACGTCGTGGTCGTCGACTCGGTCGCGGCCCTGGTGCCGCGGGCCGAGATCGAAGGCGAGATGGGCGACTCGTTCGTCGGCATCCAGGCTCGCCTCATGAGCCAGGCCCTGCGCAAGCTCACCGGTGCCGTCAGTCGCTCGAACACGTCGCTCATCTTCACCAACCAGCTGCGCGAGAAGATCGGGGTCATGTTCGGCAATCCGGAAGTGACACCCGGCGGGCGCGCCCTCAAGTTCTACGCCTCAGTCCGCCTCGAGATCCGGCGCGTCGAGACGATCAAGACCGGCACCGACGCCGTCGGCAACCGGGTGCGGGTCAAGGTCGTGAAGAACAAGGTGGCGCCGCCCTTCCGGGTGGCCGAGTTCGACGTCATGTACGGCGAGGGAATCAGCCGCGAAGGCGGCCTCCTCGACGTCGGCGTGGCGATGGACGTGGTGACCAAGACTGGCGCCTGGTTCACGTTCGGCGAGACGCGTCTCGGCCAGGGACGGGAGGCAGCGAAGAGCTTCCTGCGCGACAACCCTCCGGTCGCCGCCGAGATCGAGGGCCGGATCCGATCCGGGATGTCCACCGCGGAGATCCCGGTCGAGGGGATCGAAGAGGCCGAGTAGACGTCTTGGCCTCGCCCGCCGGCCACCGCGACGCCTACCGCCGCCGATTCCGCCGCGTTCGCCGGGTCTTCGTCACCGAGGACCCGGTCTTCCTCATCGAGGCGGGCGGCCGCACCGACGAGTACGACGCGATCGTGCGCCGGATGCTCGGCCTCATCGACGCCGAACGCGGCCTCGAGATCCGGACGCTGCTGCCGGCCGAGCTCGAGGAGCGGTTCGGGGTGACCCCCGACGCTGGCCGCCTGTCCCGGGTCCTCGGAGAGCTGGCCCGGGTCGGCCCGTACCGCGCATGACACGCCGGCGGGAGACGCCGGCCGAGGGGCGGGCACGTCGCGGGGCCGTCGACGACCCGGCGGTCGTCCTCGAAGCCGCGGCACGGTTCCTCGAGGTCCGCCCGCGGTCCGTCGACGAGGTCCGGCGCAGGTTGCGTGACGCCGGCTACCGGCTCGACCTGGTGATGACGGCCATCGAGCGCCTCACGGATCTCGGCATGCTCGACGATGAGGCGTTCGCCCGCGCCTGGGTGGAGTCGCGGGACCGGGCCCGGCCGCGCGGCGAGCGCGCGCTGCGCTCGGAGCTGCGCCGGAAGGGCGTCGTCGACTCCATCGTCACCGACGTGCTGGGGGAGCGCGACGCGGGACTCGGCGGCGGCCCCGCCCCCGATGGGGGCGAAGCACCGGCGGAGAGCGCCGACGAGAGAGCTGCCGCCGGGCTCCTCGCTCGCCGCGGAGCGGGGGCTGCCCGCGAGACGGATCCCCGCAGGCGCCGGGCGAAGGCGTACGCCCTCCTCGCCCGCAACGGGTTCGACCCCGATGTCGCCGGTCGCGCCGTAGCGGCCTGGCTCACGACCGTCGCCGTCGACGCCGACGGGTAGAGGGGCCAGTCGCCCCGGCCGCGAGGGCCGTTTGACCCTCCCGCCCCCCGGCCGTACCCTGTGCGCAACCCGGTCGCGTCCTCGGCCGGCGGCAATGCACCTTCCACCCGGCGAGCCCACGCCGGCCTGCCGGTTCGCGACGCCCACTGGGGCGCTGCTGCCGGTCCGGCGATCGCCGATTCCGCGACAGACTCGACGGCCGTGCCCCGGCCGGACGGGAGGCGAGAGCACATCATGGATAACCCCATCGTCGTGGTGGTGGCCCTGCTCGCGGCCATCGCCGGCGGCCTTGCCATCGGATTCCTCGCGCGAGGTCGCTGGGCCAGCCAGGCCATGCGGACGGCGCAGGAGAAGGCCGGCCGCATCGTTGCCGAGGCGCGCACCCAGCAGAAGGAGCTGATCCTCGAGGCCAAGGACGAGAAGCTCCGCCTCGCACGCGAGGCGGAGGACGAAGCGCGCCAGAAGCGCTCCGAGCTTTCGTCGCTGGAGCGCCGTCTGCTCACCCGGGACGAGCAGCTTGACCAGCGCACGGACATGCTGGAGCAGCGCGATCGGAAGCTCCTCGACAAGGAGCGCGAGCTCGACCGGACCCGCGAGGAGCTTGCCCAGGCGCGAACCGAGCAGGTCGCCGCGCTGGAGCAGATCTCGACGATGACGGCCGATGAGGCCAAGGCGCAGCTCCTCGAGGCGGTGCGAGCCGAGGCCGAGAACGACGCCGTACGGCTGGCTCGTGCGATCGAGCGCAAGGCGCGCGACGAGGCGCAGGAGAAGGCGCGTGACGTCATCGTGACGGCCATCCAGCGAGTCGCCGCCGACCACACCGCCGAGCACACGGTCTCGGTCGTCCACCTCCCCTCCGACGAGATGAAGGGCCGGATCATCGGCCGCGAAGGTCGCAACATCCGGGCTCTCGAGCAGGCGACCGGGATCGATCTGATCATCGACGACACCCCGGAGACGGTGGTGCTCTCCGGCTTTGACCCGGTGCGCCGCGAGGTCGCCCGGATCGCGCTGACGAAGCTCATGGCCGACGGCCGGATCCACCCGGGCCGCATCGAGGAGGTCGTCGCCAAGGCGCGCGCGGAAGTCGAGCTCGTCATCCGCCAGGCCGGTGAGGCGGCCGCGTACGACGCCGGTGTCCCGGGTCTCCCGATGGAGATCCTGCGCCTGCTCGGGCGCCTGAAGTTCCGCACCAGCTACGGCCAGAACGTCCTGAACCACGTCGTCGAGACGAGCCGCCTCGCGGCCGTGATCGCGGCCGAGCTCGGCGCCGACGTCCAGGCGGCCAAGATGGGCGGCCTGCTCCACGACATCGGCAAGGCGATCGACCACGAGACCGAGGGGCCGCACGCTGCGATCGGTGCCCAGGTTGCCCAGCGCCACGGGCTCTCGTTCAAGGTCATGAACAGCATCGCCGCGCACCACCAGGAAGTTGAGTACGCCTGCGTCGAGGCGCCGATCGTCCAGGTCGCCGACGCGATCAGCGCCTCGCGGCCCGGCGCCCGGGGCGAGTCGGTCGAGATGTACGTCAAGCGCCTCGAGGACCTTCAGGCGATCGCCGGCAGCTTCCCCGGCGTCGACCGGACGTTCGCCGTCCAGGCCGGTCGCGAGGTCCGGATTCTCGTCCGCCCTGAGGAGATCGACGACCTCTCCGCGACCCGCCTCGCCCGCGACGTCGTGCGCAAGATCGAGGAGACCCTCTCGTATCCGGGCCAGATCAAGGTGACGGTCATCCGCGAGACGCGGTCCGTCGAGTACGCGAAGTAGGGGAGGGGTGACCACACCCCGCGCGCCCCGGGCGTGCCGGATCCTGATGATCGGCGACGTCATCGGGAAGCCCGGCCGCGAGACGATCGAGCTGATCCTGCCGGAGCTGCGGGCCGCCGACGGGATCGACTTCGTCACCGCCAACGGCGAGAACCTGGCCGGAGGCATGGGCCTGACCACCGGGACCGCGGCGAGCCTCTTCGCGGCCGGGGTCGATGTGATCACGTCGGGCAACCACATCTGGGACAAGCGCGAGATCTACCCGGCCCTCGAAGCCGACGAGCGGATCCTGCGGCCCCACAACTACGGGACCGACGGGGTTCCCGGGCGGGGCTGGGGCGTGTATGAGGCGGCCGACGGAACGGACGTTGCCGTGTTGAACTTCCAGGGCCGGACGTACATGATCCCGATTGAGAATCCCTTCACGGATGCCGATCGCCTCCTCGACGAGGGCGCCGACGCCCTCCCCCCGGTACGACTCGTCGACTTCCACTGCGAGGTCACGAGCGAGAAGAACGCCTTCGGGCTTCATCTCGACGGGCGCGTCAGCGCGGTGGTCGGCACCCACACGCACGTGCCGACCGCGGACGAGCGGATCCTGCCCAAGGGCACCGCCTACCAGAGCGACCTCGGGATGACCGGCCCCCTCCACTCGGTCATCGGGTTCGATCCGGCTACGGTCCTTCCCCGGTTCATGAACGGCCTCCCCACCCGTTTCGAGGTCGGTGGCTGGCCCGTCGTCTTCAACGCCCTCCGGCTCGACGTGGACCCGGCGACCGGGCGGGCCCTCACCATGGAGCGGATGCAACGGATCGTGGAGCACGCCTGATGCCGCGCGACCGCCGCGCGCCGGCCAGTGGTCGCCTGGTCCCGCCGAGCCCGTCGAGGGCGGACTTCCACGCCCATTCACTCCGCTCCGACGGTCTGCTCACCCCGCATGAGCTCGTCGTCGCGGCCGCAGCCGCCGGGGTGCGCACCCTCGCCCTGACCGACCACGACACGCTGGCCGGGTACCGCGAGCTGGTCGCGGAGGGGGCCCCGCCGCTGCCCGCCGACTTCGCCCTGCTCCCGGGCGTGGAGATCAACGCGACGGTCCCCGATGCGGAAGACCTCCCGGACGGCGAGCTGCACCTGGTCGGCCTGGGCGTCGATCCCGGCGCCGAGGCGTTCGAGGAGCTCCTGGGGCGCCAGCGAGGGGCGCGCCGGCGGCGGTTCGAGCGGATGCTGGCGCGGTTGCGCAACGCCGGGATGCCGGTGGACGCGCAGCTCGCCGACCTGGACCGCGGCGACGAGGAGTCGCTCGGCCGCCCGACCATCGCCCGGGCGCTCGTGGCGGCAGGGTTCGCCCGCGATGTCCAGGACGCCTTCAACCGGATCGTCGGGCCCGGCCGGCCCGGGTACGTTCGGCGCGAGGCGCTCGGCCCGATCGACGCCCTGGCCGCGATCCGCGGCGCCGGAGGCCTGCCGGTCCTCGCTCACTTCGCGTCGGCGCCCGAGCGCCCGGCCCTGCTCCGCGACCTGTGCGCGGCGGGCCTCGGTGGGATCGAGGTCCACCACCGGAGCTTCGACGCCGCGACCGTCGAGCGGATGCGCGCCGTGGCAGCCGCGCACCGGCTGGTTCCGTCGGGCGGCACCGACTTCCACGGCGACGAGGGCCCCTATGCCGCCGCCATCGGGGAGACGTGGATCCCCGACGATGTGGCCGACGGAGTGCGGGCAGCTCTTGCTGACCTGGCGCACGCCTCGCCGGCGGCCGCCCGATGAGCACACGAGAGCTTCCGGTCCTCGAGCTTGCCCCGCCGCAGGCCTCGGCCGGCGCCCCCCTGACGGCCGCCGAGCCCATCGATGCGCGCGTGGTCGAGTACCGGCCGGAGGACCAGGCCCTGCCCCGGTTCTGGGTCTGGACGCTCGGCTGCCAGATGAACCGAAGCGACTCCGAGGAGATGGCCGGACGCCTGATGGCCGCGGGCTGCGCGGAGGCGTCGTCGCTGGAAGCGGCGGACCTGGTCGTCATCAACAGCTGCGCGATCCGCGAGGCGGCCGAGGCCAAGGTCGTCGGGCGCCAGGGGATCCTGCGAACCCTCAAGGCGTCGAACCCGGGCATGCGGGTCGTGCTGACCGGCTGCGCCGTCCGGGAGCGGGACCGGGGCAGGCTGGCGCGACGCTTCCCGGCCGTCGACCTCTTCCTTCGCCCCGACGAGGAGCCCGAGCTCGTGGAGCGGCTCGGCCTGTCCTCGGCCCAGGGGCCGGTGGGGCTCACCCCGGCCACCGCCGCCACCACGGTCGTCAACGGCACCCCGGTCTCGGCGGCCGATCATCTCGCCGGGTCGCGCGCGGCGGCGGTCCACGGGGGGGCCCTGCGCCGGGATTCGGCCGTCGCGGCCTGGCTGCCGATCATCTACGGCTGCGACAAGAGCTGTACCTACTGCATCGTCCCGTTCAGCCGTGGCCCGGAGCGCAGCCGTCCCTTCGACGAGATCCTGGCCGAGGCCCGCGCGCTGCTCACAGCCGGATACCGCGAGATCACGCTGCTCGGCCAGAACGTCAACAGCTACGGCCACGACCTGCCGGCCGAGGAGCGGTTCCGCCATGCGGCCGAGGAGCGCTGGTCGGGCCGCCGGATCGACCGGACCGGCCGACCGGACCTGGCCGAGCTGATCCGCGCCATCGACGCGCTTGCGAGGGCCGACGGACGGCCGGCCATCCCGCGCCTGCGCTTCATCACCTCCCATCCGTGGGACCTCTCCGACCGGCTGATCGCCGCCATGGCCGAGTGCCCGTCCGTCTGCGGGGCACTCCACCTCCCGGTCCAGTCGGGCGACGACGCCGTCCTGCGCCGAATGGGACGCCAGTACTCGATCGCCCATTACCGGGAGCGCCTGGAGCGGATCCGGAAGGCCGTTCCCGGGATCGCGATCAGCACGGACGTCATCGTCGGCTTCTGCGGCGAGACCCGGGAGCAGTTCCAGGCCACCCTCGACCTTCTCCGGGCGGTTCGCTATGACCAGGTCTTCGCCGCCGCCTACTCGCCTCGCCCCGGAACGCCGGCCACGCGCCTCGCCGACGACGTGCCCGCCGATCTCAAGCGTGAGCGGCTCAACGAGCTGCTCGCCGCCCAGGAGGCGATCGGCTTCGAGCGCAACCGGGAGCGCGTCGGCAGCCGCGCGTCCGTCCTCGTGGACGCCATCGCCCGGTCGCGGGCCCACGACCATGACGACGAGGCCCCCCAGGGGCGTGCGTCGGCCGCTCTCACGCTGACCGGGGAGGACCCCTTCGCCGGGCCCCTGCCCGCCGGTGTCGTGCGCCTGTTCGGCCGCTCCCGCGAGAACAAGCTCGTCCACCTGCCCGGGTCGCCGGAGCTCGTCGGACAGGTCGTCGACACGCAGATCGTGGGCGCGGGACCGTACAGCCTGCGCGGCGTCCTCGCGTAGGGCGGGGGAGGGGAGCACCACGTCCGCCCTGCCCACCGGTGCGCCCGCCTCGCTCAGCGCCCCGAACGCAGGCGCGCGGCCTCCCCTCATCGTGGTTGGCGGCCCCACCGCCACCGGCAAGACCGACCTCGCGATCGAGATCGCCCTCGCGATCCGGGCGTCGGGGAGGCGGGCCGAGGTCATCTCCGCCGATTCGCGCCAGGTCTACCGGGGCCTGGACGTCGGCACGGCCAAGCCGACGCTCGAGGAGCGCCGCGGCGTGCCCCATCACGGTCTCGACCTCGTGGAGCCGAACGAGGCGTTCTCCGTCGCGGACTTCGTCACGCACGCGTCGGGCGTTCTCTCCGCGCTGGCGCAGGCCGACGGGATCGGGATCCTGGCCGGCGGCACCGGCTTCTGGATCGCGGCGGTCGCGGGCGGTCTCCCGGTCGAGCAGCTGCCCTGGGACCCCGCGGTGCGGGCCATGCTCGAGGCCGACCTTGCCCGCGACGGACTGCCGGCGCTGATCGCCCGCCTCCGGGGAATCGCGCCCGAACGTGCCGAGCGGACCGACCTGCACAACCCGCGGCGCGTCGTCCGGGCGCTCGAGATCGCCACTCTCGCCGGGGACGCTCCGCTGCCGAAGCCGGCGGGCTATCCGAGCCCGGTGCTGCGGATCGGCCTCGACGTCGCAGACCGCGCTCTCCATCGGGCCTGGATCGCGCGGCGCGCCGAGACCCAGCTCGACGGCGGCATCCTTCCGGAGGCGGATGGGCTTCGCACGCGCTTCGACCCGGGTCTGCCCGCCTTCTCGGGCATCGGGTATCGCGAGGCGTGGGACCTCCTGGACGGTCGACTGGACCGCGCCGGCTACCTTGCCGTCAATGTCCGCCGCAACGTCGCCTTCGCTCGCCGCCAGCGCACGTGGTTCCGCCGCGAGCCGGTCGACCTCGCCATCGACGTCGCGGACGCGCACGCCGTCGAACGGGCGGTCGCGGTCGCGGGCGCCTTCGTCGCGTCCTGAGCGGGCGGGTATCCTCCCGTCATGCCCCGCATGACCACGATCGATCTCGCCCCGCCCGTCGAGAAGGTGTTCCTCGTCGCCGTCGACGCCGGCGACGACCCCGGCTGGCACGCCGAGGACAGCCTTGCCGAGCTTGCCTCGCTCGCCGAGACGGCCGGCGCCGAGGTGGTGGGCGCCGAGTGGCAGAACCGCCGCCACGTCGACCCCAACTGGTACGTCGGGAAGGGCAAGGCGGAGGAGCTGCTCGCGGCGAAGGCGGAGACCGGCTTCAGCGTCCTCGTCGCCGACGACGAGCTGTCACCCGGCCAGCAGCGCGCCCTCGAGGAGCTCCTCAAGGTCAAGGTCATCGACCGGAGCCGCCTGATCCTCGACATCTTCGCCCAGCACGCCCGGACCCACGAGGGGCGCCTCCAGGTGGAGCTGGCGCAGCTCGAGTACCAGCTGCCGCGGCTCACCCGCATGTGGACCCACCTGTCGCGGACGGGTGGCGGCATCGGCACCCGCGGCCCCGGCGAGACCCAGCTGGAGACCGATCGGCGGCTCATTCGCGAGCGGATCAAGAAGATGAAGGAGCGGGTCGAGGACGTCCGCCAGCAGCGCGAGACCGCCGCCCGGGGCCGCGACCGGAGACTCGTCCCCACCGTCTCGATCGTGGGCTACACGAACGCCGGCAAGTCGACCCTGCTCAACGCCCTCGTGGGAAGCGAGGTGACCCTGGCCGAGGACAAGCTCTTCGCGACGCTCGATCCGACCAGTCGCCAGGTCAAGCTCGGCGATGGGCAGACGGCGATCATCACCGACACGGTCGGCTTCATCCACAAGCTGCCGCACCAGCTCGTCGACGCCTTCCGGGCCACGCTCGAGGAGGTGACCCGGGCCGACGTCCTCATCGAGATCGTCGACGCGGCCGACGGGCACTTCGCGGAGCATCGGGCCACGGTCCAGACGGTCCTCGACGAGCTCGGGGCAGGGGAGAAGCCGCGCCTCGTGGCATTCAACAAGGCCGACCTGCTGGGCGCCACCGGCGGGCCTGCCGACGCTCCGATCGTCGCGGGGAGCGTCCTCCTCTCGGCGCGCACCGGCTTCGGCCTCGACGCCCTTCGGGTCGAGCTGGCCGCGGTCCTCTCATCGCTCGGCGTCGATGTCGATGTTGCGGTTCCCTATGCCGCCGGCGAGCTCCTCGCCCGCGTGCGCGAGCGAGGAGCCATCGAGCTCGAGTACCGGGATCGGGACGTCCGCGTCCGGGGCCGGGTCGGACCCGCCCTGGCCGGCGAGCTGAAGGCGGCCGCATCACGGTGGGCGGAATCGCTCCGGGAGGCCCCCGGGCCGTGACCTGCCGGCCCGGGGCGCTCGACCTGCGCCTGCCGGGCCCCTTCCGGCCCCTGTCCGTCCCGCGCCGCGTGGTCGTGGTGAAGCGCAAGCACGGTGAACGCCGAGACCGCTGGCAGTGGGACGGCGACCTCGTCGGCACGGCCGGCCGCGGCTGGCGGGTCGTGCGCCACGTGCGAGGGCGCGACGAGCGGCGCCTCCTCGCCGCCCGGGACGCCGAGCAGCAGGCGTGCGTGACCTTGCGATGGCTCGGCACCCGCGCCCCGGCCACCATCGTGGTGAAGCTGGACGAGGCCGGCGTGCTGCTCGAGGTGAAGGTCGATGCGGCGCTCCCGGTGCACCTTCGCGGGGGTCGTCTCGTCTTCGTCGACCTCGACGTCGACGTGGTGCGTGACGCTGCCGGCCACGTCGACCGTCCGCGACTGGGACACCTTCGAGAGCCGCGTCGAGCTCCTGGGCTACACCGACGCCTCGCGGGCGGTCGCCAGGGCAGGGGAGACCTTCGGGTTGGCGCTCCTGGCCGCCTGGGAGCCCACGCTCGACGCGGACGTGGCGGCGATCCTCGCGGCAACCGCGGACCGCGCCATGGTGGACAAGGACTGCTATCATCGCTATCAGAGGTGACGACATGAGCCAGTTGATCGTCCGCAATGTGGGGCAGGAGATCGTGGGAGCGCTCAAGCGGCGCGCGGCCCGGCACGGCCGCTCCGCGGAAGCCGAGCACCGCGAGATCCTGCGCGCAGCCCTCAGCGAGGAATTGGAGCGCGGATCGTTCAAGGCGGCGCTCGCCTCGATGCCGGATGTTGGCACCGACGAGGACTTCGACTTCGACCGCGACATGCCTCGAGCATCCCTGTGAGCTGGCTGGTCGACACCAACGTCCTCTCGGAGCTCCGGAAGGGTGTCCGGGCGCACCCTGGGATCCAGGCGTGGTACGCCGACGCGCGGGAGGCCGAGCTGTTCACCAGTGTCCTGGTCCTCGGCGAGATCCGGCGGGGAATCGAATCGATCCGGCGCCGCGATGCGCCCTCAGCCCTCGCGCTCGAACAATGGCTGGACAGGCTGGCGAGCGACTTCGCCGAGCGGGCGCTGCCCGTTGACGCACGCGTGGCCGACCGCTGGGGCAGCCTGAACGTCCCGGATCCGATCCCGACCGTGGACGGCCTGCTGGCGGCCACCGCGCTCGAGCACGGCCTCGTCCTCGTCACGCGAAACGTCCGCGATGTCGAGCGCACGGGTGTCCGGGTCTTGGATCCGACCGCGACTCGCTGACGGCGTCGCCCTCTCCCAGAGCCGACCCGAGCGTCCCATGCTACTTCCGATAATACTAGTTATGTTTATCCTGGGACCCCGGTCGCACCTCAACTCCTTGTTTGTGGATGGGGTGCCCCATGCGCCGCGATGCGAGCCTCGACCCCCTTCAGGAAGCCGGACAGGTCGCGAGGAATGTCGGCGGGCTGCATTGAATTGACGAGCGACTGCGTCGAGAGTGTGAACCCGTGGGGCTGCAGCATGCGGTTAAGCGCGCTTAGGAGTTCCTTGCCAGGAACGAGGTTCATGCGATCCTGAAGTTGCGGCCAGGCTGCAGCAACCGCGGCGGCTGCGTCGCGGTTCGCCGTGAGGACGCTCGTGCCCTCCGGGCGTAGGTAGCGATGGCGTTCGGCTCCACGGGCAGCGATTACCTCGCCCCGGAGTGAGTCCGTCGCATTGAGGAGCAGTTCAGTCGCGGGCGGTACGGAGCCCCGCGAGAGGTGACGTGCCCGGGAGAGCCTAATGATTGCCCGGTCAACGACTTCGGGCGCGAGTAGATAGTTCTCGATCTCATGCTGTCGAAGGATGTGGACGTGATCGGTCCACTTTGCGAACTCAGCGCGCAGATAGTCGAGCTCTTCGTCACATCGATTGTCACGATCGAAGCAGGCGGCAAGGAATGCCTTTGGGCCGATGGCCTTTCTAATGCCTTCGCAAACGGCTCGCAGCCGCTCAACGGTCGGGAATCCGTCCAGCGGCATCGGGGCAATCGATGCTCCGGTCGCCAGCCCTGGCAGACCGAGGATGCGAGCGATTGCACGCAGAACGGCGAAGTCGTCTCCTTCGACTAGAAGGGCGCTTGCCGTTCGTGCGAGCTGGGTGAGTACGACGTTGCGTCCTGAGCCAATGTGCGTGAGGGCATTCTGGACGCCGGTCAGGTCCCCTGCGCGGCGGGCGGATCGTCGCGCAGGATCGATGATGAGAATTCTCGTTGGGCTCCGCTTCGGCAACGATTTCGCTCGAATGGGTCGTGATGAGGACGTCCGACGCTGTCTCCCGCAGGAGGTAGAGGATCTCGCGTTGGAGCACCGGGTGGAGATAGGTCTCCGGTTCATCAACGAGCAGCAGAGTCGATCCTCGGGCGCGGTTCAGGTGCGTTCGGAGTTGACACCAGACCTGGAAGCCGAAGCCAGCCCAGTACAGCTCTCGGAGGTACGCGCCCTCGCAGCTGAACATCGTGAGCTTCGTATCCAGCGGATTCTCAAGCCGGGGCGGCTCGATGTCTGAGCCCGGCCAGGTGCGTTGCAGGTCGGCCCTGAAGTCCTCGAAGCCATCTGGGTAGTAGCGCCAGTAATTCCGGAAATGGCGTGACGCCCGATGCGTCGCCAGGCCCCTTCGGACCGTGTCCTCGAGGACGACGTCCTCCTCGTGCTCAAGGGGGCCTAACTCTGGAACCACGCTGACGACGACCGGGTAGTGCACCCGGAACTCGGCGGGTCGCGCCACTTGTTTGCTCTCAGTGCCGAGATACAGGATGGCTCCGCCGCCACGGAAACACCAACTCGAGTTCGTTCTTGTTGGACAATCGGAATGTCACCGTTGTGTCGTCATCCTGATAGTCGGTGTGGATGTTCTCCATCGAGATGGGAATCGAGAGAGTTCGGCAACGCGCCATCCGCGTCTGAGGCTGCTGCCGATCCGTTCCGGTGACTTGGATCGGGCGGCACCTAAGCCCGCCGCAAGCACCCTGAATGCGCCGATGATCGTCGACTTTCCCGCGTTGTTTGGCCCAACCGCAACGTTCATCGGGCCGAGGGTGATGGCGAAGTCCCGAAGCGTCTTCACGTTCTTCAGCCGGATCGAGGTAATGCGAGCCGACTCCATCGGGCTACTCCTGCCCAGCTGGAATTGAGCTGCTGCGGCCAGCGAGCGCCCTCGTTGGGGACGCGATGCTGTCCGGAGCGTTAGCTGACTGCCTGTCCCCGACGCCCGCACCGGTGCTGGCCGTTTGCCACCACCAACGTCTGGTCGATGAGTCGTGAGCACGACTGACAGCAGACTGAGAGGCTGAGCCTGCGAAGCGGGTCACCGTCATGGCGAGGATGCCCGCTGGCTGTTGAGCGCGAGCAGCGCGCTCGAGGATCTCGCTGGTCGGCGAGGTCCGACGGGCCAGCCGTAGGCGGCGAAGACGGCGGCGTCGAGGTCGGCGTGGGCGTTGGCGAGCCAGGTGGGGCGCTGGTTGTAGAGGTTGGTGAGGGTGCGCTTCTCGAGGTCGGCGGGGTCGAGGCCGGGCGGGTTGAGCCAGCCGTCGCGGAGCTCGACGAGGCGGCGGGCGGCCTCCCCTACTCTCTCGCGCTGCTCGGGCGTGGGGTCCGGGAACGGGAAGGTCTCGAAGCAGGTCGTGGGCGTGTAGCGGAAGCCGGACTCGTCCTCGCGGAGCTGGGTGCCCGTGCCGCGCGCCCAGAGCTCGTGCGACGCGCGAGTGCAGGACGCCGAACGATGTAGTCGTCGTCGCGGGCGAAGACGATCGAGCCGGTGGTCGGCGAGCGTGTCGGCGGGCAGCCAGACGAAGAGCCGGTGCTTCGACAGCGTCGGGCGTCGCGATGTAGCGGCTGCAGGCCGGCCAGAGCGCGCGCGCATCCCGGGCGCGGCCTCGACGTGGAGCCACCAGCGCTCGGCGTACGCGCTCGCGGCGGTTCCTGACGCGCGTCGGCCGGACGTGCTGCGCGCACGTACTCGAATGGCGCCTCGTAGAGCGCGGCCTCCGCTCGGGCATGTCGACGCCGAAGTCGATGATCCACATGCCGCGCGGGCGACGCGTGATGTCGAGGCCGTTCACCCACGGCGGACGACGTCCGCGTTCGAGCGGCCGTCCGGGTTCGGCGCAGCGAGCATCGCGACGCGCGAGCGTCGGCGGCGATGTCGAATGGGCCGCCCTTGGTGTCGCCCATGAAGGCGATGCCGCGGTTCGCCGGCGAGCCGGCGCGCCTGCGTGAGGTCGATGCCCGGCGTCAGGTTCGCGTTGATCGCCGCGACGGGCTGGCCGTCGAGTTCGCGTCCGGTCTCGGTGCCGTCGTCCTGGCCGACGAAGCTGATGTGGACGTTCGCGCCCGTCGAGGATCCATGGCTCATCGGACCGAGCGAAGAAGATGTCGCCCGGTCTCCTTGATCCGCTCCAGGACGCGGCGGTTGGCGCCGCCGCGGATGGCCTGGTCGCGAGCAGGCCGGCGCGGCTGCGTCCGGCCCGTCTCGATCGCGGCCGGCCTTCTCGTGCCAGTAGCGACAGAAGTCAGCTCATGCGCGGGACGCGGCCGTCGAAGACCGCGAACAGCGCGTCGACGTACGTCGTCGCCGAGCCCGCGCCGCAGCAGCTTCGCCGCCCAGGAACGGCGGATTGCCGACGATGAACTCGGCCTCCGGCCACTCCGCCTCGCGGGGGTTCGCCGGGTCGGAGAGGTCCAGCAGCGCGTCGCGGCGTCTCGATGTGGTCGAGCGGCTTGCAGGATCGGGTCGCGGCGGTAGCCCAGGCCGTGGCGGATCATCCACTGGATCTCGCCGATCCAGATGGTCACCCGGGCGAGCTCGGCGGCGTAGGCGTTGATCTCGATGCCCAGGACCGCCTCGGGGCCGACCTGCGGGACCTGCATCGGGCGCTGCAGGACGAGCGAGCCCCAGTGGATCGCCTCGAACTCGAGGTCCTTGAGCGCCCACAGGCTGACGATCAGGAAGTTGCCGCTAGCCGCAGGCGGGGTCGAGCACGCGCACGCGGCGCAGGCGCTCGAGGAAGTCCTCGAAGACGGCCTGCCGGGTTCGTCCGCGCGCGGCGTCGCCTTCGTGACCTTCCGGCCGGCCAGCGAGGAGCTCGGTGACGCGGGCCTGCATCGCCGCGTACTCGCGCCGCAGCGGGCGCATGACGACCGGCTCGACGAGGCGCCCAGATGGCCGCGCGGTCGGTGTAGTGGGCGCCGAGCTGGGCGCGCTGGTCGGGGTCGAGGCCGCGCTCGAAGAGGGTGCCGAAGATGGCGGGCTCGATGAGCGCCCAGTCGAGGCGGCTGACCTCGAGCAGGGTCGTGATCTCGGAGCCGTCGAGCGGGATGGACTTCGGCGCTGTCGAACAGGCCGCCGTTGAACCAGTCGATCTCCTCGGTGCCGAACAGGCCGCCGTCCTTGGCCATCTTCGCGAACAGCTCGCCGAGGGCCTTCGGTGAACACGCTCGAGCGGCCGTGGGCGGCCTCGGACAGGCGCTCGAAGATGCCCTTCGGCAGGAGGCCGGCGTCCTCGGCGAAGAGGCAGAACAGGATGCGGTCCAGGAAGTGGGCGACGTGCTCCGGGTCGTGGCCGCGGGCGCGGAGGCTCTGGGCGATCTCCGCGAAGTGGCGGGCGGCTGCTCGGTGATCTGGGCCGGCGGATGTGCGGGCCGGAAGCTCCTCGGGCGCGGTGAAGACGTCGCGCAGGATGCTGCAGCGGCGTCGGACGGGTCGTCGGCGGCCAGGTCGTCGAGGGTGACGGTGTCGAGCGATCGGGCTCAGGCCGGTGAAGTTGGTCCGGATCTCGATCGAGGTCGAGGTCGGAGACGACGAGGAGCGGCGGGTTGCCCAGGTCCTCGCTGTAGCCGAGCAGCTGGACGTAGGCGGCCTTGAGGTCCTTGCGCTTGCCCTTGTACTCCCAGCCGAAGCAGTCGTTCTTCCAGACGTCGGCGTAGCCGTCGCCGCCGGCGGCCTTGGCTGACGCGCTTCTCGAAGGCGTAGTCGCTGCCGGTCGGGTCGGCCTCGTTGGGGGTCGGCTGGCCGAGCATCCGGCAGAGGTCGATGAAGTGCTCCTGGGAGGCGGCCTTCTCGGTGGTGGTCACGCCGCGCCACTTCTGCGCGAAGGCGGCGGGCGTCACGCTCCGCTGGGTCGTCACGCTCCCCTGCTCCGCTCGTCGATGACAGTCGACTCCGACTCGCCTATACGGAGTGGCGCGACGGTGCTCGGCCGGATCGACACCTGGCCACGCCCGGCTTGCTCGAGTTGGTCGCGCCCTGCTTGCCGGATGGCAGCGCTCAGATCCCTCATGAGCAGGTCGAGATGGAGCGGATTCGTGGATGACGTTCGAAGGACGGTCGATCCGCCGGTAGAACTCGGCTGCCTCGGTGTCTCCGCGTGAATGAGCAGCGCGCCGACGCCGGCACGATCGGCGATTGCGGCAGTCTGGAGGAGCGCGTCGCGAACGAGTGCGGACCCAAGGCCCCTCCCCTGCGCACCAACGTCCACGCCCAGCGCGTCAGGAGGATGACCGGGATCGGATACCGCCCCAGACCCCTGACGGTGCGCGGCGGCACCCCGTCAGTGCGACAGAGCCTGCTGCCAGCGCGTAGTAGCCGACGGCCCGCCTCGTGCCCGTGGGGCAGACGACGTAGACCCTTGCCGTGTCCGACTGGTGGGCCTGGAGCGCGTGACGACGGAGCCATGTCGTCTGTGCCTCCGACCCGCAGTCGAATCCGCCGTCTCGTGGTCGCGGGCGAGCGACTCGACGCGGCCGTAGTCGCTCACGCCTCGACGAGCACACTTCACGCGCGGCAGGCCGCGAGGCCGGGATCGGCCGCGCATCGTGGTCGAGCAGTTCGGTGAAAGCGTCCCATCGATCGTCGGGGAGTACGAACGACGTGCGGTCCGCCAGCACCTCGCGCGCGGCCTCTGTCGCGTGCGTGAGCACGAAGCTGCTGACGCTCACGGAGGTTGCTGCCGCGGCCTCGTCGAGGAGGCGGCGGTTCGCAGGTTCGAGACGCAGCTCCAGCCGGTCATCCTTGCGCCGCGTCGATCGAGCGAGAGCCATCGGTAAGATCCTTTGCAGGTACGGACAATATCCGTACTCTAGGACGCACTCCCGGGGACGTCAAGGCGGGCCGGCAAACACGTGAGTGGCGTCGACGTTCCCGGGTGGATCGGCTCTTCGGCCATCCCCCAAACCCGGCCTGCTCCGGCGTCGGTCGCGCCCGTCGCTTGCCGTGACCCTCGTTCGGCGACCGACATCTCGGCGGAGCATCTCGCGTTCTGCCCCGACAACATCTTCCAGGGCGCCGACACGATCAGTGCGTACGCGCCGGTGCTCGTCGGGAGTCCCCGCTGGGACTTCTGGTGGGATTGACGGTCGTCCACGCGCGACCGAGAGCCTCGAGGTCGGCCTGCGACTCCTTCTTCGAGGCCAGGATCCGTCCCCCGCCGAGCGCAGGGATAGCGCCCGCGCTTCATGTGCTCGGTAGCTGGCCCCGCGCGTCGGGCAGCGACAGGACCTCGACCGCTCCCGCGGCCGACTGAGCAGTGGGTGACCTGCGTGCGCCTGTGCGGAGCTCCCGCTCGTGAACTCCACTCGCCCGCCTGCCTGGCAGGCGTCGAGGCCCTACGTGCGCAGGTCGGTGGGGATGCTCGGGATGACGTCATGGACGGCGACCGGAATGGCCGCGACGACGCCCGGCACGTCGGGCCCCGTGCGGAACGCAGTCAGAACCCTATGACCCTCGTGGGCAGCTGATGGGGCGCCACCAGCGGCCTTGAACGCGAACTCGCGCGAGTCCTGCGGTTCAGGAGAAGGAGTCGTTCTCGAGCTGCGCGACCAGTCGCGACACCGCGCGGTAGTTGCCGCGGGCGATCGCCTCGATCGGGCGCTCGTCATCGAGCAGCGTCAGCGGCTTCACGAGCCAGATTGGGACGTAGGCGGGATTCATGACCCGCTGGAGGCGCTCGACGATAGCCGCCAGCTCGACGAGCCGGTTGCGCCGCTCGCCGGTGGGCGTGCGCCGGGCGTTGAGCCAGGCGGACACCGTGCTCCTGTCGACGCCGGTGGCCTGGGCGATGTCCACGGTCTCGAGGCCCGCGTCCCGGACGCGCCGCACCTCGGTCGCGTAGGCGGCGGTGGTCATGTTCGGTGCTCCTGCTGCGGCCCTGGCATCATAGCATCTGTCGCCACTCTGTCCACGCTCTGTCGTCCTTGTGTCCCTGCGTGAGTGTCGAGCCGCTCGATGACCGCGGGGACGGGTCCGCCGCTACCTTCACGATGGCGGTCTCGCCGTCTCTCCGCGCGCCTGCAATATCTCCCCGCTCCAACGCTCGCCCCCGGCCGGACGGCGGTCGGCTAGCGGAGGCGATCCCCCGGCCGGAACTCGCCCCGGAGCCACCGGACGAAGAACATCGCGTGGCGGTGGTAGGTGTCGATCGTTGCCCGCTCGCGGCCGGCGCGCTCGATGTCCGCGGCATAGGCCGCCGCCTGCGCAGTGAGCTCCTCGGCGGTGGCCGGCTCAGGCGGTACGGGTCGACCGTCGCGAGCGGCGCCGCGCGGTCGGTACTCGCCCGTCCGCCAGGCCAGGAACCGGCGCGCGTAGTCCCAGTAGGAGTGGATCGCGTTCGGGCGCATGCCGGCTGCTCGCCCCGCCTGCTCGTATCGATCCAGCTCCAAGGCAAGGTCGGCGTCGTCCCAGGCGCCGCTTGTGGCGGCGTACGAGGCGCGCTCCTCGGACACGCGCCGGTTCACCGCGAACGGGTTCTCGACCCGGACCGCGCCGTACGAGGCCCCGGCTGCCAGGTCTTCGGTGAGCAGGAGCGAACAGCCCGCGGCCTGAGCCGCGACCACGATGAGTGCGTCCCAGTACGAGAGCCGCCACGACCGGCTGCCCTCGATGGCTGCGCCGACGCGGTCCGCGTCGATCTCCACGACCGGCAACCGGCGCATCCGCTCGACCATATCAGCCGCATCGCTCGGGGCGACCGGGCTGGCGAGCTTGCGGGTCACCGTCGCGTAGAACTCGCCGAGCACCTGCGCCGAGGTGACGATCGACGCGCCGTGCGCCGGGTCGAGGACCTCGCGGGCGCGCGCCTGCTTGACCGGGTCCGCGCGGTCGACCGCGTACACCCAGACGTTGGTGTCAACGAAGGCCCGGTCGGTCATAGAGGTCCTCGCGCGTCCACGTCCGTCCCGACTCCCCGCTCGAGGCGCCGGCGGACGTCGCGAGCTCCAGGAAGTCCGCGAGCGCTGCGGCCGCGCCGTCCGGCCCGGCGTACTGCTCGAGATAGGCGCCAACCACGGCGTTGACGCTGGTCCCCTGGTCGATCGCCTTCTTCCGGGCCCGGCGGAGCACGCCGTCGTCGACCACGATCGTGAGGTTCGACATAATGTCCTCCGTGCTACACGGGTACACTACCACACAAGGGTATGCTGGACGCCCGGGGCCGGTGACAGATCATCTCGGGCGCGGGCCCGAGCCAAGCCCATGCGCGTCGTCTTCGAGCAGGACGGCTCGAGCTTCCAGCTCGTCGAGTCCGAGTGGGGCGCGTACGTCCTGCAGCTCATGACGGCCCCGGGCTGGTTCGATGTCCTGAGCTTCGACCTCACCTGGGTCAGCCCGCTCGACGTGGAGATGGCCAACTACTTCTATTCGACGCACCCTGGGGTCCCGTTCACCAACCAGCTGATGTGCATGCTGAAGACCCCCGGGGGCTGACCGGGTTCCGGGAGGGGGCGCTGATGCGCTTCGGTCCGGGTCTCTCCATCAGGGAACGGACCGAGCTCCGCGACGTCGAGCAGCTCCGCACGATCCTCACGGGGGAGTTCGGCCTGCCACTCGAGGACGACCTGCTGGACAAGGTGTGGGCGAAGCTGTCGATCTCCGCGGGCCCCGGAGGTAGAGGCTGACCGGCTGGATCCCGGTGCCGGCCCTCCCCGGCCGGCGGGCGGTCCAGCGCACCGTGCGGTGACGTCCGGCTCTGGCGTCCGACGCGTGATCCCGCCAGATTTCGGGGCATGGACACCCAGGCTCCCTCCCCTGCCCCGCCCTACGGCCCAATCATGACGCGGCTCCTGCCGGCCCTGCGCCGCGCGTTCCTGGTCGTGAACCGGACAACTGCGGCACCCGCTCTCCGCGCCGGCCTGGGACCGCTGCTGGTGACGCCGGTCACGGGCTCGATCCTCCTCCTTCGCACCCGCGGTCGCCGGAGCGGGCTCGTGCGCGAGGCGCCCCTGGGCTATGTGGTCCACGACGGGGCGATCTACGTCTGCGCCGGGTTCGGGCGAGGGACGGCCTGGCTTGCGAACCTGAGCGCCGACCCGTCGGTGGAGGTGATCCTGCCGGGCGCGCGCATCCGGGCGACCGCACGCGAGGTGACCGATCGGGCCGAGTACGACGTGGCGCTCCGGGAGCTGATCCGTGCCCTGGGGGTCGTCGGCGCGGCCACGGTCCCGGCCGCTCTCGACCCCGGTGCCGCCATCCCCGACGCCTGGTTCGCCACCCTTCCGCTGGTGCGCCTGGAGCCGGTCGCGATGCTGGCGGGTCCCTGGGATCCCGGCGGTCGCGGCTGGATCGGCATCGCGCTCGTCGATGCGGCCCTGCTGGCGCTGATCTTCAGCTGCCTGCGGCGCCGACGGGGACCCTAGGCCCGGGCCACGCGCGGAGGCAGGGCCAGGTGTTCGAGCTGCCCGAGATCGTCACGCTGGCGGCCCAGGTCCGCGAGCGCCTCGCTGGGCGCCTCGTGGTCCGCGGGTCGCTTGGCGCCCGGCCGCACAAGTTCGTCTCGTACAACCGGACGCCGGACGAGTTCGCGAGCCTCGTCGCGGGCCTGACGGTCGCGGGCGCGCGGGCCCTCGCGAAGTGGCTGTTCATCGACCTCGAGCCGGGCTACGTGCTCGCCTTCGGCGAGTGCGGCGGCCGGCTGCGCCTGCACGAGGCCGGCGCGCCGGTCGACCGCGATGTCCACCTGCTGCTCGAGCTCGACGACGGGTCGGCGCTGTCGATGACCACGGCGATGTGGGGAGGGATGGAGCTCCACGAGCGTGGCGCCGAGCTCGACCGGCCCGGGGCCCGCGGCCTGCGGCCGGCGCCGATCGAGGCCGGGTTCACGATCGATCACCTCGCGAGCCTGGTGGCTGAGCAGGCGTCGCAGGGCCGGACGGCGAAGGGCCTCCTGACGCAGGAGAGTCTCGTCCCCGGCGTCGGCAACGCGCTTGCGCAGGACATCCTCTTCGAGGCGGGCCTGAACCCGCGGCACGCTCTCGCCAGCCTGGACCGGGCGCAGGTCGAGGCGCTGCACAGGGCGATCGTGGTCACCGTTCGCGCGGCCATCGAGGGCGGCGGCCGTGACGACGAGGTCGACCTGTTCGGCAACCCCGGGCGCTATCGCCGGCGGATGGACCGGCGCGCGGTCGGCCAGCCCTGCCCGCGCTGCGGTGCCGCCGTCGTGAAGCTCCAGTACCTCGGCGGCGCCTGCTACATCTGCCCCGGCTGCCAGTCTTGACTCTGCCATCGTGTCAGGGTCCAGAGTGAGGCCATGACGAGCACCGAGCCACCCCGCACACCGCGCGGCATGCTGCCGATCGGGCAGTTCTCGCGCTTCGTCGGGCTGAGCATCCGGATGCTCCGTCACTACGACGAGCACGGCGTGCTGAGCCCCGCCCGCGTCGACCGCGGCACGGGCTACCGCTACTACACGGTGGCCCAGATGTACGAGGCGGCGCGGATCCGCGAGCTCCGCGACGTTGGGATGCCCGTGGCGGCGATCGCGGCGCTGGTCCGAAGCGCCGGTGACCCCGCAGCCATGGCCCATGCCCTCGAAGCCCAGCGGGCCCAGCTCGTCGACGACGCGGCCAGGACCGAGCGACGGCTGGGCGACGTCGATCGACTGATCCGGTCGCTCGCGGAGGTTGCCATGACCACGACCACGACGACGCTCACCAGGCGCACGATCCCGGCCCACACGATCGTTGCCCTGCGCACCACCGTTCCGACCTACGCGGACGAGGGGCCGCTCTGGGGCCGCCTGATGCCGGCGGCCATGGCTGCGGGCGCCCAGCCGCTGGGCGCCGGGGTGACGTACCACGACGCGGAGTACCGGGAATCGGACTGCGACGTGGAGATCTGGCTGCAGGTCGCCGCCCCGATCGCGGTGGCGCCGCCGCTCGCGTGCCGCGAGGTGCCCGAGCAGGCAGTCGCCCTGACCACGCTGCGCGGCGACTACGCGGGGTTCGGCGCGGCGGCGATGGCCCTCGCCGAGGCCATGGTCGCCGAGGGCCTGGCGGAGGCCGGCCCGATGTTCAGCCGGTACGTCGTCGGGCCCGCGCAGTCGCCGAACCCGGCCGACTACGTGACCGAGATCTGCATCCCGATCTGACCCGTCGCGCCGGACACGGCACGGCTGGCGACGCTGCCGCGGGGGTCGCGCCCCGACATCGCATCTACTGCAGCGTTGCGAGGAAGCGGAACACCGGCATCGCGGCCGCCCAGCCGTCGACAAGCAGGTCGGGCAGGTCCGGCGAGCAGACCTCGGCATCCGACAGCCGCCGCCCGAAGACGACGTCCTTCCAGCGGAACATGTCGGCCATGGGGTGATCCTGCGGGTAACCGGGCGGGATGCGCTTGAAGGACTCGTGGGTCTCGACCCCTCCGAACCAGGCGACGAAGCCCGGCTCCTCGATGGCCTCGCGCACCCGATCCGGTGTCTCGACGATCGCTCGCCGCAGGGAATCGAGCCGCGGCTTCTCGGCCCGCCACATGCCGCCACCGGCGTACATCTCGCCCGGCTGGAAGTGGAAGTAGCCACCGTTCGCGTGGGCGCCCGCGTCCACCGACTCCCCTGCCCGATCGGCCGCCGCGGTCCACGGGAAGCTCGCGCCCACGTTCGTCTTGTAGGGCGACTTGTCCTTGCTGAAGCGCGTGTCTCGGTAGATCCGGAAGGGCGACCGCTTCGGGTCGGCCGCCAGCGGGATGGCCCGCGCGGCGAGGCGCTCGGCCAGCGCCGTGCAGAGCCCCTCGAGGGGTTCCTTCAGCAGCCGCTCGTACTCGCCCTTGCGAGGCTGGAACCAGGCCCGCTCGTTGTTCGCGGCGAGGTCGGTAAGGAACTGGATCGCATCGGGCGTGAAGCCGGCAAACGGCTGCGGAGCGGCCATCGGGAACCTCCAGGGGTCACGGCCGGCTCGGGCGCCGGCCAAGCTCGGGCTCGGTCCTACCGGCCCAGCATGACGTCGATTCCGGCGAGCACCAGCTCCAGCTTCGCCCGGTAGCCAGCCACCCATCCATCATCGCAGGTGCCACTCATCGCGCGCTCATCGGGACCCCGCTCAGGCGTGGAACGCCTCGAGCGCCGCGCGCTCGTCCTCCACGGCGTCCTGGTCCCGTCGCGCGACATCCTGATAGGGATCGAGCACGACCCGGCCCTCGCGGGCGGTCCAGGCGCCGGCCACGCGCCCGTCGACGAGGTACGTTCCCACGGAGAACGGGTTCTTGGACGTGAAGACCCGCGGTCTGTGCTCCTCGGGAAGGATCCCGGTGCGTCGCGCGTGGACAAGCAGGGCGGCGTCCCAGTGGGCCAGGAACCGGACCGGCGCCGCAGTGTCGGGATCCGGCAGCGGCAGCCCAGGCAGGTCGACGAGCTCGCGGCCGCCCTCGTCGCGGTAGCGAGCCAGGGCGAGCGCTCCGCCGCCTCGCATAGCATCCGCGACCGTGATCCCGGCCCACGCGGCGATGTCGCGCCACGGCGCGGGGCCGAACGCGCGCAGGTAGGCGCGCACCAGGTGCGCGAAGCCCTCGACCTCGCTTGCGTCGCAGGGCCCGACCCAGTCCTTCGCGAGCGCGAGCCGGTCGGCCCGGCGGCGCTCCCAGGTCCCCGACGGCGGGACGCGGACGAGGTCCACCCAGACGCCCAGGTTCCCGACGAAGCCTGCCCCCAGCTCGCCCAGCTCCTTCACCGTTCGCGGCCCGCCGGCGAGGGCCTCGCGCGTTCGCTCGGCCCGCGCGAGCATGGCGGCCTCGTCGCCGCCGCCCACGTTCAGCGCCCACGCCCGCCGCGCGCGCCGGATCCCAGCCGCGAACGGCCAGAACTCCTGCCGCGAAACGACGTGGATCGTGGCCCTCAGCAGCGTCGCCTGGACGAGGCGCCGATCCTCGAGCGCGGTCGTGAGCGCCTCCCGGCGGAACCCCGCGACGCGCGTCCAGAGGCCCACGTAGCCCGACGGGGCGTACTGCGTTTGCAGCCCCCCAACCTGCTCGACGGCAGCCTCGATCGGCAGCATGGACCTCTCCAGGAGCAGCTGGCGCGCGAGCAGCGCCCGGTTCAGGGCGCGTGCCGAGAGAGTCCGTCCTGCCGTCACGGGGCGGCGCGGAGCGTGAGGCCCACGGCCCCCGCGTCGAGCGTGAGGGTCCCGGCCTCGATCGTGTACCGAACGTCGCCGGACAGCACCTGCGCGACGAGCCGCTCGACCTCCATCGCGCTCCCCTCGCAGGCCATCTTGGTCAGGGCGATCGGCCCGAAGGTCAGCGTCGCGTCGGTCACGGAGACCGCTCCCCCACCCTGGTTGCACCCGGCCTCGACATCGACGCGCCCGGCCGAGAACGTCAGGGCCGCCACGACGCCGGCCGGCACGCTGGACGACCGCGTCACCCTCCACGAGGCCGTCCACGACCCAGCGCGTTCCAGCCAGGGGACGGTCCGGGTCGGCAACCTCGCGATCGACCAGGGTCAGGCCAGCGGCGGGCTTTGCCAGGGTGAGCGTGTCGCCCTCGAGGCGGATCGCCGCGCCGTCCAGCAGGTTGGCGAGCCACGCGTCCTGGTCCATCAGGGCCGCCCCGCAGGCCATCTCCGTCATGGCCAGCTGGCGCACGACGAGGCGGCCGCCTTCGACGGCGTATGGGCCGCCCATCGAGTTGCAGCCGCCGCTCGCGCCGATCTGTCCGTCCTTGAACGACAGTCGAACCTGCGACTCCGGCACCAGCACGCGGCCGAACGCCTCGGTCGCCAGGAAGGTGCGGTCGTCGAGACCGGCAGGGGCGGTGGTGCCCGGCGGATCCGTGCCGACAGGAGGTGCCGACGCGCCGGCGCTGCGCGTGCAGGCCCCCACGAGGAGCGCCGAGGCCATTGCCAGGGTGAAGAGCGTTCGTGATTGCATGGCACCTCGACGGCGGCCGGGCGGCCGTAGTTCCGCGGCTGCGGTCTCTCGGAGAGCGCGCGGTGCGCTAGCATCGGCAGGAGGACACCACGTTGCCCGCCTGTCGACCACCCACCAGGGAGCCCTGACATGACCGCGATCGTTCCGCGCTGGGAATGGCGTACGTTTGGCCGGCAGTTCGGAGCAGCAGAGGCCCACTTCGCGGCGTTGACGCCGACCGGCGTGCAGGAGAGCGACGAGCTCTACCTCCTGTCCGGGGCCGGCGACAACGTCAAGGTCCGCGCCGACCTGATGGACATCAAGGTCCTGGTCGAGGTGGACGCCGCGGGCCTGGAGCAGTGGCGGCCGGTCATGAAGGCCGGCTTCCCTCTCGCGGCGGCCGACGTGACAAGGGTGTTCGAGGCCCTGCGCCTCGACGTTCCCGCGCTCGAGCGAGACGCCTACACCCTCGACCAGTTCGTCGCCGAGCTGGCCGAGCCGGGTGGCCGGATGCGGGCCGTGAACGTGCACAAGCGACGGGTCCGCTACCTGGTCGGCGGCTGCACGGCCGAGGTCTCCGAGGTCGTGGCGGATGGGCGGCCGACGCGGACGGTCGCGATCGAATCCGAGGACGCCGCAGCGGTGGTCGCGGCGGTCCGGTCGGTGGGCCTGGGCGGCTTCGTCAACACCAGCTACCCACGGGGCCTCGCGGCGCTCGTCGACGACGAGCCCGCTCGCTACGCCGTGATCGACGTGGGCACGAACTCGGTCAAATTCCATGTTGGCGAGCGCGCCGCCGGCGGGACGTGGCGCACGATCGTCGACCGGGCCGAGCTGACACGGCTCGGCGAAGGGCTCGAGGTACGCGGCACGATCAGCGCCGAGGCTCTCGAGCGGACGGCCGCGGCCATCGCCGGCATGGTCGACGAGGCGAAGCGCAACGGCGCCCTGGCCATCGCGGCAGTGGGGACGGCCGGCCTGCGGATCGCGACCAACAGCGCCGAGGTTGTCGCCGCGATCGCCGCTCGCACCGGCGTCACCGTCGAGGTCATCCCCGGCGACGAGGAGAGCCGCCTCGCCTACCTCGCGGTCAAGGCGGGCCTCGGCCTGGCCGAGGGCTCGCTGGTCGTCTTCGACACGGGCGGCGGCAGCACCCAGTTCACCTTCGGCAGCGGGCCGCGGGTCGACGAGCGCTTCAGCGTGGACGTCGGGGCGGTGCGCTACACCGAGCGCTTCGGGCTCGCCGGGGTCGTGACCCAGGAGGTGCTGGCCGACGCCCTGGCCGCGATCGCCGCCGACCTCTCGCGGATCGACGGGCGGCCGGCCCCTGACGCGCTGGTGGCGATGGGCGGCGCCGTGACGAACATCACCGCGGTGAAGCACGCGCTGGCCACGTACGACCCGGACGTGGTCCAGGGCAGCGTTCTCGACCGGGCCGAGATCGACCGCCAGATCGAGCTCTACCGAACGCGGGACGTTGAAGCCCGCCGCGCCATCGTCGGCCTCCAGCCGAAGCGGGCCGACGTGATCCTGGCCGGCGCCTGCGTCGTGCGGACGGTCATGGAGATGCTGGGCCAGGACTCGCTGACGGTCAGCGACCGCGGCCTTCGCCACGGCCTGCTGGTCGAGCGCTTCGGGGCCTGAGCCTGGCGGGAGCGGGAGGAATCCCGGCCGGGCGGCCGATCAGTCCGCAGTTGCCTCGATCGTCTCCGCGCCTTCGGAAGGCTCGGGCGCGGGCGGCGCCGGAGTCGCCAGGTCCGCCACGACCTCCGCGTGCGCGATCGTGAGCAGGATCGACGGCGGCGCGATCACCTTCCAGCTCCGGCTCCCCCCGCCGAGGACGATCCGATCGGCGCTCCATGACCGCTGCGTCGACCAGGATCGGGAGTCCATCCGGCAACCCGAAGACGGTCACCCCGCCGATCTCGTGGCCTGTCATCGCCCGCGTCTCGTCCGGCGAGGCGAACGATGCCTTCCGCGTCCCGAGCCGGTTCCGAACCGCCCGGTTCACGTTCAGGCGATGGGTCGCGAGGACGACGCACGCCGCGTAGACGGGCGGGTCGGACTTCCCGACGACGACGATGGTGTTCGCCGAGTTCTCCATCGCGAAGCCGTAGGCGGCACAGAAGGCGGCAGTGTCGGCGAGGGCCGGATCGCAGGCGAAGAGCTCGTAGATCGCCGCCGCCCGGCGAGGGCGCGCTCGAGGGCAGCGCGCTCCGCGTCGGTCGACCATGGCCGGGAACGGTACCCGAACTCCGCCGGCCATGGGCGAACGGCCACGGCGCGGTCAGAGCCGCAGTGGCGCCCGGAGTGCTCCGGCGACCGCGCCGCGCGCGAGCGCCTCAGGGGCTTCGGCGCCCACGGGCTCGTCCGTCTCCGACGCTTCCATTCCGGCGTTGCGGCAGCGGGTTCCAGCGCGCCCGGGGCGCTCGGCGAAGCGCCGAAGGAGCAGGTACTTGACGCCGATCGCTGGTCGAGGCCCGGGCGGCCGGTCGCGGCATGTCCGGATCTCAGTCGGATCCAGAAGCACCGGCTCGTCGAGGTCGTAGACCGTGTCGTGGAGCTGGATGCGGCAGTGGCCCGCCGCCAGGACGTTCTGGCCCACTGCGACCGCGATCCCGAGTGGTACGACGAACTTGAAGCCGTCCTCGGTCGGCACCGGGTGGATCGGTGTCAAGTGGCGGGTGCCAGTCCGACGACCGACATGCTCGAGGGTTCCGAGCTCCGAACGCCCGGCCCCCGAGATCCCCTGTCTCGACGAGGAACGGGTTGACCACCTCGTTGGTGAGCCGGGCTCCGATCCGCGGGTTGCGCAGCCACGCGATCGACGAGCACGACGACGCCGTGCAGCCGGGCACCGAGGAACAGAGCAGCTTCCGCATGGGCGATGAACCTCCTTGTCTCCGGATCGTCGTCACCCCGCGTCCCCGGCCGCCAGTGCCGAACCGCGGAGTGCGGAATGTCGTCGGATACCGTCCGCCCCGCGAAGATCGCCTGTTCAGCGCCCGACCGGGCTCCTTCACGCCCCTCCGGAGCGTCAGTTCCGGCGCGCGCCTGCAGGAACGCCACCAGCCGCTCCGCAATCACGTAGCTGCGCCCGCCGCCCATCACGAGCACGACGTCGCCGGGCTCGACGCGTCCGGTGAGCCAGGCGGCCGTCTCCTCGACCGTGCCCGGGGCCCATGCGGGAGTCCCGCGCCGCGCGACCGCTTCGGCGAGCGCACGCGCGGAGGCGATCGTCGTGTCCGGGTCGCGCCCGGCGTGGATCTCCGCGATCACGGCCAGGTCGGCGGTGGCGAGGATGGCGGCGAACCCGCTCGAGCATGGCCGCGGTGCGGTGGTAGGTGAGCGGCTCGTAGACGGCCCACAGGCGCCGCCCGGGATACTGCTCGCGCACGGTCGCGAAGGTTGCTGCCATCGCGGTTGGGTGGTGGCCATAGTCGTCGAGCACGACGACGCCACCGACATCGCCCTTGAGCTCGAGCCGGCGCCCAACACCGGGGTATGACGCCAGGCCGCGGGCGATGGCCGCCGGTGCCACCCCGGCAGCGAAGGCAACTGCCGCCGCGATCAGCCCGTTTTCGGCGTTGTGGCGCCCGGGCAGCGCGAGGCGCGCAGTCACGGCACCTGCAGGGTCGAGCCCGAGAATCTCCAGGCTCCCCTCCCCCGACCCGTGCCGCCAGCGGGCCACGATCGCCAGCGGGGACCGGGCTCCGGTCGCGTGGGCGTCCAGCAGCGAGGTGCGAACCGCCTCTGGGTCCTCCGGATCCTCCGTCACGCGCACGAGCACGAGCCGACCCGGCCAGTCGTGCAGGACCGAGAGCACCTCGCGCACGCCGGGGTCGCCCACATTGGCAACGAGGAGCGGGGGCTCCCCTTCCCCGTCGAAGCTGCGCACCCAGGCCGCGAACGCCGCCACCACAGCAGCGCGATCCGCGAAGACGTCGGGATGATCCCAGTCGGCGTTCGTAAGGCCGCCGATGGCGGGACGATACGCGTCGAAGTTGCCCGCGTACTCATCGGCCTCGACGACGAAGTAGCGGCCCCGGCCGATGCGCACCGTCGAGGGATCCGCGCCGTCGACGAGCCCGGCCGGCATAAGGGCGCCGACGAATGCGGAGGGATCGAGCCCACCTTCGACGAGCATCTGGACGATCCATCCGGTGGTAGTCGACTTACCGTGCGTCCCGGCTAACGCAACGAGCAGCTGCCCGTGGGTTGCGGCCGCGTCCGCGATCAGCTGCTGCACGCTCGTCGTAGCGATCCCATGGCTGTGCGCGGCGACAAGCTCGGGGTGATCGGGCTCAACGGCAGTGAGGGCCTTCGTCACGGCAAGCCGATCTGCGAGCAGCGCATCACCGACGGCGACATGCGCCGGCGCGTGCGCCCACGACAGGACGATGCCGGCGCGCTCGAGCGGCGGCGTGTACTGCGAGGGGCCTCCGGCATCACAGCCGGTGACGATCGCACCGGCCAGGTGCGCATGGAGGGCGGCTGCTGCTGCTGCGGCGCCGGCGGCGCCGACCACGTGGACTCGCTCGCCTCGCCGAAGCGGGATGGCTGCGCGAGCTGGATCGAGCCCGGCGCCGATCTCGCCCGCGCGACGACTCACGCCTCGGCCGCGGCCTCCGGAGCGTCGCCAGCGCCCGGGTCGGCGGCGCTGAGGGCGAGTGCCCCATCGGGCTCCGGCTCGGATTCGGATTCGGGCGTCGGCCGTGGCTCCGGTTCGGCCGTCGGCTCGGCTTCGGCTGTCGGCTCGGCTTCGGCCTCCGCCGTTTCATCGGGCACGGCTTCGACAGCCGGCCCCGTGTCCACCGCCGGCTCAATCTCGCCGGCCGCATCCGGCTCTGCGCGAAGGCCCTCGGACGGCTCGGTCTCATCGAGGCGATCGACGCTCACCCAGCGCCGATCGACGACCAGGTGAAGCACGGTCGGCCGCCGCGCCGCGAGCGCGGCCCGCAGCGCCGGCTCGAAGTCCTCGTCGGTCTCGACACGCACACCGATCGCCCCGTAGCCCTCGGCCACCCTCGCCCAGTCGACCGGCCCCAGGTCGGTGGCAACCGGGTCCAGGCCGCGCCGCGCCTGGTGGTCGTGGATCGTCCCGTAGCGCGCGTTGTCGAAGACCAGGACCACCGGCCGGGCACCTTCGCGCACCGCCGTCTCGAGCTCCGCCCCGGTCATGCCCATGCCACCGTCCCCGACGAGCGCGATGACCGGACGACCGGGCGACGCCAGGGAGGCGGCGACGGCTGCCGGCAGGCCGAAGCCCATCGCCCCGGCGGTCGAGCCGAGATAGGTGCCCGGCCGGCGGACCCACAGGCCCCGGGCGGCCCAGCCGCCGAAGTGGCCGGCGTCGGTCGTCACGATGGCGTCCGGCGGCAGGGTCCGTTCCAGCGTCGCGATCACGCGGCCCGGGTGGACCCCAGGCCCCTCCCAGGGCGTCGTGTCGACGACGCGCGCCTCGAGGTAGGCGGCCCTGTCGGCCGCATTCGACTCCCTCCGTCGCTCCAGGGAGGCCATCTCCAGGACGGTACCCCCGAGGACGCGGCGGGCTTCGCGCAGGAACGTCCGGGCATCGGAGGCGAGGGCGACGGTGGGTGCGCCCAGGCCGCCGCGGGCGCCCAGGGGCTCGATGTCGACGTGCGCCCAGCGGGCGCCGGGTGCCGGCACGCTCCAGCCGTGGGACGTCACCTCGTTGAGGCGGCACCCGAGCACGAGGAGCGCATCAGCCCCGCGCAGGCGTGGGGCGACGGTGGACGCGGAGAAGTAACCGCTCATCCCGAGGTAGAGAGCGTGATCGTTGGGAAAGACGTCCGGGCGGCGCCATGCCGCGATGACGGGCAGGTCCAGCATCTCGGCGAAGCGGACGAGGTCTGCCGTCGCCCGTGAGCGCAGGACGCCCGCGCCGGCCAGGATCACCGGGTGCTCCGCATCGAGAAGCAGGTGCATGATCCGCTTGATCGTGATCGGGTCAGGCTCCGGCGCGCGCGACGGACCGAGGACCGTGGCCGTGGCGATCCGGCCCGCGTCGTCCGGGGCGGGCTCGTCGAGGAGGTCCTCCGGCAGGCTGAGGAGCACCGGCCCCGGGCGGCCCGTCGTCGCCTTGCGGAGCGCCTCGTCCAGCGCCCCGGGGAGCGCGGCGACGTCGCGCACCTCGCGGGCCCAACGGCAGAGCCCGCCGAACGCGGCCACAAGGTCGACCTCCTGGAACGCCTCGCGCCCGCGGGATGGCCGGTCCACCTGGCCCACGATCGCGATCAACGGCGCCGAATCCGCGTGGGCCGCGTGGAGGGCGATCGCGAGGTTCGCCGCGCCCACGGCCCGCGTCACGATGACGGCCGCCGGCCGGCCCGTCAGCGCTCCGTGGGCGGCCGCCATGAACCCGGCGCCGCCCTCGTGCCGGGCGGCCACGACGCGGATGCCCGCCGCGACCAGCCCATCGAGCAGCGGCAGGAAGCTCTCGCCGGGCACCGTGTACGCGACCCGAACACCGGCCCCGGCCAGGGCGTCGGCGATGAAGCGACCGGCGTCACGCCTCGATTCGCTCATCTCAGTTCGCCGGCGATGGGAACGAGCTCACGATGAGCCCCATGACCATGAAGATCACGACCAGCACGAGGATGAGCCGCATGATCGGCGAGCGGGTCGACACCGCAGCCTTCCCTCCCCTAACGGTAGTTCTGGAACTGGAGCGGGACGCTCTCGTCGAGCTCGCGCAGCCGGACGATCACCTTCTGCAGGTCGTCCTTGCTCTTGGCCGAGACGCGAACGGCGTCGCCCTGGATCTGGCTCTTGACCTTCGGGAAGTCGTCCCGGATCAGCTTCGTGATCTTGCGCGCCAGGTCGTCACCAAGGCCCCGGCGCAGCTCGACCCGCTGCCGGACGGTCATCCCGCCGGCCGGCTCGATGGCCCCCCAGTCGAAGATCTTGAGCGAGAGGCTGCGCCGGATGGCCTTCGACTCCACGAGGTCACGGATCGCCTTCGCCCGGAGCTCGCTGTCGGTGTGGATCGTCAGCGCATCCTTCTCCTGGGTGATCTCGGCGAGGGCACCCTTGAAGTCGAAACGCGTGGCGATCTCCCGACGGGCCTGATCGAGGGCGTTGCGGAGCTCCTGGGCGTCGAACTCGGAGACCACGTCGAACGAGAACTCGCCTGCCATGCATCCTCCATGCCGGCCCCGCGGGCCATCCTGACTGGGTGCAAGTATGGCGCTCGATGCGCCCATTCGTCGCGCGGTGCCTCAGCGGCGCTCCGGGACCGCCGGATGCGCCGCTGCGCGCTCCAGGAGCAGTTCGAGGGCTGCCCGCGCGCTGTCGGCCTTGTTCGCCTCGCGATCACCGGGCCAGGTGAAGCGCCGAACCGTCGACCCCTCGGCATCGGCCACGGCCACGTACGTGAGGCCCACCGGCTTGGCAGCGCTCGCCCCGCCCGGGCCTGCGATTCCCGTGACGGCCGCAGCGAGGTCCGCTGCGAAGCGAGACCGGGCTCCCTCCGCCATTGCGACCGCCACCTGGGCGCTGACCGCCCCGTGGGCCGCCAGCGTCGCGCGCGGGACGCCTAGCAGAGCCTCCTTCGCCGCGTCGTCGTAGGCGACCATCCCGCCGGCCACGTAGCCCGACGAACCGGCGACGTCCGTCAGGGCGTCCCCGACCCGCCCGCCCGTGCACGACTCGGCGAAGGCCACGCGCAGTCCCCGCTCCAGGCAGACGGCCTGGAGGCGTTCAGCGAGGGTTCGCAGCGTCAGGTCGGCCACGGCAGGATCAGTTGACCGCCTGCGGCGGCTTGCCGGGTTCCAGACGGAAGGTACCCGGGTTGGCCGTGGTGCCGAGCGCGCCGTAGGACGTCCCGTTCACGGTCACGAAGGTCGTGCTCATCTTGCCGGTCCGGAGCTCCACCACGGACTCGCCGCGGAACGTCACCGTCTTGCCTGCCGCGTAGACCTTGCCACCCGCCCCCGTCTGGGGCGAGACGACACCGTCCACCGAGACGCGCAGCCACGTCCGCTGCTCGCGAATCTCCACGACGACTGAGATCCCCTGGTAGACCACCGTGACGTCGCGGGTGAGCGTGGTGGACTTCCCCTCTTCGCCCGCCGCGGTCACCGTGATGGTCCAGCGGCCCTCCGTCAGGTCGATGGACGTGGCGAAGCTTCCATCGTCCGCCAGCTCAACCGCGGTTGGCGGAATGGCGGCCGGCGTGGTCTCCGGCGAGTCTGCCTGGCCCGGGGCCGGCCCGACGTAGGCAGCCGACATGCTGAGCGAGGTCGCGTCGGTCGTTGTCCCGCTGACCGGAATGGCCCCGTTGGCCACGCTCAGGCCATCCTCGGGCGAGGTGAGCTCGAGCGTCGGAGCGGCCACCTGGGCGAAGGGAACGGTGATCACGATCTCGACCGGCGACTCCGCCTCCTTGCCCGTGGTGGGATCGGCGGCACTCACGACGAACCGGTTCTCGCCCCGGCGCAGGTCGACGACCGTCCGCCACACGCCGTCGCCTCCGGCGAGCACGCGCAGGTCCTCGCGGCCGGGTGCCTTGACCGTCACCTCTCCATTCGGCACCGTCGTGCCCCGGAGCGTGTAGGACGTGGTGCCCTCGGCGACCTCGGTCACCGCCGTGGGTGGATCGGTCACGGCGAGGGGCGGCGGCTCGGAGAAGCGCAGCAGCTGGAACCCCATGTAGGAGATGATCGCCAGGGCCGCCAGGGAGACCAGGGCGGCGACGATGATCCCGGGGCCCACCACGAACCCGCGGCGCGGCGCCGTGATGGGGCGCGGGACGACGATCGCGGGCTCTACCGGGACCTCGCCCCGCTCGCGGCTCCAGGCGGCGAGGACCTCGTCCGGGTCGAGGCCGAGATAGACCGCGTAGTTGCGCAGGAACCCCCGGGCATAGACGCCGGCCGGAAGCTCCTCCCATGCTCCGCGCTCCATCGCCGCGAGGTACTGGCGGCGGATCTTCGTCTCACGCTCCGCCCGCAGGAGGTCGACGCCCTTCGCCTCGCGCGCCGCCACGAGGCGATCGGCCACGCGCTCCCCCGGCGACGTGGTTCGCGGCTCCTGGGCGCGCCCCCCGTCTCCGCCCTTGCCCGCTGGGCCGAGAGGTCGAGCATGCTCGCGGGTCATGCCTCGTCGTCCTCGTCGTCGCCGTTCGCCTCCCGGACGCGCCCGGGTCCGCCGACGTCGCGCCGGAGCACCTGCCGCGCGTTCGAGCCGTCGAACGATCCGATGTAGCCGCGCGCCTCGAGCTGGTCGATGATCCGCGCCGCCCGTGCATAGCCGATCTTGAGGCGCCGCTGGAGCAGCGACGCCGAGGCGCGATCGTACTCCTGGATGACGCCCACGGCGTCCGGGAGGAGGCGGTCCGCGTCGTCGTCCGCAAGGTCGTCGACCGATCCGTTCGATTCCTCCTCGTCCTCCACGATCGCCAGGTCGTAGTGCGGCTCGGCCTCGGCCCGCCAGTGGGCCGTCACGGCCCGGACCTCGCGGTCGGAGACGAAGACGCCCTGGAGGCGGATCGGCCGCGGCAGGTCCGAAGGCTGGAAGAGCATGTCACCCCGCCCGATGAGGTCCTCCGCGCCGGGTGCATCGATGATCGTGCGCGAGTCGATCTGGGAGGCCATCGCAAAGGCGATCCGGCTCGGGAAGTTGGCCTTGATCAGGCCCGTCACGACGTTCACCGAGGGCCGCTGGGTGGCGAGGACCAGGTGAATCCCGGTGGCGCGCGCCTTCTGGGCGAGGCGGACGATCGGATCCTCGACGGTCCTGCCGTCGCGCATCATGAGGTCGGCGAGCTCGTCGATGATGATCACGATGTAGGGCATGCGGTCGGCCGGGTCGACCCGCGTCTCGTTGAACGCCGTGATGTTGCGGGCTGTCGCGCCGGCGAAGCGCCGGTAACGGGTCTCCATCTCCGCGACCGCCCACTTGAGGGCGGCCCGGGCTCGGTCCGATTCGGTGATGACCGGGACCAACAGGTGGGGCACCCCGTTGTAGTCGGCCAGCTCGACCCGCTTGGGGTCCACCAGGATGAGGCGCACCTCGTCGGGCGTGGCGCGGATCAGGAGGCTCGCGATCAGGGCGTTGACCATGACGCTCTTGCCGGAGCCGGTGGCCCCCGCAATCAGGAGGTGGGGCATCTTCGCGAGGTCGGCGGCCCGCGCGTGGCCGGCCACGTCTCGCCCGAGCGCGAAGGCGATGCGCGAGGGGATCGCGGCCACCTCGGGATCCTCCAGGATCCGACGGATGGCCACGACGTTGAAGTCCATGTTCGGGATCTCGATCCCCACGACCGACTTCCCGGGGATGGGGGCCTCGATCCGGATGGTCCGCGCGGCGAGCGCCATCGCCAGGTCGTCGGCGAGCCCCTCGATGCGGCTCACCTTCACCGACGGGTCGGGCTCGACCTCGTACTGGGTCACGACCGGACCCGCGTTCCACTTCACGACCCGGCTCGGCATGTTGAAGCTGGCCAGCTTGCCCACGATGATCGCCGCGTTGCGTTCGTGGTCCATGCCGCGCCCGGATTCACGGGCCGTGACATCCTCGAGGAGCGTCAACGGCGGCAGGCGGTATTCGCGCGGCTCGCGAGGCGAAGGCGCATCGCTGCCGTCGGTGACATCGTCGCCTGGCTCCGGTAGCGGGGCGGAGACCTGGGCGGGCTCGCCGGCGAGCTGCGGGTCAGCGGTCGCCGATGCCGCCCCGGCTGCCCCGCTCAACGCCATGCCACCGCCCGCGAAGACCGAAGAGACCTGCGCAGGCCCCTGGATTGGTGTCGGGATCTCGGGACGTGCGGCCGCCTCGCGGGCCCCGTTGCCGTTGCGCGCGGAAGCGCCCTTCGCCGCGGGCGATGCGGGCTCTCGCTCTCGCCGCGTCGCGTCCGTGGCTCGCGCAGCGGCACCGGCCGCCGGGGCGGCGACCGCGGACGCGATCCCGCGCGCGGACCGGCTGACCGGAGCCACGAGCTCGCGCACGGGACGGTCAAGGGCGATGACGAAACCCGCCACGAGGACGCCGGCCAGGACGACGAATGCGCCGGGATCGCTGAACAGGTTGCTGAGGGGGTCGGCGATGAGGCGCCCGAGGCGTCCTCCGCTGCCCTCCTTGAGGAAGCCAGCGTCGGCCAGGAGCGTGACCATGGCCAGGAGAGCGAGGTACGCGATGCCGAGGCCGACCACGGTCCGCGCCCACCCGGCCCGGGCGCCATGGGCCCGCTCGAGGTGGATGCCGAGGCCGATGAACAGGAACGGCAGGAGCCACCGTCCGGCCCCGAACCAGGGAGCCACGACCTGGAGGATCCAGTCCGTGAGGGCGCCCTTCCCGGGAAGCAGCAAGCCCACGAGAATGACAATGCCGACCACCAGGAAGACGATGGCGACGATCGAGCGGACCACGTCCGGGTTGACGCGGACGAGCGCCGACCGCGACCTCCGGGTGCGGCGGGGCCGCGGGGCGGGTGTCCGCCGGCGCGTCGCCACCTAGACCTCCACCACGACCGGGAAGACCATCGGGCGCCGCTTCGTCTGCTCGTACAGGTACCGGGAGACGCCGTCCTTGATCTGGCTCTTGAGGAGCCCGATCTCGCTGATGTGGCTGCCCGGGTTCTCGATCGAGGCCATCACTCGGCGGACGGCCTCTTCCATGATCGGATCCTTCTCGTTGAGGTGGACGAAGCCGCGGGTGACGATCTCCGGCTGGCCGATGATCGTGCCCGTCTGCTTGTCCACCGTCACGACCACCATGAACATGCCGTCGTTGGCGAGCGCCCGGCGGTCGCGCAGGACGATCTCACCGACGTCGCCCACCGACAGGCCGTCGACGTAGACGTAGCCGGCGGTCACCGGCGAGCCGCGACGCGCCGTGCCGTCGGCGAGGATCTCGATCACCATCCCGTTCTCGATGATGAAGACGTTCTCCGGCGCGACCCCTGTCTCGATCGCCAGGCGCCCGTGCTGGACCTGCATCCGGAACTCGCCGTGCATCGGGATGAAGTAGCGCGGCTTCGTCAGGCCGAGCATCAGCTTCAGCTCTTCCTGGCTGGCGTGCCCGGAGACGTGGGCGCGCTTGATCGTGTGATAGAAGACGTTCGCGCCGGCCTTGAAGAGGTTGTCGATGGTTCGGGCGACGTATTCCTCGTTACCCGGGATGGGGCTGGCCGAGACGATCACCGTGTCGCCAGGCTGGATCTCGACGAAGCGATGGTCGCGGTTGGCCATCCGGGCGAGACCGGCCATCGGCTCACCCTGGGACCCGGTGGTGCAGATGACGAGCTTGTCAGCGGCGATGTCGCCGATCCGGTCCTTGGCCACGATCCGGTCGGCATCGTAGGTGAGGTAGCCCAGGTCGCTCGCAACCCGGAAGTTCTGCTCCATCGAGCGGCCGATGACGGCCACCTTCCGGTCGAAGCTCGCCGCTGCGTCGAGGACCTGCTGGACACGCGCGATGTTGCTCGCGAACGTCGCCACGATGACCCGGCCGTCGAGCGGCTCCATGATCTCGCGGAACGCTTCGCCGACCGTTCGCTCGGACGGCGTGTAGCCCGGGTTCTCGGCCCGCGTGGAGTCCGAGAGCAGGCAGATCACGCCCTCCTCGCCGAGCTTGGCGAGGATGTGGAAGTCCGAGAGGCGCCCATCGACGGGCGTGTGGTCGAACTTGAAGTCGCCGGTGTGCACGACGGTGCCCACCGGCGTCCGGAGCGCAATCCCCATCGCGTCCGGGATGGAATGCCCGATCCGGAACGGGACGACGGTGAACGGCCCGATCGGCAGCTCGTCCCCGGGCTCGAGCCCGATGAGCGGGTTGTTGTGGAGCTTGTGCTCCTTGATCTTGTTGCCCAGCAGGCCCCGCGCGAGGACCGAGGCGTACACGGGCACGCCGGGGAACTCCGGGAGCACGTACGGCAGGGCGCCGACGTGATCCTCGTGGGCGTGGGTGATGAGGAATGCCCGCACGTTGGCGCGGCGCTCCTTGAGATAGGTGATGTCAGGGATCACGAGGTCGATGCCGAACATCTCCTCGTCGGGGAACATCAGGCCGCAGTCGATCACGACGATGTCGTCGCCGTACTCGAAGACATACATGTTCTTGCCGATCTCCCCCACCCCGCCGAGCGGGATGATGCGGAGCGGCGTGTCGTTGGTTGCAGGGACGGTCGTCGCGGGGCGAGTGCGTTTCATGGGGTCACCGGAAGAGGGTCAGCTGGTCCAGCGCCGGCGGTTCCGGCGTGGCTTGGTCGGTCATGGGGCGCGTCGGGGACGCGGGGGCGACGGAGGCGGTCGTCACGTGCGCGGCGGCGGGCGCCTCGTCTGCCACGGTGGATGGGGCGGTGGCCGTGCGCCGCGTCCTGGCGTGGTCGAGAGCGGCCGGGACGAGGGCGATGTCCGCGTAGCTCGACTGCTCCACGGCCGGCGAGCGCAGGGCCGCGGCCGGGTGGTACAGCGCGAAGACCATTGCCCCCGGCGCGCCGGTCGCCGGGTCTGCCGGGATGCCCGTGCCGTGGGCGCGGCTGATCGTCGTCCCGGGCATGAAGCGGGCCATCGAGTGGCGGCCGAGGGTCACGATCAGGGCCGGATCCAGGATCTCGAGCTGGCGTCGCAGGAACGGGGCGCAGGCGGCCACCTCGTCGGGCTCCGGGTCGCGGTTCTCCGGCGGGCGGCACTTGACGACGTTCGTGATGAAGACGTCCTCCCGCTGCCAGCCGATCGAGCCCAACAGGCGGACGAGAAGGTCGCCGGCCCGGCCCACGAACGGGCGGCCCTCGCGATCCTCGTTCATCCCGGGACCCTCGCCCACGAAGACCACCTCCGTGCTGGGATGCCCCTCGCCGGGGACGGCGCGTGTCCGGCGCTCGTGGAGCCGGCAGCTGGTGCAGGCCCGGACCTCCGCCGCGATCGCCTCGAGCGCCGCGCGGCGTTCGGCCTCGGTCACGCCGGCGGAACCTCCACGGCCCGCCGCGGCGCCGCCTTGACCCACCCGCGCGCGACGAGAACCTCCGCGATCTCCACGGCGTTCGTGGCGGCGCCCTTGCGGATGTTGTCCGAGACGACCCAGAAGGCAAGGCCGCGGCCGTCCGGGACCGACGGGTCGGTCCGGATCCGGCCGACGTAGATCTCGTCGCTCCCCGCCGCCTCGGTGGCCAGCGGGTAGATGTGCGCGGCCGGGTCGTCACGGACGACGACGCCGGGCACCGCCGCGAACAGCTCGCGGGCACGGGCGGGGCTGATCGGCTCCCGGGTCTCCACGTGGACCGCCTCGGAGTGGCTCATGAAGACCGGGACCCGAACGGCGGTGCAGGACAAGCGGAGATCCGGAAGGTGGAGGATCTTCCGGGACTCCGTCACGACCTTCCACTCTTCCTTCGTGTACCCGTTCTCCAGGAAGACGTCGATCTCGGGCAGGGCGTTGAAGGCGATCGGATGGGGATAGACCCGCGCCTCCTTCGCCTCCCCGGCGACGTGGGCGCGAATTTGCGTCTCCAGCTCGGCGATCGCCTTGCCGCCCGTGCCGGAGACGGCCTGGTAGGTGTCGACGACGACGCGCTCGAGGCCGACGGCGTCTCGGAGTGCCATGAGCGGTGGCACCAGCTGCATGGTGGAGCAGTTGGGGTTGGCGATGATCCCCTGGTGGGTGGCGAGGTCGTCCGGGTTGACCTGGCTCACCACCAGCGGGATGCCGGGCTCCATCCGCCAGGCGCTGGAGTTGTCGATGACGGTGCAGCCGCGTGCGGCCGCGTGGGGCGCCAGGTCGCGCGAGGTGCCTCCGCCGGCGGAGAAGAGCGCGAGGTCGATCCCGTCGAAGGCTTCCGGAGTGGCTTCTTCTACCTCGACCTGGCGCGAGCCGAACGGCAGGGTGGTGCCGACCGAACGGGCCGAGGCGAGGAAGTGGATCTCGCCGACCGGGAAGTCGCGCTCGAGGAGCACCTGGGCCATCGTGCGTCCGACGACGCCGGTGGCGCCGACGACAGCGACGGTGAGGGGTCGGGGGGAGTGTCCGGACATGGCTCCGCTTTCAGCGTGCGAGAAGATCGACGGGCACCCGCCGAGTATAGCAGCGCCTCCGGGCATCCCCGGAGGCGCGCTCGGTGCGTGTCGTACGGCCGGCTGGCCGGCCGGGCTGGGCCTGTCTGGCTACCCCTTGGCGAGGTGCCGCTGCATGGCGGCCTTGCGGGAGAGGTTGACGCGACCCTGGCGGTCGACCTCGGTGACGACGACCATCACCTCGTCGCCGACGGAGACGACGTCCTCGACGGACGGGACGTGGTAGTCGGCCAGCTCGCCGATCCGGACGAGCCCTTCCTTGCCCGGGAGGATCTCCACGAAGGCGCCGAAGGTCATGATCCGGGTGACGGTGCCGAGATAGAGGGCTCCGATCTCGACCTCGCGAGTGAGGCTCTCGATCCAATGGATCGCCTTGCGGGCGTTCTCACCCTGCACGGCTGCGATCTCGACGGTGCCGTCGTCCTCGACGTTGATCTCGGTGCCGGTCTCCTCCTGGATCTTGCGGATCATGGAGCCGCCCTTGCCGATGATGTCGCGGATCTTCTCGGGGTTGATCTTGATCTTGGTGATCCGCGGCGCGAAATCGCTCATCGTGTCGCGGGCGGACGGCAGGACCTCGGTCATCGCGTCGAGGATCGACATGCGGGCGGTGTAGGCCTTGGCCAGCCCCTCGCGAATGATCGCCTCGTTGATGCCCTTGACCTTGATGTCCATCTGCAGGGCGGTGATGCCGTCGCGCGTGCCGGTCACCTTGAAGTCCATGTCGCCGAACGCATCCTCCTTGCCGAGGATGTCCGTCAAGACCACGAAGCTGCCATCCGGCTCGGACATGAGGCCCATCGCCGCGCCGGCGACGGGGGCCGAGATCGGCACGCCGGCATCCATGAGCGCGAGGGTGGAGCCGCAGGTCGACGCCATCGACGTCGAGCCGTTGGACGTGACGCACTCCGAGACGAGCCGGATGACGTACGGGAAGTCGTCCTTCGAGGGAAGCACGGGGATGAGCGCCCGCTCGGCGAGGTGGCCGTGGCCGATCTCGCGCCGGCCGGGGCCACGCATGAACTTGTTCTCGCCGGTCGAGTACGGCGGCATGTTGTAGTGGTGGAGGTACCGCTTCTCGAGCTCCGGGCTGATCGTGTCGATCCGCTGGACGTCCGAGGACGGGCCGAGGGTGGCGACGGTCAGCGCCTGGGTCTCACCGCGGGTGAAGAGGCCCGAGCCGTGGGCGCGCGGCACCAGGCCGACCTCCACGGTGATCGGGCGGATCTCGTCGACGCCGCGGCCGTCGATCCGGATCCCCTCGGACATGGTCAGCTTGCGGGCGGTCTTCTTGTGGACCAGCCCGAACAGGCCTTTGCTCACGCGGGCGGCCCGGCGGGCGGCCTCGAGCTTCGCCTTGGCCTCGTCCTTCGACGAGCGCTGGGCGCGGATGGAGTCGGCGATCCCCTCGACCAGGGTGTCGAGGCGGCCCGGAAGCTCCTTGGCCATCGTGACGAGAAGCTCCGCCGTCGCCTCCGCGTCCGGAAGGGCGCGGTGGGCCTGCTTGAGCTCGATCCCGAAGAACTTCGAGAGCTCGCCGAGCGTGTAGCTGGCGAGATCGGGGTAGCCATCCCGCGCGAGAGTCAGCGTGTCGAGGTAGCGATCCTTCTCGATCCGCGTCCCGTCGCCGAGCGCCGCCTCGAGGAACGCGATGTCGAAGCCGACCGAGTGACCGACGATCGTGGCGTCGCCGACGAAGGCGAGGGCCTTCCTGGCGGCCTCGGCCGGGCTCGGCGCGCCCTTGACGTCCTTGTCGGTGATGCCGTGCATCTGGTTGCCGAAGATCGCGCGGCCCGGGTTCACGAAGGTCGACCAGCGGTCGGCGACCTTGCCACCCTTCACGCGCACCGCGGCGATCTCGACGAGGTCGGCCATCTCGGCGTTCGTCCCGGTGGTCTCCACGTCGACGACGACGAACTCCGCGCCGGCCTTGGCCTTCGCGACGAAGTCGAGAACCGACTCGGTCCCGGGGTCGAGGAACGGGAGGCGCTTGGCCTTGCCGACGGCCTTCTGCAGCTCCAGCTGCAGGTCGATGAGCGGCTCCAGCGCGCGGTGGGCGAAGAGGATCGCCTCGGCCATCACGTCCTCGGGGAGGATCTTCGCGCCGGCCTCGACCATCATGATCGCGTCGCGCGTACCGGAGACGACCAGGTCGAGCTCGCTGTCCTCGAGCTGGGGCATCGTCGGGTTGATGACGAACTCACCGTCGATGCGGCCGAGGCGGACTGCCGCGATCGGCCCCTGGAACGGGATCTCGCTGATCGTCAGCGCTGCCGATGCGGCGATCGTGCCGAGGATGTCGGGGTTGTTCTCCTGGTCGGTGGAGAGGACCGTGATGACGCACTGGACGTCGTCCTTGTAGCCCGCCGGGAAGAGGGGCCGGATCGGGCGGTCCGTCAGGCGGCAGGCGAGGATGGCGGCCTCGGACGGGCGCGACTCGCGCTTGATGAAGCCGCCCGGGATCTTGCCGGCCGCGTACATCCGCTCCTCGAAGTCGATCGTGAGCGGGAAGAAATCGAGGCCGGGGCGCGGATCCGCACGATTGGCGGTGCCGAGCACGACGGTGTCGCCGTAGCGCACGGTGACGGCGCCACCGGCGAGCCGGGCCATGCGGCCGGTCTCGATGGTCAGCGTGCGACCACCGAACTCGACGGAAAGGGAATGAGACACGAGCTACTCCTTGCTCGCGTCGGTGCGGGACCGAGGGCCGAGCGTGGTTGACGCCCGGGCCGAATGCACGAGACCCGGGGTTCGTCCCCGGGTCCTCGCTGCGGGTGTGCTAGCGGCGCAGCCCCAGGCGGGCGATGACGGCCCGGTACCGGGGGGCGTCCTTCTTCACGAGGTACGCGAGAAGGCGCCGGCGCTGCCCTACGAGCTTGAGGAGGCCGCGGCGGGAATGGTTATCCTTGGGGAACTGCTTCAGGTGCCCCGTGAGGTCCCGGATCCGCTCTGTGAGCAGCGCGATCTGGACTTCCGGGGAGCCGGTGTCACCGGGCTTGACGGCGAACTCGCCGACGATCCGGTCCTTGGTTTCCCGCACGAGCGGCACTCGGTCCTCCGACACGATTGACTGATACGACCATTACTTCAACCGGCGGAGAGTAGCAGGCTACCGGAATCCGTGCAAACGCCCGTTCGATCGGCGCCGCCGCTGGCACTCCTAGAGCACACGTCGGACCTCGCCATCGCTAGGATGCAGGGATGCTGAGCGAACAGTCGTCTGGCGCGACTCGCGTGCTGGCCGTGATCCCGGCCCACGACGAGGCTCCTCGGATCGCGGCAGTCGTTCGCGGTGCCGTCACGCACCTGCCCGTCCTCGTGGTGGACGATGGTTCGACCGACGGGACTGCCCGGATCGCGCGGGAGGCTGGCGCCGAGGTCCTCGAGCAACGGCCGAACGCAGGCAAGGGTGCGGCCCTCCGCGCGGGGTTCCGTTATGCGCTCGAGGGGGGCTACGATGGAGCTCTCACCCTCGACGCTGATGGCCAGCACGACCCGGCCGAGATCCCGACCTTCCTCCGCGCCTTCGCCCCAGGCTCGACCGACGCGGCAGGCCCGCGTCCTGACCTCGTCGTCGGCAGGCGCGACTTCACGCACATGCCGCCCGTGCGCCGGCTCGCCAACACGGTGGGCGGTCACGCCTTCTCCTGGGCGGTCGGGACGGACGTGCCCGACAACCAGTCCGGGTATCGCCTGGTCGGGCGGCGGTTGATGGAGGCGTCCCTGCCGAGCGCCGAGCACGGCTTCGAGTTCGAGGTGGAGATCCTCGCGTCCTGCATCGCCCGCGGCTGGCCGGTCGCGTGGGTGCCGATCCGCACGATCTACACGGGCGGGCCGAGCCATATCCGGCCCGCGGCGCACGTCCGCCACTTCTTCCGGGCTGTCACGGCCGCTCGGCGCACGGTTCGGGAGGCGAGACGCCCGCGCGCCTGATGAGCGCCGGTGCAGTGGCGCGCTGCGCGCCGCGCGCCCGTCAGCCGCGGAAGGCGACGCGCAGTCGGTCGTGCCGGAGAGCCTCGCGGTGCGCCCGGACGACCAGCGATCCGTCCACCTGGACCGTCGCCGTCGCCCGCCGGGCCGGGCCCGGGCGCAGGCCCGGTGCCCACGCCGCGGACAGCTCCGTGCGGTAGGCGCCCACCGGGGGCAGGGCGACGGGGAGCGGGAACCGGAGCAGCGCCTCTCGACCGTCGGAGGCTCGTTCGGACACGACCCCAGTCGCGGCCACCCGGCGCCCGAGGAGCGCGCGCGCGCCGGCCAGCTCTCCCGCAGCGATCGCCCGCCGGATCTCCGAGCTTCGGACTGGGTGGCCTGCAAGGTCGAACGGGGGAACGACCACGACCGTGAACCCCAGGCTCTCGCCGAGCAGCGCGAGCGTCGTGGGCGTGCCCTGCCGCTGGTGGCCGAAGGCCGCATCGGGCGTCATGAGGAACCCCGTCAGCCCGGTCCGCGCCCGGATGCTCGCGACGAAGGCGTCGTAGGGCGTCCGGCGCAGCGCCTCGTCGAAGTGCTCCACGACCGTGACGGCGACGCCGTCGCGTTCGAGCCGTGCCAGCCGCTCCTCCGGGTCGCACAGCAGGGGCGGCGCGGCGCCGGCGAGGATCTCGTCCGGGTGGTGGTCGAAGGTCAGGACGGCGGGTCGGGCGTGCAGCCGGATCGCGGCTCGCCGCAGCTCGCGGAGCAGGTAGAGGTGGCCACGATGGAGCCCGTCGAAGACACCGACGACCAGGAGGAGCGGCCCGTCAGCCGGCCGCAGGGCCTCGATACCGGGCAGCGCATCACGCATCGATCGTCTCGCCGGGGTCGGGCGCCACGGTGCCCATGCCGTGCGGCGTCGAGTCGCCGTCGTCGGGCGCGGCCCCGCCGTCGTCGGGCGCCGCGCCGCCGTCTCGCACCGTCGCATCACGAGCGAGCAGCACCTTGTCGGTCACCAGGCGGCCGCCGTCCGCGACACGGGCGATGGCCGCCAGGGAGCCATCGGGCGAGAGGAGACGCACCGCGCTGCCAGCAACAATCCCCTCCCCCGCCGCCCCGAGGCGCTCCACCCGCCCCGTCCAGCCGCCGTGGGCCACGACGCGCTGTTCCGCTCCAGCCAGGGTCACGGCCGGCAGGTCCTCGAGGCCGGCTCCGGGCGACAGCAGGAACCCGGCCAACCGCTCCTCGGCCGCAGCCGCACGCACATCGTCCAGCGTGTGAGCGTCGGCCAGTGTGAACGGGCCCGACGCCGTGCGGCGCAGCGCCCCGAGATACCCCGCGCTGCCGACGGCCTGCCCGAGATCACGGGCCAGGGCCCGGACGTATGTGCCGGCCGAACATGCCACGTCGAGCACTGCGGTGGGGTGCTCGGCGTCCGTCTCGTCCCACCCGACGAGGACGAGCTCGTGGAAGGTCACCGTGCGGGGCTTCAGCTCGGGCGTCTCGCCCCGCCGCGCGAGCGCGTACGCCCGACGGCCACCGACCTTGCGCGCCGAGAACGCCGGCGGCTGTTGCTCCTGCACGCCGCGGAAGCCGGCGAGTGCAGCCTCGAGGGCATCTCGCGGCGGCGGTGGGCCGTCGGCCGGGGTGATCTCCCCTTCGAGGTCATCCGTCGTCGAGCTCCCCCCGAAGACGACGGTGGCGCGGTAGGCCTTGCGGGCACCGAGATGGAACTCGACGACGCGGGTACCGACGCCGAGGTAGAGCGGGAGGACGCCCGAGGCGAACGGGTCCAGCGTGCCGCCGTGGCCGATCTTGCGCGTACCGGCCAGGCGCCGCACGAGCGCCACGATGTCGTGGGAGGTTGGCCCGATGGGCTTGTCGACGACCAGGATCCCGTCGACCCGGGCGTCCTCCCGCTTCACCGGACCACGGCCCTGGCCAGACGCTCGGCTACGGGCAGCACCGCCGCCTTGGCCTCGGCCAGCGGCAGGGGCAGCGACGCTCCGGCCGCGCGGGCGTGCCCGCCGCCACCCCAGGTCCCGCACAGGACGGTGGCATCGACGCCGCCCGGCTTCGTCCGTACGGACAGGCGCGTCTCAGCGCCCTTCTCCTTGAGGACGAGGGCGATCTCGGCGCTCTCGGACTGAGCGAGGAGGTCGATGATCCCCTCCGAGTGGTCGGAGCGTGCCCCAGTCGCGACCAGGTCGGCGAGCTCGATCGCCGAGGCGATCACGAGCCCGTCGGCGTACCGCTCGAGCCGGGCCAGCACGCGGCCGAAGAGGGCGAGCTGGGCGTCGGGCTTCGTGCGGTAGAGCCGCCGGCTGATGTCGGACAGGGGTGCCCCGGCCTCGACGAGCGCGGCCGCGACCCGCAGGGTGCGAGGGGTCGCGTTCGGGTGGGCAAAGGTCGCGGTGTCCATCACGATGCCGGCGGCCAGGGCCGCGGCGAGGTCTCCGTCACCGAGGGTGAGCGGGAGCCCGAGGCGCACGGCGAGGAGGGCGACCATCTCACAGGTCGCGGCCGCATCGGGGTCGATCCACGCAAGGTCGCCGGACCCGTCGTTGCTGGCGTGGTGGTCGATGGTCAGGAGGGGCGTGGCCGCAAACAGCGCCGCGTTGCGCTCCCGAATGGGCCCGGCGCGCGAGAGGTCGCCGCAGTCACACAGGACAACGAGGTCGTACGCCGTGTCGGGCTCCGGGTCGGTACGGACGTTGGCCGCCCCGGGAAGGAATGCGTACAGGGCCGGCGCGCCGTCGCTGACGGCGACCGCGGCGTGGCCGCCACGGGCCTCCACGAGCATGGCGATCCCGAGCGCGGCGCCCAGCGCGTCAGCATCGGGGTTCTCGTGCCCGACCGCGAGCACCGAGCGGGCCGCGCGCAACCGCTCGACGACGGCATCCGGGACGGCCGCGGCAAGCCCCGAGAGGTCCGACCCCGCCGTCATCCGTGGCCCGCCGCGCTCATTGGTCGACCCGGCGCGGCTGCGATCGGCGTCCCCGCGGTTTCGGATCGTGACGGCCGGGGCGTCGCGCCGGAGGCCGCTTGCCTACGCCATCGGGAACGGGCACTGCCGGGTTGAGCGGCGCCGCTTCGCCCGCGTTCACCGGCTCCGCGCTCTCGCTCGCCTCCGCGTCACCTGCACGACGTCGCCGTGGGACCGGCGTCGGGAGCGTCTCGGCGCGCGGCGCGTCGGCCAGCGCCTCGCCCGCGGCGTCGCGGCCCTGGCCCAGCTCCTCGATGATCCGGAGGACGCGGGTCCCGCGCGCGGCAGAGTCGTCGAGCGAGACGTGGAGCGCCGGGATCCGCTTGATGCGGAGCCGCACGCCGAGCTCGTGGCGCACGAACCCCATGGCCCGCTCCAGGGCCGCGAGCGTCTCGGCCCGCTCGGGAGCGCCGCCGATGACGCTGACCCAGACCCGCGCGTGGCGCAGGTCCGGCGTCGTCTCGACGTCGGTCACGGTCGCGAAGCCGATGTGCGGATCCTGGACGTCCTTCGCCAGGATCCTGCCGATCTCCTGGCGCAGAAGCTCGTCGACCCGGTCGGTGCGCTGGCTCATGGCCGCGGGTCAGCGCACCGAGGCGCGGCTCATCGCCTGCTGGGTGAACGCCTCGATGACGTCGCCCTCCACCAGGTCGTGGTAGCCGGCGAGGCCGATGCCGCACTCGTAGCCCTGGGCCACCTCGCGGACGTCGTCCCGGAAGCGGCGCAGCGAGTCGATCCGGTCGGTCGTGATGACCTTGCCGCCGCGATACACGCGCGCGCCGGCGTTCCGGACGATCCGTCCGTCGGTCACCGAGCAGCCGGCGATGACGGTGCTCTTCCCGACCCGGAAGATCTGGCGGACCTCGGCCCGGCCCTCGACCACCTCGACGATCTCCGGCTCGAGCATCCCCTTGAGGGCGGCTTCGATGTCGTCGGTGAGCTTGTAGATGATGTCGTAGAGACGGACGTCGACCTTCTCGGCCTCCGCCGTGCGGCGCGCCTGGGGGTCGAGCTTCGTGCTGAAGCCGACGACGATCGCGTTCGACGCCGAGGCCAGCAGGATATCGGTGTCCGTGATGTCGCCGGTCCCCTCGTGGAGGACGCTGATCCGGACCTCGTCGGACTGGATCTGGCCGAGGGCGTGGGTGATGGCGCCGAGCGATCCCGAGACGTCCGCCTTCAGGATGATCCGGAGCTCCTTGGCCTGGCCTTCCTTGAACTGCTGGAAGAGGTCCTCGAGGGTCGCCTTCTGGCTGGTTCCCGCGCTGGAGGTGGCAGCCGAGCGGGCGCTCTCGGAGATCGATCGGGCAGCCTTCTCGTCTGCGACGACGCGAAGGATGTCGCCGGCCTCCGGGACGGCGTCGAGACCCAGGAGGACCGCGGCCGACGACGGACCCACCTTCTGGGTGCGCTTGCCGATTGCGTTCTCGAGGGCCTTCACCTTGCCGTAGGTCTTGCCGACGACGACCACGTCCCCGATCCGGAGCGTGCCGGTCTGCACCACGACCGTGGCCACCGGGCCCCGGCCCTTGTCCATCTCGGCCTCGATGATCGTGCCGACGGCGGGCCGCTTCGGGTTGGCGACCAGCTCCTGGAGGTCCGCGACAAGCAGGATCATCTCGAGGAGCTCCTCGAGGCCGATCCGCGACTTCGCGCTGACGGGCACCATCGGGACGTCGCCGCCGTACTCCTCGACGACCACGTTGGCCCCGGCGAGCTCGGTCTTGACCCGGTCCTGGTCGGCATCCGGCTTGTCGATCTTGTTGAGGGCGATGATGATCGGGACCTTGGCGGCCCGCGCGTGGCTGATCGCCTCGAGCGTCTGGGGCATGACCCCGTCGTCCGCGGCGACGACGATCACCGCGATGTCGGTGACCCGGGCGCCGCGCGCACGCATCGCCGTGAACGCCTCGTGACCCGGCGTGTCGAGGAAGACGACCTTCTTGCCGTCCTTCGTCACCTCGGAGGCGCCGATGTGCTGGGTGATCCCGCCGCGCTCGCCGGACGCGACCGTCGTGCTGCGGATCGCGTCGAGCAGGCTCGTCTTGCCGTGGTCCACGTGGCCCATCACGGTGACGATCGGCGGGCGCGGCACCATGAGGGCCGGGTCCTCCTCGCCCAGCAGACCCGGGTCCTTCGTAGCGGGCGCGGCAACCTCGGTGGCCGCCTCTGCGACCTCCGCGGCAGCTTCCTCGGGCTCAGCCACCTCGTACCCGAGCTCGGTCGCCACGAGTGACGCCGTGTCACGGTCGATGAGCTGGTTGATCGTCGCGAAGATCCCGCTCTTGATCAGCTCGCGGATGACGTCCGCGGGGTTCACGTCGAGCAGCTCCGAGAGCTCCTTGACCGTGATCGTGGGCGGCAGCGTGACCGCTGCCCTGTCGCGCGGCTCCGCGACGGCGGTCGGCGAGAAGCCGCCCTCCCGCCGCGGTGGCTTGCGGGGGCCGCGGCGCCCGCGGGTCCCGCTCCTGCTCCTGGCCATCAGGACCCTCCTTCGTGGTCGGTGACGAAATCGTCTGCGGATGCCCCCGGCGCCGGTGGCGGTCCGAAGAGACCGGCCGGGATCGGGGCGTCGAGGGCCCGGCGAAGGGTCCCCCGCGTGATCGCGTTCAGTTGACAGGTCGCATCGAGGCAGACGTACGCGCCGCGCCCGGCAGCCTTGCCGCTCGGGTCGACGGCGACTGCGCCGGCCTTGTCACGGACGACACGCAGGAGCTCGCGCTTCTGCCGGGCGGTCCGGCACGCGACGCAGGTCCTGGTCGGGAACTGCCGCTCCGGCAGCCCGCCGCTCGCGCCGCGGCCTACCTCGCCACCTCCCCCGTGTCGCCCACATCGCCAGTTGGCAGGGCGGCGGCCGTGACGGTGGCGGGCGGCGGGACGGGAGCGGCGACCGGCTCGTGGCCCTGGGTGTCGCTCCGGATGTTGATGCGCCAGCCCGTGAGCTTCGCCGCAAGGCTGGCGTTCTGCCCGCCGCGACCGATGGCGAGGGAGAGCATCCTCTCCGGGACCGTGACGTTGGCGACGCGGTTCTCCTCGTCGATGAGGACCCCGTCGACCTGGGCGGGCGAGAGGGCCTTGGCGACGAAGATCGCCGGGTCTTCGTGCCACTCGATGACGTCGATCTTCTCGCCGGCTAGCTCGGCGACGACGGCCTGGACCCGAGCCCCGCGCTGGCCCACGGTCGCGCCCACCGGGTCCAGGCCCTCCTGGCGCGACGCGACGGCGACCTTGCTCCGGCTCCCGGGGTCCCGCGAGATCGCCTTGATCTCGACGGTCCCGGCATGGATCTCGGGTACCTCCAGCTCGAACAGACGACGCAGGAAGCCCTTGTGGGTCCGGCTCACCAGGACCTGGGGACCCTTCGGCGCGCGACGCACCTCGAGGACGAAGGCCTTCACGTTCTGGCCGATCCGGTAGTGCTCGACCGGGGACTGCTCGGTCGTCGCGAGGATGGCCTCGGCCTTGCCGAGGTCGAGGATGATCGCCCGCGGCTCGACCCGGTTGACCGTCCCGGTGATGAGGTCGCCCTCGCGGCTGGCGAACTGGTCGAAGACGACGTCGCGCTCGGCCTCACGGAGGCGCTGGAGCACGACCTGCTTGGCGGTCTGGGCGCCGATGCGGCCGAAGGCATCCTGCCCGAGCTGCTCCGTCACCACGACGTCGCCGGGGATCGCGCCGTCCTTGAAGGCGGCCGCATCGCCGACGGTGATCTGGGTCAGCTCGTCCTCGATCTCCTCGACCACGAGCCGCTCGCGGGTCACCATCATCTCGCCGCGCTCGGGGTCGATGCGGACGCGGACGTCCTCGTTGCCGGGGATGCGGCGATAGGCCGACTCTATGGCGTCCTCGATCGTGCGGATGAGGTGCTCGCGCGGGACGCCCTTCTCGGCGTTGAGCTGGAGGAGGGCGCCGACGAAGTCTCGGCTCATGCGCGCACCTCCGTGTTCGTGCTCTTCATGTCCGACGCCCGCCGCGCCCGTCGGACCGAAAGAAAAACGTGGCGGTCAGCCACGTCATGGGGCGGCGCGGTCGTGTTGGTGCGCAGTATAGCGCGCCCGGAGATACCCGGGATCAGCGTCCCCCGGCCCGGGCGGATCGCTCATCGCGAGCCGGGGTCGGGAAGCGGCGGGCGACGTACTCCTCGAGCAGGGCCATGAAGCGCTCCACGATGTCCTCGCCGCGGAACGTGCCGTACAGCGTGCCGTCGACGAAGACCGGGGCGACCGGGTCCTCGAAGGTGCCGGGCAGGCTGATCCCGATGTCGGCGTGCTTGCTCTCGCCGGGCCCATTTACCACGCAGCCCATGACCGCAACGGTGAGCTCCTCGACACCCGGATGGGTGACGCTCCAGTCGGGCATCCGATCCTTGAGGTACTGCTGGATGTCGCGCGCCATCTCCTGGAAGAAGACCGAGGTGGTGCGGCCGCAGCCCGGGCAGGCGCTCACCTGGGGCACGAAGCTGCGCAGGCCCAGGGACTGCAGGACCTGCCGCGCGACCTCGACCTCCAGCTCGCGACCAGCGCCCGGCTCGGGCGTGAGCGAGACCCTGATGGTGTCCCCGATCCCCTCGTTCAGCAGGATCGCGAGCCCGGCCGTCGACGCGACGATCCCCTTGGTCGCCATCCCCGCTTCGGTCAGGCCGAGGTGGAGCGGGTAGTCGCATCGGGCGGCGAGCAGCCGATAGACGTCCACCAGGTCGCGGACGCCGGACACCTTCGCGCTCACGATGATCCGGTCGTGCGGGAGGCCGGTCTCCTCGGCGAGCTCGGCCGACCGCAGGGCCGACGCGAGCATCGCCTCGATCATCACCTCCCGTGCCGTCCGCGGCGTGGCCAGCCGCGCGTTGGCCTCCATCAGGGAGGTGAGCAGGGCCGGGTCCAGGGATCCCCAGTTCACGCCGATCCGGACGGGCCGGTCGTGCTCGAGGGCCACGCGCACGATGGTCTGGAAGTTCTCGTCCCGTCGCCGGGAGCCGACATTCCCGGGGTTGATCCGGTACTTCGCGAGCGCCGTCGCCGCTTCCGGGTGCTCGACCAGCAGGAGATGACCGTTGTAGTGGAAGTCGCCCACGATCGGGGTCTCGAAGCCAAGCCCGCGCACCTTGCGCACCATCTCGGGGACCGCCGCGGCCGCCGCCTCGTTGTTGACCGTGACACGCACCAGCTGCGACCCGGCCCGGGCCAGCGCGGCGACCTGGAGGGCCGTGGCGTCGGCGTCCGCCGTGTCCGTGTTCGTCATCGACTGGACCACGACCGGGTGGGCGCTCCCCACGAGCACGCCCCCGACGTCAACCGTGGGCGTCGCGCGGCGGGAAGGCCGCGCCTCCCCTGGTTCGATCACGGCGCGCCGCCGCCCACCTGCCGAACGATGTCGAAGTAGGTGATCCAGATGAGGAAGCCGAACAGGAAGACGAAACCCACCAGGTAGGTCAGGCGCTCCGCCGAGAGCGTCGTCGCTGCCGACGGCCCGTTGACGCGGATCCCCACGGTCCGAAGGGCGCGCCCGCCCCCGGAGAGGACGGCCTTGAGGACGAGCAGGAGCATGCGGCCGCCGTCGAGCGGAGGGAAGGGCAGGATGTTCACGAGGGCCAGGTTCGCCGAGAGCAGCGCCGCCAGGTAGAGGGTGAAGATCGGCCCGAGCTGCCAGAAGACGTCGCCGACCTGGGCGGCGATCCCGACCGGGCCTGACACCGGCGGCGCCTGGCCCGGGTTCGAGACGATCGAGCCCAGCAGGTTGGCGAGCCCGTCCAGGATGAGCGTGAACGCGGCCGCCGTCCAGGCGATGCCGGCCTCGATCGCGGAGACGATGTCGCGCCCCTGGTACTCACCAGTGAAGACGAGCTGCGCGCCGCGGATCCCGAGGGCGCCCTTGTCGACGGCCGCGGCGGGCGGCCGCAGCGTTACCTGGACCTCGCGCACGGTGCCGTCCTCGCCCTCCACGGTGAGGGTCACGGTCTCGCCCGCGCGCTCGCGGAGCGCGTCCACCGCAGCCCGGCCGGCGTCGGGGCTCGGGAAGAGGTCGAACGTCTCCCCGTTGATGGCCACGATCGTGTCGCCCGCGACGAGGCCGGCGGCCTCGGCCGGCGAGCCCGCCGTCACCTCGGCAAACGAGAGGCCCCCCTGCGGCGTGGCCAGCCAGGCAATGCTGAAGAAGATGACGAAGGCGAGGAGCAGGTTCATCCCCACCCCCGCAACGAGGACGACGAGCTTCTTCCAGAGACGCTGCACCGCGAACGAGTGCGGATCCTCCGAGTCGCCGTCCTCGCCCTCGAGGCGGACGAAGCCGCCGATCGGGAGCCAGTTGATCGTATAGAGCGTCTCGCCCCTCTGCCGGAGCGCCTTCGCGCGTGGCGGGAAGCCGATGCCGAACTCCAGGACGCGGATCCTGAAGAAGCGCGCCACGGCGAAGTGGCCAACCTCGTGGATGAGCACGAGGCCGCCGAGGATGAGGATGAAGAGGGCGATCGTGATCGCGCCCTGGACGATGGCCATGGTCTCCCTTACGCTGCCGGGCTCGTTCCGGTTCCATAACCGGGTGGCGGGCCGGCGAACGCCCGGCGGATCTCCCGATCGAGGTCCACCAGCTCGTCGATGCCGGGTGCCTGGTCGAGCCCGGGCCCATAGCGTGCCACGACTTGCTCGAGGAGGCGCGGAATGCCCGGGAAATCGAGTGTCCCTTCCAGGAAGCGGGTGACCGCCACGTCGTCCGCGGCGATGAGCGCCGCCGTCGCGCGCGACCCGATGGCCCCCGCCTCGCGGGCGATGCGGAGGGCCGGGAAGCGGCGTTCGTCGGGCGCCCGGAACTCGAGCCGGCCGGCCGCGACGAGGTCCGGTGGCGCCGCCGGCGACGGGAGCCGCCGCGGATGGGTGAGCGCGTACTGGATCGGCCCACGCATGTCCGGCGTCCCGAGCTGAGCCTTGAGCGACCCGTCGCGGTAGAGGACGGCTGAGTGGACGAGCGACTGCGGGTGGATGACCACCTCGATCCGGTCGTAGGGCATGCCGTAGAGCCAGTGGGCCTCCACGACTTCGAGGCCCTTGTTCGCCAGCGTCGCGGAGTCGATCGTGATCTTCGCGCCCATCGTCCAGATCGGATGGCGCAGCGCCCCCGCAGGAGTGATCTCGCGGAAGTCCTCGAGCGGCGTGTCGAGGAAGGGCCCGCCCGACGCCGTCAGGACCAGGCGGTCGACGTCGTCCATCGCCTCGCCGGCAAGACACTGCCAGATCGCCGAGTGCTCCGAGTCGATCGGCCGGAGCCAGCCCAGCGGCGCGGCCAGGGGATCGCGAGGGTCGAGAGCCGCCCGTTCGGAGGCCCGTGCTTCGGCCTCCGCCATCACCAGGTGGCCCCCGGCAACGAGGGTCTCCTTGTTGGCGGTCGCGACAACCTTGCCCGCGCGGAGGGCGGCAAGGACCGGCCGCAGGCTCACGACCCCGCCGGTCGCGACCAGCACGAGGTCGACGTCGGCAGCCATTGCGAGCGCCTCGAGCGCTCCGGGCCCACGCACCTGGGCACAGCCCACCGGCAGGTCGAGGGGAACGTCGGAGCCGATCGCGGCCAGGCGCGGGCGGAGGCGCCGGACCTGCTCCTCGAGCAGCGCGGCCTGCGAGCCCGTCGCGATCGCGACGACCTCCCAGTTGGGTGCGAGGGCGGCGAGGACGTCGAGCGCCTGCGTCCCGATCGAGCCACCCGAGCCGAGGAGGGCGACGCGGACCGGCGGGCGCGACCCTCGCGGATCAGCCATGCACGAGGGCGACCCAGGCTGCCAGGACGGGCGCCGCAAACAGGATCGAGTCCACGCGGTCCAGGATCCCGCCATGCCCCGGCAGGAGCGTGCCCGAGTCCTTGACGCCCGCCGAGCGCTTGAGCAGCGATTCGGCGAGGTCGCCCGACTGCGCCACCACGCCCAGGAGGGGCCCGAGGATCAGGGCTTCCAGCGGCGAGCTGCCGCTGATCCAGAGGACGAGCGCGACGACCACGGTGGCCACGACGAGGCCGCCGAGGACGCCCTCGAGCGTCTTCTTCGGGGAGATCCAGGGCAGGAACGGACGGCGCCCGATCGCGCGCCCGACGAGATAGGCGCCCGTATCAAAGCTCCAGACCCCGGCCAGGAGGACGAGGATCCAGCGCCGCTCCGGCCAGAAGACCTGCTCGAACGACGCCGGATCGGTCCATTGGGTGGTGAGGATCGCGACCGCGCCCAGAAGGCTCACGTAGAGAGCGCCGAACACCGTCGACGACCAGGCGGCAAACCCGTCGGACGGATCGCGCCGGGCGAAGGCGATCATGGCCAGGACGACCGCCACGACGCCCATGAGGGCGACGCCGTCGATGGCGCTCACCCGGGCTGCGAGATCCAGCGCCGCGGGCTGCTCCCCGAGGAGCTTGCTGCCGAGGATGGCCGGGAGCGCCGCTGCCGCCACGAGCACCAGGGCGCCGCCAACGACACCATTGCGGATGACCGGCCGCCCGGCCGGTGGCAGCAGGCGCTCCGCCTCCCGGCCCGCGAGGGCGGCCAGGACGAGGACGAGGACGCCGATCCCCACGCCGCCCGCGGCGATCGCCACGACGACGACCGGGATGATGAGCAGGGCGCTGAGAGTGCGCTCGCGCACGTGTGCCTCCTGGGGTCCGCCTAGGTTCCGTAGCGCCGCGAGCGTCGGGCGAACGCATCGAGGGCGGCGTCGTAGGCCGCGGCGTCGAAGTCCGGCCAGAGGAGGTCGCAGGACCAGAACTCCGCGTAGGCGCTCTGCCAGATGAGAAAGTTCGAGAGCCGTTGCTCGCCGCCTGTCCGGATCACGAGGTCCGGATCAGGCATGCCGACCGTGTAGAGGCGCGCCGCAACGGTGGACTCGTCGACGTCCTCCGCCGCCAGGCCTTCGCTGAGGATCGCCCGGACGGCGTCGACGAGCTCCGTGCGGCCCGCGTAGTTGAAGGCGACGGCCAGGGTGAGCCGGTCGCCATGCTCGGTGGCCGCGAGCGCGTCGTCGATGGAGCGGCGCAGATCGTCCGGGAGCTCGTCGAGTCGGCCCAGCAGGCGCACCCGCACGCCCTGCCGCACCAGCTCCGGCGTCTCGGCGCGGATCGCCTGCTCCAGGAGCCGGAAGAGGCCGACGACCTCGTCATCCGGACGGCCCCAGTTCTCGCGGCTGAAGGCGTAGAGCGAGAGGACGGCGACCCCGCGGCGCAGGGTGTGCTCCACGAGCCAGCGGATCTTCTCGACGCCGGCGGCGTGCCCTTCGAGCTCGGATCGGCCGTGTTCCCGGGCCCACCGTCGGTTGCCATCCATGATGATGGCCACGTGGGCCGGGCGGGCCGGCGCGCCGGCATCGCTGTCGCTCGGCTCTCGGGAGGCGACCTCCATCGGCCGGGCCGGGGGCGGCACGTCCGTCGGGCGCGCAAGCGGGGCGCGCGCCACTAGACCTCCATCACCTCGCGCTCCTTGGCGCCCCCTACCATGTCGACGTCCGCGACGTGGCGATCGGTCACCTTCTGGAGCTGCTCGAGCTCGCGGTGTGCGTCATCCGTGCCGATGACACCGTCACGCTCCTCGTGCTTGATGGCCTCCGCGGCCTCGCGGCGAAGGTTCCGGATCTCGACCTTCGCCTCCTCCATGCGCCGGTGCACCACCTTGACCAGGTCCCGTCGGCGCTCTTCGGTGAGCGGCGGGATGTTCAGCCGCACGACCGTGCCGTCGACGTTGGGCGTGAGGCCGATGTCGCTCTTGAGGATCGCCTTCTCGATGGCCCCCAGGACGCCCCGGTCCCACGGCTGGATGACGATCAGGTGCGGCTCAGGAACGCTGATGCCGGCGAGCTGGTTGAGGGCGGTGGGCGTCCCGTAGTACTCCACGTGGATGCGCTCGACGAGCGCCGTCGACGCGCGTCCCGTCCGGACGCCCTGGAGGTCGCGCTCCATCACCTCGACGGCGCGGGCCATCTTCGGCTCGATGGTCGCGAGGACCTGGCTGGTCATGCGGGGGATCCTCCGGAGATGCGAGTCCCGACCTGCTCCCCCATCGCCGCCCGCCGGACGTTGTCCGGGTGGTTCAGGTCGAAGACGATGATGGGGAGATCATTCTCCATGCACAGCGACACCGCCGTTGCGTCGAGGACGCCGAGCCGCTCGCCCAGGACGTCCGCGTAGGTAAGCTCCGTGTACCGCTTCGCGTCGGGATGGACGAGCGGGTCCGCGTCGTACACGCCGTCGACGCGGGTGGCCTTGAGGAGGACGCCGGCGCCGATCTCGACCGCCCGCAGGGCGGCGGCGGTGTCGGTCGTGAAGTACGGGTTGCCGGTTCCCGCCACGAAGAGCGTGACGCGGCCCTTCTCGAGGTGGCGGATCGCGCGGCGGCGAATGTACGGCTCCGCGACCTCATTCATGGCGATGGCGGTCATCACCCGGGTCGGGACGCCGACGCGCTCGAGGGCATCCTGGAGGGCAAGGCCGTTCATGACGGTCGCCAGCATCCCCATGTAGTCGCCGGTGGCCCGGTCCATCCCGCGCGCGGCGGCGGCGAGGCCACGGAAGATGTTCCCGCCGCCGACGACGAGGCCGACCTGGACACCCGCCCCCACCGCGGCTGCGACCTGGGTCGCCACGAAGGTGCAGAACGCCGGATCGACGCCGTAGGGGCGATCGCCCAGGAGCGCCTCGCCGGAGATCTTGAGCAGGATGCGCCCATAGCGGGCCGCCGGCATCGCGCCGGTGCCGTCGGCCGCCGGGCCGGAGTCGTTCACAGCTCCTCGCCGAGCCCGTAGCGCGTGAAGCGCCGGACGCGGATGTTCTCGCCGATCGTGGCGATGGCCCCGGTGACGAGATCGCGGACGGTCTGGTCGGTGTCGCGGAACGGCTGCTCGAGGAGGCAGACCTCCGTGTACCACTTCCTCAGCTGTCCCTCGACGATCTGGGCCCGCAGGTGCTCCGGCTTCTTCTGGATGGCTTCGTCACCGAGGAGAGCGGCCTTCTTCGCCGCGAGCTCGTCCTCCGGGATCCGGTCGACGTCCACGTAGATGGGGGCCAGGCCGGCGACCTGCATCGCGAGGTCGCGGACCAGCTTCTGGAACTGGTCGGTCCGGGCCACGAAGTCGGTCTCGCAGTTGACCTCGATGAGCACGCCGACACGACCGCCCGGGTGGATGTAGCTGGCCACGACACCCTCGCGGGCGTCGCGGCCGGCCCGCTTCGCAGCAGCGGCGAGGCCGCGCTCGCGCAGGATCGCGACGGCTGCCTCGACGTCGCCGTCCGTCTCTTCGAGGGCCCGCTTGCAGTCCATCATGCCGGCGCCGGTGCGCTCACGCAGGACCTTGACGTCGCCGGCCGAGAAGTTCGCCATGGGTGGGTGCGTCTCCTGTCGTCCGCCCGGGCATTGCCGGGGGCTCGCGTGCGACGGCACGTGCCGCCGCACGATGGGGTGAACTGGCTATTGCGTCTCGACCTCGACGGCCGGGGGCTCGGGGAGGAGCTCCTCCTCGGCATCCGGCTCGAAGGTGAGGGCCCCGCCGGCCGCAAGCTGGGCCACGAGGTCGTCCGCGGAGGCGATCTCCTCGATCGCGAAGGCCTCCACGAACTCCGGCTCCGGCTCGGGCTCGCGCTCCGACCGGGACGCGCGCTCGCGGCTGCCCTCGATCGCCGCGTCCGCGACGAGCGAGCAGAGGAGGCGGATCGCGCGGATCGCGTCGTCGTTGGCAGGGATGATGTAGTCGATCTCGTCGGGGTCGACATTCGTGTCGCCGGTGCCGACGATCGGGATCTCGAGCTTGCGCGCCTCGGCCACCGTGATCCGCTCGCGAGCCGGGTCCACGATGAAGATCATCCCCGGGACGCGCTTCATCTTGCGAATGCCGCCCAGGGTGAGGCGGAGCTTGCGGAGCTGCTCCATGTGACGGGCGGCTTCCTTCTTGGGCATGCGCTCGAAGTCGCCGTTGGCAAGGCGCGCCTCGAGCTGCTCGAGGAGGCCGAGCCGCTTCTTGATCGTGATGAAGTTCGTGAGCATGCCGCCGAGCCAGCGCTGGTTGACGTACGGCTGGCCGGCCCGATCCGCCTCCTGGGAGATCGGCTCCTGGGCCTGCTTCTTGGTGCCGACGAAGAGGATCGATTCGCCGCGGGCGGTCGTCTCACGGACGGCGGCGAGGGCGACGTCGAGCAGCTGGACGGTCTGGGCGAGGTCGATGATGTGGATCCCGTTGCGCTCCGCGAAGATGAAGGGGCGCATCTTGGGATTCCAGCGGCGAGTCTGGTGGCCGAAATGGACGCCGGCCTCGAGCAGCTGCCGCATGGAGACGGTGGGCACGCGTGGTCCTCCTGTTCGGTTCGATCCTCCGCGGGCCCCGACCCGGACCGGGCAGCTCGAGCATCCTGCTCGGCTCCCCGGCACCGCCCGGGTTTCGGTTTGCGGCACCGCGTGTGAGCTCGTCGGCGCGGGCACGACGACGGCGGCTGCCGAAACGGCCGACAGCCCGGCGGAGTCTATCACGGGTCATGCCTCCCCCACCTCGCCGATCGCCCGGTGATGGCGCAGCCGGACGCGCCCCGGCGTGGCCGCCGGCTCCACCGCCACGAGGTCCAGGCGGAGCGGGAGGGCCGGGAGCCGGGTGCCATCCGGCAGCTGGCCACGTGACGCCAGTCCGCCGGCCGCCCGGCGCAGGCGCCCGAGCTTCCGACGATCCGCGGTCTCCTCGGGCAGGCCGAAGGCCCGCGAGCGACGCCAGCGCACCTCCACGACGACGAGCTCGGGCGCCGGCCCCGGGTCGATCGCAACGATGTCCAGCTCCAACCGGCCGACCCGCACGCGCCGTCCGAGGATCCGCCAGCCGGCTCGCGCCAGGGCGCCCGCCACGACGTCCTCCGCTGCGTCGCCGGCGCGCTGAGCCGTCGTCCGCGTCATCGTCGGCCCCGCCACGTCCCATGGCCAAAGGCTACCGGGCGAGACTCATCTCCGGCTTACCCCGCACTCACCTCGGGCTCATCCCGGGCCCGGCGATGGTTGCCCCGGGATCCGCCGGCGCGGCATCCGGCGTCACCTGGAGGTCCAATCCCAGCTGCTCTACCCCCTCGATGGCGCGGCGCGTCGTGATGAAAGAGCGGCGGTGGAAGGGCGTCACCCCCAGGTCGGCCATCGCGGCGCGATGCCCGGCGGTTGCGTAGCCGGCATTGTGCTCCCAGCCGTAGCCCGGGTAGCGCGCGGCCAGGCGCGCCATCAGCCGGTCGCGCACGACCTTGGCCACGATCGAGGCACAGGCGATGGAGTAGACCAGCGCGTCGCCGTCGACAATCGCGTCGTACGGGCCGACCTCATCCTCGAACCCGGCGATCGCCAGGCCGTCGACGAGGACGTGGTCGTACCCCCCCAGCCGGGCCAGGGCGCGCCGCATCGCGAGGTGGGTCGCGTGGTAGATGTTGAGGCGGTCGATCTCGATCACCGACGCGGCACCGACGCCGACCGCGACGGCGCGCCGACGCACCTCGGGGGCCAGGGCCTCGCGCTGGGCGGCGGAGAGCGTCTTCGAGTCGCGCACGCCCGCGATCCGACGCGCGTTGGGCCGGACGATGACGGCTGCCGCCACGACGGGGCCGCTCGCGGGAGCCACGCCAACCTCGTCGACCCCGGCCACGCGCCTGGCGCCGGCACGCCATAGGGCGCGCTCGCGGAGGAGCGTCGGGGCGGGACGGGACATCGAGCGAAGCCTACCGGGAATCGCCGCGGCCCCGCCGCGTGGCGGGGCCGTCGTGGGGCGAAGGGGCCGGCGCGAGCCGGCGCAGCCTAGCTCGGCCGCCGCTCGCGGAGCGTCGCCGACTTGCCCACGCGCTTGCGCAGGAAGTAGAGCTTGGCGCGACGGGCCACGCCGTGGCGCACGACCTCGATCCTGTCGATGCGCGGGCTGTTGACCTTGAACGTCCGCTCCACCCCCACGCCGGAGGCGATGCGACGGACGGTCACCGAGCGGGTGATCCCGCCGCCGGTGAGGCGGAGGACGGTCCCCTCGAAGACCTGGATCCGCTCGCGGGTTCCCTCGACGACCTTGGCGGCAACCTTCACGGTGTCGCCCGGCGCGAGCTCCGGGATGTCGGTGCGTAGCTGGTCCTTGACGATCTCGTCGAGCACGTTCACGGAAGTCCCCTGCGTTCTCTGGGAGCGGCCGGGTTGTTCCGCGTGCCGCGTCGTGGGCGTCGGGAGAGGGCCGTGGGGGCACGACCGACGGCGGAGTATAGCACGCGGCCGTCGTGGATCAGGCGGGCCCTCCGGCAGGATCCGCCTCGGCCCCGCCGAGCTCGGCCCGGACGTCGCCGAGCAGGCGCTCCTCCTCCGGGCTCCAGGCGCGCGTCACGAGGAGGTCGGGCCGGCGTTCGAGCGTCCTCCGGATCGACGCCCGGAGCCGCCAGCGACGCACCGCGCCGTGGTCGCCCGAGACCAGGACGTCGGGGACGCCGCTCCCGTCGAAGACGGCAGGGCGGGTGTACTGCGGGTACTCGAGCAGCCCCCGCGCAAACGACTCGTCCTCGAGCGAGCCTGCCTCGATGGCGCCAGGCAGCAGGCGCAGGACCGCGTCGACCACGACGAGGGCCGCCAGCTCGCCGCCGGTCAGCACGTAGTCCCCGATCGAGAGCTCCATGTCCACGAGCGAACGGATCCGCTCGTCGACGCCTTCGTAGCGGGGACACAGGAAGATGAGATGAGTGGACCTCGCCAGAGCCTCGGCGCGCGCCTGGCGGAAGGGTTCGCCCGCGGGGTCGAGCAGGATGGTCACGGAGTCGGCGCGGCGCAGCGCCGCCAGGGCACCCGCGACAGGCTCCGGGCGGAGGATCATCCCGGCCCCGCCGCCGTAGGGCGCGTCGTCCACGCTCCGGTGGCGGCCCAGGCCCCAGGTGCGCAGGTCGTGGACCCGAATCGTGGCCAGCCCCTGCTCCTGGATCCGGCCGGGGATGCTCGCCGCGAGGGGGCTCGCGACCATCTCCGGGAAGAGCGTGACGATCTCGATCTCGAGGGCCAACGGTCAGCCCTCGGCGATCGGCGCAGCGGGCGGCGGCTCGTCCGGCGCAGGGGACAGCGTGTCCGCCGCGGGCGGCGGCGCGTCCTCCGCCGCGGGCGGTACTGCGGCCGGGACCGCTGGGCGCCGGCGCGTGGCCCTCCGGGGGCGGGGCGGCCTGGGCGGCGCCGGAGGGCGAATCTCGTGGAGGGCCGGCAGGTCGAGCGCTTCCGGATCGGCGACGATCTCGCCGCGCCGCGGCGCCAGGATCCGGACGAACGGTCGGATGATCGGGAGGTCGAAGTCGCCGCGCGGCCCGCCGACGACCTCGAGGACGTCAGCGCCGCCCGTGCGGTAGACGTCGCGCACGGTGCCGAGAAGGGCGCCATCCCCGTCGCGAACCTCGACCCCGATCATCTCGTGCCAGAAGTACGCACCGCGGGGCAGGGTGTCAGCCGGACCCGCCTCCACCTCGAGATAGGCGAGGCGCAGGCCGTCGGCGGCTTCACGCGTGGGCACCTCGCCGAAGCGCAGGATCCAGCCCGGGTTGGCGGGCCGCGCCTCGACGATCGTGAGCGCGCCCGGTGACCCTTCCCGATGAAGGCGCGCGCCCACGGTGAAGCGCTCTGCGGGTCGGTCGGTCAGGACCTCCACGCGCACGGCGCCATGGATCCCGTGGAGGCCCCGAACCTGCGCGACGACGAGCCGGCCGGCCGGGGCGCCCTCGGCCTCGATCAGACGATCTCCAGCTGGAACTGCTCGCCGTCACGGGCGGAAACGACCTTGAGCAGGGTTCGGAGGGCCTTGGCGACGCTGCCGTTCCGGCCGATCACCTTGCCCATGTCGTCTTCGGCGACGCGCAGCTCGATGACCGTGGCACCGGCCTCGTGGCTGACCGTGACCTCGACCTGCTCCGGGTGGTCGACGAGCGACTTGGCGACGTACTCGACGAGCTGTGGGGCTGCCATGGCACTCCCCTACTTCGCTGCCGGCAGAACGCCGGCCGTGCGCAGCAGGCGCTCGACGGTCTCGGTCGGCAGGGCGCCCTTGGCGAGCCAGGCCTTCGTCTTCTCGACGTCGACCACGAACTCGACCGGCTCCGACCGCGGGTTGTAGTGCCCGAGGATCTCGATGGCGCGGCCGTCGCGGGGCTGGCGGCTGTCGGCGACGACCACGCGGTAGGTCGGCTGCTTCGTCGCGCCGACGCGGGTGAGGCGGATGCGTGCTGCCATCTGGTGCGGGTTCCTCCTACTTGGTGAACGTGATGACGGCGCGCGACTCGGTCGTCGCGCCGGGGACCTCGATCACCGAGGCGAACGCCTCGAACGGCTCGAGGAAGGGCTTGATCTCGGTCTCGAACTGGCTCTTCTCGTCAGCAGGAAGCATCGCCTCGACGCCGACCATCAGGCCGGCCACGTCGACGAACGCGTCGCTCATCCCGTCGCCGCCCGCGAGGGCCATGGCTCGCTCGTAGACCGGATCCTTCGCGAGCGATCCGGCGGCGTCCGTGTCGACCACGGCCTTGACGAACTCGATGGTCCCGAGGACGAAGACACCGCGCTGGACGGTCGCGGCGATCTCGGGTGCCGGGGCGTCGAACGCGACCGCGTCGGACGGGAGGCTGATCACGAGGAGCGTGCCATCGCCGTACGCCTCCTCGCGCGACGTGATGCCGGCCCCAGCGCCCGCGAGGGCGAGGAGCGCCTTCACCTGGTCGAGGGTGGCGGAGGCCGCCGCCTCGTCGGTCACGGTGGCGGCCAGGCCGCCGCCAAGCGTCGTACCGTCAATGGTCGCGGCGACGGCCGTGTCGTCGGCCCAGCCGATGACCGTCTCGGCACCGCCGACCGCCGCCAGCGCCTGCTCGAGCTGGTCGATCGCGTCGGCCATCGACGGATCGCAGGCGAGGGCTGTCTTGAGGCCATCGACGGCGGAGACGAGGCCGGCTCCAAGGTCCCGTACCTCGATCGCGGCGACCGTCGACGCGGGCAGGTGCGCCGCGATGGCGCTGGCCGTGTTCTTCGCCGTTGACGTCGCGCCGGGGGTCGAGATCGTCCCGGTCATCGCAAGCGCGTCGTCCTCCGCGCGCATGAAGCCGGCGCCCCAGGCGGGAATCCTCTCCGCGACTGCGTCCAGGCACGCCGCGGGCAGGTTTGCCTGGTCGCCGGCCGTCGCGAGCGACGCCTCCGTCAGGGCCTTGAGGTCGGCGTAGCCGAAGCCGAGGTAGGCGGTCGGCGCGGTCTTGAGGGCCGCCTTGAAGGACTCGGAGGAGGCAACGGAGCCCGACCCGGCCGTATCGAGGGACGCCTTGACGGTCTTCTCGGGGCCCAGAACCAGGACGTCATCACGGACGGCGAACGCCATGGTGCTCGTCAGCGGCCCGCTCACGATCGTGATCTCGCCGCCGGCGTAGGTCTCGGTCGTCTGGGTGCCCCCCAGCTCCTTCGAGATCCAGGCCGTCGCAGCCGCGCCATCCTTCACCGCGATGAGCGCCACGGCGCCGTCATCGGGTGCCGTGCCCCGGTCGGGGCCGTCGAGCGGCCCGCCAAGGTCCGGCATCTTCGCGAGGTCGAACGCCGCGGCGGTGACCGCCAGGCCGACCTCGCCGCCGAGCCACGGCTTGATCTCGGTCGTCCAGTCGACGCCCGCCTCCTCGAGGATGCGGTTGAGGGCCTCGTCGATCTTGGCGTCCAGGGACGACTGGTCTGCGAACCCGGGGAACTTGGCCAGGATGTCCCCGACCTTGGCGCGCTGATCCCCGGGCAAGTCGGCCCTGAGCTCCAGGTAGGCCACGGTGTCGTTGGGGAGCCAGCCCTGGACGACGGACGTGGAGGCGCCCGCCGCGAGGAGCGCGGCGGCCACGGAGACCGCCCCGACCAGCACCGCCACGCCCAGCAGCGCGACGCCCCAGCGCACCAGGCCCTTGGGGCGGGCTGCCCCCGGCGTGGGCGGCTCGCCACCTGTCCCGGCGGTCCCGCCGACCGGCTCCGTCGCGACCGGCCCGGGCTCGCCCGGCACATCGCCGGTCTCGTGGATCGGCTCGATCTCGGCCATCTCGATACCTCCCGGCCTCAGCGGCCGAACATCCCGGGGATCCGACGACCCCCGCGGAGCTGCTTCATGAGCTTCTGCAAATCGGTGAACTGCTTCACGAGCCGGTTGACCTCGGCGATCGAGGTCCCGGACCCCGCCGCGATCCGACGGCGCCGGCTCGCGTTGAGGACCTCGGGATCGCGTCGCTCGCGGGGCGTCATCGACCGGATGATCGCCTCCGTCCGCTTCAGTTCCCCGCGATCGACCGACGCCTGAGCTTCCTTGGCCATGCCGCCCATGCCGGGCAGCATCTCGATCACCTGGCTGAGGGGCCCCATCTTCTTGACCTGCTGGAGCTGCTCGAGCATGTCCTCGAGGGTGAACGTCCCGGTCTGGAGGCGGGCCGCGGTCTTCTCGGCCTCCTTCTGGTCGAACGCCTCCTGGGCCCGCTCCACGAGGGTGAGCACGTCGCCCATGCCCAGGATCCGCCCGGCGAGGCGGTCGGGGTGGAACGGCTCCAGGGCGTCCGTCTTCTCGCCGGTTCCCAGGAACTTCACCGGCAGGCCGGTGACGGCACTGATGGAGAGGGCCGCGCCGCCGCGGGCGTCGCCGTCGATCTTGGCCAGGACCAGGCCGGTCAGAGGCACCGCCGCCGCGAATGCCTGGGCGACGCCGACCGCCTCCTGGCCGACCATCGCGTCGACCACGAGGAGCGTCTCGACAGGTCGCACCACCCGCATGAGCTCCGTGATCTCGGCCATCAGGACCTCGTCGAGGGTGAGCCGGCCGGCGGTGTCGAGGAGGATCGTGTCGCGCACCTCGCGGCGGGCCGCCTCGATCCCCAGCCGCCCGATCTCGGGAACGGACGTACCCGGCGGCGCTGCGAAGACGGGGATGTCGAGGCTCTTCCCGAGCGTCTGCAGCTGCTCGACGGCGGCCGGGCGGTAGGGGTCCGCAGCCACGAGCATCGGCCGGCGTCCGAGCTTGACGACGTGGCGCGCGAGCTTGGCAGCCGACGTCGTCTTGCCGGAGCCCTGGAGGCCGACGAGGGCCACGACGGCCGGGTTGCCGGACAGATGGAACGTTCGGTCGCCCGCGGAGAGGAGCGCCGTGAGCTCTTCGTTGACGATCTTGACGACCTGCTGGCCCGCGTTGAGCGACTCCAGCACCTCGGCCCCGACGGCCCGTTCCCGCACCCGCGCGGTGAACTCCTTCACGACCTTGAAGTTGACGTCGGCCTCGAGGAGCGCCAGGCGCACCTCGCGCATGGCCGCGTCCACGTCGGCCTCGCTGACGCGGCCGCGCCCGGTCAGGGTGCCGAGGGTCTTGCGCAGGCGATCGGAGAGTGCGTCGAACATGCGGGGCCGAGGGCTCCTGTGGACCGGGTCCGGCGGAACGGGACTTCGTTCCGAGGGTGGTGCGCGGGTTCTGGCGACACCGAGGCGCGCCAAGTCTACCGCAAAGCGACCCACGCACCCCCGGACAAGGGTCCTGTCGCCCACGTCGATCGGCTGGCGCGACGCCGCACCGCGGCCGTCCGCGCTCAGGCGAAGAGCGCCGCCACGAACGCGTCGGGGTCGAACGGCAGGAGGTCCCCAACCTTCTCGCCCACCCCCACGTACCGGACCGGCACGGTGAGAGCGTGCTCGATGGCGAAGACGATGCCGCCTTTGGCCGTCGAGTCGAGCTTCGTCAGGATGATCCCGGTGAGGCCCGTGGCCTCGTGGAACGCCCGCGCCTGCACCAGCCCGTTCTGACCGGTCGTGGCATCGAGGACGAAGAGCACCTCGGGCCGGCACCCGGGCAGGCGGCGATCGATGACCCGGCGCATCTTGGCGAGCTCGTCCATCAGGTTCGACTTCGTATGGAGACGGCCGGCGGTGTCGGCGATGACGATGTCGACGTTCCGCGCCACCGCGGCGTCGAGGGCGTCGTAGATGACCGCGGAGGGGTCGGCGCCGGGGGCGTGGGCCACGACCGCCGCGCCGGCGCGCTGGCCCCACATCCGGAGCTGCTCGATCGCCGCGGCCCGGAACGTGTCGCCGGCCGCGAGCAGGACCGTGCATCCGGCCGCGCGCTCGCGGGCGGCGATCTTGCCGATGGTGGTCGTCTTGCCGGTCCCGTTGACCCCCACGACCAGCAGCACCACGGGCTGGCCGGGCTCGGCCGGCTGGAAGCTCCAGCCCGGCTCGCGCGGCGCCAGCAGGGCCGCGAGCTCCTCGCGGACGGCGGCCTCGGGGCCCGCGGGATGGTGCCGGGCGCGCGCCCGCTCGACGATCTCGATCGCGAGCGAGGCGCCCACGTCTCCGGCGATGAGCGTCTCCTCGACCTCCTCCCAGGTCGCTGCGCCCGCATCGCCGAGGCGGAGAATCCCGCGCAGGCGAGCCATGAAGCCGCCCCGGCTCCGCTCCACGCCAGCCTCGAGATCGCCGTCCACGATCGGCTCGGGCTCGGCATCGTCGCCCGGCTCTTCGCCAGGTTCGCTGGTCATCTCGGGGCTCGGTGCGGGGGTCGGTTCGCGCGGCGACTCGGCTGCCGCCGCGGCGGTCGGCGCGTCGACCTCGGCTTCCTCCAGCTCGGCGTTGAGCTGCGCTTCGATCTCCGCGTCGCTGACGGGCGCCTCGTCCTCCGGCGCGGCGACCGCGTCCGGGCCTGGATCCTCGCTCGTCTTGCGTCGCCAGAACATGCGTCCTCCGTCTCGGTGGGCCGGGGTCAGCCGGCCGGCCGAATGTCGGATTCGCCGCCGCCGCCACGCCCGGCCCGCACGCGCTCGGCGATCGAGCGCGCCTCCTCGAGCCGGAGGCTGACCACCCGGCTGACGGCATCGTCACCGACCGTGACCCCGTAGAGGGCATCGGCCGCCTCGATCGTCCCCCGGTTGTGCGTGATCACGACGAACTGGATCGTCTCCGACAGCACCCGCAGCGCGTCGACGAACCGTCCAACGTTGGCCTCGTCGAGCGCGGCGTCCACCTCGTCGAGGACGCAGAACGGGACGGGCCGCACCTCCAGCATGGCGAAGAGGAGGGCGACCGCGGTGAGGGCCCGCTCGCCGCCGGAGAGCATCGCAAGCGCCTGGGCCTTCTTGCCCGGCGGCCGGGCGACGATCTCGACTCCCGTCTGCGAGAGGTCGCCGGGGTCGGTCAGGCTGAGACGAGCGTAACCGCCCCCGAACAGCTGCTGGAACTGTCGGTCGAAGGCGGTCTCGAGCGCGGCGAACGTCGCCCGGAACTGGCGAGCAATCTGGGCATCCAGCTCGCCGATGAGCGAGCGCGTCTTCTCGATGGCAGTCAGCAGGTCGGTCCGCTGGCCGTCGAGGCCGTCGACACGGGAGCGCAGCTCGGCGTGCTCTTCGGCGGCGAACGGGTTGGCCGCTCCGAGCTCGTGGAACCGCCGCCGCAACGTCGTCAGCCGCGCGGGGCTGGCTGGCTCGCCCGCAACGGGCTCCGCCGCCCACCGCGCACCGGCCGCGACCAGCGCCTCCGCGAGCGCGGCGCCCTCGTCCTCGAGGGTGGCGACATCGACGGCCGGGTCCAGCGCCCGGAGCCCAACCTCGCCGAGCCCGGCAAACTCGACCAGCGCCTGCTCGCGCACGGCATCGAGGCCCAGGCGTGCCTCCATCTCGTGGACTTCGGCCGTGCGGTGTGCGTCCTCGGTCCGGCGCAGCACTTCGCGGGCGGTCGCCACGTCCGCCTCGGCCCGGCGGAGCCGGTCCCTCCCGGCAGCGTCCGCGGCCCGCACGGCCTCGAGGGCTGCACGCGCCGTGGCCTCGCGGGCGACGGCCTCCGCCCGCGCGAGGTCGCGGGCTGCACGGGCCGCCTCCAGGTCGCCGCCCCGACGCTCCAGGAGCGCGGCTTCCGCGTCTGCGCGCCCGATACGCTCCTCCGCGGTCTGGGCGGACGCCTCCGCCCGGGCACGACGTCCCTCTGCGGCTCGCCGCTCGGCGTCGCGTGCTGCCCGGGCCGCAGCCAGGGATTCGCGTCGTCCGGCCAGCTCCGCGGCCCGGCTCTCCCACGTCGCCAGGGCGCCGGCGACCCCGCTCTCGGCGAGGGCAAGGTCCCCGATCTCGGACAGCGGCGCCGTTGCCTCGAGACTGGTCAGCCTCTCGCGAAGGGGGCGCATCTCCCCCTCCAGCGTGGCCGCCCTTGCCGTGCTCCATGCGGCCTCTCGGGCCGCATGCTCTGCGCTGCGGCCGGCCTGGCGCTCGGTCTCGTCGGCCGTCCGGCGGTGCCCGATCGTCTCCGCCTCCGCGCGGCGGGCTGCCTCTGTCTCGGCCCGGGCGCCCGCCACGATCTCCTCCGCTGTGGCGAGGCGCTCGGCGCATGTGCTGCCCTCGGCTTCCGCGGCTGCGAGGTCCGCCGCGATCGAGTCGAGCTCTGTGCGGCGCTCCAGGGGCGCATCGGTGACGCCGATCGCGACGACGCCGTCGGAGCCGGCAAGCCCGCCGTCGCGCGCCACGACCCGCCATCCCGCCGGAAGGGCCGCGGCAACGTCCACCGCATCCCCGAGCGTGGGAGCCCATGCCCAGCGCGCGAGCAGTCTGCGGACGATTCCCGCCGGGTCGGCCCGCACCCCATCGGCGAGCAATCCACCGCCGCGGAGCGCCGCCCCGGTCCGGGCCGCTTCGAGCTCCGCGACGCTCGGAGACCGGGTGCCGGGCCCGTGGAGATCAGCCAGGACGACGATGCCGCGCTCGCCGGCCAGCCGGGCCAGGGCGTCATGCGGGACCACGAAGCTCCGTCCGAGCTCGCCAAGGGCTGCGGCCACCGCAGGTCGGAGGGCTGGCTCCACGTCGAGGTCGCCAGCGACCGCCCGCCCACCCGCGCGCCGCGCCGCCGGCGCGATCCCACGCCCCTCATCGGCCGCCAGTCGGGCGCGCAACGCCTCGACCCGGCCCCTGAGCGTTGCGACCCGGGCCCGCGCCACGGTCTGCGCTTCGGCGGCGGACTGATGGGCGGCCTCGGCATCGGCGAGGGCCAGGCGGGCCGCCTCGCGCCGTTCGCGGCTCGCGTCGACGGCCGCGTGGGCGTCCCCGGCAGCCGCGCGCGCCGTCTCGAGCGCCGCGGCCGTCGCGGCGGCCAGGGTGTGCGCGGCGAGCGCGGCGTCGCCGGCAGCGACCCGCGCGGCGTCCGCGGCCGCGAGGCGGCGGCGCAGGGCAGCGATCTCATCAGATCGGACGGCCGCCGCCCGGCGCAGGGCAGCCTCCGCCTCCGACCGCCGGACCGTCGCGGCGCGCAGCGCACCCGCCTCGGCCCGGGCCTCGGCCAGGGCCCGGTCGGCTTCGGCCAGCTCCCCTTCCATCGTCGGATCCAGGGACGGGATCGGGAGTGCCAGCTCCCGGCGGCGCTCGGCCAGCTCCGCCTCGGCCGCGGCCCGTTCCGCGCCCAACCGGTCGCGATCACGCTGGATCCCGGCGGTCTCGGCGGCGGCGGTCGCCGCCTCCAGATCGATTGTCGCGAGGATCGTCCGGGTGGTTTCGTGCGCAGCGCGGCGCTCGGCCTCCGCCACGGCATGGGACGCGAGCTCGTCGGCCGCCGCAGTGGCGCGGTTCTCGCTCTCCTGGAGGGTCTCGAGGGCTCCTGCCGCAGCCTGGCGGGTCGCCGCGAGCCGCTCGGCGGCCACCTGCGCTCCGTTGGCCGCGCCGTGCCAGCGGGCGCCGAGCGCGGTGACCAGCGCCGCCGCCAGCTCCTCGCCCGCGCGCGACCGGGACGCCTGCTGCTCCGCCTGTGCGGCCAGGCGGCGGACCTGCGGACGCAGCTCGGCGAGGATGTCCTCGACCCGGGCCAGGTTCGCGGACGCCTCCTCGAGCTGCGCCTCGGCGCGGCGGCGGCGGCGCTCGTGGCGGCGGACCCCGGCTACCTCCTCGAAGAGCGGGCGGCGCTCTTCCGGACGCAGCGCGAGGGCCTGGTCCACCATCCCCTGGCCGATGAACAAGAAGGCGTTGTCCGCGAGGTTCGCCGCGTCGAGAAGCTCGACGACGTCCTTGAGACGGACCCGCTGGCGATTGACGAGGTAGTCGTTCTCCCCGGACCGGAACAGCCGGCGGCCGACTTCGAGCACGGCGAAGTCGACCGGCACCAGGCCGTCCGCGTTGTCGAGCACGAGCGTCACGTCGGCCATGCCGAGCGCAGCCCTGCGGTCCGAGCCCGCGAAGACGACGTCCTCCGCGCGGCGCGAGCGCAGGGCGCGGCCCTGCTCGCCGAGAGCCCACCGGAGCGCGTCGGCCAGGTTGCTCTTGCCCGATCCGTTCGGGCCGATGACGGCATTGATCCCCGGCACGAACTCGACGGTCGTCCGCTCCGCGAACGACTTGAACCCCTGCAGGCGCAGGGCCTGGAGGCGCGCGGGCCGGGTCATCCGATCGGTTCCGGGGCGCTCACCGGTCCGCAGGGGCCGGAAGACCCGCAGGGGACGGGGCGTCCTGCCGCCCCGCGACCGGGGCGTCGAGCTGCCCGGCGGCGAGGGTCCTGAGCGCGGCGGCGGCGGCTGCTGTCTCGGCACTGCGCCGGGAGCCTCCGGTGCCCGTCCCCGCGATCCGGCCGCCGACGGCCACCTCCACGACGAATTGCTTCTCGTGGTCGGGACCCGACACCTCTGCGAGCCGGTAGTCGGGCCGCTCGCCGGAGCTGCGCTGGGTCAGCTCCTGGAGGCGGCTCTTGGGGCTCTTGAGGAGCCCGAGCGGGGCATCGGCCGCAAGCTCGGGCGCCGCCAGCGTGCAGAGCCAGTCGCGCGCCGCTTCCCATCCCTGGTCCAGGAAGAGGGCGGCCGAGACCGCTTCGAGGGCCGAGGCCAGCAGGATGGGCCGCGCGCGACCGCCCCGCTGCGCCTCGCCTTCGCCCAGAAGCAGGTAGTCGCCGAGGTGGAGCCGGCGCGCCAGCCGCGCGAGGCCGCTGGTGCTCACGATCGCCGCCCGGCGCGCCGAAAGGACGCCTTCGTCGTCATCGGGGTGGCGGCCGTGGAGCGCCTCGGAGACCACGAGATTCACCACGGCGTCGCCGAGGAACTCCAGGCGCTCGTTGTGGCCGATCTGATCGTCCGGGTGCTCGTGCTGCCACGACCCGTGGACGAGCGCGCGAGCAAGGAGCGAGGGGTCGCGAAACTGGAGCCCGAGCCCCTCAGCGGCCTCGGGTGCCTGCCGCGGCGTGCGAGCGGCCTCCCCCGGCCGTGACCGGGGCGCGATCAGCTCGCGTGCTCGTCGATGTAGTCGGCCGCGTCCTGGACGGTGCGGATCTTCTCGGCCTCTTCGTCCGAGATCTCCATTCCGAACTCTTCCTCGAGGCTCATGATGAGCTCCACGAGGTCGAGCGAATTGGCGTTGAGATCATCGACGAACGAAGCCTCTGGGTTCACCTCGGCCTCATCGACGCCGAGCTGCTCGACGACGATCTTCTTCAACCGCTCGTACGTGGTCGCCACTGGCCCCTTCCTCCTCGGGTGTCATTCCTGCACGTCGGGGACTGCTGTGCTGCGCGGTCCCGGATGAGACTCCAGCGTCTCGGCCGCAACGTCCCTGGCCACACGACCGAGGACCCCGTTGACGAGGCGCCTGGCGGGGTCCCCTCCATAGACCCGCGCGAACTCGACCCACTCGGCAATCGCCACCCGGGCCGGCGTCGCCGGCGAGTGTAGCACCTCGCAGATGCCCGCACGGAGCAGAACGCGGTCCATCCGGGCCAGGGTCGCCACCGGGTACTGGGGTGCCGCGGCGGCAATCCGGGCATCGATCTGGTCGCGATGTGCCCCGGCCGCCTCCACCAGGGATCGAGCGTGGCGGGCCGTCTCCGGGTCCCCCTCCGTCTCCGCGAGGTGACGCTCCAGGATGACCGGCGCGGTCCGCTGGCCGAACTCCGCCTCGAACAGCGATGCGAGCACGAGACGACGGGCGGCGCGCCGCGAGCGGACGAGGTCGCTCCCGGCCCGCGCGGACCGACCCCGCGCGCGATCAGCCGCCGCTGCCATCGATCCGGACCGTGACCTGGCCGAGCTCGAGGCCGAGCAGGCGCTCGATGGCAGCGGCGACGGCGGACCCGACATCGGCGGCCAGTGGCCCCAGCGCCTGACCGGGACGGGCGATGACGACGACGCGTGCGTCGACGACGCCGTGGCGCACCTGGACGGAGATCGGCTGTCCGGCGAAGAGGTGCCGCCAGGGCGGGCCGGCCCAGCCCACGCGGAGGACACCCGGGACCTCCAGGGCCGCCAGGCTGACCAGGTCGCGGATCACCGACCGGCTCACGGCAAGCTCGGACTCGCTCATGGGGTCTCCTCCGCCGGGGGCTCGGACGCCCCTGGCGCCGCTCCCTCGATGTCGGGGCCGTCCGCGGGGCGGAACGCCTCGCCGATCAGCTCCGGGAGCCGGGCCCTCGCGGACGCGGCACCCACCCCGACGGCGTACTTGATCATCCGCCGCTTCGCTCGACCGTGGGTGATGATGACCGTGCCCCGGACCCCCAGCAGCGGCGATCCGCCGAGCACCTCGTAGTCGAAGGTCCGACGGATCCGCCCGATTCCGGGGCGCATGAGGAGGTAGGCGAGCCGGCCGCGCAGGGAGCCTCGGAACTCCTGCGCCCACTGGTCGAAGATGAACGTGGCCAGGCCCTCGAAGAACTTGATCGTCACGTTCCCGAGCACCGCGTCGCAGACCACCACGTCCGCCGGATGGTGGACCAGGTCCCTGCCCTCCACGTTGCCCGTGAAGTTCAGGCCCGAGGCGTCGAGGAGCTCGGTCGCCTGCTGGATCCGGAGGTCGCCCTTGCCCTTCTCCTCCCCGATCGAGAGGAGGGCCACCCGCGGTTGCTCGATCCCCAGCGCGCGCTCCGCGAAGAGGGAGCCCATCTGGGCATATTGGGCGAGGTTCCCGGGGGTCGAGTCCGGGTTGGCCCCGATGTCGAGCAGGACCAGCGGCCCCGTCTCGGTGACCATCTGAATCGCGAGGGCGGGGCGATCCACGCCGCGGATGCGGCCCAGGCGCAGAACCGCGGCCGCCATCCCGGCGCCGGTGTGCCCGGCCGTGATCACCGCGTCGGCCCGGCCGCGCTTGACCAGGTCGCAGGCAACGAGGATCGACGCGTCCTTCTTCTCGCGGAGCGCCAGCGCCGGGTGCTCGTGCATCTCGATGACCTGGCCGGCCGCCTCGACCGTCACGTTGGCCGGCAGACCGGACCTGATCAGGGCGTTGATCCGCTCCGGGATGCCGACGAGGATGACCTCGTCGTCGGGGTTCTCCGCGGCGTAGAGGAGGGCGCCCGCCACGACCTCCTCGGGGGCGTGGTCGCCGCCCATCGCGTCGACTGCCAGGCGAACCCGGCGGCCGTGCTCGATGCCCCGGACGGTCGCGAGGTCCATGGGCGACGGCTCCGTGCGGCGGCGGTGCGGACGGCGGTCAGGAGGCCGCTTCGCCGCCCTTCTTCTTGAGCTCGACGGCCTGCCGGCCGTTGTAGTAGCCGCAGCTGGGGCAGGCGTGATGCGAACGCTTCATCGCGTGGCAGTGGCTGCACTCGACCAGGCTGGGCAGGCTCAGGGCGAGATGCGAGCGCCGCTCACCCTGCCGGGCGTGGGAGACCTTCCGCTTCGGGAGACCCATCGGGGTTGCTGCTCCTGTCGTCTGCTGGGCGGCGCGGCGCGTGCGCGCGGGGCCGCGATCATTCCTGCACGGGGCGTGGCGGCGCACCGGCGCCATCTGGCCGAAGGCGGAGTGTAGCCGGTTTCAGCCCTCGTCGTCGATCCGGAAGTCGAGGAGCCCGGCCAGCCTCGGATCGACGCGGGTGTTCCCGTGGTCGTGGGGCCCGGCGTTGAGGTCGAGGCCGCACTCGACGCAGAGGCCTCGGCAATCTGGACGACAGACCGGCGCGATCGGCGCCGCGAGCTGGATCGCCTCGCGCGCGATCGGCTCGAGGTCCAGCTCGTGGTGGTCGGTGAGGCGGAACACCTCGGGTTCGGCGGTCGTGTCGAGCCGGAGCCCGGACTGGAGGTCGATGAGGGGCAGGACCTCCTCCTCGATCGGGGCATCGATCGGGATCCGCAGGGGTGCCAGGCACCGCGCGCAGGCGTCCGCGAGGGCGGTCCGGACGCGGCCGGACACGATCAAGCCACGATTCGTCCGGCCAACCCGCGCCAGGACGGTCAGCGGCGTGGCCTGGACGAGATCCTCGCCGAGGTCGAGCGCGGCGACATCAAGCGCGACGTCTCGCTGCGAGCCCGGGGCCTCGCCCAGGAGGCCGGCCACGTTGACGACGAGCGCGCCGCCCGGGCTGGTCGTCATTCGGCGATCGGCGCCGCGGGCTCCTCCGTCTCGTCGCCGGCCGCGGCGGGCTCGTCGCGAACGCCGAGGGCGTCGATCCCGCGCTCGATCTGTCCGAGCACGCGCGACACCTCCGCCTCGAGGCGGAGCAGGACGTCGGCGGCGTAGTCGTCGGCACCCTGGCGCGTCTCCCCGGCGTCGGCCTCGGCTTCGGCGACGAGACGCCGGCTCTCGATCACGGCGGCTTCGGTGAGGCCCTGCTCGTCGATCAGCTGGGCCGCCTGCTCCTGGGCGCGGGCGACGAGCCGCTCGGCCTCCTGGTTTGCCCGCTCGAGGATTTGCTCGCCCTCGGCGTTGATCCGGCGGGCCGATTGCACCTCCTCGGGGATCGCGTGCCGGAGCTCGTCGATGAGCTCGAGCGCCGCGGCCTGGTCGACGACGACACTGGATGTCAACGGCAGCTTCTTGCCGTTCGCGAGCATCCCTTCCAGGCGCTCGACGAAGAACATGATGTCGATGGGACGGCCCTCCTCGGCGCCCTGTGCGATGGTGCCCGGATTATAGCCGGGGGCTCTCCTCCGCCGATGCGCGCAGGCGAGCGGCCACGCCGGCGGGAACCATGGCCGACACGTCGCCGCCGAAGCGGGCGATCTCCTTCACCAGGCTCGACGACAGGTAGCCGTATTCCAGGGCGGTCATGAAGAAGACGGTGTCGATCTCGGGCGCCAGCCGGTGGTTCATGTGGGCCATCTGCAGCTCGGCCTCGAAGTCCGAGACTGCCCGCAGCCCGCGCACGATGTGCCGGGCTCCGCTCGCCCGGCAGGCGTCGACTGTCAGCCCCTCGAAGGCGCGGACCTCGATCCGGCCCGCGAGGTCAGGGAGCGCCTCGGCCACGGCCTCCACGATCGCGGCGCTCCGGCCGTCCGCCTCCCCGGCGGGCGCCTTGCGCGGGTTGACGAGCACGGCGACGACGACCCGGTCGAAGACCCCCGCGGCGCGGGCGAGGACGTCGACGTGCCCCAGGGTGATCGGGTCGAACGATCCGGGGTAGACCGCGGTGCGCATCCCGCCTCCGATCAGTCCGCGGCCGCGACCTCGCCCTGGTCCCGGCGGTACAGGGTGATCGCGGTTTCTCCGAAGCGGCGGACCCGCGTGGATCGTAGCAGCCCCACCTCATCGCGCGGCGCCTCGCGCCAATAGGCGGTGACGATCACGGTGGCGCCTTGCCGGAGGGGACCGTCGGCCGCGCCGAGGATGGCGAGGATCGCGTCGCGCAGGGCGGTCTCCGCGTAGGGCGGGTCGACGATCGCCAGGTCGAAGCGATCGGCGCGCATCTCCGGATCGCGCAGGGCTGCAAGGACCTCGCGGCGCACGACGGTCGCCGCCGCGGTGAGGTCGGTGCGTCGCAGGTTCTCGCGGATGACCGCGACCGCGGCGTCGTCGCGCTCCACGAGGACGGCCCGCGCGGCGCCCCGCGAGAGCGCCTCGATGGCCGCTGCCCCCGAACCGGCGCAGAGGTCGAGGACGGCCGCCCCGGGCAGAAGCGGCTCCAGCGACCCGAAGATGGCCTGCTTGACCCGGTCGGCCAGGGGCCGCGTGGCGGGGCCGGCGGCGGCGAGCTGGATCCCGCCCGCGCTCCCCGCCACGACGCGACCCGAGCCTGCCACCCGTCAGGCCCCCGAGGCGGGCTCGCCCGCGAAGACGCGCACCAGCCAGCCTTCGGTCAGCTCACGGGCAAGTGGCGCGCCGGCCGCCCGGAAGTCGCCCATGGCGTCGAGCGCCTCTTCCGCGTGTCGGCGGGCGGCCACGGCCAGCTCCCGGTGCTCGGGCTTCGCGAGGGTCGCGACGCGCAGGCGCGGCAGGCCGCTCTGGGCGAGGCCGAGCACGTCGCCCTCGCGGCGGAGGGCGAAGTCGGTCTCGGCCAGCTCGAAGCCGTCGGTCGTGCGGGCGACGGTCCGCAGCCGTTCCATGGCGATCGAGTCGTCGACCGCGTCGCTGACGAGGACGCAGAACGACGCGGCCACTCCGCGACCCACCCGTCCGCGCAGCTGGTGCAGCTGGGCAAGGCCGAACCGGTCGGCGCTCTCGACGACCATCATCGATGCCTCCGGGACGTCCACGCCCACCTCGACGACCGTGGTCCCGACCAGGACGTCGAGCTCCCCGTCGCGGAACCGCGCCATCTCGCGATCTCGATCGATCGCCTTGAGCCCGCCGTGGACGAGGCCAACCTGCAGGGGCGTCAGCAGCGCGCTGAGGCGTTCCAGCTCGGCCTTGGCTCCGGCCACGTTCTCGCCGTCCTCCTCGCTGCCGTCTTCGATCCGCGGGACGACGACGAAGGTCCGCCTGCCGTCGGCTGCCTCCCTTCGCACCTGGGCCCAGGTGCCGTCGAGGTCGTCCGGCCGTCGGATCCCCGTGCGGATCGGCACGCGTCCCGCGGGCACGGTCCGAAGGTTCGAGACATCGAGGTCCGCATAGACCACCTGACCGACCGTCCGGGGGATCGGCGTTGCGGTCATGAGCAGGACGTGCGCAGCTCCCCGCGACGTCTTCGCCTCCAGGGCGCCGCGCTGCTCGACCCCGAACCGGTGCTGCTCGTCGACAACCACGAGGCCGAGGTTCGCGTAGCGGACCCGTTCCGAGAAGAGGGCGTGGGTGCCGACCACCACTGCGGCCCGCCCGTCGGCGATCGTCGCGAGGGCGTTCGCGGCGCCGGGCGCCGACAGCGAGCCGGTGAGCAGGGTGACCGGGATCCCGAGCGGCCCGAGGAGATCACCGAGCGTGGCGGCATGCTGGCGGGCCAGCAGGTCCGTCGGCGCCAGGAGCGCGCCCTGGACTCCCGCCTCCGCGGCCACGGCCAGCGCATAGGCGGCCACGGCCGTCTTGCCGGATCCAACGTCGCCCTGCAGCAGGCGCAGCATGGGGTGCGCGCCCGCCATGTCGCCGCGGACAGCGCCCATGGCCGCGGCCTGGTCGACGGTCAGCTCGACGCCCGGTCCGAGTCGCGCCGCCAGGGCGTCGACGAGCGCCCCGCGGATGGCCCGGTCCCGCTCGTCGGGGATCGCCACGCTCACCGTCGCGGCCACGACCCGCTGCCGGCGGCGGGCGACCATACCCACCTGGAGGGCCAGGAGCTCGTCGAAGGCAAGGCGTCGGAGGGCGGCAGCGCAGCGCGCCGGATCGTCGGGGAAGTGGGCCTGCTCCAGCGCAGCGGAGATCCCCATCAATCCCTCCGCGCGCAGGAGGGGGGCCGGGAGGTACTCGCCGTACGGCGGCAGCCGGTCGAGCGCGGCCCGGATCGCGGAGCGCAACGGCTTCACGGCCAGCCCCGCCGTCAGCGCATAGACCGGCACGATCCGGCCGACGTGCAGCAGCTCGTCTTCGGGCGCCTGGAAGGCGGGGCCCTCGAGGATCACCGTGAAGCCGCGCTTCTTGAGCTTGCCCGAGAAGATGTACTCGGCCCCGGGGATCAGGCGACGCTCCACGAACTGGCGGCCGTACCACTGCGCCTCCGCTGTGCCGGTCGCGTCGTTGAGCGCCACCGTCGCGACCTGTGTCCCGCGGCGCGCGGTCCGGCCGAGCCGCACGGCGCCAACTCGGGCACGCGTGCTCACGACATCACCGTCGCGGAGACCCGCGAGGTCACGCAGCGTGCGGACCTCGCGCAGGTCGTCGTAGCGCCGCGGCAACCAGACGAGCAGGTCGCGAACCGTTCGGAGGCCGATCCGCCCACCGACCCGGCCCAGGGCCGCCGCGCCGGGCAGGTGGCTCGTCCGGAGCGGGGTCGCGAAGACATCCGCCGGCGGCGGCGCTTCTGGCGTTCGGCGCACCCCCGGGGAAGCCACGACCGCTCCCCTACTCCACGCTGACGAGATACCGGTAGTGCGGCTGGCCCCCGTGCCGGACCTCGACCTCCTCGACCGCCGGCCAGGCCCCCTGCACGAGACGCGCGAGGCGTTCCGCATCGTCGAGGTCCGCGCCGTCGCCGTACCAGAGCGTGACGAGGCTGAACCCGGGTTCGAGGGCCGCGAGGCCGGCCAGCACGGCCCGTCCGTGATCGTCATCGGCCGCGAGGAGCCCATCGTCGGGATCGAGGGCCATCGTCTGGCCGCGCCTCACCTTCCTCCCGGAGACGACGGCATCGCGCACGGCCTCGGTCACAAGGAGCGTCTGGACCGCCCGTCCCGCGCCGAGCATCGGCTCCGCGTTGCCGCTCGCGCCGATCTCCGGGTCCACCTCGAGGAGCGCAGCGATCCCTTCCGCAGCGTTTCGCGTGGGCACGACGCGGACCGGCCGATCGGCCATCTCGGCCGCCTGGCCGGCCGCGAGCTTCACGTTCGGGTTGTTCGGGAGGACGACGACCTCCTCGCCGGGCGAGGCGATGATCGCCGCCAGGATCTCGCCGGCGCTCGGGTTCTCGGTCTGCCCGCCGCGCACGATCGAGACGTGCAGCCGCTCGTCCCCGATGCCGAAGGCGGCGAGCGCCTCGGCGAGGCCGTCACCCGACGCGATCGCCACGATCCCAAGTGGGACGCGCGACCGGCCCGTGCCGTCCGAGGGCGAGGTGCCGGCGGCATCGACGACGGGACCGGGGGCGTGCGCTGCGGCCGGCGGGCCCTCCCGCGCCTCGCGCACCTCCGCTGTCTGGTGGTCGAGATCCATGATCGTCGCGTTCACGATCCGCCCGAGCTGCAGGGCCTGGCGCAGGACCAGGTCCGGCCGCCCGTTGTGGACGTGGATCTTGGCGGCCTTCGGGTCGCCGGCGACGTTGACCGACTCGCCGGTTCGGACGAGATAGGACCGGATCCGGTCCAGGTCCAACAGCTGCCCCGCGAACGGGTGGATGAGATAGACCGTCTCGTAGCCGTGGCCCGTCTCGAGGTGGACGAACTCCGCCGGCATGGGCCCGGGAACTCGCGCGGCGCGGGAGGGAGCGGGGGCGGCGACGTCGCCCCGCAGGTAGGCCAACGCCCCCTCGAAAAGGCGCAGCAGGCCCGCGCCACCCGAATCGACCACCCCCGCCTCGCGCAGGACGGGCAGCAGGCTCGGCGTCTTGTCGAGGGCGCGCGCCGCGGCATGGGTCGCCGCCCAGAGGACCGCCTCGAGATCGTTCGAGCGCTCGGCCGTCTCCACGGCGACCGCGGAGGCCTCCCGGATGACGGTGAGCATCGTGCCCTCGACCGGCCGCGGAACGGCCCCGTAGGCGGCCGTGGACGCGAGCGCGAGCGCATGGGCGAGGTCGAGACCGTTGAAGCGGCGCTTGCCCGCGAAGCCCTCGGCCATCCCGCGCACGACCTGGCTGAGGATGACCCCCGAGTTGCCGCGGGCGCCGAAGAGGGCTCCCTCGCGCAACCGCTCGGCGACCACCTCCACGCTCGTCTCTTCGCGGACGTAGCCGAGCATCTCGCGACAGGTGGCCGCCATGTTCGAGCCCGTGTCGCCGTCCGGGACGGGGAACACGTTGAGCGCGTTGATCTCGTCGACGTGTGCCTCGAGATTCGCGACGGCGGCCCGGACCGCTTCGAGGAGCCCGATGCCGTCACAGGCGAGGCGGACCACCTACCGGTCGTCCCCGCGATGGCGCGAGGCGGTCGTGTCGACGTCGACGGCGCCCGAGCCGCTGCTGCCACCCGGGGTCGCGAACGGCCCGGAGGCCAGTCCGGCGACGTGGATCCGGACGGCGCCGATCTCCCGGTCGAGTGCCCGTCGAAGCGCGTAGCGGATCGCCGAGTCGACCTGGCGCGCGACCTCCGCGACCGGAAGCCCGGCGGCGATCGTGAGGCGCACGTCGACGGCAACGTCAGGCCCCACCCGCACGCGGATTGCCCGCTCCCCGAGGCGGAGACGGCGGAGGAACGGCTCGGCGAGGCCCGTGACACCGTAGCTGCCGAGCACGGCAGTCCGCACGATGTCCTCGAGGGCGTGCCGCGTCACGAAGCTCCGGCCCGGCACGGCAGGTCGTGGCGGTGCGGCGGGCATGCGAGGTCCACCTCCAGGACTGGGCGGGCGGGCACGAGACGATGTGCTAGCATAGCGCCTCCCCGGAACCGGACCGGCGGCGCCCCGGCGCCTCGGATCCCGGATGGGCAGGCCCGCTCTGCCCCGGTCCGCAAGCACTGCATCCAGAGGAACCCGATGGCCCGTAGTTGCGCGATCTGCGGCAAGGTCGCCATGAGCGGCTTCAACCAGCAGTCGAGCGGGATGAACCGCGTCCGTGCCCACCGGCGCCTTCAGCCGAACCTCCAGACGCTGGCCGTCGTCGAGGGTGGCGTGGTGACCCGCAAGCTCGTCTGCACGCGCTGCAAGCGCACCCAGGCGAAGAAGTCCCGCTGATCTCGGCCGGGTCGCGACCCGGCAGGTCCTCCTCCCGGCCCGGTCCGTCCGACGCGACCGGGCCGTTTCGCGTCCGCCGCTATCGATCGACGGTGTCCAGCCAGAGCGTGAACGGGCCGTCGTTCACCAGCTCGACCTCCATCGGCGCCCCGAAGCGTCCACGCTCGGTGGGCACGCCCAGCTCTTCGAGCGCGGTGCAGAAGCCCTCGTAGATCGCGGCCGCGTGGGCCGGCTGGGCGGCCCCCGTGAAGCCGGGCCGGCGCCCGCGACGGGTGTCCGCGTAGAGCGTGAACTGGCTCACGACCAGGGCCGCCCCCGCGACCTCCGCGAGGGCCAGGTTTGTCCGTCCCTCGGCGTCCGCGTGGATCCGCTGCTCCACCACGCGGCGGGCGAGTCCGCGCGCGGTGACGGCGTCATCCTCCGGGGCCACGCCGAGCAGGATCAGGATGCCGCGGCCGATCGCCCCGACGACCTGTCCCTCCACGCGCACCTCGGCCCGCGCCACGCGCTGGACCAGGGCGCGCATCTAGGCTTCCTCCGGGCCCGGGGCTCCCGGCTCCGGCGATGCCGGGGCCGCCGCGGCCCGCGCAGTCGCCGCCTCCGCCTGGAGGGCATCACGGCGTGCGCCGAAGCGGGCCTCGACCCAGGCAGCGGATACGCGGGGAATGAAGAGGTCCACGTCGCGCACGCCGTCGGGTCCCAGCAGGCCGCTCCCGCGGAGCATCACGACGGGCACGCCACCCTCCTCGATCGCGTCCCGCAGCGGCTCTCCGAGTGCCCGCGGGAGGCTCGCCAGCTGCACCATCTGCTCGCGGGGAGCGGGCGGGACGCCGTCGTTGAGCTCGATCGCGTAGCCCTCGTCCGCGAGGGCCCGCATCAGGCGAACCTCGCGTCCCGGGTTGCGCCCTTTGGCGAACAGAGCCGTGCCCGCGATGAGGACGTCCGCCCCGAGGCCGCCGACCAGCTCCGCCGTCTCCCGGTTCACGCCCCCGTCGACATGGATCTCGCCGCCCCACGGCTTCTCCGCCAGCAGCTGCCGGGCCTCCGGGATCTTGCGGATCGCCACGTCGCGCATGAAGACCTGGCCGCCGAACCCGGGCTCGACGGTCATCACCATCACGATGTCGAGCAGGTTCCGGTACGGCTCCAGGGCCGCGATCGGCGTCCCGGGCCGCACCGCCAGGCCCGCCGCGCGCCCCGCCGCCTTGATCCGCCGCAGGAGGGGCTCGATGGGCTCCTCCACCTCGACGTGAACCGTGATCGAATCGCAGCCCGCCGAGAGGAAGTCGTCCAGCCAGCGCCCCGGTTCCGCGATCATCAGGTGGGCGTCGAAGGGGGCCTTTGTGGCCGGCCGCAGGTTCGCGATGGTCGTCCAACCGAAGGTGAGATTCGGCACGAATCGAGCGTCCATGACGTCGAGGTGGATGCGATCGGCTCCGGCCCTGACGACGCGCCTGACCTCGCGGGCCAGGTTCGCCATGTCGGCGTTGAGGATGCTCGCCGCGACGAGGGCCCGGCCGTCGCTCATCAGCGGCTCCCGGGCGGTGTCACGCGGCGGCGGGGCACGGCGGCCGGGCGGCGTGGGCCCGGGCGCGCGGGGCCGAGACCCGCCGGGGCGGGCTCGGCGCTGCGCTCACCCCGGAGGGCGGCGGCCGACGCGGCCTCGAGGAGCTCGCGCCGCCGAGCCACCGTCGGCGCCGGCGGCTCGCCCGCCTGCTCGGCCGCCAGCTGTCCGCAGGCCGCACCCACCTCCTGGCCGCGGTTGCGCCGCACGGTCACGCCCAGGCCGCCCGCCCGCAGCCGGTCGGCGAACGCGGAGATGCGGGCAGGAGCGCTGGCCCGCCACGGCGTGTGCGCCACCAGGTTCATCGGGATGCAGTTCACGTGGGCGCCCGAGCCTCGCAGGAGCCGTACCACCGCGTCCGCGTCGGCCGGCGTGTCGTTGATGCCGTCGATCATCACGTATTCGTAGCTCACGCGGCGCCCGGTTGCCTCCCCGTAGGCACGGGCTGCTGCCACCACGTCCGCCACCGGCCAGCGGCGGTTGAGCGGGACGAGGAGGTCGCGCAGGGGATCGCGGGCAGCGTGCAGGCTGATCGCGAGGGTCCACTGCGGCCGCAGCCGGGTCAGCCGCTCGATGCCCGGCACCACGCCGGACGTGGAGATCGTGACGTGCCGCGCCCCCAGCCCGAAGCGGGCAGGGTCGGTGAGGGCGTCAATCGCGCCGAGGACCGCGTCGAGGACCAGGAGCGGCTCGCCCATCCCCATGAACACGACGTTCGTCAGGTGGCGCTCGGCCACGGCCATGCGCCGCCGCGCGTGGCGCGCCTGGTCGACGATCTCGGCGACCTCCAGGTCGCGCTCGAAGCCGAGCTCGCCGGTCGCGCAGAACGGGCAGCCGACGGCGCACCCCGCCTGGCTGCTGATGCAGAGTGTGTTCCGCTCTCGTCGGCCTGCACCCCCGGGGTAATGCATGAGGACCGACTCGACCAGCCGCCCGTCGGAGAGGCCGTGGAGCGCCTTCTCCGTCGTGTCGCCATCGGCCGCCCGGATCGTCGTGGCGGCCACGGTGTCGAAGCGGAACCGTTCGGCAAGCACCGCGCGGAACGGGCGGGCGAGGGTCGTCACCTCGTCCCAGTCCGCGGCCCCCGATCGCCACACAGCGTCGGCGACCTGGCGTGCCCGGAAGGCCGGTTCGCCGAGCTCCCCCACCAGGGCCGCGGTCTCCCCCTCGGTCAGGCCGGCAATGCCGGGACGCGGGTCGCGACGGGCCGGCAGGGCGGGAAGCGCGCGAGCGGCAGGCACGGGCGTGGCTGGGTCAATCATCGGGCTCGCCTCATCCTACGCGGGCCCCGACGGTGGCGGGGTGCCCGCGTCGATAGGCCGCGCCGTCCATCGCGCGGCCGCCGGCGGGCCGGACCTCGAGGAGCACGAGCCGGCCGCTCGGAGTGGCAAGGGCCAGGCCGGGACCGTCGGCCACCAGCGTGCCCGGGACGTCGCCCTCACCAGGGCTGGACGCGGCCGCGTGGAGAACGGCCAGGCGCCCGGCAGCCAGCTCCAGGAAGCTGCCCGGCCAGGGCCGCAGGGCGCGCACCTGCCGCTCGAGGACGGTGGCGGGGAGCGAGGCGTCAAGCCGGCCATCCTCGCGCTCGAGCGGCCGTGTCACCGTGATCCCCTCCTCCGGCTGCGGACGGGGGTCGGCCGCGCCGCGCAGGTAGGGACCGATGGAGCGGGCGACCAGCGCGGCAGCGATCCCGGCGAGGCGCTCTTCGAGCTCGGGGGCATCCTCGTCCGGATCGAGCGGGGTCGACGCGGCGGCGACCAGCGGACCGGTGTCCATCCCGGGATCCATCCGGAAGAGCGAGACACCGGTCGTGGCGTCGCCCGCCAGGATCGCCGCGGGAATGGGTGTGGCCCCCCGGTGGCGCGGCAGCAGCGACGGGTGCACGTTCAGGATGCCGTGCGGCACCAGGTCCAGCAGCGCCGCGGGGAGGATCTTGCCGTAGTCGGCGAGGATGCCGACGTCGGGACGCAGCGCGGCGAACGCCGCGAGGAACGCCGGATCGCGCAGGCGCTCGGGGGTCAGGATGGGCCGGCCGAGCGCCGCGGCTGCCGTCCCGACCGCCGTGGCGGCGAGCTCGGCCCGTCGGCCGGCTGGGCGGGGAGGGGCGGTCACGACGGCCTCGAGGGACAGCTCGGGTGCCGCGGCGACGGCCGCGAGCACGGGGACGGCGAACGCGCCGGACCCGAGGAAGACCGTTCGGGCGCGCGCCACGTCAGCCGCGGGAGGCCGCCTTCGCCTTCGCGGGATCGACGCCGCGCCGCTCGAGCTCGGCGTCGACGTCGTCATCATCGTCGTCTCCGCCGTAGCCGACCGGGAGGAGCTCGTCGGGCGACGCCAGGTAGTCGATGTAGAGCTTGCCCTGGAGGTGATCGAGCTCGTGCTGCAGCGCACGCCCCAGGAGGCCCGCCCCGGCGACCTTGTACTTGCGGCCGACGCGATTCTGGGCCACGACCCAGACTTGCTCGCGGCGGGTCACGTAGGCCACGAACCCCGGGATGGAGAGGCATCCTTCGAGGTCCCGGTCGTCGCCCTCGGCCCGCACGATCCGCGGGTTCACGAGCTCCAGGAGCCGATCGCCGACCTCGACGACCGCCACGTTGAGCGCCTCGCCGAGCTGGGGGGCCGCGAGGCCCACGCCGGGGGCATGGCGCATCGTGTCGGTGAGGTCGTCGATGAGGTGGTGGAGGAGCTTGCCGAAGCTCTCCACGGGCTCGCCCTTGAGCCGCAGGCGCGGGTCGCCGAGCGTGAGGATCGGGAGAACGCTCATGGCGCGAGTATACGAGACGGCCCCCGGCGAGCCCCTTGGGCGGCCCGTGCGGGTGGGGCTCAGGCCGACGCGTCGTCCTCGGCGCCCGGAGCGGGCGGCGTCTCGGGCGCGGCGTCCGCTGCGGGCGCGGCGTCTCCGGGGGCGTCGGGCGGCGATCCGCCCTCGGCGGCCCGGTGGCGCATGTCGTCGGCGAAGCGCCGCGATCGCTCGGCCACCCGGGTCCCGACGTCGCCCGTCACGTCGGCGGCACGGCGGGCAAACGGCCCGGCCTTCTCCCCGGCCACCGCGGCGAGCTCGGCTGCCTTCACCGCCACATCGCGAGCGACCGGCCCGGCCTCTGCGGCCACCCGGTCGATCATCTCCTGGAGCTGGGCCAGCCATTCGCGGCCCCGGACGCTCTGCCCCGCGTCGCCGGCCGACGGACCGCCGTCGCTCCCGACATGCTCGGGGCCGTCGCCCGCGGCGGGGTCGTTGGCCGGCGCCGGGTTGCTGTTGTCGGTCATGGGTCGGTTCCTCGTGCGGACCGCCATTGTCGCCGACTCGGTCGCTGCAGGGCCAGCGGCATCCGGACCGCGGCGTTTCGCAGGCGGAGCGCTACAGGAGGCTCTCCGGGTCCACGTCGACCGACCAGGGCGGGCCCGGGTCTCCGTCCAGAACGGCGAGCGGCTCGTCACCGCGGATCACGACGTTGAACCGCCAGCGCCCGCCCCGGCGCGGCACGTAGGCGGGGGCCGGGCCCGCGATCGACACCGACAAGCCGCGCGTCGCCGCGCGTCGCCGCAGGCGCTCGGCCATCTCGCGCCCGGCGGATCGCGCCGCGTCCCGGTCCTCGTCGCGAACCGTGAGCTTCACGGTCGCTCCGAACGGGGGTGCCCCGAACTGCTCGCGCGTCGCCAGCTCGGCGTCGTAGAAGGCCGCGGCGTCACCCCCCGCGGCCGCCCGGATCGCCGGGTGCTCGGGCTGGTAGGACTGGACGATGGCGCGGCCGGGGCGCTCGCCGCGACCGGCCCGGCCGATCGCCTGCACGAGGAGCTGGAATGTCCGCTCCGCGGCGCGCTCGTCGGGGAGCGTGAGCGCGACGTCGGCCGAGACGACGCCAACCAGCGTGACCTCCGGGATGTCGAGCCCCTTGGCGACAAGGCTTGTTCCGACGAGGACATCCAGGCGGCCATCCGTGAAGGCATCGACGACACGGGCCGCGGCCCCTCGCCGCTCCGCGACGTCCCGGTCCAGGCGGCCGACCCGCAGAAGTGGGAAGCGCTCCCGCACTTCGGCCTCGAGCCGCTCAGTCCCTCCACCGAGGTAGCGGATCCGCGGCGACCCGCAGCCCGGGCAGCGCGACGCCATCGGGGCGGCGCCGCCGCAGTGATGGCAGCGGAGCGTCATCCCGGCGTGGTGGTAGACGAGCGGCCTCGTGCACTCCTGGCATGCCTGCACGTGCCCGCAGTCGCGACACAGGACGGCCGAGGCGGCCCCGCGTCGATTGATGACGAGGATCGCACGGTCGCCGGCAGCGGGATCGAGGGTCGCGAGGAGCCCTGCCAGCCGCCGCGAGACAAGACCCCGGTTCCCCGCCGCCAGCTCCTCGCGGAGGTCCACGATCTCGACTCCGGGCGGTGCCCCCGAGGCCCGCTCCGGCAGCGTGAGACGACGATGGAGGCCGAGCCGAGCCCGCCCCATCGTCTCGACCGACGGCGTTGCGCTCCCGAGCACGACCGCTGCCCCGGCAAGGAGGCCGAGACGGAGCGCGACGTCGCGGGCCTGGAACCGGGGCGTCCGGTCGCTCTTGTAAGTCGCCTCCTGCTCCTCGTCGACAACAACGACCCCGACGTCCGCGAGGGGCGCCAGGATCGCCGTCCGCGTCCCCACGACGACATGGACGGCGCCGGCCCGGATCCGTCGCCAGGCGTCGGCCCGTTCGCCTTCGCCCAGCCCCGAGTGGACCACGGCGACCTCCGCGCCCAGATCGGCGCGCAGCCGGTCGACGAGCGGCAGGGCCAGGGCAATCTCGGGCACGAGGACAAGGGCCGGTCGTCCGGCCGCGAGCGACGCCGCGATCGCCTCCGCGTAGACCGCGCTCTTGCCCGCCCCGGTCGGGCCGTCGAGGAGGAGCGGCGTGGCGTCGCGGGCGTCGAGCGCCGCCACGATCATCGCCACCGCGGCCGCCTGGGCCGGCGAGAGTGCCGAGCCTGCCGGACGCGTGCCTCGCGCCCCGACCGCCCGCGCTTCCAGGAGGTCACGGGGCCGCTCGCGCGTGACGATCTCGACGAGGCCGCGGCGGGCGAGCCCAGCCAGGCTCGTTGCGCCGTGGCGCGCGGCGAGCGGGGGCGCGGGCACGTCGCCATCGCCCTGGGCGGCCAGCTCCGCGAGCAGCGCTCGCTGGCGCGGGCCGACCGGCCGGCCGTCGACCGGTCGGGAGCCCACGGCGACCGCCCGGCCGGCCGCCGTGGCGGCCACCCGACGCTCGTACCGCGGGAGGGCGCCGGCCACGCCGATCGTCCACTCCAGGTGGACGCGCCCCGCGCGCTCGAGGGCCCGCAGGCGTCGCAGCACGGCGGGCCGGCTCTCCACGGCGGGCAGCGCCCGCACGGGACGAGGCCCCGTGGCGAGGGCGTCGAGAAGGGCGGCCGTCGCGCGATCGTCCTCGCCGGTCGTCCCGTCGGAGGCCGTGGCCACCAGGTCGAGGCGCTCCAGGAGACCGGGCGGGAGCATCGCCCGGATCGCAAGGGCCGGCGGCGCGAGGTAGTGCGCGGCGATCCAGCCCGCGAGGGCGAGCGAGAGGGGCGGGAGGAGCGGACCGTCGGCCCGGACCCGCGCCGCGAGCGGCTTGGCCGCCACGCCGTCCGGTGGCGGCGCATCGCCGAGCACGATCCCGATCGCCCGGCGGCGACCCCACTCCACGATCACCGCCTCGCCGGCCGCGATGCCCGCGAAGGCATCCGGGACGAGATAGGTCCATGTGCGATCGCCGGCGACGCCGGGTGCGTCCACCGCCACCTCGACGTGGCGCGGACCTGCGTCCGGGCCGGTCGGGCTGCCCCGGTCGTCCGCGCCGGACCCTGGGATCCCGTCCGGGCGCACGGCCGTCAGACGACGACCCGGCGATCGGGGTGGCGCGCCCGCTCGGCCCGGATGATCGCGTCGATCCGCTCCGCCGTCCGCTCGACGAGGCCGTCCTCGTTCAGCACCACGTGGTCGTAGTCGCCGGCCCGGGCGAGCTCGATGGCGGCGTTCCGCTGGCGAAGCTCCAGCTGCTCTGCAGTCTCGGTGGCCCGTGTCCGCAGGCGCCGGAAGAGCGTCTCGAGCGAGGGCGGCACGACGAAGACGAGGAGGGCGTCGGGGATCAGCGATTTCACCGCCGCGGCGCCCTGGACGTCGATCTTGAGGATCACATCGCGGCCGCCGGCGAGGGCCCGGCGTACCTCGGCCCGCGGGGTGGCATACCAGTTGCCGTGGACCTCGGCCCACTCGAGAAAGGCGCCGGCGTCCCGGAGCGCGGTGAACCGCTCCCGACCCAGGAAGTGGTAGCTGATCCCGTCGATCTCGCCCGGCCGCGGAGGGCGTGTCGTGCAGGTCACGACGTAGTGGTACTCCGAGGCCGCGGAACGCGCCCGAAGGGCGTCGATGATCGTGTCCTTGCCGACCCCGGACGGGCCCGAGACGACGACGAGCAGCGCCCCCGGAGCTCCGGCGCTCGGGGCGCCCGAGAGCGGGTCGTCGGGGGCCGGCGCCGCGCCGAGCGGCTGCTCGGTCATCGCGCGTCCTCGTCCGGGTCGGACGCCGGCGGGCGCGGGGGCGCGCCGGGGGCCGCGTCGCGCAGCCCGGCGAGGGCGGCCTCGAGGGCGATCGGGAGCGGGGCCTCCAGGCGAACCAGGTCGCCCGTTGCCGGAGAGGCGAAGACGACCCGCCATGCATGGAGGAAGAGGCGCTCGAGGCCCTCGGGTCCGCGCCGCGAGGTCCCCGTCCCATAGACCGCGTCGCCTGCCACCGGGTGTCCCAGGGCGGTGAGATGGACGCGGATCTGGTGCGTACGGCCGGTGACCAGGTCCACCTCGAGCAGGGTCCACCCCGCGAACCGCTCGCGGACCCGGTAGCCCGTGACCGACGGCCGCCCGTCGGGGACCACCGCCATCCGCATCCGGTTCCTCGGGTCGCGCCCGACCGGCGCCTCGATCCGCCCGACCGCCGCCTGCACGCTGCCCAGGACCAGGGCCAGGTAGGTCTTCTTCACCCGGCGCGCCTTGAGCTGGGCCATGATGCTCGCCTGGGCTGCGTCGGTCTTGGCCACGATGAGGAGCCCGGACGTATCCCGGTCGAGCCGGTGGACGATCCCGGGGCGTTCGACGCCGGCGATCCCCCCGTACACGGTGTCCCGCGCGAGGAGGGCGTTGACCAGCGTACCGGACCAGTGGCCCGGGCTCGGGTGAACCACCAGCCCGGCCGGCTTGTCCACGACGAGCACCTCGTCGTCCTCGTAGACCACGTCGAGCGGGATCGCCTCCGGCTCGATCCCGGCGGACACGACCGGCGGGACGTCGATGACGAGCACGGCCCCGGGCGGCACCACGGTGTTCGCCTTGACCGGGTTCCCGTCGGCCGTGACGCGGCCCTCCGTGATGAGGTGCTGGATCCGGCTCCGCGACAGGCCGGACAGGTCGGCGGCGAACCGGTCGACGCGGCCGCCCCCGCCGGCCGGAACGACGAGCCGCAGCTCCGTCATCCCGCAGCCGCCTCGCGGCGGGCAGGCGGGAGGATCGCCATCAGCAGGAGGAGCAGGATCGAGATGGTGATCGCCGCGTCGGCCACGTTCCAGGTGTAGAACCGCCAGCCGCCCGGGAACCCCATGTCCACGAAGTCGACGACGTGACCGAACCGGACGCGGTCCACGAGATTGCCGACGGCCCCGCCAAGGAGGAGCCCCAGGGCGATCGTCGCCAGCCAGCCGCTGCCGCGCACCGCGTGGCCGTGGAACCAGATGATGAGCGCGATCACGCCGATGCTCAGGATGGCGAAGAGAGCGGCCTGGTCGCGAAAGAGCCCGAACAGGGCGCCGGAGTTCCTGACATACAGGATGCGCAGCCACTCGCCGATCACGTCCACGGGCACACCGAAGGTGAAGTTCGCGACGACCCAGGCCTTGCTGAGCTGATCGGCGACGATGACCGCGGCGGCGATGCCGAAGAAGGCGATCCAGTGGCGGCTCACGGTCATCCGCTCACGACGCAGGGCCGTTGCGGCGGCGCAGGGCGATCGCGGCCTCCACGCCGCTCAACGCCACGGTCGCGTGCGCCCAGCCGTCCGGCAGGGGTCCCTCGGCGACGGCGTCGGCCAGGGTCTCGGCAGCCACGGCCGCGAGGTGCGGGCGGATGCCGGCCGCTTCATCGGGGAGCGCGACGACGAGGTCGATCCGGTCGTCGAGCTCCAGCCCCACGTCGCGCCGCAGGTCCTGGATCGCGCGCTGCAGCTCCCGGGCGTCGCCCTCGGCCCTGAGCGCGTCCGTCAGCTCGGTGTCGATCACGACGACAAGGCCGTCGTCATGGGCGACGGCCGTGCCCGGCCGGGGCGCGGCGAGGATCTCCACCTCGTCGGGTGCGAGCACCACCCCGGCGAGCGCCACCGACCCGTCCGGACGGATCTCGAACCGGCCATCGCGAGCGGCGGCCATGACCGCGGGAATGGCCGCGCCGAGCTTGCGCCCGATCTTCGGGAGGAGCGGCTTCACCCGCCGCTCCACGAGCGCCGACTCGTCGCCGATCCGGATCACCTCGTGGACGTTGACCTCCTCGGCGACCAGGTCCAGGAGCGCGTCCAGCTCCGGGCGGTCGCCCCCGGGAAGGGCGATCCAGAGCCGCGCCAGGGGCTGCCGGGTACGGAGGCCGGCCTGCGACCGGAGCGTCCGCGCCAGCTCCACCGCGCGCTGAGCGACCTCCATCCCGTCCTCGAGGTCCGCGTCACGCAACCCAGCCAGCTCGGCTGTCGGCCAGCGCGTCAGGTGGACGCTCGGGGGGACCTCCGCGTCACCCCCCACGACGAGGTTCTGGTACATGACCTCCGACAGGAACGGCAGCATCGGGGCGGCGATCCGGGCAAGCCCACCGAGGGCCGCGTGGAGCGTGGCGAACGCGGCGGCGCGTCCGGGACCCTCCGTCGCGCGCGAGAGGCGCCGGCGACTCCGACGCAGGTACCAGGTCGAGAGCTCGTCGATGAACCCGGACACCAGGTCGGCCGCAGCGTCGGTGTCGTAGTCACCGAGCCGGTCCTCCACCCGCGCCGCGAGGCCGGCCAGGCGCGAGAGGATCCAGCGGTCGAGGGCGACCCGCTCCCCGGTCGGCGGCGCCGGGTCGTTCGGCCTCCAGCCGGCAAGGTTCGCGTAGGTCACGAAGAAGGAGTAGACGTTCCACAGGACCAGCAGCTCGCGCCGCGCCTCGTCCGCCGCGTGCCAGCCGAAGAGGATGTTGTCCTCCGGCCGGGCCTTGGCGAACATCCAGCGCATCACGTCGACGCCCATCCGGTCCGCGGCCTCGTCGAACTCGATGGCGTTGCCCCAGCTCTTGTGCATCTGGCGGCCATCCTCGGCGAAGACGAGCGCGTACCCGAAGATGGACCTGAAGGGCGCCTCGCGGCGGAGAACGGTGCTCATGGCGAGGATGGAGTAGAACCAGTTCCGGAACTGGCCGGGAAAGCTCTCGGTGATGAAGTCGACCGGGAACCACTGCGCCCAGTAGTCGGGATCCTCGCGGTAGTGAAGCGTCGAGAACGGCACGATCCCGGCATCCAGCCACGGGTTGCCCACGTCCTTGATGCGCTCGACCGGCGCACCGCAGCGGGGACAGGCGATGCGAACCTCGTCTACCCAGGGGCGATGCGGGGTATGCCCCTCGAACCGCTCCCACCCGTCGACCGCCCGCTCGCGCAGCTCCTCGCGGCCGCCGACGACGTCGAAGGTGCCGCACGCGGTGCAGTCGTAGATCGGCAGGGCGAGGCCCCAGTACCGCTTCTTGCTGATCATCCAGTCGTGCATGTTCAGCAGCCAGTCGAGCTCGCGCTCGCAGCCGAAGGCGGGGATCCACCGGATCTGATCCACCACCTCCATGATCTGGTAGCGAAGGCTTGCGTCCACCTGCTCTGCCGTCAGCGTCTCGCGCGGCTGGTCGTAGACGGGACCCATGTTGATGTACCACTCGTCCACCAGGCGGAAGAGGAGCGGCGTCCCGCAGCGCCAGCAGTGCGGGTAGCGGTGCCGGTATGGCTCGAGGTGATAGAACACATGGCGCCGCTCGAGGTCGTCCACGATGGGCTCGGCCACGTTCGGCGCCTCGCGGCCGGTCAGCCAGCCGAACCCGTCGAGGTAGCGCCCGGCCTCGTCGATGGGGGCGATGACGGGGAGCCCGAGCGCCTTGCCGAGCTGGTAGTCCTCGGCGCCGCAGCCCGGGGCGATGTGGACGATCCCCGTCCCCTCGTCCTCGCCGACCTCGTCCCAGGCGACGACCCGGTGCTCGTAGCCATCGGCCGAGAAGGCTGCGACCACGGCCGGCAGGTGGTCGAAGGGACCTGCGTAGCGCCAGCCGACGAGGTCCGAGCCGGGGCGCTCGTCGAGCACCTCGAAACGGTCCTGGAGCACGACCCTGGCCCTCTCCCCGCCCAGCCAGAACACCTGGTCGCCCTGGCGCACCTGCACGTAGCGGACCTTCGGCCCGACGGCGGCCGCGACGTTCGCCGTGAGGGTCCAGGGGGTCGTGGTCCAGACCAGGAGCGACTCCCCGGGTCGATCGACGAGCGGGAGCCGAATCGTCAGGCCGGGGTCCTCACGGTCCTGGTAGCCCTCGTTGAGCTCCGTCTGGGAGAGGCCGGTCCCGCAGCGCGGGCACCAGGGCATCGTGTCGTGGCCCTTGTAGAGCCAGCCGCGCCGATGGCACTCGGCCAGGAAGCCCCAGATCAGGTCGTTGTTCTCGTTGCTGAACGTGAAGTAGCTGCCCCCAAGGTCGGGCATCCCCAGCCGCCCGACGAGCATCTCGACGGTGTCCGAGACCGGGCCGCGCGGACCCTGCGTCGTGGCCATCGCTGACGGGTCCGCGGCGAGGAGGTCGTGAAGCCTGCGCAGCTCGTCGGGGTCGTTCCAGTCCATCCACATCCCGAGCCTGATGGACTGCTCGGTCTGGCGGGCCGCGTAGGACAGGACCCGCTGCTTGCAGAGCGTCACGAAGCGGTCGATCCCGTACGCCTCGATGTCCCGCTTCGAGGTGAAGCCGAGGTCGCGCTCGACGTTGACCTCCACCCAGAGCCCCTGGCAGTCGAACCCGTTCTGCCAGCGCTGATGCTCGCCGAGCATCGCGTGGAAGCGCTGGAAGACGTCCTTGTAGGCGCGTCCCCAGGCGTGGTGAACCCCCATCGGGTTGTTCGCGGTGATCGGCCCGTCCAGGAAGCTCCAGCGCGGCCCACCCGCGTTCTGGGCACGCAGGCGCGCGAATGTGCGCCGCTCGCGCCAGAGGGCGAGGATCTCGTGCTCCTGCGCGACGAGGTCGGGCTTGCTGCGTACGGGGTCGAACATCGGGCCTCGGCTGCGGATCGTGAAGGGCGGGCAGCGGGCGTGCCTGCGTCACGCGGCGACGCCCGCAGGCGTCAGAGCACTCCGGACACGCTTCACGGAGGTTCCTTCTATCCTACCCGCGATGACCCGCCCGCAGGAGCCGCGCCCCCGCGCCCGCTCCGCCTTCACGGCCGCCTTCCTGTCGCTGATCTTCCCCGGGCTGGGCCACGCGTACGCCGGCGCCTGGTATCGGGCTCTCGGCTTCGCCGCCGTGCCGTTCCTCTTCCTCGCCCTGATGCTGGGCGTCGTCGGCACCTACCGCCTGGAGCTCGTCGGCGTCGTCCTCCAGCCGGTGGTCCTCGTGTCGATCCTGGCGGGCAACCTCGTGGCGCTCCTCTACCGGGCGATCGCGGCCGTCGATGCGTACCGGGTGACCCTCTACCTCAACCGCTGGGACCAGGGCGCGGGGCGCCTCGGTCCGTCCCGCTCGGCGCTGGCCCCCGTATCGGTCGCCGGCCTGCTCGCCGTCCTGCTCGTCATGAGCGGTGGCCACGCCGCCGTCGCCTACTACGACCTCCAGGCGCTGGACCTGGTCCAGGGCATCTTCAGCCCCGCCGGCGAGGACGATCCTACCCCGGACCCCTCCGCGAGCCCGCGGCCGTCCGACGTCGCGGCGAACCCGTCCGAGGTCCCGGTCTCCACCCCTCCCCCGGGCGCCACGTCCGTGCCCGCCGAGCCCTCGGCCCAGCCGTGGGACGGCACGGGGCGGCTCAACGTCCTCCTGATCGGCTCCGACCGGCGGCCCGGGGACGGCTCGTACAACACGGACACCCTCATCGTGGCCAGCATCGACCCTGCGAGCGGCCAGGTCGCCATGTTCAGCCTCCCCCGCGACACGACCGGCATCCCGCTGGCCGGGCCGGCGCGCTCGTTCTTCGGCACGACCTGGAACCGCAAGGTCAACGCCCTCTTCCAGCAGGCGCGGGCCCGGCCCGACATCTTCCCGGGCGGCAAGCAGAGCGGCTACCAGGCCCTCAAGGACACCTTGGGCGGCCTCTACGGCGTGGACATCCAGTACTACGTCGAGGTGGACTTCGGCGGCTTCACGCAGGTCGTCGACGCGCTAGGCGGGGTGACCGTCAACGTGCAGCTCCCGGTCGTCGACGACTACTACCCCGGCGACAAGGGCGCCCTGCGCGTCTACATCCCGACCGGCGTTCAGCACATGACGGGTACCGAGGCCCTGGTCTATGCCCGCTCGCGCCACGGCTCGACCGATTTCGATCGCGCGTCGCGCCAGCAGCGCGTCATCCTCTCGCTCCGCCAGCAGGCGGACTTCACGACGCTCCTGCAGCGGCTCCCGGACCTCGTGAAGAGCACCAAGAAGGCGGTCAAGACCGACTTCCCCGTGGCCAGGCTGCCGCAGCTCATCGACCTCGCCAGCCAGATCGACGTCGGCAACGTCCGCTCGTACGTCTTCACCCCTCCCCGCTACGGATCCGAAGGGATGGTCAACGGGACATACGTGCTCCAGGCCGACGTCCAGGCGATCCGCACGGCCGTCGCCAACGCCTTCACCTTCGACCCTCGTGAAGAGGCCGCCCGCCAGGCCATCGCCGAGGAGGGCGCCCGGGTCTGGGTCGTCACCAGCACCGGGGAGCCCGGCAGGGCCACCGACCTGGCCGGCTATCTCGAGTACCAGGGCTTCGCCGCGTCGGCGCCCCGCGGACGCAATCCCGAGACGGTCGAGCCGACGACGGCCGTGATCGCCTACAACGGGGCGGAGACCCGCTTCCCGGAGACGATCGCCGCGCTGGAGGCCCGCTTCAAGGTCACGGCCACGCCGGTGGCGGACGCCAAGGCGGGCACGGACATCGTGGTCGTGCAGGGCACAACGACGCCGACCTACCGCGCCCCCTGAGCCCCGATCGCCGCGCGGCGCTCAGCCGACGTGGACGGGCGTCACCCAGTGGGCGTAGGCCGGCACGTTGCCGCGCACGATGTCGAAGTAGCGGTCCTTGATCCGCTTGGTGATCGGGCCCACCGTTCCGCCCCCGACCGCGCGGCGATCCACCTCGATGATCGGGCTGATCTGGGCGCCGGTGCCGCAGAAGAAGGCCTCGTCCGCGACGTAGATCTCGGAGCGATCGATGGACCGCTCGACGACCCGCAGGCCCAGCTCGGCGCAGATCTCCATGATCCCGGCCCGGGTGATCCCCTCGAGGATGTCGTCGGTCACGGGCGGCGTCAGGACCACGCCGTCACGCACCACGAAGATGTTCTCGGCCGACCCCTCCGAGACGTGGCCGTCCTCGGTCAGGACGAGGGCCTCGTCGTATCCATTGAGCATCGCCTCGGACTTGCTGAAGGCGGGGTTGACGTAGCTGCCCACGATCTTGGCCCGCGACGGAATGGCGGTGTCTCCGGTCCTGCGCCAGGAGACCGTTGCGATCTTCAGGCCGACCGTGGTGTCGACGTAGTCGCCGAACGGCAGGGCGAGGATGTAGTAGCGATGCTCCAGGCCGTGGAGCTTCACGCCGATCGCCTGGGTGCTCTTGTAGAAGGACGGCCGCACGTACGTATCCTCGCGGAACCCGTTCCGGCGGAGGACCTCGAGGGCCTCGCCCGTCAGCTGGTCAACCGAGGGCAGGTCCTCCATCAGGAGGATGCGCGCGGAGTCGCGGATCCTTTCCATGTGCTCGCGCACCCTGAGGGCGTAGAGCTGGCCCTGCTCCGCGTTCCAGTAGGCCCGGATGCCCTCGAACACGGCTGTCCCATACATGAAGGCGTGGGTCATGATGCTGACGTTCGCCTCCCCGAGGGGAACGTAGCGGCCCTCGAACAGGCAGGTGAGCGAGGCCGTGTCGAGGGGGGCGCCGGCGGGATGGGGCGCGCCCTCGGCGGCAGGCTTCTGGGTCAGCATCGGGACGGCTCCTTCGCATCGTCCCGGCAGATCGGCGAACCCCGCTGCCGGGCCGCTCGAGTATAGACCGGGCATCCCCGCCGAGCGACGGCCGCCTCCCTCAGGACCCACCCGCCATCGTGGCCAGGACCAGGCCGAGGTAGACGACATAGAAGGCGCCGCCGGTCAGCAGGGCCACGGCGGAGAGTCGGCCGCGCCGCAGGGCGGGAATGACGATGACCGCGAGGGATGCCATCGCGATCGCCGCGGAGAAGAAGGCGAGCCTGGTCTCGTCTCCGATCGCCCACGCCTCGGGGATGAAGACCAGGGCGACACTCGGCGGGATCGCGGCCTGGAAGACCATCGCCCCCGTGATGTTGCCGAGGGCGAGGTTGTCCTTGCCCTGGCGGACCCAGAGGACGCTGTTGAATTTCTCCGGCAGCTCGGTCGCGATCGGCGCGATCACGAGGGCGAGGAGCGTGCCGTCGATGCCGAAGCCCGTGGCCACGCGCTCCACCGCTCCCACGAAGAAGACCGCGCCGACGATGATGCACGCGAGGGCCACGATCACCTGCAGTCCCACGATCCAGAGATGCGGCGGCCAGTCAGGCTCGCGACGTGCGGTGGGGCTCAGGTGACGGAGGCGCAGCGGCTTGGGGTCCTCGAGGTCGCCCGCTCGTTCGTCGCGCAGGTGCGATCGCACGTAGCCCGCGTAGAGGAGGACGAGGGCGACCGCGACCACCCACCCGAAGGGGCGCACCTCGGCTGGAAGGAAGGCCGCGCCGATGGCGATGGCATAGGTCACGAAGAAGGCTTGTGCGTCGCGGGAGACGTGGCCGAGATCGACCGTAACCCGCGTGCCCGCGGCACGCCGGTTACGGAACGCGAAGACGGCCACGCCCGTCACGAACATGGCCAGCGTCGCGAGCATGAACGGGGCGCCCAGGATCGCCCCGATACCGATCTCAGCCCCCGCCGCCCCCCCGGCGAACACGATCGCGACGAGCGGGATCATCGTCTCCGGCAGCGCCGTGCCCACCGCCGCGAGGACGCTCCCGACAGCTCCCTCGGCCAGATCGAAGTGCTTGCCCAGCCACTCGATGCCGTTGGTGAACAGCTCGGCCCCGACGAGGATGATGACCAGCGATACGACGAGGACGAGGCCGTCCATGGCTCAGCCCGCCGCCAGTCCAGCCACGATCGCGATGACGATCACGACGAGGACGGCCGCGCCGAGCGCGGCCATCCTCGGCTCCCCGGCCCGCCCGAAGCTCCACGTCGATGCCGCCACCCGCGCGAGCGGCGTTGCGATCGTCACGATGAGGCCGAGCCAGAGGAAGGCCGCCGGCTCCAGGGCGACAAGTCCCGCAGGCAGGGACGCCACGTCGAGCGGCGGCCATCCGCTGGCCAGGGGCGACGTGCCTCCGACCACCAGGAGCACGGTCCCGGCCGCCAGGAGGGCCACGGCGAGGCTTGTCCCGACGGCGAGGATCCGGGCGATCCGGGCGTCGATGCTGTTCATCCGAGCGCCCGCAGGGTCATCTGGGCCGCCGTCAGGGCCAGGACGCCAACGAAGAGAAGCCGGAGGATCCGGACATCGATCCGGGCCGCCAGGCGCGAGCCGACCATGGCGCCCGCGAAGACGCCGACCGCCGTGGGCCCCGCGATGTACGGGTCGATCCCGCCCCGCACGAGGTAGACGACCGCCGACGCGGCGGCGGTCACGCCGATCATGAGGTTGCTGGTGGCCGTGGCCACCTTGAGCGGCACACCCATGACGAGGTGCATGAGCGGCACCTTGACGATGCCGCCACCGACACCGAGGAGCGCCGACAGCATCCCGGCCGCCAGGCTCCCGCCGGCACCGACACCCAGGTGCCGCGGACGGTACCCGGGTCCCGCAATCTCGTCCGCGAGGCTCGCCGACGGGGCGCCCGGGTCGCCCTGGTCACCCGGGGCCGCGGCCGCGGCCGCGGGTCCCTCGACCGGGTCGATCTGGGGCGATCCTGCGGTTGCCGCCGCCTGGACCCGGCCGGCGCGCAGCATCGAGAGCGCCGTCCAGGCCAGGAGCGCGGCGAAGAGGCCGGCCAGCACCCGCTCCGGCAGCGCGAACGCCACCAGGCCGCCCAGGAGCGCGCCCGTCGCGGTGAACACCTCGAGGAGCATGCCGAGCCGCAGGTTCGCGGCGTGGCGTTCGAGATACACCCCGGCGGCGGCGCTGCTGGTCACGATCACGCACACCAGGCTGATGCCGACCGCCTCGCGGAAGGGCACGCCGAAGCCGACGGTGAGAAGCGGGACGATGAGGATCCCGCCCCCCAGCCCCAGGAGCGAGCCGAAGACACCGGCGCCGAATCCGCCGGCGGCAAGGAACAGCAGCTGGCCGACGATCACCCTGTGCTCGGCCCGTGGGCGGGCGGGCCTGCGATCAGGGCCGCAGGTGCTGCGGCGCGTACGGCAGGAGCGCCACGACCCGTGCCCGCTTCAGGGCGACGGCCAGCTCGCGCTGGTGGGCGGCGCAGGTGCCCGTCTTGCGACGTGGCTCGATCTTGGCCCGCTCGGAGAGGTAGCGGCGGAGGCGGCTGACCTCCTTGTAGTCGATCGTCGGTGTCTTGTCGGCGCAGAAGGCGCAGACCTTCCGTCGCCGGCGATCGCGGTAGTAGTCGTCGCGCTTCTTGGATCGGGCGGGAGGCATGGGTCGAAGGGCTCCTTGAAGGACTCGTCAGAAAGGGAGATCGTCGAGATCCGACGGCACGTCCTCGGCGGGGGCGTCACGGCGGACCGGCGACGAGGACGGGCGGGCGTCGGCCGGGCGGGCGTCGGCCGCGAACGCCGGGGCGTAGCCGCCCTCGCCTTCCTCGCGTCCGCCCCGTTCGAGGCTGATGACGTTGTCGGCGGTGATCTCCAGGGAGAGGCGCTTCTGGCCATCCCGCGCTTCGTACTCGCGGGTGCGGAAGCGGCCCTCGACGAACACCTTGTTCCCCTTGCGGAACTGCTCCGCCGCGCGCTCGCCGCGGTCGCCCCAGATCGTGACCCGGTACCAGTCGGTTCCCTGGTCCACCCACTCGCCGGACTGCGCGTCCTTGCCACGGTGCGAGACCGCGACGCTGAACTCGGTGACGGGTCGGCCCGAGGGCGTGTAGCGCATCTCGGGGTCGCGACCCAGGTTGCCGATGATCATCAGCTTGGCGAAGGCCATCGGACGGTCCCCCCTCAGTCGATCGCCGCCGGGGCGGCTTCGCTCTCGGATTCGTCGATCCGCTCGACCTGCAGCTCCTCGTCCTCGTCGTCGTCCGGAGCCAGGGTGAGGTCGGCGTCGTCGTCCTTGCCGCGCGCAGCGCGGACCGGGCGATCAACGCGCACGACGAGGTGCCGAAGAACCTCCTCGGTGATCAGCAGAGTGCGCTCGAGGTCCACGATCGACTCGGGCGAGGCGTCGAAGTGGAGGATGTGGTACGAGCCTTCGCGGTACCGGTCGATCTGGTATGCGAGGCGACGGCGGCCCCACGGGGCCGTCTTGACGATCTGGCCGCCCGTCTCCGTGACGTGGCGGGTCGTCTTCTCCAGGATCGCCTGGATCCTGTCCTCCGGCGCGTCGGGCCGAAGGACGAGCATAAGCTCATAGCGGCGCATGGCCGTGTCCGCTCCTTCCTGTGGGGTATGCCCCGCTCAGCGCGGCCGGAGCCCGGCCCGTCCCCTGGCGGAGCAGAAAGGACCAACCGAGCATAGCACGGGGCGGCGGACGAGCCTCCCGGCCGGCCTGCCGCCCCGTCCATCGAGATGCCTCGGCGCGTGGGGTGGGCGATGGGTCGGCGCCGCGTGTATCCTTCGCCCCGTTCAGAGTCTGGCATTGGGGGACGCACAGCATCGTGACGACCACGTCGATCCTTCTCCTCTCCGCCGTCGCCGAGGACGCCGAGCCGATGGTCGCCGCGCTGCGTGCGGCAGGCCACGAGGTCACCACGCTCACCAACGCCGACGAGGCGATCCGCCGAGCCGGCGAGTTCACCCTCGTCACGATCGATGCAGTCGAGCCGCCGCGCAACGCCACGGACGTCTGCGGGGAGATCCGGCGTTCGCCGGCCCTGTCCGCAGTCCCGGTCCTGTGCGTCTCCCAGCAGGACGACGTGGAGGAGCGCGTCCGATTCCTCGAGGCCGGCGCCGACGACGTCATCGCCCGCCCATTCGACCCCCGCGAGCTCCAGGCCCGGGTCGAGGGACTCCTCGTCCGTTTCACGCGCTCCCGCGACCTCACGCCCCAGACCGGCGGCGAGGTTCGTGTCGCCGGCCGCCGGCGCCTGATCGCGTGCTTCAGCCCCAAGGGGGGGGTGGGAACCACGACGATCGCGGTCAACGTCGCGATGGCTCTCGCCCGGCAGGCGCCCCACCAGGTGGCCGCCATCGACCTCGACGTCGACTTCGGCCAGGTGGCCACCCACCTGAACATCAAGGCGCGCCTGACCGTCGCGGATCTCGCAGCGGACGACGGAGGGATGCTCGAGCCGGATCTGCTCCGGACGTACGTTGAGAAGGTCGAGCCCGGGCTGCACGTCATCGCGGCACCCGCCACCCCCGAGACCGGGCGCCTCATCACGGCCGAACCGGTTGCGCAGATTCTCGCGACAGCGGCCCGCGCCTACGGGGTCGTGGTCGTGGACGCCGGCTCGACCCTCGACGAACGGTCGCTGACGATCCTGAACTGGGCCGAGGCCGTGGTCGTGCCCATCACTCCCGAGATCGGGGCGCTCAAGGCGCTGCACGGCTTCCTGGAGTATCTGACCGAGGAGGGTGCCGTCCCCGCCAAGTCCACGTTCGTCCTGAATCACCTGTTCGCCCGCGAGATGCTCTCCATGAAGCAGATCGAGAGCTCGATCGCGGCGAAGGTCGACGCAGAGCTTCCCTACGACGCGGGCCTCTACCTGAAGGCGGTGAACGAGGGCATCCCGGTTCTCGTCGGCGCCCCGGCCTCTGCGCCCGGCCGGGCGCTCGCCGGCCTGGCCGCGCTGGTCTCCGGCTTCGACGAGTTGGCCGACACCGGACAGGACGCGAAGCGCGGCGGGCTCTTCGGCGGGCTTCGCCGGCGCTGACGGGTCAGCCGGTCACCTTTGCCTGGCCGGCCTGGTGGCCGGGCATCAGCCAGGCGTCGCCGGGAGCCCTCGCCGCGGGACCCCTCACCCCGAAGGTCATCGTGGCCCCGGAGGAGCTCGAGATCACGAGCGTCGAGTCCGCGATCATGTACCTGGCTGCCGACCGGAGTCCCTGCAGGAACAGGTCGGCCGCCGAGTCCGGACCGCAAGACGGCGGCCTGTGGGGATCCGGTCGGAGCCGGAGGCCGGTCCACGGCGACCCGGTCCGCCCGGCGAGGACCCTCACATAGGTGCCAGAGATGGTGATGCAGTCGGCCGTGGCCAGGAACGTCGAGTCCGTCATGAACTCGATCGTGTAGTCGGCGGGATCCCGCACGACGATCGGGCCGTCGGCAGAACCCGTCGTCGCCCCGGTCCACTGCCAGGTCGTTCCAGCGAGGACGCTCCCGGGAGGGCGCAAAGGGGCGAAGGCGACCGCGAGGAGCATGACGACGACGACCGCCACGAGGCTGACGACCGCGACAACGATGATGCGCCGGCCGATCGGTCCTTCTCTGACGCCTCGGAATGCCTGGATCTCCACATTTCGTCTTCGTGCGGCGCTGCCAGGTGGATCTCCGCCAACTGCAGGGCGGTGAGTGCCGAGGCAGGGATTCGAACCCTGACGCCCTTGCGGGCAGCCGATTTTAAGTCGGCCGCGTCTGCCCTTTCGCCACCTCGGCGTGGTGTCGCCCGTGAATTGTAACGCCCGCCTCGTCGGCGGGCGTCGGATCGGCGGAGTGTTGGAGGCGACGATCGGATTCGAACCGATGAATAAGGGTTTTGCAGACCCCCGCGTTAGGCCACTTCGCCACGTCGCCCCGAATTGCTGGCTGGCCCTCGAGGGTTCGAACCTCGGTTCACGGATCCAAAGTCCGCTGTCCTACCACTAGACGAAGGGCCAGCGGGTGGGGCCAGCGCAGGTCCCAGACAGGAAGATGGAGCGGAAGACGGGACTCGAACCCGCGACCCTCACCTTGGCAAGGTGATGCTCTACCAACTGAGCCACTTCCGCTCGGAGCGCCAACAGGAGCTGATGGTGCCGAGAGCCAGATTCGAACTGGCGACACCGCGATTTTCAGTCGCGTGCTCTACCAACTGAGCTATCTCGGCCCGTAGGCCCCGCCGGACGTCGCCGCCCGTCGGCGGCCGAAACGTACCACGAAGGGGCCTCGAGCCGCAAGGAAGGGAGCCCGGCCCGGGAGCGGTCAGCTCAGGCCCCGGAGCTGCGGGAGGTCGCCGTCGACGATCGGGGCCTCGCCGGCCATCGCCCGAAGGCGGTTGATCCGGTCGAGGATGGGCGGGTGTGTCGAGAAGAGCCCCTTCGAGCGCTCCTCGAACTTGTGGATCGGGTTTCGGAAGTACAGGTGCTGTGTTGCCCGGTTGGCCACTTCCAGCACCTCCCGGTCGTCGGCGAGGACGGCCAGGGCCCGCTCCAGCCCGAGCGGGTTGCGGGTCAGCTCGACCGAGCTGGCGTCGGCGAGGTACTCGCGCTGGCGGTTCACGGCCAGCTGGACGAGCCGCCCGAAGAAGGGAGCGAGGATGGCGAGGAGGATCGCGATCATGAAGATGACCGCCTGGAGGCCTCCCCCGCCCCGATCGCTCGAGGACGACCGCCGGCCCATCCCGCCCCAGAAGGTCATCCGCAGGAAGACGTCGGCAACGAGGGCGATCGTCCCCACCAGGACGCCGACGAGCATCGCGTAGCGGATGTCGAAGTTGCGGACATGCGAGAGCTCGTGGCCGATCACCCCCTGGAGCTCCTCCCGGTCCAGGCGCTCCAGCAGGCCGGTCGTCACGGCGATCGAGGCATGCTGCGGGTCGCGCCCGGTCGCGAACGCATTGAGCGCCGTGTCGTCGATGAGATAGACGGCCGGCATGGGCAGGCCCGCCGCGAGGGTCAGCTCCCGGACGACGTTCAGGAGCTGGGGCGCCTGGGCCTCGGTCGCGGGACGCGCCTTCGAGGCCGCGAGGACGACCCGATCGCCGGAGAAGTAGCCGGCCAGCGAGGCCACGATCGCGATGATCCCGAAGATGCCGAGCCAGCCGAGCGCGCCCTCGGGAGCACCGGTCGTGCCATAGCCGATCGCAGCCCCGAGGACCGCCAGGAGCACGACGATGATGAGCACGAGCAGGAACGACTTGCGGCGGTTCGCCGCGGCCTGGCTGTAGAACGAGGCGGCCATCGCGACCTCAGCGGCGGGAGGAGCCCGACCGCGCGGACGTCAGCGCAGCGAGACCACCGGGACCTGGTCGGCCTCGGGCTCCGCGTCGAAGAACTCGCGCTTCGTGAATCCCAGCGGTCCCGCGACGAGGACCGAGGGGATGGTCTGGATCGTGGTGTTGTACTCGTTGACGGTGGCGTTGTAGTGCTGGCGTGAGAAGCTGATCTGGTTCTCCGTCGTGGTCAGCTGCTCCTGCAGGGCCAGGACATTCTCGTTCGCCTTCAGCACGGGGTAGTTCTCCGCCACGGCGAACAGCGAGCGCAGCGCCCCGCTCAGGGCGTTCTCCGCCTGCACCTGCTGCTGGGTGACGGTTCCCTGGGCGCCCGCCGCGACGGCGTTGGCGCGGGCCTCGGTGACCTGGGTCAGGACCTCCTGCTCGAAGCCCATGTAGTCCTTGACCGCGGCCACGAGGTTCGGGACGAGATCGTGGCGCCGCTTCAGCTGCACCTCGATCTGGCCGACTGCCTCGTCGACCCGGTTCCGCTTCGTCACGAGCCCGTTGTAGATGAGCACGCCGACCACGGCGATGACGACGACGATGACGAGGAGGATGACGCCGAGCTCCATGATGCCTCCCGGTGCCGGACCGGCGGCAGAGGCCGCCCCGGGCGAGTGTACGCGACGGCAGGGCGAGTGGTGGGCGGTGGAGGGCTCGAACCTCCGGCCTCCTCGGTGTAAGCGAGGCGCTCTGACCGACTGAGCTAACCGCCCCTGGAATCGTGGCCCCGTCCCGGAGACACGAAAGGCGGCTCCGTGCAGAGCCGCCCCGTCCCGGTGCAAGAGAGTGGTGCCCAGGCCGGGACTTGAACCCGGATGAGTTGCCTCATACGCCCCTCAAACGTACGCGTATACCAATTCCGCCACCTGGGCAGGTGCTGCGTCTTCCCGCCGACGCGATGGTACCGAGGAAGGGATTTGAACCCATACGCCCTTGCGGACACTAGCTCCTGAAGCTAGCGCGTCTACCAGTTCCGCCACCTCGGCAGGGGTCAACGAAACCGAGCGGAGAGGGTCACCGCCCGACGTTCACCCATCGTACCACGTCCCAGAAGCGGCCGCCCGGATCGGCGAGGGGCCGCGCGACAGGCCCGCCCAGGTCTCGCACCGACCACGAAGACGGTGTCGCGGAAGAAGAGCGTCGGCATCGGCTGGAGCGTCCCGAGCAGCGTCTGGAGGGCCGCGTAGGCCTTCATGCGCTTCGCCATGGTGCTCGGAGCTCGGGCCGCCACGAGCGCCTTGTCCAGCGCGGCGTCCTGGATCCCGGAGATGTTCGCGCCACCGGCGCGAGCCTGGCTGGACGCGAGGATGGGATAGGGATCTGGGTCCAGGCCCATGTTGATGTCGATGACCCCCACCGCGAAGTCGGCCGCGCCGAGCCGCGCCACGAGCTCACCGGGCGGGAGTGCCTCGACCGTGGTCGCCAGGCCGAGCGATGTCCATGCGGCGGCGACACGGGTCGCCGCACTGTGGGCGATCGCGTTCGCATTCGCTTCCGGGGCGAGGATGGTGACCTTCAGCGGCTTCGACGCGCGTGGCGGGATCCACTCCTTGTTGACGCGTCGCCAACCGGCCTCACGGAGCCCCTTGGATGCAGCGCCCCGGTCGTAGACGATCTCCGGGGCGGCTTTTGCGTCGAACGCCCACGAGGAAGGCGGGATGGGAGTCGCCGATCGGCTGCCGGCACCGCCCAGGACGTCGGTGACGAGGTCCGCCCGATCGATCGCCGCCACGAGCGCACGGCGCGTTCGTGCATCCGAGAACGGGCCGCCCAGCCCCCGCAGGTTGAAGGCGAGGGCCGTCAGGGTCGTCGACGGGTAGCGAATGGCGCGCGCGTCGGGTGTCGACGTCGCGAGAGTGACGGCGGCGGCCGGCGCAAGGTCCGCCACGCTGGCAACCTCCCCGGCGGCGAAGGCCGCGGCGAGATCCGCCGGAGCATCGTAGAAGCGGAGCTCCAGGCGGGGCAGGCGCGGGATCCTGGTCGCGATCTCGCCGGTGGTGGGGTCATCGAGCGGAGCGATGGCCCCCTTCACCTGCGGCAGCACCGGCTCGAGGACGGCCCGGTCCGCCGTCATCTCGACGAGGGCGAACGCCCCATTGCCGAGGGGTTCGCGCGCGAACGGGTCATCGGCCAGGGTTGCGACGGGCACGCCGGCAAGGATGTGGGCGGGCAGGAGTGGGAGCACGGCGGCCTGCAGGAACCCGCCGACGGGATCGGCCAGGTCGAACTGAACGGTGCGCTCGTCGATCGCCGTGGCCTGGATCTCGGCCCAGGCAGAGGCCATCGGCCCGGCGTAGTCCGGGTGGTGGAGGACGTCGACCGTGTACACCACGTCGCGGCTCGTCACCGGCACCCCGTCGTGCCAGATCGCGTCCTGCCGCAGGTGGAACGTCCAGCGGGCGCCCTTCTCGCTCACCGTCCACCGCTCGGCGAGGTCCGGGAGGATCGCGTTGCCGGGACCGAGCCGGACGAGGCCGCGGAAGAGGAGCGCCACGAGGTCGCGGTCCACCTGGGTTCGGGCCGTCAGCGGCGTGATGGACGACGGGTGGCCCAGGACGCCCTGCACGTGGCCAAGCTCGGGGGTTGCCGTGGGCGCCGGGGCGGGCGCCGCAGCAGGCCGGAACGCCGGCACCGCGACCGCCACGGCGAGGATGCCCAGGACGGCCACGAGCGCGAAGGCTACGCCGGTGTCGCGCCGGTTCACCAGGCGTACGCTCCGGCTGTTGTCGGCCAGCTCAGGACCCCGCGGGCGCGAAGAGGTAGCTCGCCAGGGAGAAGACCGCGAAGAGGATCGCGAGCACGATCGTGAACTGCCAGAGCCGTCGCTCGATGCCCCGCCGGCTCCGGTAGACCGCGGAATCGCCGCCGAAGGCGCCGGACAGGCCGGTCCCGCGCGCCTGCATGAGGATCGCGGTCATGAGGGCGATGCTGACGATGATCTGGCCGATGGCCAGGAACGGGTTCACTCTGCGGGAATCCTCGTAGTGGTGGGCCGCGCGGGATCGTAGCACATGGGGCCGGATCGGCCCTGCCGGGCGCCGCTGCGGCCGCCGAAGACAGGCGGCGTCAGGCAGGCCTGGCGCTCCCCTGGGCCGCGACTGCGGCCGCCGCAGCGGCGACCTGCTCGGCGTCCCCGAGGTACCGGTGGCCGAGCGGGCGCAGGTGCTCGTCGAGCTCGTAGATGAGCGGCACGCCGGTCGGAATGTTGAGGCCCACGATGTCGGCATCCGAGACGTCGTCGAGGTACTTGACGATGGCCCGGATGCTGTTCCCGTGGGCCGCCACCAGGACGCGGTTGCCGTCCCGGAGCGACGGCGCGATGGTCTCGTGCCAGAAGGGCAGGAAGCGGGCCACCGTGTCCTTGAGCGACTCGCAGCGCGGGATGTCGGCGTCTGCGAGGCCGGCATAGCGCGGGTCGCGCCCCGGGAAGCGCTCGTCGTCCTCGGTGAGCGCAGGCGGCGGAACGTCGTAGCTACGGCGCCAGATCCGGACCTGCTCGTCGCCGAACTTCTCGGCCATCTCGGCCTTGTTGAGGCCCTGCAGGGCGCCGTAGTGACGCTCATTGAGGCGCCATGTGCCCACGGTGGGCAGCCACATCTGGTCCATCTCCTCGAGGCCGATCCAGAGCGTCCGGATCGCCCGCCGCAGGACCGACGTGTAGGCGATGTCGAAGGTGAAGCCCTCGGCGCGGAGCAGGCGCCCGGCCTCATGGGCCTCGGCGACACCGGTCTCCGAGAGGTCGACGTCCGTCCAGCCGGTGAAGCGGTTCTCCTTGTTCCAGGTGCTCTCGCCGTGGCGGAGGAGGACGAGGGTGGGCATGGTGCGGCTCCTGAAGCGAGGGTCGGCGAACGCGCCGCGGGTCAGCCGCCCGCGGCGCGGCGGGCGGCGGCCGTGATGGCGGCGCGACCGACCATCCCGGCCATCTCGTCCGGCTTGAGCGAAGCGCCGCCGACCAGCGCGCCGTCGATGCCCGGCTCGGCCAGGAACTCGGCGATGTTGGCGCTGGTGGCGCTGCCGCCGTAGAGGACCGGGACCTCGTCCGCGGCGCTCCCCCACCCCGCGTCGCGCAGGGCCGAACGGATCGCGTCCGCCATCGCCCCGGCATCGGCGCCGGATGCAGTGCGTCCCGTCCCGATGGCCCAGACCGGCTCGTATGCGATCACGAGGCCCGCGGCTCGAAGCGCCGCTGGGTCGAGGCCGGCAAGGGCGCCAGCAAGCTGGGTCCGGACCACGTCGGTGGCGCGGCCGGCCTCCCGGTCGTCGAGCAGCTCGCCGACGCAGAGGATGGGCCGGAGTCCGGCCTCGACCGCCCGGCCGAGCTTGCGGCCGATCAGGGCGTCGGTCTCGCCGGCGTCGCGGCGACGCTCGGAGTGGCCGAGGATGACCCAGGTGACGAGCCCGGCCAGCATCGGCGCGCTGATCTCGCCGGTGTGGGCCCCGGCAAGCTCGTGGTGGAGGTTCTGGGCTCCGACGCCGATCCCCTCCCCCGCGACTGCGTCGCGGACTGCTGCAAGACAGACATAGGGCGGGCAGATGACCCGGGTGACCTCGGGCTCACGCGTCCGCCCGGCGATCGTCCGGGCGAGCTCGCCGGCGTCGGCGGGCGTGGTGTTCATCTTCCAGTTGGCGGCGATGATCACAGGTCTCATGGCCGCATCATGCCACCGGACGGACGCGCTACATCGATGCGGCCGGCCCGTCGTGCCCGTGCCGTTCGGCCCGCGGTGCGGCGGGATCGCCGGAACCCGGGTCCGGGACGCCGTCGTCGCCGTGCAGGGCGGCCGACTCGATCCGCTCGATGGCGCGCTGGACCCGGCCGCGCGGAATCGCCAGCTCGGCGGCCAGCTCCCCGAGGGACGCCTCCGGGATCGCCCGGCGCACGGCCGCCACCGCGCGCACCTGCTCGGGCATCGAGGCCAGGCGGCCGTCGGCATCGAGCGCGGCGATGGCCTCCAGCTGCCGCGCGGAGGCGGCCGCGACCCGCTCCAGGTTCGCGGACTCGGCGTTGAGCAGCCGGTTGAGGTCACCCCGGACGGCCCGGCCCACCTGGCGCGACTCGAGCTCGAAGAGCGAGGACCCCGCGCCGACCCAGCGCAGGAAGGTCCCGATCTCGTCGGCGCCCTTCCAGGTCACGACGCCGCGTCCGCGCCGGATCCGGACGCCCGCCGGGAGCCCAACCGAGGCGAGCCGGGCTCCGAGCTGGACGGATTCCTCGGGCGCGACGACGAACTCCAGGTGGAGCCGCCCGTGGGCCACCGAGAGCGAGCCCCGGGCCAGAAACCTGCCACGCAGCCAGGCCGCGCGGCAGTGGTCGGCCGAGCCCTCCCAGGCGAACGGCCGGGGCGCTGTCACGCCGTCCCGCAGGAGCCGCACCATGAGCCTGCCCAGGGCGGGACGGTCGCCCCTGATGGCGCCCGTGCCCAGGCCGGCGACCTCGGCGGCCCGGTCGCAGAGGCGGCTCGGCTCGATCGCCGCCAGCTCGGCGCGCAGCGCCGCGACGAGGGCCCGGTCCCCGTCCGCCACCGGCTACGCGGTCCGCGCGATCTCGCCGCGCCGACTGCCCGCCTCGCGGCCGAAGAGCCGGAGCAGGGCCGCCGCCAGCAGCTCGGGGTCGTGGTAGTGCGGATCGGAGGGATCGAGGACGTCGTCGAGGACGAGGCGCGGCCGCCGCGACGCGCCGGCGGGTGGCCAGCGCAGCTTCACCGGGAGCCCGAGCTCGGCGTCGGGCCCGGTGGCGATATGACTGTTGGCAACCACCACATCGACGAGGTCGCCGATCCCGTGCGCCGCGAGCGCCTCCACGTGGTCGGCCAGGTCGTAGTCCTCGGTCTCGCCGGACTGGGTGGCGACGTTCGCGACGTAGACCCGCAGGGCGAGCGTTGCCGCGAGGGCGGCCCGCAGCTCCGGGAGGAGGATCGTGGCCAGCACGCTCGTGTAGAGGCTGCCGGGCCCGAGCACGACCAGGTCGGCCGCGGCGATCGCGGCCAGCGCGTCGCGGCTCGCGCGCACGTCGGCGGGCGCGAGCCAGACGCGCTCGATCCCCCGCATGCGCGCCACGCGCGACTGGCCGGCAACCTCGGACCCGTCGCGCAGCCGGGCGTGCAGCGTGAGCGCCGTCCCCGAGGCCGGCACGACGTTCCCGCGCACGGCCAGGACGCGGTTCATCTGGCGCACGGCTGCCTCGAAATCCCCGCCCCCGATGGCATTCATCGCGGCGATCAACAGGTTCCCGACGGTATGGCCCGACAGGTTCCCCTCGTCCGTGCCGAAGCGGTATTGAAGCAGCTCCCCCATCGCCGGCTCCGTCTCGGCCATCGCGACCAGGCAGTTGCGGATGTCGCCCACGGCCGGGATCCCCAGCTGCTCGCGGAGCTGTCCCGTGGAACCCCCGTCGTCCGCGACCGAGACGATCGCGGTCAGGTTGGCGGTGTGCGTCTTGAGGCCGCGCAGCAGGGTCGCCAGTCCGGTGCCCCCACCGATGGCGACGATGCGAGGGCCACGAGCAAGGAGGCGGCGCCGGTAGACGAGGTCCACAAGGGGCTCCTCGGCGCTCTCCGTGAACGGCCCCAGGAGCGCCCGGACGACGCGGTAGGACCCGTACGAGAAGAGGAAGGCGCCCAGGCCCAGGAGCACGGCCGCCCGGATCCAGTAGGGCAGGAACTGGAGGGTGAGGACGTAGATGAGGGCCTGCACGGGGCCATCGACATCGACCTCGCGGTAGAGCTGCCGGAGGGCCAGCGCGCCGGCGAGCGCGAGGGCCATGAGCCCGGCGAATGCGACGCCGAGCCAGCGCTTCACCCCGATCCCGGGGCGCAGCCAGCGCCGCAGGTTCACCGGGTCACCGGCGTTCCAGCTCGCGATGGAAGATGCTGACCGGGCCGTACTTCCGCTTGGCCAGCCATGCGCCCAGCTCCTCCGCGAGAGCGATGGAGCGGTGGTAGCCGCCCGTGCAACCGATGGCGATCGTCAGGCGCGTCTTCCCCTCGCCGACGTAGGCCGGGATCGTCAGCTCCAGCAGGTCCTGGACTCCGTCCAGGAATTGGCGCGCGAGCGGCTGGTCCAGGACGTAGGTCCGCACGCCGTCGGTCAGGCCGGAGAGGCGGCGCAGCTCGGGCACGTAGTACGGGTTCTGGAGGAACCGGACGTCGAAGACCAGGTCCGCCTCGAGCGGGATCCCGAACTTGTAGCCGAAGCTTACGAGCTGGATGGAGAGTTGGTCCGGCGCCACCACGTGCCAGAGCTGGGCGAAGATCCGCTCGCGCAGCTCGCGCAGGGACATCTCGGACGTGTCGAGGATGACGTCCGAGTCGGCCCGGACTGCCTCCAGGATCCGGTGCTCCTCGGCGATGCCCGCGGCGATGCCCTCGGAGCCTTCGAGCGGATGCCGGTGGCGGGTCTCGGAATAGCGCCGGATCAGGACCTCGTCGCGGGCCTCCAGGAAGAAGACCTGGGGCCGGATGCCGCGCCCCTCCAGCGCGCCGCGCATCGCCGCGAAGGCGAGCGGGACGTCTCCGGCGCGCACGTCCACCACGATCGCCACGTGCTCGAAGCGCTGCGGCTCGCGTGCGATCAGGTCGGCCAGGTCGGGCAGCAGCTCGCCGGGCAGGTTGTCGACGCAGACGTAGCCCAGGTCCTCGAAGAGCTTGGTCGCCGCGGTCTTGCCCGACCCGGAAAGCCCCGAGAGGATCACGACGTGCTGCGCGTCGTCCTCGCCGCCCCGTTCGTCCGCGCCGTGGGGATGTGCCCCCTTCGGCCGCCGCGTCGCTCCCATGCCGCTGAGTCTACCGCGCGCTCAGTGCCCGCCGGCCCGGACGAGGACGATCGAGAGCTCGTAGAGGGCGTACATCGTCAGGCCGAGGACGAACGGGCTGATGATGTCGCCCCCCGGCGTGGCGACGGCGGCCACGATCGCGAAGACGATGACCACGTAGCGTCGCGACGACTTCAGGCGGGCGCTCGTCACGATTCCGACCTTCGAGAGCAGGACGAGCAGGATCGGGTACTCCATCACCAGCCCGAACCCGAGGAACATCGTGGCCACGAAGCCGAAGTAGCCCTCGGCGGTCCAGGCGTTCTGGAGCGGGAGGTCGCCGGTCCCGAAGCTCGACAGGAAGCCGATGGCAAAGGGCAGCACGAAGTAGGCGACGGCGACACCAGCCACGAAGAACACCAGCGCAAGGGGAACCCAGGGGCGGGCCATCCGACGCTCCTCGGTCGTGAGGCCGGGCGAGACGAAGCGCCACAGCTGGAAGAGGATGATCGGCATCGCCAGGACGATCCCCACCACGATCGAGATCTTCAGCGAGATGAAGAACCCCTCGCCCGGGGCGAGCAGGAGCAGGGGCGCGTCGCCGTAGGGTGCCTTCAGCACCTCGATGATCTGCTGGCCGAACGCGAACCCCGCGAGCGACCCGACGGCGACGGCGAAGAGGCTGATCGCGATCCGGCGGCGCAGCTCGGCGAGATGGTCGAAGAGCGGCATGACGGCCGTGTCCGCCGGCGGCGGTGGCTCGCCGGCGACCGGTGACGCAACGGTGATGGCAGCAGACGGGATCGTCGGGGGCGCGGCCCCGCCGTCGAGGGGCAGGTCGGCGTCGGCCATGACGGGCGGGGCGGGCGGCGTCAGGCCGGGGTCTCGGGGCTCGCGGCGGTGGCCTCGGGGGCAGGGGCGGCAGCGACGACGGGCTCCGGCGCGGGCGCGGGCGCGGGGGCGGGGACTGGCTCGACCGTCTCGGGCGTGGCCGCTGTGGGCTCGACGGCCGGGGCGACGGCGGGCGCGACCAACGTGTTCGGCGGGGCGGCGTCGGCGAGCGTGTTCGGTGCCGGGACGGCGGCCGGGGCCGCAGGGGCCGGGGCGGCGACCGGGGGCGCGGCCGCCGGGGCAGCCGGTGCCGCCGGTGTCGCGTCGAGCTTCACCGAGTCCTGGACGTCGGTGGCCGCCTTGCGGAACTCGCGAATGCTCTTCCCGAGGGCGGAGCCCACGTCGGGAAGGCGGCCGGGCCCCAGGATGAGGAGAGCGATCACGAGGATGATGATCAGCTCGACCGGGCCGATGTTCGGCATGGGATTCGACCTCAGGGTGGCGGTTGACGCAGCCTCGTCGCGGGCGCCGGCGACCTCGCGGAGCCGGGCTACGATAGCACAGGGAGGGTGGCCGCCCAACGGCGCGCGGCCTCCGCGAGGCGCTCCCCGGGGTCGCCCGGAGCGCCCTCCGGCCCGCCCCGGGCGGCGGCGGAGATGCCCCGCGAGACGTTGACGAGAAGCCCGCCGCCGGCACCAGATCCGGCCGGGCCGGCCGTCGCGGGCCCTGCGGCCAGGACCGGCGCAGCGTCGCCGCCCTGGGTGCCCACGCCGGGAACGAGGAATCCGAGGTTCGGCACCAGCTCGCGGATCCCGGCCAGCTCCGCAGGCGCCGTCGCGCCCACGACCAAGCCGGCGCGTTCCTCGAGGCCGGCTGCCGCGACTCGGCGCGCCACCCGCCGATGGAGCGCCTCGGCGGGCGCGCCGAGCTCCGCGTCCGCCCCGACGACGAGGTCCTGCAGCTCGCCCGCGCCCGGGTTCGAGGTCCGGCAGAGGACGTAGGCGTAGCGATCGGTCCGCTCGACGAACGCCTGAAGGGCGCCCAGCCCGAGGTACGGGTTGACGGTCACGGCATCGGCCCCGAGCGCGTCGAACAAGGCGACGGCCTGCCGCGCGACGGTCGTCTCCACGTCACCGCGCTTTGCGTCCGCGACCACCAGGACCCCCGGCGGGAGTGCCGCCAGGACACGCTCGAGGGCGGCCACGCCGGCGCTGCCGTAGGCCTCGAAGAAGGCGAGGTTCGGCTTGACGGCCGCCGCGTACGGCGCCGCCGCCTCCACGATCAGGCGCGCCAGGCGCTCGATCCCGGCAAGGCCCATCGGCCAGCCGTCGGGCAGCATCTCCGGGGTCGGGTCGATCCCGACGCAGAGGACGGTCCCGACGTCACGCGACCGACGCGCGAGGCGGGCGAGGTAGGGCTTGGTCACGGAGGCGTGCTCGGTGATGCTGCCGGCGATGCCGAGGGCTCCGGCGAGGGTCGCGGGCCCCACCACGCCGGCCGGCTCTCGGCGTCGAGCCCGCTGAACTCGGTCAGCGGCTCCGTCTCCTTCACCGCCAGCCCGCTGCCAGTCGCGCGCTCGAGCGTCGCGACGTACAGGTCGACGGTGGCCCCCGCGAGCCGCAGGAACGCGATCTGCGTGCCGTCCGGCGACCAGGCGCCGCCCCACGACTGGCCGTTCGAGGTCACGCGCAGGAGCTCATTGCCGTTGCGGGCGTCGAGGACGACGATGTCCGTGCCCAGGCTCGTGGTCTTGGTGGCCACGATCCGCCGCCCGTCCGGGGAATAGGACGGGTGGGTGTAGCCCGGCCCGGTCAGCGGGATGGTCTTCTTCGACGCGACCTGGTAGCGCCAGAGGGTCGGCAGCCCGCGGTCGGCCTGCCGTCCGTTCTTGACGTAGAGGATGTACTTGCCATCGGGGCTCCACGTTGGATTCTGGTGGCCCAGCGGAGCCTGCTCGGGCACGCCGACCTTCGCCAGGAGCTCCTTCCTGATGTCGTACGTCTGCAGGACGATGTTCGAGGTCGTCGGATCGGGGCCGTCCGAGACGAGGGCCAGCTGCAGCCCGTCGGGGCGGACCGCCGGATCGCGCAGGAAGTAGAACCAGGTCTGCCGGCCCGTCGAGCCGCGCCTGTAGAGGCCCGAGAGGAGGGCCTCCCGGGCGGAGCCGTCCGGGTGGATCCTGGTGAGGATCGGGTAGCGGAGGTCGTAGTAACGCTCGAACCCTGCCACGGTGAATCGGCCGTTGGTCTTGCGGGTCTCGATGAAGTAGATCCAGGCCCCGTCGGCCGACCAGGCGGGTTGGGCGTCGCGGCCGGTCTGCGTGAGGCGGCGGGTGTCGGTCCCCTCCTGGATCCAGAGGTTGCCAGCCTTCGCGTAGACGAGCCTGCCGTCGATCCCGACCTCGGGGTTCACCACCGGCGGCGCGCTGGGGGACGGCGTGCGTCCCGGCACGACGACTCCGCCCGGGCCCGCGTCGCCCTGGCCGCCGCCCGGGTTGCGCGACGGCAGGAAGGGCAGGTTGCCGGTCAGGAGCGCCAACGTGAGAAGGCCGGCGATCGCGAGCCCCGCGACGGACAGGAGCGGGGCCAGGAACGGCCGCGCCGCTGCCAGCCCATACGGGTCGCCGGTGGTTCGGCGGGTGGGCCGGCCTCCACGGCCGGACGGGGCGCGCCGCACCATCACCCGGCCACCGCGGGCGTCCCCCGGTCGCGGGCGGCGGCCGGTCCCCCGGCGGGGGTCATGTCCCGGGCCGGCGCCGCGTCCACGACCACGAGCTGGAGCGACTCATAGCCGCCGAAGCGGCGGCTGCCGAGCCGGCCGGCAATGTCGATCCGGTCGCCCTCGTGGATCGACTCGGCCAGGTCGCCCCGCTCGAATGCGATTGCGTCGACGACGTCGAGGTCGCGGCGAAGGGTCAGCTGGGCATGGCCGCCAGCGGCGGCCCGGACGCGGGTCACGATGAGACCGTGGACGCCGACCAGCGGGTCCGGGTTCCCCGGCCCCGTCGGGGCCAGGACGGCGAGGTGCTCCAGGAGCCGGTAGTCGGCCGCACGAGCAGGAAGAGCGAGGTCGAGCACGAGCTCGGGACGCCGGTCGAGCGGCGCACCGGCGCTCACGAGGTCGAGGAAGCGCGCCCGGAACGCGTCCCAGCGGTCGCCCCGCACCTCGAGGCCGGCGGCCCCGCGGTGCCCGCCGTGACGGACGAGCAGATCGGCACAGGCCTCCAGGGTGGCCGCGAGGTCGTAGCCCTCCGGCGCACGGCAGGAGGCGCGCAGCACGTCCTCGAGCTCGGCAGCCACCACGGCCGGGCGGCCGCGTTCTTCGGCCAGGCGGGCGGCCACGAGCCCGACGACGCCGGCCGGCCAGGGCCCGCGGACGAGCACCGCGGGAAGGTCGGGATCCTCGTCGGCGAGCAGCGCACGGGCCTCGGCGACCGCCGTCCGCGTCACGTCGCGACGGGTGACGTTGGCGCGCTCGAGGGCGGCGGCGGCCGTCGCGGCGTCGTCGGCATTCTCGGCGAGCAGGAGCGCCGCGGCGTCGGCGGCGTCCCCGACCCTGCCCGCCGCGTTGAGGCGCGGGGCGATGACGAAGGCGATCGTCTCGAGGGTCACCGAGGCCGGATCCACGTGCGCCGAGGCGAGCAGGGCCGCGATCCCGGGCCGCGGCTCTGTCCGCAGCCGCTCGAGGCCGAGCCGGGCGATCGAGCGGTTCTCGCCCAGGATCGGCGCGACGTCGGCCACCGTCCCGATCGCGGCCAGGTCGGCCAGCTCGGCGACCGTGGTGATCGCCGGGACGCCCGCGATCTCCTCGAGGAGCAGCGCCGCCACCTTGAGCGCGACGCCGCTGCCCGCGAGCCGTCGATCCGGGTAGGCGGCGTCCGATCGGTGCGGGTTCACGAGAGCGTGCGCCGCGGGCGCGACCTCGGGGACGCGGTGGTGGTCCGTGATGATCACGTCGATCCCGGCAAGCCCGGCCGCAGCGACCTCGGCGACGCTGGACGACCCCGTGTCGACGGTGAACAGGAGGGTGCGGCCGCCCTCGCGGGCCGCCGCCACGGCCTCCAGCGAGAGCCCGTGGCCCTCGTCGACGCGGCTCGGCACGTGCGTGGCCACGTCCAGCCCCAGCCGGCGGAGTGCAGTCACGAGGATCGCGAGGCCCGTCAGGCCGTCGGCGTCGAAGTCGCCCACCACCAGGATGCGCTCGCCGCGCTCGCAGGCCCGTGCCACGCGCGCCACGACGACGGCCGCATCCGGGAGCAGGGCGGCATCGTGGAGGCCCAGGGCCGGCGGCCCGAAGTAGGCGTCGACGTCGCCGGCCGCGACGCCGCGCCGGGAGAGGACCGCGGCGACGAGCGACGAGCCCCCGTGCGCCTCCACCGCCGCCAGGAACGCCGCGTCGGGCCGCGTCGGGTCCGGGTAGCGCCAGCGGTAGCGCGGAGTCAGCATCGGCACAGCATGGCACGGGCCGCTTGCCTGTGACTTCACCGGCGCCGGGGCGCCGGCTTCGCGCGCGGGGACGTCGGTGGCACTGCGCCCCCTGGCGCCGGTCGCAGGTGCGGCGGGAATCACGCCGAGGCGCGACGCACCGGGCGACCAGGGGTCGCGCGCTCCTTGCGGCGCGCCTCCCACTCCTCCCAGACGGTGAGGAGCGGCGCGGCATTGAAGATCGAGGAGTACGTGCCCGAGATGATCCCGATCAGAAGGGCCAGGATGAATGGCCGGATCGAGTCGCCCCCGAACAGGAAGAGCGCCAGGAGGGCCAGGGTCACGACGAGGCTCGTGTTGATCGAGCGGGCCACCGTCTGCAGGATCGAATGGTTGACGATGCTGCTGAAGCGCTCGCCGGCATGGCGGGAGCGGTTCTCACGGATCCGGTCATAGACGACGATCGTGTCGTGGACCGAGAAGCCGATGATCGTCAGCATCGCGGTGACGAAGAGCCCGTCGACCTCGAGCCCGAAGAGCGTCCCGAGGATCGCGAACGCGCCGACAACCACGATCACGTCGTGGAGCAGCGCCACGAGCGCGGTCGCCCCGAATCGGAAGTCCCGGAAGCGGAACGTCATCCAGAGCAGGATCCCGATCGAGCCGATGAGCACGAGGATCATGGCCTGCTGGGTCAGCTCGGCCGAGATGATGGGGCCGATGGTGGTCAGCTGGCGCTGCGACTCGATCGGGCCGAACTCGTCCTCGAGGGCCGTGGCCAGCACACCGATCTCGCCCGTGCGCGTGACCTGTCCGGGCGGGGCGGGCGTCGGCGGGACGAACGACGCGGGGGGCAGGCTGGCCGGGAAGCTCGGGCCGGGAGTTGCGAAGACGGGCGTCGGTGCCGCCGATCCGCTCGGGGCAGGCGACGTGCCAGCGCTCGCCGAGGGCGCCGGGCTGCCGGACGGGGCCGGGAGCCGGACGGCGCAGCCGAGGCCGCGGGCGAGCCGGACGGCGCAGCCGAGGCGCCGGCGGACGGGGCCGGGGTGTTGAGCGCCAGGGTGTCGACGAACCCGATCGGCTCCGTGCGGATCAGGAGGAAGTCGTCCGAGGTCGTCTGGACGGTCGAGTCCCCGTAGCCCTCGGCAACCAGGACGGCCTTCACCTGGTCCGGGGTCACGGATACGTCCTCGAAGCGGATCTCCCACTTCGTGCCGCCCGTGTAGTCGATGGAGAACTGGAGGCCGGCCTGGCCGCCTGTGAGGGGGCCGAGCAGGATGAAGATGATCCCCGGAATGGTCAGGGCGAGCGAGAAGGCGAAGTACCAGTTCCGCTTGCCGACGATGTCACGCACGGGTGCGCGCCTCCCCGCGGACCACCACGCGGCCGCGTGCCCCGACGAACTCTTCCTCGCTCAGGCCGTACAGGCGCGGCTTGCGGGCCCACTCCTTCGGGACGATGTAGCGAAGCATCGTCCGAGTGACCGTGATCGCCGTGAACATCGAGACGAGGATGCCGATGATCAGGACGAGGGCGAAGCCGCGGATGGTCGGCGACCCGAAGACGTAGAGGATCGAGGCCGTGATCAGGCTCGACACGTTCGAGTCGAGGATCGAGTTCCAGGCCCGGTTGAAGCCCGCCTCCATCGCCGCGGGGAGGGACTTGCCGCCCCGCAGCTCCTCCTTCATCCGTTCGAAGATGAGCACGTTCGCATCTACCGCCATGCCCATCGAGAGCACGAAGCCGGCGATTCCGGCGACGGTGAGCGTGACCGGGATCAGCCGGAAGATCGCGAGCACCACGAGTGCGTAGTACATCAGCGCCAGGCAGGCGACGAGCCCGGGCAGCCGGTAGTACACGAGCATGAACAGGAAGATCAGGGCGATCGCGATCAGGCCCGCCAGCACGATCCGGTCCAGCGAGAAGCCGGCGAGCGTTGCGCCGATCGTCTGGAAGCCGATCTCCTGGAGCGGGTACGGCAGCGAGCCGTAGGACAGGACCGTGATGAGGTTGTTCATCTCGGTCACGGAGAACCCGCTGGTGCCGCCCGTGATGATGCCGGAGCCTCCGGTGATCGCGCTCTGGATCACGGGCGCCGAGACGACGTACCCGTCGAGCACGATCGCGAAGAAGTTGCCGACGTTGCTGGTCGTGTAGTCCCCGAAGAGCTTCCCGCCCTCGTCCTTGAGCTCGAAACCGACCGCCCGCGCGCCGTTGGAGTCCTGGCTCGCGAACGCCTGGTCCACCTGGTCGCCCGAGAAGAGGGGGGTCTCCTCGGTGGGCAGGGGCTGCCCCTGGACCGCGGCGTTCGGGCCGGGGTTCGCCCCGCTTCCGTAGCGCTCCACCGGGAGCGGGATGAAGTCGAGGCGGCCTGTCTGGCCCAGCAGCTTGCGGATGGGATCCGGGTTGTTGACGCCCGGGAGCTCGACGACGATCCGGTCGGTTCCCTGGGTCTGGACGATCGGCTCGACCACGCCCGTGCTGTTCACACGGTTCTCGACGATCTGCTTGGTCGTGGCCATCGCCGCAGCGTCCGGCGACTTGCCGCCGGCAGGCAGGGCCTGGTACTCGACCTGGAGGCCGCCGACGAGATCAAGGCCGAGCTTGGTCTCGACCACGCGGCTCTCGCCCTCGGGCCCCATGCCGGGCAGCGTCAGGTTGGGCCAGAAGTTGATGATGAGGGCGGCCCCAAGGACCACGAAGATGAGTGCGGGGGTAAATCGGCGCATCGGCCGGGGATGCTACCACCGTTCCCGCCCGGGCGTTCGGGCGCCTCGGCGCCGGATGGGCTCGCCCGCCCGGTCACCCCGCCTCGAGGTGCTCCTTGATGCGGGCCGCCAGCACGGGACCGATGCCCGGCACGGCCGCCACCTGCTCGACCGGCGCCTCGCGCACGCGCTTCGCCGACCCGAACGTGCGCAGCAGCGCGCGCCGGCGCACGGGGCCCAGCCCGGGCAGGTCGTCGAAGGCGCTCTTCACCGCCGCCCTCCGGCGCAGGTCTCGATGGTAAGTAATCGCGAACCGATGGGCCTCGTCGCGGATCCGTTGGACCAGGTAGAGGGCCGACGAGGTCGGGGAAAGGACGACCGGGTCCGGGCGCCCGGGCAGAAACAGCTCCTCGCGCTCCTTGGCCAGCCCGGCGATCGGGATCTCGTCGAGCCCGAGCTCGCGCAGCACCACCACGTCCGCCGCCAGCTGCCCCTTGCCGCCGTCCACGACGATCAGGTCCGGCAGAGCCCAGCGCAGCTCCTCGGCGCTCCCCTCCTCCCCCGCCTTGCCCCGGTGGAGGCGGCGGCGGAGCATCTCCGCGTGGCTGGCGAAGTCGTCCTGGCCCGCGACGTCCTTGATCCGGAAGCGGCGGTAGGCGCCGGTCCGCGGCCGGCCGTCCTCGAAGACCACCATGCTGCCGACGGTCTCGCGACCCTGGATCGTGGAGATGTCGTAGCACTCGATCCGGAGCGGCGGGAGGGCCAGCCCCAGCGCCGCCGCCAGCTCCTCGAGGGCCACCAGCGTCTTGCCGTCGTCGGCGAGCCAGCGCGCCTGCTCCCGACCCAGGTGGTCGGCGGCGTTGCGCCCGGCCAGGTCCACGAGGCGCCGCTTCTCGCCCCGCTCAGGGACCAGGAGCCGGACCCGCCGGCCCCGGCGGGCGGCCAGGAAGGCCTCCAGGTCCGGGGCCTCGGCGGGGAGGAGCGCGGACAAGATCGCGGGCGGCACGAACGTCGAGCGGGCGTAGTACTGGAGCACGAAGCCGGCCAGCGTCTCGTCATCGCCGACGCCTCCAGGCGCCTCCAGCACGTAGACGTCTCGGCCGACGAGCTTCCCGGCCCGCACGGCGAAGACCTGGACCGCCGCCTGGTTGCCCGACCGGGCCAGGCCAAGGACGTCGAGCTCCGTGCGGGCGAAGGCGGCCATCTTCTGGTCCTCCATCGTCCGCTCGATCGCCCGTACCTTGTCCCGCATCGCGGCGGCCCGTTCGTAGTCGGTTCGCCCGGAGGCCGCCTCCATCTCGCGGCGAAGCTCGCGGACGAGGGCCTCCTGGCGGCCCTCCAGGAAGAGCTCGACCTGGGCCACGTCGGCCCGGTAGGCCTCCTTCGTGACCGCCTCGATGCAGGGGCCCTGGCAGCGCTTGATGTGGTACAGCAGGCACGGCCGGCGCAGGGCCCGCTCCCCCTCCCGGATGTCGATGGTGCAGGTGCGGAACGGGAACAGGCGCCGGATCAGGTTCATCGCCTCGTCGACGCTGCTGGCCGACGCGTACGGGCCGAAATAGCGGCTGCCGTCGCTCACGAGCTTGCGGGTGCGCTCGATGCGCGGGAAGTCGTCGCCGAGGGTGATCCGGATGTAGGGATAGCTCTTGTCGTCCTTGAGGCGGACGTTGAAGCGCGGCTGGTAGCGCTTGATGAGGTTGGCCTCGAGGAGCAGCGCCTCCGAGACCGAATCCGTCAGCGTGTACTCCAGGTCGGCGACCTTGTCGATGACCTCGCGGATCCGGTGGACGTCGCCGGGGCCGAGGCCTGCGCCGCCGCTGCCCGGCCCCTGGCGCTGCCAGTAGGAGCGCACGCGGCTGCGCAGGTTCTGGGCCTTGCCGACGTAGAGGACCGTGCCGCGCGCGTCGCGCATGAGGTACACGCCGGGTCGAGTCGGCAGGCCGGCGAGCGTCGCCTCGAGCTGCGGGGTCACGCGCCCATTCTGTGGCAGGTCGCGCCGAGGCGCGTGGCGAGCGGAAGAGGACGACGGCCCTGCAAGGCGGGGCCACCGGGCAATGTGCGCTGCAAGGTGCGTCCTGCATCGTTCGCGCCAAGGAGCATCAGCGTGACCGAGCCGCGCCAAAGCCCGCTAGACGCAACGCACGCCGCCAGCGTCGCGGAGTTCGCCTGGCACGATCTCCGCTTCCGCGTCGTGTCCCCGGACCCGCTCACCGACGACCAGCGCCACGTGATCGAGGGGGCCCTGCCGAAGATCGGCAGCGTTGGCCGCTTTGCCGACGTCCTCGGGATCGTGCTCGGGCGCCGGGTCCGGGTCCGGGGCGAGCGTCCGTCGCCCGAGGTTACCTTCGAGGTCGGGCTCTAGCCTTCATCGCTTCGACCGCGGTTGGCGTCAGGGTCACCGACGAACTGGACACCGTGAGGCCGGACCCTGGGGCCCGGCCTCACTCTTCTGCGAGCGGGTTGATTTGCCCGTTGAGCGTCACCTCAGGGACGCGAGGGCGCAACCGGCGAGCCGTCGAGCCGGCACGCATCCTGCCGGGGTCAGGCCGGCGAACGCGCCTCAGCCGGGCTGCGTGACCACAGAGCGCCGGACGGCCCGGCGTCGCCGCCGGGCCGTCGCTGATCAGCGATTGCGCGGGCGAACCGCGCGAACGTGGGCTATGGGGTCACGACCGGGCAGGCCACGGCGCCCGTCGTCGTGCACTTGATGCGGCCCTGGATGGCAGGGCTCACGGGAGTGTTGGCGGTGATGTAGTCGGCCAGGACCTGGTCCATCAGGTTCTGGGTGGTGCCTCGCGCGTAGACGTTCGGGTAGCCGTCGCCGCCGGTCGCCATGAAGTCGTTCTCGGCGATCTTGTACTTCGACGCGGCCGTGAGGTCGATCGGGGCCCCGGTGCAGGATCCGTCCGCAGCCTGTCGGACAGCGTCCGTAACCCGGCTGCCCGCCGGCTTGGCGATGTCATAGGTAAAGCAGAGGCCCGAGACCTGCGGGAAGCGCCCGTTCGCCGCCGGCATCTGGGAGACTCCGTTCTCGAGGAATGTCTTGAGCTCGGCCCCGTCGATGGTCACCGTGAAGACGACGTTCCCGAACGGCAGGACCGCGAGCACCTGGCCGCGCGTGATCTTGTACGGCGGAGGCGTGAAGGACGGGCAGAAGTCACCCGCAATGTCCGGGGAAGGGCAGGTGAGGTCCGCTCGGAGCCCGCCCGCGTTCGTAATCGCGAAGTCGGTGTTGTACGTCTTGCGGAGCGCATCGGTCGAGAGGTCGCCGATCCGCGATTCGCACAGGCGTCCGTCGGACCGCCCGCACGCATCTGAGCGGAGGATCTTGACCGCCGAGGCTCCAACCTCCGTGTTGAAGATCGGCGCCGAGCTGCGTGTTCAGGCCGTCGATGTATGCCTGGATCGCGGGGTTGGGGGTCACCCCGATGTCCCACGGCTTGTGGATAGTCCGCGGTCTTGTAGATCACCTTCTTCGTTGAGCTGTCGACGGTCACCCGGATCCGGGTGAAGCGCTGGCCGGAGTTCGGGCTCTCGGCTACGAGCCTCCCGTTCGGCCGGTACGTGATGTACTGGGCGTGGGTGTGGCCGCCCAGGACCGCGTCGACGCCCTTGAGGCCGTCGGCGAGGCTGACCAGCGCGCCCGTCGGGTTCGTGACGTCGGTCCCGTCGCCGCCGATGTGGCCGACGGCGATGACCGCGCTGACCTTGTCCTTGACGCGGAGGCTTCGCCGCCGCGGCGTTGATGGCGGTTCTCGGGTTCGTCACCTTGAAGGGGTCGAGATAGCCGGGGAAGATCAGCGTGGAGAGCTCGGGCAGCGTGTAGCCGACGACGCCGAGCTTGAAGCCGCTGAGTTGAAGGTCCACGACGCCTTCCAGATCGACGGGAGCTTGCCGTTCGACTTGAACACGGTGTTCGCGCTGAGGTACGGGAACTTCGCGATCGGGATCAGAGTCGTCCGCAGGTACGCGGACCCGCGGTCGAAGTTGTGGTTGCCCAGCGTGTCGGCGCTCAGGCCGAGCATGTTCAGCACCGTCATCGTCGGCTTGTCACCGAAGAAGTTGGAGATCGCTGGGGTCGCGCCGACGGAATCGCCGCCGGTCGAGCGTGATGTGGTTGCCGCCCTTGAGGCCGCCCATCGCCTCGGCGCGGTACGTGTCGAACCACGGCTTGAGGTAGGCGGCCCCGCCGATCCCGAACGACGGGCCGAGGGTGTCGGCCGCCTGGGTGAGCGGCGTCAGCTGGCCGTGGATAGTCGCTGATGTAGAGGACCGTGGCTTCCTTCCACTGCCCCGGGCTCGGGAACAGCTTGTAGAGGATCTTGCCGCGCGCGTTGATCGGGCCGGGGATGCCCAGCAGGAAGCTGATCGTCGGAGCCAGGTCGACCGCGCGAACGCCCTCCACGGCCCCTGCTTGCGGATGCCCGGACCGGCCGCCACGAACGTCGCGTGCATGTTCACGCCGTTGGCGAGGTCGACCGTCTCCGGCAGGTAGCCGTGCTGGCCGAAGAACTGCGAGAAGGCGATCGTCTGCCCGAGGGTCGCCGCGTCGAACTGGTAGGGCGGCTTGAGCACGACCACCACGTCGCCGCTGCGGTTCGGGTGGAGCGAGTCGCTCCCGTCGACGTTGCGCAGCTCCTCCTTCTTGAGGATCTTGAGCACGACCTTGGCGTCCGGGTTGGCCGGGTCGGCCAGGTTGCTGAACGCATCGACGATCGCCGTCCTGACGTACTCGTAGGTCACGCCGGCCGGCAGCGTCGAGTTCACGTAGATCTGGGCGGTGCCGCCGGCCCAGCAGGCCTTGGCGAGGTTCGTGGCACCTGCGCCCGTGCCCGCGCGGCAGTTGCTGAAGACCTCGGTCAGGTTGTTGCCGCCGCTGTTCTGCAGTCCGGCGTCGAGGAGCACCTTGCCGGCGTTGACGGCAAGCCACTGGGCGCCGAAGCCGTGATCGGACGCGGCGAACGTCGTGGGCGTGCCGCCCATCAGCTTGCGGCCGAGCGCCAGCGTGGCGTCGGCCTCCATGTAGGCCGCGCGGATGTACCCGTCGGCCTTCGCCGGGGTGATCACCTGGCCGTAGGACTCGTAGGTGTTGTAGTACGGATTCGCGATGCCGTTGACCTTGGGTGTCGTGAGCCCGAGGAACATGTGCGAGAACTCGTCGGTGGTCGGGTTGCCGAGCATCAGCAGATCGGCCTTGTAGCCCATGCCGTTGACGGTTCCGCCGCCGACCTTCGCAACGGGTCCCTTGCCCATGATGTAGCGGAGGTAGGCGTAGTGCGCGTCCTTCCACGCGAGGCCCTGCTCGGCGTAGGTGTCCGCGTCGACGAGCCCGGATTCGAAGACCGCGTAATCGGCGGCCGTCGAGCTCGGGAACCAACGGTTCAGGTCTTCCTCGAAGTCGCCGACGTACCCGCAGCCATTGCACGTGGCAACGGCGCGCGCGACCGAGGTGAAGTAGAGGGCGAACTTCGATAGGTCGGGAGCGAACTGCTGGGCCTTGACGTAGAAGCCGCCGGTCTTGCCGGCCGGGTTGGCGAGGGTGACCTTGACGTCCGCCCAGGCGCCCGACACCAGGTTGGCGACCTGCTTCGAGCCGTCCTTGACGCTCGCGTTGGGCACGACGACGACGTGGTCGTAGTTGACCTTGGCGTCGTTCGTGGTGTCGAAGACGTAGAAGTCGTACTGATCGTTGGCGATCACCGGGACCGCAGGGGTGCCGCTCGTGTAGGACCCGACGTCAAAGGTCCCCTGCTTGGCCGGGCTGTAGCTGGCCGGGACGTTGACCCAGCCCGACGCATCGGTCAGGCCGGCGCGCTGGTACTGGACGCCGAACGCGGTGGCGCCGGCCGGCTGGCCGGGGACGTCCCAGTTCGTCCACAGGCCGCGGTTCGAGTAGAAGTTGCGGTAGTCGACGACCGGGCCCTTCAGGGCCGTCATCGTTCGCGAGCCCCCGGCCCATTCGACCGAGACGACCTTCTTGCCGGCCCGCTCGGCTGCCTCGGCGATCGTGTCGGCCTGGAGCACTCCGTTCGAGAACGCGGCGGTGCGGTTGTTGAAGTCGCTCTCTCCGGTCCGGAAGAACGTGTTGTTCGTGGAGCCGGTCTCACCGGGATAGGCCCCGGTCGCGAGCGTATACCAGCCGACGCCGGTGTTGGGCGGGAACGCCTGGACCATGCCGTTGGCGCCCTTGACGCCGGTAGCCATCAGCCTGGCGTACGTGGGCATGACCCCTTGCGCGGCGTACTTCTCCATGAGATCCGGGCGCATGCCGTCGGCAGCGAAGAAGACGACGCCGGACGCGGTCGGCTTGGCGGGCGGCGATGCCGCCACCGCTGCTCCTGCGGGCAGGAGCCCTCCGAGAAGCGCGCCGACGGTCAGCAGGACCGCGGTACGTTGGTAGATCCGCACTGGGGCACCTCCGGCAACGATGACGCGCACGACTCGAGTGCGCCGATCCGACGCGAGGGCACGCGCGGGAACGCTGCCGGTCCGCTCCCTCTCAGCGGACCGCACGCAGGAGCATGTCGCGAACGTAGCCCCGTCGCGCGGACCGGGCCACGGCCGAAGGTCCCGTTTGTCGACCCCATGCTCCTGATTGAGCGACGATTGAGTGACGGCGAAGTCGCCAACGTCAGATTCCGGCGGTGGCTGCGGATCCGCACCCCTCCCCTGCCCTCCCCGCCGCCGTGGCGGAGCGGCTCGCCCGGCTGGCACCAGACCAGCGCGCGGCGGCCACTGCGCCCCCCAGCCCTGTCCTGTGCATCGCGCCGGCGGGAAGCGGCAAGACGACGACCCTTGTCGCCCGTGTCGCCTGGCTCGTGGCCACGGGGGCCGACCCGGCGACGATCGCGGCCATCACCTTCAACGCGCGGGCCGCCGAGGAGCTGCGCGAGCGGGTGGCGCCCGCGCTCCAGCCGCTCGGCGTCGCCCCCGACGCGGTCCGCGTCCGCACGTTCCACGCCCTCGGGCTCGAGATCCTGCGCGACGCTAGCCGCACGCCGAACCTCGTGCCGCGCGAGCGCGTCCTGCGCCAGATCCTGCCCGAAGCCGACCCCGCCACCCGCCGCCGGCTGGACGACGCCTTCTCCCGGCTGAAGCTCGACCTCGGGGTGACGGTCGAGGAGGTCGCCCGTGACCCGGCGCCGGGGCTCGTGACGCGTGCCTTCGTCGCCTACGAGCGGGCGCTCGCCGCGGCCGACGCGATCGACTTCGACGACCTCGTGGCGGGCGCGCTCCGGGCGCTCGAGGGCGACCCGGCGCTGTTAGCGCGCTGGCGAACCCGCTGCGCCCACCTCCTGGTGGACGAAGTCCAGGACGTCGACCGAAGCCAGCTTCGGCTCGCCCTCCTGCTGGCGGCACCGGCGAACCGGGTCTTCCTCGTCGGGGACGACGACCAGAGCATCTACGGCTGGAGGTTGGCCGACGTCCGACGGGTCCTCGGGCTCGCGGCCGACCTGCCCGGCCTGCGCCGCGTCGACCTCGCCGTCAACTATCGCTGCCCGGGGGCCGTCCTCGCGCGCGCGGTCCGCCTGGTCGAGCACAACCAGGAGCGCTTCGCCAAGTCGATCCGACCCGGCCCCGATGCGAGCGGCCGGCTCATCCTCGCCCCCGCGCCGGTTGACGTGGACCCCCTGCCGCGGCTGCTGGCCACCTGGCCGGCCGACGGGTCGAGCCGCGCCGTGCTGGCGCGAACCCGGCGGGAGCTGCTGCCGGCCGTGGCGGCCTGCCTGGCCGGCGGGATCGCGTTCCGGGCGGATGGCGTGCCGCTGCCGTTGGAGGACGCGCGCGTGGACGGCCTCGTCGCGGCGGCAGCCTCGTCACCGTCCCCGCTCCCGATCGCCGCGAGGGTGGCCGCGGCGGCGCGCGCGGGCGGGGTGCCACCACCCGTCGCTCCCACGCCCGATGACCCCGACCCGGAACCCGCCCGGACCGACGCCGAGATCGCGGCCGCCGTGACTGCCTGGGCGGTACGGATCGCCCCCGACGACGACCTCGCCGGAGCGATCGCGCGCGCCCGCGCCCGCCTGGCCGAGCTGCGCCGCCCCGACGCGGCCTTGACGCTCGCCACGGCCCACGCGACGAAGGGCCTCGAGTGGGATCACGTCGCCGTTCTCGGCATGACCGAGGGCCGCTTCCCGAGCGCGCGCTCGCTGACAGACGCCACGGATCCGGCGCGCGCGCTCGAGGAGGAACGCCGGCTCGCCTACGTCGCCTGGACCCGCGCCCGACGCAGCCTCACTCTCGTCTACGACCCGGCCGCGCCGTCGCCGTTCGTGCTGGAGGCGTTCGACGCCGCGGAGATGGGTGGGTGAGCCCGCGCGCGTCGCCGCGGCCTGTGCGTCGATGGCGGCCCGCGGACCGGCTCGAGTGTCAGCGCTCCGCGGCCTCGTGGCGCAGGAGCAGCTTCAGGAGCCGGTCGATCGCGTCGCGGAAGGCCATCGCGTCCTCCCAGGGCAGGACGTCGGCGATCGAATCCTTGGCGCCGAAGGCGGCTCTGCCACGACGCGCGGCTGCGCGCAGCTCGGCGGGTGGTCCGTCGCGCAACCGCTCCGGGAGGGGCGCGAGGAAGGCCTCCCAGCGGGTGCTGCCGAGCGCGCGGGCGTCCGCGAGCAGGCGGTCGGCGCAGCGGGCGGCGGCCAGGCCGGCCTCGTCGATCTCGGGCAGCTCGTGGCGGCTGGGAGGGCGGGGCGTCACGGTCCGGGCGGGGTCACGAGGCGCACAGCAGGGCACGGGCCGCCGATCACCGTCACGGAGCGCCGGATAGCCGGATGCTTGGACGTCACGGTCCGGGTGGGGTCAGTTGACCGTCGGGTCGAGATCGGCCGGGAGCCGGTCCACCACGAGCGGAAGCCGCTTCCGCTCCGAGCCGTCCACCAGGATCCGGAACGAGTGGTCGCCCGGCCGCTCGAAGCCGACGTTCCACAGGTCGAGCGCGAAGGTGATGACCGTGTCGCGCCCGTCGGGCGGCGGGCTCGTCCGCACAACGCCGTTCGCGCCCGCCAGCTCGCGGCCGTCGGGGTCCAGGAGGACGAAGCGCACCTCGTGCTCGCGGCCCGTCTCGGGCGCGGTCACGGAGAGGCCGATCACGATCGAGAGATGGGGATGGCGCAACGGGAAGGTGCGCCCGGCAAGCCGGCTGACGCCGCCGCCGAGGACGCTGAACTTCTCGCCGGGTCGGGCCTCCGCGGCGTCGGCCAGGAAGGCGAAGTCGATGTCGGGCATGGGCGAATGCTACGCCGCGGACCGGTCAGCCACGCCGCGGCAGCCCGCTGTGATGCCCTGGTGATGCGGCCAAGGGCATCGAATCGGAGACTGTCGTCGCAGCGAAGGGCAAGGGCGCGGCACCAGCCGGCCGTCGCGCGCCGCCCGGGTCAGCCTCCGCGAGTCGGAGCAGCCGCGGCCCGCTTGGGCGCGGGCGTCGCGGGGACCACCTCCCCGGTGCTGGCCGCGGTCCGGGCGACTTCGCGGCCGAGCTCCTCGGCGAACGTGATGTCCGAGAGCGGCACCAGCGGCTCGCCGCGCAGGACTCGGGCCAGGTACTCCCCCGTCGCCGAGCCCGGCACGGCCGCGATGGCCTCCGGCGTCCCCTCCGCCACGATCGCGCCGCCCCTGATCCCGCCCTCGGGCCCGAGGTCCACGATCCAGTCGGCGGTCTTGATGACGTCGAGGTTGTGCTCGATGACGACCACCGTGTTGCCCGCGTCCACGAGCCGGTGGAGAACCTGGAGCAGCTTCTCCACGTCGGCGAAGTGGAGCCCCGTGGTCGGCTCGTCGAGGACGTAGAGCGTCTTGCCGGTGGCCCGCCGCGAGAGCTCGGTCGAGAGCTTCACCCGCTGGGCCTCGCCGCCCGAGAGCGTCGTGGCCGGCTGGCCCAGGTGGACGTAGCCCAGGCCAACGTCGACCATCGTCCGCAGCTTGGTGGCCACCTTGGGGACCGCGCTGAAGACCTCGAGCGCCTCTTCGATCGTCATGTCCAGGACGTCGGCGATGGAGTGGCCGCGGTAGTGGACCTCCAGCGCCTCGCGGTTGTAGCGCTTGCCCTTGCAGACCTCGCACGGGACGTAGACGTCGGGCAGGAACTGCATCTCGATCTTGAGGATGCCGTCGCCCTTGCAGTTCTCGCAGCGGCCGCCCTTCACGTTGAAGCTGAACCGTCCCGGTAAGTAGCCACGCACCCTTGACTCCGGAACGCCCGCGAAGAGCTCGCGGATCGTGCCGAAGAGGCCCGTGTAGGTCGCCGGGTTGGAGCGCGGCGTCCGGCCGATCGGGCTCTGGTCGATCTCGATGATCTTGTCGACGTGGTGAGCGCCCTCGAGGGCGTCGTGGGCGCCGGGCACGTCCCGGGCCCCGTTCAGCTCGCGCGCGAGAGCCCGGTAGAGGATCTCGGTGACGAGCGTGCTCTTGCCTGAGCCCGACACGCCCGTGACCGCCACGAACCGCCCGAGCGGGAAGGCGACGTCGATCCCCCGCAGGTTGTGCTGGCGGGCCCCGCGCACCACGATCTCCTGGCCGCTCCCCTTCCGGCGCCGGGCCGGGATGGGCACCGCACGCTCGCCGCGGAGGAAGGCGCCGGTGATGGAGCGCGGCTCGGCGAGGATCGCCTCCAGCGGCCCCGAGGCGATGATCTCGCCCCCGTGCTCCCCCGCCCCGGGCCCGATGTCCACGACCCAGTCTGCCGTCCGGATCGTCTCCTCGTCGTGCTCCACCACGAGGAGCGTGTTGCCGAGGTCGCGCAGGCGCGTGAGCGTCGCAATCAGCTTGGCGTTGTCGCGCTGGTGGAGCCCGATCGAGGGCTCGTCGAGGATGTACAGGACGCCCACGAGCGAGCTGCCGATCTGGGTCGCGAGGCGGATCCGCTGGGCCTCGCCGCCCGACAGCGTGGAGCTGGTCCGGTCGATCGTCAGATAGTCCAGGCCGACGTCGGCGAGGAAGCCGAGGCGGGCCACGATCTCCTTGAGGACCATCCGGGCGATCGCGCGCTCGCGGTCGGTCAGGTCGGCCGGCAGCGCGTCCACCCAGGCGAGCGCGTCGGTCACGCTCATCGTCGCGACATCGTGGATGCTGAGGCGGTCGATCGTGACCGCGAGCACTTCCGGGCGCAGCCGGCGGCCGGCGCAGACCGGGCAGGGCCGGGCGACCATGTACTTCTCGATCTCGGTCTTGATGTACTCCGACTCGGTCTCGCGGAAGCGCCGCTCCAGGTTCGTGACGAGCCCCTCGAACGTGGCCCAGTAGGTGTTCTCGCCGCGCTCGTGGCGGTAGCTGACGAGGACCTTCTCCTCCTTCGCCGAGTACAGGAGGTGCTCGACGGCCTCCGGTGGGAGGTCGCGGACGGGCGCCCTGATATCCCAGCCATGCTCGCCGAAGATGGCCTCGAGGATCTTCATCCGCCACGAGGCTTCGGTGGGCATCCTCGCCCAGGGCACGAGGGCACCGCCCGCGACGCTCTTGGCTCGGTCCGGGATCACGAGGTCCGGGTCGATGACGAGCTGGGTCCCGATCCCGGTGCAGGTGGGGCAGGCGCCGTGGGGCGAGTTGAACGAGAAGCTGCGCGGCTCGAGCTCGTCGATCGTCGTCCCGTCGTAGGGGCAGCTGTAGCGCTCGCTGTAGCGGCGTTCCTCGAAGTCGGGCTCCTCCCCGTCCCGCGGCGCCGGCGCAACGACCACCACGCCCTCGCCGAGGCGCAGGGCCGTCTCGATCGAATTGGCCAGCCGGGCGGCGTCGGGCGGCGGCTCGCCCTCGCGCTCGGGAGCGCGCACGACGAACCGATCGACGACGACCTCGATGGTGTGGCGCTTGTACTTGTCGAGGCTGGTCGTCTCGGATAGGTCCAGCTGCTCGCCGTCGACGCGGACGCGGACGAAGCCCTGCTTGCGGGCGGCTTCGAAGATGCGATCGCCCTCGGTCTTGCGGTCCTTCACGAGCGGGCCCAGGACGAGGAGGCGGGTCTCGGGCGGCAGACCGAAGACCTGGTCGACGATCTGCTGGACCGTCTGGCGCTCGATCTCGCGGCCGCAAGCCGGGCAATGGGGGTGGCCGATCCTGGCGAACAGGAGCCGCAGGTGGTCGTAGATCTCGGTGACCGTCCCCACGGTAGACCGCGGGTTGCGGCTGGCGCCCTTCTGGTCGATGGAGATGGCCGGCGAGAGCCCGTCGATCTGGTCGACATCGGGCTTCTCCATCTGGCCCAGGAACTGCCGGGCGTAGCGCTGAGAGGCTCTCGACGTAGCGGCGCTGGCCCTCGGCATAGATCGTGTCGAAGGCCAGGCTGCTCTTCCCCGAGCCGGACAGCCCGGTGATCACGACGAGCCGGTCGCGCGGCAACGCCACCGTCACGTTCTTGAGGTTGTGCTCGCGCGCGCCGCGCACGATCAGCTGGTCGGAGGGCACGTGCGTAGTCTACGACGGAGATGCTATTTCGTACATGCGTTCTAGGCTCGCTGGTCCGGTCCCCGCTCCCGACCCGACCACGGCGACGGCGCGCGCAGACATGATTGGAGGCACTCTGGCGGAGAGTCCCCTCGAATCGATGCCCCTGGCCGCATCACGCGCGCATCATCGAGATCCATCAGCGCCGCGACCGTGCCCCGGGCCATCCGCAGGTCGGTGATGCGCCGATGATGCGCACACGGTCATCGTTTCGCGCGGGGTGTCGCGCGCAGGCCGCGGCGAGCGCTCGAGATCGTCCGGACGGGTCGGCGGCAGGCCCGTGATCAGCGCCGCGGGCCGCGCCTCCCCGTTCGGCGCTTCACGTTCGGGGTCACGGTCCGGTCCCACGTGGGCCGGTCGAGCCAGCGGGCCTGCCAGCCGGCGTCGTCGTCCTCGTGCTCGTCGCGGAGGCCGGGCAGCCAGTCGGCGGCGGTGCCCGTCGCGATCCCCGGCTCCCCGTCCGCCACCCCCGGTTCCTCCCCCGCCGGCATCACGGACACCGAGGTGACCTCGAGCGCCGATGCGGAGACCTCGGCGTCTCGCGCGCCGGGGCGCCCGCTGCGTCCGGGCCGCCCCCGCGGCGCAGGAGCCGGCGCGCGCCCGGCCGCCGGCACCGCCCCGGCCCGCCGCCTCCGCCGCCCGCCCCACGATCACCGACGCGTCCTCGGCCAGGACGCGCAGCCGGATCTGCTGGATCTCGTCGCGCAGGGCCGCCGCCCGCTCGAACTCGAGCTCGCGCGCGGCGGAGCGCATCTCGGCCTCCAGGCGCGCCACGAGCTGCTCCACCTGTACCTTCGAGGCGCCATCGAGGTCGCGCCCGCGCCCGCCCTCGCCCCCGTACGGCGCGCTCGCCTCGGCGGCTACCCGCAGCCGGTCGTTGATGTCGTGGATCTCCTTGACGATCGTGAAGGGAGTGATCCCCTTCTCCGTGTTGTGGCGCTCCTGGATCGCCCGCCGGCGGTCCGTCTCGCCGATCGCCGCCTTCATCGACTCGGTCATGACGTCGGCGTACATGACCACCTCGCCGCCGATGTTGCGGGCCGCCCGGCCGATCATCTGGATCAGCGACCAGGCGCTGCGCAGGAAGCCCTCCTTGTCGGCGTCGAGGATCGCCACGAGGGTCACCTCGGGAAGGTCGATCCCCTCGCGCAGGAGGTTGATCCCGACCAGGACGTCGAAGACGCCGAGGCGGAGGTCACGCAGGATCTGGACCCGCTCGAGCGTGTCCACCTCGCTGTGGAGGTACTGGACCTTGACGCCGAGCTCGCGCAGGTAGTCGGCGAGGTCCTCGGCCATCCGCTTGGTGAGCGTCGTGACGAGGACCCGCTCGCCGCGCTCCACCCGCTCGCGAATGCGCTCCATGAGGTCGTCGATCTGGCCCTCGGTCGGGCGTACCGTGATGGCCGGATCGACGATGCCGGTGGGCCGGATCAGCTGCTCGGCGATCCGCTGGCTCCGCTCCAGCTCGTAGGGCCCGGGCGTGGCGCTCATGTAGACCGCCTGGTTGACGGTGGCCTCGAACTCCTCGAACGTGAGGGGCCGGTTGTCGAGCGCCGAGGGGAGCCGGAACCCGAAGTCGACCAGGATCTCCTTGCGAGTCCGGTCGTTCTTGTACATCCCCACGACCTGGGGGATCGTCATGTGCGACTCGTCGACCACGAGCAGCCAGTCGGGCGGGAAGTAGTCGAGCAGCGTCCACGGCCGCGAGCCCGGCTCGCGCCCCGACAGGTGGCGCGAGTAGTTCTCGATCCCGGAGCAAAATCCGAGCTCGCGGATCATCTCCAGGTCGAACGTCGTTCGCTGCCGGAGACGCGCAGCCTCGAGCGCCCGGCCCTGCTCCTCCAGCCAGGCGACGCGCTCCTCGGCCTCGGCCTCGATCGTGCCGATCGCCGCGTGCAGCTTCTCGGCCGGGGTCACGAAGTGGCTGGCCGGGAAGACGTTGACCTCCGACCGCTCGGCCAGGAGCTCGCCGGTGAGCGAGTCCAGCTCGGTGATCCGCTCCACTTCGTCGCCGAAGAACTCCACCCGGACCAGGCGGTCCTCCGACGAGGGGACGAGCTCGAGCGTGTCGCCGCGCACGCGGAACCGCGACCGCTGGAGGGCCTGGTCGTTGCGCTGGTACTGCAGGTCCACGAGGTGGCGCAGGACGGTGTCGCGCCGATAGGCCCCGCCGCGCTTGAGACGGAGGACGGTGGCTCCGTAGTCGACCGGCGCGCCCAGGCCGTAGATGCAGCTCACGGAGGCCACGATGATGACGTCGCGCCGCTCGAAGAGCGCCTTGGTGGCCGCGTGGCGGAGCTTGTCGATCTCCTCGTTGCGGCTGGAGTCCTTCTCGATGTACGTGTCCGACCGGGGCAGGTAGGCCTCCGGCTGGTAGTAGTCGAAGTAGCTGACGAAGTACTCGACGGCGTTGTTCGGAAAGAAGTCGCGGAACTCGGCGTAGAGCTGGGCGGCCAGCGTCTTGTTGTGGGCCAGGACCAGGGTGGGCCGGTTCAGCTTCTGGATCACCTTGGCCAAGGTGAACGTCTTCCCGGTGCCGGTCGCGCCGAGCAGGACCTGGTGGCGGAGGCCGCGGGCGAGGCCGTCCTCGAGGCGCTCGATCCGTCCGGTTTCCCGACCCCACGTGCTCTTTCCTTTCCTCCTTCCGATCTCTTTCTTCTCCTTCTCCCTCTTCCCCCTCCCCCTCCAGCAGGACCTGGTGGCGGAGGCCGCGCGCGAGGCCGTCCTCGAGGCGCTCGATGGCCTGCGGCTGGTCGCCGGTGGGCTCGAACGGGGCGACCAGCTCGAAGTCGGGCATGGCTTCAGTCTAGCAGACGGGATCGGCTGGAACAGAACGGACGTTCGAACACTTGGCGCTTGAGGCGTCGACCGGTGCGGCGGGGCACAACGCGGTACCAATGCGGGCCGGTGGTGGGACCAATCGACTGTGGGTGGTGCCCGGATCCGGATCGATACTCGCCGTGGGCCACACCAACCGCGGGTCCTCTCGCGCACGGAGTCCGCTTGGAGAGTCGATGCGAGCGCAGCGCCACGCAACCGGAGGCTTGTCGCGGGTCGACCGTGCCCTTGAGGCGGGCCAGGGCCTCGTCGAGTTCTCCCTCGTCATCCCCATCTTCGTGGCGCTCCTGATGGGCGTCGTCGAGTTCGGATTCCTCTACAACAACCTGCTCACCGTCCAGTTCGCGGCGCGGCAGGGTGTGAGCGCGGCAGCCCAAGCCGGTGGCGTCGACGGCGCCGACTGCTCGATCCTCAACGCCGTTGAGAAGGCCCTGACGCCCCCGATCGACCGCGCCCGCGTGGAGTACGTCGAGATCTACCAGTCGGACGCGGCGGGCGACGTTGTGCCCGGGATCCTCAATCGCTACCTCCGGGAAGGTGCCCTGGACTGCCCGGGCACGGGCACGCAGCCGTACAGCCTGGTCGGTGAGGAGAGCTATCCGCAGATCACGCGTCGCGACGCGCTGGTCGAAGGGCTCGACGTTGTCGGGGTGCGGGTCGGCTACCAGTACATCGGCATCACGCCGGTCGCCTTCGGGCGCACCTGGGACCTGGCGGACGGGGCGACGCTGCGCATGGAGCCCAAGCAATGAGGGAGCGGTTCTGGCATGAAGGCAGCCGGGGCCAGGCAATCGTGGAGTTCGCGCTCATCCTGCCCGTCTTCCTGGTCATCCTCATGGGCATGCTCGAGTTCGGGATCGCCTTCGACCACCGGAACGCCATGGCCTACGCGGTGCGCGAGGGTGCCAGGGTGGGGGCCAGCCTGGGCAACGGCGGATCGCAGCCATCGGGAGTCGATCCGGCAATCCTCGCGGCAGTCCAGCGGGGCCTGACGGACCCGATCCTCATCGAGAACATCACGTCGATCGAGATCTACAAGGCGGACACCCTGGGCCTGCCGGTCTCGGGCAAGATCGACAAGTACGACCGCGCGGGCACGCTGATCGGCACCGCCGGCTGGCCAGCGACCGCACGCGTGCCCGGCCTGACCGGCAATTCGATCGGCGTGCGCGTCTCCTACGCCTTCCGACCCCAGACCCCACTGGGTTCGCATCCTGGGGATGCTCGCGAACGGGGATCCACCGTACACGACGATCCCGATGACGGACGCGACGGTGATGAAGCTCGAGCCCGCGCCGTGAGCAGGCAGGACCCCGAGGTGGCCTGCGGTGGCCCGCCCTCGTATGCCGCCCGCCCGCGGCTCCGAGCCCGCGGTCAGGTGGTCGTCCTCTTCGTCTTCGCCCTCGGCGCCCTGTTCGGCATCCTCGCCCTCGTGATCGACGTCGGGAACATCTGGAACAACTCGCTCCATGTCCAGCAGGCCGCCGAGGCCGCCGCCATGGCGGGCGTCCCGTACATGCCGGGCGACTTCCCGACGGCGTCGACCCAGGCGGCCGCCGAGGCCAAGCGCAACGGCTTCTCGGCGGCCGGCGGCGCCACCGTCACGCCCGCGATCAATGCCGAATCGAACCGCCGCCTCGACGTCACCGTCTCCCGCACATACGGCACGTACTTCCTCCAGCTGCTCGGCATGAAGACGGTCCGGATCTCCCGGCTGGCGACCGCCGAGTACACGTTGCCGGTACCGATGGGCAGCCCACTCAGCACCTACGGCGACAACACGGGGTACTTCTGGGCGGCCGCAATGAGCCAGGGCGCGGACCGGACGTACGGCGATGCCTACGGCACCTACTACAACCCCAATCCCACGCTCAACAACCAGTACGACTCGCGGGGCTACCAATACGCCGTCGAGATCCCGGTTGGGGCGGGCGCCACCAACGTCGACCTGTACGACCCCGCGTTCTGCGCCGTCGATGATCAGAAGGGCACCGGCGATCACTGGATCCCATGGGACCAGAGCGGCTGGCCTGCCGTTTCCATCTACTTCACCCTTTGGTCCGACCCGGCCGCAACCCCGCTCGACTACTCCGACGACGTCCAGGTCGCGTCCAGCGGCACGCTGTTCGAGAGCCGCCGCGAGGTCGACAAGAGCGCTGCCCTCCGCGAGGGCTCCGCCTCATGGCCAGGGCATGCGTTCTGGTCGCTGCCGGACTGCACGGCCGATCCCTATCACAACGCCTGGTGGACGCTTGCCACGCTGACGTCGCCGGGCACCTATCGCCTGCAGGTCACCACGACGAACCCGCTCAACACCAACGAACAGAAGGGAACGAGCGCGGAGAACATGTGGGCTCTGCGGGCCGTGCCCACGGATCCAGCCTACAAGCCCTACGTCTACGGGCTCGGCAAGATGGTCATCTACGCGAACGTGGCCAACGGAACGACGCTCTTCTACCTCGGGCGTATCGAGGCCGTCCACGCCGGCAAGACGATGGTCATCCAGCTCTTCGACCCGGGTGACGCCTCCGGCAACTCGAGCATCGAGGTCCTGAAGCCGACCGCCACCGGCTACACCCCGACCAAGTTCAACTACACGGCGGACTCCAACGCGTCCGGCTCCAAGAGCGGCACCAACGTCTGGAGCCTCAAGACCACGATCAACGGCGCCGGCCAGTACAACAACTCCTGGGTCACCCTGACGGTCCCGCTGCCGAAGACGTACAGCGCCCTGCTCCCCCCGGGTGAGCCGGCAGGAACCCTCGGCGGCTGGTGGAAGATCCGGTACACGTTCGACAGCACGACGACGGACACCACAACCTGGCAGGTCTCCATCCGCGGCAACCCTGTCCACCTGGTCCTGCCCTGACCTCCGGCTGGCTTCGCTTCCCGGTCCGGATCGGTTCACACGCCCGATCGGATGATCCAGGCGGTACTTCGGGCGGATGGGTCCGCCGTCGCGCGCTCGCGAAGATAGCCCTTGGTCGCGGCGGCCGTCGCGACGTTCCGGCACGGCAGGATCGCACCCGGAGGCTCCGCCCAGGATGGAAATCGAGTATCACGACCCGTCGCGGCGAGGGAAGTACATCGTCGCCGTAGGGCTCGTGCTGGCGCTGATCGCCGGCGCCGGTGCGTTCATCGTCATCAGCCAGGCGCAGCAGGCCGGCCGCCCGGACCTCCCGACCTCGGCGGTCGTGGTCGCCGCGAAGGAGATCCCTGCCCGCGCAGCCATCACCCCCGAGGACCTCGAGGTCCGCCAGGTGCCGATGGACGACACAACCGCCGAGGGCGTCTTCGCGGATCCGGCGAAGATCGTCGGCCTGGTCGCAGGGACGACGATCCTCAAGGGCCAGCCGGTCTTCGCGAACATGCTCGCCGGCCAGACGCAGGGGTCGCAGTTCTCGATCCTCGGCCCGAACGAGACGATCGGCCCTGATTCCCCTGCCTGGCGCGCGGTCTCGATCACCGTGCCCGACGACCGCGCGGTCGGCGGCCTGATCCAGTCTGGCGAGACGGTGGACGTGTTCGTTACCTCGACGATCACGGTGCCCGCGGACGTCGCGGCGGCCGGCAGATACTTCACCGACAAGTCGACGAAGATCGTCTACCAGGACATGCTGATCCTGGCCAAGACCGCGACCGCCTACGTCCTCAAGGCCTCGATCCCCGTTGCGGAGGAGATCTCGCACCTCCAGGCGAGTGGCGCCGCCGCGTTCAGCTTCGTCCTCCGACCCGGCCAAGACCTCCGCGAGGTGGACACGTCCGCTCTCGGCACCACGACAACAAAGATCGTCGCCCGCTACGGGCTTCCGCTGCCGGAGTGGTACGGGCCCGGCAAGGCTCCGGCTCCCAGCCCCTTCCCGTCGCCGGCCGCAAGCGCGTCGCCGGCCGAGAGCCCGGCGCCCTAGCGAAGCCGCCGCCTCGCAGACCCGGCGCGTCCGAGGGCTGCCGCGAGCGCTGCGGCGGCCAGCTCCTTCGTCGAGTCCCAGTCACCCGACGCGTCCAGCACCACCGCGTGGGGTAGCGCCCGCACACGCCCCGCCAGGTCGCGCTGGGCGGCGATCCGCCGCTCGGCGTCGGCCGGCGCCATCCCCCGCCCAGCGAGGCGCGCCCGCTGGGTCGCAGGATCGCACCACACCAGCCAGACCTCGTCGCACAGCGCGGCGAGGCCACCCTCGACCAGCTTGATCGCCTCGATGACGATCGCGGGCGCCCCGGCCCGGTCGGCCGCCTCGATCGCGGCCAGGATTCGCGGCCGCACGGCCGGGTGGACGATCGCCTCCAGGTCGCGCAGCGCCGCCGCATCGGGGAAGACCCGGCGCGCCAGGGCAGCCCGGTCGAGCGTCCCGTCGGCACTGCGGACGGCGTCGCCAAAGCGGGCCAGCACGGCATCGTGCGCCGGCTCGCCGGGTGCGGTCACGGCCCGGGCAACGGCGTCGGCATCGACCACGGCGGCCCCGCGCACCGCCAGCCACCCGGCAACGGTCGACTTGCCGCATCCGATGGGGCCGGTCAGGCCGATCCGGACCGCCCGGCGCGCCACGCGCGCGCCCTCGGGGCCCGCGGCGCCGGCCTGGTCCCAGCGCACGGTGCCCGCATCGTTCGCGCCCGCTTCGTCGCCGCTCACGGTGCCCGCTCCTCGAGCAGCAGCCAGGCCTCTTCGGCCGCCCCGAGGGCCTGGTCGACGTCCGCGAGCTCGCTCGTGACGCGGCGCAGCTCGACGAAGTTGGCCGCGATCGAGGGATCGAGCAGGGCCAGCTCCAGGTGGCTCTTGCGCAGGCCGAGCCGGTTCAGGTCGTCGTCGATGAGCGTCTTCTGGCGCCGGTACGAATCCTTCGAGAGCTTCGGCTGGCGCGTGGCGGGGCGGGCCGGCGGAGCGGCCTCTGCGGCCGGAGCGGCCTCTGCGGCCGGAGCGGCCGCCTTCCGCGCGCGCCCCTCGGCGTCGCCCGCGCCCGCGCGGTCGCGCCCGCGCCCCCCGGCGCCCGCGCCGACCTGCGGCCGGCCGTGGAAGCGCGCCTCCTCGCGCGCGAAGGCCTCGTCGATGCGCCATCCGTCACCGACCGCGGCCCGCCACGCCCGGTAGCCGCCGTCGAACGGCGCCACCCGGCCCTGGTCGACGACCCAGAGGCGGTCGCAGGTCTTCTCGAGGAGTCGCCGGTCATGGCTGACGACGAGCAGCGTGGCCGTGGTTCCGCGCATGAACCCCTCCAGCGCCTCGCGGGCCGGGATGTCGAGGTGGTTGGTCGGCTCGTCGAGCAGCAGGAGGTTCGCCGGCATGATCCCGAGGATCGCGAGCTCGAGCCGCGACCGCTCGCCGCCCGAGAGCGCGCGCACCTCCTTGAAGACGTCGTCGCCCCGGAACAGGAAGCGGGCGAGGTAGCCGCGGGCCTCGCCGGCCGTCATCGGGATCTCGCCGAGGAGGGCCTCGAGGATGGTCTCGCCCACGAGCGGGTTGGTGCGGACCTGGGCGAGGTAGCCGAGCTGGACGTTCGCCCCGAAGGCGAGGCGGCCGTCCCGGGGCGAGAGCTCGCCGGCGATGACCCGCAGGAGGGTCGTCTTGCCGGCCCCGTTCGGCCCCACAACCCCGATCCGCTCCCCGCGGGTGGCCTCGAGCCGGACGGTCCGCGCCACGTCGGGGCCGCCCGGATGGCCGATGACGAGGTCGTCCAGGCGCAGGGCCACGTCCCCCGAGCGCGGCGGCGGCGACCCCAGGGCGCGGTCCAGGCGGAGCGCCGGCCCCTCGCGCGGCGTGCTGATCCGGTCGAGCCGCGCGAGCCGGGCCTCGTGCTCGTGCATCTTCCCGTGCTTGCGCTGGCTGCGGTAGGTCTGGACGAGCGCCTGCTCCTTCGCGATCTCGATCTCGCGCGATTCGGCGTCGCGGCGCAGGCGTGCGTCCCGCTCCTCCCGCTGGCGAGCGTAGGCCGAGTAGTCGCCGCGGAACGCGGACAGGCGCCGGTCGCGCAGCTCCCAGACACGGGTCACCGTCGCGTCGAGGAAGGCCCGGTCGTGGGAGGCGACGAGGAGCGCACCGCGGCGGTGCCGGACGGCCTGCTCGAGCCACTCGATGGCGGACAGGTCCAGGTGGTTCGTCGGCTCGTCGAGGAGAAGCAGATCCGGGTCGGCGACGAGAAGGCGGGCGAGGGCGGCGCGGGTCTGCTGGCCCCCCGAGAGCTCCTCGGGCGATCGGGCGATCTCCTCCGGCGTGAACCCGAGGCCGGAGAGGGCCTCGTCGACCCGGTGGTCCAGGGTCCAGCCGTCGATCGCGGCGAAGCGCGCCGCGAGGTCCGCGTAGGCCGGCGTCCCGGCCGCATGGGCCTCCTCGAGCGCCCGCAGCTCGGCCTCCATCGCCTCGACCGCGATCGCGCCCCGGCGGACGGCGGTCCGGAGGTCCGGCGCCGATGCGAACGCCTCGTCGAAGTGGGCTTCCTGGGCCAGCAGGCCCGTCGAGAGCGCCCGGCGCCGCTGGACCTCGCCGCCGTCGGGCTCGTCGACGCCGGCCGCGATCCGCAGGAGCGTCGTCTTGCCGGCACCGTTGGGCCCCACGATGCCCACGCGCTCCCCCACCGCGATCGCGGCGTTGACCTCGCCGAGGATCACGAAGTTGCCGATCTCGCGGGTCACGTTGGACAGGCGGAGGAGCGACACCGTCAGGCCCCCTCCCCGGCTCCGGCGCGCGCCCGGGGATCGGCCCCACCGCGGGCATCCGCCCGGCGCGTCGCCGCAGCCTGGCGCGTCGCATCAGCCCGACGCGCCCGCTGGGCACGGGCCTTCGCGGCGGCCCGCTCCGCTTCGTCGGGCGTCAGCCCCAGCGATCCCTCGGCCGCGATCTCCGTCCACCTGCGGCCCTTCGTCGCCGGCGCCCTCGCCGCCCGCAGGATCGCGGCCGCGCCTGCCCGGTCGACGGCGGGAAGCCGCTGGCACCACGAGCAGAAGTGGGTCGCCCGCGCGCCGACCACGATGCGGCGGATCGGCCGCCCGCAGCGCGGGCACGGCTCGCCCGTGCGCTGGTAGACGTCGAGGCGCTCCTGCATGAAGCCGTCGCCCTCGGGGGCCGTGTAGTCGTCGATCGACGAGCCGCGCCGCTCGACCGCCTCCGCCAGGATCGCCCGCAGCTCGCGGTGAAGGCGGGCCTGGTCCAGCGGCCGCAGCGTCGCTGCGCTGCGGAGCGGATGGAGGCGCGCTCGCCAGAGCGCCTCGTCGGCGTAGATGTTGCCGACGCCGGCGATGAAGCCCTGGTCCAGGAGCAGCGGCTTCAGGCGACTCCGCCGCCCGCGGAGCCGGCCCCGGAACGCCCGGAGCGTGAAGGCGTCGTCGAGTGGCTCCGGGCCGAAGCCGGCGAAGAGCTCCGCGCCGGCCGCCCCGTCGAGCACGGCCCCGGTGGCCGGATCGATGGGCCAGCAGCCCACGCGCCCGAACTTGCGGATGTCGCGGAAGCGGAGCTCGCGGCCGTCATCGAGCGCCAGGCGCAGGTGGACGTGCGGGTCCGCCGCGGCTCCGGCCGGCACCACGAAGAGCTGGCCGGTCATCTTCAGGTGGATCGTGAGCGCGGCCGGGCCCCGCCCCGGGGCCGGCCCGCCGGAAAGCTCCACGACCACGAGCTTCGCCCGCCGGCCCACCGCCTCCACGCGGCGCCCCGCCACCGCGTCGGCGAACGCCTCGACCGTCGGGTGCGAGGCGATCGTGCGCGGCCAGTCGCCGGCGGCGCCCGTGATGGTGGCGCCGACGATCAGCCCGCGCAGGTCGCGGGCAACGGTCTCGACCTCGGGCAGCTCGGGCACGTCGCTACTCCCGCGCGGACGGCGTCATCGACTCCCAGTCGTCGCCGACCTTCACGTCGACCGTGAGCGGGACGTCCAGGGTCAGCGCGCCCTCCATCGTCTCGCGGACGGCCGGCACGAGGCGCTCCACCTCGTCGCGCGGCACCTCGAGGAGCAGCTCGTCGTGGACCTGGAGCAGGAGTCGCGCCCGGAAGCCCTCGGCGCGCAGGCGCGCCCCGACCCGGATCATCGCGATCTTCATGATGTCGGCGGCCGTGCCCTGGATCGGCATGTTGATCGCCATCCGCTCGCCGGCCGCGACGAGGCTGCGGTTCGTGGAGCGCAGCTCGGGGATCTCGCGGCGCCGGCCCAGGAGCGTGGTGACGTAACCCTGCGCCCGGGCCGTCTCCTTGACGTGGAGCATGTAGTAGCTGATCCCGGAGTAGGTGGCGAAGTAGCGGTCGATGAAGGCCCGCGCCTCGTCGCGGGGGATGCCGGCCCGGCTGGCGAGCCCGAAGTCGCTCATCCCGTAGGCAATCCCGAAGTTGACCATCTTGGCCATGGAGCGCTCGTCGGCCGTCACGTCCGCGGGGTCCTTGCGCAGGACGAGCGCAGCGCTGTCGCGGTGGATGTCCTTGCCCTCGGCGAAGGCGGCCTTCAGGTGCGCATCGCCGGCCACGTGGGCCAGGATCCGGAGCTCGATCTGGCTGTAGTCGGCGCTCACGAGGACCACGTCGGGCGCGCCGGCCACGAACGCCCGCCGGATCCGGCGGCCGAGCGGCGTCCGGATCGGGATGTTCTGCAGGTTGGGGTCGGACGATGAGAGGCGGCCCGTCGCGGCCACGGCCTGGTGGAACGTCGTGTGGAGCCGCCCGTCGGCGGCCAGGAGCCCGGGCAGCGCCTGGACGTAGGTGCTCCGCAGCTTCGCGTAGAGCCGCCAGTCGAGGAGCTTGCCCACCATCGGGTGCGCGGCGCGCAGCTCCTCGAGGACCGTCGCGTCGGTGGAGTAGCCGGTCTTCGTCCGCTTCCCCGTGGGCAGGTTCAGCTCGTGGAAGAGGACCTGCTCGAGCTGCTTGGGGCTGCCGAGGTTGAACTCGTGGCCCACGTCGGCGTGGATCTCCGCCTCCAGGCGCGTCAGCTCGGCCTCGAACTCGCGGTCCAGGGCGGCGAGGGCGTCGAGGTCGAGGGCGACGCCGGTCGCCTCCATGCGGGCGAGGATCGGGATGAGCGGCAGCTCCAGCTCGGCGAACAGGCGCTTGAGGCCCTGCTCCTCGAGGGCTGCGGCGAGCGGCCCGCGGACCGCCAGGGCCGAGAGCGCCTCGAGCGCCGCGCGCTCACCCGGGGTGTGGCCGGCGGCGGCCGGTGGCAGGTCGATGTCGAGCCGCTCGTGGACGACGTCGGCAATCCCCTGGCTGCGCAGCGCGGCGTTGAGCAGGTAGGCGGCGACCTGGGTGTCGAAGTTGACGAGCGTCGGGGCGGCGTCGAGGTCGTCGACGAAGCGGGCGACGAGGAACGGCTTCACCTCGTGGCCGACGAGCGGCGTCCGCGCGGCCTCGAGCACGTGCCGGGCCGCCGTCACGGCCTCCGCTCCCTCGAACGTGATCACGCGGCCGTCTTCGCCGGCGAGGGCGAGCGCGAGCGGAGTGCCGGCGCGCGGGCGCGGATCGTCGAGGACGAGCGCCACGCCAACGACGGCGAGCGTCGCGAGCCACGAACCCAGGTCCGCGGCGGCCGCGGTGTCGCCCCGCTCCACCCGCCCGGGGTCCGCGACGAGGGCGGCCAGGGCGGCGCGCAGGTTGCCGGCGGGGAGCGGCTCGGGGGGCGCGGCTGGAGCGGCGGGGGCCGGCCCGACGGCGTCGAAGTCGAGCGAGAGCTGCAGGCCGTCGGACCCGGCGGGGCGGGCCTGGGGTGTGGCGCCCCTCGGCAGGGTGCCGGCGGCGCGTGGTGAGGCGCCGGGCATCCGCGCCGACCCCATGTCGCCGGTGGTCTCGCGGAGCAGGCCGGCGGCCTCGGCGGCCGTCTCGCCCTGGAGCGGCGGCAGCCGGTCGATGAGGCTCCTGAACTCGTACTCGCGGAAGAGCCCGACCACCGCGTCGCGGTCGTAGACGCCGACGTGCGCGGCCTCGAGATCCAGCTCGACGGGGACGTCGCGGACGAGCCGCTGAAGGTCGCGGCTCGCGAGCACGCGGTCGTGAGCCTCCGCGAGGAGCGGGCGAAGCCGCTCGGGCGTCACCTCGCCCAGCCGTTCGTAGAGGGCATCGAGGGTGCCGTAGGTGGCGACGAGCTTGGCCGCCGTCTTCTCCCCCACCCCGGGCACGCCCGGGATGTTGTCGGTCGTGTCGCCCTTGAGGGCCTTGTAGTCGAGCATCTGGTCGGGCCGCAGCCCCCACCGCTCGTCCATGCGCGCGAGGTCGTAGACCACGGTGTTCGCCACGCCGCCGCGCAGGGAGACCATCAGGCGGGTGTGTTCGGTTACCAGCTGGAGCATGTCCAGGTCGCCGGTTACGATCGTCGTCTCGAGACCGAGGTGCTCGGCCTGGCCGGTGAGCGTCGCGATCACGTCGTCGGCCTCGAAGCCCTCCCGCTCGTAGACGGGGATGCCGAGCGCGGCCACGACTTCGCGCACCTTCGGGAACTGGTCGCGCAGCTCGTCGGGCATCCGCTGGCGGGTCGCCTTGTACTCCTCGAACCGCTCGTGGCGGAACGTCGGCGCGCCCAGGTCGAAGGCGATCGCGACCGCGTCGGGCTTCACGTCCTGGATCGCCCGCAGCACGATGTTCGTGAAGCCGAAGACGGCGTTGACGAGCTCGCCCTTCGAGGTGGTCAGGGGCGTGGCGATGAGCGCGTAGTAGCCGCGGTAGATGAGCCCGTTCCCGTCGAGGAGCATCAGGCGGGTCATGTGCGGGCGGGTCCTCCGGCGGGATGGGGCGGGTTGTCCGGCGCGGTCGGCGCGTCCCAGCCCCGAGTGTACCGGTCCGGGCGCGCCGGGCGACCGCGTCGGGGCGCCGTGGGGGCTGGCGCGGCGCAGCGCGGTCGGGGCGCCGGCAAGGCCTGTGTCGAACTCAACACCGCGCACCCGTCGCCGGCGCGTGTTGGCCGGCGGCCGGTGAGGCTTGCGTTGAACTCAACACCGCGCACCCGGATCCCGCCCGTCGGCAGGTTCGCACAGGTCAGACGCACGAAAGCCGCCATCCGGAGGGCTCGCCCGCGTTCCAATGGCATGCGGCTGGAGGATTGCTGCTGTCCAACGCACGGATCCTGCCGGCGGACCGTCGGTGGGTCCGCCGGGCTCCCTGGTCGTGAGTTCAACGCAAGGTGGCCCGCCCGTGGCCGCCGGGCGTCCCGAGGGCCGTGCTAGACTCGCGCCGCCTCGCCGCCCCGCCGTTCCCGGGCGTCCGTGCCGGAAGGAGCCGAGCCCCCTTGGACGATCCGCGCTCGACCACGACCGGCGAGCGCGACGCCGCTGACGCGGCCGGACGCGCCGCCGGGGCATCCGCGGCCGAGCCGGTCGCCGATGCAGTCGCGGGCGACGCCACCGCGATGGCCGACGCGACCTCGAGCACCCCCGCCGTCGCCGCCGAGCACACCGCCGAGCGCCCGTTCGCGCGACCCGGCGACGCCGCCGCCGCGCGTCGCGACGAGATCCTCGTGGCCCGCGCCCTCGAGGGCGACCTGGACGCGTTCAACCAGCTCGTCGAGGCCTACCAGGACCTGTGCCACTCCCTGGTGGCGCGCCTCGTCCCGGACCCGGACCAGGCATCCGACGCGGTCCAGGAGGCGTTCTTCTCCGCCTACCGGAATCTGCGCTCGTACCGGGGGCCCTCGTTCCGCGGCTGGCTGACCCGCATCGCGGTGAACGCGGCGATGGACCTCCAGCGCGCCCGCAAGCGCCGGCCCGTCTCGCCGTACCCCGAGCTCGAGGACGAATCGTGGCAGCCGCCGGCAGGCCCCGAGACGGATCCCGAGGTCCTCACCACGGCCTCCGAGCGCGGTCGCGCGCTCGCCGCGGCGCTCGCGGCCATCGGCAGCGACCAGCGAGCGGCCATCATCCTCTTCGACGTCGAGGGCTACGACTACGCCGAGATCGCCCGGCTGACCGGCGTCTCGCTCGGCACCGTGAAGTCCCGCATCCACCGGGGCCGGCTGGCGCTCCGCGCGCTCCTCGCCGACCGGATGGAACTGTTCCGAAGCTGAGGCCGTCAGAGGACCATGCCGCCCGCCCCGCACCTCCCCGCCACCGATGCCGCGGATCACGCCGCACGCATCGTTGCCCTCGACGCCGGCGACCTGGCGGGCGCCGATCGGACGGCCGCCGAGTCGCTCGTCGGCTCCTGTGGCGGCTGTGCGGCCCTCGCCGACGACCTCCTCGCGATCCGGGGCGCCATGACGGCCCTGCCCGTCCCGCCCCGCCGGCGCGACTACCGCCTCACCGCCGAGGACGCCGCTCGCCTGCGGCCCTCCGGCTGGCGCCGTCTGATCGAATGGCTGGCCGCGCCGGGGTCCACCGTGCGCCCGCTCGCCACCGGCCTCGCCACGCTTGGGTTGACCGGGCTGCTCCTGACGTCCGGGGTCCCGGGCATGCTGTCCGGGTTCGGGAGCGCGGGCGGAGCGCCGGTCGCTGCACCCGCGGGCTCCCTCAACGATGCGGCCGGGGGCGGATCCGGCTCCACGGAGCTCCAGGGCACGTACACGTCGCCGGCGGCCTCCGGCGCCCCCGACAGCGTCGCATCCAGCGTGCCCGGCCTCGCGGCGACGGCCGCGCCCGCGCCCCTGCCGGCCGCGACTCCGGGCAGCGAAGAAGCTGCCGGCGTGGCCGGCGAGGCGGCGACGGCCGAGCCGCCGGTCGATCGGGCGGCATCAACCGGCGCATCTGGCGCCACCAACGGCGATGCCGAGAGCGCGAAGGCCGCGGGGCGCGACGCCGAGTCGTCGGTGCCGCTGCCGGTCGTGGCCTCGCTTACGCTGCTCATCGCCGGTCTGGTGCTCTTCGCGGGCCGGGCCCTCGCGCGACGCCGCGCCTCCTGATCCCGGGCGCGCCCGTCCCGGCCCTGGGGCGCATCGAAGGGTACCGACCGCGTCCCGACACCCGGACCGCACCGGAGGCTCCGCTAGACTTGAGCCCGGCCCGGGATGGCGGAACGGCAGACGCATCCGACTCAAAATCGGACGACCGCAAGGTCATGGGAGTTCGAATCTCCCTCCCGGGACCATGCCCCGACGCGGCTGCCAGCGCTTGGCACACTCTGCGCCTCCGGGCGCCAAAGAGGTGCGTCGGCGCACCGGTCGGATGACTAGGGTCTGGACGAGATGGGTGGGGTGGGGCGTACCGTGTTGGCTTGCGGTGAGCTGCCCCCACTCTGAAGACCGATCCGAGGGTCCGTGCCATGGCGAAGGTCCAAATCCGACGGTCGAACTGGAAGATCGATCCGGCCGAGATTGCCGTCGCCCAGGAGCGCACGGAAGCCCGGCTAGCCGATCTGTTCGTCCACCGGCAGCACGCCGGGCCTGCAGGCCCACGCCCCGCGATCATCGTCGACGGGGTGGAGCTCATCGGGTCCCCGGACGAGCCGCAGCTCGACGATCGGGCACCGCTTGCATCTGAGCCGGTGCTTCCCGTTGAAGCGACGCTCGCCGATGAGCCGTCAGTCCCCGCCGAGGCGCCGCTCGCCGATGAGCCGATCTTCCCCCTGGAGCCACAGCTCCCGGTTGATGCGCCGTTCGCGGCCGGGCCGGTCCTCTCCGCCGAGGCGCCGCTCGCCGATGAGCCGATCTTCCCCCTGGAGCCACAGCTCCCGGTTGATGCGCCGTTCGCGGCCGGGCCGGTCCTCTCCGCCGAGGCGCCGCTCGCCGATGAGCCGATCTTCCCCCTGGAGCCACAGCTCCCGGTTGATGCGCCGTTCGCGGCCCGGCCGTCCTCTCCGCCGAGGCGCCGCTCCTGCAGGAGACGCAGGTCGTGATCAAGCCCGCGCATACGATTGGCCGGTTGAAAGGCAGGGCCGGCGGCGCGCTGGCCATGCCTTCCACCGGGCCCGCCGAGCCCGTGGGCGTGTTCGAATCCTCGGCCGCCGAACCGGTCGAGCTCGTCGGCGTCTTCGGGCCGCCCGCCGAGCCCGTGGGCGTGTTCGAATCCTCGGCCGCCGAACCGGTCGAGCTCGTCGGCGTCTTCGACCCCCTGGCCAGTGAGCCGGTCCGGGTGATGGCGTTCTCGGCTTCAGCGATGGCGTTCGCAGAGCAGGTGCCTCAACCGGACGATGCTGCTCCGGCGCCGCTGCAGCTCGCCCTCGACGGCGCAGTCGACACGTCCAGCCCGAACGAGGCGGAGATCGCGGCGCCGGTGGGAGGCCTGTCGTCGGCCTCCGCAGCGCTGATCGACGGTCCGGTCGAGGTCGAACCGACTTTCGCCGAGGTCGAGGCGGTGATCGAGGCCGAGCCGCAGATTGTCGAGGCTGAGCCGACCCTCGCGGAACTGCAGTCGGTGACGGAGGACGGGCCGGCGACGGAGGTGCAGCCGGGGGTGGGGTTCGAGCTGGTCCACCTGGACGAGCCGGAGGCGACACCCTCGGCCGCCGCCGAGCCGGAGCCGAACCCTTCGGCCGCAGCCGAGCCCGCCGCTGTTGTCCTCCCGCCATCCGAGGCACTGCTCCCGTCCGAGCCGCACGTCGACTTCCCCGCAGGTTCCGAGCTGGCCCAGCCCGGCGTGACCCTGCGGAAGCCACGACTCACCAAGGTGGCCGCCGCCGCGAAGGTCACGGCGCCTCACGCGAGCACCGCACCCCCGAAGGTGACGGCTCCCTCCCAGAAGGCGTCCGCGAAGGCGACTGCCCCGAACGTGGTGGACCCCGCCGCGGAGGCGGTTCCCCCGGCGCGACCCGCCGCCGGTAAGGCCCAGGTTCCCCAATCCGCTGGTGCCGCGCCCGCTCGCGCCGCCCCAGTGTTGGCCGCGGCAGTCTGCCCGTACTGCGCCCGCGTCCTCCAGCCGCCTCCCGTCGCGAACAGGCACTGCCCTCGCTGTAGGCAGCTGGTCGTGGTCAAGCGGGTGGAGGGGCATGTGGCCTACCTCACCGAGGCCGCCGTCGCGTTCTTCGAGGCCGAGCGCCGCAAGGAGCTGGACTCGCAGCGCTGGAACCAGGAGCGGGAGCGCTGGCTGAAGCTCGCGGCTGCAGCCGGAGCACCGACCCAAAGCACCCGGAACCTTGCGGCCGCCCGCATCTCGGAGGAGGTGGTCGAAGCGGCCCGGACGCTATTCATGACCACGGCCGAGCGGGCGTTCGAGTCCGCGAAGCGCCAGCATCGCTGGGAAGATGCCGCGAAGGTCAAGCGCGACCAGGCGTCGGCCCTCCATCGGGCCGCCGGCTCGCCCAAACCGCCGACGGACGACGTCGTCACCTTGTACCGAGAGGGGTTGACCGCTGAGCTGCGCGGTCTCGCCGAGATCGTCCGCGAGGCCGAGCTGGTGGCGGATGATTGCTGCGACAGGTGCCGGGTCAACGACCGGCGGATCGTGGTGATCTCGGAGGAATTGGCTGCGCCGAGCTTGCCGCACCAGGGTTGTCCGCGAGGACTCTGCCGCTGCAGCTGGGATCTCGCGACCCGCGATCGAGAGGCCATCCTGCGCTACCTCCGGCGTCGGCCGCGGCCTGCCGCGCACGTCGCCAGCGCGACGCATCCGGCCAATCCCTGACTGGTCGGGTCGGGTGACCGCCCGGAGGCCCGCGCGTCGTGGCCCATGCGTGCGCCGCCGTCGACCATGAGACGCGGAGCGGACTCACGGCACGGGCGCGGACGTGGGCGCGGTGGAGCGGAGCGCAGGGGGCGGGGTGACCACGACGGGTGTCGGCCGCGGTGTCGGCCGCGGTGTGGGCCGCGGCGTGGGCGGAGGTGTCGGCTGCGGCGTGGGTCGGGGCGTGGGCCGGACCGTCGGCCGTGGCGTGGGACGGACCGTCGGCCGTGGCGTGGGTCGGGGCGTGGGCGCGGGCGTGGGCGCGGGCGTGGGTAGGGGCGTGGGCGCGGGCGTGGGCGTGGGCGCGGGCGTGGGTAGGGGCGTGGAGGCCGTGTCGTTCGATGGCGCTGGCGTGGTCATTGGCGTCGCGCTCGGGATAGCCGTGGCTGCCTGGGGCGATCCCGTCGGCGAAGCGCCATCGAGGCCGCCGCGCTCGGGCGCCTTGCCAAGCGTCGCCACGATGACGTACATGAGGATCCCCACGATGCCCACGAACAGCGCCGCGACAGCGCCGCGCCGGAGATTGCGTCGCGGCGAGAAGTCGGCCGCGACCAGGGACGGCGCGGCGGACGACGCGCTCCCGCGCTGGGCAAAGGGCGTGTCCGCGGTGGTCGGAGGCCTCGACGCGTCACCGGCCGCACTCCGGCGCTGATAGTCACGGAAGCGGTCGCACGCGTCGAAGCGCGGACCCAGGCAGTACGCCAGCTGGCGGCGAGCGTCGGTCGAGACAGGATGCCCAGTCGCGAAGCAGCGGTGACCCGAGGCTGGGAACGTGAAGTGGGTGCGGCGATCGGAGGTGAGCCCCAGCAGCGGGCACGCGGATGTGCCGAGCATGTCCAACTCGGCGCCGGCCGTCCCGGCGATCACATGCCCGTCGGGTGACTTGTCCTCGGCCATGCTCGGTCCCTATCACGTGCGACGACCAGAGCGATAGAGTGGGAGGTCCGGTCTCGGATGACAAGGCCACCAGACGCCCCGGCTCCGCGCCAGCCGGCGCGCCGAGGTGCGGGAGAGGTCAGGCGGTCGTGGCGCCGCTCCCGTCCCCGCCGGAGCTCATGCCCGGGATCTTGTCCCGGTTCGCATAGGCCGTCGCGCCGTAGTGGCCCAGGTCGAGGAAGACCGCGCCTGCGAGCCAGAGCCAGTCCCAGCCTTCGATGCCCGGTCCGGCGGTCCAGAGGAGCACGTACAGCAGGGTCGTGAAGGGCAGGAAGATGATCCCGAGCAGCGGCCAGATGAGCGTGTCGAACGTCGCGTCGACGGCGGCAGGCCGGGCAAGCCACAGGATCCCGAAGGCAAGCCGCGGGAACAGGAGCGCAACGAACGCGAACAGGCACATGGGGCTATTCCCTCCTCATCTGGTCGAGTGCGCGGCCCGCGCCACCAACTTCGCTGGCAGGGTCGGCCAGGCCTCCTTGCTGCACAAGTGCCCTTTGGCTCGGGTCATGGATTCGTGCTCGGGATTGGGACGAGCCGGCCGAGTCGCTCGACATGGCGCCGGACCGACGCTGGCAAGCGTGCAGGCCGGGGCCGTCGAGAGACCCGTGCTAGGGTGGCCTCATGCGTGACACTTCGGCGTCCGGCGGGTCGTCCCTTCCGCGAACCATCGGACGGGTGACGCTCGGGCTGTTCCTGCTGTTCACCGGCATCGGCCACCTCACGTTCGGCCGCGAGGAGTTCACGGCGCAGGTCCCGGACTGGCTGCCCGTGGCAGACGATCTCGTCGTGGTCGCGTCGGGCATCGCGGAGCTGGCACTCGGCGCGGCCCTCATCGCGCTCCCTCGTCACCGTGTCGCCGTGGGGTGGATCGTCGCGGCGTTCTTCGTCGCGATCTTCCCGGGCAACATCTCCCAGTACGTGAACCAGGAAGACGCCTTTGGCCTCACCAGCGAGCTTGCGCGAGCCGTCCGCCTGGTCTTCCAGCCCGTCCTGGTGCTGTGGGCCCTCTGGTCGACGGGCGCATGGCGCGACCGGGGAACGCTCCTGGGCGCGCTCGGCCGCCGGCGATAGGCGTGGTCGGCCGCCGGCAATACGCGGGTCCCGCCCTCGTCGCTGCTAGCCGGTCCGATCCAGGTAGAGCCTGATCCGCTCCTGGCCGCGCAGGAGGATTGCCTCCGTCTCGCCCGGCGCCAGCGAGTCGATGAGCTGGATCGCGTCGTTCGCGATGACGAGCGAGCGGCCGATGATGAACGTATCCACCTCGTCGCCGGTGGCGTCCGGCCACGGCGCGACGGTCTCGTAGCCCTGCCGGAACGCCGACCGGAGGAGCTGGAAGTCGTCGCGACCCGACCAGTAGTAGAGCGTCGTGGCGATGTCCTGGACCGGCCAGCCCCACATGAGGTCCTCGAAGTCGAAGGCCACGACCCTCCCGCCCGTCACCTTGACGTTCCAGGAATGGAGGTCGCCGTGGAGCACGCGCATCGGCGCGCCCGAGTCCGTCAGCCGGGCGATCGCCGCCTCGACCCGCGCCAGGGCGGCCCGGTAGACGGCCCGGCGCGCGGGCGGGACCAGGGACTGGTCGTCGAACAGGACGACCGGCTCGTCGAAGGGGAATGGGCGGTCGTAGCGGACGGCCGCGAACCCGGGGGGCGGCCGGAACCGCGTGCCGCGACGATGCAGCGAGGCGGCGAGGGCCCCAACGCGCTCGACGTTCCGAGCGGTGAGGCGCCGGTCGAGGAGAGGGCCGTCGATCCACTCGAACAGGACGCACGGGAGTGGCTCGGCCAGGCCGGCGAGATCGACGACCGTGACGTCGTCGCCGGTCCTGTTCGGGACCGGGACGACCACGTCGACGTCGGGGGCGTCCCGGAGCGACTCGAGCCAGGCGATCTCCGACCGGATCTCGGCGATCGAGTGGGCGATCGGCCCGGGAACCCCAACCCGGAGGGCGAAGCACTCGCCGGTGGACGTTTCGACCCGGAACGTCGCGTTCGACTCGAGCGCGATGCGGCGGATCCGCCGGACCTCCAGTTCATACCGGGCGATCGCCGCCTGCGCGGCCCGGCGGAGAGCCCGGGCCTGGCCCGATCGGCTGAGCTTCGCGAACGTCGTCATGGGGTGATTATCCGGCGCCGCTCTCGCTGCCGCCCCTGCACCACGAGGCCGAGCGAAATCGCCAGGCTCACGGACCGATCGACTGGCCTCGTTGGCCCGCCGTGACGTCGCCGCCAGGATTGCCCGGCCGGCGTTGCCGCTGGCCCCGAGGTGGACCTCAAGGCCCGGCTCCATGCAACGAATCCCGGTCGAGCACGCTGCGTTCGAAGCCCGGAGTGCTGCCAGGGCCCGGATCGGTCACCGAGCGCCGGGAGCTGACGGCGTCGCTGCCTCGCGGCGTCACGCCAGGCAGCTGTCGATGTGGCGGGTCAGCTCACCGAGGCAGTAGACATAGCTGCCGTATTCGTTGTCGTACCAGCCGAAGACCTTCGCATGGGTGACCGGCACGCGAAGCGGTCCCGCCGCGTCAAGACCCTGGGTCCGAAGCGCGTCGGCGGGGATTTCGATGTTCCCGACCCTGGTGTGCGTCTCTGCTCCCTCGATGACCACCGCCGCATGGTGCCCGCGGAGATCCGACGACACGTTCTGGCGATCGGACAGCTCGAGCAGACCCCGCTGCGGGCCTTCCGCTGCGGCGCGATACAGCTCGTTGATCGACTGACGGGAGAAGCGGTGGTGACCGCCGGCGTCGACCGCGGCATGCAGGGTCAGGTTCAGGTTGATCAGCGACACGGTTCGCGTCGGGATGCGCACCGAGTCGGCCAGGAAGCCGACGCTGCTGATGGCGGGCAGCACATGCTCGAGGGCCTGCGCTGCTCCAGTGGTCGACACCAGCAGGTTGTCGAAGGTGGCGCGGTTCCTGCGCAGGTCCTTGGCCCCTTCGCGTGGGACGGAATCGAGCACGCTCTGCGTGCTGGTCGCCGCGTGGATCGTTGACAGTGACGCCGTCAGGATGTTGGCGGGAGGATCAGCCTGCAGCAACGGCAGGAGCATGTGGGCGAGCGCGGTCGTGGTGCACGACGCGGCCGAGACGACCCGGTGTCGATGGGGCTCGAAGCTCCGGTGGTTGATGCCGTAGATCAGCATCGCGCTGTCGCGCGGGAGAGGCTGCCCGATCTTCGTCTTGAAAGGGGCGCTCGCGATGACCACACCCGCGCCCGCCGCCAGGTGGCCGCGCAGGGACCCGCTGGGGCTCTCGTCGGCAGGGTCGAGGAACACCCCGGTCGTGTCCACAACCGTCCTCACTCCGAACCGGCGCCAGTCGAGCTGCGCCGGATCACGCGAGTCCCGGAGGATCCTGATGGGGACCCCCAGCACCTCGAGCAACCCGTCTTCGTGGGAGACCACCCGAAGCCGTCGCTCGGCCGAGACGCCCAGCAGGAACTGCTCGACCGGGCCGTAGGTCGAGTCTGTTCCGAGCAGATCCAGCACATCCTCGAGGGACGTGCCCACATCGCGTCCGAGGTTGACCACGAAGCCCTGGAAGTGGCCCCTCAACAGGTGGTACCAGACGGTGAGCTTGCCGATCCGGCCAAGCCCGTTCACGCCGAGCATGTTGCCGGCCGGGAGACGATCGTCCACTGCCCTTCCCTCCAGTCAGTCGTCCGCGAAGTCCGCCGTCACGATCGGGAGGTGCCCCGCATAGATGGTGCCCAGGAACCCGTCGATGGCGACCGCGTCGCCGGAACGGAACTCTCTTCCCTGTACGCGGCATGTCTTGGACGACTCATCCACCTCCAGGGATCGGCAGTTGACCACGCCGGTCTTGCCGAGCCTGCTCGCCGTGACGCCGGCATGCGAGGTCACCCCGCCACGAGCGGTCAGCAGCCCGTCGCAGGCGAAGATCATCCCGATGTCGTCCGGGACGGTGTCGCGACGCACGAGCACCCGGGGTGCTCCGGGGTGCTCGACGGCCAGCCGTCCGAGATCGTCGGCATCGAAGGCCACGAACCCGTTCATGGCTCCTCCACCGATCCCGACGCCGCTGGCCAGCGGCGCCATGCCGGCCGTGTCGAAGACCGGCACGCTCGCGGTCTTCATCCACGAGTGATCGCGGGTCTGGAGCAGGTACAGGTCCTCCCGCTGCCCGGACTCGAACGTGAACTCCACCTCCTGGTGGTCGAAGCCCCGCTGCAGCACGAGGTCGCGAGCGAGGCGCTCCAGCTCGGCGTAGATCTCGGGGAACTGCGTCTCGAGGCAGTGTTCCTCGGCCACCGCGGCGCGCTCGAGCTGGAGCCGAGATACGGGCCACGGGTGCACCAGGCCTGCGACAACGTCCTCTCCCTGGCTGGCCGTGGTGAAGTCGCCATACAGAGAGACCCCCAGCTCGTTGGCGAACGGGTTGGAGGTGAACGTCACGCCCGTCCCCGAGTCTGGCCCGAGATTGCCGAACACCATCTGTTGCACGATCGCCGCCGTGCCCCACTGGTCCGCGATGGAGAGCTGATCCCGGTAGGCCCGCGCCACCGGCGCGTCCCACGAGTCGAGGACAAGGCGGATGGCCGTCAGGAGCTGGGAGCGCGGGTCCGGGTCGAGCTCGATGCCGGCGCGGGCGAGCAGGCCCTGGTAGGCATGGGAGATGTCGCACATCTGGTCCGGCCGGAACTGGACCTTCTCGCGGACCGCGCACCGCTGCTTGAAGTCGGTGATGATCCGGTCGAAGTCATCGCGCGGCACGCCGTGCGCCATTCCCCACATCTGGAGCAGGCGGCGATAGCAGTCCCACGCCGTCCACGCGAAGTCCGGGCGCCTGCTCAGGCACTCGACAACGTCGTCGTTCAGCCCAACGTTCAGGAAGGTGCTCATTGCGCCGGGCATGGACATGGCCGCCGCGGAGCGGACCGACAGCAGCAGCGGGTTGTCGGGATCTCCGAGCCGGCGGCTCGTCGCCTGCTCCAACGCACGGACACCGTCATCCACGAGGATGGCGATCTGGTCGCGAAGCTCGGGGTAGGTGGCAAAGACGTCGCGGATCCGGAACACCTCCGTCGTGAGGATGAAGCCCGGCGGCACCGGGTATCCGAAGGCACGGAGCTTCTTCAGGAAGTGACCCTTCCCCCCGAGGAACACCGGATTGTCCACCTCGGGGTGCGGTGCGTCGATGGGGGTGAAGGCCAGGTCCAGCTCGAAGTCGATCAGGCGCTGCACCATGACCGCCGGCACGCGGGCCGCCACGTCGGTCAGGCGGTCGAGCATGTGCGCCACGAAGCTGTCCAGCTGCCCGACGAGGAAGGCCTGGGCCAGCAGGTCGCGATAGAACACCTCGGAACGCGCGTGGATGGCCTGCTCGAGCGATCGCTCAGCGAGGGCGCCCTCGGACTCCTCGGTCAGCCGTTGGCGCAGGACCATCGGCAGGATGCGCTCGTGATGGCTGAGAAAGTGATCGTGCATGATCTCGCGAACGTTCTGGGCAACGAACTGGAACAGGTTCACGAACTGGGCGAGAGAGAAGTCGTGCAGTCGCAGGCTCGCCTCGAGCATGCTCAGATGGGAGCGCAGCCCCTCGTTGTCGATGCCGGATAGCTCGAGGCCCTCGCGGAAGCGCTCCAGGAGATGGGCGACCCGGCGCAGGGTGCGTCGGCTGAGCAGGTCATCGTCGATGCGGCCGACGAGCTGCTCCAGCAGCAGGGACGCGACGCTCTCCAGGCGGTACGACAGCCCGAGCGCGGCGCACTTGGGCTCGAAGTAGCTCCCGTACATTGACGGGATCCCGGGAGCGATATGCCGCTTCAGGTAGATGTCCTCCCGGGCCTCGGTGGGTTGCGGATCGAGGATGACGGCGCGCATGCGGGCCATCAGTCGATAGACGAACGCGAGCAGCTCATCGGGGTCGTCGCGCGCGAGCAGGCGCTCGTACTCGGTCACCTCCGCCGTCGTGACGAGTCCGCCGCTGCGAGCGAGTCGGCGCATCTGCGGCAGCGTGCCGTCCGCCTCGAGGCTGTACTTCTGGAGCAGCAGGGCGTGGACGTGGACCAGGCAGCCCACGCGCTCCCGGTCGAGGGCCGTGCCGGCCTCGAGCGCTGCGAGCGCCGAATCCACCGCTTCGATCGGCGTGTCGAGCAACGCCTCGGCCGCGCACCCGAGCTCGTTCCCGAGAGCCTTCACGACCGCGTGGACCCCGTCGATCCACGGGCCGGATCGAGCGAGCTCGCTGCGCAGATCGTTGGGGACCAGCGGCTCCATCCGGGCCGGTTCGCGCTCGGCCCAGTAGCCGAGCAACGCCCGGCAGAGCGCCACGTGCGAACTGTTGCTCTCCGCGTGGATCTGCGTTCGGAAGAAGTGGACGATCTTGTCGCCGCGGTGCGTGAGCTCGTCGATGCGGGTCGAGTAGTCGCGCAGCTCTCCCTCGGCGCCGACCTCCTCGAAGAAGACGGGGAAGAAGCGGCAGAGCTGGGTGATCTGGCGGTAGCAGGGCGCCACCGGCGAGTTGAGCAGCCGGCTGACATCGCGCTGGAACAGGTCCGTGTCCGCGATCAAGGCTCCGTCCGTGGCCAGCGTGATCGTCAGCGCGGAGGTCAACGTCGTGCTCCACGCGGGGTGCAGCGCGATCAGCTGGAGCCAGATGCGGACATCCTCCGCGTGGTTGGCGGCTGAGCCGGCCTCGGGGTGCTCCCCGTCGCCCACCGGCCGTGGACCGACGAAGCCGGACGACACGACCTGCTGCAGAAACCGCTCGACGAGCGGCCGGCGCTCGGTGGCGTAGACAACCTGGCCGAGGCTCAGCAGGCAGGCGAGCACAGCGCCGTGGTGACGCGAGCGCCAGCTCCGGAGCTCGTCGCAGATCGTGCGGACGATCCCATCGATCGTCTCGTCGTCACGGCCGTCAAGCGAGCGGAACGTCGCCTGCAGGTCCCAGAGCAGCATCTCCTGCAGGTCAGCCATGCCCGGCAGGTGCATCGCGTAGAGCAGGTAGCGGGCCCGGTCCCGGGCGGAAGGCGCGGTATCGAACAGCGCCCGGACCTGGGCTGCGACACCGTGGAAGTCGTCGATCGCGCGCAGGGCGGTCCAGGGCTCGGCCGCGTCCAGCGCCCGTTCGAGAGCGGACCAGTGACCCGACCCGAGCGCGGCGATGCGGCTCGCGTGGTCGTCATCGAAGAGGGTGCGGCGGGACTCGTACCACTCCTCGATCCGCAACGAGGATCGCCAGAACTCGATGCTCGCCCGGAGAGCGTCCCTCAGCAGGGCGTGGATGGGTGCCTCCACGCGCGGTTCGGCCGCGAGCGGGGCTGCCATGGTCTTGAGATAGCCCGACGCCCGCGCCAGGCTCACCTCCTCGGTGCGCACCGCGCCATCCAGCTCCCGCACGCAGATGTCGATTGCCTGAGCGAAACGGTCGGGACGCGGCCCCTGGAGGAGCAGGGCGGCGAACTCGAGCACCGTGTGGGTCGCGCGCTCGCGCACCGCGAGCGGCGGGCGAAGGGCGAACAGCGCCCCGAGCGCGCGCGCGAGCGCGGCCATCGCCCGGGGCGGATCGGCGCACTCGAGGTAGAACCAGAAGTCCCCGAGCACGATTGCGCGCAGCTCCGTGCCGGCCTGGGCAAGATCGGGAAGCGGATGGCTGAGCTCCCACAGGCAGGACGTCGCCCGCTTGTGCGCCCCCGGCCTGTCCTGGCTCACGCCAAGCAGCCATTGGTGCTCGGGCGGAAGCTCGACGCCCTCGAGAGCCTGGCGCGTGCGCTCCAGGTTGGTGCGCAAGGCCTGGGAAGCGATGGGCTCCACGCTCATGAGATTGCCTGCTCCTTCGCGTTCGACTGCGGGCCGATCCGTGTCGGCCGCCGCGGCCGTCGCCTCAGCCGTGCCCGAGGGCCTTCCTCCGTCGCTCCATCAGCCGCCAGATCATGGGCGTGAAGATGAGCTGCATCGCCAGGTCCATCTTCCCGCCCGGGCAGACGAGCGTGTTCCGCCGCGTCATGAACGAGTCGTGCACCATCGAGAGCAGGTACGGGAAGTCGATCTCACGCGGATCGCGGAAACGGATGACGAGAAAGCTCTCATCGAGGGTCGGGATGTGCCGGGCGATGAACGGGTTCGACGTGTCGACCAGCGGCACCCGCTGGATGTTGAGGTGGGTCCGCGTGAACTGCGGGCAGATGTAGTTCACGTAGTCCGGCATCCGCCGGAGGATCGTGTCGGTGACCGCCTCGGTCGAGTAGCCGCGGCCGGCCCGGTCGCGCCACAGCTTCTGGATCCACTCGAGGTTGATGACGGGGACGACACCGACGAGCAGGTCCGTGTAGCGGGCCACGTCGACGTCGCCGGCCTGGACAGCCCCGTGGAGGCCCTCGTAGAAGAGGACGTCGCTATCCGGCGGGAGATCCTCCCACTCGGTGAAGGTGCCCGGCGGCTGGTTGTATGGAGCTGCCTCGACCTCGTCGTGGAGATACCGCCGGGCCCGGCCGGTGCCACGCTCGGAGTAGTCGTGGAAGAGGCGCTCGAGATCCTCGAAGAGGTTCGTCTCGGGACCGAAGTGGCTGAAGCCGTGGTTGCCCGCCTCCGTCTCGGCCTTCATCCGCGCCGCCATCTCGAGACGGTCGTAGCGATGGAATGCGTCGCCCTCCACGAACGCCGCCGTGATGTGCTCGCGCCGGAAGATCTGCTGGAACGTCTTCGCCACCGACGTCGTGCCGGCGCCCGAGGAGCCCGTGATGGCGATGACCGGATGGTGCGTCGACACGGCGCCCTCCTAGCGGCTGTCGAGGAAGAGACCCCGTGAACCGAACAGGGGCGCGTCGAACGGGACCTCGTTGTGGTCGTGGTGGTAGCGCTCGAGGCGCTCGACCTCCGCGCGGGCGCCGAAGACGAGGCCCGTCCGCTCGTGGATGTCGCGCGGCTGAACGTCCAGGACCGGCCCGAATCCGGTGCTCGCCCGGCCTCCGGCCTGCTCGACGAGGAATCCGATCGGGTTCGCCTCATAGAGCAGACGGATCTTCCCGCGCCGACCGTGCTCCCGCGTGTCGCGCGGGTAGAGGAACACGCCGCCGCGCATGAGGATCCGGTGCGCATCCGCGACGAGCGAGGCGACCCAGCGCATGCTGAAGTCCCTGTCGCGCGCGCCGCTCTTCCCGGCCAGGCACTCGCTCACGTAGCGGGCGACGGCCGGCTCCCAGAAGCGGGCGTTCGACGAGTTGATGGCGAACTCGCTCGTCTCCTCGGAGATCCGGAGGCGTGGATGGGTCAGGATGAACTCGCCGAGCTCCCGGTCGAACGTGAACCCCTCCACGCCGTGGCCGAGCGTCAGCACCAGCATCGTGGACGGGCCGTAGATCGCGTAGCCGGCGCAGACCTGACGGGAGCCGGGCTGGAGGAACGCGGCGGCCGTGGGCTCGGCGACGCCATCGGGCGCAGTCGCGTCCAGCGGCGCACGGAGCACCGAGAAGATCGACCCTACAGGCGCGTTGACGTCGATGTTCGACAAGCCGTCGAGAGGATCGAAGGCGAGCAGGTAGTGGCCCCGGGTGAACGGGCAGGGATCGGATGTGGGCCGTCGAGCTCCTCCGACACCATCCCGGCGAGCGATCCGCCCCATTCAGTCGCCTGGACGAACCACTTTTCTCGCGGTTCGCGAGCATGTCAGGCCCGGCCTGCTCTTCGCCGTGGACGTCGGCCATTCCCGTCTTCCCCCAGGGCACCGGCGCAACGCGCCCTTGCCCACGAGGAAGGCGATCCGGGTGCAGGCGAGACGGATGTCGT
>CAVPJI010000019.1:0-48376 GCA_963705215.1 uncultured Chloroflexia bacterium | reverse complement strand
GTCGGACATCCTCAGGCCGGTCGTGTCGAGGTCGTCCGGCGCCGGCAGGAGACCGATCGGCGTCTCCTCCGCCTCGGCCTCGCCGTCGCAGCGCCGGAACATCCATTCCAGGACCCGGCTGTTCTCCCCGAAGCCCGGCCACAGGAAGCGGCCGTCGGCGTCTCGACGGAACCAGTTGACGTAGAAGATCCGGGGGAGCGCGTCGGGCGTGGACGCCCGCCCCACGTCGAGCCAGTGGCCCCAGTAGTCGGCCATGTTGTACCCGCAGAACGGGAGCATGGCGAAGGGGTCGAAGCGCAGCTTGCCGACCTCGCCGAACGCCGCCGCGGTCGTCTCGGAGCTCATGATCGAGCCCATGAAGACGCCGTGGGTCCAGTCGAACGCCTCGCGGACCAGGGGCACGATGCCGGCCCGCCGGCCGCCGAACATGATCCCGTCGATCGGGACACCGGCCGGGTCCTCCCACTCGGGGGCGATCGCCGGGTCCTGGCCCGCCGGCGCCGTGAAGCGGGCGTTGGCGTGGGCGGCTGGCCGGCCGGCGTCGGGCGTCCAGTCCTGGCCCTTCCAGTCGATGAGGTGCGCAGGCGGGGTGTCGGTCATCCCCTCCCACCAGATGTCGCCGTCGTCGGTCAGGCCGACGTTCGTGTAGATGCAGTTGGCATCGAGCGTCCGGATCGCGTTCGGGTTCGTCTTCACGCTCGTGCCGGGCGCCACGCCGAAGAAGCCGGCCTCCGGGTTGATCGCGTAGAGCCGGCCGTCGTCGCCCAGGCGCATCCAGCAGATGTCGTCGCCGACCGTCTCGACCGTCCAGCCGGGCAGGGTCGGGACGAGCATCGCCAGGTTCGTCTTGCCGCAGGCGGACGGGAAGGCGCCGGCGAAGTACTTGCGGCGGCCGTCGGGCGCGGTGACCTTGATGATCAGCATGTGCTCGGCGAGCCAGCCCTCGTCGCGGGCGATCGCCGAGGCGATCCGGAGGGCGTAGCACTTCTTCCCGAGCAGGGCGTTGCCGCCGTAGCCGGAGCCGTACGACCAGATCTCGCGCGTGTCCGGGAAGTGGACGATGTACTTCGTCTCGGCGTCGCAGGGCCAGGGCACGTCGGCCTGGCCGGGCGCGAGCGGCGCGCCGACCGAGTGGAGGCAGGGCACGAACTCGCCGGCCCGGCGGATCTCGGCCAGGGCCGCCGCGCCCATCCGGGTCATGATCCGCATGTTGACGACGACGTAGGCCGAGTCCGTGATCTGGACGCCCAGGCGGCTGATCCTCGAGCCGAGTGGCCCCATGGAGAACGGGATCACGTACAGGGTCCGGCCCCGCATGGAGCCGCGGAACAGGTCGATAAGCGTGGCCCGCATCTCGTCCGGGTCCCGCCAGTTGTTGGTCGGACCGGCGTCGGCGGCCTCGCGCGAGCAGATGTACGTGCGGTCCTCGACCCGGGCGACGTCGGACGGGTCGGAGCGGGCCAGGAAGCTGTTCGGCCGCAACTCCTGGGAGAGCCGGGTGAAGGTGCCGGCCTCCACCAGCCCGTCGCAGAGCGCCTGGTACTCGGCGTCGGAACCTTCGCACCAGTGGATCTTGTCGGGGGTGGTCAGGGCGGCGACCTCGTCGACCCAGCGCACCAGGTCGGGAACGCCGTCGGGGCGCCCCATCCCCGCGTGCGGTGTCATCCCCGGTCCCGTCTGCAGCGCACTCATGGCCGATCTCCCGTCGTGTTTGCTCGAACGCAGGCTTCGCCCGTGCGCGGGCCCCGCGCGCGTGCCATTGGACTGAACCATAGCGGCTCTGCACGGCCGCAACGCGACTGGTGCGCCCACCGAGCCGCGCAGCGCGGATCTGTGGGGCGGGAGGCCGCCCGAATCGCCCGGCGCCGGGTGTACGCTCGCCCGTGAGCATGTCCGCCCTGCGCCGCCGACCCGAGCCGCCATCCGGAAGCGCCCACGCGAGCCGCCGTCACGAGGCGCCGTCGCAGCACCATAGCCTCCGCGTGCTGCTGGCCGGGGTCGTCCTCATCGGCGCGGTGGGGTCCTGCGAGCTGCCGAAGCCGAACATCCCGTCGATCGGCTCGACGCCGGCTGGCCCGAGTGTCGTCACCAGGATCTGAACCGCGTGCCATCGCCCGCGCCTGACCCGCGTCCGTCCCGCTGGTTCGACACGGCGTACGCGGACGGCGGCACGCCGACCTGGGATCTCGGGCGTCCCCAGGCGGCGGTGCGACGCCTCCTCGACGCGGGCTGGTTCGGCCCCCCGGGCTCGGCCATCCTCGACGCCGGCTGCGGGACCGGCGAGCACGCCCTCCTCCTCGCTGAACGCGGCCACCGTGTCGTCGGGGTGGATCTCGCGGCGGAGGCGATCGCGCGGGCCGCCGCGAAGGCCGAGGTGCGAGGGCTTGACGCGGGCTTCCTCGTCCACGACGCCCTGGACCTTGCCGGGCTCGGGCGCACGTTCGACGGGGCGCTGGACGTGGGGTTCTTCCACACGCTCGCGGACGACGACCGCCCGCGCTATGCGGCCAGCCTGGCGGCCGCGATCCGGCCGGGCGGCCGGGCGGCCGTCCTGTGCTGGAGCGACCACAACGCGTTCGGCGTCGGCCCCCGCCGGGTCACGCGCCGCGAGCTGCGGGGCGCCTTCCGGGTGGCCGCTGGCTGGCGCGTCGAGGAGATCGCCGCCGAAACGCTCGAGACCCGGCTCCCGGCCGGCACCGTGGCCGCCTGGCTGGCGCGCCTCAGCCGGGTGGCCTGAGAGGGCCTCCTCCACGCAGACCGCCGTCCGAGGGCGGCTCGTCGCGCGGTCCGCCCGACCTCGGCCGGGGCGGGGCCGGCGGCGGCACCGGCTCCTCTTCCCAGTCCCGCCACTCCACGTCCGGGTGGCGGGCAAGGTAGGCCTTGACGACGAGGCCCACCGTGGGGTGGAAGTGGTCGTCGCCCAGCCGGTCGAAGAGCCCGTAGGTCCGCAGGCGATCCTTGACGTGCCCCTTCATGTCGGCGAAGTGGAGCTCCACGCCGCGCCGGGCAAGCTCGGTGATCAGCTCGTCGAGCATGTCCGCGGCCGTCGTGTCGATGTCGGTCATCGGCTCCGAAGTGACGGCCAGCCAGCGGACCGGCGGCGGGGCGTGGTCGACGATGTCGAGGACGTGCTCGCGGAACAGGTCGGCGTTGGCGAAGAAGAGCGGGGCATCCCAGCGGTAGAGGACCAGGCCGGGCACAAGGCGCGCCTCCGGGTGGCGCCCGAGGTCGTGATAGCCCTTGTAGCCGGTGACGCGACCCAGGATGGCGTCGTGCGGCCGCCAGGCGTGCCGGATGAAGTTGAGCAGGGAGAGGCCCACTGCGACGGCGATCCCCGGCAGCGCGCCGAAGATGGTCACGGCGAGGAAGGCAATGAGGGCGAGTCCCAGCTCGGACCGGCGCTGGCGCCAGAGCCGCCGCAGGCCCTCGACGTCGAAGAGGCTCACGGCGGCCGAGATGACGACGGCCGCCAGCGCGGCAGTCGGCACGGGCGCAAGGAGGCCCGGCACCGCGACGAGGAGCAGGATGATCGCGCCTGCCCCGACGAGGCCGGTCACCTGCGTCCTGGAGCCGGCGGCCTCGGCGACCGGGGTGCGGGTTGCGCTCCCGCTCGAGGCAAACCCGCTGAACAGCCCCGCCGTGACGTTGACCGCCCCGAGGGCGGCCAGCTCCCGGTCGGCGTCGACCCGCTCCCCGCGACGCGCCGCGAACGCGTGGGAGATGACGCTGGTGTCGGCGAACGAGATGAGGGCGATCCCCAGCGCTGACGGGAAGAGCGCCGCGAGGTCGGCCCACGTGACCGTCGGCAGCCCGATCTTCGGCAGGCCGCGGGGCACCTCGCCCACGACCTTGATCTCCGACGAGAGACCCAGGACCTGGACGACGATGCCCGCCGCGACGACGGCCACCAGGACGCCGGGGATCCGGCGCGAGACGCGCCGGAGGCCGAAGATGACGGCGAGGCTGGCGAGCCCGATGATGACGGCGGCCGGCACTGTCTTCCCGTCGACGACTCCGCGGACGAACTCCGTGATCCCGTCGATGACGCCGGTCGCGTTCACCGAGAAGCCCAGCAGCTTCGGGAGCTGGCCGACGAGGATCATGAGCGCGATCCCGTTCATGTAGCCCACCCGGATCGGCCGCGAGAGCAGGTCGGTGACGAAGCCGAGGCGCGCCAGCGCCCCACCCAGGCACATGACCCCGGCCATGATCGCCAGCGCCGCCGCGAGGGCCATGGCCCGCTCGCCGTCGCCGCCGGCGAGGGGGACGACGGCGGCTGCGACGAGCGGCAGGAGCGCGGAGTCGGGCCCGAAGACGAGGATCCGCGAGGGGCCGAACAGGAAGTACGCGACCAGCGCACCGACCGTTGCGTACAGGCCGGCGATCGCCGGCAGGCCCGCCGCCTCCGCGTAGCCCATGCCCACGGGCACGAGGAGCGCCGACAGGGTCAGCCCCGCGACGACGTCGTCGCGGAGCCATCCGGGCGAGTACTCACGCAGCCGGGAGATCGTGGGGAGGGCCGCCGCCAGGATCGCCGAGACGCGACCCACCACGGGGCGGACCCCGACGGATGGCACGCCCTCCCTTCCCGGATCCGCCACGCCCATGCCCTCCTGCGCGCGGCGGATCGCCCGCCGCGCCACCACGCGCATGATGCGCCGCCCGTCAGCCCGCGCGCATCCCGCGCCGCGAAGATCCCCTGTGGTAGAGGCCGCCCTCCGGGAGCTCGACCGCTTCCGGAATCGAGGCGTCCGCCGTGGCGGCCCGCTCGAACCAGGCGGCGTATCGCCGGGCGCCCCAGGCGGCGGTCACGCCGTGGACGACGAGGCTGAGGGCGACGGTGAGGAGCACGACGTCGGTGATGACGATCGCGTTCGGTACCGCTTCCTCGACGACGACGCCCGCGAAGACGATCGAGGCGAGGCCGCGGGGCCCGAACCAGCCGACGTAGAGCAAGGTCGGCGCGGCGAACCCGGTCCGCAGCATTGCGACGGCGACCGGGACGATCCGGACGACGGTCAGGCTGAGGGCTGCGTACAGGACGGTTTCGGGGGTCGCCCGGGAGAGGACCGGCGCGAGGAGCCCGGCGCCGAGCAGGAGGAACCCGACGGCGGCGAGCGTGTTGGCGGCCTGCTCGGTCAGGTGGAAGGCGTCGCGGGCCACGTGGCCGCGCACCATCGTCCCGGCGGCGAGCCCCGCCACCCAGACCGCGAGGAACCCGCTCGCCTCGACCTGGTCGGCCGCCACGAACGTGCCCAGCGCCAGCGTGAGGAGGGCGATCGGCTGCCAGCCGTCGGCCGCGTAGCCGCGCTCGGCGGCAACCCGGAGCAGCCACCCACCGCCCAGGCCGGTGACCAGGCCGATCACCGTCGAGCCGGCGAGCGCCAGCACGAGGACCTCCGTGGCACGCTGCTCCGTCTCGGCTCCGCCGGCGACGAGGCCCACCGTGATGAGGATCGTCACGAAGGGGAGGGCGAGGCCGTCGTTCAGGCCGCTCTCCACGTTGAGGGCGTTGCGGACGACGCCGGGCACCCGCGGGTTGGCAACGACCGCCTGCCCCAGGGCGGCGTCCGTCGGAGCGAGGATCACGCCGATCAGGGCCGCCTGCCAGAGCTCGAGGCCACCGAACACCACGACAGCGGCGACGGTCCCGGCCAGCATCGTCAGTGGCAGCCCGATGCCGAGGAGCCGCCCCGAGAGGCTCGGCTCTGTGGTCCAGCGGCGGATGTCGAGGCTCGACGAATTGGCGAAGAGGACCATCACGAGGGCCGCCTCCAGCAGGAGGATCAGCAGCTCTTCGTCGGTCGCCAGCTCAACGATGCCGAGCATGGGCCCGGCCACGAGGCCGACACCGGCGAAGAAGATGGGCGCCGTGATGATCGTCGAGGCCAGCCGCTTCGAGAGCAGGGCGTAGGCCAGCACTGCCAGGGCGATGAAGACGAGCGGATTGATCACGTCGACGATCCTCGGTCCCGGTGGGCGCCGCCGCCGGGCTTGCCGACGCGCGCTTCCTCCGCCGCGTACCACCCAACCAGCTCCGAGGGCGCGCGGCCGCGGCGGAGGAGCTCGGACATCATCCGCATCGGCCCGTCGACATGGCCGAAGAAGGCCTTGTACCCGGCACACAGGTAGTTGAGCCCGGGCTCACCGTCGGGCGTCTCGATGAAGCGATCCTTTGGACAGCCACCGTGGCAGGCGAAGCGCACGTCGCATGCGCGGCAGTAGGCAGGCAGGCTGTCCCGCTTGTCGAGCCCGAAGCGGCGCTGCTGTTCCGACGCCACCAGCTCGACCATCGGCGTCTCCGCGATGTTGCCGAGCTTGTACGTCTCCTCGACGAAGTGGTCGCACGAGTAGAGGTCGCCGTTGTGCTCCAGCGCGAGCGCGGTGCCGCACGTCTCCGAGTGGATGCACAGCGTCGGCGGCTCGCCGTGCCAGTTGGCCAGGGCGACGTCGAACATCTGGACGTAGACCTCGCCGATGTCGCGGCGGACCCACTCCTCGAAGACCCCGATGAGGAACGCGCCGTATTGGTCAGCCGTGACCGACCGATCGGTGACCAGGCTCCCCTCCTGGCGATAGAGGGGTCGATCACGCCACGACCTCCAGGGCGCGGCCCGGGCCAGGCCGGGCGACAGGCCGAGCTCGGCAAGCGGCACGTCGATCCGAGGCGCGGGCAGGCGCTCGATGATGGGGATGAATTGCATGAACCGCGAGCCGCACTCGTCGCGCAGGAACCGGTACACCTCTGATGGGTGGTCGGCGTTGGCGCGGTGCAGCGTGGTCAGCGTGTTGTACTCGACGCCGTGCGCCTGGAGCCGCTCCAGCCCGCGCCGCACCCGGTCGAAGGTCGGCGCGCCGCCCCGATCCACGCGGTACGCGTCGTGCATCTCCGGCGGCCCGTCGATGCTGATCCCGACGAGATAGCTCGTGCTCCCTGAAGAACGCAGCCAGCTCGTCGTCGATCAGGGTCCCGTTCGTCTGGATCGTGTACTCGACGGTCATCCCGGGCCGGCGGTGCTTCTCCACGTAGGCGGTCGCGCGCCGGAAGAAGTCGACGCCCATCATCGTCGGCTCGCCGCCCTGCCAGGCGATCGACACGAGACGGGACTCCGGTGCGCCTCGATCAGCTGCCGGATGTACTGCTCGAGCAGCTCGTCGGCCATCCGGAAGCGGCTGCCCGGGTAGAGCATCTCCTTGGACAGGAAGAAGCAGTACTCGCAGTCGAGGTTGCACGTCGCGCCGGTCGGCTTCGCGAGCAGGTGAAACGCCGGCGGGCCGGGGTCGCAGGGTGGACATCACGATGGCGGAAGCGGCCGAGGGCGCCCCGGCGGCGGGCGCCCTCGATGCCTCGGCTGAAGACCTGTGCGGGTCAGGCGGCCGGAGGCGGGTCCTTCATGCCGAAGGCGGCCTTCACGCCGGCGGAGTTCAGGTACAGGATGATGATGATCGGCATGATCGACATGCCGAGGCCAAGGCCCGTCCCCGGATACTCGAGCATCCAGAGGAACGCCTCGAAGAGGCTGATCCCGGCCACGATCATGGCGAACAGCCAGGCCCAGGGCTGGAGCGCCCAGAGGCCGACCGCGACGAGGAGCCAGAGAATCCCGGCGCCGATCGCGAGCCAGCCCCAGAGGCCGGACTGCTCAAATTTGCCGACGTCGCCGAGGATCGTGAACCAGTCGAAGCCGAGGATCCGGAAGCCCAAGAAGACCCAGGCGAAGCCGGCCAGGGCGGCGAAGAAGCCGATGACCGAGATGAGGATGGGCGGGTTCTTCATATGGGTGTGTCCTTCCGTGTCGTGGTCGGGCGGCGCCGAAGGGCCGGCGCCGCCTTCGTCGAGAGTGTGCGCCGGGCGCGGTCGGCGCAGCAGGTGCGTCCTTCGACGGACGCTAGAACCGCCGGCGCCGGCCGGGCGTCACGGCCGCGCCGACGACGGCAGCCTTCGCGACGGGCGATGGGCCGGGTGACACGGCTGCGCCGACGACGGCAGCCTTCGCGACGGGCGATGGGCCCGGGCCGACGGCCCGGCCGACGACGGCCACCTTCGCGACGGGCGCTCCGATGACGCCAACTCCCCTGCGACCTGGTCCGAGCGGCATGTCAGGCTCCTTCTGCTTCGAGGGCCGCGTCGGCCTCGACGGCGGCGATGAGGGCCTGGATGGGGATGCGGCCGTTGGCGATCAACTGGCCGCCGGCGCGGCGCATGGCCGCAGCGAACGGCGCGGCCCAGAGGTTCTCGTAGATGAGGACGCCGGCGACGCTGCCGGAATCCATCGCGGCGGCGAGGTGCGCGACGTCCTCTTCGGCCAGCGTCTGGGCGAGCTGGGCCTCGACCCTCTGGAGCTCCCCGAGGTCGGGGAGATCGGACAGCTCCATCGCGTCGACCGCGCCGTCCGCGTCCTTGGCGAGGATCAGGATGTCCATGATCCGGATGATCCCGGCGTCGTGGAGCTTGACGAGTTCCGTCGCGCCCTCGCCCGTGAAGTTCTGGTGCCCGGCCGGGAACTCGACCACCAGGTAGTCGACGGGTCCCAGCTCGTCGAGCGATCGCTCCGTCACGTGTTCTCCTTCTCGCTGGTGCGACTCGGCCGTGAGTCGCCGGGTGGGGCCGGCCGGCGCCGCCGCCGGCCCCGGCCGACGCCGGCCTGCTGGCGCGCCTTGTGGGCGCCAGCTCGTCGTCCGGGTCATCGGCTTGAGGTCCACCACGACCTTTCGAAGCGGCCGGTGAACGTGAACGGGGCCCTGTCCTCGTAGGCGTCATGGACGACCCCGCCGTTGTCGCGGCCCATGTCCATGCCGGCATAGAACATGAACAGCATCGTGCAGGTGTGGTCGAGGCGGCCCTCGCCGATCAGCTTGCCGTTGGCCCAGCAGCGTGACGCTGCCGCCCGCGCCCGGCTTGGGCTCGCGATCTCGAACAGCATCTTGACCAGCGACGTCGCCGGTCGGGATCGGCTCGGTGCGAGACCTGCTTGTAGGTCTCCACGCCCAGGAACTGGTACGTGTGGACCAGGTGGCCGCGCTCGTGACCCAGAGCGAGAAGCCGCCGATGCAGTCGGCGAAGGCGCACAGGACGCCCTCGGCGCCACCCTCCGGGATCTCGATGGCGGCCTCGATGGTGTACGATCGCTTGTAGATCCGCGGGATCACCGTCGTCGAGAGTTCTGGACGTCCCCGGCGAACGTGAACTGGTTGTCGCGGCATCGGGGGCAGGTTCCCGACGAACACGGCCATGCCGCCCAGGACGGGCAGCGCCCGGTTGCGCCGGCCTCCGCCATACCAGCTCCCGCAGCTCGGCGAGCTTGTCGCGGCGCTCTGCCGCGAGGTCGCGGGCCTGCGCGAAGTCCTCGGGCAGGTAGTAGAGCTCCCAGTCGTCCTGGTCGGGGTCGAGCCGCTGCCCGGCCTGAACCGGGTCGAGGGTGCCGGCGAGAATCCAGGGAGCCTGGCCAGCGGGCGCAGGCCCACCAGCCGTCCTTGTAGATGGCCCGGTGCCGTACATCTCGAAGTACTGGACCGTGTGCCGGTCTCGGCCGCCGGGTCGTCGAGCGTGTAGGCGAACGGCGTGCCGTCCATCGGCTCCTGCGCGACGCCGCCCACCGCCGTGGGCTCCGGGATGCCGACCAGGTCGAGGATCGTGGGCGCCATGTCGATGACGTGGGTGTACTGGGTGCGGACGTCGCCGCCGCCTTGATGTGCCCGGCCAGGCGATGACCATCGGGTCGCGGGCGCCGCCGAGGTGGCTCGCCATCTGCTTGCCCCACTGGAACGGCGTGTTCTGGGCGTGCGCCCAGGCCGCCGCGAAGTGGGGAGCGCGTGGAAGCGCCGAGCCCTCGAGGCCGCCGAACTTCTCGATGAGGGCCAGCTCTCCTCGGCGTCTACCCGGGCCGTTGAAGAACGTCGCCTCGTTGGACGACCCGCTGATCGTGCCCTCCATCGACGCGCCGTTGTCGCCCCGATGTACATGACGATCGTGTTGTCGAGCACGCCCATCTGCTCGACCGCGTCGAGCAGGCGGCCGAGGTTCCAGTCGGTGTGCTCCGAGAAGCCGGCGAACACCTCCATCTGGCGGGCCTACAGCTTCTTCTCGGCGTCGCCGAGGGTGGCCCAGGCGGGGTACGGGTCGGGCCGCGGCGCCAGCTCGGTGTCCGGCGGGACGATCCCCAGCTCCTTCTGGCGCGCGAAGGTCCGCTCGCGGTAGGCGTCCCAGCCGTCGTCGAACTGGCCCTTGTACTTGTCGGCCCACTCCTTGGCGACGTGGTGCGGGGCGTGCGTCGCGCCGGTCGAGTAGTAGATGAACCACGGCTTGTGGGCGTCGTGGGCGCGGACGCCGTGGAGCCACTCGACCGACTTGTCGGTGATGTCGTCCGGGAAGTAGTAGAGCTTCCCGTCCTTGCCCTCGGGCACGCCGAGGACCGGGTTGTCCTGGACGATGATCGGGTCGTACTGGCCGGCGGCGCCGGTCAGGAAGCCCCACCAGTGGTCGAAGCCCCACGCCTGCGGCCAGTGCTCGAACGGCCCCGCCGGGCCCATCTCGCGGCCGGGCGTCATGTGCCACTTGCCGAAGCCGCCCGTGACGTACCCGTTCTCCTTGAGGATCCGCGGCAGGGCCGTGCAGCTCCGCGGCAGGATCCCGGTGTAGCCGGGGAACGGGCCGGGGAACTCGGCGATGCCGCCCATGCCCACGCGGTGGTGGTTGCGCCCGGTGAGCAGCGCGGCCGCGTCGGCGAGCAGACGGCCGTCACGTGGAAGCGGTTGTAGGTGAGGCCCGTCTGCTGGACGCGCGTCAGGTTCGGCGTGCGGATCTCGCCGCCGAACGTGTCCGGGCCGCCGAAGCCGGCGTCGTCGATGAGCACGAACAGGACGTTCGGGGCGCCCTCGGGCGCCTTCGGGCCCGGGATCATCGACCAGTCGCCCACGGACGCGTCCATCGTCCGGCCGATCGCGCCGCCGAACGTGCGGTCCGGGATCGGCAGCACCGAGCGGTCCTGGGCTGAACTTGCCCATCGCCTCCGCGAGCGAGTCCTTGAGCGCGCCGACGCCGCGACTTGTCCGTCTGCACGACGGACCGGGCCAGCGCCTCGGGCAGCGCCTGCTGGACGGCGAGGTTCTGGTCCTCGTCGTACGTCGCGATGATCGCGGCCCGGCCGGGCGGGAGGGCCTCGCCGATCTTGTCGTGGATACCGGTCTCGAGGCGCTTGTCTGGCGAACCGCCCCATGATCCCGCCGGCCGCCGCGCCGACGACGGTCGCGGCGAGGAGCGGCGGCGCCGCGAGGCCGACGAGGAAGCCGACCCCGCCGCCGTAGCCCAGGCCCTTGCGGCCGAGGTTGTCGCCGGTCTGCTGGACGACGACGTTGCCGTCGGCGTCCTTGCTGACGAGGATGGCGCGCCTCGATCCGGACCGTCTTCGCCTTCACGGCGGCGATGAGGCCGTCGAAGTCCGCGTTCGCCGCCTCGACGCTCGGGTAGCCGGCGACGAGGACGTCGCTCCGTTCCTCAGCCATGACGTGGTCCCTCTCTGTGTCTGCCGCAACGCGGGGGGCCGCTCGATCAGGCCGAGGGACGCGCGACCCCACGGCGACTGCCCGGCAGACCATGCCTGCTCCGGGTCCAGTATCGCCCAGACAGGTCGGCGGGTCCAGATCGTGCGTCAGACGGAGCGCGAGTGAGTCGCGCGCGCGCGCAGAATGGCGGCCAAGGACACCGGGTACGACCGGAGGAGGTTCCGCTGTGAGCGAGAGCGCGAACGAGGGATCGGGGGAGCCGGCAGGGGGCGCGCGACCCGACGCGGCGGTCGTCGCCTCGCCCTCGACGAGGCGGGCCGCCAGCTGCGGGCACCGTGGGCCGCGAGCATCGCCGGCCTCCTCTTCGCCGTCCTGTACACGGTGGCCCTGCTCCTGCTCCGGAGCTCTCCCCTCACGGGGGCCGACGATGCGGAGCTGGTGCGGCTGTTCGCGACCGGGCAGGACCTGGGCGTCATCGTGGGCGGGCTCTACCTGGCGCCGTTCGCCGGCATCATGTTCCTGTGGTTCATCGCCGTGATCCGTGACCAGATCGGCGAGCGCGAGGACCGCTTCTTCGCCACCGTCTTCTTCGGCAGCGGCCTCCTCTTCGTGGCCCTGACCCTCGTCGCGGCCACCGCGGCGTGCGCCCCCGTGGTCGGGGTCCGCTACCTGGAGCTCGGGGCACCGTCGGCAGACGAGATGGGCCAGGCGCGCGCGCTCTCGTACACGGTGCTGTTCGCCTTCTCGACGCGCGCCGCTGCGGTCTTCCTCATCTCGCTGGGAACCATCGGGCTCCGCAGTCGCACGTTCCCCAACTGGTTCGCCTGGACCGGGTACGTGCTGGGCATCGTCCTGCTGGTCGTCGTGTCGTTCTGGGACTGGATCGTGCTGACTCTGCCGGCCTGGGTCGCCGTCGTCAGCCTGTTCATCCTGCGCCGCGAACGGGCACGCTCCCGGCTGGCCTGAGGGGCCGCCCGCCGACGCCGTCTCGGCGAGTCAGCCTGGAGCCGCCCCCGACGTGGTGCGGCGGCGGTGATCCTGGACCGCTGCGGCGACGGACAGGTAGACGCGGTCCTCCCCGACCATCTCCATCAGGCCCATGCGCCGCATCCGGTCGCGGACCGGTCCCTTGACCTGGGCGAGGCTCACCTCGATCGAAAGGTCGTGCAGCTCGCCGATCAGCTGCCGGACGATGTCCGCCGTGGTCACGTCGAAATCGGCCGTCGCGCCAACGTCGAGAAGGACCGCCGAGGGCCGCGGGTCGCCTCCGGCGACGGCCTCGAGGATGGCACTCGCGGGCGACGTTCACGTTGAAGAAGTAGAGCGGGGCGTCGATCCGCAGCATCAGGAGCCCGGGGATCTCCTCGGCCTCGGGATGGCGCTCGAGGTCGACGTACGTCGCCCGCTCACCGCTCAGCTTGCCGAGCCGGGCCACGTACGGCCGGCTCGCCCGGTACAGGACCAGCATCAGCGAGAGCAGGACGGCGACCACCAGGCCCACGAGGACCGTGGTCGTCACGACGGCGACGAGGGCCACCATCGCCAGGATGAAGTCCGTCCGCCGGGTGTCTGCATAGCGCCGCAGCTCGCCGATGTCCATCAGGCCCAGGACCGCCGTGATGACGATCGCGCCGAGCACGGCGTTGGGCAGGTTCTCGAAGAGCGGAGCCAGCAGCAGCGCGGTCGCGAGGATGAGCGCCGCCGTGACGATCGAGGAGAGCTGAGAGCGGGTCCCCGCCGACTCGGCGGTGGCCGACTGCGAGAGGCTCGCGTCCACGGTGAAGCCGCCGAACAGCCCCGTCGAGAGGTTCGCCGCACCGAGGGCGACGAGCTCCTGGTCGGCGTCGATCTCGTACTTGTGCCGCGCCGCGAAGGCTCGCCCGGCTCCGAGGGATTCCCCGACGGCCAGGAACACGATGCCGGCGGCGCCCGCGGCCAGGAACGGGAGGTCGAGGAGAGAGACGTTCGGGAGCCCCGGGAGCGGGATCCCCGTCTGGATCTCGCCGACGACGCTGACGTCATGGACCTCCAGGTCGAAGGCCTCCACGGCGATGATGCCGAGCACGAGGGCGACGAGCGGCCCCGGGATCTTCCGCGAGATCGCCCGCAGCACCAGGATGAGGGCCAGGGCGCCGATCCCGACCGCGAGGGTCCAAGGGTTGGTGTCGGGCAGGTTGTCGACCAGGACCTGGAGCTGCTCGATCGTGCCATCACCGCCGCCGGGCACGCCGAGGAGCTTAGGCAGCTGGCCGACGATGATCGTGATCGACAGGCCGAAGATGAACCCGGTCACGACGGACTTGGCGAGGAAGTCGGCGATGAACCCCAAGCGAACGATCCCGGCCACCAGGAGGATCGCCCCGACCACGAGCGCGAGGCCGGCGGTCAGGGCGAGGTAGCGGTCCGGGTCCCCGCCCGCGAGCGGGCCGACGACCGAGGCGGACATGATCGCCATGGTCGAGCTGGTCGTGACCTTGAGGTGGCGGCTCGTGCCGAAGATCGCATACGCGGTCAGGGCGGCGAGCGCCGTGATCAGCCCGTACTCCGGCGGCACGCCCGCGAGGGCCGCGTAGGCCATGGCAACGGGCACCATGACGCCCCATGAGGTGAGGGCGGCGACCAGGTCGGCACGCCGCCAGTCGGCGGGGTACGCCGGCAGCCAGGTGACGATGGGGACGTAATGGGTGACCACGTGCCGGATCCGGGCGCGGGCCGGGTCGACGCGTCGGGGCGACACGGTCCCGGGGGTCGCCGATCCATCCGGCTCCATGTCGGCTGGCTCGCCTCCGGTGCTGGTCATCAAGCGCTGCGGCCCGTGCGCGCGCCGGTCAGCGCGGGCCAGGCGGGATCGACGCCCGCAGCGCGGCAATCTCGGCCCGCAGGGCCGCCAGCTCCTCGACGATGGCGCTGGCCGCCTGCGGGTCGACCGTCGGGGTGGGGGCCACTACGGGTGCCGCAGATGGCTCGGCCGCGGCAGGCTCGGCGGACGGCTCCTTGGGCGTCGAGGGCGACACCAGCAGGCTGGCGAGGATGGAGGCCAGGGCGCCGATGATCCCGATGCCGGCAACCATGACGGACACGCCGGTGAGACGCCCCAGGAACGTCACGGGGAACCGATCGCCGTAGCCGACGGTCGTGAGCGTCACGATGCCCCACCAGATCGCATCGCCACCCGTGCGGATGTTGGCGTCCGGCGATCTGCTCTCGAACTGGAGCACCATGACGCTGGCGACCGAGAGCACCATCCCGGCAGCGAGGATCGTGATGAACGTCGCGTACTGGCCGCGGTTGTGCAGCACGTCCGCGACGAGCGCCTTGCGGTTCTTGCCGCCGAGGAGCTTGCCGATCCGCGACAGGCGGCTCAGGCGGGCGAGACGCAGGAGGGCGCCGAGCTGGAAGACCCCGACGCTCGGGATGGATCCGATGAGGTCGAGCCAGCCTCGCTGGCCGATGAAGTAGGCCCGCCTCGGCCGGGAGCCCGCGAGGTTCATCGCGAAGTCCCCCAGGAAGATGAAGCAGATCACGTTGTCGTAGAGCGTGAGCAGCTGGCGCGTGTCGTCGTCGATCGGCAGAAGCAGCACCGCCATGATGGCGAGCGAGAAGAGCGTCAGGACCAGGATGAAGATGTTGTACGAGTTGCCGTGCTCACGCAGCACGGGTGCCTGGGCAGTCATCTGAGCGCGGCCCTCCTGGCGCGTCGACCCTCACGGTCGTGGGCGCGGCCATGGTACCGACCCGGCGGAGCCTGCGAGAGGCATACCGCGACCTCGCCCGCTCGCGATCACCGGACGCGGGTCAAGGGCGCAGAATTCACCCACGCAGGGAGAGGAGGCGAGCGATGGCGGACAACCGGACGGCCGGGCTGAGGGGCACCTCCTACGAGCTCTTCCTCGTGCTGCTGTCCCTGCTCTCGATCGTCAACGCCGTCCTGATCGTCGTGCCCTTCCTGAGCGGCGCCGGGAGGGAGGTCGTCATCGTCATGGAGACCCTCCTGACGCCGGTCTTCCTCATCGACTTCCTCCTGCGCCTGACCAGGTCCCGACCGCGGACCGACTATCTCGTTCACGCCTTCGGCTGGGCGGACCTCCTGGCGATCGTCCCGCTGCTCCGCATCTTCCGCACCTTCCGCGTCGTGGTCGTGCTCCGCCAGCTCCAGACCCGGGGACCGGCGCAAATCGCGGATGACCTGCTCGTGAACCGTGCGGCCGCCACATTCTTCACGACCATCTTCCTCGTGATCGTCGTGCTCGAGGTGTCGGGCATGCTCATCCTCGACGCCGAGAGTGGGATCGCGGGCGCAAACATCGAGACGCCCAGCGACGCCCTCTGGTGGGGCTACGTGACGATCACCACCGTGGGCTACGGCGACAAGTACCCCGTGACGCTCCCGGGCCGGGTCATCGGCATCTTCCTCCTGACGGCGGGCGTGGCGCTCTTCAGCGTCTTCACGGGCTTCATCGCGAATGCGTTTCTCGCTCCCCGGCGCCGGCCCCTGCAGCGCCTGCACCGCGACCCGCGCACCGGACCGCTCGCCGACCTGGACGAGATCCGCCGCCTCGTGGTCGAGCAGGACGATCGCTCGCGTGAGCTGCAGGCGAGACTGGACGCCCTGGAGCGGGCGCTCGTGGCGCGACGCAGACGGCGTCGACGCCGGCGTGCTGCCGAGCGCCAGCGGGGACGCCGATTCGAGCGAGGACCGGACGCGCGCGCGATGACCCAGCGGATCTCGGCCGGGATCCTCCTGTTCCGCCGCGCGCCAGGTGGTCTCGAGGTGCTCCTCGGACACCCGGGCGGCCCGTTCTTCGCCGGTCGGGACCTCGGGTACTGGTCGATCCCGAAGGGCGAGGTGGCCCTCGGCGAGGATCTCTACGTCGAAGCGCGTCGAGAGTTCGAAGAGGAGACCGGGCACGCCCCGCCGGCCCCGTCGGCGGCCACCCCGATCCACCTGGGATCGATCGTCCAGAAGGGCGGCAAGGTCGTCCACGCCTGGGCGCTGGAGGGCGACCTGGACCCGGCCGCCGCGGTCAGCAACACCTTCTCGATGCGCTGGCCGCCTCTCGTCGGAGCGATCACCGCCTTTCCCGAGATCGACCGCGTCGCGTGGTTCGCCCCCGAGGAGGCGCGCCGCCGGATCAAGGCGGCGCAGGCGCCGTTCCTCGACCGCCTCGAGGAGGCGCTCGGCGCGCTCTGAGGCAACGCGTCCGCCGGAGCCTGAACCCGGGGGTAGACTGGTCACGATCCTCGGAACCGGCACCAACCCGCGCGGAGGTCCTCCATGGCCCGCTTCACCGACACGCTCAACGCCCAGGTCGGCAACGAGTTCGGCGCCTCGCAGCAGTACGTCGCGATTGCCGTCTGGTACGACGCCGAGACGCTCCCGCAGCTGGCCGCGTTCTTCTACCGCCAGGCCGTCGAAGAGCGGAACCACGCCATGATGCTCGTCCAGTACCTGCTCGATGCCGGCGAGGAGGTCGTCATTCCCGGGATCGCGGCACCACAGACCACGTTCGGCAGCCCCGTCGAGCCTGTCGCGCTGGCGCTGGCCCAGGAGCGCCGGGTCACCGAGCAGATCTCGGCCCTCGCGGAGATCGCGGCCGAGGAGGGCAACCGGATCGGCGAGCAGTATCTCCAGTGGTTCCTCAAGGAGCAGCTCGAGGAGATGTCGAGCATGAGCGCGCTCCTGAAGACCGTCGAGCGGGCTGCGGCCGTCAACATCCTGCTGGCCGAGGATTACCTGGCCCGAACGACGGGCGGCGAGGCCGGCGTCGAGGCGGACGCCCCGCGCGCGGCGGGCGGCGCCCTCTGAGCCGGACACCCCGGCGGGCGGCTTCCCTCGCCGTCGGCGCCCTCGCGGCAGCGGCGCTCCTCTTCGCCGCCTGCGGTTCGGCGGCGACGCCAAGCCCCGGACCCGCCTCGCCGACGCCCGTCCCGATCCCGGAGCAGTCGTTCACCGGCGGCACTGGGAGCGCGCGGCTGACGCTGCCGGTCCGCACGGTGTGGGACGGCGGCTACTGCGACCGCGGTGCGAGCGATGCGTGGCTGGCCCTGAACATCGGCTTTCCGAACGGCGACGAGTACTTCGGCATCGTGCTTGGCCGCAGCCCGTACACGCCGGAGGCGACGCGCGTTGCCGCCAAGGGCGGCACCTTCGGGGGCGATGACGCCGTCATCACCTGGCGGCAGGCGGGCGTGGGGGCGGTGATGGACCGCGGCGGGCTCGTGGTGGAGCTGGCGAAGGATCTCTCGCTCGGATCCTTCACGGGCCGCCTGGCGGACGGCACGGAGGTCCGCGGCACCTTCTCCTGCTGAGCATCCCTGGGGTCCGGGGCGTCGCAGCGACAGGCTGCCAACCGGCGGTGCGGCAACCGCCGGCCCGTCAGCTGGCGGACCGAACCTCGCCCAGGCGCCGGGCAAGGAATGCGCGCTCCGCGTCGTTCGTGGCCAGCGCGAGCGCCCGCTCGTAAGCGGTGGCGGCCTCACCGCGCCGGCCCAGGCGACGGAGCAGGTCAGCCCGCGTGGCATGGAAGAGGTGGTAGTCGGCGAGGTCGCCGCCGGCACCCGGCGCCTCCACGAGGCCGAGCCCCGCCGCGGGACCGTCGGCCATGGCGACCGCGACCGCCCGGTTCAGCTGCACCACCGGGCCCGGGGCAACGGCCGCCAGCACGCCGTACAGGGCGGCGATCTCGCCCCATGGAGTAGCCGCGGGATCGGACGTCCGCGCATGACAGGCCGCGATGGCAGCCTGGAGGAGGTACGGCCCCGGCGGAGCGCCGCTCGGCAGCGCCCCGAACGCACCATCCATCAAGGCCAGTCCCTCCGCGATCTCTGCGCGATCCCAGCGGGACCGGTCCTGGTCCTCGAGGAGGATGAGGTCGCCGGTCGGCCCCGTCCGGGCCTCGCGGCGGGAATCCTGGAGGAAGAGGAGCGCGAGGAGGGCGCGGGCCTCGGGGGCATCGGGCATCAGCGTGACCAGGAGCCTGGCCAGGCGGATGGCCTCGGCCGAGAGCTCCCGCCGAACCAGCAATTCGCCGCTGGTGGCGCTGTAGCCCTCGTTGAAGACGAGGTAGAGGACGGCGAGGACGCCATCGAGCCGCTCCGCGAGGAGGTCATCCGGCGGTACCCGGTAGGGGATGCCGGCGTCGCGGATCTTCCGCTTCGCCCGGACGATCCGCTGGGCCAGCGTGGCTTCCGGGACGAGGAAGGCCCGGGCGATCTCGGGTGTCGTGAGGCCGCCCAGAGTGCGCAGCGTCAGGGCGACCCGCGCGTCGAGCGCGAGCGCCGGGTGACAGCACGTGAAGACGAGCCGCAGGCGATCGTCGGCAAGGCGGCTCTCGCTTCCCAGGCGCACGGTCGACTCCGTTCCCGCGGCGACGAGGCCGCGCTCGAGCTCGACCAGCTTGTCGGCGTGGCGCCGGGCGCGGCGCAGCCGGTCGAGCGCCCGGTTGCGGGCCGTCGTCGTGATCCAGGCTCCCGGGTTGGTGGGTATGCCGTCCCGGGGCCACGTCTCCAGGGCCGCCACGAAGGCGTCGGCCACGGCCTCCTCCGCGGCATCGAAGTCGCCACCCAGGAGGCGGATGAGCGTTGCGAGGGCACGCCCGGATTCGTCGCGGAACGTCCGCTCCACGCGCGAGCGGACGGCGTCCGTCGACTCCGGGGCGGTGGCGTGCCCGCGGCCGGCGGCCTGATCCGGACCCGCGTCCGTCGACTCCGGGCGAGCCGTGGGGTCCGTCACATGTCGACGACGGGACGGACCTCGAGCGAGCCGTACAGCGCACCCGGACAGCGCGCAGCGGCCTCGAGGGCCAGGTCGAAATCGTCCGTCTCGATCAGGTAGTAGCCGCCGAGGACCTCCTTCGTCTCGGCAAACGGGCCGTCGGTCGTGAGCCGCTGCCCGTCGCGGACGCGGATCGTCGTGGCGGCCGTCGAGGGCGCGAGGGGATCGCCGGCCCGGTAGATCCCCTTCTCCCGGAGCCAGTCCGTGTAGGCGTTCCAGGGCGCCATGTCCGGCATGGCCTGGTCCATGCCCGGCGCCTGCTCGGGACCGTAGATGAGGAGCATGTACTGCATCGATCGCCTCCCTGGCGTCCACCCTCGGGACGGCCGACCCGCCCGTTCACTCCAGCGACGAACGGCCACCGCCTGAATCGACAGGGGGCGTCGCGCCCCGCTGCCGGACACCATCGTTGACCTGTCAAGGGCCGGCCCGGGAAGCCCCTCGACACGGCCCCGTATGCTCGGGTCCATGGCGCCTCGACCCGAGATCGTCAGCGTCGCCGGACGCGACGTGACCGTCACGAACCCGGACAAGATCTACTTCCCGGACGCCGGTGGCGGCCCCATCACGAAGCTTGAGCTTGTCCGCTACTACGTCGCGGTCGCCGATGGGGCGCTGCGCGGCGCGGGCGGCCGGCCGATGGCCCTCAAGCGCTACCCGAACGGCGCGGCCGGTGAGTTCTTCTTCCAGAAGCGGGCGCCCGCGAATCGGCCGGCGTGGCTCCGCACGGTCGAGCTGAGCTTCCCCTCCGGCCGGACGGCCGACGAGATCGTCGTTGACGACCCGGCCGGCCTCGCCTGGGTGGCGAACCTCGGCTGTCTCGACCTCAATCCGCACCCGGTCCTGGCCGACGACCTCGATCATCCCGACGAGCTGCGCGTCGACCTCGACCCCGTCCCCGGCGTTCCCTGGGACGACGTCCGGCGCGTGGCCCTCGTCGTTCGGGACGCCCTCGCCGACGCAGGCCTCGTCGGCTGGCCGAAGACCTCCGGCAGCCGGGGAATCCACGTGAACGCGCGGATCGAGCGCCGCTGGACCTTCCCGGAGGTGCGACGCGCTGCCCTGGCCCTCGCCCGCGACGTGGAGCAGCGCGCGCCCGCCCTTGCCACCAGCCGGTGGTGGAAGGAGGAGCGCCACGGGGTCTTCATCGACTACAACCAGAACGCCAAGGACCGAACGGTGGCATCCGCCTACTCGGTCCGCCCGCGGCCCGACGCGCGTGTCTCCATGCCGATCCCCTGGGACGAGGTGGCCGAGGTGGACGCGGCCGCCTTCACGCTGCGCACGGTGCCGGAGCGGTTCACCCGCGAAGGCGACGCCCACAAGGGGATCGACGGCGCCGCCGGCAGCCTGGACGGCCTCCTCGAGCTCTCGGCGCGTCACGAGACCGCCGGCCTCGGCGACGCACCGTGGCCGCCGAACTACGCCAGGACGGCCGACGAGCCGCCGCGGGTCGCGCCCTCGAAGCGGCGGATGAGCACGAAGCCGCTCATCGAGATCGGGCGCGCCGCGAAGCAGGCCGACGCGATTGCCGGCCTGGAACGCTGGAAGGCGCGCCATCCCGACGCCTGGCCGCACCTCCGGCCGGCGGACGTCCTGGTCGACGCGATGCGCGGACGGTCGACGACCTGGACGCGGATCCGTCTCAACCTGGAGAACGTCCCGTCCGAGCTGCGCCCGCCCCAGGAGCCGCTGGACCCCGACTATGACCCGTGGGCGGGCGTCGAGTGGCCGGGAAAGCCGCCGCCTTGAGGCCGCCACGCCGGGGCCCGAGGCGAACCGGTCAGGGCGCCGCCGTCGGCGAGGGGCTCGTCCCGGGCGACGGCGAGGGCGACGGCGACGGCTTCGGGAGGATGTTGCGGGCCAGGATCCGCACGACGTCGTCGCCCACGAACGTCTCGCGGTTGAACAGGACGGCGATCGTCACCTTCTCACGCGGGAAGTAGCGAATGGCGGCCCGGGTTCCCACCAGGGCGCCCGTGTGGCCGTACGCCGGGTGGCCGTCGAACCCGACCCGGCTGACGCCGAGCCCATACGACGTGACCCCGCCATAGAGGTAGGCCTTCACGAACGTGAGCATCTCGCGGCGCGTCGCCGCGCTGACCACGCCGGTACCGCCGTAGAAGGCGCGCGCCCAGCGGGCGAGGTCGCCGGCCGTCGAGGCAATCGCGCCGGCCGAGCCGGCCGCGGTGACGACCGACCGGAACGGAACGACCGTCGAGCCGTCCGTCCGCGCCTGGGGCGTGGGGCCGTAGAAGCCGTCGATGATCCGGTAGGCGAGGGCGGGGGCCGCCGGGGGCACCTCGACCGCCTGGACGTAGGTGTTGTCGAGCCCCAGCGGCTCGATGAGCTCGCGCCGCACCAGCTCCTCCCAGGGCGCCCCGCCCACCTTGGCGGCGACGACGCCGAGGAGGAGATAGTTCGTGTTCGAGTACGACCAGCTCGTGCCGGGCGGGAAGGCCGCTCCCTTCGGAACCCAGGACGCCAGGATCTCGGCGGACGTCCAGGACCGCGTCTTGTCCTTGTTCAGGGCGAGGTCGAGCTTCGGGTTGCGAAAGTAGTCGCGGATCCCGCTCGTGTGGTTGAGGAGCATCCGGACCGTGATCTTCCGCGCGTTCGGCCACGCGGGCAGCCAACGCGCGAGCGGGTCGTCGAGCTTGAGCAGCCCCTGGTCCACGTAGCGCAGGACCAGGGCCGACGTGAACGTCTTGGTGACGCTGGCCGCGGCGAACGGCGTCCCGGGCTCGACGGGGCGGCCGGCGGCCACGTCGGCCAGGCCCGCGGCGCCGTTCCAGGTCGAGCCGTCGGCGAAGATGACGGTCGCCTCCACGCCCGGCAACAGGAGGGCCTTCTGGGCCCGGGCGAGGGCGCGATCGAGCCGCCCGGCCGTCGCGGCCGAGACATCGGGCGCGGGATTGTTCGCGGTGGAGGCCAGGGGTCGCGGGCTGGCGGCCGCGGCGGACGGGCCGGCGGTCGGGGCCGGCGGGCGCGCGGTGGGCGCCGGGGTCGACGCCTCGGCGGCGGGGGGGGTGGCCGCAGCGCCGGCGTCTGGCGTGGAGGCCTGGGCGGGCCTGGCACCCCCATCGGCTCCGGGAGCTGGAGCCGCCGCTCCCGCAGGCACAATGATGGCGGGCGCGAGGCGCGCCACCCCGTCGAGCGCCGAGCCGAAGGCGGCCGGGTCCGCGTAGGCCCAGCCGGCTGTCGCGCTCGCGCCGAAGAGCACCGCCAGCCCCCCCAGGAGCGCCAGCCGGCGAAGCCGGCGCGGGCGGCGCGGCTGCCCCGGAGCCATCCACCGGCCGGTCGTCACCGCGATTCGCCTCCGAAGATGTCGGCCAGCTCGTAGGGCGCGGTCGTCTCCAGCTGGTCGTATCGGCAGTCGTCGGGACGGCGGTCGGGTCGCCAGCGCACGAGCCGCGTGGCGTGTCGGAAGCGATCGCCCTGGAGGTGATCGTAGGCAACCTCGGCGACGCGTTCCACGCGGAGCGGCTCCCAGCTGAGGTCCTTGCCCCGGTTCCAGCGGCTCTGGGCGCCCGGCATCCGGCGGCCGGCAGCCTCCTCCGCCAGCTGGGCCGTCGCCCACTCCCGCCACGGGTGATCGTCGATGGCGCCGGGCCGGAGCGCTGCCAGCTCGTCGACCAGCTCGCGCCGACGGGCGGCCGCGAAGCCGGAGGCGACGCCGACGTGATGGAGCGTGCCGGCGTCATCGTGGAGCCCTAGGATCAGTGACCCGACCCCCGTCCCGACCTCGTCCTTGTGCCACCGGAATCCGGCAATCGCCACGTCGGCCGTCCGGGCGTGCTTCACCTTGGCCCAGCCCCGCTTGCCCGGCTCGTAGGCCCCGTCGAGTCGCTTGGCGATCACCCCGTCGAGGCCGGCTCCCTCGAAACGGGCGAACCAGTCGGCCGCGAGCGCGCGATCCTCGGTCGCCGGGGTGAGATGGAGCCCGGGCACGCCCGCCGACACGCGGGCGGTCAGGCGACCGCGGCGCTCGCCGTACGGGCGCTCGCGCAGGTCCTCGTCGCCGATCGCGAGGAGGTCCCAGGCGACGTAGCTCGCCGGCGTCCCCGCCGCGAGGAGCCGGACGCGGGATTCGGCGGGGTGGATCCGGAGCAGGAGCGAATCGAAGTCAAGGCCCCGGGGTCCCGCGATGACGATCTCGCCGTCGACGATCGCCCGCTCGGGGAGGGCCGCCCGCAGCGGCGCCTCGAGCTCCGGGAAGTAGCGGTCCAGGGGTCGCAGGTCGCGGCTCTGCACCAGGAGCTCGTCGCCATCCCGGAAGACGAGGGCCCGGAAGCCGTCCCACTTGGGCTCGTAGGCCCAGCCGGAACCGTCGGGCAGCGACGGCTGGGGCTTCGCGAGCATCGGCTCGAGCGGAGGCGGGAACGGGAGGCGCACGCCCGGATTATGCGCGACCCGACGCGACACGCCTCCGGGACGCGCCGGGGCGGGAATGGGCCGAGGCGGCCCGCCGCGCGACGCGCCGGGTCGGGGCCGGGCCCCGGGTCAGGCGGGCTCGTAGGCCGGGTAGTCCGGCCACCAGGTCGCCGCGTCGACCGCCGCCCGCGCGATCACCAGCCCTGGCTCGCCCTCGGGGAGCGGCGCCGCGTGCACCGTGCCGATCCCGCGCACCACGGCGATCGCGATCGCCCGCGACACGGCGCGCAGGTCCGCCACCGGTGGGTAGAGCGCCCCGCAAGCGAGCCGCTCGGGGCCGACGATCGCGGCCAGCGTCCGTGCGGCGGTGAGGAAGTCCGCATCGCGCACGGCCCGGGCACCCGCGACGATCGCTCCGAGGCCCACGCCGGGGAAGATGAACGAGTTGTTGGCCTGCCCGACGACACACGTCCGGCCCTCGCGGACGACGGGGGCGAACGGGCTTCCGGTCGCGCAGAGCGCGCGCCCGTCGGTCCAGTCCGCCACCTGCTCCGGGGTCGCCTCCGTCTTGCTCGTGGGGTTGGAGAGTGGGAAGACGAGCGGGTTGGGACAGCCCGCCGCCATGGCGCGGATGAGCTCCTCCGTGAACGCTCCGGGGGTCTGCGTGGTCCCGATGAGCGTGCCCGGGCGGATGATCCGCACGACGTCCACGGGCGACGCATCCGGGAACAGGTTCAGCGCGGCGAGGTCGTCGTCCGTGAGCCCCACCGAAGCCTTGTCGTCCTCGATGCCGGGGCGCGACACGTGGACGAGGCCCTTCGTGTCGAAGAGGACCGTCGAGCGCCGGATGGCCGTCGCGTCGACGCCGGCATCCTGGAGGTCGGCATGGATCAGACGGGTGATCCCGATCGCGGCTGCGCCCGCACCCAGGAAGACGAACCGCTCGTCGACGATCTGCCGCTCCAGGTAGCCGAGGCCGGCGAGGATGCCGGCCAGGACGACCGACGCAGTCCCCTGGATGTCATCGTTGAACGACGGCAGGACCTCGCGGTAGCGGTCGAGGATCCGGATCGCGTTGTGCTGCTTGAAGTCCTCCCACTGCAGGATCGCGCGGGGGAAGACCACCTTCACGCCTTGGACGAAGGCATCCACGAACGCGTCGTACTCGGGCCCGCGGAGGCGGGGGTGTCGCCAGCCGAGGTAGATCGGGTCGTTGAGCAGCGCCTGGTTGTCGGTGCCGACGTCGAGCGAGATCGGCAGGGTCCAGGCGGGGTAGATGCCGGCGCCGGCGGAGTAGAGAGCCAGCTTCCCAACTGGGATGCCCATGCCGCCGGCACCCTGGTCGCCCAGGCCGAGGATTCGCTCGTTGTCGGTGGCGACGATGAGGCGGACCTCGTGCTGCGAAGCGTTCCGCAGGACCTCGGGGATCCGGTGCAGGTCGTTCGGCGTGATCCAGACGCCACGTGGCCGCCGGAGGATGTGGCTGTACTCCTGGCAGGCCCGCCCGACCGTCGGTGTGTAGACGATCGGCATGAACTCCTCGAGGTTCTCTGCGAGGAGGCGGTAGAAGAGGGTCTCGTTGCGGTCCTGGAGCGCCGCGAGGCCGATGAACTTCTCGAGGTCGTCGGCCTTGCGCCGGACGTGCTCCAGCTCCAGGGCGAGCTGCTCGTCGAGGGTCATGACGTGGGTCGGCAGCAGCCCATGCAGGCCGAACCAGTCACGCTCCTCGTGAGTGAACGCGGCGTCCTTGTTGTAGAGCGGCCGTCCCAGGAGGGAGCGGCCGCGGAACGCCACCCGCAGAGGCGTGCGCGGGCTGGGGGGCGCGGCGAGAGGAGTCAATGGGTCACCACCACGGTTGCGGTTGCATGGGTCACGACGTGCTCGGAGACACTCCCGTGCAGGACGCGGTCGAGCGCGCTGAGGCCGCGGGAGCCGATCACGATGGTGTCGAAGTCACCCTCGACCGCGATCCTCTCGATCGTCCGGGCGGGATCTCCGAGGGGCTCGAGGAGATCGACGTCGATCCCATGCTCGGCGAGGACGCGCTGCGCCTCGTGAAGCTCGCGGGCGCGCGCCTCGCCGCCGTCCCACGGCTCGGTGGGCCGCCCGTCGGGCCCGATGGGCACCACGGAAACCACGCTGAGCGTGGCCCGGAAGGCCAGCGCGAGCTGCGCCGCCGTCTCGAGCGCGCGCAGCGCCGGTTCTCCGCCGTCGAACGCGAGAAGGATCCGTTCCATCCGTGTCACTCCCGCTCGCGAGCCGGCCGGCCACGGGGTCGGCTGAGTCTCACGGCCCACAGGTTGGCCCCCAACGGGCGCCGCGAATAGAGCGCTTCGGTGCGAACTGGCCGTGCCGGTCGGAGGGCGGTCACGGGCCGCCCGACTCAGGGACGTGGTGCCGCCGCGTCCCGGCCGCGTTTGGTGCCCCGCACCCGCGGCCGTCCCCCGGCCCGTGCGTGCGGCTCGCAGCCGCGCTCCGCCCGCGTCGCCGGCCTGCTTCCTCGCCAATGCTGTCCCCGGCAGCACTACCCAACGCGCCCGGGCCTCCGGCACCCTCACGACCGGATCAGACCCGCCACGGGCGCTGACATCCTCGTCAACGCCCGGCTGGGCGGGCGAAGCGAGCAAGCTCGGGGCGTCGAGCCCTCATTGCGGGCCCACCACGCAACCGATCCAGCTCGCTTTCCGATAGTGACGCACACGGCGGCGTAAGCGAGGAAGTGCGGGTCCGGGCCGGGCGGGGACGGTCGGAGGGCCAACGCGGACACTGGGATGGCGGCCGCCCGACTTGGGGACGTGGTGCCGCCGCGTGGCACCCCCTCCTCCTCCGGCAGCGGCGAGGAGCTCGATGAAGCACGGTCCGGGCCGGACCGAAGCATCCCGCTCTCTGTGCGGCCGGTCCCCGGTCGGCGGCCACCGCGGCCTGGCCCCATGCAACGAATCCCGGTCGAGCACGCTGCGTTCGAAGCCCGGAGTGCTGCCAGGGCCCGGAGCGGTCACCGAGCGGAGCGTGGTGGGAGCCGAACCCTTTCCCGGGGTTCGCCGCGGCTGGCCGCCCAAACGTTGGGATGCGTGCCGCGCCGCCGCGGCCCTTGACGGCGCATCCGTACAGCGTAGAATTCATCGACTGGTGAATTCCGTCGGCGGCGGCCCGCACCCGGGCGTCGCGACGAGCCGGGAGGAGGCCGCGATGGCCGTGGACGCCGGGCAATCCGTGGCGGCGGGTCCGGGGGCAGCAGGCGGGGCGGCGCCGGGCCCGGTCGCGCCGGAGGCCGCACCGCCCGCTCAGCCGGCCGTGCGGGCCGCGGACCTGGTGAAGACCTTCGGGCCGATCCACGCCGTCGACGGCGTCAGCTTCGATCTCGCTCCGGGCCGGATCTACGGCCTCCTCGGGCCGAACGGGTCCGGCAAGACGACCCTCATCCGGCTCCTGACCGGCATGGCCCGGGCCACGTCCGGGCGAGCCGAGGTCCTCGGCGTCCCGATGCCGTCGCGGGCCGTGCTCGCCCGGATCGGCTACATGACCCAGAGCGACGGCATCTACCCTGGCCTCACGGTTGGCGAGAATGCCCGCTTCTTCGCCGCCGTCTACGGCGTGCGCGAGCGCGAGCCGGTCGACGATGCGCTCGCCGTCGTCGACCTCGCCAACCGGGTCGACGCCGTTGCCGGGACCCTGTCCGGAGGCCAGCGACGGCGGCTGTCCCTCGCCTGCGCCCTCGTCCACCGGCCGCCGGTCCTCTTCCTCGACGAGCCCACGGTCGGCATCGATCCCCTCCTCCGGGTCGAGTTCTGGACGCACTTCCGCACCCTCGCCGCGGGCGGCGCGACGATCGTCGTCTCCAGTCACGTGATGGACGAGGCGGATCGCTGCGATGAGCTCCTCTTCATCCGGTCCGGCAAGGTCATCGCCCGGGGGACGAGCGCCGAGGTCCGGGCCCAGGCCGGAACAGCCGACCTGGAGCAGGCGTTCCTGCAGCTCGGGGCCGACGTGGAGGTGACCCGATGAGCGGCCGTCGCGTCGTCGCCATCTTCCGAAGGGTCGTCCAGGAGATCCGCCGCGACCACCGCTCGGTGGCGCTCCTCCTGGTCGTACCGGTCGTCATGACCGGCCTCATCGCGTTCATCGTCCGGGAAGGCGAGAGCCCCGCAGTGAGCGCGGTAGTCGTCAACCCCGCAGGCCCGCCGGGCCTGGCCGTGGCCGCCGCGCTCGGTGCGGCGCTCGAGGCGGACGGCGGGTCGGCAACCCTCGTCGCCGACGAGGCGACCGCGCGGGAGGCGATCGGCGACGGCTCGGCGTCGGTCGGCGTGCTTCTCCCACCGGAGATCGTGCCGGGCGTCGCCATGACCGTGACGATCCTCACGAACGGCCTCGACCCGGCGGGCGAGTCGACGCAGGTCGCCCAGGTCCAGCGGGCATGGCTCGCGGCGACCGCGACCGTCACGGGGCTGTCGATCCCGACGATCGAACGGACGACCCTCTACGGCACCCCGAGCGACGACCCGATGGCGCCGTTCGCGCCGGCGATCCTCGGCTTCCTCGCCTACTTCTTCGTCTACATCCTCACCGGCATCAGCTTCCTCCGCGAACGAACGGGCGGCACCCTCGAGCGGCTCATGGCGACGCCCGTGGCCCGGGGCGAGGTGGTGACCGGCTACCTGCTCGGGTTCGGGCTGTTCGCCACGCTCCAGGTCGCGATCCTCCTCGCCTGGGGCCTCGGGAGCGTCGAGATCCCCGCCCTGGGGCCCCTCCCGGCGTTCTCGGTTGGCCTGGGGCTGCCGATCGCCGGGAGCCCCCTCCTCGCCTTCGTCGTGGTCGTCGTCGCCGCCCTCGGCGCCGTCAGCCTCGGCATCTTCCTCTCGACGTTCGCCCGCACCGAGCTCCAGGTCGTCCAGTTCATCCCGATCGTGATCGTGCCCCAGTTCCTCCTGTGCGGCGTCCTCTTCCCGATCAGCACGCTGCCGGAGATCCTCCAGCCCCTGGTCGGGCTGATGCCCCTGACGTACGCCGTCGACGGCATGCGCCAGATCCTCATCGCGGGCGCGGACCTGGGAACGGCGGCGTTGCAGACCGACCTGGCCGTGCTGACGGTCGTCGCGGTCTTCTTCGCGACGATCGCGTCGCTCACGATCCGCCGCGAGGTCGCATGACGCGCGCGGCGGGCTCCCGCGCGGCGGGCCTGCGTCCGGCTGGCCCGCAGCCCGCCCGCACGGGGCGGCGGCCGGGGTCGAGCAACACGCGGGAGCGGATCCTGGCGGCCGCCCGGATCTCGTTCGGCGAGCTCGGCTTCGAGGCGGCGACCATCCGCGGCATGGCGGCGCAGGCGGGCGTCGACCCCGCCCTGGTCCACCACTACTTCGGGACCAAGCAGCGCCTCTTCCTGGCGGCAATGGAGATCCCGGTCGACTTCTCGGAGGTCCTGCCGCTGGTCCTCGACGGCCCCCCGGGAGAGCTGGGCGAGCGCATCGTGCGGTTCTTCCTGGAGCTGTGGGACTCGCCGGCGATGCACCCGCTCATGCTCGGGATCGTCCGCTCGGCCGCGACGGACCCGGTGGCGGCCGGCATGTTCCGCCGGGCCCTCGCGGAGGGTCCATTCCTGGCCATGGCGCGGGCGACGGATCGGCCCGCCGCGGACCTGCGCGCGACGCTCGTCGGCACCCAGCTGGTGGGCCTCGCGATGGCGCGCTACATCGTGAAGGTCGACCCGATCGCGTCGGCCGACCGCGAGGCTCTCGTGCGCGCGACCGGGCCCACGCTGCAGCGCTACCTCACCGGGGACCTCGGCGGCGCCGAGTCACACGCCTGACGAAACGAGCCCGGCCATGCGGCCGGGCTCGTCGTCGAATGCGGGTACCGGCGCGGGCCCAGGGCTCGCGGCCGGAGGGGCTCAGCTCTCCGTGCTCTCCGCGTCGGCCGCGACCTCCGGAGCCACCTCGGCCACGACGGGCGCGGCGGCCTCGACCTCGAGGACGCGGGGCGGGGCGACCTTGAAGACGATCTCGTCGGGGTCGGTCAGCAGGGTGACACCGGCGGGGATCGGCAGGTCGCGCGCGCGGATCATCGCGTCGAAGTCGACGAGCCCGGCGAGGTCGACCTCGAGCACCTGCGGCAGGTGGTCGGGCCGGGCCCGGACCTTCACGCTACCGCTGGCGTTGAGCAGCGTGCCGCCGTGCTTCGTGACCGCCTCGGACTCGCCGGTGCCGTGGACCGGGACGTCGACGGTCAGCTCCTGTGTCATCCGGACGGCGAACAGGTCGACATGGATCGGTCGGCGGTTGACCTTGTGGATCTGGACGCCGTGGACGAGGACCGGCTTCGCCTTGGCACCGTCGATCGAGAGGTCGATGAGGGCGTTGGGGCCGACGCGACGGCGCAGGATGCTGAACTCGTGGGCGTCGAGCGAGACGGCGGCCAATTCGACGCCGTGGCCGAAGACGACGGCGGGGAGGCGCCCTTCGCGGCGAAGGCCGGCGTTGGCCTTCCCGAGTACGGTGCGGCGCTCGGCGGCGAGCGCGGGGCGGGTGGAGCTCATGCGTGATCCTCTGGTTGCTGTCTGCGTCGGAGGCGACGCCTCGGAGGCGCGGGGGCGACCGCACGGCCGTCCTGGCAGCCGGGCGCCCGATCCCCCGCAGGGTAGCACGGCTCCGCCGAGCGCCGGGTGTACGATCCCGGCGCATGGCTGCCACGATCCTGATCGTCGAAGACGAGTACGCCGTTGCCCGGGGAATCGAGTACGCGCTGGCCCAGGAAGGCTACACGGTGACGGTCGCCCGCTCCGGCGAGGAAGGCCTCGAGTTCGCGGTCCACCAGGCGCCCGATCTCGTGGTGCTCGACGTCCGCCTGCCGGGCATGGACGGCTTCGAGGCGCTCCGGCGGCTCCGCGCGTCGGGGGCGAAGATGCCGGTCCTGGTCCTGACCGCCCGCGACGACGAGGTCGACAAGGTCATCGGCCTCGAGCTCGGCGCCGACGACTACCTGACGAAGCCGTTCGGCCTGCGGGAGCTGATGAGCCGGATCCGGGCCCTCCTGCGACGCGCCTACGGCGACCTGGCGGACGCGGCGGGCGGCCGGGTGATCCGCCACCGCGACCTCGTGATCGACCTGGAGCGCCGCCGCGTGCAGCGGGGCGGCAAACGGCTGGCCCTGACCCCGACCGAGTTCGAGATCCTTCGCCACCTCGCCAGCCGGCCGGGCCGCGTCTACAGCCGCGGGGAGCTCCTCGAGCTGCTCCGCGACTACGAGGCCCTGGACCAGGACGAGAAGACGATCAACGTCCACGTCAGCCATCTGAGAGAGAAGATCGAGGACGACCCGTCGCAGCCGGTCTTCGTCCTGACCGTCCGGGGAGTCGGCTACGCGTTCGCCGACCGCTGACCCCGACGCCGCCCCGGTCGTGGGCGCCGCCTACCGTACGTCGACGATGGTGGCCGCCCCACCCACCGGCCGGACCTTCCAGGCCCGGCTGACCCTGGCCTTCGTGGCCGTGGTCGCGATCTCCCTGTTCGCCGTCTCGGCCATCGTGGTGAACCGGCTCGACGGCTACTTCCGCGAGCAGGAGCAGGCTGCGCTCGACGCCCGGGGATCGGTCGTCGCCCGGATCTCGGCGCTCTTCGCCGGGACCGCCGCCGGCAACGCCCCGGTCGTGGGCGCGGGCAACACGCTCAACCCCGACGTGGCCCAGGCCCTCGGGAACGACGTCTTCCTTGCCTTCCTGGCCGACCAGGTGGCCCTGGCGGACGTCGAGATCCGGATCGGCGGGACAACCTCCACGAGCGAGGGTGAGGTGGTCGTCACCCCGTCCGACGGCGGGACCTTCGCGCGAGCGCTCGCGGCCGAACCGGAGCCGGGCCAGGCCCGCGAGCCCATCTCGGCGGTCGACCAGTTCGGGCCGGTCCAGGGCGGCACGCTCGGGGATCCGTGGGGGATCGAGGCCGTGCTGGCCAACCCGTACACCACGCGCGCCTCCACCCTCGGCACGATCACCGGGCTCATCGCCCTGGCCGCGCTCGGGGCGCTCTTCGCCACGCTGCTCATCTCGACCTACCTTGCGGCCCGCTTCACGCGCCCGCTGCGGCGGCTGGGCGAGGCGACGCGCCGCCTGGCGGCCGGCGACCTCGCGGGGCGCGTGCCCATCGCCGAGGTCGAATCGTCCTACGCCGAGGTCGCCGACCTGGCTCGCCAGTTCAACGTGATGGCCGAGCGGCTCGAGGAGTCGGTCGACCTGATCCGGCGCGATCGCGATCGGAGCCGCGACTTCCTGGCCGACGTCTCCCACGAGCTGCGGACGCCGCTGGCTGCGTTGCGCATGAACACGGAGCTGCTCCAGGGCCAGGCGGGCAGCGATCCCGTGACCCGAGCCGAGTTCCTGGGAACGAGCCGCCAGCAGCTGGATCGCCTCGACTGGCTGGCCTACAACCTGCTGGAGCTATCCAAGCTCGAATCGGGGCTCCTCAGGCTGGACCTGCGGCCGGACGATCTCCGCTCGACGGCGGAGTCCGCCTTCGAGCAGGCGGAGCCGGCGGCGCAGCGCAGGGCCATCGCGCTGGAGCTGCGCCTCCCGCCGGACCCGGTGCGCATCCGGCACGACCCGCAGCGAATCGGCCAGGTCGTGGCGAACCTGCTCGGGAACGCCATCAAGTTCACACCCCGGGGCGGCTCCGTCGTCCTGGCCCTGGAGCCCCACCGCGACGGCGCCCGGCTCGAGGTGCGCGACACGGGGGTGGGGATCGACGCCAGCGAGATCCCCCATGTCTTCGAGCGCTTCTACCGCGGCTCGCGGGCGAACGAGGCGCGCGGATCGGGAAGCGGGTTGGGGCTGGCGATCGTGAAGTCCATCGTGGACATGCACGGCGGCCGGATCGCGGTGGAGAGCCGGGTCGGCGCCGGGACGACGTTCACGGTGGTCCTGCCGCGCGATCCGAAGCACGGTGAGGAGATGGCTGCGCCGGAGACGGTGCGCGCGGCGGGCGAGCCCCCGCCGACGCCCATCGGGCCGCCGCAACCGCCCGGGGCGTGGCCGCGCGACGCGACGATGTGACGATTTCTTCACCGCGCCGCCGGTTGCGCCGCAATCCCGAACCGCGACCCTTGGAGGGACACAACAAGGCGCCGGTCGCAGGCCGGCTCTTCCCTCACCAATTCCCGGAGCACAACCACCGATGACCGAACCCTTCGAGCCGGCCGCCCCGTCGCCGGCGGCCGACCAGCCGGCGCAGCCCGCCACCGAGCCGGCGGCAGCCGAGCCGGCGGCCGAGCCGACCCCGTCCCTGTCCCCGTCCGCGGCGGCCGACGACATCACGCAGCCGGTCTCCTACTCGCCGGCGGCCGAGCGCCGCCCTGCATGGACCGTCGGGGCTACCGAGACGGACGCTGAGAACGTCGCCCCGCCGACGCCCCGGGCCTGGTACGAGCCGGAGCCCGCGGCCGGGGCCGGCACGCCGGGCGTCGGCACGCCCGCCCCCCGGACCGCGCCCGCCCGCCGCGGCGGCATGGTGGGCGTCGTCGTGGCGGCTTCCCTTGGCGCGGCCATGATCGGCTCGCTCGGCACGTACGGCATCCTCTCGGCCACCGGCACCCTGGACCGCGAGGTCGCGACGGTCGCCCCCATCGGCCAGGCCCAGGAGGCAGCGCAGCCGGTGCCGATCTCGATCGACGAGAGCTCGGCGATCACGCGGGCGGCCGAGAAGGTCTCGCCGGCCATCGTGACGATCGCCGTGAGCGGCGCCGCCGCCGATCCGTCCGACCCGTTCTCCGGCCTGCCCCAGTCGGGCGTCGGATCCGGCGTCATCTTCGACTCCGATGGCTGGATCGTCACGAACAAGCACGTCGTCGCAGACGCCCGGTCGCTCACGGTGACCCTCGAGGACGGCCGCGAGTTCCCGGGCACGGTCTACGGAATTGACACGCTCACCGACCTTGCCATCGTCAAGATCGACGCGACCGGCCTGACCGCGGCCCCGATCGGCGACTCGTCCACAGCCAAGGTCGGCCAGCTGGCGATCGCGATCGGGAGCCCCCTCGGGACGTACACCAACTCGGTGACCGCCGGGATCCTGTCCGCCTTCGGTCGAACCATCACCGTCCAGGACAGCACGGTCCTCCGGAACCTCATCCAGACCGACGCTGCGATCAACCCCGGCAACTCCGGTGGAGCGCTCCTCGACTCGGCGGGCAACGTCATCGGCATCAACACGGCGATCGCCCAGACGGCCGAAGGGATCGGCTTCGCCATCCCGATCAACATCGCTCGGCCGATCCTGCAGCAGGCGCTTGCAGGCCAGGAGCTGGCCCGCCCCTGGATCGGCGTCTACTACGTGGCGATCACCCCAGCAGTCGCCGAGGCGAACAAGCTGCCCGTCGAGAAGGGCGCGTGGCTGAGCGCACAGGACGCCACCGGCCAGGCGATGGACTCGATCGTCGCCGACAGCCCGGCGGCCGCCGCCGGCCTGCGGGACGGAGACATCATCACGGCGGTGGACGGCACGGAGATCGGCCCCAGCAGCCCTCTCGACGACATCCTGACCCAGTTCGCGCCGGGCCGGACGGTGGCCCTCGACGTCCTCCGGGACGGCCAGAAGATCGCCCTGACGCTGACCCTCGGGACGCGCCCCGCCTCGGTCCAGTAGCCCGCGGCGCGCGCCGGCCCCCCGGAAGCGACCGCTTCCTCGCCGGTCAGCGCGTCCGGCGGATCTCCACGCCAGCCCAGGCCAGCTCGCCGGGAAGGGGCGCGTCCGGCTTGCGCACGCGGACCGTGACGGCAGTCGCCGGCGCGCTGGCGGCCAGCACGCCGGCGGCGATCCGCTCGGCGAGCGTCTCGATGAGGGCAACGTGGGAGCCCTCGATGACCGCCCGGGTCGCGGCGAAGACCGTGCCGTAGTCGACCGTGCGGGCGAGGTCGTCGGTCGTGCCGGCCGGGGCGAGGTCGAGCTCGAGGACCACGTCGACCTCGAACCGCTGCGCCTGCTCTGCCTCGAACGGCAGAACGCCGTGACAGCCGGCGAAGCGCATCGCCCGCAGCTCGATCCGATCGGTCACCGGTCATCCTCCCAGCCCGGGGGGCGCCAGCCGCGCACAACCGCATCGGCCATCCGGGCAGCCCGCACGTTCGACCGCACGTCGTGGACGCGCACGAGGTCGACCCCGGCCGCGATGCCCAGGACCGTCGTCGCGACCGTGGCTTCCTCCCGCTCGTCGGGCGGCAGGTCGAGCACCTTGCCGAGGGTCGACTTGCGCGACGTCCCGAGCAGCACGGGTCGGCCCAGCAGGCGGAGCGCAGCGAGCTCCCGAAGGAGCGCCAGGTTGTGCGGGGGTGCCTTGCCGAACCCGAACCCGGGATCCACGATGAGGCGCTCCCGGGGCACGCCCGCCCGCACCGCCCGCTCCAGCGCCCGCTGGAGGTCGGCCACGATCTCGGCCATGAGGGCCGTGTAACGGGCCTCGGCCCGGTTGTGCATGAGGACCAGCGGGACGCCACGCTCCGCCGCCAGCCGCGCGATGCCGTCGTCCTCGGCGACGCCCCAGACGTCGTTGAGGAGATGCGCACCAGCGTCCAGCGCGGCAGCCGCCACGGACGGCTTCGTCGTGTCGATCGAGAGCGGCACGTCGGGCAGCGCCTCGCGCAACGCCCGGATCACGGGCACGACGCGAGCCGCCTCCTCGGCAGCGGGGACGGGCAGATGGCCGGGCCGCGACGACTCACCACCGACGTCGAGGATGTCCGCCCCCTCGTCGACCATCCGGCGGGCGAGGGCGAGCGCTGCCGCCACGGGGCGGTCGGCGAGCGGCCCGATATCGCGGGAGGCCGCCCGGCCGCGGTCCCCGGGCGCGAGGAGGCCGTCCCCGGAGAACGAGTCGGGGGTGACGTTGAGGATCCCGACCACGAAGGTGCGGATCCCCCAGGCGAAGGTGCGCGGGCCGATCGCGAGCGGCGCGGGAGAACCGGGCAGGCCGGTGCCGGCGTCGGGCGGCAGGGCGAACGAGGGCGTGGCCGCGCCGCCGCCGCGGCCGGGGTCGGGCGCCACGACGCCATGCTCGGCCGGCAACGCGCGATCCGGCAGGGGACGGGGCTCGGTCATCCGCGCGATCCTACGCCGGGTCGCGAAGGTCCGGGTCGTCGACGACGAGCGCACGCGCAGCACCGACCAGGTAGAGCGACCCCGCGACCACCACCGGCCCCTCGGCGCGCGCCACGGCCTCGGCGACGGCCGCGGCAGGCTCCGGGATCACCCCGATCGGCCCTGATCGCTCCCCGGCGACCGCAGCCCACTGCGCCGCAAGGGCCGCCGCCGGCATGGCGCGCGGGCCTTCGACCTGCGTGGCGATGACCCGCACCCCGTCGAGCGAGGGAGCGGCCGCCAGGGCGCCGAGGACGCCGGCGACGTCCTTGTCGCCCATGATCGCGAGGACGAGGGTGGCCGGGGCGCGCCGCTCGGTGGCCGCGCCCCGCCGCCCCGCCTCACCGCCACGCAGGAGCGGCCGCAGCTCGTCGAACGCCGCCGCGAGGGCCGCCGCCCCGGCCGGGTTGTGGGCACCGTCGAGCAGCAGCTCGGCGTCCGCGCCGCCCGGTCCTGCCCCGGGCAGCGTCAGCAGCTCCAGGCGCCCCGGCCAGCGGGCAGCCGCGTAGCCCGCGCGTCGAGCGGCCGGCGGGACGACCGCGATCCCGGCAGCTCCGAGGGCGTCGAGCACGGCATCCGCGACGGCGACGTTCGCGGCCTGGTGCCGGCCGAGCAGCCCGACCCGCGTCGCGACGAGACCCGGGAGGTCGACCACGAGGCCATCGCGATCCATGCTCCGGACGGCAGCCGGGTCCACCTCGACCAGCGGGACCCCGATCCGGTGCGCGCGCCGGCGGACGAGCGCGAGCGCCTCGCCGGTCGCGCCCGTGACCGCGCGATCCCCGCGCACGATGATCGCTGCCTTCTCGCGGGCGATCGCGGCCACCGTCGGGCCGAGCCACTCGGTGTGGTCGAGGTCGACGTTCGTGATCGCGGCGACCCCACCGTCCCAGGCGTGCGTCGCATCGAGCCGGCCGCCGAGCCCCACTTCGACGATGGCGAGGTCGATCGCCTCGCGGGCGAACCAGGTGAACGCCAGCGCGGTCAGCAGCTCGAACTCGGTCGGGGGACCGTGACGTCGGGCGACACGATCGGCGGCGGGCAGGACCTCGGCAACGAGGTCCGCAAAGGACGTGGCGGTGATCGGACGCTGGCCAATGCGAAGCCGCTCGCGGTAGGTGACCAGGTGCGGCTTCGGCGTGTCGCCCGCCCGCCGCCCGGCGGCGGCCAGGCACGACGAGACGAGCGCCACCACGCTCCCCTTCCCGTTCGTGCCACCGACAAGCGCGCCCCGAACCCCGGCCTCGGGGCTCCCGAGCTCTCGCAGGAGCGCGCGGGTCCGACCGAGCCCCAGCCGAATGCCGAAGCGACCACGCGCCCGGAGGGCGTACACGGCGTCCGCATAGGTCGGCGGAACGACCCGTGGCCGGGGTTCGCCGCGGGGGTCCGGCGGGGTGTCCGGTGTCCCCGGCAGGGTCACCGGGACAGCTCGTCCTCGTAGAAGACGCACTGGTTGAAGCGCGACGAGAGGCAGACGTCGTTCACGTAGCCCTGCTCCAGGTGGACGCCGCCCCGCAGCTGACAGCGCGCCAGGTTCGTCTCCTGGCGCACGAGCGCCTTGAGCAGGTGCGGCGCCTGGATCGGGATCGCGCCGCGCGCGCCGCTCATGAAGAAGTGCGGGCAGACGTTGCGACGAAGGCTCGGCATCCCGAAGCCCAGCCGAGCCCCGCCCGTCGCGTTCGGGCCGGAGGGCGCGAGGGCGCCGCTGCGCCGGCCGGCCGCCGTGCCGGGCATGGCGCGGGCCGCAGCCGCGTACGCCTGCAGGGCCGTCGCGCCGGCCACCGGCGAGGTCATGACCCGGGCGATCGGAGGGTGCATCGGTCGGGGCGGCTGCGCCGGCACCGGGCGCGGAGCGGAGGGTCGTCCCGGGCCCGTGGCGATCGGCGACAGCTGGGCCGCCGGCCTGGTGCCGGGACCTACCCCGACCACCGAGCGGACCGTGCCGGGCATGGCGGGAGCGGGACCCCGAACGGAACGCAGCTCGGGGGCGGCCGCGCGCGCGGCAAGCGTGTCCGCCCGGGCGGCCGCGGCCGGGTGGGCCCCATGCCGCGGCGGTTCGCGCTCTGTCACCGACCACCCTCCTCTCCCGTCGCTACCGAACCTGCGCCAGGATCTCCAGCGTACACCGGACCGCACAGTCTCCGCGGGGGCCGGAGGCTCGCCGCTCGAGCCGTGCGACAATGCCTGCCGATGACCTCCCGCCGCGACCGGCCGAGCCAGGTACGCCCCCGCCCGCCCTCCTCCGGCCGGCCCCGCCAGCTGCCGCCGACGCCTCGTCGCCCGGTCGCGGCTCGGTCCGTGGGCATCCGCACTCCCGAACCGGCCCGCGGGATGCCGCTCGTGGCGCGACTCGCCCTCCTGGTCGCCCTGGTCGCGCTTGCCGCCGTCGTCTTCTCCACGATGACCGGCGTCCTGCCCCGGGTCGTCTCGACGATCGGGACGGCGCTCGGGGGGATCGCCGACACGGTCGGGCCGACGGCGAGCCCCAGCGCGAGCCTGGTACCGATCCCTCCCTCGCCGACGCTCACGGCGCCGGCCAACGGGTTCACGAACCAGCCGACGGCCACGCTCACCGGGACCGTGCCGCTCGATGTGGTCGGGCGCGATGGCTTCGTCGTCCGCGTCTACGTCACCCTGCCCGATGCTGACCCCGTGGCGGTCCGCGACGTGCCCGTCGGCGAGACCCCGTCCTTCGTCGTGGAGAACCTGCCGCTCGAGCGGGGCCGCAACGACGTGACCGCCACGCTCGTGGGCGCGGGCGGGGAGAGCGAGCCGTCGCCCATCGTCACCTACGTCCTTGACATCTCGAAGCCCAAGGTGACCGTCACCGAGCCCGCCGACGGCTCAACCGTCAACGCCGAGACCGCCACGATCATGGGGAAGACCCAGGGCAAGTCCGTGGTCGTCGCCCGGAACGAGGCGAACGGGACGTCCGCCACGGCCACGGCCGATCCGACGACGGGGATATTCACCCTCGAGATCACTCTCCAGCCCGGCACGAACGGGATCGCCCTGACCGCGACGGACCTGGCCGGCAACGTGGGGACCGCAGTCCTCACCGTCCTCCGGGGGTCGGGAAGCCTGGAGGTCGGCCTCAGCGCGTCCGCCTACCGGATCAGTGCCGCCCGCCTGCCGCGGACCATCGTCCTGACCGCCCGGGTCACGAACCCGGACGGCAACGTCCTCTCCGGGGAGCTGGTCACTTTCACGCTCTCGATCCCGGGCGTGCCGGTCATCACCGGTGACGGCCTGACGGACGGATCGGGGCTCTCGACCTTCCAGACCGTCATCCCGGCCGGGGCGACGGTGGGAAGCGGCCTGGCCACGGCGTTCGTGAGCACCTTGGACTTCGGCGAGGCCTCCGCCCAGATCTCGATCACCCTCATCGAGTAAGGCCGGGTCCGTCCCACCGGGGCGATCGACCGCGCGTTCGAATCGCACGCCCGTTCCTCGTGCGCGCGGAACCCCTCGACAGTCGGTGCGTGCGCAGCTACCATTCGCCCATGCCGAACTGGCGCTGCCCGCACTGCCGGACGCCACAGCCCGAGGTCGCGCGCTGCTGGGTCTGCCGACGGTCGAGCACAAGTTGCGCCACGTGTGTGCATTACCGCCGTTCGGTGGCCCCCCTGATCGGCGGGACGTGCGGGCTCGACCCGCGGGCGGTGCCGCTCCGAGGCGACGAGCTGCGCGGGTGCTGGCGGCCGATCCCCGCCGGGCGCGCCGTGGGTCCGGACGCGATCCCGGTCGTCGACCCGCTCGGACCGGTCTTCGCCGTGCCGGGTGGAATCTGGGCCGAGCCCGAGGTCTGACCTCCGGGGTCCGCGCGCTGGGGGTCTGACCCCTACGGCGCCGGCGTCGGGACCGGGGTGGGCTCGGGCGTCGGGACCGGCGTGGGCTCGGGCGTCGGGACCGGGGTGGGCTCGGGCGTCGGGACAGCGGCCGACAGGAGGAGCGGCGACCCGAGCGCGACCTTCGATCCTGCGGCCGGGTTCTGGGCCGTCACGATGCTGCCGTCGGCCGGCGTGGCCCCCTGCCACTGGATCACGAGCCCCTCGGTGGTCGCCTGGGAGCTGGCTGCCGCGACCGTGAGCCCGACGTAGGTGCCCACCGTGACCGAAGCCGGCGTCGCGCTCGGCGTCGGGCTGGGCGTCGGCTCGGCGCCCTTGGAGACCTCGTAGTCGATCGCCGTGCCCGTCGGGACCTCGGTGCCGGCCGGGATCGCGGTTCCGATCAGGGAGCCGGCGACGATCCCCTCGTCGAAGGACTCGGTCCGGATCCCGAGCGTCAGCTTCGCGTCGGTGATGGCCCGAATCGCGTCCGCCTCCGGCACCCCGGTCAGCTGGGGAACCTGCACGAGCTCCTTGCCGGAGACCACCTCGACCTTGACCGTCGAGCCCCTGTCGACCTCCGTGCCGGCCGGCGGGTCCTGGCTGACGATCGTGCCCTCGGCCTTGTCGTTGTTCTTGACGTACGTCGGCTCGAGCACGATCTCGAGCTGCTGGGCCGTCGCTGAGGCGTTCGCGAAGGACTGGTCCACGAACGACGGGAGCGCGACGGTGCCGGGACCCGGCGTGGTCGCCGGGCCGTCGGCTGTGAAGAGGCGGAAGAGGCCGAAGCCAGCGATGACGAGGATGACGAGGCCCATCACGCCGGCGATCCAGATCCATGGGCTCGTGCGGCGCGGCTCCTCGGGCTCGAGCTCCTCGAGAGGATCTGACGGAGGCGGCGACACCGGCGGAGCGGCGCCGGCCGGCGCCCCGGCGTAGGCGTCGGGCGGAAATGGCTGGGCGGCGGTGGCAAGTGCCGCGGCACCGGCGGCACCCGCGACGACGGCGGCCGGCGGGACCGTCCGCGAAGCGCCCTCGTCCAGGTAGCCCTCGAGCGCCGCGGCCATCTCGTCGGCGCTGGCGAATCGGGCAGCCGGATCCGGGTTGAGCGCTCGCTGGTCGATCTCCTCGAGGACCGGCGGGACGTTCGGCCGGACGGCCGAGACGGGCGGGGGCGGGGCGGAGATGCGGGCCATGGCCACGGCGGCCGCGCTGTCCCCTTCCCAGGGTCGCCGGCCCGACAGGAGCTCGTAGAGGACGATGCCCAGGCTGTAGATGTCGGACGCCTCGGTGGCCTGCTCGCCGAGCGCCTGCTCGGGGCTGAAGTAGTGGACCGAGCCGAGCGTGACGCCGGGCAGGGTCAGGCGGGCGTCCGCCCAGGCGCGGGCGATCCCGAAGTCGGTGACCTTGACGCGGCCGTCGGACGAGACGAGCACGTTGCCGGGCTTCACGTCGCGGTGGACGATTCCGCGCGCATGCGCCGCGGCGAGGGCATGCGCGACCTCCGCGGCGAGGCGGGCGGCCTGGCGGGGAGGGAGCGGGCCGTTGCGGGCGAGCAGCGTTGCGACGTCCTCGCCGTCCACGAGCTCCATGACGATGTAGGGGCCGTCGGCGTCGGTGCCGAAGTCATACACGCCGACGATGTTGGGGTGGCTCAGCGAAGCGGCGGACTGGGCCTCCTGCTTGAAGCGGGCGACGAAGGCGGGATCCCGTCCGTACTCGGGGTGGAGAACCTTGACCGCGACCTCGCGGCCCAGCTGGGCGTCGGTGGCGCGATAGATCGTCGCCATGCCACCCTTGCCGAGGAGCTCTACGAGCCGATACCGGCCCCCGAGCACGTCGCCGAGTGCTGCCACTCTTCGATATCTCCTGTCGTCGCTCGTCCGCCCGGACGGATCAGAGGTCGAGGCCGCGAAGATACTCCGCGAACTCCGGGCCCATGTCGGGTCTCGCCAGGGCGAGCTCCACCGATGCCTTCAGCCAGCCCATCGGCGTCCCCGCATCGTACCGGGTTCCCTCGAACGCATAGCCGTGGACCGGCTGCTCCTGCATGAGCGCTTCGATCGCGTCGGTCAGCTGGATCTCGCCGCCCGCCCCCCGGTGCGTCTGCTCGAGCTTGTCGAAGATCTTGGGCGTGAGCACGTAGCGGCCGATGATCGCGAGGTTCGAGGGCGCCTCCCCGGGCGCGGGCTTCTCGACGACCCGGTCTACCTTCCAGAGGCGCCCGCCGTGGCCCTCCTCCGGTGACCCGCCGATGACACCGTAGCGACGGGTCTCCTCGGGGGGCACCTCCATCACGGCGACGACCGAGCCGTGGGTCTGGTGGTAAGCGTGGATGAGCTGCCCGATGCATGGGCGCTGACCCACCACCACGTCGTCCGAGAGGATCACGGCGAACGGCTCGTGGCCCACGAGCTCCTTGGCCATCAGGACCGCGTGCCCCAGGCCGAGCTGCTCCTTCTGCCGGACGTAGGCGACCTGGGCAAGGTCGCTGATGTGCCGGATCTGGCGAAGGAGCTCGATCTCGCCACGCTCTTCGAGCAGGTGCTCGAGCTCGAAGTTGAGGTCGAAGTGATCCTCGATCGCCCGCTTCTGGCTGGAGGTGACGATGATCACCTGCTCGATCCCCGCCGCGACTGCCTCCTCGACGGCGTACTGGATCACGGGCCGGTCGACGAGGGGAAGCATCTCCTTGGGCTGGGCCTTGGTGGCCGGAAGGAACCGGGTGCCCCACCCGGCGGCGGGGAAGACGGCCTTGCGAACGCGCATTGGACCTCGGTTGTGGGGGTTCGGGCGGGGTGGGGACCTAGGGCGGAGGGTTGCTCGCAGTATAGCCGTGGCATCCGAATGGCCCGGCGAGCGCGGCTGGTTGGGCGAGCCCGGGACGGGTCGGCCCGGGGTCACGGAGGAGCCGTGTCTTCCCGGCGACGCTGGATCAGGACGACATGCGTGAAGGGGACCCGGAACTCGGCGAAAGCTTCGACACTGACCAGGAATCCCATGAACAGGAAGATGACGGCGAGGAACTTGCCCGCCTGGAAGAAATCCGTGATGCCGAAGCGCATGAGCGTGTCGCCCGACGAGGCCATGAACGCCCCGATCGCGATGAGGATCGTGGCCGGCACCCGACTGTGGAGCTTCCCGGCCAGGAGCGCCCGGACGGCACCCGGTAGCGAGGCTACGAAGTTGACCGTGATCGCGACCGGAGCGATCAGGAGGTTGAAGAGGAACTCGTCGCCCTTCTGGTTCGGGTCCAGCGAGTAGTCGAGAACGCGCTTCTTGGGCATGAAGACGTAGGCCGAGAAGATGGCGCCCAACAGCAGGCTCAGGCCGCCCGTGACGTTGAGGAACGGTGTGAGCAGGCGCAGCGTGCCCGGGAAGAGCTCGGCGGTCGGCACGCCCGTCAACGGGTCAACGGCATAGCCGGGCGGCGGCAGCGTCGTCGTCAGCATCAGGCCGATGCTCAGGACGGTCGCCCCGCCCACCGCCAGGGCGGCGATGCGGGGCCAGCGCTCGTTCTGGAAGTAGGTCTCCACCGCCACGGCCACGGCGAGGACTCCCGCGGCGATGAAGTAGAGGACGGGCGCCGAACCGGCCCCCTCGTACTCGTAGCGGCGCTGGGTGAGGAGCGTGAAGAGCCCGGCCAGGAACAGGCTGAAGGCGAAGGCGTAGCCGAAGCGGGTCCGACCGAGAAGGAAGGCCGTCCCGAGGCCCAGCCAGCCGGCCGTCCACACGGCCCCCGTGAGGTACCAGGTCCGGTACAGAGTCTCGTTCCAGCCCGCCGCCGCGGCGATCGCCTCGCAGCCGGACGCGAGGCCGTAGAAGGTCATCCCCAGGGCCCAGACCAGCTGGAACGGCTGGCGACGCTCGCGCCACTGGTCCATGAGGGCCATGGCGAAGAAGAGCGCGATGAGCGAAGTCGCGGCGGGAAGGGCGACGGACACGCGGTGGAGACCTCGAAGTTCCGGCCCGATGGGCCGCGCTCAGGCCGGGACGAGCTCGTGGTCGTCCCGGTGGAGCCCGTCGCAGAGACCGAGCCGCTGCTCGTCACCCGGGATCGCGATGGGGCGCATGAGCTCACGGACGGCCGAACGGCGGCAGAACAGGTAGCCCCGGGAGCGCATCCAGGCGCGCGCGCAGGCCGGGTCGGGGTGGAACTGGAAGGGGCCCGGATTGATCGTGGTCGACCCCGCCCAGGTCCGGGCGACCTCGGTGGCAACCACGTCCATCACGTTGACCCGGAACGGCGTGCCCTCGATGACGCCGCTGCACCCGCGACAGCGGATCGCAACGTTGTCCAGCTGGAGGGTGGGGATCCGGACCCCCATGATGTCGAACGGCACGGGCGGAGGATAGCAGAGCCCCTCGCGGCGGCGGCGCGCGGGCGGGCGGGTGCGCCGCGGCGCGGCGTTCCGCTTCGTGGACGGGCGAAGGCTGGTACCCCCAAGGGGATTCGAACCCCTGATCTCCACCTTGAAAGGGTGGCGTCCTAGGCCTCTAGACGATGGGGGCCACGCCGGCCGAGTCTAGCAGGGGGCGCGCCGTCGCCGGTCGAGCGACCACCTGGCCCGGCCGCCCGCGGCGCGCCGTTGCGCTGGCAACGCCTTCGCCCTCAGACGACGCCCCAGAGGAGCGCCAGGACCGCCGCGGCGGCGAAGCAGCCGCAGGCGACGATCCCGGCCACGCCGCCGAAGATCGCCGCGGCCACGGAGCGGCCGGGCCGATCGGCCCGGGCCGCGCGCACCGTCTCGACGGCGCCCGCAAGAGCAAGGGCGGCGAAGACGATCCCGAGGACGGCCGCCCCGGAGGCGAGCATCGGAATCTGCGTCGCGTCGCGCACCGTGAGCGCATAGACCAGGTAGCCCACGGACCCCGCGACCGCCACGAGCAGGACGATCCGCGTGGCCGTGATCCGCACGGGCCCGATGTGGGCCCCCTCCCGCGCCCGCGTGCCGTCGGGGTTGCGGCGCGACACGTGGCCCGGACCGCTCACGTCGGCGGCCGGGTGCGATGGTAGATGGCGACGTTCCACGACAGGCGTGGCCGTCGGAGCGTGGCACCCACGGCTGCACCGCGTTCGCCGAAGGCCACGGCAAGGACCTCGCCCGCCTCGTCGACCGTGGCGAACGTCCAGAAGCAGTGCAGGACGTGGATCCGGAACCCGCCCTCGCGCAGGAACGGCCCGTTCCGCCGGCTCCAGCCCACGTACTCGGACGCGCCGTTCGCGCGGAGCCCGCTGACGTCGTCCCGGCCGTAGTCGTGCGCGACGAGAAGGCGGCCGCCGGGGCGGAGCACGCGGTCGGCCTCGTCACGGGCTGCCGCATCGACCCCGCGAAACCCTGCCCAGAGCGAGACGATCGCGTCGAGGCTCGCGTCGGGGTGGTCGAGCCGGAACGGCTCCGTGAGCGGCTCGCTCCGGACCTCGATGCCGGCTGCCGCGAGGCGGCCCGCGTGCCAGCCGTCGGGATCGCCGAGAAGCGCCGTGTCACCGGCCGTGGGCAGCCCCAGGGCCAGGAGCGTGCGCGGCAGCTTGCCCTCGATGTCGATGGCTTCGCGGAGGCGCGCAGCTTGTGGCGCGGCGAGGCTGAACGCGTTGTCTTCCACTCTCCGAGGATACGCGGGCACCCCGCCGTCCGTTCATTCGATCAGCCGCGCCCGGGACCCGACGCGAGCGGCGGCATCAGCCGCACTGGTTGACGTCCCGCCACGTCTCGACCGTCCCAGGGACCTCCTGGGCTCCCTCGCTGCCGTAGGTCACGGAGACCGTCCGGTTCGGGATCTCCCCGCAGCTGGCGTCCTTCTCGACGGCCTCCCACGAGCCCCGCGTGAACTTGTACTGCGGCGTGTCCCCCTCGGTGAAGGGCAGCGTGATCGACCACGTTTGCTCCCCCTCGCCTACCCCTACCGCTGGCTGTTGGGCGTCAGGGGTGCGTTGTCGGCGCTGGCCCGCCCCGGCGACACCGGCAAATGAAGGCAATTCCAGATGTGGCCTGTCACTCTGAGGCCCCGATCCCGCGTGGGCGGGATGCGCCCGCGGAAGAAACCCCTATCGCTGTCATGCTGAATCACAATCGTCAGCGCAAAACTCCGTTCCGCACCTCTGAAGAACCAGAGCTTGACTACGATAGTCATGTACCCGTCCATTGTCATGAACGGGCAAAAGATCATCACAATTGCGAGGGTCTGAACCAGTGGTGAAGCCACCGGGTCAGGCCATTTTTTTGCACGCGCCCGGCAATCGAAGCGTCACGAAATTGGCCACCCGGCCAATACGCAGATCATCCAGGCGTCGAATGCGTCCCGGATTCTTTGCGCCTATACTATGGGCAGATAGTGACACCGGGCAAGTCTATCTCTCGGTCGATGTACTGGAAACCTGGTGCGTTGGAGCGAACATGCGAATCTTGATTGCCGACGATCAGGAACGCGTCAGGTTTGCGCTGCGGGTGCTGTTGGCGCAGCAGCCAGGCGTGCAGGTTGTCGGCGAGGCCGCGAATGGTGAGGCATTGCTGGCGCAGGTCAGCGCCGTTGCGGCAGACCTGGCCCTGGTAGACTGGGAACTACCGCGGCTGGCCGAGGCGGGCGGATTGCCAGCCCTTCACCGCTCGGCTCCCGCCCTCCAGATCGTTGTCTTGAGCAGCCGGCCCGGCGTGCGCCAGGCGGCTTTGGCGGTGGGCGGCGCGGCCTTCGTGAGCAAGGGCGAGCCGCCGGAACACCTGTTGACGGTCATCCGGCGCTGCGGCGCGGTGACCGAACCAGGAGGCTCCCATGTTGCCCCCGAATGATTATCTGTCGATGGAAGACTACGAGTTGAACAGGCTGCCGGATGTCCTGGCCAGGGCCGAACAGAATCGTCTGTTGCGCGAGGCTGGCCTGATGCGCCGGCCGTGGCTCTCGTGCCAGGTGTGCCGGTCGCTTTGGCGGCTGGGACGGCTGTTGGAGCTATCGGGTCAGCGGCTGGAGCGCCGCTATGCAGCGATGTTGCCTGGTCCGGCGTGAAATTGTCGCGATGGACCGCCCAACGCGCCACTGCAGGATGATGGTTCATCGGGCGGATCGCGGAGGCCCACAATGAGAACATCTCGTTTGATCGTCGGGCTGATCCTGGCCAACGCAGCGGCGCTGCTCTTCCTCTTGGGTAAGGGCGCCTATGCCACTTCCGGCGCCATCGCGCTGGGGGTGTTGGGTTTGGTATCCCTGGTAATTTCGGGCAGGTAATGCTACTTCTGCGCGGATAGGAAAGCAACCAGGTCCTCGATCTCCTGCCGATCCAGCACGGTCAGCCAGTCAGGCATGACGGCGTGCGAGTAACCGGTCGCGCGCGCGGCGCCCGGTCGGGTGATGGATTCGCGCAGAAACTGCTCAGCAGACGTGGCGGCGCCCGGATAGCCGGGAGAGGTGATGATCGCAGCTGCTCGGGTCGCAATGCCAGCCAGCGAAGGACCCACCACGACCTTGCCCGCTTCCAGCGAATGACAGGTGCCGCAGCCCGGCGTGCTGCGAATGCTGGCTTGATAAAACAGCGCCTGACCCCGCGGGGCAGAGCCGGTGGGCACGGGATCGGGGAGGGCTTGCCGGCCGGCTGTACGGCCAACCAACGCCATCACCACCACAATCAACACGAGAAGCATACCCTTGATCATCTGACCGGCCTCCTGATCGGAAAGGTAAGCTAACCCTTCGCCGCTTAGTTGCATGGTAACACGTAAGCAGGTTTTGTTTGGTAATAGAACTGACATTGTTCTACTTGCAACACAGTCTGACCCACCTGCTCGAAGACCAGGCGGCACTCGGGCCGTCGCAAGCGGCCCCGCCCTGGCCAGTCAGCCAAGCGCACACTCCTCAGATGGCCGATGCGCGACGGATGATCCAGCGCGACACGATATGGCGATCGCATCCGTCTGCCTGCCTAAGCGTGAGTAACCCGGAGTAAGGGAGGACCCAGTGTCCGCACATGCCACCTTCGCACAAGCCGCCGCGATCCCGACCGCATCAGCGTCGCCGGGACCATCGTCGAAATGGCCATCATCGGCGCGGCGGCCATCATTTTCAACTTCTATCCGGAGCACATCGGCTTCTGGCAGTCGGCGGACGATCCGACGGCTTCACCCCACTGCTCGGACCGGGCTTCGCTGCGTTCCTGCCGTGGCTGAACACCTACTGGCTGTGGGCCTTCTGGTTGTGTGTGGCTAACCTGGCGCTGCAACGCTGGACTCGCGTACCCGGGTCATGGATCTGGCGTTGAATCTCTTCGGCGCTGCGATCTTTGCCGCCATGTTAACGATCCCCCTTCCTGACGGCGCCGGTCCGACGTTCGCAGCAAAGTCGGTGCTGGCGGTCGTGTGCTTCGTCTTCCTGTTGGGCGCCTTTGATCAGTTTATCCATCTGCTCAAATGGCGGCCCAGCGCAAGCAAACCGGGGGATGTTGGGGTTTCTTAGAACTGCCTGCGAAGGCACCGCTGCCGGTGCCAAAGCGCAACAGGCACGCCGGCGCCAGGCCCGCCGCCGTTGAAACGGCGGGCTCAAGCAGGTGAAAGCCGGTTGAAACCGGCTGGCTGCAGGTCACGGAACACCGCTGAACCGGCTTGGAGCCGGTTTGCACCTTCTGAGCCGGTCGGCTTCAGCCGCCGGCGGGCATGGTCGGTACGCTTTGAGACGATCATAAAGAAGACTTTGGCAGCACACGTGAGCCGTGGCGCCAGACCGCCGGAATCCAAAGGTCCGTCAGCCCCCGGCGCCATGATTGTCCCCGCGGCGCTGAGCCGGAAGGCGGACCGGATCAGTGGGGT
>CAVPJI010000018.1:0-9375 GCA_963705215.1 uncultured Chloroflexia bacterium | reverse complement strand
GAGGTCGTCCATCGCGAGGCCGATGAGTCGCGAGCTGGCGGGCGACGCGACGGTTCGCCCGAGCGAGTCGACGTAGTTGCCGAGGATGTCGCCGACGGCGCCGAGGCCGCGGAGGCGCCCGATCTCCTCGGGCGAGAAGCAGCCGCTGCGGACCATCGTGCAGCCGTCGTCGGTGCCGCCGATGCCGACGAGGGCCACGTCCGCCCCGGCGGCGATCCCGAGCGTATCCGCGACGGCCTGCTGCTCCAACAGCCGGTCCCGCATCTCGGCGCTCTCCACGTGGGCCGGCGCGTACAGGCTGACCGCGCGGCCTCCGGATCGCTCCGCGAGCGCGCGGCAGATCTCGTTCGGGTTGGTCGGTTCGTCGACGTCGGGGGAGCCGCCCATCGCGCTGACGAACGTGCAGGCGAGCCGACGTCCGGGCCGGAAGAAGCGCGGCACCTCGCCGGCATCGCGGCCGTGACTGACGGCGACCACGTTGCCGTCACGCAGGCGCCGATCGAGGTAGCGCGCGGCGCCGCGGGCCACCTCTTCGCGCTGTGACCGCGGATCCGGGCGGGCGGGGGTGATGATCACCTCGGCGAGGCCGAACCGCTCCCGGAGATCGTCCTCCAGGTCGAGGTGCAGCCAGGGCGGGACTTCAATGTGGATGTCCACGACCCCGGCCCAGCGGGCACGCTCCAGCAGGCGCTGCACCTTCGGCCGTGACAGCCCGAACTCGCGGGCTGCTTCCTCCTGGGTCCGACCGTCGATGTAGTAGCGGTGAGCGATCCGGGCGAGGAGCTCGAACTCCTCCGGGCCGATGTCGACCGGCAATGGACGCCTCGGGATCTGTGAGCAATCGCTCAAGGGCGAGCAGAAGCGCAGTGTAGTCCCCAAGCGGGAGTCGGGTCAAGGTGTCGGCCGGTCTGAATCCCGCTCAGGGGACTTGCAGAGATCGGTCAGGGACACCTGAGTACTCTCATCAGGGTGCCATTGGTCATACCGACCGTGGGCCGATGCGCACTCACGCCTGCGAGGCAGAGCCGGTGGAATCGCCGGGTGGACGCGTCCCCTCCGGTCCCCCTCGTCGAACTCGCTGCCGGCATCGAGGCGCGCGTCGTGTCGGTGCCGCCCGAGGACGCGGAGCGGCTGGCGGCCGAGGGGCTTCAGCGGGGCGACGTCCTCCTGGTCGAGACGCGCCTGCCCATGGGCGGCCCGGTGGTCGTCCGGCTGGGCCGGGCGCGGGTGGCGCTCGCGCAACGGGTCGCCGCCGGGATCCTCGTCCAGCCGGGCCGTGCCGCGTGACCGCGTGCCACGTCCCGCCGGGCACCGACGAGGGGCGCCTGCCCGGGCTCCCCGCCGCGGCCAGACAGACGGGCGCACGGCCCGCCATGCCGCAGGGGCCCTCGGCAGACCTGCCGGTGGTGGCCCTCGTCGGGCGGCCGAACGTGGGCAAGTCCACGTTCCTGGCCCGGGCCAGCGGACGGTTCGCCGAGACCACCAACGCGCCCGGCACGACGGTGGGCCGGGAGGTCCGCGAGGTCCGGACACGGGCCGGCCGAGCGCTCCTGGTCGACCTGCCGGGGACGGGCTCCCTCGGCGATCGCCCGGTGGCTGGACGGCCGTTCTGGACGGCCCTCCTGGCCGCGGCCCCGGACGCGATCCTCGTCGTCATCGATGCGGGTGACGTCGCCCGCCACCTCCCGCTCGTCATCGCCTGCCGCGACCTGGGCCTCCCGGTGGTCGTCGCCCTCAACCTCGCCGACGAGGCCAGGTCCCATGGGATCGCCCTGGACGCGGGCCGGCTCGGGCAGCTCCTCGCCCTTCCCGTCCGGCGCACCGTGGCCCGCACCGGAGAGGGGGTGGCCGGGACCGTGGCGCTGGCGGTCGCGCGCGCTCATCGTCGCCGGGGCGTGCGCGCGGGAACCCATTCGCCGCGCGCCCTCGTGCCGGCCGGCACGTACCCGCCCGACGTGGAGCGGGCACTTGCCCGCGCGGCCGCCGAGCTGCCCACCAGCCACGCGCTCGGCGCGGCAGCCCTGGACCCGAGCGGCCTCGGCGCCCTCGTCGCGGCCGGCGCCCTCTCCTCGCGGGGAGCAGCCACGCTGCTCCTGCCCGACCTCGTGGACCCGGTCCGGCGCGGGCTCGCCACCCGCTGGTCAGCCGAAGTCGAGGACGTGCGGCCACGGCGCCGGCCCTTCGCGGACCGCCTCGCGGCCTGGAGCATCCGGCCCTGGCCCGGCCTAGTCATCCTCGCCGCCGTCCTGGCGGCGACGTTCGCCCTCGTCAGCGTCGGGGGCGCGGCTGCGGCGAGCTTCCTGTCCAGCGTGTGGGCGACGTTCGCCTCGCCCGTGATCGATGGCGCGGTGCGGACGCTCGTGCCCGTCCCCCAGCTCGCATCCGGCCTGCTCTGGGGCCTGGACTCGGGGATCCTCGGCCTCCTCGCGATCGGGATCCCGTACGTGCTGCTCTTCTACCTCCTCATCGCCGCGCTGGAGGATTCGGGCTATCTGACGAGCCTGGCGGTGCTGACCGACCGGCTGCTCGGCGGCCTTGGCCTCTCGGGTCGAACGGCGATCCCGCTCCTGGCCGCGACCGCCTGCAACGTCCCGGCGATCTACGCGACGCGGGTCCTCGCGACTCGGCGCGAGCGGATCCTGGCCTCGTTCCTCGTGACGCTCGTCCCCTGCTCGGCCCGGTCGGCCGTCGTCGTGGCCGCCCTCGTGCCCTTCGCGGGCGCGGCCGTCGCCGCCACGGCGTTCGGGCTCATCGTCGCCCTCACGCTCGTGGCCGGGATCACAGCCAACGCGATGATGCCCGGCCGCCAGTCGCCCCTCGTCATGGAGCTGGCCCCGCTCCGCCGGCCTCTGGCGGGCCAGGTCTGGGCCAAGGCGGCCGCCCGTTTCCGCGGCTTCCTCCGGATGGCCGCTCCGGTGATGATCGTGGGCTCCATCGTCCTCGGGCTGGCCTACGAATCCGGGCTCGTGTGGCCGGTCGCCTCGGTCCTCGATCCCGTGGTCGAGGGATGGCTCGGCCTGCCGTCGGTGGCCGGCCTCGCGCTCGTGTTCGCGTTCCTGCGCAAGGAGCTGGCGCTCCAGCTGCTGCTCGTGCTGGCGGCAGCGACGACCATGGCCGGCGTGTCGAGCCTCGGCGACCTCATGACGCCGGAGCAGCTCTTCGTCTACGCGATCGTCACCTCGGTCTCGATCCCCTGCGTGGCCACGCTGGCCGCGCTCGCCGGCGAGCTTGGATGGAGGACCGCGATCGCGATGTCGGCTGCGACGCTGGCGCTCGCGGTCGGGATCGGCGGGGTCCTCGCGCGGCTCCTCGGGGTGGTCTGACCACCGACGCGCGACGGCGACGCACGACCGCGACGCCCGCCCGCGACGCGCGGCGGCGCCGAGCCTCGCAGGGAGACGCGATCCCGCACAGCATCAGATCACTCCTTCCACGCACGGAACCCGGGCTCGGAAAGCCGAGATCCGCTGTCCCGGCGGGGGTTCCGTGCGGCGATCCCAGGCTGTTGAGTCCGTGCAGCATCACGGCGCCGTCCGCTCCGGGAAGCTCGCGCAGGTCAACGACCTGTTCGCCAGTCGCCGCTACGCTGTATCGCCGCCGCGATCATCGGGCGCGGCCGCCGGAGGGGGAGCGATCGGAGTGGGAAGGCCCGGCGGGATGGGCGTGGCCCCCCGGCGGAGCTCGGCGACGTTGAAGGCGGCCGTAGCCGTCGACCAGGTCGCGGAGACGTCGATCCGCGTCGCCAGGATCAGCCGCACCAGCCCCGAGCCCGCCATGAGGATCGCGAAGGTGGGGAACGCAACGGGAAGGATCACCAGGACCGCGGCGGAGCTGAGCTGGCCGGCCGTGAGGCCCGCAGCCGTGCCGGCCACGAACTGGCTCTGGGCGCCGATCAGGTTGACACCGCCGGTGAGACGGAGGAGCCGCTCGTTCGAGGCGAGCACGCCGGCGGACGCGCCCGCCGAGACGATGACCGCGACACCGAGGAGGACGAGTGGCGCCACCGGGTTGGCCGGAAACGCCAGGAGCCCGAGGAGGATGCCTCCGCCTCGCAGGACGAACGAGAGGCGCAGGGTTCGCGAGGCCGACCCACGATTGAGCAGGCCGCCGACGACGGTGGCGGCGACGAGGGCCGCCGCGGCGGAGACCGCCGAGAGGAGGATGGCGAACCCCGCCGACTCGCCCAGGACGCTGATCGCGTAGATGGAGAGGTAGGGCCCGAAGCCGGCCCCAGCCGCGGCCAGGGTGATGATCCGGATGAAGCTGCGCGTGTCCGGGGAGAGCGGTGCCTGCTCGCCGCGGCGTGCGACGCGCACGCGGCCCGGACGGCGGAGGCGGACCACCGCGGCCAGCTCTCCGATCCCGGCAAGCCCGGAGGCGAGGAAGACGCCCGCGTAGATCGCGAGCCCCACGGTTTCGAGGCCCGCCTGCACGCCCAGGGCCACCGGCAGCAGGAGGGCCGCCCCGAGTCCCTGGGTGATCCCCATGACGCGAGGGGCGACGAAGCGGCGTTCCGGCTCTGAGAGGACGGCGCCGTACCACGCCTGGAGGTTGGCGCCCCCGATCGCGCTCGCCGCGCCGCCGAGGCACATGACGGCCGCGACGGCCGCGATGGCGGCGGCCGCAGGCAGGATGCCCGCGAGATGGAGCAGGACGACGCCGGCGAGCACGAGCCCACGGGTCTCGCCGAAGGCAAGGATGGCGATCGTGACGCCGCGCAGGTTGCCGTCGGTCCGCCGGAGGAGCGACGGGACCAGCAGCTGGGCGGCGGAGAAGGTGAAGGGCAGGACCCCGATGACCGTCGCCACGGCGGCCGGCGCACCGAGGGCAAGCAGAAGCGGGATCGTCAGGCCGTCGCCGGCGAGGGCGACGACGGCGGCCGATCCGATCCCGATCCCCTGGTAGGTTCGGAAGCGGCGGTGGCCGAAGGCGCGCCACTCGTCGATGGCCAGTCGCGCTCCGGATGGGAGGTGCGGGCGGGAAGGGGAGGGGAGCCGGGGCACCCGATGATGGTACGCGGCCGTGCCGCCCGGGTCAGTCGAGGGAGATGGTCACGCCCGAGCCGTCGTCGTCGATGACGTCGATGATCGACCCCCGCAGGCCGGTGCGGATTGCCTCCCGGACACGATCCGCGTAGACGGCCGGGATGCCCGGCACCGCTCCGGCCAGCTCGGCGAGGACGCCCGGAAGCTGAAGGTCGACGGTCGTGCGGCCGCCGTCGCGGACCTGCACGCGCAGCCGTCGCGGAGGCCCGGGCGGGGGTGGCGGGCCTGCGTCCCGGCCGCCCCGTGCTGCCCCGGCAGCCTCGCTCGCCGCGCGGGCAGCATCGCCTGCCGCGCGGGCTCGGTCGGCCGCACCCCGTGCGGCTGCCAGGGCATCGATGATCGGGGCTGCCTCCTCGGGGCTCAGGCGGCCCTCGGCGACCAGGCGGAGGACGTCGTCGAGCGGGTCACGCATGACGACGGTCCTCGCCGGGCGCAGGCTCGGGCGGTGGAGCGACGAGCACGAGCCGCCGCTCCGCCTCGGCGACGTCGATCTCCCCACGGGCGAGCGCCTCGAGAATGGCGACGGTGGCCGCGTCCTGGGCGTCGTCGGGCGCCGGCGGCACGACCGGCGGTGGTGCCGGGCGATCGGGAGGCGCCGGTGGACGAGGAGGCGCGGGGGCGAGGGGCGCCACGGGCGCCCCGGCCGCCGGAGGGCCGACTCGGCCCGCGCGGACGTCGACGTCGCCGGACATGGAGCGGATGGCCATCTGCGCGGCGCCGTCGCCGATGACGAGGGGCCGCCTCCGCCCGTCACCGTCACGGCGGTCGGGGTGATGGCAGGTCAGGTCACCCGAGACCGTCTTGACCTCGATGGTCAGGCCCCCGCCGACGACGGCCAGCTCGACGTCGCCCGAGACGGTGGAGATGGCGTGGCGGGCCGTCGCCGCGAAGGTCCCGGCCAGCTCCGCGTCGCCGCTGATCGTCTCGATCGCGACACGATCGAAGCGGGGCGCCCGGGCCCGAACGTCGCCGGCGACCGAATGGACCTCGAGAGTGACGGGCTCGGCCGCGATCACGTTCACGTCGCCCGATGAGGCGTTCACCGCCACGTGCCCGCCCGCGCCCTTGATGGAGACATCGCCGCTGGCCGTCCTGACGACCGCGCCGCCGCGCACGTCGCGCACCGCGACGTCGCCCGCCGCCACCCCGACCTCGACCCGCGCGTCGCGGGGCACCTCGATCTCGATCGTCCCGGAGACGCGGAAGCCGAGGGGGAAGCCGAACTCGCGCCGCCCGACCTTGAGCCCGACGAATGCGATCCGGTCGGTCCCGACGTCGCGAAGGGTCCGGACGGTGAAGCGTCCCGGCTGGGCCTCGGTGGCAATCCCGGCACCGTCGGCCGGCGCGACGACCCGGACCTCGGTTCCTTCGATGCCCTGGATCCGGACGTCGGCCGCCTCCGCCGCGACCACGACGATGCCGCCCGCCCCGATGTCGTGGACGCGCGGGCCGGACACGGGCTCCGTCGTCGTGCTCTCGCCGGCCATCTCAGCCTCCGAGCGCGCGCAGCTCGGCTGCCGCGGTTGCCGGGTCGATCTCCCGCCGGGCGAGGCGCTCGAGGACGGTGCGGCGGGCTGCAGCCGCGTCGACGGCGCCGCCGGCAGTCTCGGTGGGGGTCTCGGCCGCCACGTCCAGCTCGTCCACCGCCGACTCGTCGTCGCCCAGGCCGAGGGCCCGAAGCAGGGCGTCCACGCGGGCCCGCACGGTCGGGTAGCTGATCCCGAGCTCGCGCTCCATCTCCTTCAGGTTGCCCCTGGAGCGGAGGAAGCTCTCGAGGAGCGCGAACTGCTCGCGGGAGAGCCGCGCGAAGCGACCGACGTTGAAGTCGCCCTCCAGGGTCGTCCCGCAGCTGCGGCAGTGGAGGCGCGTGACGGCGAGCTCCCCGCTGCAGATCGGGCAGGTCGCGATGGCGTCGTGCGGCATCACGCACGCTCCCGGCGCGTCGGGCGCTCGGGCCGGAAGTCGCCGCCCGCCTTGCGCTGGTAGCCGTCGATGCGCGGGCTGCTGTTGAGCTCCCGGCGGATCTGCCGGCTCCCCAGGCGAGGGAAGAGGATGCGGTACTCGTACATGGTGTCGCCTCGTCGTGGTCTGGCTCAGGTGCGCGATGACGGAAGTATTGACATGTAGGTGAGCGATTGTCAAGTCCTCTTTTATAAAGTGGGAAAGCTGCTTGTCATAAGAGTGGTTCTGAAACATGGTAAGGAACCTGCGGCCGGCGATCGGCCGGGGCCGACTCCGCCGCTGGCGGGCATCGCACGCGCTGCCGCCAACACGGCGCGGGGAGCGTAGATTCCGCGCATGCGCGCCAACCGCCTCGCCGGCGAGACGAGCCCGTACCTGCTGCAGCACGCCCACAATCCCGTGGACTGGTACCCGTGGGGGCCGGAGGCACTGGAGCGGGCGCGCACCCTGGACCGGCCGATCTTTCTCTCGATCGGGTATGCGGCCTGTCACTGGTGCCACGTGATGGAGCGCGAATTGTTCGAGGACCCCACGACCGCCGCCTACCTCGACGAGCACTTCGTGGCGATCAAGGTGGACCGCGAGGAGCGCCCCGACCTCGACGCCGTCTACATGGACGCGGTCCAGGCCATGACCGGCTCGGGCGGCTGGCCGATGTCGGTCTTCCTCGCGCCCGACGGCCGCCCGTTCTACGGGGGAACGTACTTCCCGAACACCCGCCGTCACGGCATGCCGGCCTTCCTCGACGTCCTCGAGGGGGTCGCGAGTGCGTGGCGCGAGCGGCGAGGAGAGGTGGAGTCGTCGGCGACGAGCCTGGCTGCCCACGTCGCGCGCAGCGTGCCCCTGTCGGACGGCGAGGTCACCCTCGATCCCAGCTTCCTCGACACGGCCGTCGGGGCCCTCGAGGACGGCTTCGACGCCCTGCACGGCGGCTGGGGCAGCGCCCCGAAGTTCCCCCAGCCGATGGCCATCGACTTCCTCCTTCGGCGGGCCGCCGCCGGCGATCCCCGCGCTCTGCCGATCGCTGGCCGGGCGCTCGAGCGGATGGCCGCGGGCGGGATCTTCGACCAGCTGGCCGGCGGCTTCGCCCGCTACGCCACCGACGCGGCGTGGCTGGTGCCCCACTTCGAGAAGATGCTCTACGACAATGCCCAGCTCGCGCGGGTCTACCTGCACGCGTGGGCGCTCACCTGTGACCCGGCCCACCTCCGGGTGGCGACCGCGACCCTCGACTTCGTCGCCCGCGAGATGACCCTCCCCGACGGCGTCTTCGGGGCCAGCCTCGACGCGGACACCGGGGGGGAGGAAGGCGCGACCTACACCTGGACCGCGGACGAGGTGCGCGAGGTCCTCGACGAAGCAGGCCTGGACCAGGCGTGGCCGCTCGTCGCCGAGGCCTACGACGTGACGCAGGCCGGCAACTGGGAGGGTCGGGTGATCCTCCGGCGCGTGGCGACCGACACCGGCCTCGTGGAACGGTACGGGCGGCCGCCCGGGGAGGTGGCGGATCTCCTCGAGCGGGCGCCGGCCTTCCTCGACGTCCTCGAGGGGGTCGCGAGTGCGTGGCGCGAGCGACGAGGGGAGGTGGAGTCGTCGGCGACGAGCCTGGCTGCCCACGTCGCGCGCAGCGTGCGCCTGTCCGACGGCGAGGTCACCCTCGATCCCGGCTCTCCTCGACACGGCCGTCGGGGCCCTCGAGGCCGGCTTCGACGCCCGGCACGGCGGCTGGGGCAGCGCCCCGAAGTTCCCCATGGCGATGGTCCTGAGTTCCTCCTGCTCCGCCGGGCGGCCGGCGGCTGCATGCCCGAGTCGGCGCGATGGCCCGCCGGACGCTCGACCGGATGGCGACGGGCGGGATCTTCGACCAGCTCGGCGGCGGCTTCGCCCGCTACAGCACCGATGCCGCCTGGGCAGTTCCGCACTTCGAGAAGATGCTCTACGACAACGCGCTGCTGGTGCCGGGGTCTACCTGCACGCGTGGGCGCTCACCTGTGACCCGGCCCACCTCCGGGTGGCGACCGCGACCCTCGACTTCGTCGCCCGCGAGATGACCCTCCCCGACGGCGTCTTCGCGGCCAGCCTCGACGCGGACACCGGGGGGGAGGAAGGCGCGACCTACACCTGGACCGCGGACGAGGTGCGCGAGGTCCTCGACGAAGCAGGCCTGGACCAGGCGTGGCCGCTCGTCGCCGAGGCCTACGACGTGACGCAGGCCGGCAACTGGGAGGGTCGGGTGATCCTCCGGCGCGTGGCGACCGACACCGGCCTCGTGGAACGGTACGGGCGGCCGCCCGGGGAGGTGGCGGATCTCCTCGAGCGGGCTCGCGTCGCGCTGCTCGCCGTGCGCGACCGGCGGCCCCAGCCGGCC
>CAVPJI010000017.1:0-254510 GCA_963705215.1 uncultured Chloroflexia bacterium | reverse complement strand
CGTCACCGAGCGCGAGCGCGTCGCCCGGCGACCCGCCGCAGCACGCTCGGCTGCGGCGCTCTCGGCCGCAGCACGCTCGGCTGCGGCGCTCTCCGCCTGGCGGGCCGCGGCGACGGCGAAGCGCCGCAGCTGCCCGCTCCGATCCAGGGCCACGACACTCCCCGATGAGATGCTGGCCGTCGGCCGGCTCGCCCCGGGCCTGGAGCGCAGCCACCGCCGTCTCGGTGACCACCCGGTTCAGCTCCGAGAAGGAGAAGCGCCCGTCGATCGCGACCGGACCGCCGAAGACGCCGCGCGTCGTGACAACCGCCGGATCCCCGGCCCCGCCCGGAGCCGGGGCCAGGGTGCGGTTGGCCCGGGTCCGCGGCGCCGCGCCCAGGCGGCCGCCGGGGGGAACCATCTCCAGGAGGCCGCCCGGCAGCCGGCCGGGCTCCGCCAGCCGGGCGCCCGCCACGCGCCAGCCAGCCGTCGCGCCCGCCAGGCCCGTGGCCACCAGGCCGGGCGCCCCATCGGCGTCCAGGAGGATCTCGCCCGTGCCGTCCGGTCCCATCGCCGGGGCCACGGCGTCGAGGGCGGCCCGCAGCGCAGCTGCGCGGCTCGGGGGCCGGGCCTCCCGGTCGAGCAGCGACGCGTAGGGCACGAGGCGCGCCGCTTCGCTGCCGAGCCCCCAGGCGGTGATCACGAACGCTTCGGCGAGCCGGCCCGGGGTCCACTCGGGGAGCGGCTGCGACAGCACCAGGCGGACCCGCGCGCGCTGGGCGGCCGTGAGCGCCTCGGCCTCGACCCCGAGCCGCTCGAGGGCATCGCCCCCTCCGACCCGCAGGGCGATCATCGGCGGGCCGTCGAGCAGGCCCTCGAGGGGCTCGGTGAGGCGGGCCTGCACGGCCCCGTACGGGCCGTCGTCGAGCGCCTGCACAAAGGCGCGCACCAACTGGTAGCCCTCCTCGAAGGCGCGCCACGGGTTGCGCTCGCGCCATCCGGGCGCCCCTGAGGGGCGGACTCGGCCGCCGGCGATGCGCAGCGCGCTGGCCCGGCCGGGGTACCCGGTGAGGCGGCTCGACGGGAGGATGGCATGGACCAGGGCGAGGCGGAGGGCGGAGGTCACCTGGGACGCCCGCAGCTCGCCCTCGATCCGGGCGACGATCGCCTGGAGGGCGGCGAGCTGGCGGGACGAGTGAAGGTCGAGCAGTTGCTCGAGCAGGCCGCCGGGCTCGTCCCGGAGCGGGAAGCGGCGAGCGATCTCCTCGCGCGCGACAGGATCATCGTCATGCGCCATCGCGAGAGCGAGGTCGGCCTCCTCCGGCGCCGCATGGCGCAGCTCCCCGCCCCGACCGCGCCGGTCGAGGCAGGCCGGGCAGCGAAACGAGCGCCGGGTCGGCCGCAGCGCGCCCGCGGCCGTGGATGTCGCCCCGCCGGCTGGTCCCGAAGCGCCGCGCCCGGCCCGGCCGCCCACCACGCGCCCGGCCCGGCCGTCGGCCGGCTCCCAGACCAGCTCCTCGAGGGCGAGCGTCCTTCCGCACGTCGGGCAGGCCGTGGCGAACCGTTCGTCGATCCACGCCCGCAGGCTCGACGTCCCGAGGGGCGCGGCGGCCACGGCCTGGAATGCGGCGTCGAGATGGCGCAGGTCCGGGGCCCGGACGACCACGTCGGCGAGGAGTCGGCTGAGCGGCGATGTCTCGAGGGAGATGGCCCGACGGCCGAGTGCGAGCGCCGTGCGGGCCACCCAGCCGCCGCGCCCGAAGAGGTCGATGACGACGTCGTCAGGGGCGGTGGCAGCCTCGATCCGGGCCGCGATCAGCTCCGCGGGCAGGGCGGGGGCGAGCCGCGAGAAGATCGGGAGCGAGAGCGGCTCGGCGGGTCGACCCGCGATGTCCCGGGGGGTCATGGGAGAGGATTCGCACGGCGCACGGGCCCGCGGCTCCGCTCCGGCCGGCGGCGCGTCGGGCGCCGGCCGTTCGGACTACGGCTCGTCGAGCTCGTCCGTCTCCTCCTCGAAGGCCTCGTCGGGGGTGACCTCGGCGGGGATGACGCGATCGAGGTCCTCGATCTCCTCGTCCTCGATGTCGTCCTCGAGATCCTCCTCGAGGTCCTCGTCCTCGCGCAGGAGGGTGCCCTTCGTGTAGGGGCGGAGGTCGCCGGACCGGGCGGCCGTCGGGAAGCTCACCTTGCCGTAGTTGCGCGGATCCTGGTAGATCTCGCGGATGATGATCCGGACGTCCTGCGCCCCGAGCGAGGTCACGCCGGCCGCGTACTTGTTGCCGTTGGCCACGAGCTTCAGGAGGCGCGCGGCGACCCTGGGCTCCACCACGCCGACCCGGATCCCGTTCGAGAACGCGATGAGGTGCTTGCCCTCGGCCACGAGCTCGACGGCGTCGCCCGGGTTCACCTGGGCCAGGACCTTCGGGCGGGCGAGCTCCATGAGGTGCGCGAAGCCGGTCTTGCCGGTCTCCTCGACGAAGATGGAGACGGGCGCCTTGCTCGTCGGGTCGGCCGCCACCGTGCGGTCGCCAGCCTCGACCATCAGGAGCTTGAGGCGGTCGATGTTGCGCTCCGCGATCCGGCTGGTGGGATCGAGCGCGAGCGCCTTCTGGTAGTGCTCGCGGGCGCCGGCAAGGTCGCCCATCTCCCAGAGCGCCTTGGCGAGGCGGTTCTCGGCCTCGGCCTCGGGCCCGTACTCGATGAGCTTCCGGTTGATCTCGGCCGCTTCCTCCCAGGAGGCGGCGGTCGCGGCGGCGATCGCCTGCTCGGTCAGCGTCCGCTTGATCCGGGAGAGGCTGGGGGCGCTCGGCGCCGTCTGCTCGAGCTCGGGGAAGGTCACGGGAGGACGAGTCCTTTCGGGTCGGCGCGGGGCGCGCCGGATCAATCTGCGGACGAGGTGCGCGACTGCCGTTTGTACACCCGAGGCGCGCCGCCGTCAAACGCCCGCGACGCGGTCGCCACCGCGCGCCCCGTCAGCCCTGTGCCAGCAGGTTCCAGAGCACGACGACCAGCCCCAGCGCCACGAGCAGGAGGACCTCCCAGATCCAGCGCGGGTCGCGCCGCGTGCCGCGCGGAACGCCGCGGTAGGCACTCCACAGGTAGAACACGAGCGTCAGGAGCGCGGGACCCACCAGCCGCGGCAAGGCCATGGCGCGCAGCGCCGCAGCCGCGATGGCGATCACCGCCGCGTACGACAGGGCGGCCCCGAGCGCGCCGCGGAGCGTGGGACCCTGGAGAGCGGCCAGTCGGTAGCCCAGGATCCCGGCCACGAGGCCGTCGAGCGCGGCGAGCAGGGCCAGGCCCTCGAGCGGGAGGCCGGTCACGGGCGCCTCGACGCCGGTCGGCGGCGGCTCCACGAGGGCGCCGGGAATGGCGGCGGCGATCCCGGTGAAGGCCACGAAGGCGACGAGCATGACGAGGCCGAGCAGGGCCGTCCGGTCCGCCGCCGTCGGCCCGCTGGGGCGGGCGAGGATCCGCCGCTCGATCGCGATCGACGAGGCGATCAGAGATCCCACGGCGACGAGGGCGGGCACGAGCAGGAGCCCGACGGGGACGACGTGGATGCCCACGACCGATGCGATCCCCGTCGCCGCCGGGACGAGCAGCGCCTCCACCGGCACGCCGAGGTCGGCGACGCCCGGCGGCGGGTCGACGTTGCCCAGGACCTCGAGGGCGGCGAGGCCCAGGGCGAGACCCGCCACGAACGCCGCGACCCAGAGCGAGGGGCCCTCCGCAAGGCGGCCGATGGCGGCGAGGGTGACACCGACGATGACGAGCTCCCAGGCGGGGTCGCCGGTCGACATGCGCGTCGAACCGAACCGGCCGAGGCTCCCGGCACGGCCGGCTGCTCCCGCGTCGGAGCCCGCTCCCGCCGAGGGCGACCCCAGCGGCCGGCCGGGCGCCCCGTGGAGCGCCGGCCCGGGAACCGGCGTCCGCCCCGTGCGCCGGGGGGCCGGGGGCAGCGGGTGCCCGGGTGCCCCGGCCGCGAGCGGGGGCGGGGCGCGATGGAGCGGATTGCGCAGGCGCGGCATGCGGCTCATGCGGCGCTCTGCGGTGCTGCCGTGGCGGGCCGGGCCGCCGACTCGCTGCGTTCGGGCGCCGGGGCGCCGCGTTCGGGCGCTGGCGTGCCGCGTCCGGGCGCCGGTGCGCCGCGTTCGGGCGCCGGCGCGCCGCGTTCGGGCGCCGGTGCGCCGCTCTTGGCCGCCGCCGCGATCCGCGCCGGCTTGCCCGCGACCCAGGCGAGGAGCTCCGCCCGGGACCACGTGTTCGCAACGACCGAGGGCTCCACCCAGGCTCGCCGGGCCTGTGCGACCCCCCAGCCGATCCCGGCCAGCTCCTCGGTCCGATGCGCGTCCGAGTCGATCGTGAGCAGGCAGCCGGCGGCCACCGCCAGTCGCGCTCGCTCCGGAGCCAGGTCGAGCCGATGGTCCGAGCCGTCGATCTCGAGGAGCGTCCCCGTGGCCGCAGCCGCAGCGAAGACCTCGTCCCAGGCGAGGTCGAGGTCGTCGCGCGATCGCTCCCCGAGCATCCGGCCCGCCGGGTGCGCGATGACGTCCACGTGTGGGCTCGCGATCGCGCCGAGCACCCGGGCCGTCAGCTGGGCGCGCGACTGGCGCCGTCCCTGGTGGAGCGCGGCCACGACCACGTCGAACGAGGCGAGCAGCTCGTCGTCGAAGTCGAGCGAGCCGTCCCCGCGGATCTCCAGCTCGCAGCCGTGCAGGAGCCGGAAGCCGCCCGGCGGGGTGGCCGGAGGCGCGGTCCCGGCCTCCTCCTCGCGGGCGAACCGTGCGTTGAGCTCCGCGATCACCAGCCGCTGGGCCGCAACCCGCTCCGGCGTCAGCCCCCGGGCGATGGCCAGGCCGTGCGAGTGATCCGTAAGCACCAGGTAACCGTAACCGCGGGCGCGCGCAGCTCTCCGCCATCTGCTCGATCGTGTGGATCCCGTCGGACCAGTCCGAGTGGGCGTGGCAGTCGCCGCGCAGGTCGCCCGGCTCCACCAGCCGCGGCAGGCTGCCGTCGCGGGCCGCCTCCACCTCACCCGTGTCCTCGCGCAGCTCGGGCGGCACCTCGGCGAGCCCCAGGAATGCGTAGACCTCGGCCTCGCTGGCGAACGTCCGCAGCTCGGCGTCCGGACCCGTCGCGATCTCGCCGTCGTCGCCCAGCCGCGCGAAGCCCTTCTCGGAAAGGCTCCAGCCCCGGTCGCGGGCGATCCCCCGCAGGCGGACGTTGTGCTCCTTGCTTCCCGTGAAGTGCACGAGATAGGTCCCGCACGCCCCGGGCGGCATGACCATCAGGTCCACCTGCGGCCCCCCGGCCAGCCGGACCGCGGCCTTGTGCGCGCCCGCGTTCACGACCGATTCGACCGCCGGCAGCGCCGTGAAGCGTTCGATCACCGCCGCTGCGTCGTCCGTCTCGACGAGGAGGTCCAGGTCGCCGATCGTCTCGCGCCGGCGCCGGAAGGAGCCCGCCGGCTCGACGCGCCGCACGCCCGGGACGTCGCGCAGCAGCGCCGCAACCCCCTCGATGATCCGCTCGGCCGTCCCCAGCGTCATCCGCGTCGATCGGCGATCGACCGCTTCCACTCCCGCCGCGAGGGCCGCCAGCCCCTTCTCCGAGAGCCCCGGGACACCGCGGATCGTGCCCGCCCGGAGACCCGTCCGCAGGTCGTCGAGCGACTCGATCCCCAGCCGCTCCCAGAGCAGGCGCACGGTCTTGGGCCCGACGCCCGGCACCTCGAGGAGCTCGACGAGCGTCGGCGGCACCTCGCCGTGGAGCCGGTCGAGGAAGCGGAGATGCCCGGTGGCTCGCCAGCTCCGCGATCTTGTCGGAGATCGCCGAGCCCACGCCCGGGATCGCGGGCGGGTGGCCCTCGCGGTACGCGCGGGCGATCTCGTGCGGGCTGTGGGCGATCGCGTCGGCGGCGCGGTGGTAGGCGACCGTCTTGAAGACGAGCTCGCCCTTGATCTCGAGGAGGCTGCCGATCTCGTGGAAGATCGCCGCCAGCTGGGCGTTGGAGAGGAGCGGGGCGGGATCGGCGGGGGCTGACACGGTGTCGGCAGGGAGCGGGGCGGCTCCCGGGGGCTGCTCGGCCATCGGGCCGAGTATCGCACGCGGCGTCGGGCGGCTCGGGTCACACCGACCCTGCCCTGCCGACGCGCGCCAGCGTCAGCCGGGCTCGACCCGGTTGCGGCCGAAGCGCTTCGCCCGGTAGAGGGCGCGATCGGCGGCCTCCACCAGCTCGGGAACGCGCTCGGATCCCCCGTCACCCACCGCGGCGCCCACCGAGACCGTCACCTTCTCCACGCCCACCGCGTGCAGGTCGATGCGCTCGACTGACTCCCGGATGCGCTCCCCCACCTCCAGGGCAACCGCCCGGCTGGGGTTCCGCAGGAGGACAACGAACTCCTCGCCGCCGTAGCGCGCGGGCAGGTCCTCGTCCCGGACGGCCGCCCCGATCGTGCGCGCCACGGCACGCAGCACGACGTCGCCGGTGGCGTGGCCGTGACGGTCGTTGAGGAGCTTGAAACGGTCCACGTCGACCATGAGGATCCCCACCGCGTCGTCGACCCGCCGGCCGCGGCCCAGCAGCTCCACGTACTCCTCGAAGTAGCGCCGGTTCGGCAGGCCGGTCAGGGCGTCGGTCGTGGCCGCCGCCTCAGCCGCACGATGCGTCTCGGTTCGCGCAAGTGCCGCCGACGCCTCCGTGGCCGCCGCGTCCAGGAGCCGGCGCGAGGCGTCCGACCACGGGCCGGCGCGCCGCCGCGAGACCAGGATCGCGCCGAGCAGCTCCCCGTGGGCAGTGAGCGGCGCCCCGAGGACGTTGGGCAGCCCGAAGGCGCGCCGTACCCGGCCCGCGATCCGCTCCAGGGGAGCACCGCCCGGGTCGTCGAGGTCGACGGCCGGCAGGACCGTCTCCGCCCGCGGCGCGCCCGGCCGGGTCGGGATGAGCGTGGCGTCCAGGATCGGCGCCCCGGGCCGACGACGGACCACGACCAGGTGGTCCGCCTCGGTGCCCGGACCCAGGTCGCCCAGGATCGCGTCCACGATCGCGTCGGGCGAGACGGCCCGCGAGAAGCCCTGGAGGATCCGGGCGAAGTTCTCCACCTCCTCGCGCGTCCCCGCCTCGTGCTGCTCCACGGAGCGGTGAGCCCATGCCGCGGCCCCCGCGACGGCCACCACTGCCAGCGACGACGGGAAGGCCGAGCGGGAGCCCCGGCAGGGCGATCCAGGCGACGACGAGGACTGCGAGGGCGCCGATCGCCACGGCGAGGCCGGCCCAGGCGAGCCGGGCGCGCGCCGCCAGCGGGTCGGGGGGCGGGGGCGGGGCTGGCGTCGGGGCGAGGGCCGGGGTCAGGTCGTTCACGTCCAGAACAGGATGCGGCGCGCGGACGGCACGCGTCCACCCGACGGCGCGCCGACGCACCGCCGCGGCGGCCCGCCTGGGTCCGGTGGCTCGGCTCTCCCTACCCTGCGCGGCGGGCCGGCGGGACGAGGCGACGCTGGACCCTGCCCTGGACGCCGCGGCCGCCGAATCCCTTGACCCGGTAGAGGGCGGCGTCGGCGCCGGCGATGAGCGCCTGCGCGCTGCGCCCGTCGGCCGGGAACGAGGCGACCCCGATCGAGGCACCGACGGGGACCGGACCGCGGCCCTCGGCCTGGTAGGGGTGGTCGCGGAGGGCGGCCACGATTCGCTCGCCGACCTCGCGGGCTCCCTCGGCGGGCGTGTCGGGCAGGATCACCGCGAACTCGTCGCCGCCGTAGCGCGCGGCCACGTCGGAGCCCCGGAGCGCGCCCCGGATCTGCTCCGCCGACCAGCGCAGGACCTCGTCGCCGAAGAGGTGGCCGAGCGTGTCGTTGACGAGCTTGAAGTCGTCGAGGTCGATCATCAGGAGCGCGAGGGCGGTGCCCGACCGCTGCGCCCGCAGGATCTCCTCGCCCAGGCGCTCGTGCAGGTAGCGGTGGTTGAAGAAGCCCGTCAGCGGGTCGCGATCGGCAAGCGCCCTCGTCGTCTCGTAGAGCTGGGCGTTGCCCAGGGCCATCGCCGCCTCGTTCGCCATCGCCCGGACCAGGTCGAGGCGGCGCTCCTCCAGGTGGAGCTGCCCGACAAAGCAGAGCTCGACGAGCCCGATCGTCTCGCCCTTGGCCACGAGCGGGATCATCACCAGGGCCTGCTGGCCGTCGCGGCGGAGGAGCGCGACCTCGGCCGGGTCCGCAACAGGGTCGAGGGTGTCGATCGTCGCGATCGCCTGGGTCTCGAGCACCCTTCGCGTCTCGGGAAACCCGGCGAGGTCGAAGGACTGCTCGTGCTCGTCGATCCGGTGCGGCGGCCAGTACCCGCGCGTCAGGATGCGGTCGCCCGGCCGGTCCCACGAGGAGATCGCGCACTCGTCCGCCTCGAAGGCGTGTCCGACGTGCTGGGCGATCAGGTCCGCCACCTGCCGGGGGTCGAGGCTGCGCGAGAGCGCGCTGCTCATGTCCGCGATCCGGCGCAGGTCCTCGGCGAGTTCCGCCGAGGCGCTGATCGCCCGAGCCGATTCGATCGCGGTGGCGGCCTGGTCGGCGAGGATCGAGAGGATCCGCACGTCGGCCAGGTCGAACTGGTGGAGGCCCAGCTTGGAGAGCGTGATCACGCCCGTGACCCGCTCGTCGTAGCGCATCGGGACCACGAGCATCGACTCCTCGACCTCGTCGGTGCCCGGGATCGTGACCCCGCGGGGATCCGCGTTGGCGTCGGGGACCAGGAGCGGCCGCCCGTTGGCGGCGACCCAGCCGGAGAAGCCCTCGCCCACCTTGAGACGAAGCTCCTCGAGCCCGATCGTCTCGTAGCCGTTGTCACCGGCGGCCACGATCGGGACGAGGTCGTCGGGCTCCTCGAGGACGTAGACCCGGCACGCGTGGTAATCCACGATCGCCCGGACCTCGTCGACAACCGTCTCGGCGACGTCGCCAATGGACCCGCGGCCCGCCATCCGGGCAGCGGCGCGCTGGGCCACCTCCAGCTGAGCGACCCAGCGCTCGGTCGCCTCGCGGGCCTCGTCGACCTGCGCCCCCATCACGCCCAGGTCGGCGGCCACGCGATCGATCTCGGCGCGCCCGTGGCTGAGGCGGACGACGACGAGGCGAAGGGCGAGGCTGACGACGGCGAAGGCGAGCAGCTCGACGATCTCGAGCGCGCTCAGCACGTGGGTCTCGACGATGACGTGGGACACGACGACGGTCGCTGCCGTGACCAGCGCCACGACCAGTCCCTGGGCGGCCGGCATCGTGAGCGCGGCCAGGACGAGGGGAAGGATGGCGAGCGAGACGGCGACGTCGTCGGCGACGAGGACCATGGCGGCGCACGACGTAGAGGACGGTGACGGCGGCCGCGAGGAGCGGTCCCCGGGGCCCCAGAAGGCCGCCGGCCAGCTCCCCGGTGATCGCCTCGCGCAGAAGCGCGCCGACCCGCACGGGCGGGGCCGGGCGCGTCGGCAGGGCGGGACGCTCACGGGCGGGGCGGGGCGCGTCGGCAGGGCGGGGCTCACGGGCGGATCGGGGCGCGTCGGGTCCGCGGCTTCGGCCATGGCCGGATCGTCCCATCGGCGGTGCGCCGCCGCGCCGGGGCGGAAGTACCGCGCGGGCGTGCCGCTGGTACCCCTCGCGGCCATTCCCTGCGCGGTCGTGCTGCGCGCGGCCGTGCCCCGCGCCGCCGTGCTGCTGGTACCCCTCGCGACGGGCGGGCGCCGTGCCCCGGGCCGCGAGTCCCCGCGCGCGGCCGTGCCCCGGGCCGTCGCACCCCGTGCCGTCGCACCCCGTGCCGTCGGAGACTTCCTCACTTATGCCGCCCCAGGCGTCACTATCGGACGACTCGCGGCGACGAGCCGGATCAGAGACCGTCGGCGAGACCCTCAGCGGCCGCTCTTCCTCGCTAACGCCCTCCAGGAGTTGCAGAAGCGAGGAAGTCCCGCCGCCCAGAGCCGTCTCATGGCCGCCCAAGCACCCAGCTTCGACGGGGATTCTGGTTAGTGATGCTGTGGCGGGCATTGACGAGGAAGTCGTGGCCGCGGAGGGCTTGGACGGCGGCTCCGGCGCCGACAGCGCCCGGTGACTCTAACCCGATGTCACCGCCCCGAGGCCCTCGGCCACGAGGTCCGCGTCGTAGGCGAATGCCCGCCCGATCCCGTGGCGGGCCGCGAACGCGAGGGTGACGCGGTCGACCAGGCTCGTGCCGCCGCCGATCCGGCGCAACTCCGTCAGGGACGCTTCGTGGAGCGGTCGGTCGACCATCTCGACACGGATCGCCGGCAGGAGCTCGTCGATGAACGCTCCGACCGCCGCGGCCCCCAGGCGCGACCGGACAAGAGCGACGCTCTCGACCACGACGTACGCGTGGGTCACCAGGTCCTCGTCGTCGGGATCCGTCCAGAACGCGATGGCGGCGCCGTGATGCGCGTCGCGCCGGTCGAGCAGCGCGAAGAAGGCGCTGGTATCCACGACGACGCTCACCAGGACTCCTCGCCCAGCAGCTCGTCATGGCGCTCGGAGACGTCGCTCCGGCCGGAGTCGAAGGCGCCGAGCACGGGGAACGATCGGTGGCGCGCCGCCCGACGCGCCTCGAGCTCCTGCGGGAACGTGGCGTCGACGGCCTCACGCACGAGCGCACCCACGCTCACATGCCGGCGCGCAGCCTCGCGTCCGAGCCGCGCATGCTGGGAGTCGGTCAGGCCAATCGGGATGCGACGCACCACTGGACGATACCACATCGCGCCTCCTTGATATCACCTCCAAGGCGGGCTGGAGGAACAGCGTACCCGGCGTCGATCACCGGGCGCTTATCTGCGGCGTGGGGCCGGGTCGTCGGGGCCGGACACGTGACAGGGCCCGCCCGGGTGCCCGGGCGGGCCCTGTCGATCTAAGCGACGGCCGTTCAAGCCGTCAGTCGAGTGGCGCAGGCGTCAGTTGACGCTGTACCGCTCGATCGAGCTCATGACGCTGTTCGCGTTGTACGGCGTGGGGTTCGCCATCGACCGGACGTACCACTGGCCGGAGGTCGAGAACTTGAATGTGGTCCCTGCTCGCCCATCGGCAGCCGCGGTGACGGTGCGCTGGGTCGAGAGGACCCACGTGGAGCCGCTCAACCGGTAGAAGGAGAACGTGACCGTCGCCGGCGTCAGCTCGGGTCGCGACGGCCGAACCACCGTGAAGAACGTGATCGAGGTGTTCCGGCTGATCGACCTCACGGCGCCGCCGTTCGTCGGTCGCAGGAGGGCGATCTGGCGTACGACCGTCCGCACCGATGGGCTTGTCCCCGCGGCGAGATCGGCCGTCCCGGCGAAGACCGCCCGGTAGAAGAAGTTCGTCGACGGCCGGAAGGCAAAGACGTTGCGGCCGGCCGTGTCGGTCGTCAGGAGTGGCCCGATGTCGAACCAGGTGACGTTGTCGCGCGTCGCCTGGAGCTTGAACGTCTTGTTCCCCCCGTTCGTGCCGAACTGGGTCGTCAGGAGGATCCCGCCGCCCCAGGTGATCGTCGGGAGGCCACCGGCTCCGATCGGCGCCGACGTGGTCAGCGTGATGGAGGCCGCCGGTTGCCCGACGGTGAAGGCGGTTGAGGTCGCTCCCGTCAGGCCAGACGCCGTGGCAGTCAGCGTGTAGCCGGCACCCGCGTTGTTGATCTGGCAGCCGGAGAACGTCGCCACGCCGGCGACCGCGTTCCGGGTCAGCCCGCTGGTGCACGTGAGCGTGCCAGCCGGCCGGGTTCGTCCCGATCGCGAGCGTGACGGTCGCGGTGCTGTTGGTGCCGCTGGTCACCGTGTTGCCACCCGCGTCCTGGACCGCGACGACCGGCTGGATCGGGAATGGCTGAGCTGTCGTGGCAGACGTGGGCTGGGCCGTGAAGCCGAGCTTGGTCGCGGGTCCGGCCGAGACGGTGAAGCTTGACGACGTCGCCGAGCTGAGACCGGTACCCGACGCGAGCAGTGTGTACGTGCCGATCTTGTCGAGCCGGCATGCGCTTCCGGCGAAGGTCACGATCCCGCCGCTCGCCGTCACGGGGTTCGGCGAGCAGGTCAGGATCGCCCCCGACGGGCCGCTGGCGATCGACAGGGTCACCGGCGTCGTGGAGTCGTTCAGTGACCGGGTCGAGGCGCCCGCCCGGACTTCCACGACCGGCTGGGTCGTGAACGCGACACCCGCGACGGCTCCCGCCGGCTGCGTCGTGAAGACCACGCGATCACTGATGTCGAACAGGCCCGTCGGCGCGGACGTGAACCGCCGCCGGTCGCGGTCAGCGTGTAGCCCGTCCCGACCGCGTCGATCCGGCACGACGAGCCCGACACGACGCCAGTCGTCGTCGTGAACGGGCCGCAGTTGAGGAGGCTGCCGGATCCGCCGGCGCTCTTGGTGATCGTCACGGTCGCCGACGTCGGGACCGTGTTGTTGTAGGCGTCCTGGATCGCCACGACCGGCTGCGGCGTGAGGAGGCTCGAGGTCGTCCCGTGCGTCGGCTGGGTCGTGAAGACGATCTTCGACGCGGCGGCCGGGATGACGGTGATCGCCGTGCCGAAGTCCACCAGCCCCCCTTGATCGCCCGTCGCGCGGAGCACGAACGATCCCGCGGTGTTGATCTGGCAGCTGGCGAAGGCGGCGTCCCCGGCCACGGTCGACACCGAGTTCGACGTGCACTGCAGCCCGGTCGTCGCGGGCACCGTGGCGAGGGTGATCGAGTCACCTGCTCCGCAGGTTGTTGAACTGGTCCTGCGAGCGGATCGTGGGGGACGTCGTGAAATCGACACCGGCCGTCACGCTCGTCGGGCTCGGGGCGACCTGGAAGCTGAGGATGGCGGCCCCGGGCACGACGCTGAGGGTTCCCGCGCTGCCCGTGACGCCAGCTGTTCCGCTCGTGTCGATCGCGCTGGTCTCGAGCGGCGCAGCCCCGGCAGCGGTCGGGTCGAACCTGAAGGCCGGCCAGGACAAGGTTGCACGTCCCGGTGGAGCCGCCGGTGAGGGTCACGGTGACGCTCGCCGCGACGACGGTCGGGGCGGCACGGATTGATGGCCAGCGTGTCACATCCGGCACCGTTGAGGCTGGCGGTGCCTACCCCCGGATTGAACGCGAACTCACCCGCATCGGCGATCGTGAAGACCACCGTGCCGGCGTCAAGTGTTCCGACGGTGCCGTTGACCTGCGGCCCGCCGATTGTCGTCCACGCACCGTTTCCGTCCACGGAGTTCCTGTCGGCCGAGAGCGCCGTACCTGGTCGCCGGGATGACGGAGTTCGCCGCGAGCACGGCGCCGGGCAGCAGCATCGCGACGAGGAAGAGGCAGGCGAGGATCGCTCCCACCTTGCTCGTGCTCCGCGTCAAGCGGTTCGGAGTTGGCATCGGAACCCCTCCATGTGGCGCCGGCGCCCGCCGCCAGCGGAATCAGCGCGACTGTGCGCCGCCTGAGGTAACCATACCAGTGCCGGATCTCCTGTCGGTTATCCGACTGCTCAGCGGGTCACCGACCAGCGGTAGACGGCGCTGACGTTCGCCAGGTGGTCGGCCGTCGCGCCGACCGACGCGCGCCAGTACCAGGCGCCGGGCGAGGTCGGCGTCCACGTGAGGGTGGCGCGTCCGGCCGCGTCCGAGCTCCGGCCCTTGCTGCCGGCATAGACCCACGCGCGCCGAACCGTGTCGTAGCGGTAGAGGCGGAACGAGACGGACGTGCCGGGCGCCGCGGGGCCCAGAGCCGCCGTGATCCGCACCGGCCGGCCCACCCGGGCCCGCCCCACGGTCGAGCTGCCCGCTCCCACGAACGCGACCGCCCGCCGGACCTGGACCGCCGACCTCCGCCTGCGCCGGCGCGATGCCGCCGGCACCCGCATACGTGAACCGATAGACGGTGTTCCGATCGGGCGCGACGCTCAGCGTCTCCCGGCCGTCAAGCATGGCCAGGTCCGTCAGCACGGTCCACGCAGTCGACGAGCTTGCCCGTGACTCGACCGTGACGCTGGCGGGCAGGGGGGCGCCGAACAGAACCACGTCCATCCTCGACGATCCGCCGAACGTGATGACTGACGGTGTCGCCCGCACCTCGAGAGACGTCGGCGCGAGCGGGATCACGGTCCACGAGCCGCGCGGCGCCGGCCGGTTGCCCGCGAGATCCGTGACGTTTCCGATCGTCACGATGTACGTGGCCCCGGGATGCAGGGCGGAGGAGGGCACGAACGCTCCGGTGCGCCTGGCGTCATCGTAGGTGTAGTCGCCCGGGACGAGGGCGCCGTCGGCCGCCTGAACGATCAGGCCGAGGTCGATCCAGGAGGCCGGGTCCATGGGCTCGCTGAAGGCCACCGAGAACGGCGGCCGCAGGCCCACCACGCTCGAGCCTGGGGCAGGGGTGAGCGTGCCCGACGAGGGTTGGACCGTGTCGATCGTGACGGTAGCCGTGGCGGGCGCAGACTCCACCCCCACGCCGTTCCGGACCTTCGCCCACAGGGTCCGGAGGCCGTCACCGGGTGCGAAGGTCCACGGCGCCGAGGACTGGAACGGCACCCATGCCGGTCCAGGTCGCGCCGTCCGGGCTGAACGCCGTGTCGGTGACACCCGAGAGGTCGTCGGCCGCGGACAGGGTCACCGGCACCGTCAGCTCGTTGGTCGCGGCGCGTCCGCCCGCCAGCGCCATGGAGACCGTCGGGGGCGTCGGGTCCGGGACCGTCTGGACCGTCAGCCGGTAGGCGCCCTCGGCGTCACTCGCCCCGTTGAGATCGAGGTAGTACGTCCCGCCGAACCGCGACGGCGCCGAGATGGACTCGCTGCTCGCAGGTCCCACGGACTTGGCGACCAGCCCACCGTCCGACAGGACGGTCGTGGCGGAGGAGTCGAACAGGTAGAGGTCGAAATCCGTCCCACCCGTGCCGGTGAGGCTGGCCACGATGACGTACCCCGGGGCCACCGTGAGCCGGTAGACGACGTCGTAGATCGGGCCCCCGAGCCGTCCTGTCGCGACCGGCCCAGGCAGGGGAACCCCCGGGATATCCGATGCGTCGGCAGCGCCCGCCGAGGTCGCGAAGAAGCCGACCGCGAGCGCCCCCGTCAGCGCCACTCCGACGAGCCGATGCGTGAGCCCAAGCTTCGACATTGGTCAAGAGAATACCCCGGACAAGCCGAATGGCCGGGGCGCAACGCCCCGGCCATTCGATCTGCTGGGTGAAGGGACCGTTGCGGATCCCTTCACCGCACTGCTCGAGGGTTAGAGCCAGCGGCCCTGGGTGACGGGGGACCACGACGCGGCGTACGAGTTGTCGCCGGCGAAGTAGGCCCTGACGGAGACCCAGGTCTTGGTGGCACGCCACGAGAAGAAGGCGTTGCCGTTCGCGTCAGCGACGCGACCCGTCAGGTTCTGGAACGGGCCGTAGCCGCCGGCCGAGTTCCTGATCGCGACGTAGATGCGGACGGTCTTCCCGGCGAGCGCAGCGCCGCCGGCGAAGCGCCAGGTGATGAACTTGTTGGGCTGGGCGACCTTGGTCGAGGTCGATGCCGGGCCCTGGTTCGGGGGAACGCCCAGCGCGCTGAGCGCGCTGATCCTGATCGTCGGCTTGACGCCGATGATGGCGTTGCGAGACGGTCGACTGGAAGTTGACCTCCGTCGGAGATGCCGCCGAGCCCCAGACGCTCAGCTGCACCGGACCCTCGGCGGAGTCGGTGAGCGTGGTGAGCCTGATGTTGCTGATGACGACCTTGCCGGTCCCCGCAGTGGACTGCTGGAGGATCGGGAAGGAGAAGGAACGCATGTACCCAGTCGGGAATCGGCCGTCGACGTTCGGTCGCTCCGACGCAGCGCGACTTCGAGCGCGGACCACGGGACCGACGACCACGCCGCCCGAGGCGGTCGCGATCGGCAGGTCGGCCGTGATCAGGCTGTTGAGGAACTGGTCCTGGGCCTCGCCCGACCGCCAGCAGGACCTCGACGCAGATGGCCTCGTTGAGCTTGAGCTGGCCGAGGCCGTCTCGGCGACCTGGAGGTCGCCCGCGGGGGCGTTCGTGGCGCCTGGGGCGATCGCCGGCTGCGAAAGAGCCGTGACTGCAACCTGGTTGCGGTAGGTCGCGACGGCGAAGCCCACCTTGGCGAGGAGCGGCTGGATGGTGCCGCCGTCGCCGGAGTAGACCTCCATGACAACGGTGCCCGGCGGCTCGGTCACGGTCGACGTTGATGAGCGGACCGGTCGCGAACGTGCTGTCGCCGATCACGATCGTGGAGACAGCCGTGCTGGCGGTCCAGACTGTCCAGTTGTAGCAGCCGAGGCTGCCGGTGGACGTGCCCTCGACGATGTTGTCGGGGGACACGACACTGCCCTCGCGAAGCTTGAGGTCGCCGGCGGTCACCTTGGCCCACGGGGCAACGGTGAAGCGGTAGTTCACCGCCAGCCGGGCAGACCGCGAGAACGTTGTTGGAGCCGGTGCCGCTCTGGAAGAAGCCGGCGGCGCTCTCGACGAGGGTCACGAGGCCGGTGGCCTGGTTGTTCTCGCCGATGTAGACGGTCGGGGTCGGCGCGGACGCCGTGATGCCACGGAAGACGACGGCGTTCGTGCGGGTCGTCTTGTCCGTGAACAGCCCGCCGCTCAGGGCGAGGCCGACCGAGACGAACGTCCCGCCGGGCACGGTCGACGCGACGTCGTACAGGACGTAGTTGGAGCCGTTGAGCGGTGCGCTGGTGTCGCCGAGCCAGACCTGGGACAACGCGGTGGATGTCTTGGTCACGGTGACGACAGCGGTCTTCCGATCAGAGGAGAGGACCGCGGCAGAAACCTCGATGTCGCCGGCCTTACACGACGAACGGGGCCTTCGAGAAGACGACGCCGGCGGTGCTGATCGTGAAGGTGAGCGTGGTGTCCTTCTTCAGGTAGCCGATGGTCGGGCTCGGTCGACCGTCAGGTCGCCCGCCTGGCTGTTGTTCTCGCCGGGGAAGACAGTCGGGTCGCCGGAGGAGTTGTAGTAGGCAGCGTCGACGACCTTGCCGGGGCGACCGAGCACGACGTCGGGCGCAGGCGTCGGCGTCTGGCTGACGTCGCGACGTTGATGGCCGGTGAGGTCGCCGACGATATCAGCGTCTGATGACCTGGCCGGGAAGTGCCGGCGACCTGCAGCCGGCTCGACGGCGCCCGACAGGCAGTGTTGCGTCTCGGAGGTCGACCAGGCGAACTTGAAGAGGCCGGCGCCCAGTGGTCGTCGGACGAACGCGCAGCCGGCGTCGACGTTGACGACGTGGACGTCGGCGTGCCGACGCCGTGCCGGCGACGAGCATGCCCGAGGCGGTGCGTCGGCGCTGTGAAAGCAGCCGACTGGCAGGCGTTCCGATCCGGCTGAGCGTCGCCGGACGGCGCCCGAGCGGCGCGCCCGCCGACCCTCGATCTTCAGTCCGGTGACGGTGATCGACTCGATTTGGCGGATCCTGGCCGGTGACTTGATGCCTCAGGACGTTGGCCCGACGATCGTGACGCGTCACGCCGAGCGAGCCCGGGCGCGGAGACGACCGGCGTGCCGCCCAAGTCACGTGTCGGCGCTGGGGAGTCGGTGGATCGACGTGACGATCGAGCCCGCCGGCGTCGATCGCGAGACTGATCGCGTTCGCCGACTCTCGGTGAAGCGGAATGTCGCCGTGCCGGCAGACGCAGTCACCCTGCGCGATGTTGCCGGCGCTCGTCTCGGCGACGGCCGCGAACGCGCCGGGCGCCACGGCCGTGGCGAGAAGCGAGGCGAGGAGCGCAGCACTCGTGGCTACGCTGATCGCCTTCTTCCAGATAGTCAAGTGAGTTCCTCCCAAAGGGGATTCCATTGCCTGGTGCGTGGACCGGGGCTATCGGCCCCGGGGTTCGGATCGGCCCCTCTGCTCCTTTCGTCGTGCATCCGATCCGGCTGTCTGTTCCGTTTCCTACGCCTTGCGCAAGGCCCGAAACGACGAGACGGGCACTGCCCGCCCCGTAGCTACGGCAATGTGGGACTCGGCGACGCGGACGGCGCCGGGGTGGGGGTCGGCGACGGGCTGGCCGACGGCGGAGGCGTCCGCCGCGGCTTCTCCGTCGGGACCGGGGTGGGAGATGGCTCGGGGGTGGGCTCCGCGGTCGCGCTGGGCGACGGCCCCGGAGTCACGGTGGGTTCAGAGGTGGGCTCCGGGGTGGCAGTCACGACCGGGGTGGGTTCAGAGGTGGGCTCCGGAGCGGCCGTCGGAGCGACGGTGGGAGCCGGGGTGGGCTCAGGGGTGGGCGCTTCGGTCGGCTGGGTAGAGACCACCGGGTGCGAGGTCTGGGGCGCGGCGGTCTGGACCAGCGTCGGCGCGGGCGTCGGCGTCATGTCGGGCGCAAGGGTACCACGCGTATCCGGCGCGAACGCAACCTGGGTGATGTATCCCGCTGCCAGCACGAACGCGCCGCCCAGGAAGGCGACCGTCACGATGGCCACGACGAGGGTCCCCGTCGTGCGGACGGCACCCCGGAAGATGGCCGTCGGGAGGGTCGCCAGCCAGGAGCGGTGCTCGTGGCGGCGGTCGCGATCCTGGAGCGCGGCGAGCAGGATCCGCTCGTCGACGTCCGGCGTGGCCGGCGGGACAGGGAGGCTGCCGAGCAGCGCGAGCAGGCGCGTGGCGCCGCCGAGCTCCGCCTGGCAGGCGGGGCAGGCCTCGACATGGGCCGCCAGTCGCGCGGCGTCGAGCGGGGCGAGCTCGTCCGCGAGGTACGCGTCGATCAGGCGGCGCGCGTGGGCGTGCTCGAGGGGCTCGCGACCGGCAGGCGGGTTGCTCACACCCTGTACATGGCGGGGAGGGCCTGGGAAGTTGCAGGGGTGCAACTCATCAGGAGGCGCTGGCGGCTTGAGGTGCTGACGGCCTGTGTCAGCGGGCGCCCTCGAGGATGCGGAAGGCGACCGACTGCATCACCCGGGCGACATCGGCCCTGAACGGCAAGCCGTCGAGCCGGACCCCCGTGCGCACACGGTCACGACGCGTCCGTCTCGATGAGGCCCGGGGCCGCATGGGCGGCGGACACGCGGGAGGATGCCTCCGGCGCGAGAGCGCGCGGGCGCGCCGACCTATCGATCGCTGCCTCCGGGATGATGACGCAGCCGCTGGCAGTGGTCAGGTGCTGCGTCGCCGACGCGGACCCGACGACGAATGCGATGTCGAGGGCGGAGCCGAGCTTCGTGAGGGTCTCCAGGCTGATCGGATGGCGGCCGCTTTCGACGCGCGAGATGGCGGTGTCCGTCGTGCCGATTGCCTCTGCGAGTCGCTTCTGCGTCCAGCCATTGTCGGCGCGCGCCAGGATGACCGCCTTGGCGATCGCGCGATACGGTGCGAGACGATCGTGCTGTGCGCGATAGCGCTCGCTCTGAGCGAAGCGGCCGGCCGACGCAGCCTCTACCGTTGCCCCGAAGGGACTGATCTGGTCTTTGGTGGTCATCTACTGGGTGCCTCCCACGGCGGGATCTTAGCGTGCCTGCTAAGTCTGTCAAGACAGGATCAGGGGGCGTCCCTGCCCATCGCCCGTGGCGGGTTGCGGACCGGGGCGTCCATTCGACGTGTGAAGTCGATCCACCGCTCGAGCGCGAGCTTCTTCTCCGCCTCCGGAACCTGGTCGGTGTCTTTGCGGAAGATGTGCAGGAGTATCAGGAAGCGATGGGAGCGCCGGAAGATGATCCGGTAGTGGGTGCCCCCGCAGCTCGTGCGCAGCTCCCGGAACGCTCGGTACTTGCCGCCCTTGAGCGCAGAGGAATACGGGTGCGGCAGTCCTGGTCGCGCGTCCGACAGGCTGTTCAGTAGGCCGATGCTCCAGTCGACGCTGTCCTGGCATTCATCAGGCAGACGATCGATCGCCTGGTTGACCGGCTCGTTGCCGTCGCTGTCGCGGTAGTAGATGGCCTGGTACGACATGGCGCGCAAGGATCGTCGAGCGAGCTCATCAGTCTCTTACTTGAGACTTGGAGTCGGTCTGGTGACCGGCGGCGCATGGGCAGCCCCCGCGCGCTCAGCCGCCGGCGACCTTCGAGCGGGCGCGCGCCTCCTCGAGGAATGTGCCCCAGAGAGCGCCGCTCTCCTCGTAGTCGCGCGTGCTCAACAGCTCCGCAACGCGTGCCCCGACGGGGCCTTCTGGATCGCGCCGAATGCGCGCGAGCACTGGGCGCCAGTCAGCGAGCGTGCCGTTCTCGATGAGATCGTCGAGGGCCGCGAGAGTGAGGCGCCGGTGGCGCAAGTGTCGGTGGCGCATGGCAGTGGGATCCTACTCCCGGATGTCGTCCCACCCGGAGCGCTTCGTCGCGACCGCACTCGCCATCTGGCTTGCGATCTTCGCCATCTGGGTTGCGATCCCAGCGCACGTGCGCGCGACCGTCCGCGTGCGTGTCAGCCGCCGGCGGTGCGCTTCGCGGCCTTCCGCTCGGCAGTCGTTCGGGTCTCGCCCGGCAGGCGACCGTTCGGCCCATCGCCCGCTCCGGTCATCGCTGAGGTGGCGGCCAGTTCGGGCCTGACGGCGGCGGCCATCGCGAGTCGGCACCCCTCGCCTCTCCTGTCCGGTGCTGCCCGCCGGCGCCTCGAGCTCGGCCGCGAGCGCCTCGCGGAGCTGCTTCGTCCCGCGCAGGAGGTGGCTCTTGAACGTGTTGAGCGGGATGTCGAGGGCGCGGGCGGCCTCCGCGTAGTCGAGGCCCATGACGTGGCGCAGCACGACGGCCGCGCGGTACTTGAACGGCAGGGCGGCGATGGCGGCCCCGACCGCCCGGCGGAGGTCAGCAGCCTCGACGGCGGCGAGCGGGTCGCCGGTCGGGTCGGGGTCGGCCAGGGCAAGCGCGTCGCCTTCCCAGTCGCCGGCGTCGGCGGCGTAGCCCACCGGCGCGTCGAGGGATGTCTTCGGTCGGGCGCGCTGGCGCGAAGCTGCCCGCGACGCGGTCCGTAGGGCGATGGTGTTGAGCCACGCGGCGATCGATGGGCGCGGCTCGAAGCGCTCGATCTGGCGGAAGGCTGACAGGAAGGTCTCCTGGACGACGTCCTCGGCGGCCTCGCGGTCGAGCAGGAGGCGGTAGGCGAGCGCGTAGAGGCGGGGTCGGTGCTGCCGCACCAGGGCGGCATATGCCGCCTCCGAGCCCTCCCTGCATCGTCGGACGAGCTCTGCCTCGTCCCGACCCCACTCGTCCACCTCTCCTCCGAGCGGCCGAACGGTCGCGTCGGGCCCCCGCGCTTGACACCCGCCCACCGTTGCCGGGCGCATGCTGACGCGGGCGCCGGGCGCCCGTTGGCGTGAGTCTGCCACAAGGGGTGGAGCGGTGGGAGGGGCCGCCGGTCCCATTGGCCCGGTACTTGTCGTGGCCCGCGGTGCAGGCCCAGCCCCCGCACCCCGCTACATCATCGCGAGGCCGCCGTCGACCCCCAGCACCTGGCCCGTGATGTAGCCGGCCTCGTCCGAGGCGAGGAACGTGACCGCGGCCGCAATTTCGTCGGCGGTGGCGAAGCGGCCCAGGGGAGTGGCGCCCTTGATCGCGTCCTTCACGTTGTCGGGCAGCCCTTCGGTGAGCTCGGTCAGGACGAACCCGGGGGCCACGGCGTTGACGGTGATGCCGCGCGACGCTACCTCGCGCGCGAGGGCCTTGGTCAGCCCGATCAGCCCCGCCTTCGAGGCCGAGTAGTTGGCCTGGCCGGCGTTCCCCATCTGCCCCGAGACGCTGGACATGTTGATGATCCGCCCGGAGCGCTGCTTGAGCATGGGCCGAAGCACGGCGCGGGCCATGTAGAACGACCCTGTCAGGTTCACGTTGAGGACGTCGGCCCACGCCTCGTCGCTCATCCGCATCGCCAGGTCGTCGCGGGTGATGCCCGCGTTGTTGACGAGGATGTCGATCCGGCCGAACGCCTTGAGGGTCTCCTCGACGGTCTCGGCGCACGAGGCCGGGTCGGTGACGTCGCCGCCCACGCAGATCGAGCGCCGGCCGAGGGCCTCGACGTCGCCCTTCGTGTGGTCGTCCAGCAGGCAGGCGGCGCGGTCGATGAAGGCGACGTCGGCGCCCTGCCGGCCGAGCATGAGCGAGACGGCCCGGCCGATGCCGCGCGAGCCGCCGGTGACGATGGCGACCTTGCCGGTGAGATCGATCATGCGGGTCATCCTTTCGGCTGGGGGTCGCCGGCCAGGTGGCGCCGAACGGCTTCCACGAGGACCGGGAGATCGTCTTCGAGAGCGGAGGCGATGATTCCTACCACGACCGCCGGGTAGTTGTGCGCCAGGAAGTCGCGCAGCCCCTTGAGGCCGCGCCAGTCCACCTCGGGCATCGCGAGGAGCAGCTCGGGCGAGAGCAGCTTCGCCTGCTCGCCGGTCTCCTCGAGGCGCTTTGCGATGGCATCGACGGCCATGTCGTCGTCCTGCCAGTCGCATCCGGCCGTGGCGACGTACGACTCGATCTTCGCGCAGTGCTCGAGGATCGCCTCGAGCGCGCGCCTATGCCGCGGGTCCATGGAGGACCACGCCCTCGCGGGCGATCCGTTCGGCGAGCGGGGGTAGAACCTCGCAGGCGGCCACGAGATCCACGTCGCGCCCGAAGAGCATCTCGGCGTCGGCAATGAGGGCCGCGCGCTGGCGCAGGCCGAGGCGGCGACCGGCGGCCGGCTCAACGAGGAGATCCAGGTCGGAGTCAGGTCGGAAGTCGGCGCGGGTCGCGGAGCCGAACGCCACCAGGCGGCGCAGGCCGTGACGGCGCGCGAGAGCGAGGAGGCGGCGATCGCTCGGGACGACGACGCCGTCGTGCAGGCGCCGCAGGAGCCGGGCGTCTTCGTCGCCGTGCCGCGACCGGTCCGGGAACGAGCGATCGACGGATCCGGCCAGGACGTGCATCCCGAGGGCACGGTCGCGGGGCGCCCGATCGTCGAGCAGGCGCTCGCGCAGGGCGGACTTGTCGAGAAGCTCGATGCGAAGGGCGCCGTGAAGGGCGCCCAGGTCGGCGAGGGCGGCGTGGAGGAGCGCCTCGGCGGCGGGCTCGGCGAAGCGCCGGATCACGAGGACGGCGCCGCCTGCGTCGACGCCGGCGAACTCGACGGCGGGGTTGGAGCGGGCAAGGACGGCCAGCGTCTCGGCCGGCTCGATCATCGCGAGCGCGAAGCGGACCGCAGCGTCGCAGCGGCCGTTCGCGAGAAGCCTGAACCGGCGATCGCGATGCTCGATGAGCCCGTCGTGGGCCAGCACGCGGAGGGCTCGCTCGGCGCTCGAGAACGGGATCGCCAGGATCGCCGCGACCTCAGCAGGGCGCAGACCCTCCGGTCTCTGCAACAGGGCTACAAGGGCGCGCAAGCCGTGTTCGGACGCAACGAGACGACTCATGAGCGGATAGTGACGCTGCCAGCGTGATTCGTCAACGACCCACGGCGCGGCGCGCCGAACTCCGTGGAAGGATTCGGCTCCCACCACGCTGCGTTCGGCGCCGAATCCAGGCCAAGGCGGCATTCCGGGCTTCGAACGGAGCGCGCTCGACCGGGATTCCTTTCATCGACCCCGGCGGCTGCCGGCGGCACCTCAGCGGGCGGGCGCGTGGGCATGCTCCGGCTCGCCCGGGACCACGTCGTCGAGGGGGACGTCGACGGGCCCTGGCGTCGCAAGGACGTCGGCGAGCTGTGGCGGGATGGGGTCGACCGAGTCCCAGTCGACGGGCAGGCGGACCCGGATGGCTTCCGGGTCGATCGAGGCGGCGCGGGCGCCGTTGGCCGGATCGACCGACCACTCCATCGCCACGGCGCCCGAGGTGAAGCCCGCCCCGAAGGCGACGAAGACGACCTTGTCGCCCACCTTCACGCGGCCCGTGTCGACCGCCTCCGCGAGCGCCAGCGGCACCGAGGCCGCCGAGGTGTTCCCGTAGCGGTCCACGTTGACGAAGATCCGGTCCATCGGGAAGCCCAGGCCCTTGGCCACGGCCTCGATGATCCGGACGTTGGCCTGGTGCGGGATGACGAGGTCGATGTCGTCGGGGTGCAGGCCGGCCCGCTCGATCGCCGCCAGCGCCGTCGACGCCAGGGTCTTCGTCGCGAAGCGGTAGGTCTCCTTGCCCTCCATCCGGATGAAGTGCTCGCCGCGGGCCACCGTCTCGGCCGACGACGGGCTCTTCGACCCGCCCGCCGGCAGCCAGATCATGTAGGCGCCCTGGGGCTCGGTCGTGAGCTCGATCCCGTGCGGGCCGGTCGGCTCGTCCGACGCGGAGACCACGACCGCCCCGGCGCCGTCGCCGAAGAGGATGCACGTTCCCCGGTCCGTGTAGTCGAGGAAGCGGGTGAGGAGCTCCGCGCCCACGACGAGCACGTGGCGGGCCATCCCGCTCGTCACGTAGGCGTACGCGGTGGAATAGGCGTAGACGAAGCCCGAGCAGGCCGCCGCCACGTCCATCGCCGCCGCCCGCCGGTTGCCGATTGCCTCCTTGACGAGCGCGGCGGTCGACGGCATCCAGTAGTCGGGGGTCAGGGTGGCCACGAGGATCATGTCGATCTCGTCGGGGTCGATGCCCGCCACGGCGATCGCCCGGGCGCCGGCGACGGCGGCCATCGAGGCGGTCGTCTCGTGGGCGGCCGCCACGCGCCGCTCGCGGATCCCGGTCCGGGTGACGATCCACTCGTCGTTGGTGTCGACCATCCGCTCGAGGTCGGCGTTGGTGAGGACGGCGCTGGGGACGTAGCTGCCCCAGCCGCTGATGCGAGCGAAGCGGCCGGCGGGGGCAGCCGAAGCCGGCGCCGGGGAGGGCGCCGGAGACGGATCGGGCGAGGCCGCGGCGGGAACGCGGGGCGGGAGCGTCACAGTGGCTCCACCTCGATGAGCGGGTGCTTGGCCTTGACCAGGGCGCCGTTCTCGGGCACGACCCGGACCACGCGGCCCGCCTTGTCCGACTTGATCTCGTTGAACAGCTTCATGGCCTCGATGAGGCCGATCACCTGGCCCACGACGACCTCGCGGCCGACCTCCACGAAGGGCTGCGACCCAGGGGTGGGCGAGGCGTAGAAGATCCCCGTGAGGGGCGCGAGGACGGACGGCGCGGGCCGAAGACGGGGCGGGTGCGTCGGCGGGGGCGACGCCGGACGGCCCGGCGGCAGCGCGCGTCGAGGCGAGGCCGGCAGCGGCAGCCTCGGGGGTCGCCGAGGCGGATGCTGGCGCCGACGGCCCGGGCGCGGCCGCCTTGCGCAGGATGATGCCCGTCCCACCGGCCTCGACCTCGAGCTCGGTCAGGTCGCTCCGCTCGAGGAGCGCGGCCAGGCGGTCCACGAGCGCGAGGAGCGACGCATCTGCCGCCGGCAGTGCCGCGGGATCTGCTGCAGGCGGGGCCGCCGCGTCGGCCGAGGGCAGGGCCGCGGGATCGACGGCGGGATCTGCCGCGGGCAGAGGCGCCGGATCGGCCGCGATCGGCACGAGATCGGCCGGCGGGGGCGTGCGATCGTCGCTCATCGGGTCATGCCTCCCACCGCCGGAAGACGAGGGCGCTGTTCTGGCCGCCGAACCCGAACGAGCTGCTGACGGCCACCCGGATGGCCCGCCGACGCGCGACGTTCGGGGTGAGGTCCAGCCCGGCGGCCGCCTCGTCGGGGTCGTCCAGGTTGATCGTCGCCGGGATCACGCCGTGGCGGAGGCTCAGGATCGTGACCGCGGCCTCGATCGAGCCGGCCGCCCCGAGCGTGTGGCCGAGCATGCTCTTGTTGGCCGTGACGCTGACCTCGCCGGCCCGCGCCCCGAAGAGGCCGCGGAGCATCTCCAGCTCGGTCCGGTCGCCCTCGGGCGTGGAGGTCGCGTGGGCGTTGACGTGCTCCACGTCGTCCACCGACAGGCCGGCCTTCTCCAGGGCCCGCCGTACGGCCCGGGCGGCGCCGGCCCCACCCGGCGAAGGAAGGGTGATGTGGTGGGCGTCGGCCGAGGCGCCGTAGCCGACCAGCTCGGCGAGCGGCACCGCGCCGCGCGCCCGGGCGTGCTCGAGCGCCTCCAGGATGACGACGCCGGCCCCCTCCCCGATCACGAACCCGTCGCGGCCCCGGTCGAACGGGCGCGAGGCCGCCGCGGGGTCGTCGTTGCGGGTCGAGAGGGCGCGCATCGCCGCGAAGCCGCCCACGAGGACCTCGTTGATCCCGGCCTCGGACGACCCGGCGATCATCACGTCGGCGTCGCCGCGCCGGATGATCTCCCACGCCTCGCCGAGGGCGTGGCCGCCCGTGGCGCAGGCCGAAGAGACCGCGAAGTTCGGGCCCAGGGCGCCGAAGACGATCGCGGCCTGACCGGCCGCGAGGTTGGGGATGGCCATGGGGATGAAGAACGGGCTCATCCGGTCGGGGCCCTTCTGGGCCGAGATCGAGGCCTGCTCGGCGAACGTCTGGCCGCCGCCGATCCCGGTCCCCAGGATGATCCCCGTGCGCTCGGCGAGCGACCCGTCCAGCCTCTCCGGGAGGCCGGCATCGGCGAGAGCCTCGCGCGTCGCCACGAGGGCGAGCTGCGTGTAGCGGTCGTTGCGGCGCTGCTCCTTGCGGTCGAGGACCGGCGACGGGTCGAAGTCGAGCACCTCGCCAGCGATCCGCGACGCCACGCGCGACGGGTCGAAGGCGGTGATCGGCCCGATGCCCGAGCGACCGGCGATGAGCCCGTCCCAGGTGGCCGCGACATCGCCGCCGAGGGCGGTCACCATCCCCAGCCCGGTGACGACCACCCGGCGGGGGCCCGAATCGGAGCCGCCCGAATCGGAGAGCCGGCCCGAGTCCCGGGCGCGCCCACCCGCCGCGTGCCGTCGCTCATCGGACCAGCTTGCCCGTGCGGATCGTGGCGGCCCGGTAGACGTCACCCGGCAGCCCCCGGCTCGAGACCGCGTCTGAGGCGACCAGCGCGTCGAACTCGACCCGCTTGATCTCGGCGGTCACGTGCCCGTCCACCACGTCGATCATCGCCCACGTCGCCGTCGGGTCGCCGTCGAAGACGTAGCCCGCGCTCCCGCCGTTCACGACCACCTTCCAGCCGAAGTCGCGGACCTCGGGGACGTGGGTGTGGCCGCAGCAGATCACCCGCGCGTCGGTCCGCCCCAGGCGCTCCGTGAAGACGCTCTCGTCGAGCCCCTTGTCGAAGCCGGCGGTCTGCGAGCCGGGCGAGGCGTGGGTGACCAGGACGAGCGTCCCGTCGTCGCAGCGGACCCGGCGCTCAGCCGGCAGGCGCCGGAGCCAGTCGACGCGCTCCGGGCCCAGGGCCTCGTGGGCCCACGTGGCGGCGGCCTTCATCGATTCGGGCACGGCGTCGTCGAACCACGGGAAGGCCGCGGCATAGTCGAAGTCGGCGACGGCAATGTCCGTGTTGCCGGCCACCACGAGGGCTCCGGCGGCCTCGAGCTCGCGGATCCCGTCGACCGCCGCCGCGGGATCGCCGCCGTTCATGGCGTGATCGCCGGCCACGGCGATCACGTCGGGCGCCGCGGCCGCGATGGCGGCGCGGACCGCATCGAGCGCCTGGACGACGCCGTGGACATCGGAGAAGAGCGCGATGCGCGTCATCAGCGCAGCACGGACGCGTCCGGGATGATGAACGAGAGCGTCGCCTCGCAGCAGACGTCGCCGTCCACGCTGGCGACGGCCTTGCCGCGCCCGAATCGCTTGCCGAGCTTCTCCATCGTGACCTCGAGCCGGAGGACGTCGCCGGGCTTGACGACCCGCTTGAAGCGGCACTCGTCGATCCCGGCGAACAGGCCGATCCGGTCGCCGAAGCCCTCCTGCTTCGCAACGTAGACGCCCATCGTCTGGGCCAGCGCCTCCACCTGGAGGACGCCGGGCATCACGGGCATTCCCGGGAAGTGACCGGCGAAGAACCACTCGGTCGCGGTGACGGCCTTGATGCCGACGATCCGCTGGGCCTCCGGGTCGTACTCGTCGATCCGGTCGACGAGGAGGAACGGCCAGCGATGCGGGAGCAGCTGCTCGATCTCGCGGGTGGTGTGGATCGGCTCGGTCACGGCGTCACTCCGGTTCGGGGGTCAGTGTCGCGCGGCGGAGGCGCGCCGAGCGGGCGGATCGATGCAGTCGTGCACGGGTCGCCTCAGCTCCGGGGCGTGAGGAAGGCGGCCCCGCCGACCCGGTCGACGAGGTTCGTCGTCACGCGCCCCTCGATGAAGGCGGGGTTGTCCAGCATGGCGCGGTGGAAGGCGCGGTTCGTGATGACGCCGTCCACGACGAGCTCGTCGAGGGCGGCCCGGCCGCGGGCGATCGCCGACGGCCGGTCGGGCCCCCAGACGATCAGCTTGCCGAGCAGGGAGTCGTAGTAGGTCGGGACGTCGTAGCCCGCGTAGAGATGCGAGTCCATCCGCACGCCTGGCCCGCCCGGCGCGTAGAACCGCTCCACCCTCCCGGCCTGGGACCGGAAGTCCTGGGCAGCATCCTCGGCGTTGATCCGGAACTCGATCGCGTGGCCCGCGAACGACACGTCGGCCTGGCTGAAGCCAAGCGGCTCGCCGGCCGCGATCCGCAGCTGGGTCGCCACGAGGTCGATCCCGGTCCGCATCTCCGTGACCGGGTGCTCGACCTGGATCCGGCAGTTGATCTCGATGAAGTAGAAGTTGGCGTCCCGGTCCACCAGGAACTCGAGGGTGCCGAGGTTCTCGTACCCGGCGGCCACGACGGCCCGGATCGCCCGCTCCGCGAGCTCCTCGCGGGCGGCCTCCGAGAGCGCCGGGGTCGGCGCTTCCTCGATCAGCTTCTGATGACGGCGCTGGACGGAGCAGTCACGCTCGCCGAGGTGGACGCCGTGGCCATAGCGGTCGACCATCACCTGGACCTCGACGTGGCGGTTGTCCTCCAGCCACTTCTCGAGGTAGAGGGAGTCGTCGCCGAAGGCGGCGCGGGCCTCGGACCGGCAGACCTGGAGGGCGGCCTGCAGCTCGCGGGGCGTGCGGACCATCCGCATCCCCTTGCCGCCGCCGCCGGCCGACGGCTTGACGAGGACGGGGTAGCCGGTCCGTTCGGCCTCGGCGAGGGCGTGCTCGTCGTCGAGGAGCATCCCGTCGGATCCGGGGATCGTGGGCAGGCCGTGCGAGCCGAACAGGCGCCGGGTCGCCTCCTTGGAGGCGAAGCGCTCCAGCACCTCGGCGGAAGGCCCGATGAAGGTGAGGCCATGGGCCGAGACCGCCTCCGCGAAGCCGGCGTCCTCCGAGAGGAGGCCGTAGCCGGGGTGGATGGCGTCGCAGCCGGTCACGATGGCGGCCGAGATTACCGCCGAGGCCGACAGGTAGCTCCGCCGGGCGTCGGCGGGGCCGATGCAGATCGCCTCGTCGGCGAGCTGGGCGGCCAGGGAATCGCGATCGGCCTCGCTGTAGGCAAGGACGGCCCCGATCCCCATCGTCCGGCAGGCGCGCAGGATGCGGAGGGCAATCTCGCCGCGGTTGGCGATGAGGACGCGCTCGAACATCAGCCGGCCTCCGGGCGGGTCGCGGTGGCAGGCGCGGCGCCGGGCGGCGGCGCGGCCGGCGCTCCCAGCAGCTCGATCTCCACGACGTCCTGGCCGTACTCCACCGGGTCGCCGGGCTCCACGAGGCTCGCTCCCACGATCCCGTCGGCCGGCGAGGTCAATTCCTGGGGAACTCCCAGCACGTCGATCGAGCCAAGGGGATCGCCGGCGCGCACGCGGGCGCCCGCGGCCCTGTCCGGGCGCGGTCGGTAGAAGCCCACGGCGGGGGAGGTGGCGACCGCGCGCGTCGGCGGGCCTGGATCTGGCTCGGGCGACGCGGCCGGGGAAGAGGAGCGGGTCGAAGGGGCCGCATGAGCGGGCGGGGTCGCGTACATGGGCGGCGGCGGCTGTCCGCCTCGGCTCGAGCCGCCCGCCCGGCGCAACGCGCGCCCGTCGGCCGGCATCCGGAGCCGGACCCGCCACGCTCCCTCGCGCACGTCCAGCTCGCCGAGGCCGCTCGCGCCGAGCTTCGCGACCAGGGCGGGCAGGAGCTCGTCGGCCAGGCGGCCGATCGCGGCGTGATCCGCCCGGCGCTCCTCGGGCGTGCGCTCCGTCATCCTGGCTTCGTTCGCGCCGTGGTCCCTGGCCACGCGTCAGACCTCCTCTCGCGCCGGGGGTTCGTCGCGCCCCTCGCGCGTCCCGAGGTTGCCGATACGGGTCCCCACCGGCTCGAGGGCACGGCGGAGCCGGTCCGTCAGGCCGGGCCGCTCGGCCGGCTCCGGAACCTCGGGGCCGCCGAGATCGTCGAACGCGCCGAAGCCCCGGTAGCGCAGCATACGGGCGGCCATGAGCTCGTCGGCGGGCAGCGCGGCGAGCCGGTCGAGGTGCTCCACGATGACGCCGCGCAGGCGGCGCGCCGTCTCCGCCGGATCGGCGTGGGCACCTTCGCCGGGCTCGGGGACGACCTGGTCGATGACGCCGAGCTCCAGCTGGTCGGCCGCCGACATCCGCATCGCGAGGGCCGCATCGGGCGCCTTCTCCGAGGTCCGCCACAGGATCGACGCACATCCCTCGGGGCTGATCACGGCGTAGACCGCGTTCTCCAGGGCGATGACGACGTCGCCGGCGGCGATGGCGAGGGCCCCGCCGGAGCCGCCCTCGCCGGTGATGACGGTGACGATCGGGACCCGGATCCGGCACATGACCATGATCGCCCGCGCGATGGCCTCGGCCACGCCGCGCTCCTCCGCCTCCGCGCCGGGGTAGGCGCCCGGGGTGTCGACGAGGGTGACCACGGGAATCCCGAAGCGGTCGGCCAGCTCGAAGAGCCGGATCGCCTTGCGGAAACCCTCGGGCTTGCCCATCCCGAAGTTGCGCCGGATGTTCTCGTCGGTGTCGGCGCCCTTCTGGTGACCGACGATCACGACACGCCGGCCGTCAATCCGGCCGAGGCCGCCCACGATCGCCCCGTCGTCGCCGAAGAGGCGGTCGCCGTGAAGCTCCGTGAAGCGGTCGGCGATCCCGGCGATGAGCTCCAGGGTGTGGGGCCGGCGGGCGTTCCGGGCCAGGAGGACGCGGGTCCAGACCGCGTCACGCGGGCTCGCCGCCTCCACGACGGGCGCAGCCGTCGCCGGGGGCGTCGTGTCGCGCCCCTTCGTGCGTCCGCGCAGACGGTCAACCACGACGCACGCTCCCTGTGGCACCGTCCGCAGCTGCCGGCGACGCGAGCACGTCGAGAATGGCGGCCAGCTCGTCCCGGAGGTTCGCGCGGGTCGCGATCCGGTCCACGAAGCCGTGGGCGAAGAGGAACTCGGCCCGCTGGAAGCCGGGCGGCAGCTCCTCCGCGATCGTCCCGGCCGAGACCCGCGCGCCGGCGAACCCGATCAGAGCGTTCGGCTCGGCCACGTTGACGTCTCCCAGTGCCGCGAAGGAGGCGAAGACGCCTCCCGTCGTGGGATCGGCCAGGACCGAGATGAAGGGGAGGCCTGCCGCCCGGAGAGCTTCGAGCGAGGCGATCGTCTTGACCAGCTGCATGAGGGCCAGCGTTCCCTCCTGCATCCGTGCCCCGCCCGAGGCGCTGACGACGATGAGCGGGATCCCCTCGGCAAGGGCCCCCTCAGCGGCCCGGGTCACCTTCTCGCCGACCACCGAGCCCATGGAGCCGCCCATGAAGCCGAAATCGAGGGCGCAGATGGCGATCCGCCGCCCGGCGAGCGTCCCGAAGCCCCAGATGGCCGCGTCGCGTCGCCCGGTCGCTGTCTGGGCCGCCACGATGCGGTCCGGGTACGGCTTGCTGTCGACGAAGCCCAGGGGGTCGCGAGAGACAAGCCCGGCGTCGCGCTCGCGGAACGAGCCGTGGTCCAGCAGCTGGGCTAGGCGCGCCGGTGCAGAGACGCGGAAGTGGTGGCCGCACGAGGTACAGACGCGCATGGCCTTGTCGAGGTGCTTGTTGAAGAGCATCTCGCTGCATCCGGGACACTGCGTCCACATATCGGGCGGGTAGCTCTCCCGGCGGGGGCGGAAGGGCAGCGTGATCGGCATCAGGGGAGCTCCGTGGCGGTCCCGTCGCGCGCCGCACGGGCGGCGCGGGCCAGGCGGATGGCACGGGCCATCGGGTCGGTGGGGGCTCCGCGCGTGCGGCGCCAGGCGACGAAGGCGGCCCCGGCCAGGCCCAGCGCGGCCGACGTGACGGCGCCGCCGAAGAGGAGCGGCCGGCGGGCCACGGGGGGCGCGGTGTCGGGCGCGGCGCCGGGCGCGGCGCCGGGGAACGGCAGGATCGTGCCCTCGCCGCCGACCGCCGTCGCGAGGCGCATGCCGGCGGCGGCCTCGGCCAGGCGCCGCGCGAGGCGCTCCTCGAAACGGAACGAGGGATGCACGCGCACGAGCTCGTCGCGGAGGCGGAGGGCGGCGCTGCGGAGGGCCGGGTCCAGGGCCGGGTCCAGGGCCGGATCGCCGGGGGCGTCGGGAGTGCGCCGCTCCGCGGCCGCCAGGAGCGCGTCGAGGTAGCGGTCGGTGACGAGCGCCTCGATCTCGACGCTCTCGAGCGCGGTCGCCGTCATCGCGTCTCGCCTCGGTCGCGGAGATCGCGGGCCACCGTGCGCAGCGCCCGGTGGAGCAGGACGCGCACCGCACCCTCGGAACGGCCGAGGACACCGGCGATCTCCGCCGTGCTCATCTCCTCCACGAAGCGCAGGACGACGGCGCGTCGCCGGTCGCCGGGGAGGCGGGCCACGGCGGCCCACGCGGCGGAGGCGTCGGCGCGGGCCAGCACGGCGCGCTCGGGATCATCGGGGGCGGCGGCCTCACCGACGGCGTCGAGGGGCATGACCGGGTGCCGGCGCACCGTCCGGCGCTGGTTGGCGATCGCGTTCCGGGCGATGCGCAGCAGCCACACGCGGAAGGTGGAAGCCTCCGGGCCGGCCTCGTCCGGCGCCTCCTCGCGGAAGCGCGGCAGGGCGTCGAGGGCAAGGAGGAACGTGCGCTCCGTCACGTCCTCCGCCTCGTGGTGATTGCCGAGCTCGTGGTACGCAAAGCTGTAGACCTGTGCGAGGTACTTCCGGTAGAGGGCGTCGAAGCGGGCCGGGTCGACCTGGGCCGCCGTGACCAGGCTCCGATCCGGGTCGAGCGGGACCACCCGGCCGGCCGCACCGGCCGCCTCCCCTCCCCTGCCTCGTCCAAACACCGCTCCGCCCGTTCCGTTACACGCCGGCCGCGGACGCGCGGCCGGCCACGTACGCCAGGCGGACGTGGACCACGTCGCCGGCGTGGACGGCGCGCTCGCCGCCCGGGAATGTCGGGTCGGCCACCAGCAAGGCCCCGGTCGCCGGGTCGAGCTCCGAGCGCGCGCACCTCCTCGGGCTCGGAGCCGTGGTTCTCCAGGCGGACGATCCGGCCGGTCGTGACCTGGCGTGTCGTCCAGTCGTCCATCGGGAAGCGCCCCGCGCGCAACGCCTCCACGCGCGCCTCCAGGCGCGAGAGGAACCCGTCGAGCAGCATGGCCCGCTCGATCGGCCGGCCGCCACTCGCCTCCGCCAGGCTCGTCATCGCCGGCGCGATCTCGGCCGGGAAGTCGGCACGGGCCCAGCCGGCGTTGAGGCCGATCCCGACCACGGCGCGCGGGTCGGCGGTCCCGAGGCCGTCAACCTCGCCCAGGACGCCGCCGAGCTTGCGGATCGGGCCGCCGCCCAGCCCGGTCACGGGTTCGGCCGGGGTGCCGGAAGCCCGATCGGCCCGGCCCTCCTCCGGCGCGTCCGCTTCGATCACGAGATCGTTCGGCCACTTGAGGCGAACGGCGCCGGTCCGGAGGCCCGCCACGTCCTCGGCCGCGTCGGCCATCGCCAGGCTGGTCACGGCGGCGAGACGCCAGGCATGGCCGGGCGCGAGCCAGGCGGGCCGGAAGCCGAGGGAGAGGAGCAGGGCCGCGCCCGGCGGTGCCGTCCAGGTGCGCCCGGCACGACCGCGACCGGCGGTCTGCTCGTCGGCAACGGCAAGGCAGACCTCGGGCGTGCCGGTGTCGAGCCACGCGCGGACCGCGTCGTTCGTCGACCCGATCCGCTCGAACCGCTCCTGCCGCGCGAGGAACGCCGTCACCGGCCCGCGGCCGTCCCTGGGTCCGTGTCGATCGGGTCGGCCGTCGCCAGCTCGAAGGCCGCGTGGAGCGCCCGGACGGCCGCTTCGAGGTCGTGCTCGGCGATCGTGCAGGTGATCCGGACCTCGGACGTCGAGATCATCTCGATGTTGACGCCGGCGTCGGACAGGGTGCCGAACATCCGGGCGGCATAGCCCGGGGCGTTGTGAAGGCCGGCGCCGACGATGGAGACTTTGGCGATCGAGGCGTCGGTGGTCATCTCGCGGAAGCCGAGCTCGCGGACGAGCGGCTCGAGAACCCGCTTCGCCTTCGCCAGCTCCACCCGCGGCACCGTGAAGCTCATGTCGGTCGTGCCGCCGTGGCCCACGTTCTGGACGATCATGTCGACGATGATGCCGCCGTCGGCCAGCGGGGCGAACACCGCGTGGGCGACGCCGGGGCGATCGGGAACCTCGACGAGGGTGACCTTGGCGACGTTCCGGTCCTGGGCGATGCCCCGCACCTTGTTGCGCTGCTCCACGAGCGGGTCCTCCTTGATGAGGGTGCCGGGGGCGTCCTCGAACGAGCTGAGGACCTCGATGACGACGTCGTTCACCCAGCCGAGCTCGACGGCGCGAACCTGCATCACCTGGGCGCCCTGGTGGGCGAGCTCGAGCATCTCCTCGTAGCCGATGACGGAGAGCTGGCGCGCGTCGGGCACCAGGCGCGGGTCGGCCGTGTAGATGCCCTTCACGTCGGTGTAGATCTGGCAGCGGTCGGCGCGCAGGGCGGCGGCGAGGGCGACGGCGGTGGTGTCGGAGCCGCCGCGACCCAGGGTCGTGATCTCCGCCAGCTCGAGCGCCGTCGCGCTCAGGCCCTGGAAGCCGGCCACGATGACGACCTTGCCGTCGGCCATCTCGGCGCGGATCCGGACGGGGTCGATCCCGGCGATGCGCGCGCGGCCGTGGGTGCCGTCGGTGACGATGCCGGCCTGGGCGCCGGTCAGGCTGATGGCGGGCAGCCCCAGGGCGTGGAGGGCCATCGACATGAGGGTCGCGCTCTGGTGCTCGCCGGTCGCGAGCAGCATGTCCAGCTCGCGCGGCTCGGGCTCGTCGGTGACGGCCGCAGCGAGCGAGAGGAGCTCGTCGGTGGTGTCGCCCATGGCCGAGACCACGACGCACAGGTCGGCGCCATCGGCGCGAGCGCCGGCGATCCGGCGGGCGACGCGGCGGATCCGATCGGCATTCGCCACCGAGCTTCCGCCGAACTTCATGACGACGAGGGGATGTGACATCGGGGCGGATTGTACCGTGCGTGGCGAACGGAGCCCGGAGGCGCTCTCCGCGAATTCGATGACCGTCGCCGCATCACGGGCGCATCACGGGGCGGCGGCGGCCGTGTGACGTGCCGCGAGGCGGGCCGTGTGGCGGGCCGCGTGGCGGGCCGTCTGGCAGGCCGCGGGGCGGGCCGTGTGGCGTGCGCGTTGCGCGCTACGCCATGTTTCCTGCCTGGTCAGGGGCTCGCGAGCCGTCTGGTCGTCAGTCTTCGTTGCGCGCCACGCTCAGAGTGCGGTGGCTACGCGGTGTCCGGGGCCGTGGCGGTCAGGAGAGATGGCGTGCCTCGCTACCGTGTCGGCGATGCGGCCCGCGTGGCGTCGTGGCGGGCGAGGCAACTCCGCACGAGCGTGAGGCTGTGTATGCGCGCCATCGCGTACGGGCAGCCCTCGCTTGCGGATGAGATAAGTGCCAGGCGAGCGCCTCCTGCTTCACTCCTCGTATGAGCGGCGATCGACGCGTCGACGTCGAGTCACAGCGGCGCTCCGGCGCAGATTCGGCGCGGCCTCGGCCGTGACTTCGCCGGACTCCGCCTCGATGCCGCGGTTATCTCGCGCAGCGATCGCTCGCGCCGCCGGCGTGAGCCCGTCGACGGTCAGTCGGGTCGAGGCGGCAACGATCGAGCCCGATGTCGAGACCATGGTTCGCATTGCTTCCGCCCTCGGCTGCGAGGTCTCGATCCATCTCTTCCCTACAGGCGCGCCTCTCCGCGACCGCTTCCAGGCGCCGATGCTCGAAGCGTTCCTGTCGTTCGTCCATCCAGCGTGGCGAAGTAACATCGAGGTGCCGGTCGCCGGAGCGGTGCGCGGCGTCATCGACTGCACGCTCTGCCACCCTGCGCGCCCTCTCTTCGTGGCCTCCGATATCCACTCGGAGATACGACGAGCCGAGGCGACCATACGCCGGTCGTCCGACAAGTCGGATGCGCTGGGCCGACAGCTCGCTGGTCTCGTTCTCGGCAGCCTCCTTCCGGGTCCACGCCGTAGAGACGTCTCGCCTCCTGGTCCTGCGGTCTACTGTCGGCTCTCGAGCGGTCGTGCGAGATCTCCAAGGTACCTTCGCTTCTGCCTATCCGGCACGCACGACCGACGCCCTGGCGGCTCTACGCGATCCACTCGTGGCCTGGCCCGGGCCGGCGATCATCTGGGTCAACCTGCACGGCCGTCGGGCTACGATCCTGGATGCGCCGCCTCGGTTCGTCACCATCGGCCGCTGAGGGCCTGCGCGACCGGCCGAGCGGTACCATGGCGGGACGCTCCGCCACGCCGCCGGCGCCATCGGGGAGCCACCCGCCCATGTGCTTCGACCTCGACAGCCGGCCGCCGATCGAGCCGATGGCCGGCGGCGCAGTCGACTGCGAGGAGGTGGTCCTCCGGGCCGGCGACGGCGGGCGCTTCGCCGGGCTGCTCGCCCGCGCCGAGACCCCTTCGGGGGCGGCCATCATCGTCCTGCCGGACGTCCGCGGCCTGCACCCGTACTACGAGGAGCTGGCGCTGCGCTTCGCCGAGGCGGGCGTGGACGCGCTTGCGATCGACTACTTCGGGCGGACCGCCGGGATCGGGATCCGCGAGCGGCCGACCGATTTCGACTTCATGGCCCACGTGGGCGAGACGCGCTTCTCGAACCTGTCCTGGGACGTCGGGGCGGCCGTCGACATGCTCCGGGCCCTCGGGCAGGCCGGTCGGATCGGGCTTACCGGCGGCCCCGCCACCGACCGGGCCGGCGGCGCCCCCCAGCGCGTCCGGGCGGTCTTCACGATCGGCTTCTGCTTCGGTGGGCGACTCTCCTTCCTCGCCAACACGCTGGGGCTCGACCTCGCCGGGTCGATCGGCTTCTACGGCTGGCCGGTCGGCGCGCGCGGCGACATCCCGGCTCCCGCCGACTCCACGGGTCTCATGACCGGCCCCGTCCTGGGGATCTTCGGCGGCGCCGATCGCGGGATCCCGCCCGAGGCGGTCGAGGCCTTCGGAGGCGCGCTCGCGGCCACCGGGATCCCCCATGACGTGATCACCTACCCGGCAGCCCCGCACTCCTTCTTCGACCGCAAGGTCGAGGGCTTCGGCGACGCCTCGGCCGACGCGTGGGAGCGGGTGCTCGCGTTCATCCGTACGAACACGCCGACCTGACCGCGCGGCGCCCTACGAGCCGAGCGGCTGCTCCACGCGGGCGCCCGTGTTGCGCGGCGCGACGAGCTCGACGCGGCCCGGCAGGTCGACGTCGGCCGCGGCGGCCCGGAATGCGCCCTCGATCCGGGTAAGCCCGGAGAGCGAATCGGCGAAGGCGATCACCGTCGAGCCGGCCCCGGAGAGGCACGCCCCCAGCGCCCCGGCGTCGCGGGCCGCGGCCACGAGGGCCGGGAGCTGCGGGAAGACGACCGCCCGGTACGGCTCGTGGAGGCGATCCACGGTCAGGTGGCGCAGGCCCTCGGCGCTGCCCGTGGCGAGCGCGGCCACGCCGAGTGCGACCCGCTGCAGGTTCGCCACTGCGTCGACCAGGGGCACGTACTCGGGGAGCGCGTCGCGCATCTCGCGGGTGGCGAGGCGCAGGTCGGGGATGAACAGGACCGTCCGCAGGTCGCGCGGGATGTCGAAACGGATCGCGGTCGGCGGGTCGCCGTGGGCCGCGACCGTGAAGCCGCCGAGGAGAGCCGCGGCCGCGTTGTCGGGGTGGCCCTCGAGCTCGGTCGCGAGGGCCAGCGCCTGCTCCACGCCGAGCGACTCCCCTGCCAGGGCCGCCCCCGCCAGCAGCCCACCGACCGTTGCCGCCGCCGACGACCCGAGTCCGCGAGCCAACGGGACCCGGTTGCGCATCTGGATCCGCCAGCCCAGCTCCCCGGCACCGTCGCCGCGAACCTCCTCGAGACCGCGTTCGAGGGCGACCACGAACGCGTTCGAGCGGTCCTCGGGCAGCTCGCCGGCGCCCTCACCCTCCACCGCGATCTCGACGCCGGCGCCCGGACGGGCCAGGCACTCCACCTCGATGCGATTGACGATCTCCAGGGCGACGGCAAGGCAGTCGTAGCCGGCGCCGAGGTTGGCGCTCGTGGCCGGGATCTCGACGGCGACCCAGCGGCCGTCCAGGTCGGCGAAGCGGCTCATCGACACGTTGCAGCCTCCAGTTGACGCCGGGCAGTGCGGCTCATCGACATCGGTCGGCCCACGCGCATCGACCACCTGTCCGCACCCTCATCGCCATCCGAGCGCCTCCATGACAGCCGGGAGCGTCGCCTCGGCCTCCAGCGGCGGCTCCACGAGACGTGCCCCGCTGTCGGGGTCCTTCAGGCCGTGTCCCGTCAGCACGCAGACCACCGTGGCATCGGCATCAAGCCGCCCGTCGGCGCGCAGCTTCCGAACCCCGGCCAGGCTTGCGGCCGAGGCAGGCTCGCAGAAGATCCCGGCGAGCCGGACGACGTCCCGGTAGGCCGCGAATATCTCGTCGTCGGTCACCGCCTCGATCAGGCCGCCGCTCTCGTCACGGGCGGCCGTCGCCTTCTCCCACGACGCGGGATTGCCGATCCGGATCGCGGTCGCGAACGTCTCTGGGTGCTCGATCGGGTGGCCGGCCACGATCGGTGCGGCTCCCGCGGCCTGAAAGCCCCACATCCGCGGCAGGCGGTCGATCGCACCGGCCTCGTGATACGCGCGGAAGCCCATCCAGTAGGCGCTGATGTTGCCGGCGTTGCCGACCGGGATCGCGAGGACGTCGGGCGGACCGCCGAGGTCGTCGCAGACCTCGAAGGCCGCGGTCTTCTGGCCCTCGAGACGGTATGGGTTGACGGAGTTGACGAGGGTGATGGGGCGCTCGTCCTGGTCGGCCAGCTCGCGGACCGCGGTGAGGGCGGCGTCGAAGTTGCCCCGGACGGCGAGCACCCGCGCCCCGGCAGCCTGCGCCTGCAGGAGCTTGCCGGCAGCGATCCTGCCGGCCGGCAGGACCACGACGACCTCGAGCCCGGCAGCCGCCCCGTACGCGGCGGCGGAGGCGGAGGTGTTGCCGGTCGAAGCGCAGACGATGGATCGGGCGCCCTCCTCGAGCGCCTTCGAGACGGCCATCACCATGCCGCGATCCTTGAAGGAGCCGGTCGGGTTCGCTCCCTCGAGCTTGAGGTGCAGGTTGCGCAGGCCCCATGCTGCGCCAAGGCGGTCCGCGCGCACGAGGGGAGTTGAGCCCTCGCCGAGGGTGAGGTGCGGGGTGGCGGCGGTGATCGGCAGGAAGCGCGCGTAGCGGTCGAGCAGGCGAGGGCGCCCAGGTGCGATCGCCGGTTCGTGCCCGGAGGTGGCCGCGGCGGCGACTGGACCGGCGGACCCGGGACCGGCGGCCTCGGAACCCGCGCGGGCCGTCATCAGTCGGTGACCGGGTAGAGCGTGACGTCCACGCCGTCCGGGAGGTGGGGCGCGATCGCCGCGCGGACCCGCTCGAGCGGGAGGGGGCCGGTCCGTACGGCGGTCCCGCCATGGATCTCCGCGATCGCGGCCGTCTCGCCCAGCTCCACGCCCTCGGGGGCAATCCCGGGCAGGAACGCGAACCACGGGCGGGGGACGGCGAACGGGTCGACGAGGCTGGCGGTGGCCGCGATCCCGGCAGCCGGGGCGAGGCCGGCCCACGTGCTGCCGCCGTGACGCGCGATCGCGAGGAGGTCGCCGATCACGGCGCTGCTCGTGGCGTCGCCGCCGGCCCCCGGGCCGGAGAACGAGACGTGCCGATCGGCTCGCCCCGGACCTCGACGCGGTTGAGCACGCCGTCCGTGCCGCCGAGGGCCCCGTTCGCGGGGACGGCGGTCGGGAGCACGGTGGCCTCCACTGCCCCCGCCGCGCTTCGCTCGGCGACGGCGAGCAGCTTCATGGCGAGGCCGAGGGAGCTTGCCCCTTCCATCTCCTCCGAGGTGACGCCGGTGACCCCGGGCCGGCCCTGGCCGCGGACCGACGGCGGGGACCGCAGGACGCCGGCCGGGTCGATCCACGTCCCGAACGCGAGGCGGGCGAGGATGACCACCTTGTTGACCGCGTCGTCGCCTTCGACGTCGCCGCGCGGGTCGGCCTCCGCGTAGCCGTGTGCCTGGGCCTCGGCGAGCACTTCGTCGTAGGCCCGTCCGAGCTCGCCCATCGAGGTCAGGATGAAGTTGGTCGTCCCGTTCACGATGCCGCGCACGCGGGAGACGGTGTTGGCCGCCAGGTCGGCGGCCAGCGGCGCGAGCACCGGGATCCCGCCGCCGACGGCCGCCTCGAAGCGAAGCACGCCGCCGCTCCGGCGGGCGATCGCCTCCAGCTCCGGGCCGTGGTGGGCGATGACGTGCTTGTTCGCCGTGACCACCGCCTTGCCCGCCCCGAGCGCCGCGGCGATGAGGGTCCGGGCCGGCTCGTCGCCGCCCATCAGCTCCACGATGATCTCGATGTCGGGATCGGCGACCAGGTGGGCGGGCGCGTCGGTCACCAGGTCGGCCGGGATCCCCAGGGCCGCGGCCCGGGCGAAGTCCTTCTCGGCGACGCCGGCGAGGACGAGGCGCGATCCGTCGAACGGGGCGAGCATCTCGGGCCGGCCCAGGATGGCGCGCACGACGGAGCCGCCGACGGTGCCGGTGCCGAGCACCGCGATGCGGAGGGGGGCTCGAGTGGACATGGCGCAGATCGTAGCCGACGCGCGCCCGCCTCGGGCCGCCCGCCGCCCCCTGTCCGGTGCCCCCTGTCCGGTGCCGCACGTGGCCGCCCGGTACACTGCCCCGCGATGACCAGCACGCTTCCGTCCAGGGTCCGCTGCTTCAGCGGGATCCAGCCATCCGGCGCGCCGCACATCGGGAACGACCTCGGCGCGATCCGCAACTACGTCGCGCTGCAGGACACGTACGAGTCGATCTACTGCATCGTCGACTTCCACGCCCTCACGACCGTCCACGACCCCGACCGGCTGCGCAGCCAGACGCGCGAGATGGCGGCGGCGCTCCTGGCGCTTGGCCTCGACCCAGCTCGCTGCACGCTGTTCGTGCAGAGCCATCGGCCCGAGGTGACGGAGCTGGCGTGGCTCTTCGCAACGGTGACGCCGGTGAGCTGGCTGCTGCGCACGCCGACGTACAAGGAGAAGCGGGCGAACCAGCCCGACGACGTCAACCACGGGCTGCTCACCTACCCCGTCCTCCAGGCTGCCGACATCGTCCTCTACAAGGCGTCCGTCGTGCCGGTGGGCAAGGATCAGGCCGCGCACCTCGAGCTCTCCCGCGAGATCGCCCGCGCGTTCAATGCGCGCTACGGCGAGACGTTCCCCGAGCCCCAGGCGGTCCACACCGAGGCACCGGTCGTCCTCGGAACCGACGGCGCGAAGAAGATGTCGAAGTCGATCGGGAACACGATCGAGATCTTCGCCCCCGAAGACGAGATCCGGCGCCAGGTGATGGGAATGGTCACGGACACGCTGCGCATCAAGCGCACCGATCCCGGCCACCCCGAGCGCTGCAACGTCTGCCAGCTCCACCGCTTCTTCGGCGACGACTACGAGGAGATCTGGGAGGGCGAGCGGACGGCGCGCACGGGCTGCGTCGACACGAAGAAGCTCCTGGTGGAGCGGCTGCTCCGCGCCTACGCCGGGGCGCGGGAGCGCTACGCCGAGCTGCTCGCACATCCGCAGCGGGTGGACGCGGTCCTCGAGGAGGGGGCCGCGCGCCTGAAGCCGATCGTCGACGCGACGCTGGCCGAGGTCCACGAGAAGATGGGCCTGCGGTAGGTCGCGGACGGGGCGAGCGCCGGGGGTTCGTTGCCGCAGCGCCGATGATTCGTCCGGCGGTGGCGCGGGCCGGTGCCGCAGCAGCCACGGCCGTCGGCCGACCAGGACCACCGAGCCGGCCGCCCCCGCCGCGTGCGCCCTGCTAGGATCGCCCCGAGCCGGGCCTGCCGGGCCCGCGAGATCGGAAGCGATGGACCACCTGGAGCCGCGGCCCGAACTGCAGCTGCCCGCACCGACCGCATCGCGGCTCGGGGCGCCCACTGCCATGCCGCCTGCTGCCGCCGCGCCGCAGCCTGCGGCGTCGGCCCTCTCGCCGCGCGAGCACCGCTGGCTGGAGGTCGTGCTCGTCCTCGGTGCGATGGCCCTCTTCTTCGTCGTCCTCGGCCAGCTGGCGAGCGTCTGGGCCCTCTTCTCCGACCTGATCCTCATCTTCTTCTTCGCCTGGCTCCTGGGGTTCATCCTGGAGCCGATCGCGGCCCGGCTCGCCCGGCACATGCCGCGGGTCCTGGCCGTGACGATCGCCTACGGCGCGGTCGCGATCGTCGCGTTCGGCCTCGTGGTCGCCGCCGCCTCCGCCCTGTTCGCCTCGACCACCGAGTTCCTGAAGAACCTGGACCAGTTCCAGGAGGACCTCGTGGCCCTCGTCCAGCCCATCTCCGACTGGCTCCGTTCGATCGGCTTCGAGCAGGTGAACATCTCGACGCAGGTCGGCTCGATCCTGTCCACCCTCGCCGCCCAGGCCCAGACACTTCCTCGGGCCGCTGCAGGAGCTGGCCGTCGCGAGCGTCGGGGTCATCGGCAACCTCCTGATCGTCTTCTTCCTGGCGATCTTCATCTCCATGGATCGCGCAGCCATCGGCTCGTTCCTCCTGCGCCTCGTCCCGCCGGCCTACGGCAACGAGGCGCACCTGCTCACGGAGAGCGTCGGCCGCTCGTTCGGCGGCTTCATTCGCGGCATGGTCGTCGTCGGCGGCACCTACGCCCTGATTGCCCTCGCCTGCAACCTGGTCCTCGGGCTCCAGTACGCCGCCCTCACGACGACGGCCTCCGGCATCCTGATGGCGATCCCGTTCTTCGGGCCCTTCGTCGCCTGGGCTCCACCGGTGATCGTGGCGGCCGTGACCAGGCCCGACGTCCTCCTGCCCGCGCTCGCGATCATGGGCGGGGGCTGGTTCGTGGTCCAGAACGTCATCCAGCCGCGCATCCTGGCCGGCGCCGTGGGCCTTCACCCGGTCGTCGTCCTCGCCTCGGTCCTGGTCGGGATGAAGCTGTTCGGCATCCCGGGCGCGCTCTTCGGCCTGCCCGTCGCAGCCGTCATCTCGTCGTTCTTCTTCTACTTCCTCCGCCGCACCGCCAACCCGGACGAGCGCTCGGTGGCGGCCCGGGCGGCGCGCCGCCTCGCCGAGCGCGACGGGCGGCCCACGCGGGTCCTGCGCGAGCCACGCCCCGGTGAGGCGGAGGAGATCCAGGACGAGGTCGGCGCCGGCGGGCCGGTGGCGCCTGCCCGGGCGGGAGCGGGGGCCGCCGACATGCCTCCCGACGCGCCTGCGGCCGAGACGGCCCCTCGGTCGGAAGGATGACCGCCCGGCCGCGAATCCTGGTCACCAACGACGACGGGATCGAATCGCGCGGGCTCCTCGCCCTCAAGCAGGCACTGGAGCCGCTGGGCGAGATCCTGGTCATCGCGCCCGAGACGAACCAGAGCGCGGTGGGCCACTCGCGGACCATGTGGCGTCCACTCCGCGTTCGCGAGCGGACGCTGGCCGACGGCTCGCCGGCCTGGTCGATCGACGGCTCGCCGTCGGATGCGGTGGGCCTCGTCTTCCTGGGCCTGCTGCCGGGTCCGATCGACCTCGTGGCAAGCGGGATCAACCACGGCGCGAACCTGGGCAACGACATCACCTACTCCGGCACGGTCAGCGCGGCGATGGAAGCGGTCCTCAACGGCTGCCCGGCCTTCGCCATCAGCCACGACGACTACAAGCCCGACGACTTCGAGCTGGCGATGGCCGCGGCGCGCGTGGTAGCCCGTGCCATCCTGGCCCGCGGCCTCGAACCGGAGCAGCTCCTCAACGTGAACGTCCCGGCGATTCCCCTGGCTGCCTGCGAGGGCTTCGAGGTCGCGCGCCTCGGCAAGCGCACCTACCAGGACGAGCTCATTCGTCGCGACGATCCCCGGGGCGTCCCCTACTACTGGGTGGGCGGCGCGCCACCGATGGGCGATGCGATCCCCGGGACGGACGTCAACGCGGTGCTGCACAACCGGGTGGCGATCACGCCGATCCAGCTGGACCTGACGGCGAACCGCTTCCTGGAGCGCCTGCGCGGCTGGGAGCTGACGCTCGCGGAATAGCGGCCGCGGGAAGCGTACGCTGTGGACGGCGGACGGTCCCGACGTCAGTCGTGGCGCCGATCGGAGGATGGCGATGGGCGATGTGCTCGCGGTCGTGCTGGCGGGCGGCGCCGGCGAGCGGCTCTCCATCCTGTCGGCGATCCGCTCCAAGCCGGCCGTGCCCTTCGGCGGCAAGTTCCGGCTCATCGACTTCAGCCTGTCCAACTGCGCGAACTCGGGCATCGACGACGTCCTGGTTCTCACGCAGTACAACCCGCGTTCCCTCAACGATCACGTCGGCACGGGACGTCCGTGGGGCTTCGACCGGCCACGCGGCCTGGGCATCAAGCTCCTGCAGCCCTACGTGTCGGCCCAGACCAGCGGCTGGTACCTGGGCACGGCGGATGCGGTCCGCTACAACCTCCACGAGATCGACCAGAGCGGCGCGGACACCGTCCTCATCCTGAGCGGCGACCACGTCTACAAGATGGACTACCGGGTGATGGTCGCGGCCCATCAGGCGAACGGCGCCGACGTGACGATCGCCGTGCTCCCGGTGCCCCCGGGCGAAGCGACGCGGATGGGGATCTGCGAGCTCGACAGCGCCGGGCGCGTGGTCGACTGGGAGGAGAAGCCCGCCGAGCCCAGGAGCGACCTCGGCTCCATGGGCGTGTACGTCTTCTCCCGGGACGCCCTTCATGCCTGGCTGTCGGCCGAGCGGAGCGACTTCGGGCATGACGTGATCCCGGCCATGCTGGCCGGTGGAGCCCGGGTCTTCGGCCACCGGTTCGAGGGCTACTGGCGGGACGTCGGCACCGTCGAGGCGTACTGGAAGGCGAACCTCGACCAGGTGGGGCTGATCCCCCCGTTCGACCTCTTCGACCGGACCTGGCTCATCCACACGCGCTCGGAGGAGCGCTCGCCCGCGAAGCTCGGCCCGGAGGCGCTCGCTCGCCACTCGCTGATCAGCCACGGCTGCATCGTCAACGGCACGGTCCTCAACTCGGTGCTCTCGCCCGGCGTGCGCGTCTACGAGGGAGCAGTCGTGCGTGACTCGGTCATCCTGCTCGACACGGAGATCGGACCCGGCGCCGTGGTCGACACGGCCATCATCGACAAGTTCGTGCACGTGGGAGCCGGCGCCGTGGTTGGCACCGGCAACGACCGGGGGATCCCGAACGCCGACGAGCCCGAGCGGCTCTACACCGGCATCACCGTGGTCGGAGAGCGGTCGCAGATCCCGCCCGGGGCCCAGATCGGCCGCAACTGCCTCGTCGCGCCGCGGACCGATGAGACCGACTACGCCTCGTTCGCGGACCTCGTTGTCCCGTCGGGCGCGTCGGTCAGACGCAGCGAGGCGTCGGCAGCGCCCAGCTGAGGGCCGCCCCGCCCCCTGCCGCTACCGGCGCTTCCTGCGGTCGGCGAGGATCTCCTTCACCGCGTTGTGCGCGGGCGCTCCCGTCACCCCGCCGCCCGGATGGGCGCCCGGGCCCACCAGGTAGAGTCCCTCGACCGGCATTCGGTAGCGGGCCCAGCCGACGAGCGGCCGCCACGCGAACCAGGCGTCGAGGCCCGGCTCCTGGTGGTAGGGGTGGCCGCCGGTCAGGCCGTACTCCGCTTCGAGATCGAGCGGCGTCAGCACCTCGCGAGCCGTGACCAGCGAGCCGATTCCCGGCGCCACCTCCTCGAGCGCGGCCACGACCTTGTCGCCGAGCGCGGCCCGGGCGGCGTCGTCCCAGGCGCCGTCGCGCAGGCGGTACGGCACGTACTGGGCGATGACGCTCACCACGTGACCGCCTTCGTGCGCGGCCAGCGACGGGTCCACGAGCGTGGGGATCGTCGCCTCCAGGACGAGCCGCTCCGAGATCTGCCCGTACTTCGCCGCGTCGAAGGCCCGCTCCAGGTCATCGATCCCGGTCGCCCCGACGAGGATCCGGCCCCGCAGCCGCTTCGCGCCCTCGTCGCCGTCGCCGGCCGCGGGGAGGCGGGGCAGCGCGGAGAGGGCCAGGTTGACCTTGGCCACGGTCCCCGGCTGGCGGACGTTGCCGGCCCGCCAGCGCAGGTGCGGGCCCAGGTCGAGCGGCCCGAGCAGCCCGAGGAGCGTCCGCTTCGGGTCGAGGCCGGAGGCGACGATCGGCGTCGCGATCTCCTCGCCCGAGGCGAGGGCCACCCCCGTCACGCGGCCGTCGGCAGAGGTCACCGCGACCACCTCGCTCCCGGTCCGCAGCTCCGCGCCGAACGCGCGCGCCGAGGCCGCGAGGGCGTCGCTCAGCGCGCCGGGCCCACCGCGGGCAAAGACGGCCTGGCCCGCGGCGCCTCCATCGTTGCCGGCGGAATCGGCGAGCAGCGTCGCGGTGGTCCCCATCGACCAGGCGCCCAGGCCGGTGAACAGGAGCCCCCGCGCCGCCACCGTCGCGCGGATCGCGTCGGTCTCGAACGCGTCGCCCACGAAGTCGGCCACGGCCATCGGGAGGACCCGGAGCAGGTTGCGAGCGTCCTCCTTCGAGAGCTTCTTGTAGGCCCGGCCGAGGAGGAGTCCCGTGATCGCGTCGCCCAGGCCGGCGCCCATCGTCGGCGGCGGTGTCTGCTCGCCAAGCGCGGCGAGGAAGCCCGCCAGCGCTCGCACCTGGCGGTCGAAGCCCGACCAGGCGAGCGCGTCGGCGCCGGACCAGGTCGCGAGCTCGGCCTCGGTTCGCTCGGCATCCGCCCAGAGCGTGACGGCGCGGCCATCGGGCTGGGGCGCGAACGCGCGGACTTCGGGTGCGACGAGGGCGAGCCCGTGGTCGGCCAGGCCCAGCTCCCGCACGACCGCCGGGCGCAGCCGGCCAACCGTGTGGAAGAGGCCGGGCGCTCGGGAGCCGTCGTCGAGCGTCCGCGTCTCGACCGTCCCGCCGAGCGTCGCCCGCTTCTCGAGCACGAGCGTCCGGAGCCCGGACTTGGCGAGATACGCCGCGGCGACGAGGCCGTTGTGGCCGCCGCCGACGACGATCGCGTCGTAGCTGGTGGAAGGCTGGGTGTTCGCGGCCATCTACGCCACCTTCCCCTTCTTCGCCTTGAGGAGCTCGAGCGCGGCGAGGCGGCCGTTGGCGGCCATGATCCCGCCGCCGGGGTGGGTGGAGGAGCCGGCCATCCAGTAGTCCCGGATCGGCGTGCGGTAACGCGACCAGCCGGGGATCGGCCGGCTGAAGAAGAGCTGCTCGAGGCTCAGCTCACCGTGGAAGATGTTGCCCTCGGTGAGGCCCCACTCCTTCTCCATGTCCCAGGGCGTCACCACGTACTTGTCGACGATCACGTCGCGCAGGTTCGGGGCGTACTCGCTGATCGTGTCGATGACGGTGTTGCCGAAGGCCTCGCGCTGGTTCTCCCAGTCGGCGGGCCCCTCGGCCAGGTTGTACGGGGCGTACTGGACGAAGCAGCTCATCATGTGCTTGCCGGGCGGCGCCACCGACGGGTCCACGAGCGACGGGATGACGATGTCGACGTACGGCCGGCGGCTGAAGCGGCCGTACTTGGCGTCGTCGTAGGCGCGCTCCATGTACTCCACCGACGGGCTGATGCTCATCGCCCCGCGCAGGTACTCGGTCCCGCCCGGGTTGTTGGTGAAGGTCGGCAGTGCGTCGAGCGCCAGGTTCACCTTCCCGGAGCTCCCGCGGAACTTGAAGCGGCGCACCTGGGCCTCGAAGTCCTCGGGCAGGACGCCGGGCTCCAGGAGCTGGAGGAAGGTCCGCCGGACGTCGGCGGACGAGACGACGACGCCCGCGTCGATCTCCTCGCCGGTGCTGAGGACGACGCCCGTCGCCCGGTCGCCAGAGGCGGAGAGCTTCACCTGGGCCACATCGGCGTCGGTGCGAATCTCGGCGCCGAGCGCGCGCGCCGCGTTGGCGATCGCGTAGGCGATGGCGCCGGTGCCACCCTTGTGGAGGCCCCACGCGCGGAAGGCGCCGTCGATCTCGCCCATGTAGTGATGGAGAAGGACATAGGCCGTGCCCGGCGAGCGGACGCCCAGGAACGTCCCGATGATCCCCGAGGCCGACATCGTTGCCTTGAGCGGATCGGTCTCGAACCACTGGTCCAGGAAGTCGGCGGCGCTCATCGTCATGAGCCCGATGAAGGCCGCCTGCTGGCGCTCGGGGAGCTGCGCGAAGTCGCGGGCCAGGCCCATGACGCCCAGCCAGTCGCGCGGGTCGATCGAGGTCGGGTCGGGCGGCACGAGGCCGAGGATCGGCTTGATGAAGCGGGCCATCTCCGCCATCAGCAGGCCGTACTCCTCGTAGGCTTCGGCGTCGCTCTTCGACCAGCGGCGGAGCTCCCGCATGGTCGCCCCATGGTCGTCGCGGCGCCAGAGGTAGTCGCCGGGGACCGCGGTGTAGGTCCCGTCGAGGGGCAGGATCTCGAGGCCGTGCTTGGGCAGCTCGAGCTCGCGAATGATCTCCGGGCGCAGCAGGCTGACGACATAGGAGAGGACGCTGAACGTGTAGCCGGGGACGATCTCGTCGCTCGTGGTGGCGCCACCCAGGATGTGGCGCTTCTCGAGGACCAGCGTCTTCCAGCCGGCTTTCGCCAGGTAGGCGGCGGTCGTCAGGCCGTTGTGGCCCCCGCCGATGATCACCGCGTCGTAGCGCTCGGCCACCCGCGTCTCCTCCTTCGTCGTGCGCTTCGGGTTCTGTTCGGGCGGCCCGCTACGCGCGCTTGCGCGGCGGGTCGAGGAAGGGCAGGTCCACCACGGTCGCCGAGACGAGCTTCCGCTTCGCCTCCACGGTCCACTCGACCTGGACGCGGGTCCCGGCCCGGGCGTGTGCGACGCCCACGGATGCCAGGGCGATCATCTTCTTGAGCAGCGGGCTCCAGCCGGTGCTCGTTACCTTGCCCACCTGGCGCCCCCCCGCGTGGAGCGGCACGTGGGTTCGGCTGACGGTGGGCGGCGCGTACGGCGCGAGGCCCTCCGCGGCGTAGAGCGCCTCGATCTCGGTCCAGGCGATGTCGAGCCCGACGAGGCGGCGAGCCGGCCCGCCGTTCGCGACCTCGGCGAGCAGGGCGCGCTTGCCGACGTAGTCGGCCTTCGCGAGGTCCACGAGCCGGCCCATCCCGATCTCGTAGGGACTGAAGCTCTGGGCGGGGATGTGCGAGTGGACCGCACCGGTGTAGTCCACCTCGATGAGGACGAGGCCGGCCTCGAGGCGGGTCGCGTCGAGGGCGAGCATCCCGGCCGGCCGGATGCGGTACGGCTCGCCCGCCGCGACGAGGACGTCCCAGGCCTTGACAGCGCGCTTCGCGGGGATCCACAGCTCGTAGCCAAGGTCGCCCGTGTAGCCGGTGCGCGAGACGTCGACCGGGATGCCGGCCAGGCGCGCGGTCCTGCGGCGGAAGTAGCCGAGGTCGGCGAAGTCGTCGCCAGTCGCCGCCTCCAGCACCTTCCGGGCCAGGGGACCCTGGAGGGCGATCGCCGCGTCGCGCTCGCTCACGTCGTCCACGTCGACGTCGAGGCCGTCGGCGTTCATCCGGAGCCAGCGGTACTGCGGATCAGCCGCAGTCCAGCGGATCACCTGGCCGCCGTCGGCGTCGTCGAGGCGGTGGATCGTGCCATCGTCGATGACCCGCCCCTGCTCGTCGCACCACGGCGAGTAGTAGACCCGGCCCGGGACCAGCTTCGTCGCGTCCCGGGTGATGAGCCGATCGACGAGGCGGAGGGCGTCGGGTCCGCGGAGCTCGTACTTGAAGAGCGGGCTGATGTCGATGAGTGCGGCCGCTTCGCGGATCGCGTTGTACTCGATGACGTGGCTGTCGTGGTACTCGCTGGCGGCGTAGAACCCGGACCACTCGCGCCACTGCATCCGGGCGTTGAGGGGCGCGGTCCGCGGGTGCAAGGCGGTTCCGACCGTCACGTCAGGTGCTCCTCCGCTGGGCGCCGGCGCGCGGCCGGGTCGTGTGGGGTGTGGCCGCACATTGTCCACGAAACCGTCGCCGGCCGGGACCGGCGACCGCGCGAACCTGAGCGCGGCATACGGATGCCGGATTCGATGCCCCTGCACGGGCATCGCCGGGGCGGGTCTCCAATCCCGGCGTGCTCAGGCGGGCTCGTCCGCCTCGTACGCGAGCACGGGAACGCCCATCCGCACGAAGTCGTCGGGGTTGCGGGTCACGACCGTGGCCCCGAGGGACCACGCGACGCCGGCGATCAGGGCGTCGCCGAGCGTCCGCGGGCTCGTCCGCCCACCGCGTCGCCGCGCCTCCCCCGCCCATCGTGCAGCATCAGGATGCGTCGCGACGTACTCGAGCGCCTGGACCATCGCCGCGATCGCGGCCAGCTCGTCGTCGCTTCCCCGCGAGCATGCCTCGGCGACGACCGCATCGCAGGTGAAGATCTCACCCGTCTCCTCGAACAGGCGCCGGACCAGCGCGACGGCGGCCGGCCGGCTGGCGGCGTGGTCGATCAGGAGTGTCGTGTCCAGGACGTATGGCATGCGACTCCCTCTCCGGGGCGGGTAGCTCGGGGCTGGGACGGTCCCACGAGGCGCGCACCTCGCGCAGGATACGGAGGGTCTCCTCGGGGGTCCTGCCCCAGGCCTCGGAGTCCTTCAGGGCGCCGCGGTTCTCCTCCCAGACCCTCTTCATCCGGTCGCGCTTCGCCTGCTTGAGCAGCACCTCGGCGATGTAGGCGCTGCGGCCGCGCGGGCCGGCGACCTCGTCGATGATCGCGAGCGTCTCGGCCGGGAGCGTGATGTTCGTGCGAACGAGCGGCATGGCAGGACCTCGGTGTGCGACGCAGTGTGCAACCGCGTGTGTCGACGCTAGCACACGACCCGAGCTCAGCGCCAGAGGCCCGTCTGGCGCTTCGCCCCGCCGAGATTGGTGGAGCGGGTACGCGCTGTCGATCACCACGCGGCGGGCGCCGTCCCCCTCGACGAGCGCGCTGCGGAGACGGGCCGCGGGCTACTCGCCGACCGGGACGAAGGCGGCCGTGTGGCTCGCGAGCGTCGGGCCGTCCATGCCGAGGCCCTTCGCCTCCCAGTTGACGTCCCCGCCCTCCGCGACGACGAGCCAGGAGCCTCCGCCAACGTCCACGAGGCGTGCCGGCCTGTCGCCGTACGAGGCGGACCCGGCATCTGGCCCCGTCGGGATGCAGTCGTCGACGCCGGCGCAGTAGGTCCCCTGCCGCATCTCGATCCGCTGCCCGCCGGGACCCTTGTACGAGATCTCCAGCTTGCCGCCGTCGGCGAGGCGGAAGGACCCCGCGTCGACGAACCAGCCGGCCGGAAGCACCGCGCAGTACACATCCCAGGTCACGTCGCCGGCGACCGCCTCGTAGAACGCGCGGTTCTCGTCGTTACCGCTGCATGCGTCGGCGCTGCCTGCGGACGGGGCAGGGGTGTCGGTCGGCGCGCCGGACGGGCTGCCGGTCGGCGGTTCGGTCGCTTCGCCCGTGGGCTGTTCCGTCGGACCGCCGGTCGGCCCGTCCGTCGATCCCGGGGCGCCGCTCGAGCCGGGGGCCGCGGATCCCGCCGGCGGACCCGAGGTGGGCGTGACCGCCGCACCGCAGGCAGCGGCGAGCATTGCCAGAACGACGAGGAGGACAGGAGCGCCACGACCCATCCGGGTCCGGCGCATGCCGCGCGTGGGGATCACGGCAACAGCCTAGTCGTCCGCCGATGCCCGGTCAACGCGGGCCGGGATGTCCGGGAGTCAGGTTGGGGGCCACCGTGCCGGCCGCGTCACCATGACGTGTCGGGGTCGCGGTGCCGCCCGTCAGCGCGACGTCGACCCCGAAGACCGCCCGCACTCGATCGGCGGTCAGCACGGCCGACGGCGGTCCGTCGGCGACGACCTGCCCGCCGTCGAGCACGACCAGGCGCGGGAAGAAGTGACGGGCCAGGGTCAGGTCGTGCAGGACGGCGAGGATCGTCGTGCCGTCTCGGGCGTTGAGGTCGGCGAGCAGCTCCATGACTGCAACCTGGTGGCGAAGGTCGAGGTGGGCCGTCGGCTCGTCCAGGACGAGGAGGGGCGCCGCCTGGGCGACGGCCAGGGCCACGAGGACGAGCTGGCGCTCGCCAAGCGAGAGCTCGCGGGCGTCCCGACCCCGGAGGCGGTCGATCCCGACCCGCGAGATCGCGGCGTCAACGGCGGCGCGATCGGCGGCGCGTGGGCCGCGAAACGGATCCTCGTGCGGCAGGCGGCCAAGTGCCACCACCTCCTCCACGCGCGCCGAAAAGGGCAGAGCCGCCTGACCGGGCACGGCCGCCAGCCGCCGCGCGATCGCCGGCCTGTCGAGCGTGGCGACCGGATCGCCGCCGAGGAGGACCCGCCCGCTGCGGGGCACGACGAGCCCGGCCAGGACCCGCAGCAGCGTCGACTTGCCGGCGCCGTTCGGGCCCACGAGCGCCACCCGTTCGCCGGACGCGATCGAGAGGCTCACGCCGCGGATGATCGTGCGCTCGCGGTACGCGACGACGACGTCCTCGAACACGGCCTGGGCCCGGCGGGAGACGGCCGGCGCCGGGTCGGGAGCAGGTCGTGCGGCCGCGGCGATCACGGTCACAGCTCGTACCCGCCGCGCGTGGTCCGGAGCAGGGCGAGGAAGAAGGGTGCCCCGATGACGGCCGTGACGACCCCCACGGGAATCTCGCCGAGCAGGCGGGCCACCACGTCGGCGACGACGAGGAGCACGGCACCGAGAATGGCCGCCAGGGGCAGCACGTGGCGCGCGTTCGGGCCCACGATGAGGCGAACGAGGTGGGGCGCAATCAGCCCGACGAAGCCGATGAGCCCCGAGACGGCGACCGCCGCGGCGGTGACGAGGGTTGCGAGGCCCAGGAGGATCCCACGCTCGCGCCGGACGTCGACCCCCAGATGGGCGGCCGCCTCCTCGCCCAGCAGAAGCCCGTTCAGGGCGCGCGCCCTGGCCAGGATGGCGATGCTCCCGCCGATGATGAGCGGCGCGGCGATCGCAAGACTCATCCACGAGGACCCCTCGAGGCCGCCCAGCAGGAAGGCGAAGATCTGACGCAGGTTCGAGCCAGACAGGTACATGGTCATGGCGAGGCCGGCCGCCAGGAGCGAGCCGACCGCGTAGCCCGTCAGGAGCAGCCCGGTGAGCGGCGCCAGCGGGCCGCCGCGGCCCAGGCGGTAGACGACGGCCACGGCCGCGAGTCCACCGGCAAACGCGAGGACGTTGACCAGGCCCAGCCCGAGCAGCGCGATACGTACCGGAATGAGGACCGCGATCGCCGCCCCGAGCGCGGCGCCCGACGCCGTCCCCAGCACGTAGGGGTCCGCGAGCGGGTTGCGCAGGAGCCCCTGGAACGTGGCCCCGGCCACGGCCAGGCCGGCCCCGACCACGACCGCGGTCAGGACGCGCGGGAGGCGCAGCTCCAGGACGATCGTCTCGGCCGTGGCGGCCCACGTGCGCTCGAGGGGGAACCCGACCGCCCGGAGGAGAATCCCGATGGTGTCGCCGGGCGCGACCGCCACGCTCCCGGCGGCCACGCCGAGGACGACGACGGCCGCCAGGGCGGCGAGGCCGAGGATGGCGAGGGCGGCCGGACGCGGCACCTCCGCGGGGTGTCGAAGACGAGCCCGCGAAAGGGCGAGTGCCCGACCGCCGATCGTCACGGCCGGTCCGTCACGGCACGGCCGTCGGAGCGGGCGGCAGGGAGGCGGCCGGGTCGATCGCCAGCGCCAGGGCGCGCAGCCCCTCGACGAGACGGGGCCCGGGGCGCGTCACCACCACGTCGTTGACGGGTCGAACGTCGCCGCTCGCGACGGCGGCCATCCCGCCCCAGCCGGGCCGCGCGGCCACGATCTCGGGCGTCACGCCGTACGCGGCATCGCCGAGGACGACGACCTGGGGGTTGGCCGCGAGGAGCGTCTCGAGGGGGATGGAGAAGACGGTCGGGCTGCCGGTCGTGATCGGATCGCCGCCGGCGAGGGTGATCATCTCGGCGAGGAAGGAATCGTCGGCCGGACCAAAGATCTCCTTCGTGGCATCGAGCTCGTAGAAGACACGGGGGGGCGTTCCGCTGGCCGCGGCGAGCGCGTCGCCGAGCGCTCCGATCTCGGCTTCCATCTGCGCCGTCATGGCCGCGCCGGCCGCCGGCTCCCCGGCCGCCGTCGCGACGAGCTTGATGTCCCTGAGCACGCCGGCGACGTCGGGCGCGTAGACCACGACGACCGGGATGCCGAGGCCGCGGAGCTTGCGCAGCGCGTCCGGGCTGTTGAAGCCGTTGCCACCGGCCACGACGAGGTCGGCCTCGAGGCCGACGATCTTCTCGACGTCCACGCCCTGGTAGGAGGCGACGTCGGGCAGGGCGACCGCCTCGGGCGGGTAGTCGTCGAAGTCGGTCGTGGCGACGACGCGCGGGCCCGCGCCGATCGCGAAGAGGATCTCGGTCGTGGCCGGCGTGAGCGAGACGATCCGCTCCGGCCGGGATGGGATCGTGACCGAGGTGCCCTCGTCGTCGACGAGCGTGAGCGGGAACGCCGCGACAGGCGTGGGCGCCGGCGTGGCGGCGGCCGCCGCGGTCGCGGTCGGGGCCGCCGTCGGGGAGGGCGCCGGGCTCGAGGCCGGACCGGTGCTGCAGGCAGCCAGGAGCGCGGCGAGGAGGGCGACGGCCGCCACGGATCGGGCATCGTGGGCGGCGCGGGACGGGGTGAAACGCACGGGAACCTCGCTGGGTGGGGTTGAGGCGGGTGACCGCGGGCGGACGTGATGGCCGCGGGCACGCAGCGACGGACGCGAGGCCCCTAGGTAACGGGAATCATGCCTGCCAACCCCTTCCTCTCGAGGGTTCGAGCGGCTGCACCGTGGGGCCGGCGACCGGACTTCCGTCCCCGAGAGGACGGTCACCGTAGCGGGACTGTGCCGGAGTCACACCGGCTTCGCGGCCACGCGGTGGGTCTTGTGACGGGCGGAGCGTAGCACGCGAGCCGCGCTGCGGGGGGAGCCGAACGGCCCGGAATGCGCCGTCCGGGCGAACCGGCCCGGGTCTGGCGCGCCGCCCCGGATAAGGGGCGGATAAGGGGTCGCGGGCAGACTCCCGGCAGCGGCGTCGGCGCAGGCGTCGCGGACCCATCTCCTCCCGCCACGGTCATCCCGCCGGAGGAGGTCACACCGGATGTCTCCCGGACGGAGGACTCGCCAGCTTGCCGTGCTCCTCGCGATGATGGTCCTCGCGGCCGTCGCGGCGGGGCCGGCGCGTGCCGCCTACCAGGCCACGGTCGACACGAACGTGTCCGCGTTCTCGTTCGACTGCCTGAAGATCAACGACACGTACCCCTCGAAGATGCGAGCCGCGGCGGTCGCGGGCTTCCGCAACCTCGGGTTCACCACGACCAGCTACAGCGGGGCTGTCTTCACGCGGGCCCACGTGCTGGCCCGGACCGTCGCCGATTGGGGCTACTACGTCCACTCCCACGGCGACCACTACGCCCACCCCGACGGCAAGCGGTATGCGGGCTTCAAGGAGGATGCCGGGCTCTGCTCGGGCGCCAAGACCGTCTACTCCAAGGAGATCGCGACGGCCCGGGCCGCGCAGAAGTCCAACCTCGTGATCATGTCGACCTGCCATCTCGGCGAGTCCGTGACCACGATGCCGGGGGCCTTCGGCATCCCGAAGGTGAAGGCGGGAGTGGGCGCCTGGGCGGGTCCGAACTTCTACTTCGGGTACCTGGGCGCCGCGTGGGACAGCGACGAGTTCACCTTCGAGACCCGCTTCTGGAACGCGCTCGGGCCTGGGCTCGGGGTCGGCCAGGCCTTCGACCAGGCGAAGCTCGGGGTATTCAACGCGGGGTTCGCCGCCAACTGGTACGGCAGCTACGAATGGACGGGGCGGGCCGGGCCCCTCCCGACGGGCTGCACCAGGTGTCTGTGAGGTGAGGACGATGCATGCATCCCTTCGGGCGCCGCTCGGAAAGCGGCGCGTGCGGTTCGTGGTCGCGGCCGCCGTGGCCGGTGTGGCGATCGGGCTGGGCATTCCGGGCGGGACCGCCCCGGGCGACGCGGCCGACCGCTTCGTCGCCGGCGGACCCGCGGTTGAGCGGGCGCCCCTGCGCCCCGATCGGGCAGCTCCGGTCCTGGCGGCGGCGGGCATGTCCCGCAGGCAGCTCGGCCTCTCGGAGCCCGCCTCCGTCGACGTCGAGCACGTGACGGATCGCCTTGGCGGCATGACCTACGATGAGGTCACGGCGCGCGATGGTGCAGGCCGGGCCCTGCACCTGCAGCGCTTCGACGAGCGGGGCCGCCTCGTGGGCGCTGTCTCGTTCGGCTGGCAGGCCGCGGGCGGCCGTCGCCTGCCGGGCGTCGCGGCGGCCCGCGCACGCGCCACCGCCCTCGCGACCGATCTCGGCCTCGACGTCGCCGGCCAGCCGGAGGTCCGGCAGGAGCCGGACGACACGGGCTGGGCGATCGCCTGGCCGCGCGTGGCCGACGGGATCCCGGTCTCCGGCGACGGCGTCCGCGTCGACCTGTGGCCCGATGGACGGGTCCACGCGGTGGTGCGCACCGAGCGGCCGCTCGCGTCCCGACCGTCCCGCGTGATCGACGAGGCGATGGCCAGGGCACGGGCGACCCTTACCCTCGCGGACCTCTTCGGGAGCCGCTCGGGGCAGGTCGCGATCACGACGATCGCGCTCGGCTGGATCGCCCCGAACGACGCGTTCGAGCCCACGGCGCCGGATGCCCCCGACGCCACGCTCCGGCTCGCCTGGGTCGTCGAAGCCCGCACACAGGGCGATCTGAGCGAGGGGCTCCGCGCCGTGAAGCTCTTCCTGGACGCCGGCTCGGGCGCGCTCCTCGGGGGCGACGTCCTCCGGTGACCACCCGCCCGCCGCTCCGCCTCCCTGCGCCCTGCCCGGCCCACGGTCGGGCGGGGCACTCGTCCATGCCGGGTCGCCTGCGCCGGGTCACGCTCGTCGTCGCGGCGTGGATCGCAGCCGGGATCGTCGCCGGCTGCGGCTCGCCCTCCCCCAGCCAGCCGACGGTCGCCCCTGCCCCGACGGCCCCGCCAGCAGCGTCGCCCGGTGACCCCGGCGGGGCGGCGCTCCTCCTTCTCACCACGGTCGCTGACGTCCCCGCCCTGGCGCTCGTCCGGTCGTCTGTCGGCAGCACGGCGCTCCCCCTTCCGGATCCGTCGACGATGGCCGTGACGGCACTCGGCGACGGCTCGCTCGTGGCCCTGCTTGCCGACGGCCGCGCCTTCCTGGCGGCGCACGGGCCCGTGGGGCTCCTCGCGGGAGCGGGGTGGCGTCCCCTCGACCTCCGGTGGAACGGCGCGCTGCCGGACGACGCGATCATCTTCGCGGCAACAGCGTCGCCGGACGGGACGCGCCTGGCGGCGATCGCCCGCCCTCCGTTCGCCGAGAGCCCGAGCGCTCTCGTCGTCGTCGAGCCGGCGGCAGGACACGCCGAGGCCGTGGCGCTGCCCAACGAGTCGCTGGGGGCATCGCCTGCGTGGCTCGGACGCGATCAGGTGGCGATCGTCCAGCGCGGTCGTGACGCGCGCACGCTCGTCGCGGTCGTCGACCTCGCAACGGGGGGCGTGATCGATCGGATCCCGTTCCGGGCGCTCGCGCTCGGGACGTCCGGCGACGGGCAGACCGCCGTCGTCCTCGGGGACGAGAGTCGGTTGCTCGTGGGCCCCACGACCGACGTGCTGGTGCGACGTCGGGCACCGGACGGTGGGCCGGACCTCGCAGAGGGTGACGTCGTCCGCGGCGGGGTCGCGCTCGACCGCGACGGACGCCGCCTCGCGGCGCTGGTCGAGGACACGGCCGGCATCAGCCGCATCGCCACGTTCGTGCGCGCCGGCGATGCCTGGCAGCCCGGCGTCCGGATCCCCGCCCTGCTCGGCTCGTCAGGCGGCCAGGTCGCCTGGCTGCCCTGACCGGAAACGAACGGACCCCGGCGCCGGGCCGGGGTCCAGGGAGCCGATCGCGAGCCGGCCGGGCGGGCCGGCACCTCAGCCGACCGCGGCGACCTCTTCGACGGCCGTGAAGATGGACACCTGCGACGCCTCGGGGAGCATCTCGCCGAGGATCTTCTGCAGCGTCAGCTGGTGAACGCAGCTCTTCCAGCTCTCGAAGTAGTGGCACGTGCAGTGCCAGGCACCGGCGTCGAGACTCACGTGATGCGTGTCGTTGTCGCCCCGAAACGTGACGCTGAGGCGATCGAACGTGAGTCGATCGCGCTCGCGGGCGTAGCGGTTCGCCTTCTCGACCTTGCCGATGAGAGAGCTGTGCATCGCCGAGGTCCCTCCATGGTCGCCGTGGACCGGTCCAGGGACCGCCGCCCGGTCGAGTGCTCGCTGCCGGGGGGTGCGGTCGTACCCCCAACTCTACTACCCGGGGCCAAGAAGGGTCCGGCGCCCGGAAAGCCCAGGTCATTCGCCGACACGGGCCAGGGTCAGCCGCGGACGAGCGCCTCACCGGCACGCAGGCAGGCGTCGGCGGCGGCCGCCGACGCCGCCTCCGTGTAGACCCGCACGAGCGGCTCGGTGCCGCTGAAGCGGACCAGCAGCCACGAGCCGTCGCCGATGTAGAACTTGAAGCCGTCCTTCGTCGACAGCTCGACCGTCGTCGTCACCGGCTGGCCGGCCAGCTCGGTGGGCGCCTTCTCGACGAGCTCCACCGCGAGCCGCTCCTTCATCGCGGGGTAGACCGCCCGGTCGACGTGGACGTCCACCCGCTGGTAGAACGACGGCCCTGCGATCTCGTGGAGGTGCTCGATCGCCCGCGAGGCCGGCCACCGTCCGGCGGCCCGCTCGCGCAGGAAGAGGTCCAGGAGCAGCAGGTCGGAGTAGATCCCGTCGCGCTCGGGCAGGTGCATCCCGAACCCGTAGCCGCCCGACTCCTCGCCGCCGTACATGGCGCCGGTCTCGATCATCTTCGGCCCGACGTACTTGAACCCGACCGGCGTCTCGTGGACGGCGATCCCGTAGTGCGCCCCGAGGCGCTCGGCCATCGACGTCTCGTTCACGCTCTTCACGACGGGCGCGCGGAGCCCCCGATGCTCGGCCAGGTAGTACATGAGCAGGCCGTAGACCTGGAGCTGGTGCACGAAGACGCCCCGCTCGTCGATCGCGCCCGCGCGGTCGGCGTCGCCGTCGAGCAGGAGGCCGAGGTCGAAGCCGCCGGCCGCCACGAGCCGCAGCGCCTCGTCGACGTGGGGCCGGATCGGCTCGGGATTGACGCCGCCGAAGTAGGGGTTGCGCTCGGTGTGGAGCTCCACCACCTCGATCCGGCCGCCCCCCAGCAGGCGGCTGATCCAGCCCGCCCCGGACCCCCAGAGCGGGTCCACGAGGATCCGCGCGTCGGCCGCCTTGAGCGCGTCGAGGTCGAGCGTGCGGCGCACGAACCGCTCGTAGCCGGCGAACGGGTCGAAGCGCTCGACCAGGCCGGCCGTCTCGGCGTCGGCGAAGTGGCGTCGCGGGATAAGGCGGCTGCCGTTCTCCGCGATCTCGGCCTCGAGAGCGGCAAGGATCTCCGGTCCGGCGGCGGCCCCGGTCGACGACTTGACCTTGAAGCCGTTGTCCGTCCACGGGTTGTGGCTGGCCGTGATCACCACGCCGGCCGCGGCGCCCCGCTCTACGACCTCGTAGCTGGCCATCTGGGTCGGCACGGCGTGGGCCGCGAAGGCCACCGGGATGTCGTAGGCGAGGAGGACCTCGGCGGCCGCGGCCGCGAAGTGCTCTGATGCGAAGCGGCGGTCGTAGGCCACGACGACGCCCTTCGCCTGCTCGCCCCGATCGGCGACATACCGGGCGACGCCCTCGGCACAGCGCCGGACGTTGTCGAACGTGTAGTCGTCGGCGATCTTCGCCCGCCATCCGTCGGTGCCGAAGACAATCGTGGTCGGCGCGGGAGCGCCCCCAGCCGCGGCGCCTCCGGTGGGCGTGGTCACAGGTCCTCCTCCCTGGCCCTGGCCAGCTCCTCGGCAATGGCCCGCACCTCCTGGGAACGGTCCGCGGCACAGACGAGCACGGCGTCCGGCGTGTCGACGACGATGGCGTCGCGCAGGCCGAGGGTGACGACGAGACGCTCGCCGGCCAGGACGAGCGTCCCTTCCGATCCGACGTCGCGACGCGGCCCCGAGCCGACGGCACCGGCCGGCTCGCCGGCCTCCACCGCCCGGGCGACGAGGGCGTCACGGAGAGCCGCCCAGCTGCCGACGTCGCTCCAGCCGACGTCCGCCCGGAGCATGGCCACCTTCCCGGCCACCGAGGCCGGCTCCAGCACCGCGTAGTCGATGGAGGTTGCCCGGACCGTCGCATACGCGGCATCGAGCGCCGCCGGCCCCCCGGCCAGGCCGTCGCGGACCACGCGCAGGATGTCAGGAGCCGACGCGTTCAGGGCGTCGAGGATCGCGTCGCGCTGCCAGAGGAAGATCCCTGCGTTCCAGGCGACGACGTCGGGTCCGGCGAGGAGCGCCGCCGCGGCATCGACCGGAGGCTTCTCCACGAAGCGCCGCACCGCGTGTGCCCCGGCCTCGGCACGCCGGTCGGCGGCGACCACGTACCCGTAGCCGGTCTCGGGACCCGTCGGGGCGATGCCCAGGGTCACCAGGGGGCGATCCGCGGCGCCGGCCACCTGGGCGGCCGCGCCCAGGAGCGCCCGGAACCCGACCTCGTCGGCGACCAGGTGGTCGGCGGGCAGGACGATCATCACCTCGTCGCCGGGGCGCTCCAGGGCCAGCGCCGCCAGGGCGATCGCCGGCGCGGTGTTGCGGCCGACCGGCTCGGCGAGCACGTTGCGGGCGGGGATCTCGGGCAGCTCTGCGCGGACGAGCCCGACGTGGCGGCGGTCCACGACGACCGCCACGTCCTCCGGGCCGCCCAGCGCGGGCACGACCCGCTCGAAGGTCGCCCGCAGGAGCGACTGCTCGCCGAGGAGCGGCAGGAAGGGCTTCGGGCGGTCGGGACGGGAGAGCGGCCAGAGCCGCGTGCCACCGCCGCCGGCGAGGATGACTGCGTACATCGGTTGATTCTACGGGGCGGCGAGCCGGTGCGGGTCGTGCGGGTCCGGCGCGTCGATCGTCCGGCGTGGCGTGTGGCCAGGCTCAGGCGGGGCCGGCCTCCGGGGCGGGGAGTCCGCACTCGTCGGCGAGGATGGCCGCCTTGTCGGTGCGCTCCCAGGGCAGGTCGAGGTCCGGCCGGCCGAAATGGCCGTAGGCGGCCGTCTGACGGTAGATCGGCGTCTGCAGGTCGAGGGCGGCGATGATCTTGGCCGGCCGGAGGTCGAAGTGCCGGTCGATGCTTGCCCGAATCTGCTCGTCGGAGACCCGCCCCGTGCCGAACGTCTCGATCGAGACCGAGAGCGGATGGGCGATCCCGATCCCGTAGGCCACCTCGATCTCGAAGCGGTCGGCGAGCCCCGCGGCCACGACGTTCTTGGCGACCCAGCGGGCGGCGTAGGCCGCCGAGCGGTCGACCTTCGTGGGGTCCTTGCCGGAGAACGCGCCTCCGCCATGGCGGGCCATGCCGCCGTACGTGTCGACGATGATCTTGCGACCCGTCAGGCCGGCGTCGCCCATCGGGCCGCCGATGACGAAGCGCCCCGTAGGGTTGACGTGAACCTCGGGATCGCGCACGCGCAGCTCGTGGGGGATGACGGGCAGGATCACGGCCTCGACCAGGTCGTCACGCAGGCTGTCGGGCGCGTCGGGATCGTGCTGGGCCGCGATGACGACGGTCGCCACGCGCTTCGGCAGCCCGTGCTCGTACTCCACGGTGACCTGGGTCTTGCCGTCGGGACGGAGGTACGGGAGCTGGCCCGACTTGCGCGCCTCGGCGAGCCGTCGCGCGAGGCGGTGGGCCAGGGCGATCGGGAGGGGCATCAGCTCGGGCGTCTCGCGGCAGGCAAAGCCGAACATCATCCCCTGGTCGCCCGCGCCGAGCTCCTGCGCGTCGACGCCCCGGGCGATGTCGGCCGACTGCTCCTTCACGCTCACCAGCGCCCCGCAGGTCTGGTAGTCGAAGCCATAGTCAGCCTTCGTGTAGCCGATCTCGCGGACCGTCTCGCGGACCACGCGCTGGAAGTCGACGTACGTCGTCGTCGTGATCTCGCCCAGCACGGCGACCAGGCCGGTCGTCGTCGCAGTCTCGCAGGCGACCCGCGCATCCGGATCTTCGCGGAGGATCTCGTCGAGGATCGCGTCCGAGATCTGGTCGCACATCTTGTCCGGGTGGCCCTCGGTCACCGACTCGGACGTGAAGAGGTAGCTCGCGGCGTCGACGATGCTGGTCATGGCAGAGGCGAGGGTAGCACGCACCGCTCGCTGCCTCCGGGCGACCGTGGCCGGCCGGCGATCAGCACGTCACCCGCCCGCCGAGCGCCAGGGCAGGGGCGGCAGATCGTCGGCGGGGACGAACCCGAACACGGCGCCGTAGAAGGCGAGCTCCGCCTGGGCGGCCCGGATGATGTTCGCTGCCTGCCGGAACCCATGGTCCTCGCCCTCGAAGGGGAGGTAGACGTGCGGGATCCCCTTCGCGGCGAGCGCCGCGACGATGCGCTCGGCTTCGGCCGGGGGGACGACGTGGTCGTCGAGGCCCTGGAGCACGAGAACCGGGCACGAGAACCCCTCGGCGTGGAAGATCGGTGAGCGGGCGTGGTAGACGTCCCGGGCTGCCGGGTAGGGGCCGATGAGCCGGTCGAGGTAGCGCGACTCGAACTTGTGGGTCTCGGCCACGAAGGCCTCGAGGTTGCCGATCCCGAAGTAGCTGACCCCGGCCCGGAAGACGTCCCGGAAGGCGAGCGCGGCGAGGGTCGTGAAGCCCGAGGCACTGCCTCCTTCGATCGCCAGGCGCGCGGCGTCCGCCTCGCCGCGGCGGGCCATCTCCAGGGCGCCGGCGACGCAATCGTCGACGTCCGTCAGGCCCCACGTCCCCTCGAGGCGCTTGCGATACGCCTTGCCGTAGCCCGTGCTGCCCCCGTAGTCGACGTCGAGCACGGCGATCCCTCGGCTCGTCAGGAGCTGCACCGTGAGGTTGAGGCCGACGAAGGCGGCCGAGGTCGGTCCGCCGTGGCTCGTGACGACGAGCGGCGGCAGCTCCCCGTCGGGGCCCCGGAACGCCGGGTTCGACGGGCGGTACAGGATCCCGTACGCGGTGCGCCCGCCGGCGGTGGGGAACGCGACGGACTCGCCGATGGAGACGACGGCGGGGTCGAGGGCGAGGTCCGACGAGCGTCGCACAACCGTCCAGGCCCCGCTCGCGAGGTCGATCCGCACCAGCGTGCGGAACATCGTGGGCGCGGCGACGATGGCTGCAGCCTCGCCGCCCCGCACGGCCAGGTCCGTGATGTGCGTGAACGGCAGGTCGAGGACGGTGGCCGCCCGCTCGCCGGTCGGGTCGAGGAGCCAGAGCCGGTCGCGCCCGTCGGCGCGGCCGATCGCCACGACCGACCCGTCGCCGGCGATCCCGTGCGTGGAGAGCCCGAAGACCCAGTCCGGGCCGGCGAACTCGGCCGCGATCCCGTCGGTCAGGGGCGCCAGCCGCGCGCCGTCCCAGCGGTGCAGGCCGATCCACTCGCCGGGCTCGGATGCCACGACGAGCGACCCATCCGGCGCCCAGCGGGGCTGGGTGGTCCAGGTGGACGCGTCGCCGGCCACGACCCGCGGCAGATCGGGCCTGCCGTCCGCCCCAACGGGGGCGACCACGCACTCCACCCCGTCCCAGGGCAAGTTCGGGTGGTTCCAGCGGAGCCACGCCAGGCGCGTCCCGTCGGGCGCGAGCCTGGGTGACGACACGAAGTCGCTGCCCTCGACGAGGACGGTGATCGCGTCCGGGTCCGCGGCCGCAGCGCCGTCGAGCGGGATTGCGACGATCGTGTTCGCTGCCTCCCCGGAACCGGTGCGATCCTCCCGGACGGACAGGATTCGGCCCCGCCTGCGGTCCAGCTCCATGTCGGCGAACCGGAACGGGCCATCCGGGGTGATCGGTATCGCCGACCGGTCGGATCCAACCCTGAGCAGGCGGCCGGTCGTGAAGTCGGAGACGACGACAAGGTCGCCGGCCGCGACGAAGGCCGCGCCGCCGTACTCGTGGACGCGGGTCCGAACGTTGACGCCCGGCGGGCTGACGTCCTCGGGCACGCCGCCGGAGCGCAGCCGCACCAGCGTCGCCCGGCCGCCGTCGCCCGGGCGGCCCTCGAGCCACACGAGGTCCTCGCCGTCCCAGCGCACCTCGGCCAGCCGGACGACCCCGGCGACCAGGGCCTCGGGGACAATCGAGGAGCGCCAGCTCCCGTAGGGCGCGACCGTCTGTCCGCCGACTTCGCTCGTCGTCATAATCCGTGCGCCCCTGCTTACGTTCCGGTGTGCCACGAGGCGACGTACGCCTTCTGCTCATCGGTCATGTCGTCGATCTGGATGCCCAGGGCCTCCAGCTTGAGGCGGGCGACCTGGGCGTCGATCACCTCGGGGACGACGTAGACGGTCGGCTCGAGCTCACCGTGGTGGGCGACCACGTACTCGGCCGAGAGGGCCTGGTTCGCGAAGCTCATGTCCATGACCGCGGCCGGGTGGCCCTCGGCGGCGCCGAGGTTCACCAGCCGCCCCTCCGCGACGAGATGAAGCTTCTTGGGGCCGAGATCGAACTCCTGGACGTTCTCGCGGACCTCGCGCACGTGGCCCTCGGCGAGGGCGCGCAGGGCGACCAGGTCGAGCTCGGCGTCGAAGTGGCCGCTGTTGGCCATGATCGCGCCGTCGGGCATGGCCACGAAGTGCTCGCGCCGGAAGACGTTGACGTTGCCCGTGGCGGTGATGAAGAGCTCGCCCCAGGGAGCGGCCTGGTCGACCGTCTTCACCTCGAACCCGTCCATGAGCGCCTCGAGCGCCCGGACCGGGTTGACCTCGACGACCGCCACGTGCGCGCCGTGGCCCTTCATCCGGGCCGCGATCCCCTTCCCCACCCAGCCGTAGCCGGCCACGACGACCCGCCGGCCGGCGATCAGGATGTTCGTGGCCCGCAGGATCCCGTCGAGCGTGCTCTGGCCGGTCCCGTAGCGGTTGTCGAAGAGGTGCTTCGTCTCCGCCTCGTTGACGGCCACCACCGGGAACCGCAGGGCGCCATCCCTGGCCATGGCCCGGAGCCGGATGACGCCCGTCGTCGTCTCCTCCGTCCCGGCGAGGACGCCCGGGAGGAGCTCCGTGCGCGTGTCGTGGAGGAGGCTCACGAGGTCGCAGCCGTCGTCCATCGTGATCTGCGGCCTCGTGTCGGCGATCGCGTTGAGGTGCCCGTAGTACGTGTCGCGGTCCTCGCCACGCCGGGCGAAGACGCCGATCCCATAGCGCGCAGTGAGCGCGGCGGCGACGTCGTCCTTCGTGGAGAGCGGGTTGCTCGCCGCCAGCGCCACCTGCGCACCGCCGGCCGCCAGCGTGCGCACGAGGTTCGCGGTCTCGGTGGTGACGTGCAGGCACGCGGCGATGCGCAGGCCGGCCAGCGGCCGCTCGCGCGTGAAGCGCTCGCGGATCAGGCGCAGGACGGGCATCTCCCGCTCGGCCCACTCGATCCGGCGCACGCCCTCTTCGGCGAGGCCGAGGTCGGTGACGTCGTGGGGCGGCAGGGCAGTCGAGTTCGTCATGGGGGGCGGTCTCTCCGGGATGTCCCGCGGGCGGGCGGCCTGCGGGTCTGCCGATTATGCCCGAGGGCCGGGACCGCGGCCGAGGAGCCGTCGAATTGGGGCCGCGAGCGCCCGGGCCAGGCTGCCGCCGGCAGGCGCGCGGTGGACGAGCCGCTCCTCGAAGCGCACGTGCTCGCGGTAGCCCAGCCTGCGGTATGCCTGGAGCGCCGGGGGATTGTCGGCGCGGACGTTGAGCACCGCCTGGTCGCAGAACCGGAGAAGCTCGGCGGTGACCGCGCCGGTGACCGCGGTGGCGTAGCCGCGCCCCCGGTAGTCGACGTGGGTCATCACGTTGCCCACGACGCCCAGGCGTGCCTCGGGTGAGACGACGTGCGTCCCGGCCGCCGACACGAGGCGGCCGCCCACGCGGATGCCGTAGTAGGCGCCCTCGGCGATCGCGGTCGGCGGCAGCCAGGCCGTGAAGCCCAGCTGGTAGAGCCGGTTGAGGTCGCCGATCTCCACCGGCAGGAGGCGGGCGACGTCGGCCGGGCACGGCTGGAACGAGGCCCGGTCGACCCACATCCGGACCATCTGGGGCCCGGGCTCAACGCGGTAGCAGGTCTCCAGGGCCGGGAGGCTGGCCGGCAGCACGGCGGCGTAGGCGGCCCGGGGATGGACGACGTCGCGGAGGATCGCCGCAATCCCGGCGTTCTCGCCCATCGCGAAGATCGGCTGCGGTGCGTAGCCGGCGTACTCGAGGACGACCGCGATCGGCTCGTCGCCGGCGAGCGCGACGCCCCAGCGGGTCCGGGCGAACTCACGCACGTCGAGATCGCACAGGGCGTAGGCGGCGAACAGGCGGTCGCGCTCGAGGAAGGCGCGCAGGAGCCCACGATCGCTGGTCGTCCGGACGGTGAGAACGCGGGCCGCCACGCCGGACACGGCCGAGGTGGTCACGTCAGCCTTCACCGACCGCAGGCCCTGCCGCGGGCGCGTCGGGATCCGGCGGCGGTGCGGGCCGGCGTGCTTCGCGCGCCTCGATGGCGGCCGCGATGGCCGGCCCGTACGGCTCCCGCAGCACGCCGGCCTCGGTGACGATCGCGGTGATCAGCTCCGCCGGTGTCACGTCGAACGACGGGTTGTACGCGGCCGCGCCCGCCGGGGCGATGCGCTTGCCGCCGAGGGACGTCACCTCCGCCGCGCCCCGCATCTCGACCTTGATCGCGGACCCGTCGAGGGCGTCGCCGTCGAGCGTGGCGGTGGGGGCGACGACGTGGAAGGGCACCCCGTGGCGCGCCGCGAGCACCGCCAGCGGGTAGGTGCCCACCTTGTTCGCGGTGTCGCCGTTCGCCGCGATCCGGTCCGCTCCGACCAGGACCGCGTCGATCACACCGGAGGCGAGGAGCCAGCCGGCGGCAACGTCGGCCAGGAGCGTGTACGGGATGCCCGCCTGGGCCAGCTCCCACGCCGTGAGCCGGGCCCCCTGGAGCCAGGGGCGCGTCTCGTCGACATAGACGTGGACCGCCCGTCCGTCCGCGGCCAGGGCCTGGACGACGCCGAGGGCCGTCCCGATCTGGCCGCAGGCGAGGGGGCCTGTGTTGCAGTGGGTCAGCAGCTGGAGCGGCCGATCCGGGGGTTCGGGCAGGAGCCCGGCGCCGAGGCGGGCCATGACGGCGTGGTCGGCCGTCGCCTCGCCGATGATGGCCTCGGCCTCCTCGCGCAGCGCCATCGCGACCGCCGGCCCGTTGTCGAGGAGCTCGCCGAGCGCAGCGTAGCGGGCCAGCATGCGGTTCGTGGCCCACCGGATCGAGACGGCGGTCGGTCGCGCGTTGACCAGGGCGTTGGAGGATCCGCGCAGAATCGCTCGCCGCGCGTATGGCTTCGAGAGCTTTGCGCGGCCAGCCGCCAGCGCAAGGCCGGCCGCAGCGACCTGGCCGAGCGCCGGCGCGCCGCGCACGACCATCTCCCGGATCGCCTGGGCCACGTCGCCGGCAAATTCGCAGACGACCTCGACCAGCTCGTCGGGGAGCCGGCGCTGGTCGACGAGCACGAGGCGGTCCTCCTCCAGCCGGAACGGGCTCATGAAGCCGGTCGGGATCACGGGACCCACGGGCGTGGCCGGGCCGCCATCGGTGGCCGGGCCGCCACTCTCAGCGAGGACGCCGTCCGCGATCTCCTGGGTCGTGTCGCGCAGAGCCCCAGCCGCTCCCACGAGGGTCGCGGCGGTGCGAACGGCATCGCCCGCCAGCGCACGGAAGAAGCGGCGTCGCTCCAGGCGCAGGGCCTCGTCGGGCGAGGGCGGCGGCGTGGGACCTCCGGGCGGCGTGCCGGGTCGGTCCAGGTCGCTCACGGGCGCGGGACCGGGCCGGGTCGGGGGCGGTCGGACCGGCCGATCAGTACCGGATCACCGAGGTGACGTTCTGGCCCGTGAGCCGGTCGCGGCCCTTGAGGAAGGCGAGCTCCACGAGGAAGGCCAGGCCCACGATCGTGCCCTGCAGCCGCTCCACCAGGTCGACCGTGCCGCGCACGGTCCCGCCCGTCGCGAGGAGGTCGTCCACGATGAGGACGCGCTGGCCGGGCTGGATGGCGTCACGATGGATCTCGAGCGTGTTCGACCCGTACTCCAGCGCGTACTCCACGCTGACGGTCTCGGCGGGCAGCTTGCCGAGCTTGCGCACGGGGACGAGGCCGGCCCCGAGCTGATAGGCCATCGGGGCGGAGAAGATGAATCCGCGCGACTCCATCCCCACCACGACGTCCACCTGTTCGGCCGCGTACGGCGCCAGCATCGCGTCGATCGCGGCACGATACGGGCCCGGCTCCTTCAGCAGGGTCGTGATGTCGTAGAAGAGGATCCCCGGCTTCGGGAAGTCCGGGATCTCGCGGATCTTCGCGCGCAGCTCGTCGGGGGTCATGGTCGCGAAAACCTCCAGGGCGCCGGACGGGCGCCAGGACAGCGGGCTCGTCGGCGGCGGTGCGGCCGCCCGCCGGAAGTCTACCGCAGCCGCGCCTCCCCCCGACCCCCCGGCAGCGCGGCGCGACCGGGACCACGGTCTCACTTCGCGCTGAACTTCCGCTCCTCCCCGCGCAGGAGGCGCCCGATGTTGTCGAGATGGAAGAGCCAGATGAGGGCCGGTCCCACGATCGCGAAGACCAGCAGCGCCGGGGGCTGCCCGGTCACGATCACCTCGATGGCGAGCGTCACTCCACCGACCACCGCGCTCACGAGCGAGGCGAGCGACGTGTAGCGGGTGATCGCGAGCACGACGAGGAAGACGACGAAGAGGATCGCCGCGGCGAACGGCGCGAGCACGAGCGCGGCCCCGAAGGCCGCCGAGACGCCTCGCCCTCCGGAGAACCCCAGGAAGGGCGACCGGCTGTGGCCGATGATGGCGGCGATCCCGCAGAGGACCTCCACCTCGATCCCCGCCCCCACCCAGCGGGCGAGGAGGACCGCAGCCGTTCCCTTGAGCATGTCGAGCAGGCCCGAGAGGAGCGCGAGGCGCGGGCCGAGGGCGCGCATGACGTTGGCGCCGCCCGTGCGGCCGCTCCCGATCGTCCGCGGATCTGGACCGCCGGAGAGGCGCGCCACGATGACGCCCCACGGGATGCCGCCGATGAAGAACGCGGCGACCGTGAGAGCCGCAGCCTGGAGAACGGTGCCGACGTCCATGCGCCTCGAGTATAGGCCCGTCAGGCGGCCGGGCCCACGGCCTCCGCGGGTGGCGCGGAACCGGCGGCTCGCGCGAGAAGGGCCGCCGCTGCCCCGCGGACGGCGGCTGCGTCGGGCGCGGCGAGGGCGGCCCGCGCCAGGGCGCGGAGCTCCTCCATCGTGCACGCGGCCAGCGCAGCGCGCACCTCGTCGAGCGACCCGGCGTCGGCCGAGAGCTCGTCCACGCCCAGGCCGACGAGGACCAAGGCGCCGGCCGGATCACCGGCGAGCTCCCCGCAGACGGCCACCGGGATGCCGGCCGCGTCGGCTCCCGCCACCACGCCCGCGATCGCGCGCAGGACCGCCGGGTGGAGCGCGTCCTGGAAGCGGGCCAGAGCCGCATTGCCCCGATCGGCGGCCATCAGGTACTGGGTCAGGTCGTTGGTGCCGATGCTGAAGAAGGCAACCCGGCGGGCCAGCTCGGGGGCCAGGAGGGCGGCGGCGGGGATCTCCACCATGATTCCCGTCACCATCGTCTCGGCGCACGGGTGGCCGGCCGCGAGGACCACGGCCCGGGCCTCGTCGCGGAGCGCGTCGAGCAGGTCGACGTCCTCGAGCGTCGCAACCATCGGGGCCATGACGTGGGGCACGATCCCGGCCAGCCCTCCGGCGCGCCAGATCGCCCGCAGCTGGGTCCCGAGGAGGTCCCGGTCTCGATAGGCAAGCCGGATCGCCCGGACGCCGAGGAACGGGTTGGCCTCGGGGGGAAGCCCCAGGTACGGGATCCCCTTGTCGCCCCCGATGTCCGCCAGGCGGACGACCACGGGCCGCCCCGGCCCGAACGCCTCGAAGGCCCGACGGTAGGCGGCCACCTGCTCGTCCTCGGCCGGCGGCGCCTGCCGCTGCATGAACAGGAACTCCGTCCGGAAGAGCCCGACGCCCTCGGCACCGACCTCGAGCGCGCGGGCGGCATCGTCCGGGCTTCCGATGTTGGCGACGAGGAGCACGCGGGCGCCGTCGGCCGTCGCACCGGGTCGGCCCCGCGCGGCTGCGGCCCGGGCACGGCGGTCGGTCAGGGCCTGGGCACGGTCGCGAAGCGCGGCCCGCGCCGCCTCGTCGGGGTCGATCAGGACCACGCCCGACTCGCCGTCGAGGGCGATCTCCACCGGCATCCCCTCGCCTGCCGCGGCATCGACCGCTTCGACCAGGCCCGGGCAGCCGACGACGCACGGGATGCCGAGGCCGCGGGCCAGGATGACCGCGTGCGCGGTCCGCGATCCACCGGCCAGGGCGATGCCGAGCAGGAAGGCGGCCGGGATCTCGGCCGTGACCGACGGCGGAAGGTCGTCGGCGATGGCGATCACGGGCCGGTCCGGCAGGGCGAGCGTCTCGCCGCGCAGGATCCGGGCGATCCGGGCCCCGACGTCGCGCACGTCGGCGGCGCGCGCGGCCAGCGTCTCGTCGGCGAGGCCGGCCACCGCCAGCGCCGCGTCCGCCGCGGCTTCTACGACCGCCGTCGCGGGATCGGCCCCGGCGGCGACACGGGCCAGGGCCTCGTCGACGATGGTGGGATCGGTGGCCAGGACGGCCTGCGCCTCGAAGATGCCTGCGTCGTCGGGCCGGCCGGCGTCCCGGATTCTCGCGGCGAGGGCTTCCAGCTGCGCCTCGGCGGCGACCGCGGCGGCGCGAATCGCCTCGCCCGGGTCACCGTCAGGCGGCGTGACGGCCTCGGGTGCCTGCTCCCGGTAGCGCCATGCGGGCGCGACGGCGATGCCCGCCACCGCGCCGAGGCCGACGAGGCGTCCCGCGCCGGGGTCCGCCGCGAGCGGCGGCTTCGCAGGGATCGTCGATGCAGTCGCGGCGGCGGACATGAGCGCGACAGGTGGGACCGACGCGGCGGTCGGGGGCGCGGGCGCCGGCGGGACCGCGGCGGGACCGGGCGTCGCCGGGCCGACGTCCTCGCCGAGCCCCGACTCGATCGCGGCACGGATCGTCGCAATCGCCTCGACCTCGTCCTCGCCCTCCGCCGTGATCCTGACCAGGTGACCCATCCGCACACCCAGCGGCTGGACCCGCAGCATCTGCTTCGCGTTGACGGGTCCCGCGCCGGTCGCCAGGTTCTGGATCGTCATGTCGGAGCGGGTCCGGCCGCAGGTGCGGACGAACTGCCCGAGCGGCCGCAGGTGAAGCCCGTTCGGGTTGCGGATCTCGATCTCGAGCGTCTGCACGGTGTCCTCCCGCTGGGTCGGTGTCAGGGTCGGCGAGGTGACGCGGCGACGAGCTCGACGACCCGGCCCGGGTCCGCCGCGAGAGAGGCCGCCAGCTCGGGATCCACCGTGGCGGCATCGACGAGGGCGGCGAGAGCATCGTTGACCGGCGTGGAAACTCCGAGGCGCTCACCGGCCCGGGCAACTGCGCCGTTGAGCCACGTGACCTCCGACGGTCCGGGCGCCCGGCCGCGGAGGTGGAGCCGCAGCGACGGCGACTTCCCGCCCCGGGCGCCGGCGACCACGCGGGCGAGGACGCGCCTCGAGATCGGGGCGGGCAGCCGCACACCGAGGGCCAGAAGGGGCACGTTGGCTCCCGGCAGGGCGACGATGCGGATCCCCTGGGCGTGCATGACGGCAAGCGCCTCCAGCAGCTGCCTGCGCTCGAGGTCGAACAGCACGGGGTCGGCGTAGATCTCTCGCGGGTCGCGGTCGACGAGCGCCGAGAGCGCGTTCCCGACGAGATTCGCGACCAGCTTCGACCACTTCATTCCGCGGGCGTCGTCGAGCTTGCGCGCCGGGAGACCGGCACGCGCGAACGCGCCGACGAGCTCGTCCACCAGGCTGCTCACCGGGCCTGCCACCGGCGCCAGCGCAATACCGCCCCGGCCGCGCCAGCGCACTTCGTGGGCGCCCTGCCGCTCGACCGGCGCCGTCAGCGAGCCCGCGAGGTGCCCGACTCCAGGACGGGCAGCAGTGACGAGATCCTCGGCGCCGACGCCGTTCTGGATGGTCAGGACCGGCGTTGCGGGCCACGCCCGCAGGTCGTCGAGCGCCCCCGCAAGGTCGAAGGTCTTGACCGCCAGGACGACCAGGTCGGGGGCGGTCGTGAGCGCCGCCGGGGTTGCTGCGCGGTCGACGCGCCCGGTCACGCGGAGGCCGTCGGGCTCGTGGATCACGACCTCGTCGCCCGCGTCCGGTGAGACCCACGGGTCCACGAGGACCACGTCGGCACCGACCGACGCAAGCAATCCGCCGAGGAACGTGCCGACGGCGCCCGCCCCCAGCACTGCCACGCGCCGCGGCGCGGCGGGGATGCCCGCCTCCGCGGTCGTGCTCACCCGGGGATCTTGGGCAGGCTGGCGGCCTCCTCCGCGGCCGCGAGGACCGCGGCGAGGTCGTCACCGACGCTCGCCTGGACCGCAGCCACCACCGCGCCCTCCACGAGCGGTCCGCCCGAGAGCCGGACGCGCGCAGCGACGTCGTCGCCGAGCAGCTCGAGCGCGGTCTGCGTTGCCAGCACGGCGCTGCCGAGGTCGACCAGCACGAGGACACCGGCGCCGCTGTCCGCCGCCGAGATGGCGGCCATGATCGCGGCGGCGTCGGTGCCGAGGGAGCCGTCGGGCATCCCGCCAGCTGCTTCGATGCGCAGGTCATCGCCCGCCATCTGGCGGGCGAGCTCGACGGTCCCCGCGGCGATCTGCGCGGAATGGCTGACGATGACGATCCCAACGAGTGCTTCCATGGTGGTCAATCCTACGCGGCGTTGAGGATCGCCGCGAAGAGGGCGACCCCATAGAGGACGGTGCCGATCCACACGATCCGCAGGACGCTCACGATCCGCTCCTCGGTGCGAACCGAGAAGCCGACGTCGAAGAGGACCACGCGGACCCCGGCGAGGGCGTGATGCGTGACGAAGGCGAGGACCGCCACCTCCACCGCGAGCAACAGCGGGCTCCGCAGCCCGTCGATCACGTCCCCGGAGTAGCGGAGGCCGGTCGGAACGACGAGATGCTGGGCGACGAGGTGCACGGTCATGAGCACCAGGAGGGCGGCGCCGCTGACCATCTGGCCGGCCAGCGGCGGGGTTGCGGTAAGGCGTGCCCTCTGCCCTCGCGCCACGAGCCCGATCCCGATCAGGACCACCCGGATCCCGTTGACGGCGTGGATCAGCAGTCCCGCGACCAGGATCGCGTCGATGGCGAGGAACGGGGGGCTCAGCGCGAGATCGATGAAGCTGTCCCAGGCGTCGGGTCCGCGGGCCAGCATCGACAGCATCAGGAGATGCAGGTACAGGTAGGCGACAAGGCCGAGCCCGGCCGCCCGGTTGACGAGGAATGCCGTGCCGCCGAGGCGGACGTCGACGCCCTCGGGCGCATCCGCCTCGTGGCGGGCGGCCACGAACGGACCGTCGTCGCCCCCGGTCTCCGCCATGCTGCTCAGGTGGCGGTTGGTGCTGGCGTCCCGCTCTGGATCCTCCTGGCCTCGTCACCGACGCGGTACGCCTGGAGCAGGATCTCGATGGGGTGGCGCGTGCGAGTCCCGGTCGCCTTCTCGATCTGCCAGCGACACGTCTCCGAGTCGCAGGCGGCCTCGGGAGCTCCACTGGCCCGGATCTTGTCGAACAGTGGGGCGCCCACCGCCATCGCGATCGGGTACTTCTCCTTCTTCATGCCGTAGGTGCCGGCAATGCCACAACAGTCGTGGTCCATGTCGGCCGCCCTGAGCCCGGGCACGAGGGCGAAGAGGTCCATGGCCGGCAGGCCGATCCCGTGCGAGCGGAGCTGGCAGGGCGCGTGGTACGGCAGGTCCTCGTCGAGGGCCCCGAACCGGGTGTCGAGGCGGCCCTGGTCGTGCAGGTCCAGCAGGAACTCGCAGATGTCCCAAGTCGCGTTCGCCACCACGTTCGCATCGTCGTCGTGGACGTCCAGCATCTCGTGGTACTCGGCCTTGATCGTGTGCGTGCACGAAGTGGAGGTGCCGATGATCTTGTAGCCCTGCCGGGCATACGACACGAGCACGTCGATGTTCCTGCGCGCCTTCTGGCGGGCGTCGTTGTAGAGCGCGTTGCTGATCATCGGCAGCCCGCAGCAGACCTGCTCCGGGATGATCGTCTCGAACCCGTTGCGCTTCAGGATCGCGATCGCGGCATCCGCCACGTGCTGCTCGTAGTAGTTGGCGGAGCAACCGTGGAAGTAGACGACCGCCTTGTCCGGGCCCGGGAGGGGCAGCGGCCCCCGGCGCTTCTGGCGCCGCTTCCAGGTCGACTGGAGCGTCCGCTTCCCGAACTTGGGGAACGGTGCGTCGCGGTGGATTCCGACCGTCAGCTCCATCACCGTGCGAATGGGCCCGTTGAACAGGACCCGGTTCGCGATCGGCGAGAAGAGGACGCCCATCTGGCCGACGAGGTCGGTCTGGCCGAGGCCCCAGTCGCGGAGCTTGGGCCGCTTGCCGGCCTTCATCCGCGCCCGGGACTGGCTGTTCATCTCGGCGATCTTGACGCCGGCCGGGCAGGCGGTCGTGCACCACCCGCAGCCCGAGCACCAGTCGACGGTGACGTCCGGGGACAGGGCGATGTCGATCCCCTTGATCTGTACGGGCTGGGCCCGGCCTGTCCGGAAGCGCTGCGCCTGGGGACCGACGTACTTGGGGCCCGGGAAGAGATCCGTGACCCGCGCCACCGGGCAGGCGGTGACGCAGACGTTGCACTTGAGGCACTCGTCGGACGAGTACCCGATGGACTCCTCGTTGGCTTGCATGACCAGCTCCGCGATCGTCACGGTCACACGCTCCCCGGCTCGGCGGCCCCGGCCATGGCCGCAGTCAGCGATCGGGCTGCGCGCCGGCCGCTGGTGAGGGCAACGCCGTCGCCGCATCGTTCCCGAATGTACTGCTGGCCGGCGAGCAGGCTCCCGGCCACGCGCACGTTCTCGTACAAGGGTGTTCCATCCGGGGCGACGGGCTGAAGGTCGGCATCGGTCCGGACTCCCGCCCGCTCGAGGGGGTGACCGGCGGGGTCGAACGCATCGTCCCCGAGCCACTCCGCCACGGCCGGCGCCTCCACGGGGAGTCCCAGGACGGTCTCCACGAGCGTCCCTTCGCGCTCGGCCACGAGGCCGCCACCCGCGATCCCGCCGGTGGCGATGATGAGCGCCCCGGTCCGGACCGTGTGCGTGCGGGTCGCTGCACCGGTCACGACCGCAGTGACGCGCCCGCCGTCGTGCTCAACGCGCTCGATCATCTCCCCGATGACGACGCGTCCGCCGGCGCGGATGACGGCGGCGCGGAGGGCCGCGTACAGGCGCATTCCGGGGACGCTGGGGGGCACGAGCGGCATCTCGAAGGGAGCAGGGACGCGCTCACGCAGGGCCGCCATCACGGCGCCGTGCATGGTGATGCCGAGGACTGCCGGCAGTGCCACGCGACCACCGGAGCCCGGCAGCGCGTCGACGGCGCGTGCGATCGCCTCGACCGCCGTGGCCCGCCATGCCGGATCGTCGAACAGCCTGCCGATCACGAGGCCGTTGAGGTTGTGGCGTCGGGCGAGGCGCGGCAGCGTGACGCTTACGGGGATCACCTTCGCGGGCCGGTTGCCGCCAGCCCAGATGCGCTCGCGGGAGAGGCTCGTGGCGATCGCCTCGGGCCAGAAGTCCTTGAAGCCCGCGATGCCGCAGACGACGAGGCGCTCGCCCTCGGCCCATGGGCCGAGGGCCGCGGCCTGGCCGGCGGGGAGGATCGCGGCGCGCCGCGTCCCACCGATCGACGTCGGCGCCAGCTGGTGGGGCGTGTCGAGGTCGCCAACGTAGTCGAGGCCCTCGGCCGCGAGGTGGCCGCGAACCCAATCGAGGGCCGCCGGCACGTCTCCGCCGAGGAAGGCGTAGGGATGGCCCGGCCTGCCGGCAAGGAGCTGGATGCCCTCCCGCGGCGTCGCCGCGGCCGGGATGCCTGCAAGATCGATTCCGCCGGGACCCCAGTGCGTTGCCGCATGGCCCTTGGCGAGGACGTGGACGCGCGCGCCGGATTCCGCGGCCGCGAGGGCGGCCGTCAGGCCGGCGAGGCCCGCCCCGACGATGACGACGTCAGCGCTGGGCACCGGAGACCTCCTGGGGTGCTGCGAGGGGCGCCGACTCGAGCAGCGACTCGACACCGAGCCCGCCCTCGTAGATGCCATTGACCATCCATTGCTCCTGGAGCTGCCGGCCGGCAGCGATCGGCAGCGTCCCCTTGAAGCGTTCCCGAAGGAAGCCGAGGATCGCCCGGTCCGCGACGTCGGCGGCATCCACGGCGCCGGCGCGGCCGGCGAGCTCGCCGACGACGCCCGCGGCCCGGAACGTGCAGAACCCACCCTGACACGGACCCATGCCCAGCCGCGTGCCGCGCCGGAGGTCGTCGAGGGAGCAACCGGGATGACTCGCGATGTAGTCGTCCAGCATGGAGCGGGTGACCATCTCGCACTCGCAGATGAGCGCCGCGTCGCCGCCGCCCTCGTGCTCGTGGTCCGCCAGGCGGTGGCCCAGCCAGTACGTCTTGCCGGCTTCCTGGTTCGGCAGGATCTCGTCCGCGGTCGTGCACGGCTCGGTGACGCCCATCTTGGCGGCGACGAGGTCGACCGTGTCCTCCGCCATCCGACGGAAGGTCGTCAGCTTGCCGCCGACGATCGTCACGAAGTTCTCGATGCCGTCCATGGCCTCGTGGTCCAGCACGGAATGCGCCCGCGAGATCTGGCGGCCATCCTTCGCCGCCGCAGCTGTCGCCTCGGCGGGCGGCTGGTAGAGCGGCCGCACGCCCGCGTAGGCGCGCAGGAGCCGCATCCGGCCCAGGTCGGGGAAGAGCTTCTCGCCCTCCGCGATGAGGGCGGCAACCTCCTCGCGGGTGATCTCGTAGCGGTCCGGATCCTGCACGCGCTGCTCGGTCGTGCCGAGGATCGCGACCGTGTGAACGGGAACCATGATGTCGCCGTCGGCGGACTTGTGGCAGCGATTGACGACCGTGTCGGTCATGCGCTGGTTGTAGATCAGCATCGTGCCCTTGCCGGCATGCATGGTGACCGTCACGCCGATCATGGCGGCAACCTGCTCGGCCCAGGCGCCCGCACACGACACGACGAAGCGGGGTGCGATGCGGGTGATGCTGCCCGTGCGCCCGTCGCTGACGGTCGCGGCGACGATCCGCCCGCCCTCTCGCTCCAGCCCCACGAGACGCCGGTAGGACCAGGCTTCGCTCCCGTGGGCGCGCGCGTCCGCGACGTTGGACTCGATCAGGTTCCAGGGCTCGACCGATCCATCAGGAACCTTGAACACCCGGCGGATCCGCCGATTGAGGGCCGGCTCGCGTCGGAACGCCTCCTCGAGCGGGATCTCCTCGCAGTCAACGTCGGCAGCCGCACAGGCCGCCGCGAAGCCGGCGACATACTCCTCGGGATCATCAGGTGTGGCGACGAAGTAGCCGCCCGTATCTTCGATGCTGGCCGGCGCGATTCGTCGGAGGATCCGGTTCTCGGCGATGCACTCGCGGGCAGCGGTCGCGTCCTTGGCGACGTATCGGCCGCCGGAGTGGAGCAGGCCGTGGTAGCGGCCCGTCGTTCCGGTGCCGAAGTCGCTGCGCTCGACGAGCAGCGCGCGCAGGCCGCGCCGCGCCAGGTCCCGGAGCACTCCTGCCCCGGTCGCGCCCCCGCCGACGACGAGGACGTCGTAGGCGTGCGACTCACCCATGCTGCTCACCTCGATCTGTCGTGGTCTCGCGCGGGCCGTCACCCACGTGGTGCGTCACGATGACGTGTTTCGGGCCCCCCGGAACGTGCCGGGGGGCCCGAGTTGAGAGGCCGGGAGGCTAGTCGACCCAGCCGAATGTCCGGGTGACGGCCTTCTTCCACTGCGCGTACTCGGCGTCGACCTTGGCCGCATCCATGGTCGGGAACCACTCGTGGTCCTTCGCCCAGTTGGCGCGGAGATCCTCGATCTCGGCCCAGTAGCCGACCGCGAGGCCGGCCGCGTAGGCCGCCCCGAGGGCCGTCGTCTCGGCGACCTTCGGCCGGATGACCGGAACCTTCAGGACGTCGGACTGGAACTGCATGAGGAGGTTGTTGAAGACCATGCCGCCATCGACCTTGAGGGCCGTGAGCGGAACGCCGGAGTCGGCGTTCATCGCGTCCAGGACCTCGCGGGTCTGCCACGCGGTCGCCTCGAGGACGGCACGCGCGATGTGGCCCTTGTTGACGTACCGGGTGAGGCCGGCGATGACGCCGCGCGCATCGTTCTTCCAGTACGGCGCGAAGAGGCCCGAGAACGCCGGCACGAAGTAGACGCCGCCGTTGTCCTCGACGGTCGCGGCAAGCGCCTCGATGTCCGGCGACGCCGCGATCAGCCCGATGTTGTCGCGGATCCACTGCACGAGGGCGCCGGTGATGGCGATCGAGCCCTCGAGCGCGTACACGGCCGGCTGGTCGCCGATCTTGTACGCGAGCGTGGTAAGGAGGCCGCTCTTGCTTGGAACTGCCTTCGTGCCCGTGTTGAGGAGCATGAAGCAGCCCGTGCCGTACGTGTTCTTCGCCTCGCCGGGCGAGAAGCACGTCTGGCCGAAGAGGGCGGCCTGCTGGTCGCCCAGGTCACCCGCGACCGGGACGCCGGCCAGGTCGCCGACAGCCATGCCGTAGATCTGGGACGAGGCCTTGACGGCCGGGAGCATCTTCTCCGGCACGCCGAGGAGCGCCGTGATCTCCGGGTCCCAGGCGAGGGTGGTGTAGTTGAACATGAGCGTCCGGCTCGCGTTGGAGACGTCCGTCACGTGGACGCCGCCGTTCACGCCGCCGGTCAGGTTCCAGATGCACCAGGTGTCGATGTTGCCGAAGAGCAGGTTCCCCGCCTCGGCGTCGGCGCGCGCGCCGGCGACGTTGTCGAGGACCCACTTGGCCTTCGGGCCGGAGAAGTAGGTCGCCAGCGGCAGGCCCGTCTTCGGGCGGAGGCGATCCGGGCCGCCGTCCTTCTCGAGCGCGTCGCAGATGTCCTTCGTCCGGGTGTCCTGCCAGACGATCGCGTTGTAGACCGGCTTGCCGGTCCGCTTGTCCCAGACGACCGTCGTCTCGCGCTGGTTGGTGACGCCGACCGCGGCGAGGTCTCCAGCATTGAGGTTGGCCTTCTTGAGGGCACCCTTGATGACGTCCAGGCTGCGCGCCCAGATCTCCATCGGGTCGTGCTCGACCCAGCCCGGCTTCGGATAGATCTGCTCGTGCTCCATCTGATCGACCGCGACGACCGCGCCGGCGTGGTTGAAGATCATGAAGCGGGTGCTCGTGGTCCCCTGGTCGAGGGCGCCCACGAAAGTCCTTGCCATGTTTGTCTCCCGATATCCGGTGACCTTGATACGCCGGGCTAGAGCCCGGCCCAGACGTCTGCGGCGGACCGCAGCAGCAGGTGCGTGGACGTCGCCCCGGGATCCTGGTGCCCGGCCGAGCGCTCGCCCAGGTAGCTCGCCCGACCCTTGCGGGCTACGAGCGGCACCGTGGCGAGCATCCCCTCCTCCGCCCCCGCGGCCATCCTGGCCAGGGCGTCGCCGACGGACGCGCCGTCGGCGATCGCGGCGCGCAGCGCGTCGCGGGCGGGGATGAGGGCATCGACCATCGTCTTGTCGCCAGGGTCGGCCTTCCCGATTCGGAGAACCCCGCCCAGGCCGGTCTCAAAGGCCGTGGCGAACTCCTCCAGCGTGAGGGCTCCCTTCCCGAGGACGGCGCCGCCCATCTGCAGAAAGAACATCCCGTAGAGCGGGCCGCTGGCGCCCCCCACCTTCGAGATGAGGGTGGTTCCGACGGCCTTGAGAGCCGCCCCGATGTCGGGGCCGGCGAGGCCGTCCGGGCCGTTCAGCTTCTCCATGACGGCGGTGAAGCCGCGATCCATGTTGATCCCGTGATCGGCATCGCCGATCGCCGAGTCCAGCTCCGTGAGGTACGACTTGTTCTCCGCCACAACGGCGGCGAACCGGCGGACCCAGGCAAGGATGTCGTCATACGAGATCATCGGCGGCTCCATGCCCGCTCTGCGGGCGGTGGGCTGGGAACGACGCCCGGCTTCAGAGGCCCCAGCGAAGGGCCGGCGTCAGGACCGGCGCATCCCAGTACTTCGTCAGCTCGTCGTCGAGGCGGAGCAGGGTGATCGAGCAACCGGCCATCTCCAGCGAGGTGATGTAGCTGCCGACCAGGTTGCGGGCGATCGTGATCCCGCGCCCGTCGAGGATCTTCTTGAGCTCCGCGAAGATGACGTAGAGCTCGATGAGCGGCGTGCCGCCCATGCCGTTGACGAAGGCAAGGACCTTGTCGCCGGCCACGAACGGGAGGTCATCGAGGATCGGCGTGGCGAGCATCGAGGTGATCTCGGCCGCGGACGTGACCTTCATCCGCGTCCGGCCCGGCTCCCCATGGATCCCGACACCGATCTCCATCTCGTCGTCGCCGAGCTCGAAGGTCGGCTTGCCGGCGGCCGGGACGGTGCAGCTCGTGAGGGCCATCCCCATCGAGCGGACGTTGTCCTGGACCTTCTGGCAGAGCGCCGTCACCGTTGCCAGGTCGGCGCCCGCCTCCGCGGCGGCCCCGACGATCTTCTCGGCGAGGACGGTCCCACCCACGCCGCGGCGGCCCGCGGTGTAGAGCGAGTCCTTGACCGCGACGTCGTCCGCGATGACGACGCTGGTGACCTCGATCCCCTCGGCCCGGGCCATCTCGGCTGCGAGCTCGAAGTTCATGATGTCGCCGGTGTAGTTCTTGACGATGTGCAGGACGCCGGCGCCGCCGTCGACCGCCTTGGTCGCGGCAAGCATCTGGTCCGGCACAGGCGACGTGAAGACCGCGCCGGGGCAGGCCGCATCGAGCATGCCCATCCCGACGAAGCCGCCGTGCATCGGCTCGTGGCCGCTGCCGCCGCCCGAGAGAACGCCGACCTTGCCGGCCTTGGGGGCATCGACGCGCACGACCACGTTGGGCTCGATGACGCGCACGAGGTTCCCATGCGCCGCCACGACGCCGATCAGGGCGTCGTCGACGACGGTGTCGGGGCTGTTGATGAGCTTCTTCATCCGTTCCTCCTGTAGCGATGTGCCGGGTGCTCGGGAACGTGCGAGAGATGGATGCGCGCCGGCAGCGAGGCCGTTGTGCCGCCGGCGCGCGGTGTGTGCGTGTCAACCAGCCTCGGTCAGGAGGCCGCCTCGACAATCGTGGTAACGAAGATCAGCTGGTAGACGATCGCCGCGACGACACCGCCGACGAGCGGGCCGACGACCGGGATCCAGGAGTAGGCCCAGTCGGAGCTGCCCTTGCCGGGGATCGGCAGGATCGCGTGCATGATCCGCGGCCCGAGGTCGCGGGCCGGGTTGATCGCGTACCCGGTCGTCCCGCCGAGGGACATGCCGATCACGAGGACAAGGAAGGCAACCGGCAGGGCGCCGAGGGACGCGAGGCCGCCCGTTTCGGGGCCCACGTTGTTCCCGAAGCAGAAGATCACGAAGACCAGGACGAAGGTGCCGACCACCTCGGACCAGAAGTTCCAGACGGTGTTGCGGATCGCGGGGCCCGTCGAGAAGACGGCGAGCTTGAGACCCGGGTCCTCGGTGACCGCCCAGTGCGGGTAGTAGTGGAGGAACACGAGGAAGGCACCGATCATCGCGCCGATCATCTCGCCGGCGATGTACGTCCCGAAGAGGGCGGCGTCGATCTCGTTGCCGGCCAGGAGGTCATTCGCGTAGATGCCGATGGTCACGGCGGGGTTGAGGTGGGCGCCGCTGAACGGCCCGGCCACCACGACGCCGGCGAAGACCGCGAAGGCCCACGCGAAGGTGATGACGACCCAGCCGGCGTTGTTCGCCTTTGACTTGGCGAGGAGAACACCGGCGACCACGCCGTCGCCGAGGAGGATCAGGATCATCGTCCCGAAGACCTCGGCCATGAAGATGTCGAGTTGCATGCTCTCTCCCTCTGGGTTGAAGGAAGCGCGCCATTCGCGCGGGGGGCGACGTCACGTCGCCGATCGAACCGAGGATCCGGCGAGTGAGCACCCGGTGGGGGCTCGCCGGTCAGGGCACAACCGATCTGCTGGGTGGGTCCCTCCCGTCGTGTCGCGACCACGGCCTCTGGTCGCGCGACCGCTGGGCGCGGCCGGCGCACGGTGCCCGTAAGCACCGTTGCGGAAAGGGTACGACCCGGCAGCGGGATCAAACGTCAAGACACTGTCCGGATTCACGGGGTTCGACCCGGTCAGCCTTGCGCTGCGTCGGCCAGGGCTCGCAGCAGGATCGCGCTCGAGACGGCGCCGGGATCGAGGTGGCCGATCGACCGCTCGCCCAGGTAGCTGGCGCGGCCCTTGGTCGCGAGGAGCGGAATGGTGCTCGCCGCGCCGGCCTCGGCCGCCTCGGCGGCTCGCCTGGCCGCGAGGCCGATCGCCGCCCCGCCCGCGATGGCCGCCGCGAACGCGGCATGCGCCGGCACCAGTGCGTCGAGCATCGTCTTCTCGCCGGTCGTTGCCCGGCCGAGGGCGGCAATGGCGTCGACGGCGGCACCGAACGCGATGACGGCACGCTCCTCCACGGACCGGCCCGCGGGCGGCGCTGCGTCGCCACCCGGCCTGAGCAGCGCTGCGCCGGCACGCTGGAAGCCCCGCCCGTACAGCGCGCCGCTCGCCCCGCCCACGGTGCCGATGAGCGCGCGGCCGGCGCCCTCGAGGATCGCGGCCGGCCTCTCGTGCGCGGCGACGTCGGCCCCAGGGGGCCCGGCCTCGAGGCGTCGGACCAGCTCGCGGAAGCCGCGGTCCAGGTTGATCCCGTGGTCGCCGTCGCCGATCGCGGCGTCCAGGTCGGTGAGGCGTTCGCGGGCGGCGGCCACCCGGGTGCCGGCAAGCGTCAGCCAGCGGACGAGGAGATCGTCGTTCACCGCGCGACTGGTCGCCCGCCCGGCCGATCCGGCCAGTCCGGCGGCAGCTTCGCGGTGGCCCGCTCGCCGTCGGCGACCGCGCACACCTGGGCCAGGGTTGCCCCGCCGGCGGCCTCCACGGCGGCGCGCACGGCTCCCTCGACGAGGGGGCCGTCGCTCACCGCGATCCGGGCGCGGTCGACGTCGGCCAGCTCCTCGAGCGCGATCTCCAGGGCGAGCACGGCGCTGCCGAGATCGAAGAGGACGACGACGCCCTCCCCGGCCGAGGCCCGCAGGGCGGCCTGAAGCGCGGCGACAATCCCGGGGCTGCTCGTGCCCAGGCTCCCCGTTGGGGACCCGCCCGCGATCTCGACCGGCACGCGGGGCGCGGCCTGGGCAGCCATGGCCGCCAGGGCACGGAGCAGCTCCTCGCTGTGGCCGACCAGTGCCAGCGCGATCATTGCGCGGCCTCCTTCACGTTCCCGGGCGCTGACGGCGTCGCGCGGCCGCGCCGGCCGCCGTAGACTCAGGCGTCCGATGCAGAGGATAGGGTTCTCGAATGCCCTCGCGCCCGCCGAAGCCGCCGGCATCGGCCGGTTCTCCGCGCCCGACGTGCTGGCCTTCGTGGAGGGCGCGGCGGCGACCCTGAGGCGCCACGAGGCGCTCCTCGACCACCTCGACGCGGCCCTGGGTGACGGCGACCACGGCAGCAACATGGTGGCGGGCTTCACGGCCGCCGTCCCGGTGGCACGGGCGGCGCTCGTGGAGCGCCCGGACGACGTCGGGGAGCTGCTCCGGCGCCTCGGTCACACGCTCGTCGGGGGCGTGGGCGGTGCGAGCGGGCCCCTCTACGGAACCGCGTTCATCGAGGCCGGCTTCGCGTTGGCCGGGCGTGCGTCGGCGGAACCGGCCGATCTCGCGACCGCACTCGAGGCTGGGCGCGCCGGCCTGATCCGGCGCGGGCGATGCGCGGTCGGTGACAAGACGATCCTCGACGCCCTGGACCCCGCGGTCCGGGCCCTTCGTGCCGGCGCGGACGCGTCGAACCCGCTCGGCGCCTGCCTGGCGGCCGCCGCGGGCGCTGCCGCCGGCGGGATGCGCGCGACCATCCCGCTCGTCGCCCGCCGCGGCCTGGCGCTCCGCCTCGGAGAGCGATCGCGCGGGCATCGTGACCCCGGGGCGACGTCGTGCTTCCTGATGATGCAGGCGATGGCCCGCACCATCGGCGGGGATGGCGCCCGGTGAGCGCGGGGGACGCCGCACGACAGGCCGCGCTGGAGGCCCGGATCCGCGAGCTGGAATGGGAGCGTCGCCGCGTCTTCGAGGACGCTCAGCGCGAGGCCGATGCGGTCTTCGCCCAGTACCAGCTCAGCCAGCTCCTCGCGGCCGGCGGTCGCGTCGACGAGCTCGCCGCCGCGGTCCTGGCCGAGGTGGCCCGAGCATCGGGGGCCGCCGGGGCGGCACTCTGGCTCGCCGATCCGGGCAACCCCACGCTCGAGCTGGTCGCCACCTTCCCGGGCGGCCCGGACGGTCCGGTTGGTCGCGGCTGGGCCGCAGTCCCGAGCCGGTTCGCCGACACCCCGGCGGCGGCGCGGTGGGCGGCGGCCGGCGGCTGGAGCGGGATCTCGCTGCCCGAGGGTCGAGCCGTCGGGGGGGAGGAGCCGGGCGGTGGCGCCCGGCGGTCGGTCGGGTACCTGGCCGTCCGCGCCGATGCCGGGGCGCCCCTCGAGACCGACCATGCCCGGTATCTCGCGACGGTCCGTCTCGAGCTGGCGGTCACGCTGCGCGCAGCCCAGCTTCGGGCCTCCCTCGCGCGCGAGCAGGCAACCCTGGCGGCGATTCTCGACGGGGCCTCCGACGCCATCGTGGCCGTCGACGCGGGACGGCGCGTTGTGCGCCTCAACGCTGCCGCGGCGGGGCTCGTCGGGACGCCGGCGCAGGCCGGGACGGGGATGCGCTGCTCGGAGTTCCTCGGCTGCCACGCGACGTCGCCCCACGGTTCCCACGCCCCTGGCGAGCCGCGCCTGCCGCGCACGGCGGGTCTGCTGTGCGGGACGCGCTGCCCGTTCGAGGAGGTCCTCGGCACCGGTGAAGTGATCGTCGGCCGTGAGATCAGCGTCCGCCACCGCGACGGGACCACGATCCCGGTTGCCGCGAGCGTCTCGCGCATGCCCGTGCCCGACGGCGGCGCCGTGGGCGTCCTGCGCGACCTGCGCGCTTCGCGGTCGCTCGACGAGGCCAAGGCCAGCTTCGTGGCCGCCGTGTCGCACGAGCTCCGCACGCCGCTCGCCCTGATCGACGGCTACACCCAGAGCCTCCTCCACCTCGAACCCGACGCCGCCACGGCCCGGCGTCACCTCGACCGCATCGCGGGCGCCACGGAGCGGCTCATGGCCCTCGTCGACGACATCATCGACGTGAGCCAGCTCGAGACCCACGCCCTCGCCCTGCGCCGATCGCCGGTCGCGCTCGACGGCCTCCTCCGCGCCATCGTGGCCGAGCGCGCCGAGGCGCCGGGGGGGCGATCCGTGCGCCTCGAGGTCCCTCGAGGGCTGCCTCGCGTCGACGTCGATGCCACGCGGATCCGGCAGGTGGTGGGGAACCTCGTGCAGAACGCGGAGAAGCACGCGGGCCGCATGGCGTCCATCGAGATCCGGGCGCGCCAGCTCGACCCCGCGACCGTCGTCATGACGATCACCGACGATGGGCGGGGGATCGCCGCCGAGGATCGCGATCACATCTTCGAGCGCTTCTTCCGGGGCCGTCGGGCGGTGGACGGGCAGGTGCCGGGCAGCGGGCTCGGCCTCTACATCTGCCGCCGGATCGTGGAGGCCCACGGCGGGTGGATCCGGCTCGACGCCACGACGCGCGGCACGTCGGTCTCCGTGGGCCTGCCCGTGGCGCTCAGCGACGCGGGACCGCACGTCACCACCGCGGATCTCTCGTGAAGAGCATTCCCGCCGGTCCGATCGCGGGCAACGGCGAGCGAATCCTCGTCGTCGAGGACGAGCCGGCCTTCGCGGAGCTCATCGCGCTCTGGCTGGAACGCAACGGCTGGCGTCCCGAGATCGCCCCGGACGGCGCCCACGCCCTGCGCGCGATCGCCGAACAGCCGCCGGACCTGATCGTGCTCGACCTTGGCCTCCCGCGTGTCGACGGGTGGCACGTCATCGAGCGGGTCCGCAAGGAGAGCCTCGTGCCGATCATCGTCGTCACCGCCCGCGGATCGGAGGCCGACAAGGTGCGCGGGCTGGCGATCGGCGCGGACGACTACATGACCAAGCCGCTCAGCCTTCCGGAGCTGGTCGCCCGCGTCGCCGCGGCGCTCCGCCGGGCCCGCGCCGCGCTGCCCAGGCAGGCCGCCACGGCCACGATCGAACGGCCGGGGCTCCGGATCGACGGGCGCTCCCACCAGGTGCAGGTGGCCGGATCTCCGGTCCACCTCACGCCGACCGAGTATCGCCTGCTGCGGCACCTTGCCGAGCGCGACGGCATGCTCGTATCCCACGCCGATCTGCTCATCGCCGTCTGGGGCCCCGGCTATCGCGACGACTACCACCTGTTGCGGGTCGCGATCCGCAACCTGCGGGCGAAGCTCGGCGCGGCCGCGCCGGGCCGCCGCTTCATCGAGACCGAGTACGGGCTGGGCTACCGGTTCTCGGCGGGCGAGGGCGCCAGCGGCGGCTGACTGGCCCCCCGGGCAGCCGCGACACGGGCCACGAGGGCCAGCGTGAGGGCCCACGCCCGGCCCGGATCCCGCGGCGCGCGGATCCGCACCTGGGCCGCGCCGAAGGTGACGTCGCCGGGCCGGACGCCCGGCAGCGCAGCACCAGCCACGAGGCGCATCGCCTCGCCGCGCGTGAGGCCACTCCCGAAACGAACGACGAGGGACCCCTCCTCGCGGGCCACGGAGGCGATGCCGGCGGCCTCGGCCGCCAGGCGGAGCTCCGCGACCTCGACGAGGCGCAGGGCCGGCGGCGGCGGCGGGCCGAACCGGTCGGTCACCTCCTGGCGGAAGGCGGCCAGGTCGCCGGCGGAGCGGACCCTGGCGAGGCGCCGGTACAGCTCCAGCTTCTGGGCCTCGTCCGGGACGTACGTGTCCGGCAGGTGGGCGTCCACGGGGAGGTCGACCGTCGCGCCGGCGGCCTCCCGGATCGGCTCGCGGCCCTCCCAGGCCGCCTTCCGCTCCTCGACCGCCTCGGCGAGGAGCCGCGTGTAGAGGTCGAAGCCGACGTCCGCCATGTGGCCCGACTGCTCGCCGCCGAGGATGTTGCCGGCGCCCCGGATCTCCAGGTCCGCCAGCGCGATCTGGAAGCCGGCACCCAGCTCCGACGCGTTGAAGATGGCCTGCAGGCGGCGGCGCGCCTCGTCGGAGAGCCGGTCGCGGCGGCGGTAGAGGAGGTAGGCATACGCACGGCGGCTGCTCCGTCCCACGCGGCCGCGCAGCTGGTAGAGCTGGGCGAGCCCGAGGGCATCGGCACGGTCGATGATGATCGTGTTCGCGTTCGGGATGTCGAGCCCCGACTCGATGATGGTGGTGCAGACGAGGATGTCGGCCTCGCCTCCCGCGAACGTGCGCATCACGGTCTCGAGGGCGCCCTCCGTCATCTGGCCGTGGCCGACGACGATCCGGGCGGCCGGCAGGAGGCGGCGCAGCTGGTCGGCCTGGGCTTCGATCGTCTCGACCCGGTTGTGGACGTAGAAGACCTGGCCACCACGGTCCAGCTCGCGCAGGATGGCGTCCTTGACGAGGCCCGCCGACGCCTCCGCCACCCGGGTCTGGATGGGCAGTCGGTCTTCCGGTGGCGTCTCGATCACCGACATGTCGCGGACGCCGACGAGGGCCAGGTTGAGCGTCCGCGGGATCGGCGTCGCCGAGAGGGTCAGGACGTCGACCTCGGTGCGGAGCTGCTTGAGGCGCTCCTTGGCGGCGACTCCGAAGCGCTGCTCCTCGTCGACGACCAGGAGGCCGAGGTCGCGGAAGTGGACGTCCTTCGAGAGGAGGCGGTGCGTTCCGACCACGACGTCCACGGATCCGGCCTCGAGGCCGGCCAGGGTCGACGCCTGCTCCTTCGCCGAAACGGCCCTCGAGAGGAGCCGGACGGTGGCCGGGAACGCCGCGTAGCGCTGGTCGAAGGTCCGGACATGCTGGTCGGCCAGGACGGTCGTCGGCACGAGGACCGCGACCTGCCGGCCGTCCTGGATCGCCTTGAAGGCCGCCCGCAGCGCGACCTCCGTCTTCCCGTACCCCACGTCGCCCACGACGATCCGATCCATCGGCCGCGGGGCCTCCATGTCGCCCTTGACCTCGTCGATGGCGCGCAGCTGGTCGCCCGTCTCCTCGTAGGGAAACGATGCCTCCAGCTCCTGCTGCCAGGGCGTGTCCCCGGCGAAGGCATGGCCCTGTGCGGCGGCTCGCGTCGCGTAGAGGCGTAGCAGGTCCTCGGCGAGGTCGGCGACGGCCTTCCGGACCCGGGACTTGGTGCGGCTCCACTCGCCGCCCCCGAGCCGCGAGAGCGACGGCCGCTCGGCGCCCGCGTAGCGGCTCACCCGGGCGATCTGCTCGACGGGCACGTAGATCCGATCGCCGGCGGCGAACGACAGCTCGAGGTAGTCCCGCTCCTCGCCCGCCCCCCCGCGGCGGAGCATCTGCTCGTAGCGCGCGATGCCGTGGTCGATGTGGACGACGAGATCGCCGGGCGAGAGGCGCTCCAGGATGTCGCGGGGCACGACCCGGCGGAGCGCCTTGGGACGCCGAACCCGGACCGTGCCGAAGAGCTCGCGGTCGGTCACGAGGACCAGCCCGTCGGGACCGCCCGCGAAGCCGGCATTCAGGCTGCGGCCGACCAGGGCGACCGCGCCCGCGGGTGGGGCGCCGGGGGCCATCGTGACGCCGGCAGGGATCCCGGCCTCGCCGAGCAGCTCGGCAAGCCGAGTGGCCTGGTCCGAGGCAAGGACGATGCCCGGAACCGGGTCGGACGCGCGCCAACGCTCGATTGCCCGGGCCAGGCCGGCGCTCCGTCCCGGCGGGAGGACCGGCTCGCGCCAGCCGAAGGGGTCGTCCAGGGCGGGCCCACCGCCGATCGCCTCCACCGGCCCGGACTCCCAGGTCAGCTCCAGGGTTCGGGCGCCGAGAAGGCGGGCCTTCCAGGCCCGCGGCTCCACGTAGGCCGACGGCCACTCTCGGGGGAGCTCGCCGGCGGCCATGAGATCGCGGCGTCGTTCCGCGGCCTGCTCCCAGAGGAACTCGGCCGCCGCGGCGACCTCGCCCGGCTCGTCGACCACCAGGAGCGTCTCCGGGCCCAGGTGGTCGAGGCCGCTCGATGGGCACACGACGGCCGACCAGACCTCGGCCGCGTCGCCGACGTCGAGGGCCCGGGCACCGGGGGCCGCGGGCGCGTCGCCGCGCGGGGCCGCGGCGACGGCGGCGGGCGCGGGCTCGGCGGCACCCTCGAGGCGGGCCAGGTCTGCGGCAAGGCGCTCCGGCAGTCGGTCGGCGAGCGGTCCCAGCCGGGCGCGGATCTCCCCGACCCCCGCCGCCGGGACCAGGAACTCGTTGGCCGGCAGGAGCTCGACCTCCTCGACCGGGCGGACGGTCCGCTGGTCGGTGGGATCGAAGAGCCGGATCTCGTCGATCTCGTCGCCGAAGAGCTCGATCCGGGCCGGCAGGTCGGCCCCGGCCGGGAAGAGGTCGACGAGGCCGCCGCGGCGGGCCATCTCACCCCGCCCCGCCACCTCGAGGACGGGCTCGTACCCGAGCCGGAGGAGCTCGCCCAGCAGCGCATCCTGGCGAAGCCGGTCGCCGCGGCGGAGGACCCGCGGCCTGGCGGGCAGGTCGGCCGGGGTGATCGTCGGCTGGAGGAGCGCCTGGACCGACGCCACGAGGATCCGCGCCCGACCGCTCCGCCACCGGGCGAGGGTGGCCACCCGGGCGGCCGACTCGTCCCGGATCAGCTCGCTCCGCTCGTAGGCCAGCGCGGACCGCGGCTCCAGCACCGCCACGCCCCCCGGGTCGCCCAGCCAGGCCACCAGCTCGTCGGCGACCCGGTCGCCGATCTCTGCGTCCCGGGCGATCCAGCAGGCCTGCCGGCCTTCGGCCAGGGCCAGGGCCGCGACGAGGAACGACTTCGCGCCGTGCGGCACGGCGGTGACGGCCGCGTGAAGACCACGGACACCGAGCGGACCCGCGAGGCCTGCCTGGAGGTCCGCGAAGCGGGGCGTGGCGCCCAGCAGGGGCGGCAGGGCCGAGAGGTCGGGGACGCGGTGGGCGGCTGCGCCGAACGCCGCGCCCGTGGGAGGCGTCGCGTTCCGCCGGGCACCGCCCGGGCGGGCGGTCACCGCTCCTCGTCGGCCGGACGGACCCGGCGCCAGCCCGTCCGCGTGCGACGAACGCCGTCCGGTCCGGGCGGGCCGTCCACCTCGCCGGCGGGTGCGGTCCGCGTCTCGTCCGCCGGACGGAGCTGGAACGCGTTGAAGCGGTTCGCGGCCTTGCTGACGCCCTCGCGGGCCCAGGCCTCCACGGCATCGGCCGCTGCGTCGAGGAGCTCGTCGAGCCGCTGCCGCTCGTCCGGCAGGAAGACCGAGAGGACGTGGTCCACGGCGTCCGGGCCTGGCTCCCCGATCCCGATCCGGAGCCGCGGGAACGCCTCCGTGTGGAGCTCGTCGATGATGGAACGGAGGCCGTTGTGGCCGCCGTGGCTGCCGCCCTCGCGGAAGCGCATCTTGCCGAACGGGAGGCTGAAGTCATCGGTGACGACCAGCACCTCGTGGAGCGGCGCGCGCTCGCGGGCGACCAGCTTGCGCACGGCGACCCCTGAGTCGTTCATGAAGGTGAGCGGCTTGGCGAGGACCAGGTCGAGACCGCGGTAGCGGCCCTGGACGACCGCGCTCGCGTCACGGGTCCGGCCGCGCCCGGCCCAGCCGGCCCGGTCGGCGAGCCGGTCCAACGTCATCCAGCCGACGTTGTGGCGCGTCTTCGCGTACTGCTCGCCCGGGTTCCCGAGGCCGACGACGACCTTCACGTCTCCTCCGACTGCGGCCAGGCCGCGCTGCGGCACGCCGAACGGCCCGAATCCGATGCGGACCGGGCGTTGGTCGATGGTACCCGGCGGTGACACACTCCGCGGTGGCTGCGCGTCTCATGGCCGCCGACGGGTGACGGCCGACCTCAGGGCCAGGCAAACACCCGGCAACCCGTCCAGCTCGCGTCCCGAGGTGCGCCGCCTGAACGGCGCGCGGGTGGTTGCATGCTCCGTCCAGAACGCGTCGTCGCCGGGCAGACCGGCCCCGTCCTCCACTCGCGTGGCACGACGCCGGCGCGTCTCCTCGTCGCGGCCCTCGTCGCCGTGCTCGCGGCCTGCTCGCCGACCCCGCCATCGGCGAGTCCCGCGGTCCCCACGCCCGACCCCAGCCCCGGCCAGCCCTCCACCTCGCCCCTCCCGGCGCTCGTGCCGGTCACGTCGCCGTCCCCTGCCCCGACCCCGGCCGCAGCAGCCTGGGCGAAGCTTGCCCTGCCCGCCGAGCCCGAGATCGGCGCGACGCTTGTCGCCGTGTCCGGCAGCTCCTACGCGGTGGACCCGGCGGCCGGATTCCGGCTCGTGGCCACCGGCGGCACGTCGCTCGCCCCCCTGCTCGCGCGCCTGCGCGTCGAGCCGGCGCTGCACTACCGCGTGGAGCCCGCCGCCGACCGGCGCAGCGCCGTCCTCCGGCCTGCCGCACCCCTCGAGCCCGGGGCGTCCTACCGCTTCACCCTCGTCGACCCGGCCGGCGGACCACTGACCGGTTGGGCGTTCCAGGTCGCCGGGCCGCCCCGCGTCGTCACCACGATCCCCGCCAACGAGCGCACCGACGTCCCGGTGACGACCGGGATCGAGGTCACGTTCGACCAGGACGGCGTCGCCGTCGGCCCGGGCGACATCGTCGTGCGGCTCGTTCCGGACGGGACCCCGGTCGCGGGCACGATCGAGATGCACGGGCGAGCGGCCGTCTTCGTCCCCCGCACGAGGCTCCTCGAGGGTCGGGTCTACGAGGTCCGGGTGCGGGCCGGCACCGGGGCGACCGCGCAGGCCGATGGCTTGGCGCGGGACGCGACCTTTGCCTTCCAGACCGAGCGGACGGCGGGGGCGGGGGCCGTCCACGCGGAGCTCGGCCGGGCGTTCGTCACGGCGCTCCCGGGCGAGCACGCGCTGCTCGAGGCGAGCCAGTGGACGACCAGGCCCAAGGGCGGCTGGGACGAGATCACGACCCCGGTCCCCCTGCGCGTCTACCGCCTCGCGAGCGAGGCGTCCGCGATCCGGGTGCTGGAGCGGCTGCTCGACACCCCGGCCTGGGCGGGGGCCAGCGCCAGGCCCATCATGCCGACGGCCGGCCTCTCCCGCGTCTTCTCGGGACGGGCCGCGTTCGTGCGCGACGGCTGGGACCGGCGCCTCCGGCTGCCGATCGCACCGCCGCCCGGCTGGTACCTCGTCGAGCTCCGCGGAGGGCGACCCAGCCAGGCCGTCCTCCAGGTGACCGACATCGCCGCCATGGCCGGCGTGCGCGAGGACCGTCTGGTGGCATGGGTCAACGACGCGCGGGCCGGGGTGCCCGTGAAGGGCGCCCCGGTCGACGTCGTCGGCGGGCGACGCATCGGCCGGACCGACGCCCGTGGGATCCTGGTTGCCCAGACGCCCGTTGCCCTCCTCGCCACGAGCAGGCCGATCCTGGTCCGGGTGACGGCAGACGGCGGACGCCGGGTCATCATCGACGTCGCCGGCGAGAGCGGGCCGTACCTGTACGGCTCGTGGGACGAGCGACGAAGCTCGGGGCTCATGACGTGGTGGACCGCGCTCTCGACCGACCGTTCGCTCTACCGCCCGACCGACACGCTCCAGGCGTGGGGCTTCCTGCGCGCCCGGGACGACGGTCGCCGGGCTTCGGAGATCCAGCTCCGTGTCTGGCCGTACGCGGACGACCACCGTGTCGGCCGGCCGCTCCTGACAGCGGAGGCCCGCCAGGCGGTGACGGGAACGTGGATGGGGTCCGTCGCGCTGCGCGACCTTCCGCACGGCTCGTATGCCCTGGAGGCGGTGGCGGACGGCCGTCGGGTCGAGGAGATCTGGTTCGAGGTCGGGGACGTCCGCAAGCCGCCCTACCGGCTCGAGGTGTCCTCCTCGCCGCGTGCGCTCGTGGAGGGGGTTCCAGTCACCGCGACGGTGGCCGCGCGCTTCTTCGACGGAACACCGGCCGCGGGGATCCCGGTGACCGTCGAGGTCGGCACCGGCGAAGCGTCGACCGTCGAGGCGACGACCGACACGGCCGGGCTGGCCACGGTAACCCTGCGGCCGGGCACTCCCGCCGACGACGACTCCCAGTACGTGTGTCCTTCCGTCACCGTTCGGCCTGCCGGACCCGTCGAGGCGTACGTCGAGGGATCCCAGGCGATCTGCATCTTCCGCGGCGGCGCGTACGTTGACGTCGAGGCCGTGCGGGACGGCGCGTCGATCGTGGTCTCCGGCGCGGCTCATGCCGTCGACCTGGCGCGGGTGGAGGCGTGGCTCGGGGACCCCGGCCACGGCGACGCGGAGCTGGACCCCCGCGGTGCGGCTAGCGCAGGGTGGCGCGTCCAGGTGGTCGTCACGGAGACCGTCCTTCGGCCCGTCGTGGTCTCCCGCTGGTACGACGCGATCGCCAAGAAGGTCGTGGAGAACTACAGCTGGGAAGAGGGTGCGTCGACGAAGGTGACGCACGTCGTCACGACTCGCCCGGACGGCACCTATCGACTGCGCGTCCGGGCCCCGGCCGCGAATCGCCGCTGGAAGGTCGACGCCGTCGTCGTCGACGACGCCGCCCACCGGGTCGTCGCCACGGCCTCGATCTGGGAGACGCAAACCGAGAAGGAGGCCTCCTGGTACGGGGTCGAGCTGCGGGGCGACCAGGCCGGCCGGCGCGGCGTCGCGGTCGGCGAGGCCGTCACCGCCGCGGTCACTCGGTGGGAGGGCAATCGGGAGCTGCCGATACCGGCCGGCGGAGCGCATCGGTTCCTCTTCCTGGTCGCCGGACCGACACGCTTCGACGCCATCGTCAGCCGGAAGCCCGAGACGACCGTCCGGTTCGTGGAGGCCGACGAGCCGAACCTGGAGTTCCTCGTGGTCTGGTTCAGCGGTCGTGGCTATGCCCTGCCGGGATCAGCGTGGGCCCGTCTGCGCACCGAGGATCGACGGATCAGCGTCGCGCTGACGACCGACCGGGAACGGTACGAGCCGGGCGCCCGGGCCACCGTGACCGTCCGGACCGTCGGCCCCGACGGCCGCGCCGTCGGGGCCTCGGTGCTCGTGCGCGGGGTCGACGAGAAGCTCGTGGCGATGGGCGCCGCCGCCTTCGTCGACCCGCTCGACCTGCTCCAGCGCCAGCTCCCGGTGGGCCTCCTCCGGAACCCCGTTGTCTCTCATGCCATCCGGCTGCCCGACGGCGGAGGCAAGGGTGACACGACGGGTGACGGACGGTCGACCTTCGAGGACGCCCTCCCGATGCAGATGGTCACCACCGGTGCCGACGGCCGGGCAACCGTCACCTTCGACCTGCCCGAGGACATCACGAGCTGGAGCCTGGCCGCCACCGCACTGACCGCCGACCGTCGGGCCGGGTCGGCGTCGATCCTCCTGCCCGTCGGGCTGCCATTCTTCGCCGACGCCACGATCGCACCCGAGTACCTGGCCGGCGATCGGGTCGCCATCCGGCTGCGCGCCTTCGGGACGGCCCTCGCGGCCGCTACGCCGGTGCGCTTCACCGTCTCGTCGACGACGCTCGGGATGGCGCCCGAGACGGTCGAGGGCACGGCCTTCGGGGAGGTCCTGGTCGCCCTGCCGGCGCTCACCACCGGGACCCACCGGGTCACGATCGCCGCGACCTCAGCGGCCGGCTCCGACCGTCTGACGAGGACGTTCCGGGTCGTCGAGAGCCGGCTTGCCGCGGGCCACCGCCAGACGATCGCGATCACGGGCGCGGTGACGCCGCCGGGCGGGCCCGGCATCACCCGACTCGTCTTCGCCGACGCCGGGCGGGCCCGCTACCTCGAGCTCATGCAATCCCTGGCGGTGCCGCGCGGCCAGCGCTCCGACGAGCGACTGGCCGCCGTGGTCGCGAGGCGCATCCTCGTCGAGCAGCTCGGCCTCACCGCATCCGACCTGCCGGATGCGGTCCCGTTCGCCCGCTCGACCTACCAGTCAGCCGAGGGCGGGCTGGCCCTCCTGCCCTACGGCTCGGCTGACCTGGAGCTGACCGTCCGGGCGCTCATCGCCGATCGGGGCGCCCTGCTTGCCGACTCCGCGCGACCGTGGCTTCGGGCAGCCACGGAGGACGCCACGGCGACGGCGGAGCGGCGGACCGTCGCATTCGTCGGCCTCGCGGCACTCGGAGACCCGGTCCTCGCCTCGCTCGGCGCACAGCTCGATGATCCGGGCCTCGATGCGCGGTCCCGCCTGTGGGCGGCCATCGGCCTCGCGATCCTCGGCGACCGCGATCGCGCGGCTGTCGTCGAGCGCTCGCTGCTCGCTCGCTGGGGCGAGCGTCGGGGCGACCAGGTGCGCCTGCGCATCGCGGAGGACGCCGAGGAGGTGAGCGAGGCCACCGAGCTGCTCGCCCTGCTTGCTGCCCTCGTGGACGACCCGCTCGCCGCCGACGTGCTCGCATCGGTCGTGGCAGATCCGCCGCGCGACGATCTCGCGATGCTCGTCCAGGTCACCGTTGCCGGCCGGCTCGTGGCTCGGCTCCCCGCCGAGGCCGCGGTCGTCGCCCTCGTCGAGGACGGGGCGCGCAGCACGGTGGAGATCCCGCCGGGCGGCTCGGTATCGCTGGGGGTGTCCGCCGCCCGCCGAACGCAGATGCGCCTCGAACCCGTGTCGGGCGCCGCCGCCGTGACCGCGTCGTGGGATGAGCCCGCGCCGTCAGCCTCGGCGCTCGGTCTGCCCGATCCCGACCTGGAGCTGAAGCGGACGGTCCTGCCGGCTTCGCCGGTCGCGGCCAACAGCCTCGTCCATGTCCGGCTGAACCTGCGCGTGCAGGGCCCCGGGCGGACCGGCGCGGTGGAGGTCACCGACCTCGTGCCCTCGGGCCTCGCAGTGCTCGGCGGACCGGAGGGCGAAGACCGCGAATGCGGGCGCTACGCCGTGTCGCCGGCGCGGATCGAGGGCCAGCGAGTCACCTTCGTAGTGACCTTCGACGCAAGCCCGGGAGACGAGATGCGACCCGTGGTCCCCGGCACGTTCTGCCTCCGCTACCTGGCCCGGGTGGTCACGGCCGGGACGTACGCGTGGCAGCCGGCCGCGGCGCGCCAGGCGACGTCGCCGGGCCTCGTCGCGGTGACGTCGACGGGCACGGTGGAGCTCCGCTGAGACCGGCCCGGGTGGTCGGCGCAGGGCGCCACTACCGCGCGGGCGCTCCGAGGATCGCCGCCTGGAGGGCCCACATGGCCGTCCTCTCGGTCGGCTCGGCGTGGTCCCAGCCGCACAGGTGTAGGGCGCCGTGGACGACGAGGAGCCGCAGCTCGTCGGCGGGCGACCAGCGCAGGTCTCCGGCCTGGCCGCCGCGGCCTGCCTCGGCCTGCTCAACGGCCCGCTCGACGGAGACCACGATGTCGCCGAGGTGGAGGCGCGCTCCCGGCGGGAGAAGAAACGCCGGACCGACGTCCGGGCCAGCAGCTCGGTCACGCGCGGAGGATCCGGGCCCGGGCACGGACAGCCGGGCGGGCCCGCCCTCGTGGGGTGGGTAGGCCTCGGGAGGGAGAAGCGGGAACGAGAGGACGTCGGTCGGGCCGCGGCCGCCCATGTGGGCCACGTTGAGGCGGGCGAGCTCGGCGTCGTCCGCGAGCACCAGGCCGACGGCGGCGGGCTCGGGGGCGCCGCCGGCCAGGAGGGCAGCCCGGAGGACCCTGGCCAGCCGCGCGGCCGGGACGAGCCGGGGCACGTCCGCCCGGATCTCGAGATCCACCCGGAACGGGGGGAGGTAGATCGGCCGGAGCCCGGCGGCCGGCGCGGGAGCGGGTCCGGCTGAGGCCATGCGGGCGGTCAGGCGCCCGGGCCCGAGGCGGTGCGCCGCGCCTCGAGCTCCACTACCTTGTTCCCCGGGTACGCGATCCGCTGGTGGTACATCCCCAGGAGCTGGGCGACGAACGCCTCGCGGATCCGCTCGACGTCGCGCAGGGTCAGGTCGCACTCGTCGAACTGCCCGTCGTCGAGCCGCTCGTCGATGATCCGGCCCACCATCGCCCGGATCGTCGGCTCGTCCTGGCTGGAGAGCGAGCGGACCGACGCCTCCACGCCGTCGGCGAGCATCAGGATGGCCGCCTCGCGAGTCTGCGGCCGGGGGCCGTTGTGGCGGAACCGCCGCTCGTCGAGCGCGTCGGCCGCGGCCCGGCCGGCAGCCGTGTCGAGGCCGCCGAGCGGGGCTGCCGCGAGCTCCCGCGCCTTGGCCCAGAAGAAGGCGATCCGGGTGGTGCCGTGATGCTGGGGAATGAAGGCGATGAGCGGCTTGGGGAGCTTCGCCCGGTACGCGATGTCGATGCCGTCGGCCACGTGCGCCTTGAGGATCTGGGCGCTGACGTCGGGGTCGAGGTCGTCGTGGACGTTGCCCGCCCCGGCCTGGTTCTCGATGAAGGCGCCGGGGCTGGCCAGCTTGCCGACGTCGTGGTAGTAGGACGCCACGCGCGCCATGAGCGGGTCGGCGCCGATCGCCTCGGCGGCCCGTTCCGCGAGGTTGCCGACCATCAGGGAGTGGTGGTAGGTCCCCGGCGTCTCGAGGAGCAGCCGCCGCAGCAGGGGCTGCGAGGGGTTGGCGAGCTCGAGGAGCTGGAACACGGTGAGGATCCCGAACATGTTGCCGACGATCTGGAAGGTTCCCACGACGGCGATCGCCGAGCCCACGCCCGCGGCCAGCGAGGCACCCCACAGTTGCAGGATCCCGGTGAGATCGCGCGTCCCCAGGAGCGAGAAGATCGTGACGACGACCATGTTGGCCACCACGATGGCCAGGCCCGCCTGCAGGAAGATGCCCACCCGGTCGCCGCGCCGGACCGCGATGATGCCGGTCATGCCCCCGACGAAGACGTAGGCGGCGAGCTCGAGCGAGAGGTCGTTGGCGGCGCCAGCCAGGATGGCCAGCATCGCGGTGATCATCGTGGCGGGACCTGCGCCGAGGAGGATCGCGACCAGCATCGAGGCGCCGGCGCCAGGGACGAAGAACGGCAGGATCGAGCGACCCGCGGTGAGCTTGTAGGCCAGGGCGGTGAGGAGCAGCACGAGACCGAGCAGGGCCAGGGCCCGCGCCCGGTGCCAGAGCTCCTGGCGGTAGCGCCACGTCCAGGCGAGCAGGAGGACGACGACGAGGACCGCCAACAGGAACCAGCCGGCGAGGCGGGCGACGTCCAGGCGCGCCTCCGTCAGCCCGAACGCCTCCAGCTTGGCGATCTCGAGCGGCGTGACCCTGCGGCCGGCCTCGACGATCAGCTCACCCTGCTGGATCGGGTACGAGACTGCCGCGACGGCGGCCGCGGCCGCGTCGCGGGCGTCGGCCGTGAGGGCCTCGCTGTAGGTGGCGTTCGGGACGAGCAGCGGGACGACGAGCTCGGTCGCGAGGGCCCGCTCGTCATCCGTGAGGGCGGGCGAGAAGCGTTCGCCAAGGTTGCGGCGCGCGGCCTCGAGCTCCGCGTCCCGCAGGGGGTCGCGCTGTACCAGGCCGAGGACCCGGGTCGCCTCGGCCCCGGCCAAGGACCACCGCTCCGGTGCGAGGGCGTAGAGCGTCTTCCGCGACGAGAGGGTCAGGCCCGGGAGCGTGTCGGAGAGTGCGGCTCGCCGATCCTCCTGGGTCAGGCCGGCAGCGAAGGCCGCGTCGACCGGGGCGAGCACGACCGCGAGGGCGTCCAGCTGGCGACGGGTCAGGGCGGCGGCCGTCTCTGCCTTGTAGTCGTACTGGGGAGGCACCGCGTCGCGAGCGGCCCGGCGGGCCGCCTCCGTCTCGATCGAGCTCTCGAACGCGAGCGTGCGGGGAGCGCCGACATCGACGCCTGCGAGGTCGCCCACGGACAGGCTGACGGCCTGGGGGAGGTCGTCCATGGAAAGGACCGCGGTCAGGCCCGTGATCAGGACGAGGGAGGCCACGCCGAGGCGCACGGCGTCACGCCGCGTGAAGGCGGCGACGCGGTCGAGACGTCGGGAGAGCATCGGCGGCTCGTCGGCGGGGGCCTCAGCCCCGGCCGCCGTCTCCGTGCTCGCCGCCGTCGTGGGCCGCGAGGTCGGCCCGGGCCAGGGCCGCGGCGACCAGCCCCGAGACGACCCGGCCGTCGGCCCGGCCGCGCGTGCGCGGCGAGAGCCAGCCCATCACCTTCCCGAGGTCGCGGGCGGACGCGGCGCCCGTGGCGGTGATCGCCTCGTCGACGAGGGCGGCGATCTCGGCCTCGGACAGCGGCACCGGCAGGAAGCCCGCGATGATCGCGATCTCGGCTTCCTCTTTGGCAGCAAGCTCATCGCGGCCGGCCTTTCGGTAAGCCTCGACGGATTCCCGGCGGGTCTTGACCTCGCGCGTCAGCACGACCAGGGCCTGGTCGTCGGTCAGCACGGTGTGATCGCGCTTCTCGGCGGCGCCGATGGCGCTCCAGACCATCCGGAGGGTGTCGCGGCGCAGCACGACACCCGACCGCATGGCGGCGGTCATCTCCTCGTGAACCTGGTCTCGTAGGGACACCGGGCTGGCTCCTCCGCTGGGGCCTGTCGCAACGTGCGGCGGGCCGGCTGCGATGGGCCTCCGGGGCCCGGAAACGGGCCTGGGAAGCAGGTGGACCGGCGACGGATGGTGGCGACGGTTCGCCCCGGCCGCCGGTCCCGGCGGCTAACCCTGCTGGCGGGTGGCCTTCTTGCGCTTGGCTTCCTTGCGCTTGCGCTTCACGCTCGGCTTCTCGTAGTGCTCGCGACGGCGAGCTTCGGCGAGAATGCCGGACTGCTGGATCTTCTTGTTGAAGCGACGCAGGGCGCTTTCGAAGGACTCGTTCTCACCAACGCGGATCTCTGCCAATGCCGGGATCACCTCCTCCGCCCACAGATTGAGGTTCCGGCACCGGCCGCCGGGCGAGGTCGGCAGGCGCGAATGCCCACCGACGCACGGTTCCGTCGTACGCCGGCGAGCCCGGCGGAGCATAGACCGCCGCCTCCGGACGGTCAAACGTGCCGAAGGGCCCGGATTCGGCCCTCGAGCGTGCCGTGCTCAGCCGCCAGCGGGCAGCAGGTAGAGGGCGATGCGCAGCGGCGTCCGGGCCCGGATCGAGTGGGGCATCCCGGCAGGCATCCGGAACCACGTGCCCGCGGAGAGCTCGTGGGGAGCGCCGCCGACGACGGCGTCGCCCTCGCCGTCGAGGACGTGGACGACCGCCGGCCGAGCGGCGGTGTGCTCGGACAGCTCCTCGCCGGGGGCGAAGGCGAAGAGGACCAGGCGCAGGTCCGGCCCGTCGTAGAGCGTCTGGCTGTGGATGCCCCGCGGCACGTGGGGCGCGGCGGCGGCGAGATCGGGCACGAAGAAGGCGGCGTCAGACATGGCGTGTGACCTCCGTCGCCTACCGTACGCCAGATGCGAGCGGCATCGCATCGCCCGCAGCCGGCCCAACTCCCCCGCCGGCCCGCTCGTTACGCCAATGCCGTCCCCGGCGGCACTACCGAACGCGCCCGGCTCTCGGATCCCGTCCGGACCCCGGCAGGCCCGATCGGGGGCGCTGACTTCCTCGTCGCGCCCGCCTGGGCGGCAGAAGCGAGGGAACCCGGGGGCCGAGCCCGTCATCGGGGGCTCACCACGGCCTCCGATCCGCCGGGCTCTCGGATGGTGACGCCCAGGGCGGCAGATGCGAAGAAGTGCGGGGGGAAGTAGGGGTCGAGGGCGGGGCGAGGGCGGAGCGAGGGCGGGGCGAGGGCGAGGGCGAGGGTGGACCGCGGGCATAAGCTGTGCGGCGTACGCCACGGGCCGCGGAACCGTTGCGTTGCTCGCCGGGCAGGTCCACGATGGGCCCGTGAGCGCTCATCGACCGTCCGGGCGGACACTGGTCGACCTCCTCGAAGGTGCCGCCGTGCGTTACGGCGAGCGGACCGCGCTTCGGCTCCGCCGCGACGACGGATCGCAGCAGGCCTGGAGCTACCGGGAGCTCGACCGCCGAAGCCGGCTCGTTGCGTGGCGCCTTCGTTCGCGAGGGCTGCGGCCGGGCGAGCGGCTCCTCACGTGGTCACCGTCGGGCCCCGACCTCGCCGCCGTCTACTTCGGCGCCATGCGGGCAGGGCTCATCCTCGTCCCACTCGACCTGAGAATGGCGCCCGACGCGATCCGCCGGATCGCCGATCGGTCGGGGGCGCGCCAGCTCGTGATCGGGACCGGCCGCGAGGCGCCCGACCCGGCGGAGGTCGACCTCGACCATCTGCCGATCACGACCACGGAGGACCTCTGCGCCGAGCCCGGGGCCGGCTTCCCGGCCGACTGGGAGGCGCAGGTCGGCTCCTGGGAGCGGCCGGCGCAGGACGATGTCTACCTCCTCATCTACACCTCCGGCACGACCGGCACCCCGAAGGGCGTGGTCCTCACCCACCGGAACACGGTGTCGGGAGTCGACGGGTTCCACGCCATCGTCCCCGACATGGAGTACCGGATCGTCTCGTTCTTGCCGCTCTCCCACCTCTTCGAGCAGGCCATCGGGCTCTACCTGACCCTCGACCTCGGGGCCGACATCCTGTACGTCCGCTCCCTGAACCCGCGCGTCCTGATCCCTGCGATCCGGGAGCACCAGATGACCGGGATGATCGTCGTCCCCCAGTTCCTCGACTTCGTCTGGGCGGCCCTCGAGCGTGAGGTGGAGAGCCAGGGCCGGACCGCTCTGTTCCGGCGCGCCCGAGCGATCGCCCGCCGGCTGCCGATCAGGCTGCGGCGATTCGTTCCTCCCTTCCCGACGATCCACGCGCGCTTCGGGGGCGGCCTCCGACTCTTCGTCTCGGCCGGGGCATACCTCCCGCCGGCCGTGCAACAGGCCTGGGAGGACATCGGCGTCGTGGTCATGCAGGGGTACGGGGCGACCGAGACGGGATCCGGAGCGGCCACGACATGGAAGGAGCACCCGCTCGGGTGCGTGGGTTGGCCGATCCCCGGCGTCGAGATGCGGATCGCGGACGACGGTGAGGTCCTCTTCCGCGGACCGACGGTCACGCAGGGCTACTGGGAGGACCCGGTCGCGACCGGCGCCGCCTTCACCGAGGATGGCTTCTACCGGACCGGCGACCTGGGTCACCTCGACGCCAAGGGCCGGCTCGTGCTCCACGGCCGCAAGAAGGACATGATCGTCCTGCCGAACGGCCTCAACGTCTTCCCCGAGGACGTCGAGAACGCCCTGCGCGTCGCCGGCATCCGCGATTCCGTGGTCCTCGAGACCGAGCCCGGACGGATCGAGGCGATCGTGCTGGCGCCGGCCGACCCGCGCCGTCCGCCTTCGGGAGGCACGGCCGTGCAGGCCGCGGGCGCGTTCTCGGACGGCGCAGACCTGGCCGGGATCCGGGCAGACACGGATTCCGCGGTCAAGGCAGCCAACGCGACACTCGCCGTCCACGCCCGGATCGCAGCCTGGCGGTTCTGGCCGGAGGTGGAGTTCCCGCGGACCCACACGATGAAGGTGAAGCGCAACGAGGTCCGGGCCTGGGCGTCGGTGGCCGCCCCGCTCTCGGTGACCGAGGCGCCCTGAGGACGCCGAGTGGGGTCAGCCCGGATGGGCGATCAGCCCGGAGGCCAGTCGAACGCCCGGCCGCCCATCAGATGCACGTGCAGGTGCGGCACGGACTGGCCGCCCCAGGTCCCGACGTTCGTCGTGAGCCTGTAGCCGCGCTCGGCGATCCCCTCGCTGCGCGCGAGGTCGGCGGCAACCGCGAAGAGGCGCCCCAGCAGCGCACCGTGCGCCTCGGTCAGGTCGGCCGCGGAGGCGATGTGCTCGCGGGGCAGGAGGAGGACGTGGGTCGGCGCCCGCGGGGTGACGTCCCGGATCGCGATCACGAGATCGTCGGCATGGACGATGGTCGCCGGGATCTCCCCGGCGATGATCCGGCAGAACAGGCAGGCCTCGCTCATGCCGGGAAGGGTACGCCGGCGAGCGCGCGCCCGGCGGCTGGGTCGGCGACGATGCGCTCGATCCGCCCGATCGCCCGCTCGGGGTCCGTCGGATCGGTCCCGTGGACCTCCACGATCCCGATCTCACCCGCGATCGGGCGCCCGCCGGGTGCCTCGGCTCGCACGACCACGTAGTCCTCGGCATGGCCGACCCACCCGGCGCCCGGCTCGCGCGGGTCGGCGGGCTCCTCGAAGAGGACCGTCCGGCGCCGGCCCTCGGCCCGCGCCGCGAACCGCCGGCGCGCCGCGGCCGCGTCGTCGAGGAGCAGCGCCGCCCGCTCCTTCCGGGTCGCGTCGGGAACCTGTCCCGCCATCCGCGCGGCCGGCGTTCCCGGGCGAGCCGAGTAGCGGAACACGTGGAGGCCGGCCGGGTCGAGCGCGTCCAGGAAGGCCCGCGTGCGCGCGAACGCATCGTCGTCCTCGCTCGGGAAGCCGGCGATGACGTCGGCGTGGATCGCGACGCCGGGGATTGCCGCGCGGACCCGCTCCACGGTGCGAGCGTAGTCGGCCGCGACGTAGCGCCGGCCCATCCGCCGCAGCACCCCGTCGTCGCCCGACTGGAGGGGCAGGTGCATGTGGGGAAGGCAGCGCCCCGCGCCTTCCTCCGTCCAGGCGCCGAGCAGATCGTCGTCAACGTGCTGGGGCTCGATCGAGGAGAGCCGGATCCGCTCCACCGGCGTCTCGGCCAGGATCCTGCGGACGAGGCCCGGGAGCGTCAAGGCGGCGCGGAGGCGGGCCCCGCGCGGCCCGCGTTCCGAACGGCCGCCGTCGTAGGTCCCGATGTTGATGCCGGTGAGCACGACCTCGCGGTGGCCGGCCTCGAGGGCGCGCCGCACGTCGGCCAGCACGACCTCGGGCGCGAGGGAGCGCTCAGGGCCTCGGGCGCGGGGGATGATGCAGTAGGTACAGAAGAAGCTGCATCCGTCCTGGACCTTGACATAGGCGCGGGTGCGGTCGATCCGGACGCGGCCGTCGACGATCCCCTCGACCTCCACGCCGGCGAGCGTTGGGAGCGCCGCCTCGAGCGGATCATGCGGGCCGTCGCCGAGCGGGCCATCGCCATGCGGGCCGTCGCCGAGCGGGCCATCGCCTGGCTGGTCGAGCGCCCCCAGGAGCCGCTCGACCTCGGCCAGCAGGCCGTCCTTGGCTTCGTTCGCGACGAGCCGCGCCGCCGGATCCATCTCGGCGAACGAGCCCGGGGCCACCTGGACGGCGCACCCCGTCACGATGACCGTGGCCGCGGGGCTCGCCCGGCGAGCGCGGCGGACGGCCTTCCGCGACTTGTCATCGGCCGCGGCGGTGACCGTGCAGGTGTTCACCAGGTGGAGGTCGGCCGCGGCGGCGCCCGCGGCGATCTCCACGCCGCGCGCGCGCAGAAACCGCTCCACCGAGTCCATCTCGGCCTGGTTCACCTTGCAGCCGAGGTTCGTGATGGCCGCCCGCACAGTGGGCGGAGCGCCGGGCGAACGGGCGGTCATCGGCTCACCAGAGGGCCGGCTTCGTCGACATGAGGAAGGCGATCATGCCCACGGCGGTCGTGATCGCGTAGGCGACGTAGCGCTGGCGGCGGGCCTTAGCCCGCCAGGCCTCGCGCTCGATGTCGGTGGCGATCCCATCGCGGGCCCCGAGCCGCCGCAGGGCGGGGCGCTGGACGGCGAACACGACAATGGCCGTGACTGCGTACGTGGCCAGGCTGACGAGCAGCCAGGGTTGCTCGAGGATGCGCGGCCCGAGGACGGTCAGCATCGCGACGCCCGTCACGGCCAGGCCGGCGCCGATGACCGCCGACCCGTGCGCCTGGAGCCACCCGAGCGTGCGCACCACGCGGCCCGGCTCGGGCGCCACGAACCCGGGCTCGACCGACCGGTTGCGCAGGGTGAACGGCAGCAGCAGGCTCGGCACGAAGAGGGCGACCGCGAGCGACACGTGGGCCGCGAGGATCAGCGGGAAGAGCGGGGCAAGGTTCGGCATCATGTCGGAGGTGCGGGCCCGCCGGCGAGACGGCCGCGGTCGGGTCCGGGCCAGAGATCGTAGCGCAGCCGTGCCGAACGGCCGTTCCGAAGCAGGCGCGGTGCGCGTACGGTGGCGTCTGTGCCCCGGCGGAGCCATCGGCGACCAGGAACGTCGTGCCGTCGGGCGGAGGGATCGCACCGTGAATCTGCGTGCCCGCACCAGCCGTCTGTTGGCCACCGCCGGCGCGGCGATCGTCTTCGCCTTCATCGTCGCGGCCGGGCCCGCCGCGGCCGCTGATCCGGCGGGCGTCACCCTGACGGGCGGCTGCACGATCGGGCTCACCTCGCTCGACGAGAGTGGTGGCGTCATCGACTCCGCGATCGGGCCCGGCACGGCCAGCCAGGACAACCCGCTGGACGTGACGTTCTCAGGCGAGGTCGCCTGGGAAGGCACGGCTCCGCTGATGGCGTCTGGAACCTACGAGGTCAAGCTCAACGGGGTCCCCATCCCGGGCTTCGGCGGCAGCTTCGAGAACAAGGATGGGGTGACCTCCGCGAGCGGGACGGCCGACGTCGGCGCGATCCTCGGCGTCGTCTCGTTCCTCGAGAAGCTCGTGACGATCATGTGGAACGTATCGGGATCCGTGGCCGGCGGTGGCGAGGCCTGCTCAGGCGAGGTCTGGGTCCGGACCGGCGAGGCCGAGCCCCTCTTCTCGGGCGGCACGGTCGCCGGCCTCGCCCTGGGGGCCCTCGGGATCGTGGGGCTCCTCAAGTCGCTCAAGGGCCGCCACGCGCTTCGCGGCCTCGCGGCGGGGCTGATCCTGGCGGTCGCCCTCGCCCTGCTTGTCCTCACGTTCGGCGTCTACGTGGCCGGACCGCTGACCCCGTGGGCCGTCCTCGGCGCGGTCCCGATCCTCGGGTTCATCGTCGGCCTGATCGACTTCGGCTGATCCGGGCGCGACCGTCTACCCGGGCGGTCGGCCAGCTTCCAGGGCCACCCAGTCGCCCTCGGCATCGCGCCGGAGGACGCGGAGGCCAACGTCCTCGAAGGCGACCCGCACCGCGGTCTCGCGGTCACTGAAGATCCCCGAGGCCAGCAGTCGCCCGCCCGGCCGCAGCTCGGCCGCCAGGCCGCCCGCGAGGCTGATGAGAACCGAGGCGATCAAGTTGGCCGCGACGAGGTCGAAGGGCCCGGCGCCGGAGGGCAGCGAGCCCTGCCATGCCCGGAGGCGTCGGGCGACCCGGTTGCGCCTGGCATTCGCCAGGGTCGCCTCGATCGCGATCGGGTCGGTGTCGACGCCGACGAGGGACGCGGTGCCGAGCAGCCCGGCGGCGATGGCGAGAACTCCCGAGCCGCAGCCGACGTCGAGGAGCCGGACGGGCCGTGCGGCGACTGGCTGGCCCTGCTCCGCCGGATGGCCCGACCGGTCCGCCGCCGGGTTGCCGAGAAGCCCCTCGTCGGCCCAGCGTTCGATCCCCGCGAGGCAGAGCCGCGTCGTCGGATGGAGCCCGGTGCCGAACGCCATCCCGGGATCCATCGCGATCACCACGTCGCCGGGCTGGCGGCGGTGGCGCCGCCACGTCGGCCGGATCACGATCCGGCGCCCGATCCGCAGGACCCCGACGTGGCGCTTCCAGGCCGTGGCCCAGTCGGCCTCGTGGACGATCCGTGTCTCCAGCTCCCCGATCTCGCGCAGCCCGAAGGCCTGGAGGTGGCCGAGCGCCCGGTCCACCGCGTCCACGGCGCCGCGCGCGGCCACTGCGTCGCGGGCGGGCAGGTATGACCGGACCGTGGCCGGCGCCGAGGGGTCGACGGCGGCGGCAAGCCCCTCGTCGACGAGCGTGAACCCCGGCTCCACGCTCACCCCGCCCGGAGCGACGCGGGCCAGGATCTCGCTGACCGCCTCGACCGCCTCGGGATCGCAGGTGACGGCAAGCTCGAGCCAGGCGCCATCGCCCGCGCGCCCGTCCGCGCGGGAGTCGGGCCGCGCGAGCCCGGCCCGCGCCGCGGCGGGCCCGGTGCTCATCCCAGGGCGTCCTTGAGGCGGTCCAGGACGCCGCCCTTGCCGCTTCCCACGTTCGTCTCGCCCGACGCCGCGGCGTAGGCCTCGAGCGCCTCGCGCTGCTCCTTCGAGAGCTTCGTGGGGATCGTCACGTCCACGAGCACGTGGAGGTCGCCGCGTGTGCCGGCCCGCCGCAGATGCGGCGCTCCGCGGCCGCGCAGGCGGATCTCGGTCCCCGGCTGGGTGCCGGGCTTGACCTCGAGGTCCTCCTCGCCGTCGGCCGTCGGGACCCGGACCGTGGTCCCCAGGGCAGCCTGGGCGATCGTGAGGTCGAGCTCGTGGTAGAGCTCGGTCCCCTCGCGGCGCAGGCGGGGGTGGGCTGCCACGTGGATGGCAACGTAGAGGCTCCCCGGCGGACCACCCCGAGGGCCCACCTCGCCCTCCGAGGAGAGGCGGATCTGGTGGCCGTCGTCGATGCCCGCCGGGACCGCCACGCGGAGCCGCTTCGTGCGCTGCCTGCGGCCCTCGCCGCTGCACTCGTCGCACGGCGAGTCGACGATCTTGCCCTCGCCGCGGCAGCGGGGGCAGGCAATGACGTTGACCATCTGGCCGAGCATCGTCTGCCGGGCGTGGCGGATCTCGCCGCGGCCGCCGCACTGGGGGCAGGACTGCGTCGCGGTCCCGCTCTTCGCCCCGCTGCCCGAGCAGGTGGCACAGCGATCGAGGAGCGCGAACTCGATCTCCTTCTCCGTGCCCCGGATCGACTCCTCGAAGGTGATCCGCAGGTCGTAGCGCAGGTCGGAGCCGACTGCAGGCCGGCCGCGTCGGACCCCGCCTCCGCCGGCAGCGCTTCCGCCGAAGAAGGCGTCGAAGAGGTCCGAGAAGGCGCCGAAGCCCTGCTGGGCGCCAGGGTCGAAGCCACCGCCTGCCGACCCGGCCCGGCCGAACATGTCGTAGGCCTGGCGCCGCTGGGGATCGGCGAGGACCTGGTACGCCTCGTTGATCTCCTTGAAGCGCTCGTCGGCGCCCTCGTCCCGGTTGACGTCCGGGTGCCACTGCTGGGCCAGCTTGCGGAACGCCTTCTTGAGGTCGGCGTCGGTCGCACCGCGCTCGACGCCGAGGATGTCGTAGTAGTCGCGCTGGGTGGTCATCTGCGAGGGGAAGTCTACGGTGAGCGGCCCGGACGGTCAGGAGCGTTCATGGCCGCGTCGCGTCAGTCCGCGGGGGCGTCCTCGTGGCCGCCGGCCGCGAGAGCTGCGCCGACGATTCCCGACGTGTTGAGGAAGCGCGCGGTCACGATCGGCGCCCGCGCCTTGAGCCACTTCCCGTACTTGGCGTACTCCTTGCTGACGCCGCCGCTCAGGATGATGAGGTCGGGCCAGAACCACCTGTCGAGCAGGGCCAGGTACTCGCTGAACTCACCCGCCCAGCGGCGCCAGCCGATGGCGCGCCGCTCGCGCGCCGCGCCGGAGATCCAGGTCTCGGCGTCCCGGCGCCGGTACGGCACGTGCCCGAACTCCGTCGAGTCGAGGAGCGTGCCGTCGATCAGCAGGGCGCTCCCGATCCCCGTCCCGATCGTCAGCAGCATCACGGTCCCGGGCACGCCCTTCGCGGCTCCGAAGGCAACCTCGGCCAACCCGGCGGCATCGGCGTCGTTGATCAGGCGAACGGACCGCCCGAGGCGCTCCGCGAGCGCGTCCTCGGCCGGGTAGTCCACCCATCTCGGGTCGATGTTGGCGGCAGTCAGGAGGCGACCGTGCTTCACGACGCCGGGGAGGCCGGCCCCGGCCGGCATCGCGGGATCCAGGTGGCCGCCCTCACCGAGCCGGTCGACGATCCTCCCGACCGTCTCGATCACCGCCTCCGGCGTCGCCGGCTGGGGAGTCCTCTCGCGGATTCGGGGCGACACCATCTCGCCGGTGGCCAGATCGACGACGGCCGCCTTGACGCCGGTGCCGCCGACGTCGATGCCGATCGCCCGCGGGTGGGCGGGGCGGTCCGGCGCGGGGCCGTCCGGCGCGGGATCGTCGGTCGCCGTGTCCGTGACCTCGTCCGGTCCCGGGGTCGTGGTTGCCTGGGGCTCGCTCATGGGCGGCAGGATAGCGCGGCGTCCCCCCGCGGCGGTGCCTACTTGAGCAGCAGCTTGCCGAGGCGGCGCGAGGAGATCGCCAGGCCGATGAGGCCCATCACCACGAGGTAGGCGACGTGGACCAGGAGCATCGGGCTCACCGCGCCGGTGGTGAGGCCACGGATCAGGTCGACCCCGTGGTAGAGCGGCGTGAGCTGGACCAGGGTCTGGATCGGCTCCGGGTAGGTCGTGATCGGGTAGAAGGTTGCCGAGAAGAGGAAGAGCGGCAGGATCACGAGCTGCACGAGGTCGAAATCCTGCCAGGTGCGCATGAAGCTCGTGGCCGCCATCCCGGCCGCGCCGAAGGCGAACCCGACGAGGAGCGCAGCAGGGAACGCAAGAACGGCCCACGGAGAGAGGACCATCCCCAGCACGAACATGACAACCAGGAATGCGGCGGCGTAGATCCCGCCCCGGATGAGAGCCCAGCCGATCTCGCCGAGGGCCACGTCCCCCACTCCGACCGGCGTCGAGAGGATCGCGTCGTACGTCTTCGCGTAGTTCAGCTTGAAGAAGACGTTGAAGGTCGAGTCGTAGATCGCCCCGTTCATCGCCGAGCTCGCCAGGAGCGCGGGGGCGACGAAGGCCGTGTAGGGGATCTCCTGGCCGTTCACGACGACGGAGCCCACGAGCGCCCCGATTCCGAGGCCGATCGAGAGGAGGTAGAAGAGCGGCTCGAAGAAGCCCGACACGATGACGAGCCAGCCTCGACGATAGACCATCAGGTTGCGCTCGATCAGGAGGCCGGCCCGGCGGCTGCCGAAGAGGACGGGCGGGGCAACGCGGGCGAGGAGGGTCATCGCGGCGACCTCATCGCACCAGCCGCCGGCGGAAGGTGACGAGCGCGGCCGCGACCCCGACTGCAGCCATCGTGCCGAGGTAGACGACGTGGATTGCCGTCTGGACCGGCTCCGCCGTCCCGAGCGCGAGCGACCGGCACAGGTCGACGCCATGCCAGAGCGGGGTGAGGCGGGCGATCGCCTCGAGGAGATCGGGCAGCTGCTCGATGGGGAAGAACGTGCCCGAGAAGAGGAAGAGCGGGATCACGCCGAACCGGAAGAGGGCGTTGAAGCCGCTGGCGTCGCGCTGGGTGGCCGAGTAGGCCGCGATGGGCGCCGCGAAGGCGAGGCCGGTGAGCAGGGCCGCTGGTACCGCCAGGATCGCGCCAGGCCCGGCGATGGCGCCGAAGAGGACGGTGACCAGGAAGAAGACCGTGACCACGAGCAGGATGCGGAGGCCGATGTAGGTCAGCTTCCCGATCACCACGTCCGACGGCTGGATCGGGGTGGCGGTCATCCCATGGAAGCTCTTCACCCAGACCAGGCCAGCCATGACCGGGAAGGTCGACTCGCCGGCCGCCGTCTGCATGGCGGTGGAGGCGAGGAGGCCGGGGGCCAGGAAGGCGAGGTAGGAGACGCCGGCGAGCCCCGCGCCCGATGCGCCACCGGCTCCGGTGCCGGCGTCGACCAGGCTGCCCAGGCCCAGGCCCATCGCGGCGAGGTAGAGGACGGGGCTCAGAAAGGAGCTGAAGATGCTGCCGCGCCAGACCCGGCGGTAGACGAGCAGCTCGTGCTCAAGGACGCGGACCGCGGGGGCCGCCACTCCGCGCCCCTAGTCGACGAGGCTCCGGCCGGTCAGCCGGAGGAAGACGTCCTCGAGCGACGAGCGCCGGACGAGGACCATCTCGGGGCGCAGCCCGCGCTCGTGGGCGATCGTCGCGGCGCCGTCGCCGTCGTCGGTGTAGACGAGCACGCGGTCCGGTAGATGCTCCACCCGATCGCCCAGGTCGTCGAGCTGCCGGTCCAGCGTCCCCTGGACCCCGACCGGGAAGCGCATCTCCAGCACCTCGCGGGTGGAGTGCTGCTCGATGAGCTGGCGCGGTGAGCCCTCGGCCACGATCTTCGCCTTGTCCATGACGACAAGCCGGTCGCAGAGCTGCTCGGCCTCGTCCATGTAGTGGGTCGTGAGGACCAGCGTGACGCCCTTCTGCTTCAGGCGGTAGAGGCGGTCCCAGAGGAGGTGGCGGGCCTGCGGGTCGAGGCCGGTGGTCGGCTCGTCGAGGAGGAGCAGGTCCGGCTCGTTGACCAGGCTGCGGGCGATCGTGAGGCGCCGCTTCATCCCGCCCGATAGCGGCTCCACCTGGTCGCCGGAGCGCTCGGTCAGCTGGACGAAGTCGAGGAGCTCGTCCACGCGCTGCCGGATGACCGCGCGGGAGAGGCCGAAGTAGCGGCCGTAGATCGTCAGGTTCTCGCGGACGGTGAGCTCCATGTCCAGCGTGTCCTGCTGGGGGACGGTGCCGATCCGGGCCCGGATCCGCGGCCCATCGGCCAGGGGGTCCATCCCCAGCACGCTGAGCTCTCCGCCCGTGATCGGCGAGACGCAGGCGATCATGCGCATCGTGCTGGTCTTCCCGGCCCCGTTCGGCCCGAGGAAGCCGAACGATTTGCCCGGCGCGACGTCGAAATCGATGGCGTCGACAGCCGTGAAGCCGCCGAAGCGCTTCGTGAGGGCGCGGGCATGGATGAGGGGGCCGATCGCGGATGCCGTCATGGGACGGGGAGTCTACCGCTCAGCGGACGACGAGCACCTGGGCAGGGTCCCAGGGTCCGGGCGGCAGCCGGCCGGCGTAGAGGCGGGAAGCCAGGGGATCGGTGGCCAGCACCTCGACCGCGACGAGCGGCCCTGGCGAGCCGGGGACCTCGCGTGGCGGCGTGGCCAGGTAGATGAGCCGCCCGTCGGGGCTGAGCGCCATCGTGGCGAACGGTTCGGGTGAGGTCGACCGCGAGCCGAGGGAGACCAGGGTCGCCCCATCGACGACCTCGACCTGGGCGCCTCGCCCGGCGGCGTCGGGCGTCAGCAGGTAGATGCGGTTCGCCGGGACATCGAGTGCCAGAACCGGCCGCTCGGCCCGGTCGCCGTCCTCCGCGTACTCCGGGACCACCGAGTCGGTTTCCGCCTCGCCGCTGCCCAGCGTGACCGACCGGACCGTTGGCCGGGTGCCAGGGGGCGCAGCGAGATCGATCGACCAGAGGGTTCGCGTCCACGGCGACCAGCGGTGGTAGCGGCCGCGTTGGCGGTCGATCGCGACGCCGTTGCCCGCGAGCCAGAGCGCGGTGACGCCGCTCCCTGGCACCAGGACGGTCTCGTCGAGGATGGCGGTCGCGGCCGGCCCTTGCCGAGGATCGGGGATCCCGCCGGCCCGGTCCTGGAGGATCGCCACGCGCCGGAACACGGACGGGCGGCCGGGGCAGATGAAGAAGAGCGTGTCGTCCGTGGCAAAGCCCTCGCCCAGTGCGCCGCCGCAGGCGGTCTCGGCGTCCCGGGTCACCCCGGCGGGCCCGGTCGCGTTGGACGCGACGTCGAGCGGGAGCGCCACCGGCGGTCCCAGCGCGCCGCCGGTGACCGCCCCGGAGTCCACGCGCAGGACGGCCAGCCGCCGCTCCTCGCTGGGCGCTGGCTGCGTCCTCGTGACGGTGACCCCGACGAGGGCGGACCCCCCATCCGGGGAGATGCTCACCGCGAGATCAGCCAGCGAGGATGGCCCTCCCTCATCCTCGAGGGGCAGCGCCAGGACCTCGCGCGAGCCAGTCGCCACGACCCTGGCGTCGCCGACACGGTAGCGGGCCAGGCCGACGCGGTAGCCATCGTCGCCGAGGACGGCCGACACCATGAGGAGGGTGTCCGGTTCGGCGCCGGGCGCGAGCGCGATGGCGATGGGGCTGCCGAAGGCGAGGTCCCGCCGCCCGACCAGGGTCGTCAGCGGGAGGGCCGTTTCCACGTCCTCGACGACGCGGGGCGGCGGGCTTGCCCACGGCTCCGCGGGTGCGGGCCGGGCCCGTCCGAGCGTCACGGCCGACAGCTCGTACGTCGCCCGGGTCGAGCCCGGTGGACGGGCGGCCTGCTGCGCAACGCACACGATCCGGCCACCGCTCAGGACGAGCGGCCGCTCGAACTCGCAGCCCGTCTCGAGCTGGATCCTCCCGGTAGCAAGGTCGACCCATCGGCCCTCGAGGAGGAGGAAGCGGTCAGTGGGAAGCGTCCCCGTGAGGCGCAGGCCCGGGACCTGCGCCTCCAGCGGCCCGGGACTCATCCCCGGCTCCGCCGTCTCGGTGCTGCCGTCCGCGACCTCGGGAGCCGGCACCTTCGGGCCGAAGAGGCCGGCTCCCACGATGAGGACGGCAAGGCCGCCGACCAGGATGACCGGCACCCAGCGCCGCACCTTCGCCCGTCCGCGATCGCCGTCGCCCGGCGATCGACCCGGGCGGCCTCCATCGGCCGCGCGTCCGCCCGACCGGACGTCCTCGATCTCGGGCCACTCGCCCACCCTGCCTCCTGCCATGGGGAAGTTGTACACCGTCCCTCCAGCCCGAGCTGCGGCCTGAAGTGAGGGTCGGGAGGGCGGGTTGGACCCGCCGGCGGTCAGACCTCCTTGAACTCGCCCTCGACGGTCTCGTCCTCGGCGGACGCGCCGTCGCCCGCGTTGGGATCGGCCTCGCCGGCGTCGGCGTCACCGGATGCGGAGCCTTCGGCCGCGGAAGCAGCGTAGGCCGCCGTGCCGACCCTCTGGAGGATCTCGGCCAGCTCGGTTGCCCGCGTCGTGACCACCTCGACCGCCTCCGTCTTGAGGGCGTTGCGGACATCCGACACCTTGCCCTCGACCGCGGCCCGGTCCTCGGCCGACACCTTGTCGCCCAGGTCCTTGAGCGTCCGCTCGGCCTGGAACGTGAGAGCCTCGGCCTGGTTGCGGGCCTCGACCTCCTCGCGGCGCCGGCGGTCCTCGTCGGCGTGCTCGCCGGCCTCGCGGACCATCCGGTCGACGTCCTTCTTGTCGAGCATCGAGGAGGCCGTGATCGTGACCTTCTGCTCCTTGCCGGTCGCCCGATCCTTGGCCCGGACCTCGACGATCCCGTTGGCGTCGATGTCGAAGGCGACCTCGATCTGGGGCACGCCACGCGGGGCCGACGGGATCCCGTCGAGGATGAACTTGCCGAGCGTCTTGTTGTCGCTGGCGAACTCGCGCTCGCCCTGGAGGACGTGGATCTCGACCTGCGGCTGGTTGTCGGACGCCGTGGAGAAGACCTGCGACTTGCTGGTGGGGATCGTCGTGTTCCGCTCGATGAGCTTCGTCATCACGCCGCCGAGCGTCTCGATGCCGAGCGAGAGGGGCGTCACATCGAGGAGCAGGACGTCCTTCACGTCGCCGGCGAGGACGCCGGCCTGGATCGCCGCGCCGACGGCCACGACCTCGTCGGGGTTGACGCCACGGCTCGGCTCCTTGCCGCCGAACATGGCCCTGACGGCCTCGATGACGGCCGGCATGCGGGTCATCCCACCAACGAGGACCACCTCGTCGATCTCCGAAGCCTGGAGGCCCGAATCCTTGAGCGCCTTCGCGACCGGCTCGGCGGTCTTCTGGACGAGGTCGCCGACCAGGTCCTCGAGCTTGGCCCGGGTGATGGTCATCACGAGGTGCTTGGGGTTCTTGTCGGCGTCGGCCGTGATATAGGGCAGGTTGATCTCAGTCGACATCGCCGAGGAGAGCTCGATCTTGGCCTTCTCGGCCGCCTCCTTGACCCGCGAGAGGGCCTGGGGATCGCCGCGCAGGTCCAGGCCCTGATCCTTCTTGAACTCCGCGAGGAGCCAGTCCATGACCCGGATGTCGAAGTCGTCGCCGCCGAGGTGGGTGTCCCCGTTGGTCGACTTGACCTCGAACACGCCCTCGCCGAGCTCGAGGATCGAGATGTCGAAGGTGCCGCCGCCCAGGTCGTAGACGGCGATCTTCTCGTCGTGCTTCTTGTCCAGGCCGTAGGCCAGTGACGAGGCCGTCGGCTCGTTGATGATCCGCTTGACGTCGAGGCCGGCGATCCGGCCGGCATCCTTGGTGGCCTGACGCTGGGTGTCATCGAAGTAGGCCGGGACGGTGATGACCGCCTCGGTCACCTTCTCGCCGAGGTAGGCCTCCGCATCCGCCTTGAGCTTCTGCAGGATCATCGCGCTGATCTCGGGCGGGGTGTAGCTGCGTCCTTCGCCCATGAGGACCTTGACGCCGTCGGACTTGGCGTCCTTCTCGACGGTGTACGGGACGAGGCCGCGGCTGTGCTTCACCTCGGGGTCATCCCAGCGGCGGCCCATGAAGCGCTTGATCGAGTAGACGGTGTTGGCCGGGTTGGTGACTGCCTGGCGCTTGGCCAGCTGGCCGACGAGGCGCTCGCCGGTCTTGGTGAAGGCCACGACCGAGGGGACGGTGCGCCCGCCCTCCGCCGAGGCGATGACGATGGGCTCGCCGCCCTCCATGACGGCCACGACCGAGTTCGTCGTGCCGAGGTCGATGCCGATGATCTTGCCCATGGGTTCGGGTGCTCCTCTCGCGGGGTGGGTTGTGGAGTTCAGGGGGTGGGTTCGGTGTCTGATTGGGCCGCTCGGCCAGGCGGGCCGCTCGGCTGGTTGAGCCGCCCGGCTAGTTGGGCCGGTCCGCGGGCCCGGAGCCGTCGCTCACGGCCACGAGGGCGGGGCGGAGGACGCGGTCGCGGATCCGGTAGCCGCGCCGCAGCTCGGCGACCACCTCGTCCTCAGGCCGGCCGCTGCCGGGGACGTGGCTGATGGCTTCGTGGACGGCCGGGTCGAACGGCCGACCGAGCGCCTCGATGGGCGTCACGCCTTCGCTCTCGAGGAGCGCGCGGAGCTTCCGGTCGATCGCGGCGATCCCCTCCAGCCACGCGGTGTCGCGCGCCTCGCCGGGGACGTGCTCGATGGCGAGGTCGAAGTCGTCCGCGAGGCCGACCACCTTCGATAGCAGGACCTCGTTGGCGAGGCCGAGCATCGCGACGCGCTCCTCCGAGGTCCGACGCTTGAGGTTCGCGTAGTCGGCCTGGGCACGCTGGGCCAGGGCGAGGTGCTCCTCGGCGCGGGCCAGGGCCGCGTCGCGCTCGGCGACGAGGGCCTCCACGACGGACTCGGCGGGCGCACCGGAGGCTGGGCCGGTCGCGGGAGCGTCGGGCCCGGTGGCCGGGGCGTCCGGCGTGGCGGCTGCCGGATCAGGGGGCTGTTCGTGGTGTCTCGGCATCGGCTGGTCCTTCGTCAGGGGGCGTAGAGGTGGTCGACGAGATCGTTCATCAGGCCGGCGACGAACCGGACGGTCCCGATCGCCTGCGCGTAGCGGAGGCGCGTGGGACCCAGGATCCCCACCACGCCGACGGCGGCACCCGGCCGGCCGTACGGGGCGAGGACGAGGGCCACGTCGGCCATCTCGTCGGGGCGGTTCTCCTGCCCGATGAAGACCCTCAGGTCGCCCGAGCGCGTCACGTCCTCGAAGAGCTCGCCGAGGTACTGGCGGTTCTCCAGCACGGCGAAGACCCGGCGGAGCTTCTCGGACGCCGCGAACTCCGGCTCGGCCATCACGTGGAGCAAACCGTCGCTGAAGAGCTGCTCGACGGTGGCCCCGTCGAACTCGCGGAGGATTCGCAGGGCCCGCGCGCCCGCCCGGCGGACGAGCGTGAAGACGGGGTCATCCTCCGGAGCCTCGTCGAACCAGCGGAGGCGCTCGGCCAGATCGGCGGCTGTGAGCCCCATGCAGCTGCGATTCAGGCGGCCTGCCGCCTCGGCCAGCTCGTCGTCGGAGGTGCCCGGGTCGATCGTGAGCAGCGCCTGCTTGAGCGACCCCTCGTTGAGGACGACCACCAGGGATGCCATCCGCTCGCCGATCCCGACCAGCTCGATCCGCCGAATCCGCGCCGCGCGCGGCTTGGCGGGCGTCGCCAGCCCGGCCGACCGCGTGGCAGATGCGAGCGTCGTGGCCGCGAGGCGGAACCACTGGTCGGTGGCGAACTCGACCTGCCCGAACTGGTGGCGGATCATCAGCTGCTCGATCGGCGGGAGCGGCATCTCCCCGACGAGCGACTCCACGTAGAAGCGGTAGCCGACGTCGGTCGGCACTCGCCCGGCCGACGTGTGCGGATGCCCGAGGAAGCCTTCCAGCTCCAGCTCGGCCAGCACGTTGCGCACGGTGGCGGCGCTCACGCCGAACGGGTAGCGCTCGACGAGCGTCTGCGAGCCGACCGGGACGGCGGTCGTCACGTATTCGTCGATGACGGCCCGCAAGATCGCCTGTGCCCTGGCATCGAGCGGCCCGCTGCTGCGGCGGACTCCTCGCGCCACGGCTCGGCACCTCCGGCGGGCGAATTCCGTCGCCGGATCGCCCCGCTTGCGTTAGCACTCTACCTAAGCGAGTGCCAGTGGAAACGCGGGAATACTAGCAGTCTCGGTGTCCGAGTGTCAACGGGCGGACACGGCCACGGAGCACGTGCAGATGTCCGTGTCGATCCGGCGCGGCGGACTCGACGAACGGATGTCTCCGCCGCCACGCTGCGTTTGGGGCCGGTTCGGGTCCCCGGGGCATTCTGGGTCTCGAACGGATCGTGCTCGACCGAGATTCCTCTCATGGACCGGCGGCGCTGGTCGGCGGGAACGACCGTGTCGTCAGACCAGCCGGGAGAAGAGCTCGTTGGAGAGGAGGCGACCCCGGAGCGTGAGCCGCACACGGTCGCCGGGTGCGACGTCCACGAGGCCGGCCTCGTGGGCCCAGGCGATCTCGTCGGCCCGGGAGAGGGCCAGGCCGCGCGAGACGCCGTGCGCCGTCCGGAGCCCGAGGATGAGCTCCTCCGCGGCGGCGGTCACGGCATCGATCTCCTCGCTGTCGCCGGGCGGGAGCGACGGGGCGCGTCCCGGCGCGGGTGCCAGCGCCTCGAGCCATGCGTCGAGGCGGGCCGCGTTCCAGCGCCGCCGGACGCCGTCAAAGGCATGGGCGCCGGGGCCGGCGGCCTCGTACGGCCGACGCTCCCAGTAGACGAGGTTGTGGCGGCTCTCCGCCCCGGGGCGGGCCCAGTTGGACAGCTCGTACCAGGGCATGCCGACGCCCTCGAGGGCAGCGTCGGCCAGCGAGTACGCGGCGGCCGCCCGGTCCTCGTCCTGGCCGGGGCGTGCCCGATCGCGCCAACGGCGGGCGCCTGGAGTGGTCGGCAGGTGGTCCCCCAGCGGCCCGGTCAACCCTTCGGCGTCCGGGTCGTCGAGGGTCAGCGAGTAGCACGAGACGTGGTCCGGTGCCATCTCGAGGGCTGCCTCGACGGTACCCATCCAGGTCGCGAGGCGCTGGTCGGGCAGGTCGTAGAGCAGGTCCAGGCTCACCTGGGCGATCCCTGCAGCGCGCGCCGCGAGGACCGCGTCGGCCACATCGCCGGCCCGATGGCGGCGTCCGAGCGACCGCAGCTCTGCGTCATCCAGGCTCTGGGCGCCCAGCGAGAGACGAGTCACGCCGGCCCGGGCGAAGCCGGCCAGGTCGCCCCGGTCATCGGGGCCGGGGTTCGCCTCGAGGGTAACCTCGGCGCCGTCCGCGAGGCCGAAGCGGGCGCGAACACGCTCGATCAGCTCGGCGACCGCGTCCGAGGGAAGCAGGGACGGCGTGCCCCCGCCGACATAGAGGGTATCGAGCGGCGCGCGGCCCGGACTGCGGGCTGACCCGGGCGCGGCGTCGGCCGTCTCGGCGGCATGACCGGCGTCGAGCGCCGCCTCGAGGGCTGCGGCGCGCAGGTCGAGCTCGCGCAGCAGTGCCGCCACGAACGCTCCGACCCGGTTGCGCGGGCCGGTGGCCGCTGCGCCGGCCACCACCACGAAGTCGCAGTAGGGGCAGAGCGAGCGGCAGAACGGGACGTGGAGGTAGAGGGCGGCCGGCGGGCGCACGGCGGCCTGCCGGCGAGTGGATCGCGCCCCGACGCCGCTGGCGCTCACCGCTCCGGGGGACCCCCGTCGTTCGGGCCGTCCATGGATCGCCAGCCAGGCGGCGCCGCGCGGTACTCCCAGGTCTCCTCGATCTCCTCGCCCCGGCGAGCGGGCTGGCCGGCGTGGCCCGTGAAGACGAAGACCGAGATCCGGGTGATGGCATGGGCCAGGAAGGCGGCCCCGATCGCCCCGGTCGTGACCGTGAGCCAGCCGGCCACGAGCCCGCCGACCAGGGTGAGCACGAACATGTAGCGGCCCCGGCCCGGTGCCCCGGTCCGCGTCGCGAGCGTGTAGACGAAGGCCTGGATGACGATCGCCGTGCCCGGGTTGACCCCGATGAGCAGGAGCAGCCCCAGCACCGCGCCGCGGAAGGTCGCCTCGTCGATGAACGCCGTCCCGAGCGCGTTGAGCACCGCGCCCGGGTAGGTCCAGGCCGGAGGGAAGCGGATCCGCCCGTAGCGGAAGAAGGCGTACGCGGCCGCCTGGAGCATCCCCAGGGCGCCGAACCCGAAGCCCAGGAGGAGCGCCTCCCCGCGGTCGCCGAGGGTGATCCCGAGATCGCCGGGCGCGTTCGGGTGGACGACGAGCAGGGCGCCCACGAGGGCGAACCCGAGCAGGGTCCAGCTGAGGCGCCGCGGCAGCGAGGCTCGGTGGCCGTCGCGCGTGGGTTCGTCGTACTCGGCCGCGCCGAAGTCCTCGGCTTCGAAGCGCAGGATGACGAGGAAGACGGTGATCGCGAGGGCGACGAGGACGCGGAGCGTCTCCTCCACGGAGGTCAGGCGTCCTCGCCCATCTTGAGGACGGCGAGGAAGGCGTCCTGCGGGATCTCCACCGAGCCCACGCGCTTCATGCGCTGCTTGCCTTCCTTCTGCTTCTCCAGCAACTTCCGCTTGCGGGTGATGTCGCCACCGTAGCACTTGGCGAGGACGTTCTTGCGCATGGCCCGGATGGTCTCGCGGGCGATGACGTTCGCGCCGATGGCCGCTTGGATCGGCACCTCGAACATCTGGCGCGGGATCAGCTCCTTGAGCTTCGCTGTCAGCGCGCGCCCGACCGCGGGCGCCTTCTCGTGGTGGACGATCATCGAGAGGGCGTCGACGGGCTCGCCGTTGACGAGGACGTCGAGCTTGACGAGGCGCGCCGCCCGGTAGCCTGCCTCCTCGTAGTCCATCGACGCGTAGCCCTGGCTGCGGCTCTTGAGCTGGTCGAAGTAGTCGACGATCAGCTCGGCGAGCGGCATCTCGAACGAGAGCAGGACGCGCTGAGGGTCGAGGTACTCCATCGTGAGGAACGAGCCGCGCCGCGACGTCGAGAGCTCCATGAGCGAGCCGATGTACCCGCTCGGCGTGATGACCGACAGGGTGACCCACGGCTCCTCGATCGTCTCGATCTCGCCGGCCGGGGGCATCAGGGCCGGGTTGTCGATGAGGATCGTCTTCCCGTTGAGCGTGGTGACTCGGTACTCCACCGACGGCGCGGAGGCGATGAGGTCCAGGGTGAACTCGCGCTCGAGGCGCTCCTGGACGACCTCCATGTGGAGGAGGCCGAGGAACCCGCAACGGAAGCCGAAGCCGAGGGCGATCGACGACTCGGGCTCGAAGGTGAAGCTCGCGTCGTTGAGGTGAAGCTTCTCCATCGCATCGCGAAGGAGCGGGTAGTCCTCGCCCGAGATCGGGTAGATCCCCGCGAAGACGAGGCTCTTGGCGGCCTGGTAGCCGGGGAGCGGCTCGGGTGCCGGGGCGCCGGCGCTCGTGACAGTGTCGCCGACCTGGGCGTCCCGGACGCTCTTGAGGCCCGTCGCGATGTAGCCGACCTCGCCGGCGGTGAGCTGCACCACGGGCACCATCTGGGGCCGGAACACGCCCAGCTCGAGGATGTCCGTCTCGGCTCCCGAGCCCATCATGCGGATCCGCTCGTGATCGCGAAGCGTCCCTGCTGCGAGCCGAACGTAGGTCACCACGCCCTTGTACTGGTCGTAATGGGAGTCGAAGACGAGGGCGCGCAGCGGGTCGGTCGGCCTCCCCTTCGGCGGCGGAACGCGGGCGACGACCGCCTCGAGGATCTCGAGGATCCCCGTACCTTCCTTCGCCGACGCGAGCAGCACCTCCTCGCGCGGGATCGCGAGGACGTTCTCCAGCTCCTCGATGACGACGTCGGGCTGCGCCGAGGGGAGGTCGATCTTGTTGACGACCGGGATGATCACGAGATTCTGGCGCAGCGCGAGATGGACGTTGGCCAGCGTCTGGGCCTCGATCCCCTGGGCGGCATCGACCACGAGGATGGCGCCCTCGCAGGCCTGCAGGCTGCGGCTGACCTCGTAGCTGAAGTCAACGTGGCCGGGCGTGTCGATGAGGTTCAGGCCGTAGAGGAGGCCGTCGGCTGCGGTGTGCTCGAGGCGTACGGCGCGCGCCTTGATCGTGATGCCCTTCTCGCGCTCAAGGTCCATGGAGTCGAGGACCTGGCTCGTCATCTGCCGGGCATCGATCGTGTGGGTGAACTCGAGGAGGCGGTCGGCGAGCGTGGACTTGCCGTGATCGATGTGGGCGATGATCGAGAAGTTGCGCAGACGCTCCTGCGGGATGTTCACGAGGCCGGAGTGTAGCCGGTTGGGCGCTCGTGGCCGGGACGGCGACGGCGCGGTGGGTTCAGGCGCCCGGGCCGAACCCGAACGCCGCAAGCGCCTTGAGCAGGAACCAGACCCCGAACACGAGGCCAACGCCGATCATCACATCGCGGCTGTGGCGCTCGAGCGCGTCACCCGCTCGGGCCAGCAGCTCGTCCGCCCGCGCCGGAGCGGCCAGGGCCGCGCCCAGGGCGAGCAGGTGGAGCGCCTCGGCCGCGAGGACCCAGACGATGAACACGACCCAGCCTGCGGCCGAGTCCAGGCCGGCGTCCCGGATCGCGCCGATCGCGCCGAGGGTGAACGCCCAGAGCTTGGGGCTGAGCGCCACGAGACCCGCACCCATGAGGAACGCACGACCTGCGGTGATCGCGTCGACCATTGTCATCCAGCGCGGTGGCGGGGCGTCCTCATCGGGCTGGCTCGCGAGCTTGCGCGCTGCCGAGACCAGGAGCAGCACGGCGACGACCAGGAGAAGTGCCCCCTCCACCGGACTGGTGCCACTCTCGGCGTCGTCCATCGCCGGCGCGAGGATGGCGCCGAACACCGCGTACTGGAGGAGGCGCACGAGCGTCATTCCCGCGATCAGGGCGCCGGCCTTAGATCGACCGCCAGCCGATCGGAGCATGAGGATCGTGATCGCGACCTGGATCGGCAGGACGGCCGTTGCGACGGCCAGCGGGATGAGTGTCGTCCAGAGCTCGGTCATCGTCGATCAGTCTGCCTGACCGGGCGCCACCGCCGCTTGGCGTCGCGTCCCTGCTGGAACGCCGGTCTGTTCGGGAACGACGAGGTCCGCGTGCTCGGGGATCGTACGGGCCGGACGGCCCGGCCCGGCCGGGCGTTCTGATCTGGTACCATTCGCCGTCGCGCCGCCGCGGTGTCCTCTCCCGCCGCGCCGCCCCTCACCAGACCATCCACCCCTCCGACCTTCCTAGAGGACCGACTGAACCGTGGCTCACTCCCCCCGCGGCTGGACCGGCGCGCGGACGCCATCCGGGAAGAAGCGGGTTCGCCAGGCTGAGCGGCGTGCCGCCATCAACGGCCCCCGCACCTCCAAGGCCAAGACCCTCGTCTCCAAGACCATCAAGATCGCCACCGGCCAGGTCGAGGGCGATGCGAACGCCTCGCTTGCCGAGGCGTTCTCGGCCCTCGACCGCGCAGCCAAGGCCGGCGCGATCCACCCGAACGCGGCCGCCCGGCGCAAGTCGCGCCTGGCCCGGAACGTGAATGCCGCGCTCGGCGGGGCTGCAGTCCAGGCCGGTGCCAAGTCCACCAAGACCATCGGCACGGCCGCGGCGGCGAAGGCCGCCAAGGCCCGCATCGCAGCCGGCAAGGCCGTCAAGGCCAAGGGCGCCCAGACCGCCGCAGGCAAGGCGCGCGCCGCGCTCGCCAAGGCCGGGCGCACCGATGTCGAGGCCGTGAAGACCACCGCCGCGCCGGCCCCTGTCGCGACGACGGCGCCGAAGGCTCGGGCGACCCGGGCAAAGGCTCCGGCCGCGCCGGCGGCCGAGAAGCCAGCCGCCAAGGCTCCGGCGAAGAGCGCCTCCAAGGCTCCGGCGAAGAAGGCCCCCGCGAAGGGCGCCGCCAAGGCTCCGGCCGCGCCGGCGGCCGAGAAGCCGGCCGCCAAGGCGCCGGCGAAGAAGGCTCCCGCGAAGAAGGCCGAGTAGGCCACCGGGTCGGCCCTCCGGCCCGCTCCACCCGCAGCACCACGACCCCGGGTCCCCAGGTCCCGGGGTCGCTCACGTCTGGCCACCTCCGCGGCGGCCGTTCGCGCGCCACGTTCGCGCGCCCACGCGGTGGCGCCCGACGGCGATCCTGCCGCGTCTATGCTGGACGGCGTGCCGATCGCCGCGATCGCTCTGGTCCTTGTCTCCTCGTTCTTCCACGTGGCGTGGAACTCGCTCGTGAAGACGTCGGGCGATCCACTCGCCACCTCGACGCGCGCCGTCGGGCTCGGCGTCGTGGCAGTCACGCCCGTCGCGGTTCTGGCCTGGCTCGCGACCGGCCGCCCGATGCTCACCCCGGAGGGCTGGCTCCTCGCGGTCGCATCGGGGATCGTCTCGGCCGCCTACTTCGTCCCCTTGTCGGCCGCCTACCGGCGTGGTGCGCTCTCCTCGGTCTATCCCGTGGCGCGGGGATCCGGTGCCCTCCTGGGCGTCATCGTCGGCGTGGTCATCCTGGGCGAGCGCCTCGATCCGGTTGGCTACCTCGGGGTTGCGCTCCTGTTGGGCGGGACGCTCACGGCGGCACTCGCCACGGCCTCGCGGGCGACGGTCGCGCCGGCATTGCTGGCCGGGTGCGCGGTGGCCGGATACTCCGCGCTCGACCGGGTCGGCGTCCGGACGGGTCCCGCGTGGCTGTACGCGTGGGCCCTCTGGTCCGTGTGCGCCCTGGGCCTCGTCGCGTGGCGGGCGATGCTCGCGCGCAGGAGGGCGATCGGCGGCGATGCGCGCCCGGCGCCAGACGCCGCGGACCTGCGCCGGTCGCTCGTGGCCGGCCTCCTGATCATCGGGACGTACATGCTCATCCTGCTCGCGTACCAGATCGCCCCGCTTGCGGGCGTCGCGCCGCTCCGCGAGGCGACAACGATCCTGGCCGCCGCCTGGGGCGTGGTCGTCCTCGGGGAGAGGGATCGGGCCGGGATCCGCCTGGCCGCGGCCGCGGCCGTGGGCGTGGGGGCGATCCTCCTGGCCGTCTCCGGCTGAGATCGACCGACGCCGCGAGGACCTCCGCGGCGTTGCGCGTCGAGTACCATCCGAGAACGATGTCGGCTCTTCCGTCGCCCACAACCCCGGTTCCCGGCTGGCTGGCGTTCCTGGCCGCAACCGGCTGGCGGGTCCTGGCGGTCCTGGGCCTGGGGGTGGTGCTCTTCGCCGCCGCGGTCTACCTCCTGTCGGTGACCCTCTCGGTGCTCGTCGCGATCCTCGTCGCGGCCGCCGCGTCGCCGATCGTGATCCGGTTGCGCGCCGGCGGGCGGTCGCGGACGGGTGCGGCCGCGCTCGCCAGCCTGGCCGCGATCGGGATCGTCGTCGCCGGCCTCCTCGTCATCGCCCTCGCGTTCGTGCCCGCGCTGGCGACGATCGTCACGAGCGTCCAGGACAGCCTGGATGCACTCGCCGACATGGCGGCGACCGCCGGAATGGATCCCCGGGCCGTCGAGACAATCACGAACCTGAGCGCGGCCATCGATGACTGGCTCCAGCAGGGCCTCAGGGCTATCGTCGAGAGCGCGGCGTTCTGGGCGACGGTGGGCATCCTCGCCGCCTTCCTGACGTTCTTCTTCCTCCAGGACGGCGACGGCGGCTGGCGCTGGTGCATCCAGGCGGCGCGGGGATCGCAGCGAGATCGCCTCACCGCCGCGGGCGCCTCCGCGCTCAGCCGGTCGGGCGGCCACCTCCGGCGCACCGCGGCCCGCTCCGCGCTCGACGCCCTGGCCCTGCTGGTCGTGCTGGTCGTGCTCGACATCCAGCCCGCGGGCGCCCTGGCAGTGCTGATGCTCATCGGCGGGTTCGTGCCGTACGTCGGGCGCCTGGCCGCCGGGACCGTGGTGATCCTGGTGGCCCTCGCCTCGGCCGGGGCGAGCATTGCCGCGCTGCTCGCGCTCGGCCTCCTGCTCGCGGCGGCGGCGGAGCAGGTGTTCGTCGTGCCGCGACTCCCCGGTGGCCCGTCCGGCCTCCACCCCATCGCGGTGCTGGTGGCGTTGCCGGTGGGCGCAGAGCTCGGCGGGATGCCCGGGCTGATCTGCGCGGTGCCGCTGACGGTCATGGTGGTGACCGTGGGCGCGGCCCTCCGCGCCGTGCTCGACGAGGCCGCGGGCCCCGGGCCCCGCGTGGCCGTGCTGCCCGGCGTCCCGTTCTGGCTCGATCGAGCCGCCCAGTGGAGCTGGCGGCTCCTGGTGGCGTTCGGCCTTGGTGCGGCCGGCATCATCATCGTGGCCCAGCTGTCCGGACTCGTCCTGGCCCTCGTGATCGCGGCCGTTCTCGCGGCGAGCCTGGTGCCGCTCACGAAGCTTCTCCTCGGTCGCGGCTGGTCGCGGGGCACGGCCGCGCTCGCGGCGATCACGGGCGGCTCGGTCGCCGTCGGCGCGATCCTGCTGGTCACCGTGCTGGGCCTCGCGAGCGGGATCGCCGCCATTGCCGCCGAGACCGAAGGGGGGGCCGGGAAGATCAGCGACGCGCTGGGGGGCCAGGCCGACTGGATCGCCGAGGTCATCGGTGAATTCAGCGTGGCGATCGTGGCCGTCGGGGCACAGATCACGGCCGCGGCGGTCAGCCTGGCAGCCGTGTGCCTGATCGGCCTGCTGCTCAGCTTCTACGCGCTGCGCGATGGTTCGTCCGTGTGGCACCTGGCGGCAGGCCGCCTCTCCGCCGGCCGACGAGCCGAGCTCGAAGGTGCCGGCGAACGCGCGGTTGGGGTGCTCGGCGGGTACATGGTCGGCACGGCTGTCATCTCGGCAGTCTCCGCCGGCAGCCAGTGGCTCATCATGACGATCCTGGGGCTGCCGCTCGCTCTCCCCCTGGCGGTCTTCGCGTTCTTCCTGGGGTTCATCCCCTACATCGGCGGCTTCATCGCGACAGCCGCAGCGTTTCTCGTCGCGGTCGCCGTGGGCAGCCCGACCGACATCCTGATCATGGGGATCTACACCCTCGTCTTCAACATCGTCACCGGAAGCTTCATCGCGCCGGTCGTCTACGGCCGGGTCGCCAGCATCCACCCGGCCGTCGTGCTGGTCGCGATCCCCGCCGGGAGCACGCTTGCCGGCGTCCTCGGGATGTTCCTGGCCGTGCCCGTGATCGGGATCGTGGCGGTCACGTGGCGGAGCGCGCTCCGCCTCCTGGACCCCCGGGCGGGCGGCCCCGACGGGCCGGACGATGTCCCGGCCCAGCGGGACGACGTTCCGGTCGTGCCAGCTCCCGCCGCCGCGGGTGATCTCGTCCCCGACCCGGGCTCCCAGGTCGCGCCGGCTTCCTAGCTCGCCTCGGCCCCCGGATCCGGCGCCGTCGCGCGCGCGCTCCCTGCCTTCGGCCGCGCGATCCCGTAGATCGCCGCGCCGCCGAGGCCGCCGAGGAAGCCCAGGACGAAGACGGTGCTCGCCGTGCCGAGCTGCTCGCTCCAGTAGAAGGCCGTGAACTCCTCGACGGTCGAGATCCCGGCGGCCTCGAACTCCGGGCCTCTGCCCTCGGCGAGGTAGCGCTGGTAGACACAGTCGGCGCCGGTCTCACAGCCGGCGATCGGCCCGCCGCTCGCCGTGTTGCGGTAGCCGTTGTCGGCGCTGAAGAAGACCCATTTCGTGGCGAGGAAGCAGAGGGCGAGGGTCAGGGCCGTCAGCAGCCCGGCATATGCGCCGTTGGCCAGGATTCGGCTCCACGGCCCGGCCTGGCGGTCCGAGCGCGCGTTGGCGTAGTACCCGATGATCAGGCCGGCCGGGAGCGCCAGGAGCCACAGGATCGGCTCGATCGGGATGACGAGCAGGAAGCTGACCGCGATGGTGACGGCCATCCCGACCCCGACCCAGCCGGCGTAGATCGCGCCGCGATCGACCCAGCGGGTCACGGGCGCCTCCCAGCCGGGCGGGCGGCCACCGCCGACGATCCCGGGAACGGAGCGGCGCCGGCCGGACGACCGGCCGGCGCCGCTACGAGGGCCAGGATCACGCGGGCAGGTACGGCGCGGCGCCCGCGAGGGCCGCAGGGCCGAGGTAGACCGCACCCGCGCCCAGCTCTTCCTCGATCCGGAGGAGCCGGTTGTACTTGGCGACGCGCTCGGAACGCGAGGGGGCGCCGGTCTTGATCTGGCCGGTGCCCATGGCCACGACGAAGTCGGCGATCGTGGTGTCCTCGGTCTCACCGGAGCGATGGCTGACCATCGCCGTCCAGCCGGCCCGCCTCGCCATCTCGATGGCGGCCATCGTCTCGGTGACGGTGCCGATCTGGTTGAGCTTGATGAGCACCGAGTTCATGGCCTTCTCGGCGATGCCGCGGGCGATGAACGACGGGTTGGTGACCAGGATGTCGTCGCCGACGAGCTGGACCCGATCGCCGAGGCGCGCGGTGAGCTCCTTCCAACCTGCCCAGTCGTCCTCGCCGAGGCCGTCCTCGAGCGAGATGATCGGGTACTTGGAGATCCAGCTCTCCCAGAGATCGACCATCTCACCGGAGTCGAGGGTCCGCCCTTCGCGCTCGAGGAGATAGCGGCCCGGCACATCGCCGGTGCCGGTACCCTCGACGAGCACGGAGCTGGCCGCCGGATCGAGGGCGATCGCGACGTCCTCGCCCGGCCGGTAGCCGGCCTTCTCGATCGCTCGCAGGATCACCTCGACGGCCGCCTCGTTGGACGGCAGCGACGGAGCGAAGCCGCCCTCGTCGCCCTGGCCCACGGAGTAGCCGCCGTCGTGAAGGAGGCCCTTGAGGGCGTGGAACACCTCGGAACCGGCGCGATAGGCCTCGGCGAACGTTGGCCGGCCGATCGGGGCGACCATGAACTCCTGGAAGTCCGTGGAGTTCACGGCGTGCTTGCCGCCGTTGAGGATGTTGAAGAACGGGACCGGCAGGATCCGCGCCCCGGCCCCGCCGACGTAGCGGTAGAGCGGGAGGTCGTGCGCCGACGAGGCAGCGTGGGCGCAGGCCAGGCTGACGCCGAGGATGGCGTTTGCCCCGAGCTTGCCCTTGTTGGGGGTCCCGTCGAGCTCGATGAGCGCGGCGTCGATGTCGGGCTGGTCGGCGGCATCCGCGCCCATGAGTGCAGGCGCGATCGTCTCGCGGACGTTCTCGACCGCCTTGAGGACGCCCTTGCCGCCGAAGCGGGCCTTGTCGCCGTCGCGGAGCTCCACGGCCTCGTTGGCGCCCGTGGAGGCGCCCGACGGCACGCCCGCGCGCCCGACCGAGCCGTCGGCCAGGATGACGTCGACCTCGATGGTCGGGTTGCCCCGCGAGTCGAGGATCTCGCGGGCGTCGATGTACTCGATCTCGGTGTTCACGCGGCGCCTCCGGCAATCCCGGCGGCCGGTTCGGCGTCGGGGATGATCGCGATGCCCGGCAGGGTTCGACCCTCGAGGAGCTCGAGGGAGGCGCCGCCGCCGGTGCTGATATGGGTCATCTTGGGCGCGAGGCCCTGCTGGGTGACCGCGGCAACCGAGTCGCCGCCACCGACCACGACAGTCGCCCCGGCGTCGGCCAGGTCCGCGAGGAACCGGGCCATCTGGCGGGTGCCGGCGCCGAACGCAGGCATCTCGAACACGCCAAGTGGGCCGTTCCAGAAGACGGTCTTCACGCCGGCCAGGGCCGCCTCCATGTCCACGAGGGACTGCCGACCGACATCGACGATGTGCCACGACGCGGGGACCTTCTCGGCCGGGATGGTCTTGTACTCCGCCCCCTGGGTGACCTCCTTCGCGATGACCACGTCGGTCGGGAGGATGAGCCGCACGCCCCGTTCCTCGGCGGCGGCCATGATCCGCCGGGCGTCCTCGACGCGGTCGGGCTCGGCGAGGCTCTTGCCGACGGGCTTGCCCTGGGCCAGGAGGAAGGTGTTGGCCATCCCGCCGCCGACGACGAGGATGTCGACCTTGCTCATGAGGTTCTCGAGAACCTTGATCTTGTCCGAGACCTTGGCCCCGCCGATGATCGCGGCGTAGGGTCGCGGAGGATCCTCGACGAGGGGGGTCAGGTACTGGATCTCGCGCTCCATCAGGAAGCCTGCGTAGGCGGGCAGGAGCTCGGCGACCCCGTAGGTCGAGGCGTGGGCGCGGTGCGCCGTCCCGAACGCATCGTTGACGTAGACGTCGGCGTAGGCCGCGAGGGCCTTGGCGAACGCGGGGTCGTTCTTCTCCTCCTGCGGGTGGAACCGCAGGTTCTCGAGGAGCAGGGCCTCGCCCGGCCGCAGGCGGCGGACGGCGTCCTCGGTCCCCACGCCGAGCGCGTCGCCCGTGCATGGGACGTTGACGCGGAGGAGGGCCGAAAGCCGCTCGGCGACGGGGCGGAGCCGCAGGCCGTCCTGGACCTTGCCGTCGGGACGGCCGAGATGGCTCGCGAGGATCACCCGCGCCCCCTGGTCCAGGAGGTACTTGATCGTGGGAATCGCCGCCCGGATGCGGGTGTCGTCCTTGACCTGCCCATCCTTGAGCGGCACGTTGAAGTCGACGCGGACGAAGACCCGCTTGCCCGACGCGTCGAGCTCGCGGATGGAGCGCTTGTCCATGGTGATCCTCCCGTCTGGACGTTCGTCCGAGCTAGAGGCCCTTCACGATCATGAACTTCACGAGGTCGGCAACGCGGCAGCTGTAGCCCCACTCGTTGTCGTACCAGGCGATCACCTTCACGAAGTTGCCACCGAGGGACATCGTGCATGCGGCGTCGATGATCGAGCTGCGCGCGTCGCCGCGGAAGTCGGACGAGACGAGCGGCTCGTCGGAGACGCCGAGGATCCCCGCCATCGGGCCGGCCGCGGCAGCGCGGAAGGCCGCGTTCAGCTCCTCGACCGAGGCGTCGCGCTCGAGCTCGGCCGTGAAGTCGACGACCGAGACCGTGGGCGTCGGAACGCGCAGGCTGAAGCCGTCGAACTTGCCCTTGAGGTCGGGGATGACCAGGGCCAGCGCCTTCGCGGCGCCGGTCGTGGTCGGGATGATGTTCAGGGCGGCCGCGCGAGCCCGCCGGGGATCCTTGTGGGCGACGTCGAGGATCTTCTGATCGTTCGTGTACGAGTGAATCGTGTTCATCAGGCCGCGCTTGATCGTCCAGCCGTCGTGGACGACCTTGGCCGCCGGCGCCAGGCAGTTGGTGGTGCAGCTGGCGTTGCTGATGATGTGGTGCTTCGCGGGGTCGTAGGCGTCGTCGTTGACGCCGAGGACGATCGTGACGTCCTCCTTCTTCGCCGGGGCGCTGATGAGGACCTTCTTCGCTCCCGCGTCGAGGTGCACGCGGGCCTTGTCGGCGTCGGTGAAGCGACCGGTCGACTCGATGACGATGTCGACGCCCAGCTCCTTCCAGGGGAGCGTTGCCGGGTCCGAGATCTGCAGCACGCGGATCTCGCGGCCGTCGACGACGATCGCATCGTCCGTGTGGCTGACCACGCCGGGGAACGACCCGTAGGTCGAGTCGTGCTTGAACAGGAGGGCGTTGGTCGGCACGTCGACGATATCGTTGACGGCGACCACCTCGGCCTCGGGCGTGCGCTCGAGGAGGGCCTTGAGGGACTGGCGGCCGATGCGGCCGAACCCGTTGATGCCGACGCGAACAGGCATGGACCGATACCTCTGGTGTGCGGACTGGTTGACTGGTCAGGCGGACGGGACGGCGGTGACTGCCTCGGCGACCCACCGAGCATCGCTGCTCGGACACCTGGGGCGCAGAGACGCGGTGATGGGAGAGCACCGGAAGTCCCCGGGAACAGCGAACCCGCCGGCACGGACGGCAGCGCCACGCGCAGCCGAGCCGCCGAGGTCAGGGACAGGAAGAACCCGTGGGGACACTGGACCTCGCACTTCGTCTCGAACCGGGCCATTCTAGCAAGCGACCCCGTTCGAGCCGTCGTGCCGTGCGGCACGCGGTCGCGGTCCGAACGTCCTCGCGTGACCAGGAATCAGCGAGCCCCCACCGTCACCGGCGAGGGCTCACATCGCGTCAGGCGCGGGCGATCAGCCGCCGATCTTGAAGACCTTGGTGCCACACACCGGGCACAGGCCGGACAGCGCCGGCTTGCCGTTCTTCATCGTGATGTTCTGCGGGTTCTTGACTTCCCGCTTCGCCTTGCACTTGACGCAGTAGGCCTCGGCCACTACAGGACCCTCCCTTCACCAGCGCGGACGTCATGGGGCCCGCCACCCTGCGCTCGTCCGTTCGAGCGAGATGCTTCGCTGCCGGCACCGGTGCCACACGTGTGGCTTCGCGTTCCGGCGGCCGGAAACTCCGCCGAGCATAGGCACGCACGAACTCGAGCGTCAAGCCGGTTTGCGCAGGGCTCGGTCGTCCGCGGCCGGAGCGGCGCCGTCGGGCGGGGTTCGAACCGGGTCGGCGACGGCCGCCGCCACCGGGTCCTGGCGCATCACGAAGTCCGGGGGCGGCATGGTCGCGAGGGCGGCGAGCCGTGCCGCAACCCGCGCCCTGAGGCGGCTGCGGTCCCGGCGACGGCGCACTGCGACCAGGCACGCCCAACCGCTCGACGCCACCAGGGCCAGCCAGACGCCGGCCATGAGCGGGCCGCTGCCTGTGGCCGTGCCCGCGTCCGCCGGTGCCGCATCCAGTGACCCGACGTAGTCAGCCGGGGCGGGCAGCGCGGCCGCCGACGGGGCGGAGCCCGTGACGGCCGCGACCCGGAGCGGCGCGGTCGGATCGAGCGGCAGCGCCTCTCCGAGGTCGCCGAGGCGGACGAGCCCCGCCGGATCGTCCACCCGGACCACGGGACCGCCGCTCGCCGCCGTGACGAGCCCAACGGCGCCGACGGCGTCGCCGGGCTCGAGGAGCGGCAGGAGATCCGCTGCATCGCCGGTGAGCTGCAGGCTGCCGGTCGCCGTGCCATCGTCGAGCGACACGCGGTCGCCGGAGATGGCGACCACGATGCCCCCGACCCGCACCCGGACGCCGGCCATGCCGGGCAGGGTCGCCAGGTCGGCGTCAACGACCTGGTCGGCAGGTGGACCGACAGGCGTCGCCGACGTGGTCGCAGCCGCCCAGCCGGCGGCGTGGGCACTGGCCGCGCCGCCGGCTTTGTCGACCGCCGCCGCGCTGCTCGATGCCATCGCACTGGCACGCACGTCGGCCGGCCCGCGGGGAACCACCGCAAATCGGCGATCCGCTGCGGCAGGATGCGGACGCCGGACGACGCCGATCACCGATACCGCGGTCCCTTCGGACATCGTCGCCGCGGGGATCCCCGCGCCCGCGAGACCGGCAACCACGATCGTGGCACCCTGCGTCCGCACCTCCGCCCGCCAGCGGTCCCCCAAGCGCCGCAGGTCGACGACGCGGCCCGAGATCCGGACCAGCTCGCCCTCGTCGCCGGATCCCGGCTCGCGCGGGAGCGGCCGCGGCTCCGGGACCGCTGCAGCGCCCATGACGCGCAGGGAGGCGACCCGGACGCGCGGCGCCCCGTACGCGGTCCCGATTTCGCCGTCGACCTGGAGTCGCGTCCCCGGGCGCGGGGCTGCCTGACCGACGGGAAGCAGCAGCTCGACCGCTCCCGAGGCGTCCTGCACGATCAGGCGACGGCCCGAGGCGTCGAGGAGCGTGGCCGGGATCGTCACCACGGCCTCGATGCGAACGGAGCCGTCGGCAAGGCGCAGGACGGCGGCGATCGGCCGAACCGCGGGACCGGGGGTCCCTGTCGGGGACGGCGACGAAGCGCCCGGGGATGCCCCGGGGCGGGGTCCGGCAACGACGATCAGGTCGGCCGCGTCGCGGATCCAGAGCCGGTAGCCGTCGAGCACGCCCTTGCGCGAGGCGCGCTGGCCCACGATCCCCGTGAGCCGCAGCCGCGAGCCGGTCGGAGCGATCGCTGGCTCGAGTCCGGCGGCCTTCGTCGCTCGCGCCCGGAAGGGCGTGCCGGCGTCGTCCACGAGCCGCAGCACCAGGTCGCCGCTCGTCTCGCGCGCAGGCTGCGCCTCGAGCGTTCCCTCGAGGACGACCAGGCGCGCCTCGGTGGCCTCGCCCAGCGACGCCGCCGACCCCGGCAAGGGATCCGGCAGCGCCTCGAACCCCTCGACGACCACGTCGTCGGCCGCGCCGGGCCGAAGCTCGAGCTGGCCGTACGGATCGATGAGCTTGCCGGTTACGCGGACACGCGCGCCGCGCGCCGGCCGCGGAGCACGGTCGGGCAGCTTCACCACGAGGCCACCGGTGGCGTCCTGGATTGCGATCTGCTGTGGCAGGCCGATCCGGCCCGCCTCGGCCGAGACGATGCCCTCGACCGTCGCGCGCGCGCCACTCCCGAGCGTGCGAGCCGCGGCGATCGTCGAGGGAGCTGTTGAGGGAGTCGGCGCTGGGGTGGGAGTCGGCGCTGGGGTGGGGATCGGCGCTGGGGTGGGGGTCGGCGACGGCTCCGGCGTCGGTTCGGGCGTGGGCAGGGGCGTCGGCTCCGGAGTCGGCGTCGGTGTCGGCGTGGGCGTGGGGACGATCACCATCGCGCCAGGGTCCGTCACGAGGACCCGGTAGCCGCCGGTCCCAGTGCCCGTCGTGTCGCGCTGGCCGAGGGGCCCCGTCACCCTGATCGTGTCGCCGCGAACCGGGGAGGACGCCCCGGGAAACGCGAGGATCACGCGCATCAGGCCTGATCCGTCGTCGATCAGCACCGAGACACCCGTCGACAGGGACGTCGGCGTCTCGACGACCGCCCCCTCGACCGTCACGAGCCGGCCTTCGAGCGCCTCGCTCGCAGCTCCGGTGCCGACCGTGATCGCCTCGGGCGGGGCGGCCGACCCGACGATCGCGGGAGGCCCGTCGAGACGGATCGTTCGCTGGGCGTACCGGTCGCCGACCGTCCCGGAGGCGCGGACCAGGGCTCCCGCGACGATGGGCTCGGCCGGATCGGCTGGCAGGAGAAGCGCGATGCCTCCCGTGGCATCCTGGACGAACCCGCCCCGGCCGTCCTCGAGGCTGCCGAGCGGCGCCGTGAGAACGCCCTCCACGACGACGGGGTCGCCGTCGGCGGCAGTGCGCGCGGCGCCGATGGAGAGAAGCGGTTCGGGGGTCGGGGTGGGCGTCGGGGTCGGCGTCGGCGCCGGGGTAGACGTCGGGGTCGGGGTCGGCGTCGGGGTCGGCGTCGGGGTCGGCGTCGGGGTCGGCGTCGGCGCCGGGGTCGCGGTCGGCGCCGGGGTCGCGGTCGGCGCCGGGGTAGGCGTCGGGGTCGCGGTCGGGGTGGGCGTCGGGGTCGGTGTCGGCGTTGGGGTGGGCGTCGGGGTCGGTGTCGGCGTTGGGGTGGGTGTCGGTGTCGGTGTCGGCGTTGGGCCCGGGGCGGGCGTCGGGGTCGGTGTCGGCGTCGGGGTGGGTGTCGGTGTCGGTGTCGGCGTTGGGCCCGGGGCGGGCGGAGCGGCGAGCGGCTGCGGAACCGGCTGCCCGAGGACGACCCAGTCGGCCGCGTTGTCGTTCGTGTCGGCGCCGTTGCCGGCCAGACCACCCGGGCGCCGCTCGACCGAGCTTCCAGCCGGCGGGGCGACCGCGACGCTGCCCTCCACGAAACCACTCGTCCCGTCCCCCCACCCGACGGCATCGACGACGTCGCCGCCGACGCGCCGGAGGGCGATCGCTCCGCCGGTCGCGGCGAGCCCGCCGCTGTATGTGGCGTCCGCGATGCCAGCGTACAGGCCGAGCACATTCGCGATCAGCACGTGCCGGCCGGGCTCGACGATCATGGGCTCGGCCCAGGCGGCCTTCCGGGTGGTCGTCGCACCCGAGGCCGTCACGTAGACGATCTCGTGACCCGCCAGGTCCAGCGGGGCTGACCCGGCGTTCGTGATCTCGACGTACTCGTCGGACGCGGACGCGCCGCCGGTCACGACCTCCGCGACGAGGAGGCCGGTCGAGACGGGCCAGCCGACGACTGCCGTGGGCGCCATCGGGAGCGCGGTGCCCGGGTCGGGTGGCGATCCCCCTCCCGTGAGCGAGATCCCGAGCAGGACAACGAGCGCGCCGATGACGGCGCTCCGTGGCGCACGCATGAACGACCTCCGGGCGGGAGCAGCCGGCGGGCCGTGACCCCCGGTGTGTACCACCGGCCGCTCACCTCTCACTTACCCCGGACTCATCCGGCGCGCCGCAGCCCGACGGCTGTCCTCACCGGCGCTCGATCGTGCGCCGAGGTAGCATTCGCCCCGCGCCGTCGCCGGGCTCCAACCCGGGACCGCACGACGCCCCGTCACATCACCCACGAGGAGGACCCGTGGCCCGCGCCAAGAGGACCGAGCGCGCCGACGCCCGTCGCCGCTATCGCGTCGCGACCGATGGGGCGCCCGACGACGCGGTCGTCGACTCGGCCACCATTCCGGCAGCCGCGGTACCGCGCGACCAGCGCGATCGACGCCCTTCGGGCACCGCTCCGGGCGCCCCGCCTCCGCCCAACCCGAGATTCCTCGGGTCACTGCGGGCAGCCGCGGGTCCGGTCGACATCCGAGGTGACCTGCGCGCCTTCCCGTCCATCGTCCTGCACTCCAAGGCAGCGCTGATCCCGGGCGCGATCATCGTCGGGACCACGATCGCGATGATGATCCCGGCCCTCGCGGCCAACCAGTTCGTCGTGCTCGCCGGCAACGTGATCCTCCAGCCACCCCCGATGATCATCGCCTTCCTCGCGGGCATGCTGGCGCCCCGCGCTGCCTGGCTCATGGGCGGCCTCGCCGGCCTCGCCTCGGGCATCGCCTACGTCCTGATCGTGACGGTCAACACGGATGTGCTCATGACACCGCTCGGGTTCACCTACCTGGTGTCGGCCGACCAGAAGCTGGCTTACGCCCAGAACGTGCTGATCACGGCGCCGGTCTTCGGGATCGCGGTGGGCGCCTTCGCGGGCTTCTACCGACGCTTCCTCAACATGTCGGCCTCCCAGCGCCAGGCGAGCCGCAAGCGCTGACGCGCGCTGTCCGTCGCGGCGGGGCCCTCGTCCAGCTCACCCGTCACCCCGACCGCCGCATCCCGGCGTAGCCGAGCTGGCGGACGCCGTCCGGGCGTTCCGGCCCACCTGCCCTGCGCGCCTCGTCCACGAGCGGACGGATGTCGCGGGCGACGACGTTCACCACGTTCGATTCGCGCTGGAGCATCCCGTCCACGACGAGAAGCGCGTTGCGCCGGACCACCCCGCGGAGGCGTGCCCAGGCGTCCGGCCAGAGCGTGACGTTCACCATCCCGGTCTCGTCCTCCAGGGCCAGGAATACCGTCCCCTTCGCCGTCATCGGGTGCTGGCGGGTCACCACCAGGCCGCCGATCCTGACCGGCCCTGGTCGCCGTTCGGCCAGGGCGGCGTTGGTCACCGCGCCCAGCGCGTCCAGCGCAGGGCGGAAGAGGGTCACGACCTGGCGCCGGGCATCGAGCGAGAGGATCGCGTAGGCGTCGCCCAGCCGCTCCAGCTCCGAGAGCGGCGGCAGCTCGGGCGCGGGCGTCGCCGGAAGGCGCAGGTCCAGCGGCCGGCCCGCGACCCGCCCGCCGCCCCTCGGTGCGCCCTTTGCCGGCCGGGCCGTCTCGCGCAGCTGCCAGAGGAGCTCGCGCCGCGGCCGACCGAGCGAATCGAGCGCTCCGGCCCGGATCAGCCGCTCGATGACCTCTTCCGGGAGCCCCGTCCGGTCCACCACGTCGGCCAGGGACGCGTACGGCCCACGGGCCCGCTCGGCGTCCAGGTGCGCCGCGTGCTCCCCGCCGATCCCCTTCACGAGGTGGAGCCCGAGCCGGACACCCCAGCCGACTGTGCTCTCCGGGGTCCAGCGCTCGCGCGCGGCGTGGGACGGGTTCACGCAGGCTGGTGAGCGGACCGGCCGGGGACGGGCGGCGATCCCTGCACCCGGCGGCAGCGGCTCCCCCGGGTCGCGGTCGTGGGAGCCGTCGTCGCCGGCGGGGCCTGCGAGCACCCAGCCGGGCCGACCGACCCACTCGGTCGTCGTCCGATGGGAGGAGGCGTTGACGTCCACCGGCAGGACGGCCACCCCGTGGCGCTTGGCGTCGTTGACGAGCACCTCCACCGGGTAGAAACCCATCGGCTGCGCATTCACGAGGCCGACGAGGAACTGGGCCGGGTAGAAGAGCTTGAGGAACGAGGACTCGTACGCGGTCCGGGCGAAGGCTGCGGCGTGACTCTTGGCGAAGCCGAAGCTGGCGAAGCCGGCGACCCGCCGGTAGAGCTCCTCGGCATCCGCGTGGGGCATCCCCTGGACCGTCACGCAGCCCTCGACGAAGCCGGCGTGGAGCTTCTCCATCTCGGCCGGCGAGCGCCACGTCCCCATCGCCCGCCGGAAGCCGTCCGACGCGGCCGGGGTGAAGCCGGCCACCTCGATGGCGATCCGCATCACCTGCTCCTGGTAGAGGATGACGCCGAGGGAGTCGCGGAGAACCGGCTCGAGGCTCGGGTGGAGGTAGGTCACCGGCTCGAGGCCCTGCTTGCGACGCAGGTAGGGGTGGACGGCGTTGCCCTGGATCGGCCCCGGCCGGATGATCGCGACCTCCACGACCAGGTCGTCGAGGCAGGCCGGCCGCGACTTGGGGAGGGTCTGCATCTGGGCCCGGCTCTCCACCTGGAAGACGCCCACGGTGTCGGCCGCCTGGAGCATCGCGAAGACCTCCGGGACCTCTTCCGGAAGCCGGTCGAGGTCGACGCACACGGCGCAGTCGTGCTCGATGAGCTGGACCGTCTCGTCGATCGCCGCGAGCATGCCGAGGCCGAGCAGGTCGAGCTTGATGAGCTTGAGGGTCTCGACATCGCGCTTGTCGAACTGGATGACGACCCGGCCGGGCATGGTCGCCGGCTCGAGCGGGGCGATGTCGATGAGCGGCGCGGCCGTCACGAGCATCCCGCCGGAGTGAATGCTGAGGTGGCGCGGGAAGCCGTCGATCCGGCCGCACAGCTCCAGCCAGCGCTCCCACGGCGACATCCCGACCGTGCTCCCCCCGCGGGCCGAGGGCGGCGACTCCGCGGCAACGCGCGCCACCGACGAAGACGGCGTGGCTGGAGCGGGCGGCGAGGCGCGCGTCGGCCGCGGCGCCGGATCCCAGTGCCGCGGCCTGCCCAGTCGGTCGACGTTCCGGGCGGGTGGGGCGAGGGCCCCCGACTCGGGGTCGAGCGGACGGCCGTCCACGGTGCCGGGCGAGCCCACGGGCGTCCTCGGCGACCCTGCCCCGGGCCCGAACGTGTGGTCGGAGACCGACGGGGTGCTGCCGGCGATCGGCGGGGCGGCCGTCGGGTCGCCGACAGCGGCCAGGGCGGTCGGCGGCGCGGACGATGCTACGGGCGTCGCCGTGGCCGGCCCGGGCGAGTGCGTTCCCGTGATCGTCGGGGGGCCACCCCGCACGAGCCAGGCGACACTCGCCGGCGAATCCCCGGGGCCGCCCTTGTCGTCCGAAGCACCGCCGGCCCGGATCGCGGGTGCCGAGCCCGTACCCGGCAGGATTCCGCGGCGCACGGCGTCCTCGGGCCGCACCAGCCGGCTGCTCTCGACCGGCGGGGCTGGCCGGAGCCACGACGTCGCCGTATCACTCCCACCATTAGCGAGCAGGGTCTTGTCGTGGTCGGCACCCCTCGCCGAGCCCGATCGCCCGATCCCATCGCCCCGGATGGCCTCGGCGGAGCGTGATGCAGCACGAACAGGCCCGCGGCGGACATCCTCGGAAGCCCGGGGGGCCGATCCGGCCCCGGGAAGGGCGCCGGATGCGTGCTGGATGCCGCCCCCTAATGCTGGGAGTGATATCGCGACCGGCTGCGCGGCGGCGAGGGTGGCGGCGGAGCTCGCGACCGGCTGCGCGGCGGGTCGGTCGCCGCGAACAACCCCGGCGTGATCGAGCTGGCCCATCCGGTCGACGAGCCCGCGCTGTTCGGCGAGCGCGGCGGAACCGTCCGCCATCACGGCGATCTCCCCGGCACGCACCGCCGCCCGGCCGGCCGCGGGGTCCCCGGCACGCACCGCCGCCCGGCCGGCCGCGGGGTCCCCAGCATGCAGCGCCGATCCCGCGCCACCCGCCGACCCCACTCCCGGCTCGCCGGGCCGCCGGAAGAACTCGGCGAAGCCGCCGTCTGTCTCGAGGTCGCGGCGGACCATCACCGAGTCGTAGGTCTCGAGCGCCTTCGCCACGCGATCCACGAGCGGGCGCGGAAACCCCAGGGCAATCCCAACCTCGCGGACCGCACTCCGGGCCCGGTACGTCACGAGGTTGCAGACCATCGCCGTGTGCTCGGCGCCGTAGCGCTCGTAGACGTACTGGATCACCTCCTCGCGTCGCGCCGAGCTGAAGTCGATGTCGACGTCCGGGTAGGTCGTGCGGCCCTCGTTGATGAAGCGCTCGAAGAGGAGGTTGTGGCGGATGGGGTCGACCCGGGTGATCCCGAGCACGTAGGCCACGATCGAGTCGGCGGCGCTGCCGCGGCCCTGGGCGGGGATCCGGCGCTCCTTCGCGAAGCGCATGAGGTCCCAGCAGATGAGGAAGAACTCGGCGAGGCCGGTGCGCTCGATGACGTCGAGCTCGTGGGCGAGCTGCTTCACGACCGGTGGCGTCACGGGGTGATAGCGCTGCCGGATGCCGCCGTGGCAGAGCTCGGCAAGGTACGAGAAGGCCGTCTCGCCGGCCGGGACCGGGAAGCCGGGGAAACGGTACTGCTCGAAGGCGAGGTCGACCCGGCAGGCCGCTGCCAGCTCCCCGGCGGCCACGATCCCCTCGCCCCAGGCGGCCGCCGTGGCCGGATCGGCGTCGGCGTCCCCGGGCGGCAGCGCGGCGAGCTCGGGGCCCGACTTCAGGTAGTGCTCGCCGCTCGGCGTCCGGAGCTCGGCGAGCGTCTCGACGGAGCGGCCGTGGCGGATGGCCGTGAGCACGTCGTGAAGCTCGCGGTCCTCCGGGCGAGCGTAGCGGACGTCGTTCGTGACAACGACCGGTAGGCCCAGCTCCCCGGCAAGTCGGGCCGTCTCCGCCACGAGCCAGTCGTCGCCAGGCAAGAGGTGGTGGAAGAGCTCCAGGACGAAGCCCGTCCCGGCGACGCCTCGCGCGGCGGCCGCCCCCGTGGCGCGGCCCGACCGTTCGAAGAGCCGAGCGTAGCTCTCCGCCACCGCGCGGGCACCCTCGCGGTCGCCGGCCAGGAGCCGCCGCGCCAGCTCGCCGTGGCGACAGCCCGAGAGTGCCACAAGGCCCTCCGCGTGCTCGGCGAGGAGCGCCTGCGTGACTCGCGGAGCCGCCTTGCTCCCGGCGAGGTTGGCCCGCGAGAGGAGCCGGCAGAGGCTGCGATACCCGGCGTCATCACGGGCGAGCAGGACGAGGTGAGGGCCGCGCTCACCCGCCCCGACGCCGCGCTGGTCCTCCCTGACCGCCTCGCGGTGGCTCGGGAGGCGATTCCGGACCGGCTGGGGCCGAACCGGCAGACCGTCCCGGGGCACCGGCAGGGCGGGAACAAGCGCCCGGCCGCGACCGCGGGAAGCCGGGCGGCGTGCCGGGATCACCAGCCCGTGGGGATCCGGGACGAGGGCATCGACCAGCTCCACCTCCACGCCGATGACCGGATGGAGCCCGGCCTCCTCGGCGGCTGCGGCGAAACGGACGATCCCGTAGAGGCCCCCGCGATCGGTGACGGCGAGCGCCGAGAGGCCCAGCTCGACGGCACGCGCCGCGAGGTCCGCCGGGGCAGAGGCTCCGTCGAGGAAGGAGAAGTTGGAGTGCGCGTGGAGCTCGGCATAGGGCGGCGAGGACATGGCACAACCCGAGCGCGTGGAGGGACGGCGGCACGGCCGTCGCGGCGGCGGGGTCCACAAATAGTAGAACAGGTGTTCATTTTGGTCAACCGGAATCCGCGTGCAACAAATCCCGGGCCACCCTCGTCACACAGGCGATGAGCACGCTCGCGGCAGGCACTCGGTCTCTCCTCCCGAGGATCCTCCTCCTCCTGCTGGCGGGCGTGCTCGTTCTCGTCGTCCTTCCGGCGATCCTCGCGATCGCCGGCGGGACGGCCACCTGAACCGAACGATTCGCGCCGCCCTGGTTCTGGGGAACGGGCGCGGCGACTTCCTCCGGGCCCCGTCGTGGTGTCGCGACGGGGCCCGCGAGATTCCCGGCTACCATCGCGCCGTGCGCACAGTACCGACCCTTCTCGCGATGACCGTCGGCCTTGCCCTCGCCGTGGGAGCCTGTGGCGGATCCCCGACCCCGACGCCGTCGGACTCGGCCCAGGCGCCCACGCCTCCCGCTCCGACCGATGTCCCCGGAGGCGCCGACCGCACCCCGGGACCAACCCCGGGCCTTCTCCCGAACGAGGCCTGGGGAGCGGCGTGGGACGCCCTGCCGCCCGGCTTCCCCGTGCCCGCCGGCGCGAGGCAAGCCGACCCCGGCGATCCGGCGGACGGACCCGCCAGCGGCGCCTTCGTCGTCGACGGCGCCACGGACGACGTGGCGGCGCAGATGCAGAGACTCCTCGGCGCGGCCGGCTACAGTACGGAGACGCTCAGCGGACCGTTCGAGGACGGCGGCCTCGTCATCGATTCGGTGGGCCCGGATCCCGCCTGCCGGGTCCAGACCCGGGTCCGGCCGCTGGGCGGAACGACGATGATCACCGTTCTCTTCGGGGCATCCTGCCCCTGGGGTTGACGGGCACGGCGCGTCAGGAAACGGCGCGGACGGGAGGGACGACGATGAAGACGACGCCGCGCGAGTGGCTGGGGATCGGCCTGCTCACCCTCATGCTGGTGGCTCTGCTCGTGCTCCTGGTGACGGCGGCGCTGCCCGCCGGCGAGGCCACCGAGGCCGCCGTCCGCTCCCTCCGGAACGCCTGACCGGCGCGGGCCGTGGAGATCGCGCCAGGGATCCGGCGACTCGGCAAGGGCCTCGTCAACGTCTACCTCCTCGAGGAGGCCGGCGAGATCACGATCATCGACGCGGGGGCGCCCGGCTACTGGAAGGACGTCCATGCCGAGCTCGCGGCGATGGGCTGCGCGCCGGACGACGTCCGGGCGCTGCTCCTGACGCACGCCCATTCGGATCACGTCGGCTTCGCCGAGCGGATTCGCCGAGAGCGCAGCGTTCCCATCCGTGTCCACCCGGACGACGCCCCTCTCGCGCGCGGGGAGGTGAAGGCGGCGCGGGATCCGAACGGTCCGGGATCCCGCGGCTGGAGCTTCCGCGCCATCGCGAGCTTCGCCGCCTTTGCCCTCAGCCACGGCATGGCCCGGGTGACCCCGATCGCCGAGGTCGGGACGCTCCTCGACGGGCAGGAGCTCGACGTCCCCGGCGCGCCGCGGGTGGTCCACGTGCCCGGCCACACGGCGGGCAGCGTGGCCTTCCACGCTCCGGCGCACGACGCGGTCTTCGTCGGCGATGCCTTCGTCACTCGCAACGTGATCACCGGCCGCCGCGGGCCCCACTTCTCGACCATGTTCAATGCCGACCACCGCCAGGCGGTCGCCTCCCTGGCGCGCCTGGACGGCCTTGCCGCGCAGCACGTGCTGCCCGGCCACGGCGACGCCTGGTCGGGCGGGCTCGAGGCGGCGCTGCAGGCGGTCCGCAAGAGCGTACCGGCCGAGCTGAGGGGGGCGCCACCTCAGTCGTAGAGGCGCTCCAGGTGCCACGTCCCGTCGACCCGGTCGAGGTAGACGAGGGCGAGCCAACGGGCCCCCACGACCTTGAAGTAGTCACGGGCGATGGGGCGGCCCCACCAGGCATCCTCGACGCGCCAGCGGGTGCAGACCTCCACCGGCTCCCGACGCCCGGCCCAGGTGATCGCCACGAGGCGGCCCACGGGATCGAGCTCGGCCCCGATCTCCGGGTGCTCGCGGAGGAGGCGCGTCACGGGTCGAGCGCCGGCGGCAGGCCGGTCACGGAACAGGCCCCGGCAGCCCAACCCTCGGCGCCCCGGTCCCGTCGGCGGAGACGGGGTGCCACGTCCAGCGCGTCTCGGGTAGCGGCGCCTCGGGGTCGGCCAGGGCGACGCGCCCCACGCGCCCCTCCCCGAACCGAACGGCGAGCCGCGCGAGCTGCCAGCCGAGGCGCGACGCGGCATTCGCCTGGGGAACGAAGAGGGTGAGCTGGTGGCCCGTGGCCGGGGCGACGTCGAGGAGCTCCAGCTCCAGGCGGACGACCGGCACCCGCGGCGGATCCCGCTCCAGGCGCTCGAGGAGGAGCCGCTCCAGGGCCTCCGGGTCGGCGGTCGGCTCGGGGAGGCGCTGGGCGACGACCGTCGTCGGGAGGTCCGCGCCGGGGAGCGGCAGGTGGCCCGGTGAGAACGTGGGATCGAGCGTCGCGGTGAGCCGGGCCCGGCCGGCGGCCTCGCCCCGGGCGTCAAGCTGTCCGGCAAGGGCGCCGGCGAGACGGCGCAGGACGAAGCGGAGCGCATCGAGGTCGGTGACCCCCTCGTCGAGGGCAAGGGCAAGGGCGAGCCGCTCAGGGGCGCGGCGAGGACGGAAGGGGTCCGTCTCGGCACCGTTCGCCCGGGCGTGGAGGCGGCCGCCCTCCTCTGCCCCGAAGCGGGCGACGAGCGCCGAGCGCGGCAGCGCGGCGACCGCCCCGATCGTGACGAGGCCGAACCGGGCGAGCCGGCCGCGGACCTCGGGGTCGCGGGTGAGGGCGGAGGCGGGGAACGGGGCGAGGAATGCCGCGTCCCCGCCCGGCGGGACGAGGACGGCCGGCACGGCCGACGGGCCGGGGCCGGTGGCGGCGGCGAGGGCGGCCGCGAAGCGCGTCCCGGCGATCCCGGCCCGCGGCGTCCCCGGAAGGAGGGGGGCGAGCGCCGCCCGGACCTTCCCGATGAGCTCCGGCTCGGGACCCCAGAGCGCCTCGAGGCCGTCGACGTGGATCTCGAGCGAGCCGAAGGACCGGTCGGCCGGGTCGGTCGAGCCGGCCACTCCCGGGCTGAAGGCGGCCAGGGCATCGAGCGCCGCCTCGACGGCCGCGGCATCGGCGAGCGGATCGGGCGGCAGGAAGACGGCCTCCGGGGCGAGCCGGTGGGCGCGCCCGAGGGGGATGCCCCGGCGGACGCCGAGGACGAGCGCAGCCGGGCTGGCGTCGAGGACGACGCCGTCATCCCACGGCTGCCCGCCGAGGATCAGCGACCCGGTGGCCGGGATCGCGGGGTCGCGCTCCCGCGCGAGCCGGAGGGCGAGATGGGGCCAGGCGAGGTGGAGGAGGCGCATCGTTCGATCCCTGGTGCTCCGGCGAGGTGGAGGGGACGGCGGTGACGGGAGGGGTGCCCGCGAGGGTCTCGGCGAGGAGGTCGTCGCGGGCGAGGCAGCGGTCGCGCGGCCCGCCCTCCGCGTAGAGGAGGCGGATGGCCGTCCGCCGGTCCGGCGCCCCGTGGTGGTCCTTCGCGACGCGGACCTCCGTCTGCTGGCCGACGACCTCGCGGCCGAGGCGAACCCAGCCGCGGCGCCGCAGCTCGAGCCGGAGCCCGGCGCCCTCCTCGAGGGCGGCCCGGAGCGACGCGGGAACCCCGGCGGGCTCGAGGACGAGGAGGAGCGCACCGGCGCGCCGGGCGAACGCGATGAGGCGGCCGAGCTGGTCGGCGGGCCGCGGCGGGCGGATCGGAGGGGAACCGCCGCGGCGGCCGGCCGGCGCCGTGTTCCTCGCAGGCGTTGCCGGGTTCGTGGCGAGCGCTGCCGGCGTGGCGGGCCCGTCCCGCGCTCCCGCGAGGTCGAGAACGAGGAGGTCCGCCGCCCGCGCCTGGAGGAGCGACCCCGCCATCGCGAGCCCCTCGTCGAGAGAGTCCGGGACGAGGACCGCGAGCCACTCCAGGCGCACGCCGCGGGCAACCGCCTCCACGGGATCCAGGCTCCGGGCGAGGTCCACCCAGGCGACGAGGGCGCCGCCGGCCTGGGCCTCCGCAACCGTCCGCAGGGCGAGGGTCGTCGCGCCGCTGGACCCACTGCCCCGGAGGACGACCGTCCCGGCCCGCGGCAGGCCGCCGACCGCGAGCAGCGCGTCGAGCTCCGGGAAGCCGGTGGAGATGCGCCGGTAGACGCCCCCTTCCGGCTCGCCGGGGAGCTGCCGTGGCGTGGGCGCGGGCGCCGGGTGGGCGCCGCCGGGCAAAGGAACCAGTGCCGGCCGGGCCGGGCCGGGGAGGATCACGGGGAGCGCTCCGGGGACGACCTCGGAGGGCGCTGAGGCGACCTCGGGGAGCGCGGGGGCCGCCCCGGCCTCCGCCGGGAACGGGGCGGCCGCGAGCGCCCCGAAGACCTCCATCGCGGGCCGCGGCGCGGCCGCTCCCCAGCGGGCCCGGAGGCTCGCGAGGGCGGCAGCGCGGTCGGCGTGGTGATCCATCGGACGTCCAATACTAGAACATCTGTTCTATGTTGGGAAGGGCCTAATGACCGAATCGCAAGTGAGCCAGGGGGCACCCGCCCCCTCCCTACCCCAGGGCGATGAGGAAGACGCTGGCGGCGACGAACACGAGGCCCAGCCACTGGATCCGGCGCGGGCGCTCGTCGAACATGAGCACGCCGAACGCGACGGCCACCACCGGCCCGAACGAGCTGGTGATCCCGACCAGCCACGTCTCGGAGACCTGGAGGCCAACCGCGAAGGCAACGAAGGCGGCGGTGTCCAGCAGGCCTGCCGCGACGACCAGGCCGGCCGCGCGGCGATCGAAGCGCCGACGAGGAGACGCCGCGACAGCGCGGCGGCGGACCACGCGGGTCGCCCCCAGGATCACCCAGCCGACGCTGGCGTTCGCGATCCGGGACAGGAGCATGATCGGCAGCCAGCCCGCGGCCCTGATCGGACCGGAGAGGAGGATCGTCACGGCCGCGAAGGCAACGAGAGCGATGAGCGCGTAGGCAACCCCCGGACCGATAGGCCGTGCGCTGCGAATGCCCTGATCGAAGGCCACGGCGGCGAGGACGACGCCGCAAGTCGCGACGACGACCCCAGCCGCCTGGAGCCGGGCCAGCTGCTCGCCGAGGAGCAGGATCGACAGGACGACGGTGAGACCCCCGTACAGCGAGACGACAGGGCTCACCACGGTGATCGGGCCATGGCGCAGCGCCGTGAAGAAGGCGAGGTAGGCCAGCGCCGAGATCGCGCCCGAGGCCAGGGCCGTGACGGTCACCGACGGGTCCTCGGGGAGCCGGGTGCCTGTCACGAGCACCAGCAGGGCCAGGGTAACGACCGAGGTGAGCACCATGCCCGCCGTGGCGGCCAGGCTCCCGACACTGCGGCTGGCGAGTGTCGCCACGACGTCCGTGGTGCCCCACACCAGCGCGGCCATGAGGCCCAGGAGGACGCCGACGAGGTCGTGCACGGGGCCAGCGTACGGGCGGCGTGGGCCCGTTCGCTCGCTCGACCCGTCGCCGCCGGGAAGGGCCGGGACCCGTGCTACACTTCCGCCCGGCGTTCCCGCCCCGGCGCGTGGGATCGGCCTCGCGTGGGGATGTAGCTCAGCCGGAAGAGCACCGCGTTCGCATCGCGGGGGTCAGGGGTTCGAGTCCCCTCATCTCCACCACCTTCTGATCGATGGCCATGCACGTCCTTGTTGCGTTCGCCACCAAGCACGGATCGACCGGCGAGATCGCCGCGGCGATTGGCTCGACCCTCCGCAACGCCGGGCTCGAAGCCGACGTCCGCAGTGCCCGGGACGTGGCCACGATCGCGCCTTACGAAGCGGTCGTCCTCGGCAGCGCGCTCTACTCCGCCCACTGGCAACGCGATGCCAACCGCTTGGTGAAGCGCCACCTTACCGAACTCCAGAAGCGCCCCGTCTGGCTCTTCAGCAGTGGCCCGCTCGACCACTCCGCGGAGTTCGACGATATCCCGCTGACCGAGCACATGGCGCCCGCCCTCGCACCCATCGGCGCCCGCGGCCATCGCACGTTCGGTGGCCGGCTCCTCGAGGGAACGCCGGGCGTCGACGCCTCGATGCTCGCGACCCACCGGATCGGCGACTTCCGGAACTGGCCGCACATCGAGGCCTGGGCGCGGGAGATCGCGGCCGCGCTGGCGAACGGGACTCCGGGCGAAGGCTGACGCAACCACGACGACGCCGGGGCGAGTCCGTGAAACACCTCGTGGATCACCACACTCCGCTTGGTGCGTGGACCGGGCTTCGGTGGCAGTCTGGGGGCCGAACGGAGCGTGGTCGAGCCGGAGTCCTTTCTTGGACCGTCGCCGCGTGCGACGACGGCGCGTGCGACACGGCGCGCAGCAAAGGCGGAGATAAGCCCCACGTAAGCGCCCGCCGCCATGCTGTCGGCCATGAAGAAGCAGCGATCGAAGCAGCGCGTGCTGCCCCGGAGCGGGGACGCGCAGTCGCCGTTCACCATGGCCACCAGTGACGACATCCGGCACGCCCTCGAGCGCGTCGACCTCGACGTCGGCTGGGATCAGCTCGCCCCGAGCATCCTGCCGCTCCTGTCCCGCCGTGTTCCGTCGCCGATCCGCGCCGGCGCCCCGGTCCAGGCAATGCTCGGGCCCGGGATCGTCGTCGGCTTCGGCATCGACTTCGGACCGGCCTTCGCCACCGTCACGCGTGACCTGGCCGGGCGCTGGGGGGTCGCCGACGGCGACATCGCGGCGATGGCGCTCGCAAACGTGCGGGGCCTGGCCCTCGAGCTTCCGCCGCGGGCTGTCAAGCGAGTCGACCTCGACGAAGAAGTCGTGGTCCGCATCCTCCAGTCGGGAGCCGGCTGGGCCTCGGGTCTGCTGATCGTGCCCGATCTGCTGCCCCGGTTCTTCGGGCCGGGCCCGCATCTCATCGGCGCACCCTGTCGTGACGTCGTGATGGCCTTCGCCGAGGACACGTCGCTCGACCTGGTCTTCGACCTCGTGGAGAGCCTCGCCTGGGCCGATCCGGTCGGCCTGATCCCCACCTGTTACCGCCACGTCGGCGGTGTGCTCCAACCGATCACCGCGCCGCCGAGGACTGTCGTCCTCCCGGAGGTCGATCCGCCCGTCCGGCAGCGGTTCGTGTCGTAGCGCTCAGGTCGCAAACGCTCAGCCCAGCGCGGCGTGGAGCTCCGCGGCATGGGTCCGCAGCCAGCGTCGGTGGACCGCGTGATCCGGCATCCGCGTGGCGACAAGCTCCCAGAAGCGCGGCCCGTGGCCGAAGACGCGCAGGTGGCAGAGCTCGTGGACGACGACGGTCTCCAGGACCGCAGGTGGCGCCAGCACGAGCCGCCACGCGAGCATCACCCGACCCGCCCGGGACGCGCTCCCCCACCGGCTTCGGGTGTCGCGCACGGCGATCGCGGTCGGTGCCACCCCGAGCGCCCCAGCGTGGCGCGCGACGGCGTCCTCGACCGCGGCGCGCGCGCGGACGCGCAGCCACGCCTCCAGGACTGCGGCGAGCGGCCGCCGCTCCGTCGAGGCCAGCGTGACGAGCAGGACGTCCTCGTGGTCGGCGCCGACACGCTCAACGTGCGAGCGGCGGCTGCCCCGTGTGCCGGCCGCGACGCGGACACGGTGCGGCTCGCCCCGGTAGCGGATGAGCGACCCGTCGCCCAGCTCCCCGGCGCCGACCGCCGTGCCGGCGCGAGCCGCCTGGCGGGCGAGATGGCGCCGGATCCAGGCCTCACGCTCGACGAGGAACGGCTCCACGAGGCCGCGGGCCGTCGCCTCGCCCGTCCGGGTTCCGGGCACGGTCGCGATCACGCCCCGGCGAGGGTCGATCGTGACGCGCAGCCGACGTGCACGTGCCGACCGGCGAAGCGTGTAGGGCAGGTCGCCGCCCGGCAGGCGAGCGACGGCCGGCGACTCGACGTGCCAGCGGTCCGTCGCCCCGTCCGCCATCAGCGGCGCCGGGTCGCGAACGCCTGCCGTGCTTCCGCCATCCGGCCCGCCCGGACCTCGGCGGCGAAGCCAGGCTCGTCAGCGAGGGGCGCCAGCGGCACGCCCACGAGCAGACCCAGGAGGTGATCGGCGAGGGCCGGGTTCCAGGCCAGGAGCGGGCCGTGGACGTACGTCCCGATGACGCGGCCTGCGACCGCTCCATCCGTGGCCGGCTCGCCCCCGTTGCCCGTCCCCACCTCGAGGCGCGCAAACGGGACGGCGCCCGGGCCCACGATCGATCGCCCGCAGTGCGACTCGAAGCCCGCCAACTCGGGGAGCCCGGGAGCGAAGGTGAGGGTCCCCACGACCGGCCCGTCGACGAACGAGTCGAGCGAGGAGCGGACGTCCAGGAAGCCCAGCCCGTCGTGCTCCCGGCCGTCAGGATCCGCGAAGGTCCGGCCCACGACCTGGTAGCCGGCGTCGATCGCGAGGAGGATGGCGCCGCCGGCAACCGCGGCGGCCAGCGTTCCCTCGGCCGCCAGGCGGCGGGCAAGCTCCGGCAGGTCCTCGTCGGCGGCCCCCGCCACCTGGTAGAGGTCGGCCGAGGGCAGCGGATCCCCGGGCTGCACCTTGACGGAGCGGACGGCGATCCCGCGCGCGGCCGCCCGCTGCTCGAGGACGCGCAGGTTGCCGGCGTCGGCCTGGGGCATCGAGAGCGCCGGGTAGACGTCGGCGAGCAGCAACAGGCGGCCGGCCATCGCTCAGCCGCCCAGCTTCGCCGCGAGGGCGAGGAACGCCGGGTAGTTCGCGGCGACATCGACGGGGCCCGGCGGGAGGGAGCGGATCGCCGCGGCGGGATCCGGCGCGATTCGCACGTCGAGCCCGGCGACATGCATCCGGAGCGCCACGTCGGCGGCCCGGTTCCCGGCGGCCACCACGGTCCGGCCGGCGAGGCGCTCGAACGGTGCGTCCCAGAGGAACGCGCAATCCTTGCCCGACCCGCCGCGGGCCTCCATGACGACCACCAGCGGATCGCTCCCCGCCGCCGCGCGCTCGATGATCTCGCTCCAGGACGACGGGTTCTTCGAGAGCAGAAGGCGCACGACGCGGCCGTCGATGGAGCGCGGGCGCCAGCGCCCGTCCACGTCATCGACACGGCCGATGGCCGCCAGAGCGCGCGCCGGGTCGACGCCCAGCGCAGCCGCCCCGGCCAGGGCGAAGAGCGCGTTGGAGATCGAAGTCCGGCCGGGGAGCCCGAGGTCGAGCGGGAGGTCGAGGCCAGGCCCCAGGACGCGATCCCCGAACACGCGCCAGGCGGGCTCGGCGCGGGCCAGGCCGCACGTGGCGCAGGACCAGTCGTCGCCATCTCGCCGGAGGCGCACGCGGCAGGTCCGACAGACCTCCCCGTCGAGGTCCCACCACATCCCGCCGGCCACCCAGACGACACCGGGGTGATCGCGGACCGACCAGGCCACGAGCGGATCGTCGGCATTGGCGACGACGGCGCAGGGCCACGAGACGGCCGCGAGCGTCTCCTGCCAGTGGCGGGCCAGCGCCTTGCTCCGGACGCCGCGCTCCAGGTAGTCGCGGCTCAGGTTCATGAGCAGGATGGCCCGGGGCCGCGTGGCCTGGGCGATCGGGCCAAGGTATGCCTCGTCGACCTCCAGGGCCGCGAACGGGGCGCGTCGGTTCGCGTCGAGCGTCGTGACCAGGCCTTCCGCCATGTTGGCCCCGGTCGCGTTGTAGGCCACGGCACCGGCCGTGCCGAGCGCCTCGGCCAGGAGCCGGGTCGTCGTGCTCTTGCCGTTCGTGGCCGAGACGAGGGCCACCCGGCAACCGGCGGCGAGCCGGCGCAGGGCGTGGGGGTCGATCCGGAGGGCGACTCCCCCGCCCACCGTGGCCCCCCTGCCGCGACCAAGGCGGCGCGATGCCGCGGCGGTCGCCCGGCCGGCAGCGAGGGCGAGCGTCGTGCGCGGGGGCAGGGAGCGGCGGGGCTCGGTCAACGGGGCACCTGGTGAGGACGGGCGGTGGGAGGAGTGTAGCCAAGGCCGCCGCCGCCGACCCCCGGGGCCCGGCCGAAGCGCACGTCGCCGTCCTCGAGGGCCTGGCCCTCCTGAGGTCCGCTACCGGCCCTCGGTCACCCGGCGTCCGGGGACGGCGCCGTCTCGGGCTCAGGCGTCCCCGTGGACGCCGGGCGGAAGATGACGGACCGCAGCTCCTCACCGGTGCGGATCTGGTGCAGGCGGATCTCGATGGAGGCGGCCAGGGAGCGGGCGACCGATCCCTCGTCGAAGGTCATCGTCCTGCCCGCCTTCCGGTCCATCTCGACCATGAGCCCGGCCAGCCACTCGAAGTGCCCGTAGAGGAGCGGGAGTCCCTCCGACTCGCGCCAGGAGCGCACGGTCGGGGCGAGCCAGTGCCACCAGGCCCGGATATCGGAGAAGAGGTACTGGTGGACGAGGCGCCGGTCGACGTCCCTCTCCCGGACCATGTAGCCGACGCGCTGCCAGAAGTCGCCGATGTCGTGGGCCGCCATCGGGAGACGCGTCGGGTCGCACCCGTCCCGGATGGCCAGGAGGGTCGCGAGCACGCTCCGGGCCATCCCCTCGGAGTCCCACTCCCGCTTCAGTGACGCCAGGTGCTCGATCGCCTCGGCGCTCCGCTGCAGCCGGAGCTGCCGGTAGATGGCGATGAACGTGACCGTGAGGGCGACGCCGCCGAGCGCCGTCCAGAACCACTCCGATCCCGGCCCGATGAGGGCCATCCCGTCGGTGTTGATCAGCTTCACGCCAGCCCTCCTGTACGGGTCGCAACGATCGCGGGATGGTATGGCACCGAGGGGGCGCACACAAGGGTGACGACCGCGCCACGGCATCGCGGCGGGGCTCGCTGCCCCCATGGAATCATGCGCTTCGGCCGAACCGCAGGCAGGCACCTCAACGGCCCCAGGTCCCGCCGGCCTCGTTCTCGATGTCCGCCGTGACGCGGGCGCGTTCGTGGCGCCGACCGTCTCCGCGCCTTGGCCGGTGCCTGATCCCGACGCCCTTGAACGGCGCCGTCTTCCGCTATACTCTGCCATCGGACCGTGGGGCTGTAGCTCAGCTGGAAGAGCGTCTGAATGGCATTCAGAAGGTCCGGGGTTCGAATCCCCGTAGCTCCACCACCCTCCTGACACCACCGCCGAATCGACCCCTCGCCCGACCGGCGGGGGGTCGTCGCGTATGTGAGGCCAACGACGTGACCAACGAGCGGACCCGGATCGAGCGCTACGACCCCGCCACCATCGAGCCACGCTGGCAGGCACGGTGGGACGAGCTCGGCCTCCACCGGACGGACCTCGAGGAGACGGCGCGGCCGAAGTACTACCTGCTCACGATGTACGACTACCCGTCGGGCAACCTGCACGTCGGCCACTGGTACGTGAAGACGCCCACGGATGCCGTGGCCCGCTACCGGCGGATGCTCGGCTACAACGTCTTCTTCCCGGTCGGGTTCGATGCCTTCGGGTTGCCGGCCGAGAATGCCGCGATCAAGAACCAGATCCACCCGGCCGAGTGGACCTACCGCAATATCGAGAACATGCGCCGCCAGCTGCGGAGCATGGGCGCGTCCTTCGACTGGGAGGCGGAGGTCGTCACCTGCGACCCGGCCTACTACCGCTGGAACCAGTGGCTCTTCCTGCGCTTCGTCGAGGCGGGGCTCGCCTACCGCGCCACATCCCCGGTCGACTGGTGCCCCAACGACGGGACGCTCGCCCGCGAGCAGGTCGAAGGGGTCGACCGCCGTTGCTGGCGCTGCGGCGCAAAGGTCGAGAAGCGCGACCTGGCCCAGTGGTTCCTGCGGATCACGAAGTACGCCGACGAGCTTCTCGACTTCAAGGGCATCTCGTGGCCCGAGCCGATCCGGGTGATGCAGACGAACTGGATCGGGCGCAGCGAGGGTGCCGAGGTCGTCTTCCGCAGCGCGCCCGACACGCACATCCCGGGCGGCGACGAGATCAAGGTCTTCACGACCCGCCCCGACACGCTCTTCGGGGCGACCTTCATGGTCCTCGCGCCGGAGCACCCGCTCGTCGAAAAGCTGACCTCGCCCGGCCAGCGGGCGGTCGTCGCGGCGTACGTCGAGCAGGCGCAGGGGGAGACCGAGATCGAACGCCTCAGCACCGAGCGCGACAAGACCGGCGTCCCGCTCGGCGCCGACGCGATCAACCCCGTCAACGGCGAGCGGATCCCGATCTGGATCGCAGACTACGTCCTGTCCGGCTACGGGACCGGGGCGATCATGGCGGTCCCGGCCCACGACGAGCGGGACTTCGCCTTCGCCCGCCAGTTCGACCTCGAGATCCGGGAGGTGATCCGGCCGGCGGCGACCTACGGCGCGGAGCGCGAGCTGACCGAGGCGTACGTCTCGAAGACGGCCGACGACGTCCTGGTCAACTCGGGCCGCTACAACGGGCTGGCGGCGCCCGAGGCGATCGCAGCCATCACCGCGGACCTCGCGTCGCGCGGCGAGGGCAGGGCCACCGTCGGCTACCGGATCCGCGACTGGCTCATCAGCCGCCAGCGCTACTGGGGAACGCCGATCCCGGTGGTCTACTGCGGAGCCTGCGGGATCGTTCCCGTTCCCGACGCCGACCTGCCGGTCCGCCTGCCCGAGACCGTCGACTACGCCGGCTCGGGCGAGAACCCGCTCCGGCACGATCCGGAGTTCCTGAACACCGCGTGCCCGCGCTGCGGCGAACCGGCCCAGCGCGAGACCGACACGATGGACACGTTCATGGATTCGTCGTGGTACTGGTTCCGGTACCTCTCGCCCGGCAACGAAAACGGCCCCGTCGACCGCACGCGGACTGACCGCTGGACGCCGGTCGACCAGTACACGGGCGGCGCCGAGCACGCGGTGATGCACCTGCTCTACTCGCGCTTCTTCACCAAGGCGATGGCGGACTGCGGCCTGGTCCGCGATCGCGAACCGTTCACGCGGCTCTTCAACCAGGGACAGGTCCTGGGCGCCGACGGCGAGCGGATGAGCAAGTCGCGCGGCAACGTGGAGGATCCCGACGCGCTCGTGGCGCAGTACGGCGCCGACACCGTTCGCCTCTTCCTCATGTTCATGGGCCCGTGGGACCAGGGGGGGCCCTGGAGCCCGAGCGGCATCGGTGGCGTGGCCCGATTCCTCAATCGAGCCTGGACGATCGCGCTGGACCCGCACGGGACGGAGCCCAGCGACGCACAGGCCGGGAAGCTGCCGGCCGGCGAGGACGCGGCGGCTGCCGAGAAGGCGCTCCGCGGGGCGGCCCACCGGACGCTCGCCGCCGTGACAGCCGACTACGAGGGCTTCCGCTTCAACACGATGGTCGCGAAGCTCATGGAGCTGGCAAACCTGCTGTTCCGCTACCGCGGCACGGAGGTCGCCGGCGGCGGCGCGTGGGATGAGGCGGTGCGCCTGCTCCTGCTCATGCTGGCCCCGGCGGCGCCGCACGTCACGGAAGAGCTCTGGGCCCGCCGGCTGGCAGGGGCCGGGTCGGAGTGGTCGTCCATCCATGCCGAGCGCTGGCCGGAGGTGGATGCCGCCGCCGCCGCGGTCGCGACGCGGGAGCTGCCGGTCCAGGTGAACGGCAAGGTCCGAGACAGGGTCGAGGTGGCCGTCGGGCTCGCCGAGGCAGAGGTCGAGGCGATCGTCCTCGCCCGCCCGAAGGTCGTCGCCGCCCTCGGCGGGAAGGCGCCCGACCGGATCATCCACGCCGGCGGCGGCCGGCTCGTCAACATCGTCGTCCGGGAATGATCGGCCGCGCCAATGGCGCCGGGATCGCCCGCGCCATCCGGGCCGCCGGCGCGGTCTCGCTCGCCGCGGTGCTCGCCGCCGGCTGTGCCGGCTGGACCACGGACCCCGCCCTGACGCTCCACGTCGACAGCCGGATTGACCGGCCGCTCCTCGTCTACGTCAACGGCGACTGGGTGGGCACGATCCCGGCCGGCGCGACCGACGCCACGGTCCCCGCCTCGGGGCACGGCGGGCCGCCCTGGACCGCCGAGGGCCGGGTCGCGAGCGGGACGGTCCTGATCGCCCTGCCGATCCCGGCCGCCCCGGCACCGGGCGACGGGCTCACGACGACGGCCGTGACCGCCTGCGGGACGATCACGATGACCGTGGGCGCACCCGATCCCGGTCCGTCGCTGGCCCCGCCGGCGCCGGGCGCCGAGCTGCCCCCCTGCGACTGAGGATCAGGCGAGGCGCATCTCGGCGCGGCTGACGTCCTCGGTGGGGCCTGCCGTGAGCTCGAAGCCAACCTTCTCGGCGGCCCGGCGCATGCCATCGTTGTCGTTCCGCATGTCCGCGCTCAGCGTGGCCACGCCCTCGGCGCGGGCAACCTCCACGAGGCGGCGCAGCAGCTCCGTCCCGACGCCCTTCCCCTGGCGGGCGTCGGTCACGAGCACCGCAAAGACGGCGTCGTCGGTGCCGAACGTCCGCGAGAGGCGTCCTACGCCCACGATCGCCGGCTGGCTGGGGTCGGGGTGCAAGCACTCCGCGACGAGGGCCATCTCGCGGTCGTAGTCGACGAAGCAGATACGCACGAGGCGCTCGTGGGCGGTCCGCTCGTTGAACCCCAGGTGCGCCAGGTATCGCTGGAAGACTGTCTCCTCCGAAAGGGAGCGGTGGAAGTCGACCATGAGCGGCTCGTCCTCCGGCCGGATCGGCCGGATCGTCAGCTCGTGCCCGTCGGGGCAGGTCCAGCTGCTGACGTACTTGCGCGGATACGGCCGGATCGCCAGGCGCGGCAGGTCCTTCGGGTCGGTCGCCGGATCGTGGAGCACGACGCGGGCGTCGAGCGCGATGAGGTGCTCCGGCGACGCGAGCAACGGGTTGATGTCGAGCTCGCTGACCCAGGGCTGCTCGGCGACGAGCTGGCTGAACCGGACCAGGAGCTGCTCCAGCTGATCCAGGTCGACGCCCCGGCGCCCGCGCACGCCCTTGAGGGCCGTGTAGATCTTGGTGCTCTCCATCATCCGGCGGGCGAGCGTCGTGGTCAGGGGAGGCAGTCCCAGGGCACGATCCTTGAAGACCTCGACGAGCTGACCGCCCATGCCGAACAGCAGCACCGGCCCGAACTGCGGGTCGATGGAGCTTCCCAGGATGAGCTCGTAGCCGGTCCAGTTGACCATGGGCTGGACCGTGACGCCCTCGAAGTGCTCGGCTCCCTTCTTCTCGGTCACGGAGTCGCGGATCAGCTCGTACGCGTGGCGCACGGCGTCGGCGTCCTTCAGGTTCAGCTGGACACCGCCCACGTCGGTCTTGTGGGTGATCGTGTGCGAGTACAGCTTGACCACGACCGGGTAGCCGATCCGGTCGGCGGCGGCCACCGCGTCATCCGCCAGGGGAGCGACCACCGTCTCCGTGATCGGGATCCCGTACGCGGCAAGGAGCTCCTTCGACTCGTCCTCCGTGAGCAGCGTCCGGCCCTCCGCCCGCGCCGCACCGATGAGCGCGTCGGCCTTCGCCCGGTCGACCGGGTGCTCCTCGTCCGAGGGCAGCGTCGGCGTCTCGTAGATCTGCTGGAGGTTCCGCGCCAGGCGCCACGTGAAGTTGAAGACCTCCACCGCCTCGTCGGGGTAGTCGAAGGTGGGGATGCCGGCCTCGCGGAGGATCGCCGCCCCCTCGATGACGTCCATCCCACCCATCCAGCTGGCAAGGACCGGCTTGCCGTCGATGTGGGCGAACGGGATGAGCTCGCGCGCCGTCGCGGTCGGGTCGGTCATCGCCTGCGGCGTCAGGATCACGAGGAGGCCGTCGCTGCCCTCGTCGCGGGCCGCGACCTCGAGGGCCTTCGCATACCGTTCCGGCGTCGCGTCGCCGATGATGTCGATCGGGTTGTTGTGGCTCCACGGGCCGGGCAGGAAGGCGTTGAGCTCCTCCATCGTGGCCGGCGAGATCTCGCTCACCTCGCCGCCGCCAGTGATCAGGGCGTCGGTCGCGAGGACCCCAGGGCCGCCGGCGTTGGTCACGATCGTGAGGCGGTTGCCGCTCGGCCGGGGCTGCTTGGCGAGGACCTCCAGGACGTCGAAGATGTCGGCGATCTCGTCCACCCGGAGGACGCCCACCCGTCGGAACGCAGTGGCGAGCACCTCGTCGGAGCCGGTCAGGGAGCCCGTATGGGAGGCGGCGGCCTTGGCCGCCTGGGCCGTCCGACCGGGCTTGATGACGATGATCGGCTTCGTGAGCGCGACCTCGCGGGCCGCCGACAGGAAGGCCCGGGCGTCACCGATCGTCTCCATGTAGATGACGATGCTCTCGGTCGCCGGATCGTTGCCGAAGTAGGTGATCACGTCGCCCCAGCCGACGTCGAGCATCGACCCGAGCGAGACGACGGCGCTGAAGCCGACCTTCTCGCGCTTGCTCCAGTCCAGGACGGCCGTCAGGAGCGCGCCGCTCTGGCTTACGAACCCGACCGAGCCGGACGCGGCGATGCCGGCCGCGAAGGTGGCGTTGAGGCCGGTTGGCGGGCGCATGACACCCAGGCAGTTCGGCCCGACGATCCGGATCCCGTTGGCCCGCGCCGTCTCCAGGATCTGGCGTTCCAGCTCGGCGCCCGCCGGCCCGATCTCCTTGAAGCCGGCGGAGATGATGACGACGGTCTTGACGCCGGCGGCCGCGCACTCCTCCACCGTGGCCGGGATCGTGGTCGCCGGGGTCACGATGACGACGAGCTCCGGCACCTCCGGGAGCGCCGCGAGGTTCGGGTAGGCGCGCACGCCGAGAATGCTCGGGCGCTGCTTGTTGACCGGGTAGACGGTGCCGCCGAACGGGCTGCTGATGAGGTTCCAGAAGACGGTTCGGCCGACGCTCCCCTCCTTCTCCGTGGCGCCGATGACGGCGACCGATGCCGGAGCGAAGAAGCTCTCGAGCGGGTTGCGCGTGACGCCGAGGACGTCGGCAGTCCGGTCGCGCGGGGCCCCGGCGGAGGCGGGCGCCGTGGGCGGCAAGGAAGCGGGGGCGAAATCGGGCACGGGATCGGGCTCCGGTCTGCGATGGGCTGCGCGGGGCGGGTGCTCCGCAAAGGGCGGCGGGGTGATGCGCGCAGAGTGCCACGCCGGGCGGGACGAGACAGAGGGCCGGTTCTCCCCCATCCGGGGGCCGGGTGTCCGCCGATCGCGTACCCTCGGGCCATCCCGCCGGCCCACCGGCTCGGTCGTCTGGAGGAACTCATGGCCCAGGTCAAGCTCGGCGCCCTCTGCTGGAACCACTACACCGACTGGCCAGCGTTGCTCGATGCCGGCGTCCGCGCCGATCGTCTCGGACACGACACCCTGTGGACCTGAGCTTGCGGTTACCCGTCTGAAGCCGCACGGCGCGTGTTCGACGATGCGGGAGCGAGTCCACGATGCCGCGTATCGCGTCGGTCACGATGTCCGGCCCGCGTGGGTCACCCAGTCTCGGATAGCCTGGACGTGCTGAGAGGAGAGCACGATGCGCCAAGAAGAGGACCGCGTGGCACCCGAGACGAAGGGTGTCGCGGTGGAGGTCCTTGCAGCGGTAGACCTTGGCCCTGAGATCGAGGGCATGGCAGGGCGCCAGCTTCGAATGCGTATGGTGACCATCGAGCCTGGAGGCGTCTTCGGCCCGATCCACGACCATATCGGCAGACCAGGCACCGTCTACGTCTTGCAGGGAACGATCACTGACCATCGAAACGGGGTTGCGACGGACTACGGGCCGGGAGTGGGCTGGCCGGAGGATCGGGACACGGTCCACTGGCTCGAGAACAGAGGGACGATTCCGGCGGTGGAGATCTCGGTCGACATCGTCAGGCAAGAGTCCCGATGAAACGGAGCGTGAGTTGAGCGAAGTCAAGATCGGCGCCCTGTGCTGGAACCAGTACACCGACTGGCCGCCGCTGCTCGAGGCCGGGATCAGGGCGGACCGCCTGGGGTATTCCTCGCTCTGGACCTGGGATCACCTCTATCCGATCATCGGCGACTCGCGCGGGCCGATCTTCGAGGGCTGGCTGACCCTGGCGGCCTGGGCCCAGGCGACGGAACGCGTGAAGATCGGCCTGATGGTCGGCGCCAACACGATGCGCAACCCCGCGCTCGTGGCGAAGATGGCCACCACCCTCGATCACATCAGCAACGGGCGGGCGGTCCTCGGGATCGGCGGAGCGTGGTTCGAGGAGGAGCACGAGGACTTCGGAATCGAGTTCGGCTCCGGCTTCCCGGAGCGGCTCCGCTGGCTCGGCGAGGCGCTGCCGATCATGCGCGGGATGCTGGACGGGACCGAGCCGAAGGCGGCCGGTCCGCACTACACCTCCCGCAAGACGCGCAACCTGCCGGCGCCCGTCCAGGCCCGCCTGCCGATCTGCGTCGGCGGCGGGGGTGAGCAGGTCACCCTCAAGCTCGTCGCCACGTACGCCGACATGAACAACGTGGGCGGCGGCGTGGAGATGGTGAAGCGCAAGGAGGCGATCCTCCTCGAGCACTGCGCGGCCGTGAGGCGCGACCCCTCGGAGATCGAGCGGACGACCGGGATCGGCACCGTCTTCATTCGCGACGACCGGGCCGAGGCGGAGCGCCTCTTCCGCGAGGCGTTCGAGCGAAACCGGATCGCCCGGGCCTGGGAGGACCAGCCCGTGGGGACGCCCGAGGACGTCGCGGAGATGCTGGCGCCCTACGTCGAGATCGGCTACCGGCACCTCATTGCCGGCGTCCCGGCGACGTATGACGAGGAGTCGATGGCGCGCCTCGTGACAGAGGTGAAGCCGTTGCTGGAGGCAATGGGCTGATGGGCGCGATGGGGGCGGCTGCGTTCTCGTGGGGACCCAGCCGGTTCGACCTCCTCGAGGTCACCGATCGGGAAACGCTCCGCCACCGCGCGTGGGTGGACGGCACCCTCGCGATCGACGAGGACCTGGGCGGGACGCTCGCCTCGGCGCCGACGGCGGTCGCGTAGGCGGTCGACCAGGCCGAGGTCTTCGCGGTGTTCCCGGACGGCGGCCTCTGCAACCGCTACTGGGACAGCGTGGCGTGGCACCCCTGGGAGTCGCTGGGCGGCGAGCTCGATCCCGCGTCGCCTCCGGCATGCTCGTCGTCGGGCGCGGACCGGCTCGACGTGTTCGCGCAGGGGCGAGACGGCACGACCTGGCACCGCTGGTGGGACGGCGCCCGCTGGGTCGCCTGGGAGCGGCTGCCGGCCTGACCGTCCGCTGGGCCGCGGGCACCGACGCGGCGGCGGCTTCACCGCCCCGCCCTATCCGAACAGGCCGACCTTGCTGAACTCCGGGAGCGTCCAGTCGTTCAGCGCGCCCCAGGCCAGGTACCCCGCCAGCGTCACGATCGCCGCCACCACGTAGAACGTGACGACCGGCTGGCGGGCCAACCCGCGGCGCGCGGCAACCAGGCACCAGGCCAGGATCAGGATCGACGCCGGGATGCCGAGCAGCGTCGTCGCTCCCTCGACCGAGACGAGGAAGAACGTCACACCGTAGATCAGGCCGGCCACGACGGCCGTCACGCTCGCTTGGCGCGGCTGGCCGGACGCCCCGCGCGTCGCGGCGGCGAAGATGAGGATCGAGAGCCCAACCCATGCCCCGTGCCACATCCAGTGGCTCAGGGTCTCGTCGAGCCACAGGTCGAGCTCGCCCGGCACCGTCTGGTAGAACGCCTCCGCTGCGGCATGGGAGAACGCGTCGCCGATCGCATTCGCCGCCAGGTGGATCCCGTGGCCCTCGATCCACACGGCGCTGAGAACCAGGAACGCGATCAGTCCGCGGCGCCCCAGCCCGCCAGCGAGGTCGAACACGAGCCAGGCGAGCGGGATCACGACCACGGGCGTCAGCAGGTCCGCCGCCTCCTGGAGCGTGAACGCCTCGGGCGGACCGACGCTGGCCTTCAGGTAGGGCGGCACGATCAGGAACACGGCGAGCGCGATCGAGTAGGCAAGGAGCGCCGCGGGCAGCCTGACCACGTGACGCGGCGGTTCGGAAGCTGGCCGGCCCGGCGGGTCAGCCTCGACCACTCAGAGCCTCCTCCTGTTTCCGGCGGGCCCGCCGCGCCGACGGTTCGCCGCGGTCCGGGCGGGCAGGGCGTCGACCGCGCATCGACCGCGCGACAAGGCCCCCCGCCCGAGGACGATCACCGCTGATCGAGGCACCTGGCGAGAGCCGAATGGCCTGACCCGCGCTCGAAGGCCGCCATGGGTGCCGGGCGAGCCGGCCCCGAACGTCTCCCCTCCGTTGTCAGCCAGATCGGTTGTGCCACCACTGGGCAGGCGACGATGGCTTGCGGCCCCGGGTCTCGAGAAGCCGGAGGGGAGACCGTTGGCGGACTCGAGCCACCCGGCGCGGCCCACCACGATCCTCTCCGCCGTCCAGATCTAGGTCGAGCTGACCTCTGGCTCAGGCGGGACCTCGGGCACAGGAGGGGCCGGCGGCGGCGCCTCCGCGGCCGGGGCACCCTCCTTCGGTGCGTCGCCGTGGCCGGTCAGGCGCTTGAGGAAGGTCACGGGAGGTTCCACCAGGTCGCCCGGAACAGAACGAAGCCTGCGGCCGGCCCGCTGCCCCGTGGGCGGCACCACTCCGAGCGCCGGCGCCACCGCCACGAACCCGGCGTCGAGGTCGACCTCGGGCAGGATGCCGAGAGCATCCATTGCCGCGATGTATTCGCCCGTTGGGAGGACGGCGAGGAGCTCGTTCGCAGGGTCCGCAACCGTCAGGAAGCGGCGGTCCTCCGAGCGGTACGTGATGACCTCGCCGCTTTGGCGCAGGTACACGTCGGTGCCCCTGACCACGTCCTTGCCGATCAGGGTCGCCTCCATGCGACCACGGTAGTCGCGACCCTCCTCCGTCTTGAGCTCCAGGGTGACGGTCGTTGCCTTCACGAGCGTCGCGCTCACGGCGTCCTCCTCGGCGAACTGGGCTGTCAGCGTGTCTCGCAGGACCCGCGACAGGTTGACGTTCTGGGCCTTCGCCCGTTGGGCAACGTCATCGGGCAGGTAGACGGTGATATCCACGGGTACCCCTCTCATATGAACCGAAATACACGGGTAGTCATACGCTTACACGCAGTATCTGTCAAGGACCCGTGTATTCGTCGGCCCGATGACCATTCCGGACGCCCGGTGCGCGTACTGTCCCCCGAGCAGGCGAAGCGTCCGGCGCGCAGGCGGGGCAGACGCCAGGACAGCGGCCAGCCGCGCCGCTCGGCGTGTCGGTTCGAGGAGCGCGGCGTGAGGCCTACCGGCGCTCTCGACCGAACAATCGGCGAATGCGGTCGCGCAGACGGTTGGGCGTCACACCGCCGTGCGCCGGACCCCGCCGCTCGGCCTCCAGGTCGTCAGGCTCCCGCGGGATCTCATCGCTCAGCGTATGCATCGGCGCCGGAATCAGCCCGTACGGCGAGAGGAACGCGCCGGCGTTGCGACGCTCGTCGTGATCCCGATCGCTCATGGGAGACTGCCCCGTGAATGGAGTCCGGCCGGCGTCAGATCCTCACGCTGCCAGGGAGACGATCCATCACCCTGCACCGTTGCGCAAGAGGCGAACGACCCGCGGACGCCAGGTGCACGTCGCATCCGCGCGGGTCGTGACGGGGCAGATAAGTCGCCGATAAGACGGCCTCGCTAGTCTCGTCGTCGACGTCCGCCGCATCGGTTGTGCACGTTGATGTACATATGGCATAGCAGCCCCCGGACGCCCGTGCGCGTCCATCCCAGGGGAGGAGCGCCGGGCGCGGAGCTGGGGGCCCGGGGTGAGGCTGGCGAGACCTACACGTGCTCCTTCAGCCAGACACGGTGGTCCGCGAAAGCCGGCAGCGCCGGGTCGCACGAGCCAAAGGTCAGGCATCCCAGGCTGTGGCCGCCCATGTCCTGGAACCAGCCTTGGACGCGCTCGTACCACGTGAGGCTCTTCGGCTGCGGCGCGGCATCGTACGAGGGCCGCAACGTTCGACTCCAACGCGATCTGGTCGGTCCTGGACGCCTGGACGAGGAACGCCGCGCCCCCGCCGCGGCCGATGAAGTTCGACGGGGTTGAGGACGGCGAGGCGCTCCTGGTACTTGGATCGGTCGTCGTCGGTGGCACTGAAGCACGCATCGGTCGAACAGAAGGACCACTCCGGATGCGTGATGTAGCCTCCGCAGGCCATGAGCGCGTAGGCGCCGATCCGGGTCTCGAGCCCGGAGAGGATGCCGCCGGCCGCGCAGCCAAGGCTGTGGCCGACGAACCCGATTCGCTTCGCGTCGACCTGCGGGAGCGTGCCCGAGGAGGTCCAAGCCGCGGCGCAGGTCGACCACGTAGTGGGCATACCCCTCGATCGTGGCCTTCCCGTCGAGGGAGCTGTAGAGGTCGGTCCCGGACGGTTCCCGATCGCCAGCCCGGCGTACCCCGCCTTCGCGAAGGCCACCATCTCGGGAACGAAGAAGCTGGGACTCACGTCGTAGCCGGCGGCATACAGCACCGCCGGGAAGGGGCCTTCACCGTCGGGGATGACCAGTTTGCCGAACACGTCATACCCGCCACTGGGGTACGTGATGTCCTGGACGGTCACGCCGTCCTGCAGCTCCTTATACGTGACCTTGTAGCCGAGCAACTCCGTCGTGTCGTAGTCGAACAGCTTGACAAGATCGCTGTACGAGGGGAGGTCGTAGGCGGTCCGCAGCGTCGGCATCGGCGTGGCCGTCAGCTCGGCGCGCGGCGCGCTGGTGCTCGCGGCGGGCGTCGAGCTCGGGACGGGGGTGGGGCTGGGCGCAGTGGTGGCTGCCCCGGCGCAGCCCCCCAGCGCGATCGCCATGAGCACCACGCCGAGCGACCGCCCCGCTCGCATGGCGGGAATCCGGATGGGACGTCATCGGACAGCTCCCCCAGGGCGGGCGGGTCGGTCTCGCCAGTGGCTCGGCGCGGTCCCGGCGGCACGGATATGGACCGCGTGTCAGAGCCTCCCGCCAACCCGATCATGGTGGGCGCATGGTGAGCATCTGGCGAGAGGCAAACGGCCCCCGGACGCCCTGCGCGCGCCCTGGACCGGGGAGATAAGTCGCCGATAAGCGGCGCTCGCTAGTCTCGTCGTCGACGCTCGCCGCATCGGTTGTGCCCCCAACGCGGCGGGCGTCTTCGCATCCAGCAGCTGCCGGGTCCCGCCGCGCCGGCGCGTTCGATCCATCACCCGCCCGCACGCCCGCCGGGGAGTCGAGCGTGGAGCAGCAGTTCCCGTGGCGCGTCCTCGAGGACGCCGCCCCAACCTTGTCGTCCCCGCCGGGGCCTCCCCGAGCGACCGGATCCCACCCGGCGCCGCCGGATGCTCACGACCAGGGGGGCCGCCCCCTGCTCGGCCTCATCGCACTCGGCGCCGGGGCCGTGGCTGTCGTGGCAGCCGCCGCCATGGTGCTCGGCGGGCTGACCGCGCCTGCGCGAGTCCTGTCCGGCGACGGCGGGTCTCCGCTCGAGCTGAGCCGAGCCCGCGCCGATGGAGCGCCCGCCACGAGCTCCGCTCCGGCACCCGCGGCAGATGGCGGCCCGATCGACAACACCGCGGCCGGAACGCTCGTGGTCGACGTGGCGGGCGCGGTCCGCCGGCCGGGCGTCTACCGCTTCACTCCGGGGGCGCGGGTTGCCGACGCGATCGCGGCGGCCGGCGGCTTCGGGCCGCGGGTCGACGCGGAGGCCGCGAGCAGGGTCAACCTCGCGGCCGAGCTTCGCGACGGCGAACAAGTCCGGATCCCGTCGCGTGACGACACGGCCGCGGCCGCGCCGGGACGCGCGCCCGGGTCCGGGGCGCCGCCACGCGTCGAGGGCGCCGCGGCCGCCGGCCTCGTCGACGTCAACACCGCGCCGGCCGAAGCTCTGGACGCCCTGCCGGGCGTCGGGCCCGTGACCTCGGCCAAGATCATCGCAGCGCGCGAGGAGGCGCCCTTCGCGACCGTCGATGAGCTGCGCAGCCGGGGAGTGCTCGGCGAGGCGACCTTCGCGAAGGTGCGCGCCCTCGTCACCGTGGGCCCATGATCCCATTCGGGTCCCGGGTCGGGATCGGGGCGCTCGGGGTCGGCGCCGCCGCCGCGTCGGGCGTCGTGCCCGTGGCCCTCCTCCTTGCGTTGGTCGCCGCCGTTACCAGTGCCGTAGCGCGCCGGGCGGGCTCGCCACGCCGTCGCGGGCACACAGCTCACGCCAGCGTCGGCGTCCTGGCCGGGGCCTGGCTGGTGATCCTCCGCCTGACCGTCGCGCCCGCTGGCTCCGAGGCGGCCAAGTTGCCCACCGGCGCCGGTCCCTGGATGGCCCGAGTGACGGCATTGAGCGCCCCGCGTGATGGTCAGCAGCGGATGACGGTCACACTGGACGAACCGAACGTCGCGATCCTCGCGGTGACGGCCCCCCGATACCCGGTCGTGGAACCCGGCGATCTCGTCCGCCTTGCAGGGAAGGCGGCGGCACCACCAGAGGGCGGGTACGGGGACTTCCTCAAGCGAACCGGGGTCACCGGCACGCTGCGGACCAGCATGCTGGAGCTCGCGGCTCACGCCGATGACCCGGCCGGATTGCTGGAACGGACCCGGCGAGCCGCGGGCGACGCGCTCACCCGCGCGCTCCCGGAGCCCGCGGCCGGCCTCGCCGCCGGGATCCTTGTCGGGCTCCGCGATCGGGTGGACCGTGATCTCGCCGCGGCGTTCACAGCAACCGGGCTCTCCCACGTCGTCGCGATCTCGGGCTGGAACATCGCCCTCGTCGCGGGCCTGGTCGGCGCAGTGCTGGCGGGACGCGCACGGCGCACGCGCTCCGGCGCGATCGTTGTCGCAATCGCCGGGTACGCGGTCCTGGCGGGCGCGTCGCCGTCGGTCGTCCGGGCCGCCGCGATGACGTGCGTTGCGCTGCTTGCCCGCGAGTCGGGGCGCCCGGGAACCGCGGCGGCGGCGCTCGGCTGGGCCGTCGCGCTCCTGATCGTCGTCAACCCGGCAAGCGCTGTCGACATCGGGCTGCAGCTCTCGGCCGCGGCGACGGCCGGCCTCATCGCCTGGTCGGCCCCGATCACAGCAGCCCTCGATCGGCGAGCCGGGTGGATCCCACCGTGGATCCGGGAGGGCCTCGGCGTCTCGCTTGCCGCCCAGGCCGCCACGCTTCCCCTGGTCCTGTTCGCCTTCGGCCGCGCCGCGCCCCTGTCGCCGATCACGAACCTCGCGGTCGTTCCGCTCGTGCCCCTCGCCATGGCCGCGGGCGCCCTGGCCCTTGCGGGCGGGGCAGCGGCGGCGCTTGGCGCGCCGGGCGTTCTCGCGTCGATCCTAGGCATCCCGGGCGCGCTCGTGCTGGGCCTCCTCATCGGCATCGTGCGGCTGGCTGCGACGCTCCCGTTCGCGAGCGTCACGCTGCCCCCAGCCGGGGCGGCGGCAGCAGCAGCGCTCACGCTGGCGGCCCTCCTCGGGTTCGTCGCGCGCCGACGGATGCCGCGGGCGTGGAAGGGGCACCGAACCACGCCCGAGGCAAGACGGCCCATCACGAGGCCGCCGCCTGGCGGCGACCGCCGCAGCGCCCGGACGCTCCGCTTGGCCGGCCTCCTCGGAGCCCTGGCAGTCGCCGTTCTCGTCGTGGCCGGGGCCACGCGCCCGGACGGGCGCGCCCACGTCGTCGTCCTCGACGTCGGCCAGGGCGACGCGATCCTCGTGACCGGGCCGACGGGCGGCCGGATGCTCGTGGACGGCGGTCCCGACCCGGACCGGCTGCTCGTCGCGCTCGACGCTCGGGTGCCACCGTGGGATCGGCGGATCGACCTGATCGTGCTCACCCACCCGCACGAGGATCACGTCGGCGGCCTGCCGCTCGTCCTCGAGCGGTACCGCGTCGGCCAGGTCGTGGAGCCGGGCATGCCGGGTCGCAGCCCGGGATACGAGGCGCTCGAGACGATCCTGGCCGCGCGCGGGGCGACCAGCGGCCGCCTGGTCGCGGGCGACCACTTCGCCCTCGACGGGATCGCCCTGGACGTGCTCTGGCCGGACGCCGATCGGGTGCCGCGCGAAGCCTCCGACGACGGGAGCGAGGTGAACGAGGCCTCGATCGTGCTGCTCGGCTCGTTCGAAGGCCGGCGCTTCCTCCTGATGGGTGATGCCGAGGCTGAGGTCGAAGGCGAGCTGGTGGCGCACGGCCTCCCGACCGTCGACGTGCTCAAGGCCGGCCACCACGGAAGCAGGACGTCGACGACCGCCGCGCTGGTCGACGCGACACGCCCCCGCGTGGCAGCGATCTCGGTGGGCGCACGGAACGACTACGGGCATCCGTCGCGCGACGTCCTGGCCCGTCTGGGAGACGCCGGGTCGGCCGTCCTGCGGACCGACGAGGTGGGCGCGGTCGACGTAGCGTTCAGCGCCGCCGGCATCGAGGTTCGGACCGAGCGCCCGGTCCGCCCCGAGTCCGGCCGACCCGGCGGGCTCCCGTATGATCCGGGCGATGTCCGTCCCATCGCGCACGGCGGCCGCCGCCCTCCTCCTCTCGCTCGATCCACCCGCGTGGCATCTCCGCCATGCGCGCGCCGTCGCCGAGGTCGCGGGCTGGCTTGCGGCGCGCTGCGCGGCCAACGGAACCGCCGTCGATCGGGGCCTCGTGGAGGCGGCCGCGCTCCTCCACGACGTGGACAAGGCCATCCCCGCGACGGACGCGGCCGCCTCCCTCCCGCACGGCGAGGGCTCGTCCGCCTGGCTCGCCGCGCGTGGTATGACCGCGCTGGGGCCTGCGGTGGCGGCCCACCCGGTCACGCGTCTGCTCGAGCCGTCCTTCGACGCCTGGCTGGAATCCGCGCCGCTCGCCGAGATCCTCGTCGCCTACGCGGACAAGCGCGCCGGCCAGCGACTGGAGTCGATGGATGCGCGGTTCGCCGACTGGCGGCGGCGCTACCCCGACGGCTGGTCGGCCCGCGACGACGCAGGGGCGCGCACCCGGGCCGCAGCGCTCGAGGCGATCGCCTGTGCGCACGCCGGCGTGGCGCCGACGATGGTCGGGCGCCTCCGCTGGACGGGGCCGGCGCTCAAGGGCGCTCGCCGCGCCGCCGAGCGCGCGGCATGACCTCCACCACGCTCGGCTACTACTGGGGCGACGACGAGTATGGCCTCGACGCCGCGGCGCTCGCCCTTGGCCGTCACGCGGCCGGGCCGGGTGGTGAGCCACCCGCCACCTGGCGCACCACCGGGGCCTCCACCAGGGTCGGCGACATCGCGGAGCGGATCTCGACGGCAACGCTGTTCGGGGGCGGCGCCCTCGTCATCATCGAGGATCCAGGGCCGCTCGTCCGCGCGAAGGCAGACCGCGAAGCGCTCCTGGCAGCGGTGGCGACGCTCGCGCCCGGCAACGCCCTGGCCTTCGTGGAGCCTGTCGACGGCTCTGCCCGCCGCACGAAGTCGCTCGAGGATCTCGCGGCCGCGGTCGCCGACCTGGGGGGCGACGTCCGGCAGCTGGTCGCGCCTCGCGAAGGCGGCATGGCCCGCTGGATCGAGGACCGTGCGACGGAACGCGGCATGCGCCTGGAGCGCGGCGCAGCCGAGACGCTGGCCCGCAAGATCGGGGCCTTCGTGCGCGAGGGGGACATCGATCGCCGGCGGCAGGGCCGCCTCGCCGTCGCCGAGCTGGAGAAGCTCGCCGTCTACCGCCTCGACGCACCCGTGAGGGCAGAGGACGTCGACGCCCTCGTCGCTGACGCGGTGCCCGGGTCGACCTGGGCGTTCGTCGACGCGGTGGGCACGCGGTCGGCCCGCGCGGCTGCCGACCTCCTCGATCGGCTGCTCGAGACGACGCCCGAGCCGGTCCTCGTCGCGGTCCTCCACCGGCGGATCCGCGAGCTGCTGCTCGTCGCCGACCACCGCGAGCGGGGCGAGACGATCCAGGCCACCGCGCGGGCCCTCAAGCTCAAGGAGTATCCCGCCCGGAAGCTCTGGGAGCAGGGGCACGCGTGGCGGGAGGACGAGCTCATCGGCGCGCTGGAGGGGCTCCTGGAACTGGATGCCGGGCTCAAGGGAGAGCGGGGGTCGGAGGGCGGGCGCCGGCGGCTGGCGTTCTCGCTGTGGCTGGCGGAGCGCGTCGCCCGAGCCTGACGCTTCCGACGCCGGAACCAGTGGCGCGGGCCGGGTCGGGTCAGTCGGCGCTCGACCAGGCCTGCTCCTGGAGGACGAGGTCGGACTCGATCGCGAATACGCAGCGTGCCCGGCGCAGGTCGAGGACGTCGATCAGCTCGGGGTCGATGTAGAGCTGATGGCAGTCCTCGCAGAGTCCGGCGGGAACGGCGAAGCAGAGGCGTTCGCTGCGGTCGGGCAGCCGGAAGGTGGCGTCGAAGCGCGAGATGACGAGGCGTCGCGTGCACTCGGGACATCGATCGCGCAGGTTCGCCATCGGGATGCGGGACCTCGCCACGCGGGGCCGATCCGCTCGGCCGCCTGCCCGGATTGTCGAGCCATCGCGGGCGCCGAAGCGATGGGCCGCTGGTACCGTCGCGCGGCGGCGGTCGTCACCCACCCGGGCCCCCGACCGGGCTATTGGACGCGAAGCACCGTTTTCGCTTCGGCCCACAGCCGCTCGAGCGTGTAGAAGTCACGCTCCGGGGGAGCGAAGACGTGGACGACTACCGCGCCCGCGTCGAGCAGGATCCAGTGCGAGTCGGGTGCGCCCTCGCGCGCGAGGATCCGGAACCCATCGGCCTTGAGGCCCTCGGTGATCCCGTCGGCGATCGCGTCGAGCTGGCGCTCCGACCCGCCCGAGCAGATCACCAGGTAGTCGGCCACCGTGGTCAGCGGCGCGATCTCGAGGAGGACGATGTCGGCGGCCTTCTTGTCCTCCGCGAGCTCGACGATCCGGCGTGCGAGGTCGAGGGGGACCTGGTCGGTCTCGGGAGGCGGCGTCGTGCGCGCAGGAAGGCCGGCCCGCGGCGCGACCTTGCGTGGCGCCGAGGGCCGTGGCGCGGGCGGCGATCGCCGAGCCCGCCCGGCGGGGACAGGCGGTGGCGTCGGAGCCTCGAGGGCTTCTGCCGTGGATGCCTCCGCCTCGACATGATCGACGACGGGCTCGGGCTCGTCCTGGGTGGAATCGGGAGCGGGATCGATGGACATGGGCCTCCTCAGGCGTCCGCCGGTGCTGCAACGGGCACCCTGGCGGGGGTGTAGAGAGCGTGCTCAGAGATCAGCGTCGCGACGGCGTCGGGGACGAGGTAGCGGATGGACCGGCCGGCCCCGACCCGGGCCCGGATCGCGGTCGACGAGATGGCGAGCCGGGGGTGGTCGAGGACCGCCATCCGGGCTGCGGCGGCCGGGTAGCGCCTGCGGAACGCCGCGAGCGTGTCATCCGGCGCGCCGTCGCGGGGTACGACGCAGAGCCGCGCATGGGCCAGGATCCGCTCCGGGTCGTGCCAGGTTGCGAAGCCCGCGAGCGCCTCGGCCGAGAGGATGAGCCACAGCTCACCGTCGGTCTCGGCGGTCAGCTCGGCGACCGTCTCGGCCGTGTAGCTAGGCCCCGGTCGGCTCACCTCGCGCGGGTCGACGACGAAGAAGGGATTGCCCGCGATGGCGCGCTCGACCATGGCGACGCGGATGGGTCCCGGGGACACGGCGCGATCCGCCTTCTGCCACGGCTGCCCGGCGGGCACGAACAGGACGCGCGACAGCCCGAGGACCTCGCGTGCCTCTTCGGCGATCGCGAGGTGCGCGAGGTGCGGTGGGTCGAAGGTGCCGCCCAGGATCCCGATGGGCCCGGCGCCGGCGGCAGCGGTCACCGCGCGTCCTCGTCCCACGCGCTCGTGCCCCATTCGAACTCCACCCGCCCGATTCGGACGGTGTCGCCGGGCTGCACGCCGGCCCGGCGCAGCGCGCCGTCGATCCCGAGACGGTCGAGGTCGCGCTGGAAGCGCTCTGCCGATTCCTCGACCTCGAAGTTCGTCTGGACGGCGATCCGTTCGATGCGCTTGCCCCGAACGCGGAAGACGTCGCCCTCGCGCTCCAGGGTGAATCCCTCCCCGACGGCGTCGAGGCGATGGACCACGACTCCCGTCGGCTCGGGCTCGGCCGCGAGGCCCGCCGCGTCGGGAAGGATCTCGGCGAGCAGCGCGCGGAGCGAGTCCAGGCCGTCGCCGGCGTCCGCCGAGATGGCTACGCACATGACGTTCTCGCCGCGCCGGGCTGCCGAGAAGGCGGGCCACGCCTCCCGTGCTTCTGGCAGGTCCATCTTGTTGAAGGCGACCACGAGCGGCTTGTCGAGCAGGGCAGGGTCGTGGAGGCGAAGCTCCTCGCGGATGACGTCGAAGTCCCAGGCCGGGTCGCGGGCCGCGCCGTCGACGAGGTGGACGAGAACGCGCGTCCGCTCGACGTGGCGGAGGAAGGCATGGCCCAGGCCCGCCCCGCCCGAGGCGCCTTCGATCAGTCCCGGGACGTCGGCGATGGTGGGACGGCGGTCCTCGTCGTCGCCGAGGTCCATGACCCCGAGGTTTGGCTCGAGCGTGGTGAACGGGTATGGCGCGATCTTGGGGCGGGCCGCCGTCAGGGCGGCGAGGAGCGTTGACTTGCCCGCGTTCGGGAGGCCCACGAGCCCGACGTCGGCAATCAGGCGGAGCTCCAGCCGCAGCCAGCGCTCCTCCCCCGGCTCGCCCTTCTGGGCGTGCCTGGGCGTGCGGTGCGTGGCGGTCGCGAAGTGGACGTTGCCGAGACCGCCCCGGCCACCCCGCGCGACGATGGCCGACTGGCCCGTCGCCACGAGATCGGCGAGGAGCTCGCCGGTGGCGTCGTCGAGCACGCCCGTCCCGGGCGGCACCGCCAGGACCAGGTCATCGCCGGATTTGCCGTGGCGCTTGGCGCCCAGCCCCTTGCCGCCGGGCTCAGCCTTGAAGTGATGCTTGTAGCGGAAGTCGAGGAGCGTCGTCAGGCCGGGATCGACCCGCAGCTCGATGCTGCCGCCCCGGCCCCCGTCGCCGCCGTCGGGGCCGCCGCGCGGGACGTGCGCCTCGCGCCGAAACGTGGCGGCTCCGTCCCCGCCGTCGCCGGCGCGGATCCAGATCTTGACGCGGTCCAGGAACATCGGGGCGATTGTCGCACGGGGGCGAACCGGGGTCGGCCGGGCGTAGGCCGATCGCGATCGGACGCCGACCGACCTAGAGGTAGCTCAGCGGGTTGACCCGGTAACCGCCGCTCCACGGTTCGCCATGCCACACCTCGAAATGGAGGTGCGACCCGGTGGCCCAGCCGCTGGTACCCATGCGCCCGATGAAGTCCCCGCGACCCACGCCCTCGCCGTAGGAGACCGCGAGGGACGACATGTGGTTGTAGGTCGTGGTCAGGCCGCCGCCGTGGGCGATCCAGACCTGGTACCCGCCGCCGTTGCTCTTCCAGCCGGCGAAGACGACCGTCCCGCCGGCGGCGGCGCGAATGCCCGTGCCGTAGTCCGCGGCGATGTCGAGGGCGGGGTGGCCGTAGTGGGAGTACTGGCTGATGTACCCGCCGGCGACCGGCCAGGCGAACGCGCCTCCAGAGTACTCGGCGGGCGCGCGTGCGAACGACCGGGACGAGGACGCCGGCCTGCTCACCGTTGCCACCCGGACCTCCGGGCGCCGCGTCGGCTTCGGAGTGGGAATCGGCGCGCCGCGGGCGCCCGGGATGATCAGCACCTGGCCGATGACGAGGGTCTCGTCGGTTAGCGCATTCGTTGCGACGATGTCGGCCGCGTCCACCTTCTCGGCGGCGGCAACCGACGCGAGGGTGTCACCCGCCTTGACCGTGACGACGACGCCGTCGACGGGCGGGATCACGAGCACCTGGCCGATCTTGAGGTCGTCCTTCGACTTGAGCTTGTTGGCCCACCAGATCGTCATCATCGAGACGCCGGTTCGGGCGGCGATCCCGGTCAGCGTGTCGCCCGACCGGACCTTGTAGCTGCGGAGCTGGTCGCGCCCATCTTCGACCGTCGCGTCGACCACGACCGGCTTGAGGAGCGTCCCGTCGTCGAGGAACTGGCCGGCCACCTCCGGGGAGCCGTCGGTCAGCTCCTGGCCGAGGACCATGTTGGCGGCTGTCTCGTCGTAACCGATCCCCGGATCGGTCCCGGCACCGTCGTTGGGCCCGTAGATCCCCGCGTCCACGCCGACGCCGGAGTCCACGCCGACGCCGGAGTCCACGCCGACGCCGGAGTCCACGCCATCGCCCGACGCACCACCCACGACGAGTCGCGGCGCCACGCCCGCGCCTTCGGTGGCACCGGTCGCGCCGCTCGCGAGACCGGGGACCGCCGTGACGGAGGCGAACAGGAGGAAGGCGGCCACGAGGACGGGCAGAAGGCGTTCGGGGGATTCGAGGCGCCGCAGGAGCGCGGCGGGGGTGCGCGCCGGCCGGGCGGCCGGCTCGGCCGAGGCAGCTGCCGCCGGACGGCGTGACGCGGCGCGGAGCGCGGCGTCGGTGCGGCGGGCGAGAGCCAGGCCGGGAAGATGCGGGGACTCGACCCGGGGCTGCGGGCCGTTGCCGTCACCGCGCAGTCGCGATCGAAGTCGGCGCACGGCGACCGTCGCGTTCAGCAATACGATCTCCTGGAGAGGGCCGACGGCAGCAGCGTGGGAACACACGCTGCGGGACGAGCCGTCGTCCCGTGGACGCGGTATGGAGCTGGGGGTCTCGATACGGCGTTCTAGGTCCCGACTTCCGGTCGGGCGTTCACCGGACGTTACCAGAGGATCGACGAGCCGGCAACGTGGGACGCCGCTCACCCTCGCTCGGAGCCCCCCTGCCGAATGGCCCTTTCGGGGGGCCACATGGCCTCTGGCAGGCCCGCGCGCAGGACGCCGGGCGGCGACCTACCCGGTGGTCGAGTCGGCGCTCTTCTGCAGCGAGGCCAGGAACATCGCGTTGTTGTCGGTCTTGGCCAGGCGGTTGAGCAGGAGCTCGATCCCCTCGTTCGTGCCGACGGCGGAGAGCATCCGGCGCATCGTCCAGACCATCTTGAGCACCGGCTCCTCGAGGAGGAGCTCCTCGCGTCGGGTGCCCGAGCGCTGGACGTCGATGGCCGGGAAGATCCGCTTCTCGGCCAGCTTGCGGTCGAGGATCAGCTCGCTGTTGCCGGTGCCCTTGAACTCCTCGTAGATGACGTCGTCCATGCGGGAGCCGGTGTCGACGAGGCAGGTCGCGATGATCGTGAGCGAGCCGCCCTCCTCGATCTTCCGCGCGGCTCCGAAGAAGCGCTTGGGCGGGTAGAGGGCGATGGGGTCGATGCCGCCAGAGAGCGTCCGCCCCGACGGCGGAAGGGCGAGGTTGTAGGCCCGGGCCAGCCGGGTGACCGAATCGAGCAGGATCACCACGTCGCGGCCCGTCTCGACCTGCCGCTTGGCGATCTCGAGGGCCATCTCGGCGACGTGGGTGTGGTTCTCGGTCGGCTCGTCGAAGGTCGAGGAGATGACCTCGCCCTTCACGGACCGGCGCATGTCCGTGACCTCTTCGGGGCGCTCGCCGATGAGGGCGACCATGAGCAGGATCTCGGGGTAGTTCGCCGTGATGCCGTTGGCGATGTTCTTGAGGAGCATCGTCTTGCCGGCCTTCGGCGGGCTGACGATCAGGGCGCGCTGGCCCTTCCCGATCGGGTTGACGATGTTGACGAGCCGCTGGCTCAGGTTCTTCGGGTCCGACTCGAGGTTGAGCAGCTCGATCGGGTGGATCGGCGTGAGGTCACCGAAGTGAGGTCGGCGGCGTGCCGTGTCCGGGTCGACCCCGTTCACCGTGTCGACCCGCAGCATGCCCCAGTACTTCTCGCCCTCGCGCGGAGCGCGCACCGTGCCGCCGACGCGATCGCCGATGCGGAGCCCGAAGCGGCGCACCTGGCTGGAGCTGACGTAGACGTCGTCGGGTCCCGGCATGAGGCCGTGCCGACGCAGGAACCCGTAGCCCTCGTCGACGACGTCGAGGATCCCCGTCACGTACGACTGGCCGAGGCGCTCGGACTGGCGCTGGAGGATGGCGTCGACGATGTCGTCGCGCCGCTCGACGTCGCCCGTCTCGACCTCGAGCTCCTTCGCGGTGGCGCGGAGCTCGGCTGCGCTCATCCCGCGCAGCTCGGCTGCCCCGATCTCGGGGCCTTCGTCGCCGCTGCCGTTCAGCTCGTCGACATCGGGGAAACCGGCGGCCCGCTGCCCCTGGAGGCGGCGGCGGGGACGGCGATTGCGGGTGCGCTGCGGGTCGGGGCCGTTCGGCATGGGGGTGAGGTCACCTGCGGGGGGCGGGTCGGCCTTCGACGGCCGAGGGGATGGGCGCACAGGCGCGGAATCGGATCCGCGGCGGCGGTGCGCGTGGGGTAACCGGAGCATACGCGGCCGGTCCGCCTCGCGTCAACGGCATGTGCTCGATCAGGTATGCAGCCCAACGTGCCCAGCGTTGGCGGGCCCGACTTCTGCCGACTGTCGGGCCTGGCCATGCGCAATCTCCTGATCGGCTAGCCCTTGGCGCCGGCTTCCTTCGTCGCCTTCGCCCAGTCCGCCTTGAAGAGCTCGATGCCCCGGTCGGTCAGCGGGTGGTGGACCATCTGCCGCAGAACCTTGAAGGGGATCGTGGCGATGTGGGCGCCGGCCAGCGCAGCATCCGTCACATGACGGGGATGACGAACCGAGGCCGTGATGATCTCGGCGTCGTACTCATGGAGGTTGATGATGTCCGCGAGCTCGCGGATCACCGTCAGGCCGTCCTCGTTGATGTCGTCGAGGCGCCCCACGAAGGGCGACAGGAGCGCGGCCCCGGCCTTCGCCGCAAGAAGACCCTGGTTCGCGGTGAAGAGCAGCGTGCAGTTCGTGCGGATGCCCTCGTCGGCCAGCCGGCTGATGGCCTCGAGGCCGTTCTCCGACATCGCGATCTTGACGATGATGTTCGGGGCGAGGGCGGCGAAGTGGCGGCCCTCGGCAAGCATCCCATCGACATCGTCGGCGACGACCTCGGCGCTCACCGGGCCGGACGTCAGCTTGCAGATCTGGCGCAGGACGTCGTCGTAGGAGCCGCCGACCCGGGCGTACAGGCTCGGGTTCGTCGTCACCCCGTCGATGACGCCCCAACGGACGCCGGTGCGGATCTCATCAAGGTCGGCGGTGTCGAGGAAGAGCTTCATGGGGCGGCTCCTGGTGGGCAAGGGAAGTGGGGCGATTGTACGCGGCGGGCCGCGGCAGCCACGGCGAGTACGGTCATCGGGCGCGGCCGGCGAACGAGCGACGGCATCAGAACTGGTCGGCGAGCGCCCGGACCATCCCCACCACCGGCCCGATCGCGATCATCGCGACCGCCGAGATCGCCACGAGCGACGCGTAGCCCCGGAGACGCTCCCCGCGACCGAGCAGGATTGCCGGCAGGACCAGGCCGACCAGGGCCTCGACCGCGAGGAGGACCGCCCCAGGATCCCCGGTGAGGTCGTCCCACGGCAGCAGCCGTGCGCTGCCGAACGCGATCCCCTCGGCCACGAACACGGCCGCGAGCAGCGAGGCGGAGATCGCCCGCGGCCAGCCCCGCCCGTGGCGCCACGTTGCGCCCGCCGCGCCGAGCGCCGGCCCGGCGATCGCGGCCACGAGTCCCCAGACCGTCGCCGCGTGGGCGGCCCCGATGGGCCGGATCCCCTCGCCCAGGAACCGGATCAGGAGGTAGTACGCGGCGACGGCAGCGAGGAGCGCCACCAGGCCGCGCAGCGCACCGAGCAGGACCGTCCGCCCGGTGGCGCCGACGGCAAACGCCACGGCGAGCCACGCGCCCACGGCATTGGTCGGGACGAGGAGCTGGAACGGCCAGGCGAGCTGGTCCGCGAACCACGACCCGGCACCCAGGGCTATCCCGAGGCCGACCGCGGGAAGCACCTGGCGCGAGACCCACCGAACCGACGCCGCGGTCCCCGCCCGGTCGCTCAGCGCGGCTCGACCTCCGGCCCGTGCGCGTCCATGACGGGCACGACCTCGGCGGCGGCGAACGCCGTCCCGGAAGCCGCCTTCGCCCGTCCGGCACGCGGTCGCAGGACCGGCTCGCTGCCGTCGCGGAGGGCCACGGCGGTCGCCACGAACCCGTCGAAGAGCGGGTGAGGCCGCTCGGGGCGACTCTTGAACTCGGGGTGGAACTGGCTGGCCACGAACCATGGGTGGTCACGCAGCTCGACGATCTCCACGAGCCGCCCGTCGGGCGACTGCCCGGACAGGATCATTCCGGCCGCTTCGAGCGTCGCCCGGTAGCGGTTGTTCACTTCGAAGCGGTGGCGATGCCGCTCGTAGACCACCTCGTCGCCGTAGACGGCGTGGGCCTTCGAGCCGGGTGTCAGGCGAGCCGGGTAGAGCCCCAGGCGCATCGTGCCGCCCTTCTCCTCCAGGTCGCGCTGGTCGGGCATGAAGTCGATGACGGGGTGCTCGGTGAACATGTCGAACTCGGTGGAGTTGACGTCTCGCGAGCCGGTCGCCTGCCGGGCGAGCTCGATCACCGCGCACTGGAGGCCCAGGCAGAGGCCGAGGTACGGGATCCGATGATCGCGGGCCCAGCGCGCGGCGAGCACCTTGCCCTCGATCCCGCGGTGGCCGAAGCCGCCCGGGACGAGGACGCCGGCCGCGCCTCCGAGCTCCCGGGCAAGGTTCTCCTCGGTGAGCGTCTCGGAGCTGACCCAGCGCACCTTCACGTCGACGTCGTTCGCCCAGCCGGCGTGCTTGAGCGACTCGGTGACCGACAGGTAGGCGTCCGGCAGCTCGATGTACTTGCCGACGAGAGCGATCTCCAGCTCCGGTTTGGGGCGCTTGATCCGCTCGACGAGATCGCGCCAGGCCGAGAGGTCGGGCGGTGCCGCCGTCGCGCCGAGGCCGAGATCGCGCACGAGGAGGTCGCCGAGGCCGGCTTCCTCGAACATGAGCGGGACCTCGTAGATCGTCTCCGCGGTCTCGGCTGGAATGACGGCCTCCGACGCGACGTCGGTGAAGAGGGCGATCTTCTCGCGGATCTCGTCGCTGACCGGGTGGTCCGAGCGCAGGATGATGACGTCGGGCTGGATGCCGATCCCGCGCAGCTCCTTGACGGAGTGCTGGGTCGGCTTCGTCTTGAGCTCGCCGGTCGCCTGGAGCGCGGGCAGCAGCGTCACGTGGACGTAGACCACGTTCTGGCGCCCCACGTCCTTGCGCATCTGGCGGATCGCCTCGAGGAACGGCAGGCTCTCGATGTCGCCGACCGTCCCGCCCACCTCGATGATGACCACGTCGGCGCCGCCGTCCCGGCTGACGCGCTGGATCCGCTCCTTGATCTCGTTCGTGATGTGGGGGATCACCTGGACCGTGCCGCCCAGGTAGTCGCCCCGGCGCTCCTTGGCGATCACGGCCTGGTAGATCCGGCCCGTCGTCACGTTGGAGAGCTGGGAGAGGTTCTCGTCGATGAAGCGCTCGTAGTGCCCCAGGTCCAGGTCGGTCTCGGCGCCGTCGTCGGTGACGAATACCTCGCCGTGCTGGTAGGGCGACATCGTCCCCGGGTCGACGTTGATGTAGGGGTCGAGCTTGAGGACGGAGACGGAGACGCCGCGGGACTTGAGGATGCGCCCGATGCTGGCGGCGGTGATGCCCTTGCCGAGCGAGGAGGTCACGCCTCCGGTCACAAAGACATACTTCGCCACGAGCTGGGCTCCTCCGGGGGTTTTTCCGATGCTACCGGATATGGGGGCCCGGCGCCAGCGGCCGGGGCCCCCGGGCGGGTTGCAGTTGGGAATCGAATCGACGGTTGGTCAGGCCGGCCCGGGCGCGGGCGCGCGGAGCACGAAGTGGCGATAGCCCCAGGCATCGCGGGCGTGGATGTACTCCTCGGCGACCACCGCCAGCCCTTCGGCCGCGATCCATTCCAGGACCCGCTCTCGGGCAGGGTAGTAGTGGTACCCGGCCGTGTCCCCCTCGACGACCTCGCCGGGGACGGCCGGCAGCCCGCGCTCCTTCAGCGAGGTGAACGCCACGGCAGCCTGGTCATCCTCGACCTCCTCGACCGTCAGGTAGAGGTGGCCGCCCGGGCGCACCGCACGGTGCAGGTTCGCCAGGACGGTCGGCCAGTCCTCCGGCGGGACGTTCTCCATGGCGTCGATCGTCATGACGGCGTCGAACACCCGCTCGAACGCGAACTCCTGCAGTCCCACGTGGTGGAGCGACTCCGCGATCCCCTTCGCGCGCGCCTCGGCGAGCATTCCCGCCGACTGGTCGATGCCGACGACCCGCCGGCCGGCCCCTGCGACCAGGGGGAAGTACATGCCGGTGCCGCACGGCGCGTCGAGGACCAAGCCGCCGGCCGGGCACGTCGCGACGAGGAGGGCCACGTACCGGCGCTGGGCCTCGACCGGGTACTCATCGTCCTCGTACGTCGCCGCCTCGGCGTCGTACTCGGCGACGGTCGCCGCTCGCCGCTCCGCCAGCCAGTCTCGTCGATCCACAGCTGTTCATCCCTTCTTGACTGGGGGTTCGAGATGAGGCCCGGCGATCACGCCGGCAGCAGGTCGATCGACTCCCTGTGCCGCGGCCGCAGGAGGCCGAAGTGGCGCCGATCGAGCGTCGCCAGCTTCGGCTCGCCGAGTCGCTCAACGACGGCGAGCACGGCCGCATCGACGAACCCAACGTCGGCGTCCGCGTAGCGATCGCACAGCTCGCGGACGCGGGCGTAGTCGGACTTCTCGAGATCGGCGACCACGTACGCCCCGGCCTCGATGTCGGCCAGCAGGGCGACGAGCGCGCCGGGGTTCAGGCGCCGGTGGATCCAGTAGTCCACCTCGACCAGCACCGGAGCGGGGATCACGAGCGGCTCCTCCGCCGCCTCAATGAGGGCGCGGCACGCGGCATGGTCCTGGTCCGATCGATCGAGCGATGCGTACAGCGGCCCGGTGTCGAGGATCAGCGCCACGAACGCGGCTCCGGCCGTTCGTCGCCAGCCCGCCGCGCCGTGTCGCTCGTGCCCGAGGCGGCGACGCCGAGGCTGCGCGGCTTCGGGGCGTGGCGCTCCACGCTCTCGTCAATCGCCTCGCGGATTAGAGCGGCCATCGAGATCCCCCGATCCGCCGCGATCCGCCGCAGACGGCGCCGCGTGTCGTCGTCGAGCGAGAGAGTGGTGCGATTCATGGCGTCATGCTATCACCTATGAAGCCACATGGTGGTGCAGGCAGATGCCGTGGGCCATGCCTCGGCCGTTGCCGAGATGGCGCCCGTACCAGGCGCCGGTCAGGGGGCGGGCGAGGGAAGGTCGCCGCTGAGGACCGCTGCAAGCACCGAGCCCTGTCGACGAGCAGCCGAACGAGCTGACGAGTCACGGCTTCCCCCTGCGGGGTCTTTTGCACCGGCGCACGCCGACAGCGCCAGCACGCAGGCGGCGGCGAGGACGACGATGGAGCGAAGCATCCGGATACCTCTCACGGGGTCGGGCGAAGGCGTGGGTGGGTGCCGAACATCGGGCCGGAGGTGGTGGCGGAGGTCATCCCGGTCCCGTCGGACAGGATCGTCGCCATCGTGGGGCTTCCAACCCGGTGCCCTCGACGGCCGTGAAGATGATTTGCCGGCCGTCCGGCGTCCAGCTTGGCTGGACGGCGCGCGTCTGAGCGGCCTCGAACGCGGTCAGCGGCGTCAGGCCCGTCCCGTCGGGCCGGATCGTGTACAGATTGGACGGACCGGTGTCCAGGTCGTCCCAGGGCCGCGTCGAGAAGACGATCAGGTCCTGTGTCGGATGCCAGTCCGGGTAGGTCGCCCACATCGTCCAGTCGGTGAGCTGGTTCCAGGTCGGCGTCGCGTCGTCGAGGTTGACCACGCCGATGGCGGTCCCAGTCAGGTCCGCGTTGCTGGAGGTGTCCGACCAGCGCTGCATCTCCACCACGATCCGGCGCCCGTCGGGCGACCAGCGCGGCCACGCGAACGCGTCGCGGTCGTCCTTCACGGTGAGGACGGTCCGGATCGTGCGGGTCGCGAGATCGAACAGCGCGAGGCGGCCGTAGACGTTCTTTCCGTCAACGAGGTCCCACGTGGTTGAGGCGAGGGTGCGCCCGTCGGGAGACCACGCCGGGTGGTCCGTCTGCGTGCACGGGTCCGTGCAGTCCAGCACGCGCTCGGCGCCGGTCCCGTCGGCATCAACGACCCACGGGTCGCGGGTGCCCTTGCCGGCCGTGCCGGACCCCGCTGGGTCGCCCGCGTCGTCCGCGGCGAAGGCGAGGCGTGCGCCGTCCGGGCTCCAGTCCGGGTGCACCTGCCAGCCCTCCGACGGGAGCGGGACGTCCGGCGTCAGCCAGTGGTCGCCTGTCCCGTCGGGTCGCACGGCACGGTTGCCGGCGCCTCCCTCGATCGGACCCTCGTAGACGATCCACGGCTCGCCGGTCATGACGGCGACGGGCGTTGGTGACGGGGTTGACGCGGCCGTGGCCGTCGGTGCGGCGGTCGGCGCGGCGGTGGGCGGACCCGTCACTGCGGCAACCGACGGCGAGGGCAGGACCATGGGCGGCGGCGAACCACCGCAGGCGGCCAGGGCAACGACACATGAGACGACGAGGGCGATGGCGCGTCGAAGCATCGTGATCACTCCTTCAGGGCAGCGGCGCGGCGGTCGACGCGGCGGTGGGCTCCGATGGGCGCTCGCTGGGCGCCGCTGCCGGCGCGGGCACTTCGGCGCCCTCCGCCGACGCCGTTGCGCTCGGCGGGGGCGGCGGGGCGCTCGCCGAGCCGCACGCGGCGATGACGAGCGACGCCGCCATGCTAGCGACCACGAGCAGTCGCGGGACCCGGAACTGGGCGCGTCGAACGAAGGACACGACGTGCTCCAGTGGCTGCTTGCTCACTTCCGGCCTCCTGCTCTGCTGGGTCCCGGAACGGTGGGCGAGCGGGCCGCGGCAGGCAAGAGGGAGGCCGACGGCCGAGGTGTCGCCCTGGCGATAGGTTGTCGGCCCACGCGTGGTCGGTGCCCAGCCGCTCGTGCGGTGCCGGTCATGGCTCTCGTAGGGTTCGCTGTCGGGCAGGAATTGTCAGGCTGGTCACGTCCCGCAGGCTCTCGGGCTGGGGTCAGGCAATCGCGGCGCTCTAAGATGGCACGATGGCGGCGTCGACGTGCACCCGCAGCCCCGGGAGGGACGCTGTTCGGCGTCGAACGCGTCGGCGGTGCCGCCCGCGGACGGGCCGAGTGAGCCTGCGCCGAGCGGGCGCGGGTCCAGGTGACCGCTTCGGGTACCGCAGCCGTGGTGTTGTCCTCGCGGTCTGACCGCCGATCGGTCGTCCGAGGGCGTCATATCCGGGGCGCGTCATCTATCTGACCGAGGAGCCCCCGGCCTGCGTTGTCGAGGCAGACCCGCGCCTTCTATCCAACCACGGGTCCCGATTCGGGCTGGTGCGCCCTGCCGGTGCCACCCTCGGATCGGCCCGCCGTGCACGCCCCCACACCGCGATCACGTTGAGGGAGCGAAGAGAAGGTGCGGTGAGCGGATAGATGGCGCGCGCGCCCGGTCAGGCTGCCGAACACGGTCAAGGTGGGCGAATAGATGGCGCGGGGCGCACGCGACAGATCGGCCGGCCGGCGCGCCGCGGCCGATGCAATGACCCGGCGCAGCGCCCGCTGCCCTCACCCATGGGCCTGTCAGCAGGTCCATGATCCGCGTGCACGTTCTCGCTGGTCGAAGGAGGACCCTCGGATGGAGTTCCGCGACGTCGTCATGAAGCGGCGGGCCGTTCGGCGCTTCGAGGAGGGGGGCGTCGACCCCGCGGTGATCGAGCGGATCGCCCGGCTTGCGCAGCGCACGCCCTCGGCCGGCTTCAGCCAGGGCCCGCGCCTCGTCGTCGTGACCGACCCGGAAGCCCGCCGCCGGGTTGCCCGGATCTGCGGCGAGGAGGCCTACGCGGACCTCGGGATGGGACCCTGGATCTCCGAGTGCGCCGCCCAGTTCGTCCCATGCGTCTCGGAGGAGATCTACCACCGGCGCTACCGGGAGCCGGACAAGGTGGACGACGAGGGCCGGGAGATCGAGTGGCCGGTCCCCTACTGGTTCGTCGACATCGGGGCCACGACGATGGTGATCATGCTGGCTGCCGTCGACGCCGGGCTGGCCTCGGGCTTCGCCGGCGCGTTCGACCCGGCCGCGCTGCGCGCCGAGCTCGGCATCCCCGACGAGTTCGTCCCGGTTGGGGTCATGCCCGTGGGCCGGCCGCTGCCCGACGTTCGCTCCCCCTCTCTCAAGCGCGGCTGGGTCCCGTTCGAGGAGTTCGCCCGCTTCGAGCGCTGGGGCTGATCCCCGTGGTCTAATCCTGCCGAACCCGGGCGGCAGCGGGAGGGCGACAACGAACACCGAAAGGAGCTCCAGATGGCACCCGACCAGCGCCCGAGCGTGGGCTTCATCGGGCTCGGGATCATGGGCCAGCCGATGGCCCGAAACCTCCTCCGGGCCGGCTACCGGCTCGTTGTGCGGGACGTCGTGGCGGCCCCGGTCGACGCGCTGGTCGCCGAGGGTGCCGAGCGTGGGGCCTCGCCGCGGGATGTGGCCGAGCGCACGGACATCCTCATCACGATGCTCCCGGACTCGCCCGAAGTCGAGGCCGTCTACGCCGGCGTCGACGGGGCGCTCGAGGCAGCCCGGCCGGGCTGGCTGGCGATCGACATGAGCTCCATCTCGCCCCGGGTCGCGCGCGAGATGGCCGAGCGGGCCGCCGCGGCCGGCGCGGCGATGCTCGACGCCCCGGTGAGCGGGGGCGACAAGGGGGCGATCGCCGGCACCCTCTCGATCATGGTCGGCGGCACAGAGGCCGACTTCACACGCGCCTTCCCCGTCCTGCAGGCGCTGGGCAAGACGATTGTTCACGTCGGGCCATCGGGGGCCGGCCAGGTCGCGAAGGTCTGCAACCAGGTCGTCGTGGCGGTCGTCATCGAAGCCGTCTCCGAGGCGCTCGTGCTCGGCGCCAAGGCGGGCGTCGACCCCTCCCGGATCGTCGAGGTCCTCCAGGGCGGCCTGGCGTCCACGAAGGTCCTGGAGATGCGGAAGGACAACATCCTGGGCGGGCGCTTCGACCCCGGCTTCCGCATCCGGCTCCACCTGAAGGACCTGAAGAACGCGCTCGACCTGGCCCGCGAGGCCGGGGTCGTCCTCCCCGCGACCGCCGAGGTCGAGCAGCTCATGCAGCGGATGCGGATCGCCGGCCGGGGCGAGCTCGACCATTCCGGGCTCGTGACCGTCCTCGAGGACCTCGCCGAGGTGCGCGTGTGCGACGCGGTGGGGCCTGCTGCCGGCACGGCCGGATGACATGACCGGATAGAGGAGCGAGTCACCCGCCGAAGGGCGTCGCCTCCGCGGGGGCGCCCAGCGAGTCCGGCACGAGGCGTCCCTCTCCCCACGCCTCCGGGCCGCAGATGAAGTCGGGGCGCAGCGGCCGGTGCGTCGCCCGCCAGGCCGGCAGGTCAGCCGTCGTCGCGGGAAGCCGGCCGTCGGCGAGCGCTTCGACGAACCAGGCCTCGATCTCGGCGAAGCGGTCCCACGCCAGGAAGTCGCGGCCGGTACGCCGTGCCCCAGCGCGAGACAGGGCTGTCCTTCGCCCAGACGATGTCGGCGTGGTGCGCGGCGTAGCGGTCGCTCGACCCGTCCCCGATGAAGATCACCACCCGCCCGTCCGCCTCGTGGGCCCGGACGCGCTCGCGCTTGCACGTCCCGCACACGAAGCACGCCGGGTGGCCGAAGGGGAAGGTCAGCCGTCCGTCACCGTCCACGTCGTTGTCGTTCGTCGCGACCGGCAGGTCGGCCAGGGCCGGATCCAGCCGGGCCAGGTTCGAGGCCACGTAGAAGCCGAGCCCGTCGCTGACGATCTCGATGGCAGCGCCAGCGGCGCGCACCGCCGCGACGAACGAGACGAACGTCTCGTCCTGGGGTACCCCTGCGGCGAAGCTGCGGAGCAGCGCGCCATCGCGGGGCAGGACCTCCATGTCCCACTGCATCAGGTCGCGCGAGCCGGACCGGCCGGCGTCGTAGTCGGCATCCTTCGCCGCGACGACCGCCCGGTCGACCAGGGCGTGCTCGGCCAGGAGCACCGTGCCCACATCCTGGCGGGACACCGTGCCGTCGTAGTCGACGAGGACGCTGATCGGAGCGCCGGCCGGCAGAAGGGGAACGAGCGGCGCGCGCGTCATGGACCGTCTGGCCTCCGGGGCTGAGCCGGCTCAGGCGTGATCCCGGGCCCGGCGGAGCATCTCCTGCCGGTCGTCGCCGGGCATGGAAACGGCCCCGGGCGCCGACCTTGGCTCCGGGGCCGTCGTCAGTCCGAGGGAATCAGACGCCTTCCTGCTCGAGCTCCAGGGCCTCCTCGTCGCCCTCCTCGGTCAGCTTCAGCCAGACGAAGAGCCCGGCGAGGACCACGAGCGGGATGACGACGGCCGCCGCGAGGAGGATCCCCAGCATGGTCGCCACTACCTTGAGGGCCTTCATTGGCCTGCCTCCTTCTGCGCGTCGCTCAGCCGGAGCTGCGGCGCCTCCGTGATCATTGCCTCGATGTCTTCCTTCGTGAACTCGGCCAGCTCGTGGTGCGCTCCGGTCGACGTGACCTTCTGGAGGCGGACCACGAACGCCCCGCCCTGCTCGAAGAAGAAGATGTCGTGGGGGCGCTGGCTGTCCATCCAGCGCCCGATGACGCGGAAGGACTTCTCATAGTAGCCCGCCTGCGACCAGTCGGGCGGCCCGGCGGCCTCGGCGCCGCGACGGGCTATCGCTTCGTCCATGAACCGGGCGATGTCGTCGTCGAGGAACGTGAGGGTCTCCTTGGCCTGGTGCCCGACCGACTCCGACCACGTGCCGGTCCCGCCCTCGATGACGAGGCCCTGGACGATGAACCCGTCCGGTGCCTCGAGCAGGAGGACGTCGCGCATCCCGCGCTGGTCGAGGAACGCCCCGATCGAGCGCAGAACCTCCTCGAAGTCCTGGCGCGGGCTCCCGTCGTAGATGCGCATGACGCCTCCCCCGGCCCGCCTCCCGCGGGACGATGCCCGGCCTCAGCTGCCGGTTGTCTGGTCGATCAGGCCTCGCTCACGCGCGACGCGCTCGAACGTGCGAAAGATCACCACGCTGCCGAGTGTAAGCACGACCGTGGAGACGCACAAGGCGGTCAGGACCATCGCGTCGTCGAAACGCGCCAGCAGGTTCGGGGTGGGGACGCCCAGGAGAGCCCGGCGGACCCCCTCCAGCCACCACGTGGTGGGCAGCGCGAGGGCGACGGGCTGGAGCACGGGGGGCAGCACGTCCGGCGGGAAGATCGCCCCCGACAGGAGATAGAGGCCGCCGGCGATCGCCTCCGGGTAGCTCCACGATTCGCGGCGGGTCGTGAGGCAGAGGCCGGCCACGGCCAGGCCGAGCGACACGATCGCGATCAGCCCGACCGCCATCGAGGGGACGAAGAGCCGCCAGTCGATCGCGGCGACGTCGATCTGCACGCCGAGCAGGAGCACGCCGACGAGGAGGGTGACCAGGAAGCCGGCCGCGGCCGTGAAGAGCTGGCCCGCCGCGCGGCCGACGAGGAAGGGCAGGAGGGCCGCCGTGCTCACGACGACGTACTTGAGCATCCGGTAGCGCTCGCGGTCATCGAGGACCGCCCAGACCAGCCCCGACATTCCCCCGCCGACGAACGTCCAACAGGCGCTGCCGACGACGAGGTATCCCACGTAGTCCGGCCGGCTGCCGCCGCCCACGAGCCACACGATCGCCACGAGGACGAGAGCGGCGCCCACCGGCCGGGCCACGGCGTAGACCGCGAACAGGAACGGGTCGGTCCAGTTCGATTCGATGGCCCAGCCGAGGCGGGCGCCCGTCACGAGCGAGCGCCACGCCGGGGTCCCGCGGCGTGGCCCAGCCGGGCCGGCGCCGGCGCCGGGCATCCCCGGGCGCTGGCCGTGCCGGTCGACGGCCCGTCCGGTCACTGCCAGCGCGCCATGAGGCGCCCCTCGGCGCGCGCCTTGTGCTCGAAGTAACGGAGGGCGACCCGGGCGAGGAGGAGGAAGACGACCGCCATGACCGCGAGGATCGCCGTCTCCGTCTCGGGCGGCAGGACGCCGATGTCGGGAACGTCCGTGAACGTGAGCTGGCGGATCGCGTCGAGGCCGACGGCCAGGGGCAGGAGACCGATGGCGAGAGCGGCGAGCGGCCCGAGCACCTTCACCGGGGCGTACATGCCGCCGAGGAAGTAGACGGGGTCCTGGAAGAGGTTGGCCAGGTGCCACGCCTCGCGACCCCAGAACAGGAAGAGGCTGGCCATCAGCATCCCCAGCCCGTAGAGGGCGACCAGGGTCAGGAGGAACACGACGCCGAGCAGGAGCCACTGGTCCACGCTGTACTGCACGCCGAAGAGCACCGACCCCACCACGATGATCACCAGCGCCCGGGTGACGGTCATGTAGAAGCCACCCACGGCCATCCCCACGAGGATGCTCATGAGGCTGATGGGCGCCGTGAAGTAGATCTCCAGGTTGCCCTCGCCGCGATCCCAGTAGAGCTGGGCCCCCATGGCCCACAGCACGTTCAACCAGAACGCGGTCATCGCGCCGCCGATGACCGCGAAGCCGACGTACTCCTCGGGCGCCCCGAGCGCCTGGTAGACAAGGACGAAGGCGCACGTCGAGAGGAAGGGCAGCGCGATCTCGAAGAAGACCCATGACTTCTCGCGCGTGCTGCCGTGGATGCGCGGGTAGGCGCGGCCCAGGACGCTCCGCAGGTTGGTCGCCACGACGTGACGCGTGCTCCACCTCGCCGCCTCCGTCGGATCCGTGGCGGGGTCGTGCGCGTAGGAGCCCGTGGGCCGGGCCGGCCGCGTGGGCACGGGGCCACTCATGCGGGCACCCGCATCGGGTGCGGCGTCCGCGTCCGCCTCGTCGAGCCCACGCCCGACGAGCTCCACGAAGACGTCCTCGAGGGTCGGCTCGGACTTGGTGAGGCCGCGCAGGTGCGCATCGCTTGCGGCGAGGGCGGCCACCACGCCGGCCAGCGCGCCGTCGTCCGCCAGGGCGAGGCTGACCGTGACGCCATCCGGGGAGGCGACCCCCGGGCCCGCGGCGGAAGGCACGGCCGAGAGGACGCCGGGCAGCCGGGCGAGGGCCGCCACGCCGCCCGGAAGCCAGTCGACCTCGATGCGGAAGAGGGACTCCTTCTGGACGCGCCGCTTGAGCTCGGCCGGCGTGCCGAGCGCCAGGATCCGGCCCCGGTCGACGATGGCGACGCGGTCGCACAGCTCGTCGGCCTCGGCCATGTAGTGGGTCGTGAGCAGGGCCGTCCGCCCCGGGACCGCCGCGCGCCAGTTGCGGAAGTGGTCGCGGACGTCGCGCGCGGCGCTCACGTCGAGGCCCAGGGTGGGCTCGTCGAGGAAGAGGATCCACGGGTCGTTGACGAGGCCCCGGGCAAGGTTGAGCTTCTGGCGCTGGCCGGTGGAGAGCGCGCTGACGCGCTGCAGGCGCTGCTCCGCGAGGCCGACGAGGTCGATCAGCTCGTCCGTGCGACGCCAGCCTTCGCGGGTGCCGAGGCCGTAGAACTGGCTGAACATCCAGAGCTGCTCGCGGACGGTGAGGATGCCGTAGCCGGACTGCTCCCCGCCCGAGACCATGTTCATCACCCGCCGGATGCGGGACGTCTCGGTCACTACGTCGAAGCCGGCCACGCGCGCGGTGCCGGACGTGGGCAGGAGGAGCGTGGTCAGGATCTTGATGAGCGTCGTCTTGCCGGCCCCGTTCGGGCCGAGCAAACCGAACATCTCGCCGGCAGGGACGTCGAGGTCGACCCCCTCGAGGGCGGTGATCGGGTTCGGCTTCGCCTTGTAGACACGGCGGAGGGCGCGCGCCTCGATCGCGGCGGCTGCCGCGGGCGGCGTCATGGCGGGCGGGGCCGGCGGTCGGCGCTCACTGTGCGCTGACCACGATCGCCGCGTTGCTCGTGCGGAGGACAAGCCATGGTCCGCCCTCGCCGACGATGCCCTGCTTGGCGACCTTGGTGGCCGGGGCGGTCGTCTTGAGAGTGAATCCATCGAGGACGACCTCGGCGTTCGTGGTCCGGGCGTCGATCGTGAATCCGGCCGTGGCCGGCAGCCGGATCGTGATCGGGTTGTTCGTGGTGGCCACTCGCTGCGGGCTGTCGGAGAGCGTCCCGTCGAAGGAGACGTCGCCGTTCGACGTCCGCACGCTCAGGGTGGTGTCCGTTCCCCGGATCGACACCCTGCCATTGGTGGTCTGGACATCGAGGAGCCCGCTGCCGTCGATCTCCACCGCGCCGTTCGTCGTCCGCACGTTCGCACCGGACTCCGGGCCCGCCAGGTTGACCGCGCCGTTCGAGGTCCGGGCGTCGACCGGCCCGCTGATCCCGGACGTCGTCACGGTCCCGTTCGAGGTCCGGAGGTCGAGGGCGGCGTCCGGCGGCACCTCGACCACGGCGCTCGCGGCGCGGTTGCTCGGAGAGCCCGGGCTCGGCTGGTAGACGGCGCGGAGGAGCACGGAGCCATCGGGGTTCGCGTCCAGGGTGACCTGGATCTTCGCCCGGTCGGCTTCGGCCTCAGCCTTCGAGCCGCCCACGCCGGTCGTCTCCACGGTCGCGACGACCCGGCCGACGTCGCCGGCGCGGACCTCGATGGGCCCGTTGAACATCTCGACCCGGATCGCCAGGTCGGGAGCCGTCGCTCCGACGGCGGCGTCGAGCTCCTGGGTGCCGCTCGCGGTCACGGGGAACGGCCCGTCGGCGGCGCAGGCGGCGAGCGACGACAGGACCACCAGCAGGGCGGCGAGGCCGGCGACGATGCGGCGGGAGACGGGCACGGGTGAACCTCCGGTCGACTCAAGAGGACGCGAGCAGACGGGCCGGGCGCGGCCGGCGGGTCAGCTGCGCGCGAGCGCCACAGCCAGGCGACCGGCGATCCGGGCGTCGTTGATGATGAGCGCGGTGTTGGCCCGAACGGACCTGCCGTCCGTCAGGTCCGCGACCCGCCGAAGGACCCACGGCGTGAGCGCGGGGCCATGGACGCCCGCCGCTTCCGCTTCCGCCGTTGCCTGGGTGATGGCGGCCAGAGCCTCGGGACGGGGCAGCTCGTCCGCGGCCGGGACGGGGACGCAGATCAGCACCCCGCCTCCAAGCAGCTCGAGGTGCAGGGCCGCCAGCGCCGCCGCCGCCGCGACGTCCGGCACGGACTGGGGCGCAGGGATCCCCGAGCCGCGCGAGAAGAAGCCCGGCAGCTCGTCGGTGCCGATGGCCACGACCGGGACGCCGCGCGTCTCGAGGACCTCGAGCGTCGCCGGGACGTCGAGGATCGCCTTCGGCCCGGCACAGACGACGACCACCGGGGTGCGGGACAGCTCGTCGAGGTCGACCGAGACGTCGATGCTGGGCGGGCGAACCCGGTTGTCCGGGCCGGCGGAGGGCTCGAAGGCGCCGGCATGGACGCCTCCGATCCCGCCGGTGGCGAAGACCCGGATCCCGGCGGCGTGGGCAGCGAGCATCGTGGCCGACACGGTGGTGGCGCCCCATCCTCCGGCGGTCAGCGCTCCCGCCAGCGTCGGGCGGGCCACCTTGCGCACGCCCGGCGTGGTGGCCAGCAGCTCGAGCGCCGCGTCGTCGAGGCCCACCAGGACGCGGCCGTCGCGAATGGCCACCGTGACGGGAACGGCGCCGCTCTCGCGAACGGCGGCCTCGGAGGCCCGGGCGACCTCCACGTTCTGCGGGAACGGGAGGCCGTGGCTGATGAGCGTTGATTCGAGGGCCACCACGGACCGGCCGGCGGCCAGGGCGGCGGCGGCCTCGGGGGTGACATCCAGGCGGGCGCGCAGGGCGGCGAGGCGAGCGTCGTCGGGCATGGCGGCAGCGTAGCGCGGCGCGGTCCGGGCCGTCCCGTTTCGGGCTCGCGGATTACCCTGCACGCATGGCTCGACCGATCAACCCCGCCACCCTGATTCGCCGCCAGGTCGTCCTCGAGGAGCACGATCCTCTCCCCGACGGGCGCGGCGCAGTCGTGGTGCGGCGCTTCGTCCACGGCGAGACGTACCGCTCCCACCTCCTGCTCGTGCGCTTCGCGGGGCGCGCGGTCCCCGGTCGCGGGCCCGAGCGCGGGCCCGAGCGCCTGCCCGCCCGGCCGCTCGCGCTCACCGCGGGCCCCGTTCGTGACTCGAATCCCCGGGTCTCCCCCGACGGCCGCCGCGTGGCGTTCCTGCGCTCGTTCCCCGACGAGCCGGACCGTCCCACGGCCGTCATGGTCCTGGCCCTCGACTCCGACGAGCCGTGGGCCCTGTGGGCGCCGGGGCACGGTGTGTCGGACATGGCGTGGTCTCCCGACGGCCGGCGGATGGCGTTCGTCGCCGCGGAGAAAGGGAACCGCCTCGTCGTCGGGCCGGAGACGAAGGGTCGCTCCGTGACCGCCCGACGGATCACGCGGGCCGACTGGCGCTGGAACGAGGTGGGCCACCGCGACCGCTGGGACCAGGTCTGGGTCGGGGCAGTCCGCCGGGGGGCGAAGCCGCGTCAGCACACCCGCCACGACACCAACGTGCGATCGATCGCGTGGGCGCCGGACGGGCGTTCGATCGCCTACGTCACCGAAGCCGGACCGGACGCCGACACTCGGCCGCTGCCCTTGATCTGGGTCGTGCCCGCGGCCGGCGGCGCCCCCCGCGAGGCCGTCCGCCTGGCCGGGTACGCCGGGTCCCCGGCCTTCTCGCCCGACGGGCGCTGGCTCGCCTGCAGCGGCGTGGACGTCCCGGACCCGCTGGACGACGAGATTCCGGGGCTCTTCGTGGCTCCGTTCGATCCCGACGGGACCGGCCCGTCACCTGCGATCCCGCTGGCCCCCGATCTTGATCTCCCCGTCGGCGACTGGAACGACACGGACCTCAACGGCTGGATGGCATCGTCCCGGCCGGGGCCGTCGTGGGACGGCCCCGGGGCGCTCGTCGCCCTGGTCAGCACGGCCGGCCGCGTGCAGCCCTGGCGCTTCGGCTGGGATCCCGAGGCGGGGCGGTCGGTCGGCGCCCCCTCGCGCCTGACGGACGCCGAGATCGCCGCGGTGACGCTCGGCGTGGCCGGCGGCGTGGTGTCGCTGGTTGCCACGCTCGACGACCGCCCGATGGAGCTGCTGACCGTCGCTGGGTCGCGGCCGACCGCCGTCGCGGAGTCCGGGCCTGTCCCCGGCCAGGGGTCCGGCCCAGTCGGCGGCGGCGCACGAATCCAGCGCCACACCACCCTCGGCGGCGCCTGGCGGCGCGGCTTCCCGTGGCCGGAGATGCGGCGCATCGAGGTGCCCGGCCTGGGCGGTCCGATCGAGACCTGGATCGTCTCGCCCCCGGATGCCGCGGACGAGCCGCTCCCGGCGGTCGTCAATATCCACGGCGGCCCGCTCGGCGCCTGGTCCCCGGCGCCCTCCCTCGAGAACGTCCTCCTCGCGTCGCGCGGCTACCGGGTCATCCTGCCCAACATCCGGGGTGGGGCCGGCTACGGGAAAGCGTGGATCACGCCCCAGCTCGGCGATTTCGGCGGCGTCGACGCCGACGACGTCCTCGCGGCGATCGACCACGTCGTCGAACTCGGGTTGGCCGACCCGGCGCGGCTGGGGATCCTCGGGCTCTCGTACGGCGGCTTCATGGTCAACTGGCTGATCGGGGCGGTCCCCGAGCGGTTCGGCGCCGCCGTCTGCGACGGCGGCACGGCCAACCAGGTGAGCGCGTGGGCGAACACGGACTCCGGACCGGAGTTCGACCGGATGGCGCGCCTGGGCGACCCGTTCAGCGAGGAGGGGATCGCCTCGCTCTGGCGCCAGTCGCCGCTCCGTCTCGTCACGCGGATCCGGACGCCGCTTCTCCTGCTCCAGGGCGAGGCGGACCTGCGCTGCGTGCCGGCCGACAACGAGCAGCTCTTCGTCGCCCTGCGCCATCTCGGTCGCGAGGTCGAGTACATCCTCTACCCGGAGTCGTGGCACACCTTCGCGATCACCGGCCGCCCCGACCGCCGGATCGACCGCAACGAGCGGATGCTCGCCTGGTTCGACCGGTTCCTGAAGAAGTAGGCGACGCGGGCGGCCCCCCTTGCCCTTGCCCGCAGCCGGCGCAGCTACGCCAACCGGCGCCGATAGCGCAGCTCGATCGGGGCGGCGCCGCCGATCGCGAGCGGCTTGACCGCGCCGTCCGGCGTCCAGCCCACCCGCTCGTAGAAGGCGCGCGCCGGAGCATTCGCCTCGAAGACCCAGAGAACCGCCTCATCGTAGCCGCGCGCCGCCAGGCCGCGGACCGCGGCATCCAGCAGCGCCCGCCCGACGCCGCCCCCCTGCGCCGCGGGGTCGACGTAGAGCGCCCAGACCTCGCCGAGCCCGACCTCGTCATCACCGCGCGCCGGCCCCTCGGAAACGTAGCCGACCAGGTGCGGCGACGCCGGCGGCTCGACGAGGTCGGCCACGCTCACCTTGACGACGGCCTGGTCCCGGAGTCGCTCCCGCCAGGTTGCCGCCTCGTGCTCGAAGTCCAATCCGTCGAGCACCGGGTCGGGGACGATCCCCCGGTAGGCGGCCCGCCAGCCCGCGATCTCGACGCGGGCGATCGCCGTGGCATCGCTCTCGTCAGCCGGCCGGACGACCATCGGGCTCATGCGCGCGATCGACGCCGTGAGCGCCGCGCGACGACGATCGTCCCGGCGATCCCGGCCACGAGCGCGGCGAAGCCGGCGAGCGACCACGACAGGAAGGTCCCCGGCTCGACCGCCACGAGGTCGTCGTTCAGCCACACGAACGTGTCGAACGCGAACGCGACGAGGAACACGATCCCCGAGCCGAGCAGGGCGCCGGCCCCCGCTCCCGTGAACGCGAACGGCAGGGCGACGATCCCGAGCGGAAAGCCCGTGTAGAGCCCGGCGAACGCCCCCAGCCCGAGCCCGATGACCCAGCGGAACCGCGGCGACGGCGGCTGTTCCGGCTCGGCCGCGTCGAGCTCCTCGCGAGTGAACGTGCTCGGGGCCGCCGGCACATCCCCTCCGTCGCTCGCCACGGTCGGCGGATCGGCGTTCGTCATCCCAGGGCGAGCTCGGGTCGCGACGCCCCGATCTGGCGCGCAGCGGCGCGGTGCCCGGCGACGACGGCACGGCGGAGGTGAACGGGGGTAGTCGAACGGCCCGCCGCCAGCCACGCGGCGAGGAAGCCGGCATCGAAGGCATCGCCGGCACCGGTCGTGTCCGCGGCGCCGAGCGCGCGCGCGGCGACCTCGAACCGCTCGATCGGCAGCGGGGGGCGGCGGGCGAGGACGGCCGCGCCATGAGCGCCCTGCTTCACGACGGCGACCGGGGCGAATGCCAGGAGGCCTACGAGGCTGGCATCCCCGAGGAAGGCGACGGCCTCGGCAGCGGTCGCAAAGAGCAGGTCGGGAGCCGCGTCCCGAATCAGGCGCTGGGTTGTGGACCGCCCTGCCGCCAGGAGCGGTGCGGCTGACGCCAGGTCAACCGTGATCGTCGCGCCCGCAGCCCGCGCCAGCTCGATGGCACGCGCGGCTGCGTCGGCGAGCGGCGATCCGAGGAGCGAGTACGCGGGGAGGTGCAGGGCCGCCGCCCCGGCGAACCACGCCGGCCGGACGTCGCCCGGGCCCAGGAGGTCGGCCGCCCCGCGGTCGGCCACGAAGCTGCGTTCGCCGTCGGCGTCCACGACCATCCCGATCCGGGCGGTCCGGGCGCCGGCCGGGCGAGCGGCGCGCACCGTGACCCCGTCCCGACGGAGGGCCCCGACGAGCGCCCGTCCCGGCCCGTCCCGCCCGACGGCGCAGATGAGCGTGGTGGGTACGCCGAGCCGCGTCAGCCAGCGCGCCGTGTTCGCGGCCGAGCCACCCTGATGGAGTCGCACCACGCCAGGCACGTCGGTGCCATGCTCCAGCGGGCGCGCCGGCGCCAGGACGACGTCGAGGGCGAGGTCGCCGAGCACGATGGCGCGGGGGGCGGGGGGCGGCGAGGGGCGCCGCGACTCGGGCATGCCCGGAGGATACGCGCGGCGGATCGCCCGCGGCAGAACGCGCCGAGCGGATCGTTGACTTCGGTCGATAGTGCGCGGTGCGCGAGCCCGCGCGTGCCCCGTCGGTCGCCCGCTCAGTCCCGCGGGCCCACGCCGTGCGCAATCCTCCTGTGTTGCGATGGCTCCCGCGCCGCTCGTGCGCAGGTCGCATCGACGGCCCGCGGTTGCACACGCGAGGCGGCGGGCGGCTCGTGATGGCGCCGCGAAGGCATAACTCCTCGACTCAGGGTCAATGACCGCGCCCGGCGACGGGGGCCGCGTCTGGGAGACCCTTCGCCCGCGCCGCCCGGGCCCACGCCGCGCCGTGCCCGCCCACCCCACGCCCTACAATGTCCCCACTTCCCTCCGCCCCACCACGGGAGCCTGCCGCGATGACCACTCTCACCCCGGATCAGCTGGACCAGCTTGCGATCAACACGATCCGGACCCTCTCCATCGACGGCGTCCAGCAGGCGAACTCGGGGCATCCCGGGGCTCCGATGGGCATGGCGCCGATGGCGTACACGCTCTGGACCCGCTTCCTTCGCCACGCCCCCACCCATCCCGACTGGCCGGACCGCGACCGGTTCGTGCTTTCGGCCGGCCACGCCTCGATGCTCCTGTACTCGCTCCTCCACCTGACCGGCTACGACCTCTCGCTCGACGACCTGAAGCACTTCCGACAGTGGGGCTCGCGCACGCCGGGCCACCCCGAGCTCGGCATGACCCCGGGCGTGGAGGCGACCACGGGCCCGCTCGGCCAGGGCGTGGCCAATGCCGTGGGGATGGCCATCGCGGAGCGCCGCCTCGCCGCCGAGTTCAACCGGCCGGGCCACACGATCGTCGACCACTGGACGTACGCCATCTGCTCCGACGGCGACCTCCAGGAGGGCATCGCGTCCGAAGCTGCCAGCCTGGCCGGGCACCTGAAGCTCGGCAAGCTCGTGATGCTCTACGACGACAACCTGATCCAGCTCGACGGGCCCACGGGACTGGCGTTCTCGGAGGACGTCCTCGAGCGGTTCCGGGCGTACGGCTGGCAGACCCTGCGGGTCAAGGACGGCACCGACGTCGGCGCGATCGAAGCCGCGATCCGGTTGGCGCGATCCGACGACCGGCCGTCGATCGTCGCCGTGCGCACGGTCATCGGCTTCGGGTCGCCCAACAAGGCCGGCAGCCAGAAGGCCCACGGGGCGCCCCTGGGTCCCGACGAGGTCCGTCTCACGAAGGAGGCCTACGGCTGGGATCCGGAGAAGTCGTTCTTCGTCCCGGACGCCGTCGCCGCCATCTTCTCGCGGGCGATTCTCTACGGCGAGGACCTCGCCGGCCGCTGGACCGCGGCGTTCGAGCGTTACCGGACCGACTTCCGGGGCGAGGCCTCCGCGTTCGAGCGCCGGTTTGACGGCGACCTGGCGGCCGGCTGGGACGCCGCCCTCCCGCGCTGGGAGACCGGCGCCGAGGTGGCCACCCGCAACGCCAGCGCGGACACGATCAACGCCCTCGCGGCAGGCGTCCCGGAGCTGTTCGGCGGCTCCGCCGACCTCTCGGAGAGCAACTTGACCGACGTCAAGGGCGGCGGCGACTTCTCCGCCGCGTCGGCGGGCCGTAACCTGCGCTTCGGCGTCCGCGAGCACGCCATGGGTGGGATCGCCAACGGCCTCGCCTGCCACGGCGGCTTCCGGCCGTACGTGGCCACGTTCCTCACCTTCTCCGACTACATGCGCGGCAGCGTCCGCGTGGCGGCCCTGTCCGGGCTCCCCGTGATCTACGACTGGACCCACGACTCGGTGGGCCTGGGCGAGGACGGGCCCACCCACCAGCCGGTTGAGCACTACGCGGCCCTGCGGGCGATCCCGAACCTCTGGTTCATCCGGCCGGCCGATGCGAACGAGGCCGCGGCCGCCTGGGCCCTCGCCCTCGAGCGGCGCGACGGCCCGACCGCGCTCGCCCTGACGCGCCAGAAGCTCCCCGTCCTTCCGGGCACGCTCGACGACGCCCGAGCGGGCGTGCGCCGCGGCGGGTATGTCGTCCGGGCCGCATCGACCGAGCCGGCCGGCGGCGCGCCCGACCTCGTCCTGGTCGCCACGGGTTCCGAGGTCCAGCTGGCCGTCGCGGCCGCCGAGGCCCTCGAGGGCGAGGGGATCGCGAGTCGCGTCGTCAGCCTCCCGTGCTGGGAAGCCTTCGAGGCCCAGGATGCGGCCTACCGCGAGAGCGTCCTCCCGGCGGCGGCGAAGAAGCGCGTCGCGGTCGAGATGGGCGTCTCGCTCGGCTGGGAGCGCTGGGCCGGTGACGAGGGGGCGATCGTTGCCCTCGACCACTTCGGCACATCGGCGCCCGCGGGCACGATCCTCCGCGAGTTCGGGTTCACGGCAGATGCCGTGGCCGCGGTCGGGCGCCGCGTCGTCCGCGAGGGTCTCCGGGGCCGCGTGGCTGCCCCGCCGGCACCCCACCCGGGAGGCAGCCGGTGATGCGCGTCGCGCTCGCCGCCGACCACGGCGGCGCCGAGCTCAAGGCGGAGCTCCTCGCCCGCCTCGCGGATGCCGGCGTCGAGCTGGTGGACCTCGGCGACGACGGCTCTGACCCGAACGACGACTACCCGGACGTTGCGCGCCGCCTGGCGCACGCGATCCGCGACGGCGAGGCGGATCGCGGGATCCTCGTGTGCGGCTCGGGAATCGGGGCCAGCGTCGCGGCCAACAAGGTCCGGGGAGTCCGCGCCGCGGTCGCCCACGACACGTACTCGGCCCGCCAGGGCGTGGAGCACGACGACATGAACGTCCTCTGCCTGGGCGGGCGGGTCATCGGCCCGGAGCCGGCCGTGGATTGCGCCCGGGCCTTCCTTGCGGCGCGCTTCTCCGGCCTGGAGCGCCACGCCCGCCGGCTGGCGAAGGTGCTGGCGATCGAGGCGGAGGAGCGGTAGGACCGAGGGTCGCCGACCGGGCGCCCTGGGCGGCCCGTGTTGTCCAGCCGCCGTGGCACATCGCCGGCGGTGGACGAGCGTGAGATCCGTCCGATGGGCGCCTGGGTGTGACTCCCGGACACGTTGTTGAGCGGCACGTCCATGTCAGGCTGCCGGGCGGTGGCCAACCGCGGCGCCGGGGCTCCGACGAAGGGCGCGATCCCCGGCAGGATCTGGCTCGCCGGGTCCACGCACCGAACCCTGCCCCGGGAGGCCAAGATCCCCAGGCGCGGCGGGAGTTCCGTGCGGTGATGCCAGGCCGCTGAGTCAGCACAGCATCACGGCCCGTCGCCCGGGACGCTCTCGCGGGGCGGCAACGTATCCATGAACGACAGCTGGAGGCGGGCTCCTGGCGGGGAGCTCCGCGCTGGAGGAGGCGGGTAACTGCGGCCCGTCGCGCCGGGAGGGCGCCACCGATCCCCCACGCGTAGACTCCACCGCGCAGGAGGATCTTCATGGCCGAGACTACGCTCCCCTCGTTCGCCCCGGGCACGCTCGACGCCCGGATCGACGACCCGACCCTCTCCACGGCCGTGGCTGCCACCCTGGCCCGCGCAGCCGACGAGCGGTGGGGTGATCGTCTCCATGACCGTGACGTGACGCTCTGGTCCTCCGACCCCGCGGTCCAGGAGAAGATCGCCAACCGCCTCGGCTGGCTGGACCTCCCCGTCGACTTCAGCGACCAGGTCCCCGCGCTGGAGGCCTTCGGCGAGACGACGCGCGACGCCGGCTTCACGGCCGCCATCGTGGCCGGGATGGGCGGCAGCAGCCTGGCGCCCGCCGTGATCGCGACGGCCTTCGGCGACCTCGAGGACTGGCTGGCGATCCGGGTCCTCGACTCGACCGATCCTGCCGCGGTGGCGGCCGCGTGGGAGGGCCTCGACCCGCTCGCGACCCTCTTCATCGTCGGCTCCAAGTCCGGCACCACGACCGAGACCCTCGCCTTCCGGGCCGATGCCTGGGAGCGGTTCCACGACGCGCTCCGGGCGCACGGGGTCCGGATGGAGTCCCCGGGCGAGTTCATGGTGGCCGTCACCGACCCCGGGAAGTCGCTCGCAGCGATCCCCCACCAGGACGACATGCGGGGCGTCTTCCTCAATCCCGAGTCCGTCGGCGGTCGCTACTCGGCCCTCAGCTACGTCGGCCTCCTGCCCGCCTCGCTCGGCGGCATCGACCTCGATCCGTTCATGGCGTCCGCCGTCGGGATGCACGCCCGCTGCGTGGCCAGCGATCCCACCGCGAACCCGGGCGTCGCCCTCGGCGTGGTGCTCGGCGCGCTGGCAGCCGCCGGACGCGACAAGCTGACCCTCGTCGTCGATCCCGCCATCGGCTCGCTCGGCGCGTGGCTCGAGCAGCTCGTTGCCGAGAGCACGGGCAAGGCCGGGGTCGGGATCGTGCCGGTCGACCGGGAGCCCCTGGGCGCCCCCGGCGCGTACGGCGAGGACCGCGTCTTCGTCCGGATCGCCCTGGACGGCGCGGCAGCCCCGGCATCCGGCCCCGACGGCAGCCCGGCCGACGCGCTCCTCGACGCACTCGCTGCCGCCGGCCACCCGGTGCTGCGCTTCACCCTCACCGACCCCATCGACCTGGCCGCCGAGTTCCTGCGCTGGGAGGTCGCAACCGCGATCGCCGGCATCGTCCTGGGCGTCAACCCGTTCGACGAGCCGAACGTGACCGAGTCGAAGGAGAACACGAAGCGGGTCCTCGAGGAGCTCGAGCACCACGGCGGCTTCCCCCGCGAGGAGGCGCTGGCCTCTGGGAACGGCATCGCCCTCTACGGGGACACGGCGCTCCGCCTCACCGCCGGCGACGGCAGCGTCGTCGGGGAGCTGCGGCGACACCTGGCGCGGGTCCGACCGGGCGGCTACCTCGCCCTGGGCGCGTTCGTCGCTCCGACGGCGGGTCGGGCCGAGGCGATCGATCGCCTTCGTGGCCGCCTCCGCGACGCCACCGGCATCGCGACGACCGGAGGCTTCGGGCCGCGCTACCTCCACTCCACCGGGCAGCTCCACAAGGGCGGCCCGGCGACTGGCTGGTTCCTCCTGCTCACGAGCGATCACCCGGCCGACCTGCCGGTCCACGGTAAGCACTACACCTTCGGCCAGCTGGTCGATGCGCAGGCGCGCGGCGACATGGAGGCCCTCGAGGCCCACGACCTCCCCGTGCTCCGGGTCCATCTCGGCGCCGACGTGGACGCCGGGCTCGCCGCTCTCGACGCAGCGGTCGCCGAGGCCTTGCGTCAGTAACCACGCACCGTTCGATCGCGCCGACGCTGCGGCGCGGGCAGAGAGAGGGATCGCGATGCGCATCGGCTTCGTCGGCCTCGGCCGAATGGGTGCGAACATGGTCCGCCGCCTTGTGCGAGACGGCCACGAGGTGGTCGCCTACAACCGGACCCCGGAAAGGACCCGCGAGATCGTGAGCGAAGGGGCCGAGGGGGCATTCTCGCTCGAGGAGCTCGTGGCGAAGCTCCCGGCCCCCCGAGCGGTCTGGGTCATGGTCCCGGCCGGTGATGCCACGGAGGCCATGATCGCCGAGCTGATGGAGCTCCTGGCGCCCGGCGACACGATCATCGACGGCGGCAACACCAACTTCCACGACGACGTCCAGCGCCATGGGCTGGTCGGCGCGAAGGGCCTCCGGTACGTGGACGCGGGCACCTCCGGCGGCGTCTGGGGTCTCCAGGTCGGCTACTGCATGATGGTCGGCGGTGACCGCGAGGCCGTCGAGCCGCTCGAGCCGGTCTTCCGGACCCTCGCGCCGCCCGACGGCTACGCCCACGTAGGCGGGCCCGGGGCGGGCCACTACGTGAAGATGGTCCACAACGGCATCGAGTACGGCCTGATGCAAGCCTATGCCGAAGGCTTCGAGATCATGCACGCGAGCGACTACGACCTGGACCTCGCGAAGATCTCGGGCATCTGGCGCTACGGCTCCGTCGTGCGGAGCTGGCTGCTCGACCTCCTGTACGACGCGGTGTCGAAGAACCCGGACTTCGAGGGCGTGAGGGACTGGGTGGCCGATTCCGGCGAGGGCCGCTGGACGGTCCAGGAGGCGATCGACCACGACGTGCCCGCCCCCGTCATCACGCTCTCCCTCCAGGCTCGATTCCGGTCCCGCCAGGACGCGAGCTATGGGGCCAAGGTGCTGGCCGCGCTCCGCAATGAGTTCGGCGGTCACGCAGTGAAGGCGGAGTAGCGCGTCCCGTGACGACGCCCGCGAAACCGGGGATGGCGGCCGCCGCTCGAGCGGCGCGCGCAGCCGACGACGGCCCGCGGACTGCGCGTGAGCTGCGCCTGGCTCGAGCCGGCAGGCGGCGCCCCGCCCGGAAGGCCGTCGCCAACCCCCTCCGCGAAGGGCTGCGCCTCGAGCGCGTGCCCGACCCCGCCCTGTTCGTGCTCTTCGGCGCCACCGGAGACCTGGCCCATCGCAAGGTCGTCCCGGCCCTGTTCCAGCTCTGGCGCACGAACCTGCTGCCCCACGAGTTCGGCCTCGTCGGCGTGGGCCGCCGGCCGTACACGGACGAGGCGTTTCGGGCCGAGCTGCGAGGGTCCCTGGAGCTGTTCGGCCGGGTCCTGCCGATCGAGACGGCGGTCTGGGAGGCATTCGCGGAACGGATCACCTACCAGCGCGGCGACTTCGGTGACCAGGCGCTCTACGACGGGCTTGCGACGCGGCTCGACGAGCTCGACGCGGAACGCGGCACGGGCGGCAACCGCTGCTACTACCTGGCCACCCAGCCGTCCGCTTTCGCCCAGATCATCCTTGGCCTGGGGGAGGCTGGGCTCGACCACGAGCACCACGGCGGGGGCTGGCGCCGGATCGTCATCGAGAAGCCGTTCGGGCGCGACCTCACCTCCGCGATCCGCCTGAACCGCGAGGTCGGCAAGGTCTTCCGGGAGGCGCAGGTCTACCGGATCGACCACTACCTGGGCAAGGAGACCGTCCGCAACATCCTCGTCTTCCGGTTCGGGAACGGGATCTTCGAGCCGATCTGGCACCGGCGCTACGTCGACCACGTCCAGATCACCGTCGCCGAGTCGATCGGGGTCGAGAAGCGGGGCTCGTTCTACGAGGAGGCGGGCGCCTCGCGCGACTTCCTCCAGAACCACCTCATGCAGCTCCTGGCCCTCGTGGCCATGGAGCCGCCGGCGACCTTCGACGCCGACGCCCTGCGCGACGAGAAGGTCAAGGTCCTGAGGGCGATCGAGCCGATGGCCCGCGACGAGGTCGCGGGGAGCGTGGTCCGGGGCCAGTACGGGCCGGGCTGGGTGGCCGGCGAGTCAGTGGCCGGCTACCGCGGCGAGCCCGAGGTCGACCCCGTGTCGGAGACCGAGACGTTCGTTGCCGCCCGCCTCTTCGTCGACGACTGGCGCTGGGCGGGCGTCCCGTTCTACCTGCGGGCCGGCAAGCGCCTGCCGAAACGGGCCACGGAGGTCGCGATCAAGTTCAAGCAGGTTCCCCACGCCCTGTTCAGGGAATCGAGCGCCGCCCCGGAGGCGAACCTGCTCGCCCTGCGGATCCAGCCCGACGAGGGTATCCAGCTGCGCTTTGCGGCCAAGGTGCCGGGCCTCGGGGTGGACGTCCGCAGCGTCAACATGGACTTCACCTACGGCTCCGCCTTCAGCGTGGACAGCCCGGACGCCTACGAGACGCTCATCCTCGACGCGCTCCTCGGCGACGCGGCGCTCTTCACCCGCTCCGACGAGGCCGAGAAGGCGTGGGGGATCGTCACGCCGATCATCGACGCCTGGGCCGACCAGCCGCCTCCAGCCTTCCCCGACTACGCTGCCGGGACCTGGGGGCCCGACGCCGCGGATGCGCTCCTGGCGCGGGACGGGCATCGGTGGCGGCGGATCTGAGCCGGGCGGGATCGGCAACGGGAGGACCCGTCGCCGCGAGCGCGGTGGCGGACCGCGTCGTGCCGTTCGGGGTTCCGGCGACGCCCGGCGAGCCGACGCTGCGCTGGGTGGGACACGCGAGCTCGGTGGCGGAGATCGAGCGCGAGCTCGGCCGGATCTGGCGCCCACCGCAGTCGCTCGCGCCACGAGAGGGACCGGCCCAGCGGACGATCGCCGGCCGCACGAGCGTCCTGAACCTCGTCGTCGTGGCCCGCACGCCCGAGCTCGGACAGCGGGCCGCGGCGACCCTGAGGATGGGGACGGGGCGCCACCCCTCGCGAACCCTCATCCTCGTGCCGACCGACCCGGACGGGCCCGCCTGGCTCCGGGCCGACGTGAAGGCGTATTGCATGACTCCCCGTGCCGACGGACCCGAGACGTGTGCCGAGCACGTCTACGTCACGGCCGGCGGCGACACGGGCCGGCACCTCGAGGCGATCGCGACACCCCTCCTCGTCCACGACCTTCCGGTGACGGTCTGGTGGCCGGGTGACCCTCCATTCGGGACGGCCCTCGCGAACGCGCTCGTTGAGACCGCCGACCGGCTGGTCGTCGACGGCTCCGGCTGGAGCGGCGACGGCCTGGACCGGCTCGTCGCGCTCGCGGCCCTAGCGCGCCCGGCCCTGCCCATCTCGGATTTCGCGTTCATGCGCCAGGCGCGCTGGCGAGAGGCCGTCGCCTCGGTCTTCGACCGGGCCGAGCTCCAGCCCTACCTGCGGTCCCTGCGCCGCGTCGCGGTGACCTACGCCACGCATGGCGGGCCGGCCACGGAGGCGGCCACCAACCTGGTCAAGCCGATCTACCACGTGGCATGGCTGGCGTCCCGGCTCGGGCTCGAGGTTCGCCGGCCGCTGACGCGCCTCGGGGACGTCGCGGAGGCGGGACGCGACCTCGGGGCGCTCCTGGCCCGCGCGCGTCGCGCCGACACGGAGGTCCTGCTCCGCCCGGTCATGTCGCCGGCGCCCGGCGGCACGACCCTCCGCGTCGAGCTGCTGGCCGAGCGGAGGACGTCGGAGCTCCGGGTCGAGGTGAGCGCGGAGGCCGAGAGCGTGCGCGTGCGTGCGTTCCGCGAAGGGGTCGAGGCCCTCGACCGGACCCTGCACGCGGCGCGGACGGACGGACGCCGACCTGCTGGCGGAGGCCATCGAGGCGGGGGGCCGCGACGCGGTTGCCGAGGGGACGCTGGCGATGGCGGCGAGGCTGGCCGCGCCGGGCGGAGCCGAGGGAGCGTGATGACCGAGGGACGGGACGAGGGACGGGACGACACTCGCCCGGTTCCCCGCAGCGCGCCGGGCGAGCCCACGATCGTCGTCCGGCCCGATGAGGCGACGGCGGCGGCTGCCGTCGCCGGGATCCTCGCCGATGCCCTCGCCGCGGGCGCCATCAAGCGGGGCCGGGCCGATCTCGCCTCGACCGGAGGCTCCACGCCGGCGGCCGTCTACCGCGCCCTCCTCGCGGAGCCGCTCCGGGCGCTTGTTCCCTGGGACGTCCTCCACCTCTGGGTCGGCGACGACCGATTCGTCCCGCGCGGCGATCCCGACTGCAACCTGGGGGCGATCGACCTCGTGCTGCTGCCTGGAGACCCACGCGGCGGCCTCGCCCCCGCGCCACTTGATCCCGCGCACGTCCACGCGTGGCCGATCGACGCGGCGCTCGCTGCGGGGGAGAGCCCCGCATGGGCTGCCGCGCGCTTCGAGGAGACCCTCCGCACGGAGCTCGCGGCCGACGCGTCGGGGCGCCCGGTCTTCGCGGCCGTCCTCGTGGGCATCGGCTCCGACGGCCACGTTCTGTCGGTCTTCCCCGGGAGCGCGGCCTTCGACGCGCCCGGCTGGGCGACCTGGGCACCCGCGCCGACGCACATCGAGCCGCACCTGGACCGGGTGACTCTCACGCCCGCGGCGCTCGACGCGACGCCGGGTCTGGTCGTGGCTGCCTTCGGCGCAGGCAAGGCCGCCATCGTGGCCGCGCTCCTCGGGCTCGATCACCGCGACCCGGCGGCACGCGCCGCGGCGGAGCGGCACCTGCCCGCGCTGCGCGCGCGACGCGGCGGCGCCACGTGGGTCCTCGACGCCGATGCGGCCGCCGGCCTCGCGACGGACGATCCGCGCGTCCTCCGGTAGGGGTCAGCGGCGCCGAGCAGCCGGCGAAGCGGCGCCCGTGGCGCTCGTCAGGCCACGGCCTCGTCGTCGCGTGCGTCGCCACGCCACCAGGCGACCGTCTCGACCAGCGCCTCCTCGAGCGGCGTGGGCCGGAGGCCGAAGGCCCGCTCGATCTTCGAGGAGTCGAGAAGGAAGGGCTCCTCGAACTCGTAGGCCATCTCGATGATCTCGCGCGCCGCGGGGACGAAGATGCCGGCAAGCCGGAGCATGGGCTTCGTCATCCGGCTCAGCTTCGGGGCCGGCAAGCCGGCTGCCTCGGCTGCCATCTCCGCGAAGCGCCGCTGCGATACCGCAGGCGCGGTGGGAACGTGCCAGATCGCGCCGAGGGCCTCGTCCCGCCGCCCCAGCTCGATCAGTGTCCGGGCGAAGTCCGGGACGTACGTGTTCGAATGGGGCGCGTCGACGTCGCCGAGGACCTGGACCGCCTTGCCGGCAAGGAGCGGCGGGAAGAACCGGTCGCCGACGCTGCTCGTGACGCCGCGCGGCCCGAAGTAGTCGGAGGCACGGGCGATCACCACGTGGACGTCGCCGGCGCGATGGGCGGCCATGAAACGCTCGGCCAGCTTCGCGCGGGCGATCCCCTTGCGGGTCGTGGCCGCGTACGGCAGGTCCTCGGCCATCGGCCGGCCGCCGGTCGGGCCGTACATGTACGTGTTGTCCACGACTGCGAGCCGCGTTCCCGTGCCGGCAAGGCCGCCCAGGACGCCCTCGGCCAGCGGGGGAAAGCCCTTCGGCCAGTCGGTGTAGGCCGGCTGGCAGGCGAAGTAGGCGACGTGGGCGCCGGCCGCGGCAGCGCGGACCGCGAGCGGGTTCGTGAGATCCGCGGCCACGACCTCGACGCCGGCGATTCCGGGGCCGTGCCCGGAGCGGCTCACGAGGCGGACGGGCTCGCCGGCAGCAGCGAGCTGCTCCGCGATCGTGGTGCCGATCGTGCCGGCACCGAGGACGACGTGCTGCGGGTGACTCATCGGGAGGTCTCCTTCGGGGTGGTCGCGGCGACTCGGAGAGCGCCGAGCAGGTCGTCGAGGACGGCGTCGGTGCCGACCCCGGGATCGGGCGGCTGGCCGGTCACGAGACCGCTGCCGAGGTTCGAGGTGGCGTACAGGGCGGCGAGCCCGTGGACGCTGCTCCACAGGACGAGCGCGAGCCGAAACGGGTCTTCGCCGGGCAGCTCGCCGGCTGCCTGGGCTGCCGCGCAGAGGTCGATGAGGCGGCGATACGAGGCCTCGCCCTGCATCTCCCCGGTCGGCCGGAACATGAGGGCGAAGAGGCCGCGATGCGCGACGGCGTGGTCGACGTACGCGCGGCCGTAGGCGCGGAGCGATTCCGTCGGGGTGACGCCTGGCGCGAGGGAGGCGTCCAGGCGCTCGACGAGCAGGTCGAACCCGCGGTCTGCTACCGCATCGAGGAGCTCCTGGCGGTCGCGGAAGTGGTGGAGCGGGGCCGTGTGGGAGACGCCGGCGATCCGGGCGACGCCGCGGATCGTGACCGCGTCGGGACCTTCAGCCTCGACGAGCTGGATGCCGGCCTCGACGCACGCGGCACGCAGGTGGCCGTGATGATAGGTGTCGGTCGTCCCATGGGGCGGTGCCTCCTCGTGTCGGGGAGGCATCCGGGTCGTTGGCATCGGTGACTCCGGTTCGGACTCGAGCGGTTCTGTGGCTGGGTCGGTGTTGACGGCGTAAACTTAGCATCGTCAACTTACCGCTGTCAACACCCTCGTCGAGCGCCGGATGGCCGCCCGCCGGGCGCGCAGCGGCGGCCGCGGAGTAGGATGCGCGGAGGGTCGACACCGTCCCCCGAACCACCCCGGCTCACGCGAGGATCCGTGACGATGACCACCAAGCCCACGGCCTCGACCACTCCGACCGCCCCCGCGACTGACGATCCCGCGCTGCCGCTCCCGTCGCACACCGTCGACGGCCGCCCCTATTCACCCGGCCTCGAGGGCGTTGTCGCCGCGGAGACCGAGCTCGGCCTCGTCGACGGCGTGAACGGCCGCCTCATGTACCGGGGCTACCGGATCGGCGACCTCGTCGCCCAGGGTACGTTCGCCTCGGTCGCCAACCTGCTGTGGACGGGCACGTGGGATCCCGCGGCCCGACTGGCAGCCGGCCGCGTCCCGTCGGCCGTGATGTCGGCCCTGCGAGCCCTGCCGCACACGGCGAAGCCGATGGACGCGCTGCGCACGGCCGTGTCGGTCTGGGGCGCCACGCAGATCCTCGACTGGCCGCCCACCGAGGTCCAGGCACGCGCCCTGACGGCGTTCTCGCCGTCGGCCCTCGCGGCCTTCGTGCGCCTGCGCGAGGACCTCGAGCCGATCGAACCGGACCCGAAGCTCGACCTCGTCTCGGGCTTCCTCTACCAGCTGACCGGCCAGCGGCCGGACAAGGCCACCGCGCGCGCCCTGGACGCCTACTTCATCGTCGGGGCGGAGCACGGGCTCAACGCCTCCACGTTCGCGGCGCGGGTGATCACCTCCACGAAGTCCGACATGGCGTCGGCGGTGACGGGTGCGATCGGGGCGATGAAGGGGCCGCTCCACGGCGGGGCGCCGTCCGAGGTCGTGGAGCAGATCCACAAGGTCGGATCCCCGGAGCACGCCGAGGAGTGGGTACGGGGCGCCATTGCCCGCGGCGAGCGGCTGATGGGCTTCGGCCACCGCGTCTACCGCGCCTACGACCCGCGGGCGCGGGCCCTGCGCACGGTCGTCGAATCAATGCCGACGCGGCCGAACTGGCTGGAGCTGGCGATCAAGGTCGAGGACGTGGCGCTCAAGGTCCTCGAGGAGAAGTACCCGGACCGGCCGCTCAAGACGAACGTCGAGTTCTACGCGGCAGCCGTCCTCCAGGGCGTGGGCCTCACGCCCGACCTCTTCCCGGCAACCTTCGCGCTCGCCCGCCACGCCGGCTGGACGGCCCACGTCATCGAGCAGGCATCCGCGAACCGGCTGATCCGGCCGGACGCCCGCTACGTCGGGGCCGACGAGCGCGACCTTCCCGCATAGGCGTCGACCGGTGACAGGCCGCTCCAATGTCGTGGTCCAGCCCGACGTCGCGGCGTGTGCCGTGCGGCCGGCGACGGCCGCCGACCTGCCGTCAATCGGGCTCGTGGGCCACGCCGCGATCGACGCCGGGGACTTCCCGGACGCGACCCACCACGATATGGAGCGCACCCTCGCATCGCTCGCAGCCGAGCCGGAATCGTCGTACGTGGCCATCGAGGACGGGCAGGTCGTCGGCTACCTGGCGCCGCGCCTCAACGACCTGTGTGTAGCCGCGGCCCACCGCCGCCGGGGCCATGGGAGCGCGCTGGTGGAAGCCGCGCTGCCGTACGTCCGGGACGTGCTCGGCCACCCGTACCTGCTCCTGTACGTCCCGCCCGGCACGTCCCCGGGGCGTCGCTTCGCCGAGGCCCGCGGGTTCGCCTACCGGGCCAGCCTGTACTGGATGGAGCGCCCCGCAGCGGACGCCTGCCCGGAACCGAACCTCCCGACGGGCTTCGTCTCACGGGCCTGGGACCCTGAGCGCGACGTGATCCCGGGCTTCGTCGAGCTGCTCAACGCCACCTTCGCCGACCACCCGACGCCTGTGTCGTGGACGGAGCCCGTGATCCGGGCGGCCAACGCAGCGCCGGAGTTCGACCCGCGCGACATCCTGCTGGTGGCCCTCGTCGAGGATCCGGAGCGGGTGGTCGCGTTCTGCCGGGCCCGCCTCTACCCGGACGACCGGCCGCCGTACGGCGAGGTGAAGCTGATCGGGGTCCTGCCACCCTGGCGAGGCCTGGGATTGGGGCGTGCCCTCCTCCGCTGGGGCGTGCGTCACCTCCAGGACCGCGGCGTGCCCACGATCTCGCTCGCCGTCTCGGCGGCCAACGAGCACGCCCTGCGCATGTACGAGGCCCACGGATTCCGGCGAGCCGTCGAGTGGCCGCAGTGGAGTCGGGACGCCTGACCGCGGCCCGGCCCCGGCGCCGTCACCCAGGGGCGCGCTCAGGCCGGGCGACGAGCCCGGGTGGCCCGGCGGAGCGACACGACCACGGTGACCCCGCCGGCCAGGAAGACGGCGCCGGCCGCAACGAACGGCGCCGTGATCCCTCCGACACCCGCGGCCACCGCCCCGAGCGTCGGCCCGATGATGCCTGCGATGTAGAGGGGCAGGAGCACGAGGTTGAGCGTGGCTGAGCGGCGCTCCGGGGCCACCTCGACCGCGACCAGGCCGAAGACCATCGACTGGGTGGACGCCTGGAACGCCGCGTAGACGACCGCGATCCCGGCCAGCGCAGCGACGCCCGGTGCAAGGGGCATGAGGAGGAGCGTCGTCCCGGCGCCCAGCAGGGCTCCCGCGAGGACGCGGCGGAACCCGACCCGGTCGCCGAGCGGGCCGGCCAGGGGCGAAAGGAGCGCCCCCACCAGCGCCGCCGTGCCGGCGACGAGGCCGATCGCGGACGCCAGGTTGCCCTGGCCCGCGTTCACGTCGGCGACGAGGAGGGGCAGGTACGGGCGGCTCATCTGGTTGGCCAGGATCGAGACGCCGAAGATCGCGAAGATCCGGCGCACGGCCCTGTCCGCCATCACCCCGGAGATGGCGCTGCGGGCCAGGCTGACTGCGCTCCCCGTGGGAACCACGGCCGGCCGGATGTCGCGCGAGCCGACGAGCAGGAGCACCAACGCGGCGATGGAGAGGGCAGAACCGAGCCAGAAGACGGCGACCAGCGGCAAGCCGAGCCCGTCGACCATGAAGGCGCCGAGCACCGGGCCGATGGCGAAGCCGAGCGGATTGCTCGCCCCGAAGAGAGCGGTCACGGTGCCCACCCGGTGGCGCGGCGTGACGTCCCGCAGCGCCGCCAGCATGACGCCGGTGTTGCCCAGCTGGAGCCCCACGAGGAGGAGGCTGACGGCCAGCTGCCAGGGCTCCTCGGCCAGGGCGACGCCGGCGAAGACGACCGCCTCGACGACCGCGCTCCGGGCGATGACCGCCCGCCGGCTGTACTTGTCGGCCCAGACGCCCCAGAACGGGACCAGGAAGATCCCGAAGACGAAGATGAGGCTCGTGAAGAGCCCCGTGAATGTCGGGATCTGCGCCGCTGGAAGGCCGACCTCGTGGAGGCGCAGGGGCAGGAAGGCGAAGACCTGGGCGATGCCCAGGGCCTCGATCGTGGAGACGATCCCGTAGACGAGCAGGAGCGAGCGCCACCCCTGGGCCGGACGCGCGGCCGGAGCGGGTGCAGGCGCGGCGGGCAGCGTTGAAGGGACGCCGGGCGACGTGCTCGGCGGTCCAGGGTCGTGGGTCACCGGCGGAGTCTACCGGCGCGACGGCTCGCGCCGTGGCACGATTCCCGGGTGACCGAGCCGCCTCTCCGAGACGACGAGCCCCGCCGCCGGCTGCGGCTGCGCCGCGCCGTTCGGAACGACCTGCCGGTCATCCGCGACCTGCGCCTGGCGTTCGACAAGGAGCTTCTCGGCGGTGACCTGCCGCCCGACCGCGTCGGACCGCACCGCACGCAGGTGACCGACTACCTCGCGACCCACATCGACGGCGACGTCTACCGCGTCTGGGTGGCCGAGGAGGACGGACGGATCGTGGCGATGGGCGGCCTGGTGCTCGTCGACCGGCCGCCGCACCCTCGCTCCCGTCGAACCGGCGAAGGGTTCGTCGTCAACGTCTACACGCGGCCCCGCTGGCGCGGCCGCGGCGTGGGACGCGCGGTGATGGACGCCCTGGTTGCCGACGCCAGGACCCTGGGGCTCCGCCGCGTCTACCTGCGGACGTCGGACGACGGCCGCTCGCTCTACGAGCGGATGGGATTCCAGGACCCGGGCAACTACCTTTCGCTCGACCTGGACTGACGGTAGGCGGCGAGCGCCCGGCGGCGAGCCTCGGCGTGGTCGACCAGCGGGGCTGGGTAGTCGCGGCCGATGACGCAGCCGGCAGCCGCCTGGACGTGGGGCGGCATCGTCCAGGGCTCGTGGAGGTACGCGTCCGGGACGCTGGACAGCTCCGCCACCCAGCGCCTGACATATGCCCCATCGGGATCGAAGCGGCGACCCTGGGCCACCGGATTGAAGACCCGGAAGTAGGGCGCAGCGTCCGTCCCCGTCCCCGCGGTCCACTGCCAGCCGCCGTTGTTGGCGGCCACGTCGCCGTCGACGAGCTGAGCCATGAAGTGGGCCTCGCCGTGTCGCCAGTCGATCAGGAGGTCCTTGGCGAGGAAGCTCGCCGCGATCATCCGCGCCCGATTGTGCATCCAGCCGCTCGCTGCAAGCTGGCGCATCGCCGCGTCCACGACCGGGTAGCCAGTGCGGCCCTCCCGCCAGGCCGCGAGGCCGGCCGGGTCGTCGATCCATGGGACGGCGTCGAACGGAGGCCGGTACGCGCCCCGGACCACGTGCGGGAAGTGCCAGAGCACGTGAGCGTAGAACTCGCGCCAGCAGAGCTCGGACGCGAAGACGCGGCGCCCATCGCCCGGCCCTTCGGCTGCCAGCAGCACCTCCAGCGGCGAGAGCGTCCCGAACTTGAGGTCGGCGGACAGCCGCGATGTGCCGTCGGCGTCGAGGCGGTTCCGGCCGTCCGCGTAGCCGGGCAGGGCCGCCGAGGCCGCCCACGCCACCAGCCGCTCGCGCGCCGCGGCCTCGCCCGGGATGGGGAGGAGGGCTGGATCGGCGGTCGGCTGCGGGCCTGCGGGCAGACGGTCCGTAGCGAGGGTGCCGCGTGGCAGCGAGGGGATCGCGGACGGCGCGCCGAGCAGCGTGCGGCGGGGCACGGCTGCCCATCGCCGCGCGAAGGGCCCGAAGACCGTGATCGGTCGCCCGTCGGTCGTGTGCACCTCCTCCGGCTCTGCCACCAGGAGCCCGGGCCCGAGGCGAAGACGCCTGCCGGCCGCGGCGAGCGCGTCGGCGACCGCGGCGTCCCGCCGTCGGGCGAACGGGCTCACGTCGCGGCTCGCGAACACGTCGCCGGCATGAGCCTCGGCGGCCACCGCCGGGATCACGTCCTCGGGTCGCCCGGTCCGGACCACGAGCGGGGCGCCGCGCGCCTCCAGGTCCTGCGCAAGGGCCCGGAGCGACCCGAGCAGGAACCACGTGCGGTTCGCCGACGCGCCCGGCCCGTCGAGCAGCCGCGGATCCAGCACGAAGACCGGGACGACAGCCGGTGCCGACTCCAGGGCGGTCACCAGGGCCGGGTGGTCGTGAATGCGCAGGTCGCGTCGCAACCAGAGCACGGCCACGCGCTCGATGGAGGAAGAGGTCACGCCGGCGGAACGCATGGCTCGGCCCGTTCGAACGGGCTAGAGGCGGATCGTGAACGACGTCGCGATGTCGGCGATCGCCTGCGCGTAGTTGTTCGCCCGGTCCGGCGGGGCCGCGAAGGTCATGACGTAGGCCCGCCCTGGGAGGACGTACAGGACCTGCGTGATCGCGGCCGACGCGGGCTTGCCGTCCGGCCGCGTCACGGGCGCCAGGTAGGCGAGCGAGAGCGCCTGGCCGGCCGTGACCAGGACCTGGCGCAGGTCGACGGTGCTCTCGACGAGCTGCTCGACCTGGCCCTTGATCGTTGACGCGAACGCCTGAAGCTCAACGTCGCCCGGCAGCGCGACCTCGGTAACGACCAGCATCACGATGTCGCCCTGCTTCACCGCATCGGCCGAAGCGTCGAAGGCGACGTAGGTCGTCGTGGCGGAGAGGCCCCCGAGCCGGGCCGCCAGCGAGTCGGCGAAGACGGGGTTCTGCTCGCGGAGGCGCGCCAGGAGGGCATCGTGGCTCCCCGAGATCGGGACCGCGACCCAGCCGGCGGGCAGGTCGAAGGTGAAGGCGCCCGGCGGCAGCGGGGTGGCGTCCGGGCCCGGGGCGGTGGAGTTCGACGGCCCGGCCGACCCGGGGGGAGTGGCGGTTGCCGTCGGTGTCGCGCCGGATGAAGCCCCGCAGCCCGCGACCGCGATCACGGCCAGCACGCTGACGCAGGCCGTGAGCAGCATGGAGCGGCGGAAGCCTTCCCGCCTCGCGCCACGCATCAGGCCGGGACCTCGTCCGGCCGGGCGACCCGGACGAAGGGGCGGACGCGCACCTCCACCCAGACACCCTCGCGCATGTAGACGTCCTCCCGGGCGATCGCGAGGGCGGCGTCGGCATCGGGGGCTCGGACCAGCAGGAGGGAGCTGGACATGTCCGGGAACGCACCGGCTTCCACGATCGTGCCGGCCGCGCGGAGCGCCGCGATCCTGGCCAGGTGCGTCGGTCGATGGGCCGGCCGCAGCGCGGCGGCGTCCGGGCCGTAGGTGGCCTCGATGATGAAGACCGGCTCCATGACGATGCCGTCCGGGATCTCCTGGGCCACCTGGCTCCTCCGGTGCGTGTTGGGGTCGGCGCGTACAGTACCGCCGAAGACGACGATCCGCCCGTGGCGGTTCCGGCTCCAGGGTCAACGATCGCGTGGCGTCGGTCAGGCGCCGCCCACGAGCAGGACGGTGGCCAGCGCGGCCGTGGCGATCCCGACCGCATGCAGCCGCCCGATCGGCTCGCGCAGGACGACCGCTGCGAGGATCACGGTCGAGACCGGGTAGAGCGACCCGAGCACGGCAGCCAGCGCCAACCCGGACGTCTGGGCAGCCAGGAGGAACGTGGCGTTCCCCATGAGATCGACGATCCCGACGACGATGACGAGCCGGACGAGGCGCGGCTCCCCGGCCGCAATGGCGCGTACCGGCGTGCGCCGAGCTGCCACGATCGCGACGACGACGGCCGACGAGGTGGCACGCGAGACCAGCAGCGGCCCGAAGATGCCCGCCTCGACCTGGCCCACGCAGGTCGTGTAGAGGCCGAAGCAGACGCCCGCGACGAGCGCCAGCAGGAGCCCGCCGCGCCCCGTCGTTCCGTCGTCGACGAGCGAGACCAACACGATTGCCAGCAGGGCGAGAGCGAAGCCGGCCGCGCGGACCGGGCCCGGCGCGCCGGCCGTGGCGATGCCGATGGCCACCGGGATCGCAGCGGTGAGGACCCCGGCGACGGGGGCCACGATCCCCATCCGCCCGTCTGCGAGCGCGCGGAAGAGAGCAGTCAGCCCGACAGCCCCGAACAGCGCGGCTATCGCGGCCCACGCCGCGTCGACGGGAGCGGGAAGTGGCTCGCCGAGCACGGCCACCGCGACGATGGCGCCGGTCAGCCCGACGAGCTGGCTGCCCAGCAGGACGACCATGACGGGCAGGCGCTTCGTCGCCAGCCCAGCTCCGAAGTCCGCGGCGCCCCAGGCGCCGGCCGCGACGAGGGCGGAAGCGGCCCCGAGCAGGTCGGTAGGCACGATCGCGAACGGCGAGACCGGCGTCAGCCGGCCGGGGACGTGACCTCGGAACCGTCGTCCGACGGCGCGTCGTCGCCGGCCACGGGGCCCTGGAGCTCCACGACCCGGTCGGCCGCGTGGTCGTAGCGGTCGGATGTCGTCAGGTAGATGACCTGGAAGTCCGCCGCCAGGTCCTTCAGCATCGCGATGGCCCGCTCCGCCCGGGCCTCATCGAAGGTCACGAAGGGGTCGTCGAAGATGAGGGGCGGTCGGCGATCCTGGGTCACGAGCCGGACGATGCCGAGGCGGGCCGCGAGGTAGCCCAGGTCGAGGGTCCCCTGGGACAGGTCCTCGATGGCGACCCAGTCGCCGCGCTCTGGCGCGAAGACCGAGATGTCGAGGGTCGCATCGTCCACGGCCACACGCCGGTAGCGGCCACCCGTGAGGCGGGCGAGGTCGCCGCGCATCCGCTTCTCGAGGTAGCGAGTCGCGGTCCGCATCGTGGCCGTCTCCGCCCGGCCGATCGCGTCGAGGCTCTTCTGGCAGACGCGCTGGCGGCGCTGGAGGGAGGCCAGATCCTCGCGCCACGACGCCAGGCGCTCGGCCTCGCCGGCGATCTGCTCGGCATCCACGGGGTTCTGCTCGACTCGGGCGCGGGCGGCGGCTTCGTCGTCGCGGGACCGCTCCAGGGCGCCCTCCTGGTCGCGAACCTCGACCTCGAGCCGCTCGCGGGCGCGCGGCTCCTTGGCGATCGGTCCGAGCGCCTCGAGGGCCCCGGTCTTCTGCTCGATCGTCAGGGCGGCCGCGTCGCGCAGGGTGGGGAGCGTCTCGACCGGCTCCTTGCCGACGAGTCCGTCGAGCTGCGCCCGCGCAAGGTCGATCGCCTGGACGTGCGCATCCTCGCGGGCCAGGAGGTCCTCCGCCGCCGCCGGGTCATCGACCTCGATCGTGGCCAGCTGGGCCGTGAGGTCCGCCTCGGCGCTGCGCAGGTCGGCCTCCAGGTGGCTCCGACCCCGGAGGCGTCGGGCGATCTCGTCGTCACGGAGCTGCTTGTGGCGCCGGAAGTCGAAGAAGGCCCGCCGGCGGGCGCGGGCGACGGCGGCCAGGATCAGTCCGGCAACCGCGGCAACCACGCCGCCGACCACCGCGGCGGTGAGGCTCGCGAAGACCCCCAGGGCCACCGCGATCACGCCGCCCACGGCCAGAAGCACCGCAAGCCACGCGATGGGGCGGTAGCGAGGCTCGGGGATCGCCACCTGGTAGTCGACCGAGGAGGGCTCCTCGCCCAGCTGGGCGCGCAGCTCCCCGATCTGGCGATCCAGGACGCGTGCCCGCTCCACGACCTGGCGCAGCACCGGGAGCGGGTTCGGGGACGGATGGCTCCCCTCGAGCTCGGCGATCTGGTCAGCCACCGCTACGGCCTGGCGATACCGCTCGAAGCGCTCCTGGGCCACGTCGCGCTCCGCCACGAGGCGCTCCGCCTGGCGCGCCTTCTCCAGCAGGGAGCGCCGCTCCCCGAGGACGTGCTCCGCGGCGGCGCGGCGTTCGCGGGCTCCCGCGAGGGTGTCCCGGTCGCGCTCGAGCTGGGCGAGCTGGGCCTCGCCCTGGGCCAGGATCGTCTCCGACCGGGCGACGGCCTCCTCGGCGACGCGCAGCCGCCCGGGGTTGCGCTCGCCGCGGGCCTGCAGGTCGCGGAGGGCCTTGTCGAGGCGCCGCTTCGCGACGCTTGTGCCCCGATCGGCGCCGCTGATGGAGGCCTGGAGCCGGTCGCGCAGGGCACCCTCGTCGCGGGCCAGGTCGAAGACCTCGTGGTGACGCACCGAGGCCGTGGACCGGAAGAACTTCTCGCCGGGGATGCCGGTGAGATCCGCGAGGATCTCGTCGACGCGCGCCGGATCGGTCACGGACTCGCCGTCGAGGACAAGCCGGGCAGTTCCCCTGGCGCCGCGGAAGTCCTTCTCGAGCGTGCCGAGGCGCGTCCCCTCGGGATCCTCCTGGACGAACTCCAGCGCGACCCACGGGCGTCCGTCGTCGGGCGCTCCCCAGCTGCGGAGCCCATCGATCTCGGCCCCGCCGGCCGTGACCTTCCGGAAGAGGGCGAGCTCGAGCGCCCGCTGGAGCGTCGACTTGCCCGCCTCGTTGGGGCCGCGGACCACCGTCAGACCGGGCGCGAGCTCCAGATCCAGGTCCCGGTGGACCTTCAGGTCGCGGAGGCGCAGCCGGGTGATCCTCACAGGGCCACCTCGCGGCCGTCGAGCAGCAGGCGTGCCAGGCGGAGCGCGTCGCGGGCCTCGCGGGCGTCGCCGTCGCGGCCGGCGGCCTCGAGCTCGGCGATCTCGGCCTCGAGATCCCGGACCAACGCACCGGCAATCGTGTCCGGGGGCGGGAGCGGGCCGTCCGGAAGCGCCGCCGCGGACGTGTCACGGATGCGCGCCCGGAAGAAGCGGTCCGCGATCTCGCGCTCGACCTCGTCGGTCGCGAGGTCAAGGTCGTCCGGCCGGACGCCGATGATCCGCACGTCGAGGATGAGATCGGGGTCAGCGAGGGTCGTCAGGCGCGCGACCAGCGCAGGCTGGCTGCCCACGGCGGCGGCGTCCACCTCCAGGCGCTCGAACCGGGTCTGGCCGACGTGGCGCTCCTCGACGGTCACGTGGCGTCCACCCCCGCGTTCCTCGAGGGTGACGAGGAGCACGTTGCCTGCCCGGTCCTGGTCGACCGCGACCGGCTCCGGGGCGCCGCTGTAGGCCCAGATCGTGGCTCCCGCCCGGCCGCGCTGGGTGGAGTGCCAGTGGCCGAGGGCCAGGTAGTCGAGGTGCGAGGCGGCCACTTCGGCGTTCGTGAAGACGACCTCGTCGTGCTCGGTCTTCTCGGGGATGCTCAACGACCCATGGATCAGGCCGACGTGCCAGGTCGCCCGGTCGTCCGCCGCGACGTCGAACCCGGCGAGCGGGCTGCGCGGGGCGCGCTTCGTCGCGAAGACACGGCCGTGCACGACGACGTCGAGCGGCCCGAGCACGACGTCGGGGCGATCGGGGGTCAGGACCACGAGACGGTCCGTGTCGGCGGGGAGGCCGGCCAGCCCGGCGAAGTCGTACGCGCGGTAGACGGACGCGCCGTCGTACACGTCGTGGGTGCCCGGGATCACCACCGTGCGGATCGTGGCGTCCGCCAGCCGCTTCAGCTCGGCCACCGCCCGCTCCACCGACCGGCGAGGCTGCGTGTTGGTGTCGAAGAGGTCGCCCGCGATGAGGACGAGATCGACCTTCTCGGCAAGGGCGAGCTCGATGGTCGCCCGGAAAGCCGCGAACTGGCGCTCCCGCTGAACGGCCGCCTGGTCGCCGAGGTCAGCATGGCGAGCCCCAAGGTGAACGTCGGCCGTGTGGATCAGGCGCAGCATCGCCGCCATTGTGCCAAATCGGACGGGGGACGGCGAGGCCATCCGTACGGGCCCGCGCGTGGCGGACGGCGCCCGAGGCGCCGCGAACGACCGCCGGCAGGCCCGGTGCTATTCTTCGAGCAACGCAACCGGTGCGCGCCCCGAGAGGTTCCGCAGCACGTCACCCGGGTCGCGCGGCACCAGGCTCCTTTCGCCTCCCCGCCGTCCCGCCACGACGGCCGCCCCTCCACCGACGCCCGCCGGCAGCGAGCGCACGGACTCTGGAGGAGCAGCACCCTTGACCTACGCCGATCGCACCCTGACCTGCGTCGACTGCGGCCTTGACTTCACGCATACGGCCGCCGACCAGGAGTACTACGCCCAGAAGAGCTTCACCTCGGACCCCAAGCGCTGCCCGAGCTGTCGCGCCAGCCGGCGCCAGACCCGGGGCGACGGGTGGGACGTCCGGAGCATCGGCGGGCCCCGCGGCTACGAGCGGGGCGGAGATCCGGTCGACCGCGAGTACTTTGCCGTGACCTGCTCGCGCTGCGGCAACAACGCCCAGGTGCCGTTCAAGCCCCGACTCGACAAGCCGGTCTACTGCTCGGACTGCTTCCGCGCCGTCAAGGCAGGCTGAGCCCCTCGTCGGGCGGGCCCTCGGGGTCCGTGGCGAGGCGGAAGGTCTCGCCGTCGCGATGCCGCATGCGGGAACGACCCCGCCAAACCGTCACGCGTCCACGGCCGCGCACCTGCCACATCCCGTCGTGCTCGATGGCCGCGGTCTCCTCGTCGATCCCCAGCACCACCGCCCGGCGCCGCGGGGTGAGGGCGATGAAGGCCGCGATCGGCTCGGGAAACGCGTTGTAGTGCGGCAGCACCGCGACGCCCTCCGCGAAGCCCAGGGCGTCGCGCCAGCCGGCCGGGAATCGCACGAAACGGCGACCGCGGAGGCGGGGCTGCCGGCCGGCGAGGGTCATCGCACCCGCTGAGCACCCGACCAGGATGCCGCCCCGCAGGTGGACGGCCCGCAGGGCTGCGGCGGCCGGTGTCCCCTCGAGCACCTGGAGCAGGTGGTCCGGCTTCCCGCCGGACAGGTAGACCAGGTCGGCCTCGCCGATGGCCTGAGCACAGGCCTCGTCGAGGGCGTCGGGACGCGTGCGCAGCTCCACCCCCTCGACCTCGGCGCCGAGCGCCGAGAAGTGGGCCCGTCCCCGCTCGAGCCAGTCGAGGAAGGATGATTCGCCGTCCGGCCAGGACGCGGTGGGCAGGATGGCGACGCGCGGCCGGGCCCGCCCGGTCGCGGCAAGCAGGTCGCGGTCGATGGCCGCCATGGCGTCGGTGAACTCACCGGATCCGACGAGGACGATGGGACCGGGCATGGGTTGAGTCTAGGACGGCCGGCCGCGACGTGCCGCCGGACGGCACAAGGCGCTGGGCGGAGGCGCCGCCCGCCCCGGGGGTTCCGGGGGCTGGTCACAGGGCATGCGCCTCGCTATGCTCGCGGCGTCCGGGGCGCCGCCCTGGGACGCGGCCGCCCGGGAGGGGGGCATGCTTGCCCGTCGGCTACCACGCACGAGGGAGGAACGATGGAATCGACCGGTTCGCCAGGGATGCCCCCGCCCGACGAGGCCCGGGCCCCGCAGGAGGCGGCTGCGCCTCCGCCGGCCGCCCCCGAGGCGGCACCCCCGGTCGAGGTCGCGCCGCCGAGCGCGCCCGCGGCCAGCACGTCGCCGGCGTGGGTGAGCACGATCACCTCGTCGCAGACGGTGGCCGGGCCCGCCGGCATGGCCTACGCCGACGTCCCGTCGAGGATCTTCGCCTACATCATCGACGTCATCATCATGGCTGTCGGCTTCGGGATCCTCTATGCGATCTTCTTTGGCCTCTTCATCGGCTCGGCGCTGGCGGGCTTCGGGTTCATGACGTTCGTCTGGTTCGTCGTGATGCTGCTGATCTACGCGGCCGGCAGCGCGGTCTACTTCATCTACACGTGGACCAAGATGCGCGGCTCGCCCGGCCAGCGCGTCCTGGGCCTCGAGACGCTGAACGCCGCCGACGGGGCCGTGCTCACGCAGCCGCAGGCGATCCGGCGCTGGCTCTTCCTGTTCGGCCCGTTCGTCCTGGCCCAGGTGGCGGGCTTCATGCTCGGAGGGATCGGGACGCTGCTCGGCCTGCTCACGTTCGGCTACGCCCTCTATCTCCTCTACTCGGCAGCCAACAGTCCCAGCCGCCAGGGCTTCCACGACGTCCAGGCGAGCACGGTGGTCGTCAAGGTCAAGAAGTAGGCCATCTGCCGGCCGCGATGGTCGGGCCGGCCTCCAGGCGCCACGACGCCCCGACCCTGCGGCCGGGGCGTCACCATGATCGCCGGTCAGGCGTTCGCGCCCGCCGCGACCGCGATGCGGGCCATCCAGGCGCTCCCCGCGGAGGGCCTCCGGGGCCAGTCAGGCCGGCGGCAGATCGTCGCGCGTGTCGACGTCCAGCAGCGAATCGCCCCGCGGGTCGATCGCCCGCCACTCCGCCGGCGTCAGCTTCTCGACCCGGAGCCGGCCGAACAGGCCCAGGAGGCTGCGGGTGCCCGACGCGAGCGCGACATCGGCGGCCGGTCGGGCGGTCGCGACCCGGAGCGCGGCCGGCAGGGGGCGGAGCTGCCCGTCCTCCTCGAGGCCGACGACGTCGAACGCCGCGCCGTCGGTGCCGGCTCCGGCGTCGAGTACGTGGACGAGCTCGCGCAAGAGAGCTGGCTGCAGTGCAGGCTGGTCGCCGCCGACCAGCAGGAGGAGCGGGTGCGAGGCGATCGCGAGGCCTGCGGCGAGCCCGGCGAGCGGGCCTCCGTCGGGGATGAGGTCACGGGCCACGATGATCGGAACCCCAACGTCCGCCTGCAGTGGGGGCTCCGGCGCACCGAAGCCGGCCACGACCACGATCTCATCGGCCACCTGCGCCACGGCCGTGATCGCGTGCTCGAGGAGCGGCCGTCCGTCGAACTCGACGGCCAGCTTGTCGGCGCCAAAGCGGGTGGCTCGGCCACCCGCCAGGACGACGCCGGTGACGGGAGGCGACGTCACAGGGGCGGGAGGTCGGCAAGGGCGACGACGGGCGAGTCCGCCGTGGACGTCGCTCGCGCAAGCCGCCCGTCCGCGGTCACGAGTGTCGCGGAAGCGCGACGGGCGCAATCGAGATAGGCAGCGTCGGCGACGCGAAGCCCGGTCTCGAGCGCGAGGGTGAGCGAACTCGCCGCAGCCGCAAACGGGTCCGTTCGCTCGACGAACACGACCTCGAGTGCGTGCAACGCATCGCCACATGCCGCGGCTGTCAGTCGCCCCGCGCGATGGGCGCGCTCGAGGCCAGCGGCTACCTCGAGCAGAAAGTGGCCGGGCTCGATTGGGTTCAGCTCTCCGGCCTCGAGCTCGTCGCGAATCCGCAGTGCCGGGGCGCGGTCGACTTCGTCATCAAGCATCCAGCGCAGGGCGACGCTTGCGTCAATCGTCACGCGTCGTGTGCTCACGCTTCCTCCGGTGGCTCGGGAAGTCCGGCGATGATCCAATCGAACCGGGCGCCGAACTCCTCGCGCACGGCGTCCAGGATCGCGTCCACAGTGTCGTGTGGGCCACTCGGCGGCTTCGAGGTGGCCCGGATGGCGTCAAGGCGGTCGAAGGCTCGGCGACGCCGTTCGAGCATCCGGTCCCAAGTGTCGGGCCAGTGCGACGCGTTCCAGCGTGCGACGTACGCCGCCCGGTCCTCATCGGCGTCAGTGGCGTACGGTGCGACGGCCTCGCGAACGGCGGTGCCACCCGGGCGGGCCACCGGCAGGTCGAGGGCCGCCGCCGGGATCCGAACGGCGCGCCCGATCCGGACGCTCGGCAGCGACCCGTCGGCGATGCGGCGGCGCGCGGTCCGGAGGCTGATACCGAGGCGGGCTGCAGCCTCGGCGGCGGTCAGGTAGTCGGGCTCGGGCATGGGCGAATGATGCCATGTAGGGCCTTGCGATGTCAATAGACGCCACGCTTCAGGGTCCGGCGCGCGGTCCTCGCACGTGGCCACCGGGCGTCCGCGTCAGCATGCCCCGCCGGTTCAGCTCCTCCAGGAGCGCCATGACGTACTTGCGGCTCGTGCCGGTCGCGTCCCGGAGCGCCGACGGGGTGAGCGGGCCCGGCGTCGCGAGGCTCAGCGCGGCTGCCTGGAGGCGGGTGAACGCAGCAACCGACCAGGCCAGGTCCTCCTCGACGCGAACGATCCGGCCGGCCGCCTCGAGGGCGCGCATGCCGTCCGGAGGGCACCCGGCCATCCGGGCGGCCTCGGCAAGGCCGGCCGGGGCCGGCACGTCCAGCTCGGCCTCGAGCCGGTCCATTGCGGCCAGCACTTCCGGAGCGGGGCCGGCGGACCGGCCCGGCGCGTGGATCAGGTCGCCGGTGCGGCCCAGTCGTCCGGCCCGGACCAGCGCCTCCACGATCGCACCCGCTGCTTCGGCGGCCGCCTCCGTTTCGACCGACGCCCGTCGGCGGAGCGCGCGCCCGAAGCGCTCACGCAGCTCAGCCAACCGGATCCCGCCGCCGGGGGCGGCGACAGCGGCGTCGATCGCCTCCGTGGCCACCGCGGACGCAACCCCCTGAGCGACGGCGAGGCGGCCGGCGATGACGGCCTCGCCCGTGGCCAGGGAACGAACCTCCGGCAATGAACGCTCCAGCGCCCCGTGGAGCGCGAGTAGCGCGGAAGCCCGCTCGGGCGCGCTGACCGCGGTCGCCAGGGCCCGCACGTCCGCCGCCGTGGCGCGCCGCCACGCAGCGCCCGATGGCGGCCGCGGGTCGAGAACACGGCCGCCGGCCAGCGGCTCGGCCGGCGAAGGCCGCCGGAGCACGAAGCGGTCGCCGGGGGCGGCGGCCACCGGCATGGCCAGGCGGAGGATCGCCGTCGCCTCGCCGTCGGGGAGGTCGTCCACGTCCCTCCGCGAACGGCGGACCACCCCCTCGACCTGCGCAGTCCCGAGATGGAGCCGGACCGGCGTCCCGCCGGCGATCGCGTCGCGGCGCCGCGCCACCCCGGGAGCCAGCACGAGGGCCGGCCGCAACGCTACGAGGATCCGATCGGTCGCCACGACCGCCGGGTCGTCGGTGAGAACCCGGCCGCGCCCGATCGCACCCCGCTCGACCCCGGTCACGTTCGCCGCCAGCCGCCCGCCGGGGCCCCCGACCCCGACCGAAGTCCCGCGCACCTGCAGTTCCCGCGCCCGGGCGACCGCGCCCCCCGGTTCGACCCGCAGCGACGCCCCGCGAGCCAGCGGCCCCCCGCGCAGGGTTCCGGTGACGACCGTGCCCCGGCCCCTCACCGCGAAGACGCGGTCCACCGCAAGACGAACCGGACCCGGCGCGCCCGCACCATCGGCCTTGGCACGGTGCCGTAGCGCGGCGAGGGCCGCCATGAGCTCCTCCAGCCCGGCGCCGGTCACGCCCGACACGTCGACGACCGGCGCCCCGGCGAACGTCGTCGGCGCGAGGAGCTCCCGGATTGCGGTCCGGACGTCGGCCACCCGGGCGTCATCGATTGCGTCCGCCTTCGTCACGGCCACCACGGCCTGGCGCAGGCCGAGCGCGTCGAGCAGCTCCACGTGCTCGCGGGTCTGAGCACGCGGACCATCGTCGGCGGCCACGACCAGCAGCACCGCGTCGATCTCGCCGGCCCCGACCAGCATGTTGCCCACGAGGCGGTCGTGGCCGGGGACGTCGACGAACTCGAGCACGTCGCCATCCGGCAGGCGCAGGTGGGCGTAGCCGACCTCGATCGTCATCCCCCGCCGGCGCTCCTCGGGAAGCCGGTCGGCATCGATCCCGGTCAGCGCCCGGAGCAGCGTCGTCTTGCCGTGGTCAACGTGACCCGCGGTCCCGACGACGACGGTCACGGCCGGCCACCTCCGGCAGGCGCGACCCCACCGGCAAGCGTCATCCGCTGACCGCGACCAACCGGAGCGCGGCCGAGACCGCCTCGGCAAGCTCATCGTCCGACGACGGGTCGACCGTCCTCAAGTCAAGGACCACGCGTCCGCCCTCGATGCGCCCGACCACGGCCGGGTCCGCGCCACGGAGGGCTGCGAGCAGACGGTCGGCCGAACGTGCGACCAAGACCAGCCCGAACGACGGCAGCGTCTCGCCCGGCAGGGACCCGCCACCGATCGTGGCCGCGAGCGCCACGATCTCAACACCCGGGAGGCGCTTCGCCAGCGCGTCCGCCCTCGCCCGCACCACCTCGGTGGGCATCGAAATCATCTGCCAGACCGGGATCGCGGTCGTCGCCAGCCCCGCTCGGTAGAGGCCCAGCGTCGCGGCCACGCCGGCGAGCGTCGCCTTGTCGGGGCGCATCGCCCGGGCGAGCGGGTCCCTCCGGAGGCGGGCGACGAGGTCCGCCCGGCCCACGATCAGCCCCGCCTGCGGCCCGCCCACCAGCTTGTCCCCGGAGAACACGACGAGATCGGCGCCGGAGGCCAGGCGTTCGACCGGGGTCGGCTCGTGGGCGAGGCCGAAGGCCGCCGTGTCCAGGAGGGCCCCGCTGCCGAGATCGTCCACGACGAGTGCGCCGTGGGCGTGGACGAGGGCCGCCAGCTCCGCGGGATCGGGCGCCTCGACGAAGCCGGCCATCGCGAAGTTCGACGGATGGACGCGAAGGACCATCGCCGCGCGCCCCTCCGCCAGCGGTGGCGCGTAGTCCTCGACGCGGGTTCGGTTCGTCGTCCCGACTTCGACGAGGCGTGCGCCGGCCCGCCGGACGATCTCCGGGATCCGCACGCCGCCCCCGATCTCCACGAGCTCCCCTCGTCCGACGACGACGCCGTTCCTGCGTGCGAGCCCCACGGCCAGGACCAGGGCAGCGGCGCAGTTGTTCGTGATCAGGGCGTCCTGCGCGCCCGTGAGCGCGATGAGGTGCTCCTCCGCGGCCCGATAGCGGGGGCCTCGCCGACCGGTCGCGCGGTCGAGCTCGAGGAAGAGCGGCTCGCGGGCGGCCGCCTCGGCGGCGCGGATCGCCTCTCCCGGCCACGGCGCCCGCCCCAGGTTCGTGTGGACGATCACCCCGGTCGCGTTGATCACGCGGACCGGAAGGCCGCCCGCGGCGAGCTCGTCGAGGCGGGTGATGACCTCCTCCGCCAGCGCGTCGAGCGACTGGGGTTGCTGGCCCGCCGCCAACCGCTCGCGCTCGGCGGAGATGACCGAGCGGACCGCCGCGGCCAGCGCCTCGTGCTCGCGCTTGCCGGCGTGAGGACGCACCGCGGCGAGGAGCCGCTCGACGGCGGGCGGGCGAGGTCGCGTCGGGCTCACGCGGGGATGATCGCAGATGGCCGGAAGGATCCGGGGAGACCTTCGCGGTGAACGACCGTGAGGTTCGCGCCGACAACCCGCCGGCCGACCGGCTCGTCGCCCCCCACGCGATGACGAAGCGACCGGTGGACGTCTGGGTTCAGCGCCCGTTGGCGGCGTTCATCGCGGAACAGGCCGTCCGCACGGCTGTCGTGGCGTCCGCGCCGCCCATGACGACCCGCACGACCGCACGCCGGAACGGCACCCAGTAGGCGCCGAAGGCCGCGCCGAGGGGGCGGTTCATGCCGATGGCCACGGCCCGTGCGAAGTCGGCGGCAAGGGGATCGGTCACGGCGACCCTCGTGTCGGCGGGAACGTGGGCCGCAGTGTTCGACGCCGTCGCCTGGGCACCCGGGCCGGACAGCGCGAGGGCCACCTTCGTCGCGAGCGGGGCGTTGGGCCGTCGCGCGTTGACGAACCAGCCTTCGACCTCCACGAACGGGCGCGAGGCGCCCACCGGGCCGGGGGGCAGAGGGACGGCCCGAAGATCGGGGCCGAGGGCCTCGCGGTAGTCCCCGCCGAACCAGTTGCCGTCGATGATCGCATCGAGCCGGCCGGCGGCGAAATCGCTCTTCATCGTCACCATCTGGTCCAGCCTGTACGCGGTCGCGCCCGCCAGCACGAGCTGTCGGAGGTAGGCGAGGGCATTCGCGACCCCGGGCGTCCGGTCGGCGACACAGAGATAGGTGGCGTCGACGATGCGTCCGCCGAAGGCCGGGTAGAAGCCAGCCATGTAGTACGAGTCGGCGACGAAGCCAACCTTGAGCCCCCCACGGACGGCCTCGAGCAGCGCCTCGGTCGTGGCCGGCATCACCGGGATGCGCGACTCGCTGTGGTAGAGCGCCAGGGTCTTCGTGGACTCGGGGATCATGTAGTACCTGCCCGACACGCGAGCCCCGGTCCGGGCCCGCGCGGTGAGGGTGGCCGCGCGCGACTGGATCGCCGCCGTCACGTCCTTCAACAGGCCGGCGTGCATCTCGGTCGCGAGCCGATTGTTGGGGGCGATGAACAGATCCGGACCGTGCGTGGGGTCGGCCTCGAACCGCGTGTAGACATCGTCGAGCGACAGGCTGACCACCGTGAACCTCACGTTCGGAAACCTGGGGCGCACCGACGCCAGCACGGTCTGGAGGGCCCATTCCTGGCTTGAACCCACGGCGTAGCCATGCCAGATCGTCAGCCTCGCCGCCCGGGAGTCGATGATCGTCGCTGCGGCGGCCGGCGGCGGTCCCGCGCTGCCGATCGCCCCGGCGGCAATGACCAGGGTCATGGCTGTGCCAAGCAGCTTCCTCATCGGATCCCTCACATTCCCGCGTCGGTGAGCGGCGGGCGACTCCGTCCGGGGGCAGGTCCCCCAGGGGCCCGGCAAGGTCCAGCGGCCGACGGCGGGGCCACGGGTCAGATCCACCCACTGGCGCCACGTTCACCTACGACCGCGAAGATTGCGAGAGCCGAACGGCCCCCGGCGCGGGGAGAACCATGGCGGGAGCGCATGGGAGTCGAACCCACCCGGCCGCGTCACGCGCGACCGCACCGGTTTTGAAGACCGGGGCCGCCACCGGGCGACAACCGCCCCCGTGCGCCGGATGGTAGCGGGGCGCCGGAACGCACAGCGGCGGCTTCCGTGCCGCCCGCGCACGGCCGGGGCTATGCCGGTTCGGCGGCGTGGGCTACCCTGTGCGCCGACGGTGGCGGAGGGGAGATCTCGGTGACCTGCACGAGCTGCGGCGCGCAGAACGATCCCGGGCGCAAGTTCTGCCTGGAGTGCGGAGTGCCCCTGGCGGCCGTCTGTGGCGCCTGCGGGGCCGCCAACCCGGCGGCCGCGAAGTTCTGCGGCGAGTGCGGAGGGCGGCTGGGCGCGGCAGCAGGAGCCGCGACGGGAACGGTCGGTCCCGCCACCGCGACCACCGCCGGGGACGGCCGCGCAGCCCTGCCGGCCCAGGTCGTCGCCGAGCGCCGCCTCGTCTCGGTCCTTTTCGCCGACATGGTCGGGTTCACGACGCTCGCCGAGCAGCGCGACGCGGAGGAGGTCCGCGACCTGCTGTCGCGCTACTTCGACCTCGCCCGGGGCATCGTCGAGCGCCATGGCGGCACGGTCGAGAAGTTCATCGGCGACGCCGTGATGGCCGTCTGGGGCACCCCGACGAGCCACGAGGACGACGCCGAGCGCGCCGTGCGCGCCGCCCTGCAGCTCGTCGCTGCCGTGCGGGAGCTCGGGCCGTCGGTCCAGGCCCGGGCTGGCGTCCTGACCGGCGAGGCAGCCGTCACGATCGGCGCCGTCGGCGAGGGGATGGTCGCGGGCGACATGGTCAACACCGCGAGCCGCCTCCAGGCTGCCGCGCCGCCCGGTGTCGTGCTGGTCGGCGAGACCACGATGAACGCCGCGTCGCGGGCCATCGCGTTCGAGGCGGCCGGCGACCAGCTCCTCAAGGGCAAGGACGCGCCCGTTCCTGCGTGGCGCGCCTTGCGCGTCGTCGCGGAGCGGGGCGGGCGGGGCCGGTCCGAGACGCTCGAGGCGCCCTTCGTCGGCCGCGACGACGAGCTGCGCCTGCTGACCGACCTGTACCACGCGACGGCGCGGGATCGACGGATCCGGCTGGTCTCGATCACCGGACAGGGCGGGATCGGCAAGAGTCGGCTGGCGTGGGAGTTCCTCAAGTACATCGACGGGCTCGTCGAGACCGTCTACTGGCATCAGGGTCGCTCGCCGTCCTACGGCAGCGGGATCACGTTCTGGGCGCTGGGTGAGATGGTGCGTGAGCGGGCCGGGCTGGCCGAGGCCGACGACGAGGCCACGACGCGCGACCGGGTCGCCGAGACCGTGGCGCGGTGGGTGCCCGACGAGCGCGAGCGACGCTGGATCGAGGCCGCGCTCCTGGCCCTCCTCGGCGTGGGCGACCCGCCTGCCGGCGGGCAGGACCAGCTCTTCTCGGCCTGGCGCACGTTCTTCGAGCGCATCGCCGCTGACGCGCCCGTCGTCATGGTGTTCGAAGACCTCCAGTGGGCCGACAGCGGCCTCCTCGCGTTCGTCGACCACCTGGTCGAGTGGAGCCGCGGCGTCCCGATCTACGTCGTGGCGCTGGCCCGCCCGGAGCTCCTCGAGGCCCGACCGGACTGGGGCGCGGGCAAGCGGAACTTCACGAGCCTGGGGCTCGAGCCGCTGACCACGGTCGCGATGCATGCGCTCCTCGCCGGCCTCGTGCCCGGGCTTCCCGCCGACGCCGCCGAACGGATCGTCGGTCGCGCCGACGGGATCCCGCTCTACGCGGTGGAGATCGTCCGGATGCTCGTGGCCCAGGGCTCGCTCGAGGCGGTCGGCGGCGTCTACCGGCCGGTCGGCGACCTGGCGGACCTGGCGGTGCCGGACACGCTGCACTCGCTGATCGCGGCGCGCCTCGACGCCCTCGACGCCCTCGACCGAGCGCTGCTGCAGGCGGCTGCCGTCCTGGGCCACTCGTTCACGGTCGACGGCCTCGCGGCCGTCGCCTCGATCGATCCCGGTGATGCGGAGCGCCGACTGGTCGCCCTGGCCCGTCGCGAGCTGGTCATCCGCGACCTGGATCCGCGGTCCACCGAGCGCGGCCAGTTCGCGTTCGTCCAGTCGCTCGTCCGCGAGGTCGCCTACTCGACGCTCGCCCGGCGCGATCGGAAGGCGCGTCACCTGGCCGCCGCCCGCCACTTCGAGACGCTCGTGGACCAGGAGCTGGCGGGCGCCCTCGCGACGCACTACCTGGCGGCGTTCCGGAACGCCTCCGAAGGCCCGGAGGCCGACGCCCTTGCCGGCCAGGCCCGGATCGCGCTCCGCGCGGCCGGTGACCGGGCGGTGACCCTGGGCGCCCAGGAGCAGGCGTCCGGCTTCTTCCGGGATGCGCTCGAGGTCACCGCGGAGCCGGTCGAGCGGGCCGCCCTGCTGGAGCGGGCAGGCCTCGCGGCATCCGCCGCGGGCTCCCACGAGGAGGCGGAGCGGCTGCTGGCCGAGGCGATCGACCTCCTGCGCACCGCCGGCGACCGGAGCGGCGCGGCGCGCGTCACGGGGCTGCTGGGCGATGCCATGTTCGGACGGTACCGGCTCGATGCCGCGCTCGTGCTGGTGGAGGCCGCCGCGGCCGAGTTCGGCGACCTCGGGGACGATCCGGGCCTGGCGACCCTCCTCGGCCAGCTGTCCCGATTCCAGATGCTCCGCCAGGTGGACCTCGCGGCGTCGATCGCGAATGCAGATCGAACCCTGGAGATCGCGGAGCGCCTCGACCGGGTCGACCTCGTCGCCGACACGCTCGTGACGCGTGGCGTTGCCCTGGTGAGCATGGGGCGTGGCTACGAGGGGCTCGGCTGCCTCGAAACCGGCCTGCGCCTCGCCCAGCAGCACGGGCTGCTGGCGACGGAGATCCGGGCCCGCATCAACCTCGGCGGCCCGCTGACGGACCGGGATCCGCGCGCGGCCTTCGAGATCTCGCGGGTCGGCCTCGAGCAGGTTCGGCGATTCGGGCACCGGCAGGGCGTGTCGATGCTGATCGGCAACGGGAGCGTCGCCGCCATCGAGACGGGCGAATGGGAATGGGCCCGGTCGGAGCTCGACGTTGGGCTCGAGGAGGCCTCGAGCGAAGAGGAGCGGATCGTCCTGCTGGACTTCTTCGTCCAGCTGCGGGTGCAGGGCGGGGGCGACGCCGACACCGAGCTGGACGAGGCCGATGCGTGGCTCGGGCTGCATGTGGCCGACGAGCCGTATCTCGAGTCGAACCTCGGATGGAACCGTGCCGTCCGCGCACTCCAGGACGGCGACCTCGCGGCGTCCGCCGCCGGATACCTGGAGTCGGGGCGCCGCGACCCGTACAACGCCGTCGGTGCCTTCGGGGAGGCCGCCTTCATGGCGCTCCTGGCATCCGAGCGTGCCCTCGTCGAGACCGCCGGTGGCGCGCTCCGCGATACCGGGTCGCACGCGGCGATGGCGCGCGTGACCCTCCGCGTCGTGAATGCGGGGCTCGCCGCCTTGGACGGCAACCCCGAAGCAGCTCGGACGGGGCTTCTCACCGCATACGCCGACCTTCGGGACCTCGGCGCCGCGCGCAAGCAGGCGCTCACCGGGCTTGCGATGGCGACCCTGCTCGACACGAGCGACTCCCGGGTCCGCGCTGCCATCGACGAGAGCCGACACCTGTTCGAGCAGATGGGCGCGGGCCTCTGGCTGGCCCGGCTGGACGCGGCGCTCGCCGACCCTGCCGCGGCGCGCACACCCGGAGCGCCCGCCTCGACTTCGTCGGCATCACCGACGCCCGCGTCAATGTCGTCCGTGTCACCGACCCCCGCCTGACCCGGCGCATGGCCTCGCCGGACATCCCGTTCGCCGCCTCGGCCGCGCTCCGCCTCACCGACCTGACCGACTGCGGCGGCTGCGCCGCCAAGCTCGGCGCCGACGTCCTCGCCGAGGTGCTGGCCGGTCTCGGCGCCACGCCGCCCCCGCCGGACCTGATCGCGGGCCTCGCCCCGCCCGACGACGCCGCCATCTACAGGCTGACCGACGACCTTGCCGTCATCGGAACGGTGGACTTCTTCCCGCCGCTCGTCGACGACCCGGCCACCTTCGGCGCGATCGCCGCGGCGAACGCCTGCTCGGACGTCTTTGCGATGGGCGGGCGGGTGCTCTTCGCCCTCTCGATCGCCGCGTTTCCAGAGGATCTGCCGTCCGACGTCATGGCGGCGATCATCGGCGGGGCGGCCGAGGTTGTGCGCGCGGCCGGCGGAGCCCTGGCCGGCGGCCACACCATCCGCGACCCGGAGCCGAAGTTCGGCCTCGCCGTCGTGGGCGTCGCCCATCCCGACCGCCTGCTGCGCAAGGGCGGCGCCCGGCCGGGCGACGTGCTTCTTCTCACCAAGCCGCTGGGGACAGGCCTGCTGGTCTCGGGCGCGCGGCAAGGGAGAACCGCCCCGGCCGACCTCGAGGGTGCGATCACGTCCATGCGGGCCCTCAACCGCTCGGCTGCGAACGTGCTCGTGGCGGCCGGTGTCCGCGCCGCGACCGACGTCACCGGCTTCGGGCTCCTGGGCCACGCCCTGGAGATGGCCCGGGCGGCCGGGTGCCGGCTCACCTTCGACGCGGGAGCTCTCCCCGCGCTCCCGGGCGCGCTCGCGCTCGCGGCGGAGGGCGTCGAGACCGGCGGCGCGGCCCACAACCGGAGCTTCGCAACGCCCGCGCTGGAGGTCGGGCCGGCCGTGGCGCGGGAGCGCGTCGCGCTCGCTTTCGACCCCCAGACCTCCGGCGGCCTGCTTGCGGCAGTGCCCGAAGCGGCTCTCCACGCAGTCGAGGCGAGCCTGGACGCCGCAGGCGTGTCGGCCTGGCAGATCGGCCGGGTGGAGGAAGGATCGGGCGTCGCCCTCGGCTGACCTGTCCACCGTCCGGTCGGCCCTTGCGCCTCGCCGGCCGCGGCCGTCACCCTGTGGGCCGGAGGTGCGCGATGGGCGACTGGCGCGATCGACTGCGGGGCGATCCCCTCCCCTGGCTGCTCGACGAGACGGAGCCGGCGGTGCGCCACCTGGCGCTGCGCGACCTGCTCGGACGGTCGCCCGATGACTCCGAGGTGCGCGCCGCCCGCACGACCGCGACCCGCACGAAGCCGATCGCCGCGATCCTGGAAGCCCAGGACCCGGCCGGCTGGTGGGACAAGCCGGGCCACGGCTACGGCTCGAAGTACCGCGGCACGACCTGGTCGCTCATCTTCCTCGACCAGCTCGGGGCCGACCCCGACGAGCCGCGCGTCCAGGCCGGCTGCGAGTACGTCCTCGCCCACACGCAGGCGCGCACGGGCGGGTTCGCCTGCTCGGGATCGGCGAGCGAGAAGCCGCCGCCGCCGGGCCTCGTCCTCCATTGCCTCACCGGGAACCTCCTGCGGGCGCTCATCGGATTCGGTCGGCTCGACGACGAGCGAGTGGGGCAGGCGATCGCCTGGCAGGCGACCGCGATCACCGGCGAGGGCGAGCCGGCGTGGAATGCCGCAACCCCGGGGCCGGGATTCCGCTGCGGCGCGAACGAGGGCCTGCCCTGCGGGTGGGGTGCCGCGAAGGCGCTCCTCGCCCTGGCCCGGATCCCGCCGGAGCACCGGTCGCCGGCGGTGGAGCAGGCGCTCGAGGCGTCGGTCGAGTTCCTCCTCTCGCGCGACCCGGCCGTCGCCGACTACCCGATGGGCTACGGCAACACGAAGCCGAACGGCTCGTGGTTCCGGCTCGGCTTCCCGTCCGGCTACGTCGCCGACGTCCTGCAGGTCCTCGAGGCGCTCGTCGAGGCAGGCGTCGGCCGCGATCCGCGCCTGGCGAACGCGGTCGACTGGCTCCTTGCCCAGCAGGACGCCGACGGCCGCTGGGCGAACCGCTACGCCTATGCCGGCAAGATGTGGATCGACATCGACGCGCCCGGCGCGCCCAGCCGGTGGGTGACCCTGCGGGCGTGCCGCGTGCTGCGGGCGATCGGCTGACCACGCGCCCCGGCCGGCGTGCCCATCTGCCCCTTTCTGCCCACTGAGCAGGGCACTACACTCCGCGGACGAGGCGGGCCGACCGGTCGCCCGCCCCGCAACGGAGGCTCGGCGCATGGCGAAGAGCTACATCCGGCTCACGCAGCCGCTCGTCCGCGATGGCGACCGCGCCAGCGGCGTCCTGCGCCCGGCGACGTGGGACGAAGCGATGGACCGTGCGGCCGGCGGGATCCGGCAGGCGATCCATCGCCACGGCCCCACGGCCTACGGCTGCTTCTCGTGCTCGAAAGCGACCAACGAGGTCAACTTCGCGGCCCAGAAGCTGGCCCGGGCGGTCGTCGGCAGCAACAACATCGACAGCTGCAACAGGACCTGACACGCTCCGTCGGTCGCCGGTCTGGCGACCATCTTCGGTGCCGGGGGCGGCACCAGCTCCTACCGCGAGGTGGAGGAGACGGACCTCGTTGTCCTGTGGGGCTCGAACGCGCGCGAGACCCACCCGATCTTCTTCCACCACCTCCTGCGCGGCGTCCACAACGGCGCCCGCCTCTATGCCGTCGACCCGCGCCGCACCACGTCCGCCCAGTGGGCGGACGCCTGGCTGGGCCTCGACGTGGGCAGCGACGTCGCCCTCGCCAACGCGGTCGGGCGCGAGATCATCGCGGCCGGCCTGCACGACGAGGAGTTCATCGGGCGGGCCACGACCGGCTTCGGCGAGTACCGGGCCCGCGTGGACTCGTACACGCTGGACTACGCCGAGCGCGAGACCGGCGTCCCGGCCGCCCTGATCCGAGAGCTCGCCCACGCCTACGCGAAGGCGCCCCGGGCGATGATCTGCTGGACCCTGGGGATCACCGAGCACCACAACGCCGTCGACAATGTCATCGCGCTGATCTCGCTGGCGCTGCTCACCGGCCACGTGGGCCGTTGGGGGAGCGGCCTCAACCCGTTGCGCGGCCAGAACAACGTCCAGGGCGGCGGCGACATGGGCGCCCTCCCCGACCGTCTGCCCGGCTTCCAGCACGTCGAGAACGACCCGCTGCGGGCCCGCTTCGACGCCGCCTGGGGTGTGGCCGTCCCGCCGAAGCGCGGCTGGAACCTCACCGGCATGTTCCACGCCATGGAGCGGCGGGAGCTGACCGCCCTCTACGTCATCGGCGAGAACCCGGTCCAGTCCGAGGCCGACCAGGGCAAGGCGATCGCGGCCCTCTCCGGCCTCGACCACCTCGTCGTCCAGGACATCTTCCTCACCAGGACGGCCCAGCTCGCCGACGTCGTCCTGCCGGCGGCCGCCGCCTGGGCCGAGACCGAGGGCACGGTGACCAACTCCGAGCGCCGCGTCCAGCGGGTGCGCAAGGCGCTCGAGCCGCCCGGCGAGGCCCGCGACGACCTCACCATCATCTTCGACCTGGCGCGCCGCCTGGGCGGCCCGGCCGATGCCTGGGGCGAGCCATCCGCGGAGGCCGTCTGGAACGAGGTCCGGCGCCTCTCACCCGTGCACGCCGGGATGAGCTATTCCCGCCTCGAGGCCGAGGGCGGCCTGCAGTGGCCGTGCTACGACGAGAGCCACCCCGGCGAGCTCTTCCTCCACTCCAGGTTGTGGGAGGACCCGGTGCCGGGGAGTCGCGCACCGTTCGTGCCCGTGGATCACGACCCGCCGGTCGACCGGCTCGACGCCGACTTCCCCATCCGTCTCACGACCGGCCGCCGCCTCGACTCGTACAACACCGGCGTGCAGACCGCTGGCTACCGCTCTCCGCTCCGGAGAGGCGAGACGATCGACCTGTCCCCGGAGGACGCGGCGCGCCTGGAGATCGCCGCCGGTGAGCGGGTGCGGGTCGTCTCCCGGCGGGGCGCCGTCGAGGCACCCGTCCGCGTGGACGAGGGCCTGCGCCCGGGGCTCGCCTTCATGACCTTCCACTTCCAGGACCAGGTGGCCACGAACCTCCTCACGATCGACGCCACCGACCCGAAGTCCGGCACGGCCGAGTTCAAGGCGACCGCGATCCGGGTGGAGAAGCTGGGGTCGCACGAGCGGCACACCCAGCGCAGCCGGCCGGTCGTCCGGCCCGAGCGTCGCGGGCCCTAGACTCACTCCGATGGACCTCGTGACGCTGGCCCCGCGTGCGTCCGCCGCAGAGCGAGCGGCCGTCGACAGCGTGCTCGGCCTTGCGACCACGCGCTGGGAGGGCGGCGATCGCGGCGTGCCATCCGACGACCGGTTCGCCCGGGGCGGCCACGCGGCCCGCGACCGCCGCCACCTCCTGCTGCCGGTCTTCCATGCGATCCAGACCCGGGTCGGGTGGATCAGCCAACCCGCCCTCGAGTACGCCTGCCGGCGCCTGACCGTCCCGCCCGCCGAGGCTCACGGCGTGGCCGCGTTCTACCAGATGTTCTCGACCACCCCCCGACCGCCGGTCGTGGCCCACGTGTGCGATGACCTCGCGTGCCGCCTGAACGGCAGCGAGGACGTGTGCGCCAACCTCGAGGCGCTTCTGGGGCCGGTCGGTCGGCCGGCGATGGACGGCGAGGCAACCTGGCTGCGCACGCCCTGCCTCGGGCGGTGCGAGCGCGGGCCGACGGCGCTCTTCACGGTCGCCGGCCTCGTCCCGGAAACGATCGCGGTCGCCCCGGTCGATGCCGCGACAGTTGTCGAGGAGCTGGCGCGCTCGATCGCCGGGCGCGAGCTCGTCCCGCCGGCACTCCCGATCGAGCCGGACGAGGAACGCCTGGCCAACATCCGCCGTTCGATCCCGCAGGCCGGCACCCCGGGCCTCCGCTTGCTGGCGCGGGCCGGGGTCACGGATCCGCGCAGCCTCGACGACTACCTCGCGACCGGCGGCTATCGCGGTCTCCGGCGCGCGTTCGAGATCGGGCCGGCCGCCGTCATCGAGGAAGTGACCGTTTCGCGGCTCCTGGGCCGCGGCGGCGCCGCCTTCCCGACCGGGCGCAAGTGGGCCGCCGTCGCGGCCCAGGGCGCTGCTCCCCACTACACCGTCTGCAACGCCGACGAATCGGAGCCGGGCACGTTCAAGGACCGGGTCCTCATGGAGGAGGATCCGTTCGCGATCGTCGAGGCCATGACCATCGAGGGCTTCGCCACCGGGAGCCGGCGCGGCTTCCTCTACCTGCGCGCCGAGTACCCCCTCTCGGCGGCCCGCACGGCCCATGCCCTGGCGATCGCCCGGAATGCCGGCTACCTGGGCGACGACATCCTCGGCTCGGGCTTCTCGTTCGACATCGAGATCCGCCGGGGTGCCGGTGCCTACGTCTGCGGCGAGGAGACGGCCCTCTTCAACTCGATCGAGGGCAGGCGCGGCGAGCCGCGCAACAAGCCTCCTTTCCCGTTCGAGGCGGGCCTGTTCGGCCAGCCGACCGCCGTCAACAACATCGAGACGCTCGTGAACATCCCGTCGATCGTCGCCGACGGCGGGACCGCCTTCGCCGCGATCGGGACCGAGGGCAGCGCGGGGCCGAAGCTCTTCTGCCTGTCGGGTGCCGTCGAGCGGCCGGGCGTCTACGAGGTCGAGTTCGGGATGACCCTGGGCGACCTGCTGGGCCTCGCGGGCGGCGTGGCCGACGGGCGAGCCCTCAAGGCGGTCCTCCTGGGCGGCGCGGCCGGGACCTTCGTCGGCCCCGATGCCGTCGATCTCCCGCTCACCTTCGAGGCCACGAGGGCGGCGGGCGCGACTCTCGGCTCCGGGGTGATCCTCGTCTACGACGAGACGGCCGACCTTGTCGGCGCGCTCATGCGGATCGCCGCGTTCTTCCGCGATGAGTCGTGCGGCCAGTGCGTCCCCTGCCGGATCGGGACCGTGCGCCAGGAGGAGCTGCTGGCGCGCCTCGCGACCGGCCGGCCGATCGGAGCCCCGGCAGATGAGCTGGCCCTCCTCGCCGATCTCGGCCGGGGGATGCGCGACGCGAGCATCTGCGGGCTCGGCCAGACCGCCTCGGCCGCCGTCGAGTCGGCGATCCGGGCCGGGCTCGTCGACTTCCCCGGCCGTGCAGGCGGACCGGGCGGCCCGGCCGCAGCTCCTTCCGGAGCGCGGTCGTGAGCGCCGAGATCGAGCGGATCTTCTACGAGCTGCCCGCCCGGCCGTCCCGGATTCCGGAGCCGCCGGTCGCTGCCAGGCCGGCGGTGGTCGAGATGACGCTCGATGGGCGGACCGTCACGGTCCCGGAGGGCTCCACGATCCTCGACGCGTGCAGCGCCGAGGGGATCGACGTCCCGACCCTCTGCTTCCTCGAGAGCCTCACGCCGATCAACGTGTGCCGCCTCTGCGTGGTCGAGGTGACGGGGAGCCGCGTGCTGGTCCCCGCGTGCTCCCGGCGGGTCGAGGCCGGGATGGAGGTGCAGACCGGCTCGGAACGGGTCCGGCATAGCCGGAAGCTCGTCCTGGAGCTCCTCGGCTCGTCCGTGGACCTCTCGATCGCGCCCGGCGTCGACGTGATGATGGCGGAGTACGGGGCCGATCCTGCGCGCTTCGGCCCGGCCGCCCCTCCCGTTCCTGCAGGCGAGCGCGAGGCCCGCCAGCCTGGTCACCATCACCCACCGTCCGGTGGCGCCGCCGAGACGGTCGCCCAGCCGGTCAAGGTCGACAACGACCTGTACGTGCGCGACTACTCGCGCTGCATCCTCTGCTACAGGTGCGTCGAGGCCTGCGGCACCGACGCCCAGAACACGTTTGCGATCGCCGTCGCCGGGCGGGGCTTCGACGCCCGGATCGCCACCGAGTACGACGCACCGCTCACCTCGTCGGCCTGCGTCTACTGCGGCAACTGCATCGGGGTCTGCCCGACCGGCGCCCTCATGTTCCGCTCGGAGCACGAGATGCGGGCAGCGGGGACGTGGGACGAGGCAGCCCAGGCCACGACCGACACGATCTGCCCGTACTGCGGTGTCGGCTGCACGCTGACCCTCCACGTCCAGGACAACCGGGTCGTGAAGGTGACCTCGCCGATGGACTCCTCCGTGACCGAGGGTCACCTCTGCATCAAGGGCCGCTTCGGCTTCGCGTTTGTCCAGGAGCGGCCGGCGCCGTAGGTCGGGATCCGACAGGCCGCGCCGGAACGCGATGCCGCCGGCCGGCGCCGTTGGCCGCCCGGGCGCCAGGGCCGGCGGCCGGGAACGGCGGCCACGCCCCTCGCCACGTGCGACCGCGTCGCGCGGGCTGTCGCGTCTTACATCACATTGGGCGAGTGGTATCATTCCGCCATGCAGCGAACCCAGATCTCTCTCGAGCCGGAGCAGGCCGACCGATTGCGTCGCCTGGCGAGCGAGCGCGGCGTTTCGATGGCCCACCTGATCCGGGAAGCCGTCGACCGCACGTACGGCTCCGTCCTGGCCCCCACGCGGGCCGAGCTGTGGGTGCGGGCCATGTCCGCGGTCGGCTGCGGGCACTCCGGCCTCGGTGACGTATCCGAACGTCACGATGACTACCTCGACGAGATCTACAGCTCGTGACCGAATTCGTCGACACCTCAGCCTTCTTCGCCCTCCTGGACGACGACGACGCCCACCGCGAGCGCTCTCGAACCCACCTCCAGGAGGTGATCGAGATGGATGTCGACCTGCTGACCCACGAGTACGTCGTGGTCGAGACGACCGCGCTCGTGCAGCGACGGCTCGGTCTTGAAGCGCTCCGCCGCTTCGTCGATGATCTCCTGCCGCTGGTCGAGGTCGCCTGGGTCGACGAGTCCCTCCACGCGCAGGCGCGCGAGACACTTCTGGCCGCGGGTCGGCGGAACGTCTCCCTCGTCGACTGGACGAGCTTCCTGGTCATGCGCCGCCACGGCGTCCGGCGGGCGTTCACCTTTGACCCGGACTTCGGCGCCGAGGGCTTCCAGGTACTCCCGGCGGGCTGACGATCAGCTGGCGCGGGCAGCGGGCACGGATGGCGCGCGTCAGCCCAGGGTGATCCGCTCCGCGCCCGCGTAGACGTTGAAGCCGCCGCCCCGGACGAACCCGACCAGGGTCAGGCCCAGCCGCTCGGCGGCGGAGACGGCCAGGTCCGTGGGCGCCGAAACCGCCGCCACGATGGGGATCCCGGCGACCACCGCCTTCTGGACGATCTCGAAGCTGACCCGGCCGGAGACGGCCAGGATCCGGTCGTGGAGCGGCAGCTCCCCGACGAGGGCGGCGGCGCCGATCAGCTTGTCCAGCGCGTTGTGGCGGCCGACGTCCTCGCGGACCGCCAGGAGCGTCCCGGCCGTGTCGAAGAGCCCGCCCGCATGCAGCCCGCCGGTCTGCTCGAACAGCTCCTGCCCGGCGCGCATCCGGTCCGGCAGCGCGGCCACGACGGTCGCGCTTACGAACGGCCCGGCCGGGAGCGGAGCGCAGCGGATCACGACGTCGTCCAGCGACGACTTGCCGCAGATCCCGCAGCTCGCGGACGCGACGAACGTCCGGGCGGGAACCGTCGCGGCGTCGAAGGGGCGTCCGATCCGGACCACCAGCTCGTTCTCCGGGGTCGCGACGTCCGCCGGGTCACCCATCTCCACGGTCACGCCGTCGAGGTCGACCTGCGCGAGGAGCCCTTCGCTCACGAGGAAGCCGATCGCGAGCTCCGCGTCGTGGCCGAGCGTCCGCATGGTCACCGCGACGTCCACCGGCGCCTGGCAGGGCCCGGCGACGCGGATCGCCATCGGCTCCTCGCCGGCAAGCCGGTCCGGACGCCACTCTGCGGTGCCGCCGCGCACCACGAGGACGTCGCGGGCAGTGGAGGCGCGATCGTCGGGCGGCAGTAGCTGGGGGCGCGCCATGGTGCGGCGCAGTGTATCCGCGAATTCGAAACGGCCCCGGGGGATCCCGGGGCCGTGCCGGTGGCGGCGCGCTCGCGCCGGTGCGCTAGGCGCGCCGGAGGGCGAAGCAGTCGCTGCAGTAGACGGGCTTGCCGCTCGTTGGGCGGAAGGGCACCTGGGCGTCCTTGCCGCAGGATGAGCAGGTGGCCGTGAACATCTCGCGGGGACCGCGGTCGCTGTAGCCGCCGCCGCTGTAGCCGCCGCCGCCGCCGTAGCTGCTGTCGCCGCCGTAGCCGCCGCGGTTGCCGTAGCCGGAACCGCCGGAGTCACCGCGCGATGCCTTGCGGCTGGCGCGGCACGAGCCGCAGCGCCGCGGCTCGGTGAACTGCCGGGTAGCGTAGAACTCCTGCTCCCGCGCGGTGAAGACGAACTCCTGGCCGCAGTCGGCGCAGGTGAGGACCTTGTCCGAGTACAAAGAAAAACCGCTCCTTCTCGCCGGCTATCCGCGACCCTTGACCGTTGATCCTCGCGGGAGCCCGTGAGTTGTGGGAGCGATCGTGTGGCGCCGAGCGTATGACCCCGCACCATGCGGGGATGTGCCGGGCAACAGTAGCCGATCGTCCGGAACAAGGGAAGAGGGATTCCGCGGGTCATTTCGGCGGATCCCGGGATCCGATCGTTCACATGGTACCGTCGCTCCGTGGACGCTCCCAAGGTCCGGGTCGGCGCTGCGGTCGCCGGCATCACCGTCATCCCGCCGGCCGTGCGGGACGCGATCCGGACGTTCGTGCTCCCGGGGCCGGCCCGCGCCGACCACGGGGCTCTGCCTGAAGAGGCGGCCGATCGATGAGCCGGCGGCTCGTCCTCGTGGCGGCCGCTGTCGTCGCCGGCGTCGTCCTCGGCTTCTCGCTCAGCGTCCTCCAGGCCGGCGGCTGGGAGGGCTGGCTCGCGCGCCGTGGCGTCGTCCCCGGGTACGCCGACCTGGGACGGGCCGTTCCCGCGCTCGAGGGACGTCGCGTCTACCTCGACTGTCGTGGGTCGGGCTCACCGACCGTCGTGCTCGAGGCGGGGATGGGTTCCGACGCCCGCTCCTGGGGGAGCGTCTTCCCGGCCCTGGCGCGGGAGACGCGCACCTGCGCCTACAGCCGGGCCAACCGGTGGGGCAGCGACCCGCGCGACACGCACACCGTGGCCGAGGCCGTCGCCGACCTCCGGGCCGCGCTCGCGGCCGCGGGGGAGCGACATCCGTTCGTCCTGGTGGGCCATTCCCTGGGCGACGTCTACGTCCGGGTCTTCGCCGGGCAGCACCCGGGCTCGGTCGGCGGCGTGGTGCTCGTGGATCCGTTCGGCCCGGACCGCTTCCGGCGCCTGATCGCGCAAGCGTCGCCGGACCTCGCCCGCGCCTGGCAGGCCGACCTCGATCGCAACATCGCGGCCGTGGAGGCAACCGAGCGGCTGGACTGGCCTGCGTCGGAGGCTGAGCTCCGGGCGGTGAACCTGGGCGACCTCCCCGTCGAGGTGGTGATCGTCCCTCAGCCCTTCGACGTCGACCCGGGGATCCCCGACGCCGAGCGCGCCGGCCTGGCGCAGGAGTGGCGGGACGGGATCGAGGCGATCTCCGGGCGGGTGCGGCTGACCCTTGCCCCGGGCTCGTCACACATGATCCACTGGGATCGGCCCGACCTCGTCGTCGCGGCGGTCGGGCGACTGGTGGAGACGCGTCCGGGGCTCAGTGACCGGCCTCCGGCGAGGCCGCGCTCAGCTCGCCGTGCCTGCCGCGGCCCACGCGGCGGCCACCACGATCACCGTGGTCTGGATGGCGACGTGGTAAGCGGCCGAGGCCCAGATCGCGCCGGTCCGCCAGTTGAGCCAGCCGAAGACGAGGCCGCCGACGAGCGTCGAGAGCGCCTCCACGTCGGGCTTCCCGATATGGATCATGAAGAACGGGACGACGGCCACGACCACCGCGAACGGCCCGATCGCGCGGAGCAGCGCGAACATCAGGAAGCCGCGCAGGAGGAACTCCGTCGGCACCAGGTCCAGGACGTTCGTGAGGAGGACGTCGGGCACCGTGGACATCGACGGGCTGTACCAGTCCCGGATGGCGGGGATCGCCGCGATGACGGCGATGACGGGCACGGTCACCAGGATCGCCAGCCCTCCGAGGGCCACTGCCCGCCGGACGTCCCCGCGGCCCAGGCCGTACCGGCGCGGATCCTCGCGCAGAGCGAGCAGGATGCCCAGCGGCACGAGACCGAAGAGCACGAGCCGCTCGATCCCCTGGTTGCGCAAGCTCCGAGGATCGAGCGGACCGAAGCGGGGCAGCACGTCGTAGTTGCGGTCCAGCATCAGGAGCGCGCAGGAGAGCAACAGGAACGCCGTGGCGAGGGCCGGCACCCGCAGGCCCAGGAGGTTGAGCTCGATCCGGTCGCGCGCAGACGGCCCAGAGGTCGGCGGATCGCCGACGAAGAGCTCGGCCAGGCGGGCGCGGAAGGTCACGGCGGAACAGGCTACCAGCCGGGCGGGAGGCGCCGTTCGGCGTCCCGGCCGGCGGACGACACCAGGTTGATGGCGCGCGCGAGTAGACTGCGTGCGGAGGTGGCATGACGCTCGACCCGACCGCTCCGGGGCCGCCGGCCCGCCTCGGCATCTCGCCAGAAGAGGCCGCGCGCCACGTCGAGCACCTCGGGTTCCTCGACGTGAACGGCACGACCCCGCAGGCGGCCGGAGGCGCGAACCTCGTCGTCGCCCTGCGGGACCATCCCACCCTGACCCACTTCGATCCCGAGCGCGTGGAGCACTGGGTCGTCGCGGACGGTCGCGGACGGCCCGCGGAGATCACCCGGGCCACGGAAGCGCCGACGGAGCGGCCGTTCTCGTGGGGGACGATCCGGGTTGTTGACCGGCTGGAGGTCTACAACTCGTTTCTCACCTTCGGGGGAACCGTGCGCGTGGTCGCCCGGGACCCGGCCACGACGCTCGTCGTCCTGTCCTCGCACGCGCCGATCCTTCGCTCCACGGGCCACAGCCAGGGCGTGGACCTCTCGACCGGCGAGGTGGGGGCGTTCTTCGCCCGGATGATGATCCCGATCAACTCCACGCCCGGAGCGGAGGCCCACATCGCGGCGTCGTCGCCGCTGGCGATCTACGCCGCCTTCCATGCGTCGGTCCAGGGACGCCTCGATGAGTCCGACGAGCTCCGCGAGGCACACCCGGCCTTCGCCGCCTGGTGCCGGCGGGAACGACAGCGCCTGGCCGACGCGTTCGGCACGGACTGGGAGGCAGGGCAGGCCCTGGCCCTCGAGCTCGGGCTGGCGACGCCCTGAGGGCGACGCCTACAGCAGGCCGCGCCGCCGGAAGGCGAGCACGGTGGCGATCAGCACACCGATCATGATCGCCACGACGATCTCGAACCCGAACTGCTCGTCCCCGAAGGGCACCTCCACGTTCATCCCCCAGGCGCTGGCAACGAAGGTCAGCGGGAGGAGGAGGACCGAGAAGATGGTCAGGACGCGCAGGACGTCGTTGGTTCGGTGGCCGATGACCGACTCGTTCGTCGACTCGATCGACTCGACCTGCTCCTTGTAGTTCTCGAGCACGTCCCAGATCCGCTCCGAGGCGTCGGTGATGTCGTCGAAGTAGAGGTCGAGGTCGGGGGCGCGGTACCGGCTGACCGCCCGCTCGAGATCGCGATAGACCACGCGCTGCGGGCGCACGATCCGCCGGAAGTTGATGATCTCCGACTTGGCCGACGAGATGTCGCGCACGAGCTCGCGTGCCCGACCCTCGAAGAGCTCGTCCTCGATATCCTCGAGCTTGCTCCCCATCTGGCGAAGCATCGGGAAGCCGGCGTCGACCGCCTCGTCGACGATCCGGTAGAGCAGGTAGCCAGACCCATAGGCGAAGAGCTCGGTCCGGCTGTCCTCGTTCTCGGCCACGCGATCGAAGAGGCGAGAGAGCTGCACGAACCGTTCGTTGGGCAGCGTGATGACGTAGTCCGGACCGACGAACAGATCCAGCTCCACTGCCTTGAGGCGCCCGGTCGTCTTGTCGTAGCTGGGGAAGTAGAGAACGATGAAGAGGTAGTCGTCGTAGACGTCCACCTTGGGCCGCTGGTTGCGCGAGACGAGGTCCTCGAAGGCCAGCGGGTGGAAGTCGAAGTGCTCGCTCAGCCACTCCCGCTCGGCGAGCCTGGGGTGCTCGATGTGGATCCAGCGGAGCCCGTTGTCCTCGACGGTCTCGACCGTCGGCGATGCCTCTCCCGGCGACTCGGGCTGGACGGCGGCGCGGGCGGACCGGGGCAGCCGCGGCCGGATCGCCCCGAGCCGGCTGCGCCGCACCTCGCGCGGACCCGTGTTCGTCGGCATCGTCCCTCGTCGCTGCAGGCGCACCGAAGCAGGCGCCGGCGCAAGTCTACGCGCGCGCGACCGGCCGCGGCATTCCCGGAAGACGGCGGTGGGTGCTGTCCTGGAGGCCGGCGTGCCCGGCTGAGCGGCAGCGTCAGCGGGGAAGCGGGAGCTCCTCGAGCGGGACATCCCAGTGGGCATCGAGGAGCTCGAAGCGCCGGCGCTCCTCGGCGCGGAAGGTGGACTGGTCCGGATAGAGGCGCGCGGCGATCTCGCGCTCGGAATGCTCCTCGATCGCCGCCCAGTCGCGATAGACGATCGTGACCATCAGGTCCCAATCGGCGCGGCCATCACCGTGGAAGCGGGGGGCGTGCATCCGTACGTCGAGGAAGCGGCCCTCGGACAGCTGCTCGCGCAGGATCGGCCAGTGGTTGCGCAGGAAGAGGTCGACGAACTCGGAATGGGCGCCCCACCGGGTTCGGTAGTAGTAGTCGACCTGGACGGCTCGTCCGACCATGAGCTGCATCTCCTTCGCAGGGACGTGGCGGCGGCGCGGGGGGGCAGGTGCGGCGCCGATCGGGATTCGGCGCCGGGCGGACCGCGCTCCGGCGTATCCTGCCTCCGGACCTGATCATCCGCTGGGAGGTCGCGCGATGCACGTCACGCTCGTCCACGTCCGCGTCCTGCCGGGACGCGTCGCCGACTTCATCGCGGCGACCCGGGACAACCACCTGGCCTCGGTGCGCGAGCCGGGCAACGTCCGGTTCGACGTCCTCCAGGCGCCCGACGACCCGACCCGGTTCGTCCTCTACGAGGCCTACGCAGACGCCTCTGCCGCCGGCGCCCACAAGGACACCGACCACTACCGGGCCTGGCGCGAGACTGTGGCCCCGATGATGGCCGAGCCCCGCCGCGGCGACTCGTTCGTCGGGCTCTACCCTGGCGTGGGGTGACGATGGACGCGGAGGGCGCGCTCCCGGACCCGGCAGCGTCGGCCGCGGCATTCCCGTCGTTCGAGATCGCGCGGCTGCCCCGGCTGGTCGTGGGGCCGGGCCGGATCGCGGAGGTGCCGGCGCTCGTCGCCGCGTTCGGTCGGAGCGCGCTCCTCGTGACCGGAGCTCGCTCGTTCTGCGAGAGCGCTGCCTGGACGGTGCTGGTGGCGTCGCTCGAAGAGGCGGGCCTGGGCTGGGACCACGTGGCGGTCGCCGGGGAGCCGTCACCGGAGCTCGTGGATGCTGCCGTGGCCGCCCGGCGCGACGACCCACCCGAGGTCGTGGTCGGGATCGGCGGCGGGAGCGCACTGGACACTGCCAAGGCGATCGCCGGCCTCCTCCGGAGCGGAACCGCCGTGCTCGACCACCTGGAGGGCGTGGGGCGAGGCCTCCCCTACCCGGGTCCTGCCATGCCATTCATCGCCGCGCCGACGACGGCCGGGACCGGCAGCGAGGTGACGAAGAACGCGGTCATCTCGGGGCGCCTGCCGAACGCCGCGCCGGGCACGCCGCCGTTCAAGAAGTCGTTCCGGGACGAGCGCCTCGTGGCCCGGGTGGTGGTGCTCGACGCGGACCTCCTGGCCACCTGTCCGCCGACGGTGATCGCCGGGGACGGGATGGACGCGGTGACCCAGCTGCTCGAGGCCTTCACGTCCACCGGCGCGTCGCCGTTCACCGATGCCATCGCCCGGACGGGGCTGGAGGCTGCCGCCGGGGCCTTGCCGGCCTGGCATGCGGCGACGGTGGCGGGGGCGCCGCCGGAGTCGAGCGCGGCGGCCCGGGCTGCCATGTCCTGGGCGGCATGCTGCTCGGGCATCGCCCTCGCGAGTGCCGGCCTGGGGGCGGTGCACGGGATCGTGGCGGCCCTCGGCGCGGCGTTCCCCGTGCCGCACGGGATCGGCTGCGGGATGCTCCTCGCGGCGACCACGCGGGCGAATCTCGTGGCGCTCGAGGCACGGGCTCCCGGCTCGCCGGCGTTGGCCCGCTACGCCGACGCCGGTCGGATCCTGGCCGACGATCGCGCGTTGACCGACGCGCAGGCGCGTGATGCCCTGCCGGCGACGCTGGACAGCTGGACGGTGGTCCTTCGGCTGCCGCGCCTGGCGGACTTCGGGGTGACGCCACGGGACCTGCCGGGCCTCGTGGCGGAGAGCCGCGGCAGCAGCATGCGCACGAACCCGATCCTCCTGGCCGACGAGGAGATCGCCGGCATCCTCGCAGCGGCGCTCTGACCGACTCGTGGCCCGACGGCACCCGGGGGCGTGGGCGTCTGGCGCGCGCCGTCTATGCACCCACCGCGCTGTCGACCCCTCGCGGGGGCGCGTGGCGCGCCTTCTAGCCGCCTACCCCGTTGCTGACTCCTCTCCGGGGCACTCGGACGGCGACATCTTCAGGGTGTCGGCAGGCTCGGAAGGGCTTCTCCGAGGGGCGGGGGCCTCGACCTCGGACGGGGTTGGTGGTGGAATAGATGCCACACCCTCCCGCCGAGCGCGGTCGAGTGCCCGGCGGTGGTGCATTGGATGACGCAGCGCGCGGGAGCCAGCGTCCGAGCATGCCATCGGCCCCGGCCGTGAGCTCGAAACGGCAATGGAGGCGAAGTGGCCGACCCTGATCCTGGCGGAGTCGCTGCACAGCGGGCACGGTCCCGGGCGGCGCTGAGGCATGTCTCGCCGCGCCACGGGCCACTCGACCGCATCGTGTGGATCGTCGTTCGCGCCGGGTTCGGGCTCGTCGGGTGGCGGATCCGGGCCGACGGATGGGACCTCCTTCCGCGCGACGCCGCGGGACGCGTGGTCCCGTGCGTCGTCGCCGTCGCCCCCCACCGCGGCTGGACCGACCCCTTGCTCCTCCTGTTGGCATGGCCTCGCGAGGCTCCCCGCCTCGCATGGTTCGGGGATTCCCGGACGATGGCGCGATCTGGGTGGCGGCGGGCCCTCCTGCCCCGGCTGGGCATGATCCCGATCCCGGCCCAGGCCACGCCGGTCGCAGTTCGCGAGCACCTGGCGGACGCCCGCCTGGTCCTGAGCCGGGGGTGCTGCCTCGTGATCTTCCCGGAGAAAGGGCCGCCCAGCGCACGGGGCCGGACCCGCACCATCGCCCCGGGCGCCGCCTGGCTCGCCGCGGCGGGCGGGGTGCCGCTCGTGCCGGTTGCGATCGGCGGGTTCCTGGAGATCGGCCTGGGGACGCGATTCCGTCTCCACACCCTTGCGCCCCTCCCCGTGGCGGCGCTGCCGCCGGATTCGGTCGCCGGCCGACGGGCCGCGCGCGACGCAACCGACCTGCTCGGCGCGACCCTCGCGCCCGCAGTCGCCGAGCTGGAGACCTGGAGCGCCCGGGCCAACGGCTCGCGTCCGCTGCCGGCGCTGCGCCGGCTCTTCCGGTGACCGCCAACGTCCGGGAAGCGCGCGGCCGCATCACTGCCCCGGAGGGCGCAACCGAGCATCGTGGGCCGTCGGGCCGGCTGTATCCTTCGAAGGCCCGGCAGGGCGAGCGAGCAAGGGAGACGCTATGAGCGACGACGCGGAGGCGACGCAGGACGCGTCGACCCAGGCCGAACCCGAGGTGGCGCAGACTGCGCCTGCCGAGACGGCAGCCGCGCCCGGCGTGGCGGAGGCCCCGCCCGCCAGCGTCGAAACCCAGCCGGCGCCCGCGGACGCCGCGCCAACCCAACCGGCGCCCGCACCTCTTCCCGTAGCAGGGGCGGAAGCCCCCGCGCCGGCCAAGCCGGCATCCGCGCGGTACGGGCGGACGCGAAGCGTCGCGGTCGGCCTCGTCTTCTTCCTCACGTGCCTCAGCCTCGTCCTGGCGACGACGACGTGGTGGCTCCATGACACCCTGCTGGACACGGACCACTTCGTGGCCCTGACGGCGCCCCTGGCGAGCGACCCCGCGGTCCAGGAAGCTCTCGTCGAGGCCACCACCAAACAGATCGACGAGGCCCTGGGCCTGGGGCCGATCGGGTCCTACGTCGTCACCGGGATCGCCCGCGAGGCCTACTCCAGCGACGCGTTCGCCCAGCTGTGGGAGCGCGCCATGGCCTTCGTCCACGAACAGCTGGTCAAGCTCCTTCGGAACGAGGGCAGCGTCGTCCAGACGTCCGACGGCCAGGTGGTCCTGAACCTCTTCCCGCTGCTCGACCGGGTCTTCGACAGGATCAACGAGCTCGGCATCGAGATCGCCGGGAACGCGATCACGGCGCCCACGCTCACGGATCCGAGCGACGCGGATGCCAGCCGAGCGGAGCTATCGGCGGCGATCGGGCGGGAGCTGAAGCCGACATTCGGTGTCATCGTGGTCGCGGATGCGCCGAAGCTCGAGGCCGCGCAGCGCTACGTGACGCTTTTCGACGCCCTCCTCGTGATCCTGTTCATCGTCACGGGGCTGCTGGCGCTCCTGACCCTCGTCCTCGCCAGGCGACGCATCCGGATGGTGGCGCTCCTCGGGCTCGGCGTCCTCGCGGCGCTGCTCGTGGCGCGCCTCGTCATCGCCTCCGCCGCGGATGGGCTCGCCACGGCCGTCGCGGGCGCGGGGCCCGGGGCGATCATCGGCGGCCAGGTGGTGCAGGAGATTGCCGATTCCTACCGCGAGTTCGCCCGGATCGTCCTGCTGATCGGGCTCGTGGCAGCCGTGGGCGCCACGGCTGCGGCGTGGCGCCTGGAGCGTCGGGCGAGCGCCGAGTCGAGCTCAGGCGGTCTGACCAGCCTCGCCGACGGGTGGTTCCTGGCCTTGGCGGGACTCACGGTCGCCCTGGCCAGCCTGCTCGTGATCGGGCTCACGATGCTGACGCTGGTGATCGTCGTGGGCGCCTACATCGTCTGGCTGGCCGTCGTGGCCTGGTCGCGGCGGCGCGAAGCGGCGGCGGCCACGGCGTAGAGCACGCCGCCACGCAACAGGCGCTCCCGGCGGCGAGCGGCCTCGCCCCGGCCCCGGGGCGTCCCGGGCACTGCGCCCGTCGGTCCGCCTGATCAGCCGGCCAGCGTCGGGCGCGTCATCTCCTCGGGCTTGACCCAGGCGTCGAACTCCTCGGCCGTCAGGAAGCCCGAGGCGACGGCCGCCGCGCGGAGCGTGGAGCCCTCGTGGTGGGCCGTCTTCGCGATCTTCGCGGCCTTGTCGTAGCCGATGTGCGGCGCGAGCGCCGTCACGAGCATGAGCGAGCTCGCCACGTGGTCGGCGATCCGCCCTTCGTCTGCCTCCAGGCCCTCGATGCAGTGCTCCCGGAACGAGCGACAGCCGTCGGTCAGGAGCTCGATGCCGTGCAGCAGATCGTGGGCGATGATCGGCTTGAAGACGTTGAGCTCGAAGTTGCCCTGGCTGCCGGCGATCCCGACGGCCACGTCGTAGGCCATCACCTGGACGGCGACCATCGTGAGCATCTCGCTCTGGGTCGGGTTCACCTTGCCGGGCATGATCGAGGAACCCGGCTCGTTCTCAGGGAGGCGCAGCTCGCCGAGGCCCGCGCGCGGTCCGGAGCCCAGCCAGCGCACGTCGTTGGCGATCTTCATGAGGCTCGTGGCCAGCGTCTTGAGGGCGCCCGACGCGAAGACGGTCGCCTCCTGGCCAGCGAGCCCCGCGAACTTGTTCGGCGCGGTGACGAAGGCGAGGCCCGTCAGCTGAGCGATCCGGGCTGCTGATCGAACCGCGAACTCCGGGTGGGCGTTGAGGCCGGTCCCGACGGCCGTCCCACCGAGCGCGATCTCGTGGAGGCCGGGCAGGACCGCGTTGAGGCGCGCGAGGTCGCCGTCGAGCATCGCGACGTAGCCCGAGAACTCCTGGCCGAGGGTCAGGGGGACGGCGTCCTGGAGATGCGTCCGCCCGATCTTGACGATCCCCATCCAGGCCTGCGCCTTCGCGTCGAGCGCGTCGCGGAGAGCGGTCACCGACGGGACGAGGCGCTCCTCGATCTCGGCGGCGACGGCCATGTGAAGCGCGGTCGGGAACGTGTCGTTCGACGACTGGCTCATGTTCACGTGGTCATTTGGATGGATCGGCGTCTTGCCGCCGCGGCTGCCGGTCGCGAGCTCGTTGGCGCGCCCGGCGATCACCTCGTTGACGTTCATGTTCGACTGGGTGCCCGAGCCGGTCTGCCAGACACGGAGCGGGAACTCCGCGGCGAGGGTGCCGTCGACCACTTCGCCGGCCGCCCGGACGACCAGGTCGCGCTTGTCCGCCGGCAGGAGCCCCAGGTCCGCGTTCACCTCGGCCGCGGCCCGCTTGAGGATCCCGAAGGAGCGAATGATCGGGACGGGCATCGTGTCCCGGCTGATCGCGAAGTGGTGGAGGGAGCGTTGCGTCTGGGCGCCCCAGTAATGGTCGGCCGGGACCTCGATGGGCCCCATCGAATCCGTCTCGGTGCGGGTCGCGGCGCTGGGAGCGTGCGGGTCGACGGCGGTCATCTCGGCATCCCTCGGGTGGTTTCGGGCTCGCCGCCAGCGTACGCCCGGCGGGGCGGGCTTGGCGCGGCTGAGCGGCGCGGTGGAGCTGCGCGGGCCCCCGGGCACCCGAATCAGGCGCGCGAACCCTCGGCGAATGCGGCCCCAGCGTCTGACAGGCGGGCGAACTCATCGTCCGTCAGCGCGAGGTCCGCCGCCGCGGCATTCTCCTCGAGCTGCTCGATGGTCCGGGCGCCCGGGATCGCGATCGTGTTCGGGTGCCGGATCACCCAGGCGAGGGCGATCTGCGCGGGCGTAGCGCCGTGGGCATCGGCGATCTCGTGGAGCAACACCGCCAGCGGGATGAGGCGGCGGCGCGTCCCGGGCCGGAAGAGGGAGCTCGTCCTGCGCACGCCACGCGGACGCGGAGCCGACTCGGCGAGCCCATCTGTCAGCAGGCCCTGCCCGAGGGGCGAGTAGGCGACGACGATGCGGTCCATCGCGGCCGCGTAAGGGACGAGGTCGAGCGTCGGGCCGGTGCTCACGAGGCTGAACCGCACCTGGTTTGCGATCACGGGCGCCTGCAGCGCCCGCTCGGCCTCCTGCCACCTGCCGAGGCCGTAGTTGCTGACGCCGACACGCCGGACGACGCCCTCGGCGAGGAGGGGCCGCAGGGCCTGCATCGTCCGGCGCGCAGAGACGAACGGGTTCGGCCAGTGGGCGTAGTAGAGGTCCAGGGAGTCGACCCCCAGGCGCCGCAGGCTCCCCGCCGCCTGGCGGGCGACGACGGGCTCGGCCGGGACGACGGGCATGAACTTGGTCGCGACGAGGAGGCCGTCCCGATCCGCCGAAGGGATCGCCGCGAGGGCGCCGGCGATGATCCGCTCGGAGCGGCCTGGCCCGTAGGCTTCGGCGGTGTCGATCATCGTGATCCCGAGCTCCAGGGCGCGCCGGACGAGCGCCGGGGCGGTCTCGGTGGCATAGGCCTCGCCGTAGCCCCACTCCCGCGAGCCGAACTGCCAGGCCCCCAGGCCGATCACGGACGTGCGAAGGCCGTCCACCTCAACGTAGCGCATCCGCGCAGGGTACCCGGGTATCGTCGGGGGCGCGTCTACGCCGGTTCGTCCGCCACGAGAACCCGTTCGAGGTGCGTCGCGTAGTCGGGTTGGCTGCGCTCGTAGCTCCCTTCGAGAAGCGGCGACGACACCATGAAGTCGGCCGAGGCTCGGTTGCACGCGACCGGGATGTTCCAGACGACGGCAAGGCGGAGCAGTGCCCTCACGTCCGGGTCGTGGGGCTGCGGTTCGAGCGGGTCCCAGAAGAAGACGAGGAAGTCGATCTTGCCCTCGGCGATGAGCGCGCCCAGCTGCTGGTCGCCGCCGAGCGGCCCGCTCTGCAGCTTGTGGACGGGCTGGCCGAGCTCCCGCTCGAGGAGCGACCCCGTGGTGCCCGTCGCCCACAGCTCATGGCGGGAGAGGAAGGCGAGGTTGTAGCGCGCCCACTCCACGAGATCGCGCTTCTTGTTGTCGTGGGCCACCAGACCGACGCGGATCGAGGGCGACTCGTCGGGGACCATGGGACCTCCTGGGCAGGTTGGGGGCGGGTGAGGCAACCTCGTGCCGGCGTGTCGGGCCAGCGTACCGCCCGGCGACCCGCGGGCGCGTGGCCGCGCCGGCAATCGCGCCGAGCCCGCCGGACGGGCACCCTCGCTCCGATCGTCTCCCCAGCCGGCTTCCTCGCTAACGCCGCTGAGGGCGACACTAACGGACGACTTGGCCCCACCACGCGTGTCAGCCGACGGCGAGCGACGCCTGGGGCGGCGTCATCCCTCGTCAATGACACTCAGGAGGTACGCAGACGAGGGAGGTCGGCTCCTGCGGCCGGTTCTGGGCCGGCTGCAGGGTCCGGGGTTCAGTCGGGTTCCCGTTAGTGTCGCTGTGGCCAGCATTGACGAGGAAGTCAAGTGTTGCTGGCTCGCGGCGCGGGGCGAGGCGGGTCGGGAGCGCAGGCATGCAGTGGGGAGGCGGCCCCCATCCCGGTCCCATCGCAGGCCGGTTCCGGCCGAATGCAGTACACTTGGCTCTTCCCGACGACGGGCGTTTCCGCCAAGCGCCCAGCCGCGAGATTTCCCGACGCTCCAGCACTGGAGGCCAGCGCCCATGGCATCTCCCATTCCCCGCCGGCCGGTCATCGACCCGGGTCCCCGCCACGTGATCGCGGAATACCGCCATCGGCTCCAGATGGTCACCTGCGAGTGCGGCTGGCAGGGCAGCAGCGCGTCCCCGGACACGCGCCCTTCCGAGTGGAGCTCGCACGTCGCCGCGCACCGCACCGGATCGCGCTGACCGAGGTCGCCGGTGCGCCGCGCGCGCCGTCGCCGCGCAACCATCCTCCGCGACGCGCCGCGAGCGCCGGATCCCCCCGGACCGGCGCTCGTTCGATTCCCGGGGCCGGTAGGCTGTCGCCGGCGCCCACGCACCGCGAGGGTCCATCACCGATAGGAGCGATCCCGTGAGCTTCACCTACGCAGTCCTGGGCGCGGGACGGCAGGGAACCGCCGCCGCGTACGACATGGCCCGTTTCGGCGACGCCGTCCGCGTCAAGGTCGGCGACGTCGACCTCGAGGCGGCGAAGCGAGCCGCCGCCCGCGTCAACACCCTCGTGGGCCGCGAGATCGCCTACCCGTTCGTCGTCGACGCCGCCGACCCAGCCGCCGTGCGGGCCTTCCTCGAGGACGTCGATTCCTTCCTGTCCGCGGTGCCCTACTGGCTCAACCCGGCGATCGCCCGCATCGCGATCGAGGCGCGTGCCTGCATGACCGACCTGGGCGGCAACACGGACCTCGTGCGCGGGCAGCTCCTTCTCTCGCCGGAAGCCGAGGCCGCCGGCATCGCGATGATCCCGGACTGCGGCCAGGTGCCCGGCATGGGCACCAGCCTCACCGCGTACGCGATGTCGCTCCTCGACGAGACCGACGAGGTCACCTTCTGGGACGGCGGCAACCCGCTCCACCCCGAGCCGCCCTTCAACTACATCCTTACCTTCAACATCGCCGGCCTCACGAACGAGTACTACGGCGTCGCCCACTTCCTCCGCGAAGGTCAGCGTGTCGAAGTGCCCACCTTCCTCGAGGAGGACTACGAGATCGTCGACTTCCCGGCGCCGATCGGGCGGATGGAGGCTTTCGTCGCCGGCGGCGGCACGTCGACGATGCCGTGGACCTTCGAGGGCAAGCTCCGGACCCTCTGGAACAAGACGCTGCGCTGGCCGGGCCACTTCGCGGCATGGAAGGCCTACATGGACGCGGGCCTGCTGGAGACCGAGCCGGTCAACGTCGGCGGCGTGCCCGTCGTGCCCCGCGACCTCCTCCACGCGGTCCTGGACCCGAAGATCCGGGCGAAGCCGGGCGAGCCGGACCTCGTGATCGTCCGCGTGCTGGCGAAGGGGCGGAAGGACGGGAGGGCGGCTGAAGTCGTCGTCGAGCTGATCGACCGTTTCGACGCCGCGACCGGCTTCACGGCGATGGAGCGGACGACCGGCTGGGACGGCTCGATCAAGGCGATCATGAACGCGCATGGCGTGACGCCGCGGGGCGCCCACCCGGCCGAGGTCGCGGTCTCGGGGCCTCTCTACGCGGAGGAGCTCCGACGCCGCGGCTTCGCCCTCACGGAGTCGGTGTCGGCGCCCCGGGCGTGATCGACCGCGCGGCGCGCCACGCCCGGATCCTCCCCGGAAGGTGCACCACGGCGTAGTACGCGGCGCAGGCGTACGCGGCGCCGGCCACGGCGTCGATGATCCAGTGGTCGCCCGTGTAGATCACCGAGAAGGTGACCAACGCGGCGTAGCCCAAGGCGAGCCAGCCGACCCGGCCGAAGGCGCGCCGCAGAAAGAGGAACGTCAGGATCGGGTACGCCACGTGGAGCGACGGGAACGCGGCCACGTTGTTGGGGTTCACCTTGCTGAAGATGAAGGAGTAGGCGTAGCGCCCGTCGAACCCGAGGGCGTCGGCGAGCTGCTCGAAGGCCCCCGGCTTGAGGTAGGTGATGATCGGGAGCCCATCCGGCCCGTCGAGCATCCCCTTCCAGGCGAGGTACCAGGGCGGCGCCGCCGGGAAGAGGAGATAGGTCACGAAGGCGCCCATGCTCAGGAGAATCAGCGCCGCGACGAAGTCGTAGTACTGAGGCCGCCGCCACAGCCACAGGACGAAGCCGGTGGCAAGCGGCAGCGCGAAATGGAGCATGTAGACGACGGTGGCCACGAGCGCGATCGCGTCGACGCCGCGCGCCGGTCGGAGCGCGTCCTGCAGCACCTGCGTCGGCAGGGCTCCGAAGAAGACCAGCCGGTCGGCGAGCGCCAGGTCCGTGTCGTGAAGCGGCAGGCCG
>CAVPJI010000016.1:0-244996 GCA_963705215.1 uncultured Chloroflexia bacterium | reverse complement strand
CGTCCGAGGCGCCCCGGGCCAGGATCCGGCCATCCCGGACGATCGGCTCGAACGGAGCCGCCTCCCACTCGTCGAGGGGGTCCACCGGCTGGACGTCGTAGTGGCCGTAGAGGAGAACCGTGGGCGCCCCCGCCGCCCCCAGCCAGTCCGCGTAGACGATCGGGTGACCGCCCGTCTCAGCCACCTCGACGTGCTGCAGGCCGGCGGCCTCCAGGGAGCCGGCCAGGAGCGCCGCGGCCCGCCGGCAGTCCGCGGCGTGTTCCGGGATCCCGCTGATGCTGGGGATCCGCAGGAACTCGACGAAGCGCGCGAGGCGCCGTTCCGCGGTGGCGGCGAGATACGCCTCGAGGTCGGCTGGTACGTTCGACACGGATGGCCTCCGCTGCAGGTGGTCGGTGGGTCCCCGAGGATTATCGGTCGCCGGACGCGCCGAGAGGGCGGGCCGGGACCCGCCCCCTCGGGCTGTGGGTGCGGGGTGCTGCGGTCAGGCGGGCTGTGCGGAAGGCTCCGGCGGTGGCTCTGCGGCCGGCGCCTCGGCAGCCGGCGCCTCGGACAGCTTCGGGACGACGCCGTGGAGCGGCGCCTTCGGCGGCAGGTCGGCGAAGAGAGCCTCGAATGCCTCGGCGTCGAGCGTCTCCTTCTCGACGAGCGTCGCGGCGAGCAGGTCGAGCCGGGCCCGGTGCTCCGTGATGACGTCTGACGCGCGTGCATAAGCCGTCTCGATGAGCTTGTTGACCTCCTCGTCGATCTGCTTGGCGACATCGTCGGAGTAGTTGCGCTGCTCTCCGAAGTCCCGGCCCAGGAAGACCATCTCGTCCCGCTTGCCGAACGCCCGGGGACCCAGGCGGTCGCTCATGCCGAACTCGGTGACCATCCGGCGGGCCAGGCCCGTGGCCTTCTCGATGTCGTTCGAGGCACCCGTCGTGGTGTCGCCGAAGACGATGCGCTCGGCGGCGTTGCCGCCGAGCATGCCGGCGATCTTGTCCTCGAACTCGGTCTTGCTCTGGAGGTAGCGGTCCTCCTGCGGGAGGGCCATCGTGTAGCCGAGGGCCATTCCCCGACTGATGATCGTGACCTTGCTGACCGGGTCGCACTTGGGGAGGATCCGCTGGACGAGCGCGTGGCCGCCCTCGTGATAGGCGATCACCAGCTTCTCGGCGTCCGAGATGACCCGGCTCTTGCGCTCCGGCCCGGCCACGATCCGCTCGAGGGCCTCCTGGAACTCGGACATCCCGATGAGCTTCTTGTTGCGGCGCGCCGCGAGGATCGCAGCCTCGTTGACGAGGTTCGCGAGGTCGGCGCCGGAGAAGCCGGGCGACTGCTTGGCGACGTCCTCGATCGCGATCACCTTGTCGAGCGGCTTGCCCTTCGTGTGCACGCGCAGGATCTCGACCCTGCCCTTCATGTCGGGGCGGTCGAGGATCACCTGGCGGTCGAAGCGGCCCGGCCGCAGGAGGGCGGGATCCAGGACGTCGGGGCGGTTCGTGGCCGCGACCACGATCACGTTCGTGTTCGTGTCGAAGCCGTCCATCTCGACGAGGATCTGGTTGAGGGTCTGCTCGCGCTCGTCGTGACTGCCGCCCAGGCCCGCGCCGCGCTGCCGGCCGACGGCGTCGATCTCGTCCACGAAGACGATGCAGGGCGCGTTGCGCTTCGCCTGGTCGAACAGGTCGCGGACGCGGCTGGCGCCGACGCCGACGAACATCTCGACGAACTCGGAGCCGGAGATGCTGAAGAAGGGCACGCCGGCCTCGCCGGCGACGGCCCGGGCCATCAGGGTCTTGCCGGTTCCTGGGGGGCCCACGAGCAGGACGCCGCGCGGAATGCGCGCGCCGAGCGAGTTGAACTTCTCCGGGTACTTGAGGAACTCGACGACTTCCTGGAGCTCCGTCTTGGCCTCGTCGACACCCGCCACGTCGGCGAACGTCACGACCGTCTTGTTGCCGAGGAACATCCGGGCCCGGCTCTTGCCGAAGCTCATCGCCTGGTTGTTGGTGCCCTGGGCCTGGCGCATCATGAAGAAGAGGAAGCCGCCGATCAGCATCACCGGCAGGATGGCGCCGATGAGCAGGCTGATCCACTGCCCGCCCTGGGAGGCCTCCTTGCCCGCGAACAGGATCGAGGCGCCCTCGGGCGCGGCGGCCTGCACGTCGGCAAAGACATCCGTGAAGCCAATGCCCGGCACGATGACGACGTACGTGTCCTCGGGCGACTTGCCGGTCACCGTGAGGCGCAGGTCCTGCTGCACGACCTCCGTGACCTTGCTGTCCTGGACGTTCGTGAGGAACTGGGAATACGCGACCTCCTGGTCGCTCGGCGACGAGATGAGAAACGTGTACATCAGCGCCACCGTGCCCACCACGAGGACGAGCATCACGATGCCGTTGCGCATGAACTTGCCGTTCAACCTGGCCTCCGGGTCGGCGGAGCCGGCGCCCGAGGGCCGACTTCACGGACGAGTATAGAGCGGTGGGCCCGCGGCCCTTCCCGGACGGCCCGGCGGGGCGGACGCGCCGACGATCGGCGGGACGCGACTCCGGCCGCGCGATGGCCGGTAGTCGAAGAGACCGGCGGCCGGGAGCCCGGGCGCCGGTCTCGGACGGTCGGTGTGGTAGCAGGGACAGGATTCGAACCTGTGACCTAGCGATTATGAGCCGCTTGCTCTGCCGCTGAGCTACCCTGCCAGGGGACCCCAGTATAGGGCACCGATCGTCACGGCTCCGCCGGCGAGCCGGACGGGCTGCCCGACCGCGCGGGCGATCACCCGCCCGGCGCAGGCCCGAACAGGACTTCCAGCCAGCTCTCGAGCGGCGACGGTCGTGTCGGATCCGCCCCGAGGCGCCGCATCGCCGAGCCGGGGGCGTCGGCGGGCAGGTCCGGGGCACCGGGGGCCAGCGTGAACGGCCGCTCCGCGCGCGACCCGAGGCGATAGGCGCGCGCCTGCTGGAGGACCCAGCGCTCCTGGGTCACGAGGTCGAGCTCCTTCCGAAGGGCCTCGGTCTCGGCCGCCACGACTGCGTTCTGGGCCTGCTCCTCCACGACGCGCGTGCCGGCCCGCGCGGCATCGGCAGCCTGACCGGCGAACCCGATGACGATCGCGACGGCCGCGAGGGTCAGCCCGATCCAGGCGATGCGGCGTCGCGAGACTCCCGCGATCCCCAGCGCCGCCAGCGACGGCGGGCCTGCAGGTGGCCCGGCAGATGCGTCGGGCGGCGGCGGGACCGGATCCGCAAGCGATCCCTCGCCCCGGCTCGCGGCGACATCGGGGCGGCGCGGTGAGGTACGCGACTGCCGCAGCATGCGCGAAGGGTAGCTGCGCACTGACGGAGTGTCAAACCGTTCTGTGCCGCACAAGCTGGCACGGGGGCCGGTCATCGTGCGGCCGGTCACGGTCCTGACCCGGTGGTAGACTCCGTCCACTTTCGCACACCTGTTCGCTTTTGGAGCTGAACCCCATGCGCACGTACGCTCCGGCCGACGTCACGTCGGTACTCGCCGGGATCCTCGACGAGCCGTCACTTGCTCGCGGCGTCCTGCGCCACGCGGTGGAGCCCGCGCGCGATGCGCAGACCGTGCCCTTCCCGGCATGGCTCGACCCGCGCATCACCTCGGCCCTGGAGCAGCGGGGAATCCACTCCCTCTACACGCACCAGGGCGAAGCGCTCGCCGAGGTGCGCGCGGGCCGCGACGTCTGCGTCGTGACGCCGACCGCCTCGGGCAAGAGCCTGTGCTACGAGCTGCCGGTCCTCCAGGCCCTGGCCGACGACCCGTCCGCCCGCGCCCTCTGGCTCTTCCCGACCAAGGCCCTCGGCGAGGACCAGGTCGTGGCGTTCCGCGAGCTGGCCGCCGGGGCCGGCCTGCCCGCGTCTGCGTCGACGTACGACGGTGACACGCCGGCGCCGATCCGGTCGACGATCCGCACCGCCGGGCAGGTGGTGGTCACCAACCCGGACATGCTCCACGCGGCGATCCTCCCCCATCACACGAAGTGGTTCCAGCTCTTCGAGCAGGTGCAGGTCATCGTCGTCGACGAGCTGCACACCTACCGCGGCCTGTTCGGCAGCCACGTCGCCAACGTCCTGCGGCGCCTGCTGCGCCTCTGCGCGCACTACGGCTCGAACCCGGTGATCGTCACCTGCTCGGCCACGATCGCCAACCCGGGCGAGCTGGCGGAGCTGCTGACGGGGCGTGCGCCGCTCGTCGTCGACCAGAACGGCGCCCCGAGCGGCGAGCGCCACCTCCTGTTCGTCGATCCGCCGGTGATCGACGCGGCCTCCGGTGCCCGCGGGTCCGCGCTCCGGCTCGCCCAGCGTTGGGCGCTCCCGTTCATCCGGGCCGGCCGGCAGACGATCGTCTTCGGCCCGTCCCGAACCGGCGTCGAGGTGATCCTCAGCGGCTTGCGCGAATCGCTGCGCGAGAGCTACGGCCCGCGCACCCGGGTGCGGGGCTATCGCGGCGGATATCTGCCAACGGAGCGGCGAGCGATCGAGGCCGGGCTCCGGACCGGCGAGGTCCTCGGCGTCGTCTCGACCAACGCGCTCGAGCTCGGTGTCGACATCGGGGCCCTCGACGTGGCGATCCTGGCCGGCTACCCGGGCTCCGTGGCGGGCACCCGTCAGCAGGCCGGGCGCGCCGGCCGCCGCCTCGGCACGAGCGTGGCCGTTCTCGTCGCCTCCGCGTCCCCCGTCGACCAGTACGTCGTCCACCACCCCGAGTTCCTGCTCGACCATGCTCCCGAAGAGGCCCGCATCGATCCCGACAACCTGCACGTCCTGCTCGCCCACCTGAAGGCGGCCACGTTCGAGCTGCCGTTCACGCCCGGCGAGACGTTCGGGCCGAACGCCGTCGACGAGCTGCTGGCCTTCCTCGCGGAGGTTGGGCACGTCCACGCGGGCGACGACGGCCGCTGGTATTGGAGCTCCGAGAACTTCCCCGCCTCCGAGATCTCGCTGCGAACCGCGGCACCCGAGAACGTCGTCATCATCGACACGACGCCCGACCGGCCGCGCGTGCTCGGCGAAGTCGACCTCTTCTCGGCCCAGGTGCTCGTCCATCAGCACGCCATCTACATGCACGAGTCGATCCAGTACCACGTCGACCGGCTTGAATGGGGCGAGCGCAAGGCGTACGTCCACCGCATCGACGCCGACCACTACACGTACGCGAACCGCGCGGTGACGCTGAAGACGCTTGACATCCATGCGAGCGCGCCGGTGCCGGGAGGTCGGCGCGAGCACGGCGAGGTCATGGTGGCCAGCCTCGTCACGTTCTACAAGAAGCTGAAGTTCGGGACCGACGAGAACGTCGGCTGGGGGCCCATCGACCTGCCGGAGCTCGAGCTGCAGACGACCGCGTACTGGGCCGCCGCCGACGGGCTGCAAGGGTCGTGGCGCCGCCACGAGCTGGACGTGGCGCTGCTCGGTGCCGGGCGGGCGCTGCAGACCGTAGCGAGCGTCCTCCTCATGGTCGACCCACGCGACCTCGGCCTCGTCACGCAGGTGCGTTCGCCGCACTCCAACGTGCCGACGGTCTACCTGTACGAGGCCGTGCCGGGCGGGGTCGGCATGGCCGAGCGACTCTGGCAGCGTCACGACGAGCTCATCGAGGGCGCGGCCGGGCTTGTCGCCTCCTGCGACTGCGAGCACGGCTGCCCGTCGTGCACCGGGCCGCGGCCGGCCGGCGGGGAGGCCCACCTGGACGCCCGCCGCCTCGCCCTGCGCCTGCTCGTCGAGCTCGGGGCGCGCCCGGCTGGGGCCGCGCGCCCGGGCAGCCGTCGGCCTCCGGAGCGACGCGGCGAGGCGGCCGGGTCCGCGGCGTGACGGCGCCGGCGGCGCTCGGGAGGCGGCTCGCCGCCTACCGGGCAGCACATCCGGGGGCGGTCGCCGCTCCGACCGGGGGCCGGATCCCGTCGCGGGAGCTGGCCGATCGCCTCGCGCGGGCCGTGGACGGCGAGGTGGCCCAGGGGTCGCGGGGCACCGTCGTCCGGGTCGAGCCGCTGTCGCTGAGCGTGCCCGTCGACCGAGACCGCCTGGCCAGCCTCCCGGGTCAGCCGCCACCTGGCGCGCCGCTCGTCTGCCTCGACACGGAGACGACCGGCCTGGGCACGGCGGCGGGCACGCTCGCCTTCCTCGTAGGCCTGGGCTGGTGGCGCGACTCGCGCTTCGAGCAGCTGCAGCTGCTCATTCCGGACCATGCCGACGAGCCGGCGCTGCTCGATGCCCTGGCCGACGCGCTTCCCCCCGACGCCTGGCTCGTAACGTACAACGGACGCACCTTCGACTGGCCGCTGCTCGTGACCCGCTACCGCATGGACCGGCGGCCGGCGCCGGCCCTCGGCGGCCATCTCGACCTGCTGCCCCACGTGCGGCGCCTGTTCCGCCACCGCCTCGACGATGCGCGGCTTGCCACGGTGGAGCGCGACGTGCTCGGTGTCCGTCGGGAGGGCGACGTGGCCGGCTGGGAGATCCCGAGCCGATACCTCGACTTCGTGCGCGGCGGGCCGGCCCGGCCGCTGGCGTCCGTGCTCACCCACAACGCAGACGACGTGGTCTCGCTGGCCCGACTCCTGGCCCACCTCGACGCGTGCTACGCAGATCCCGCCGTCCGCCCCCTGGCTCCGGCCGGCGACCTCGTCGCGCTCGCCCGAGCCTTCACCCGCGACCGTCGCCACCACGAGGCCCTCGGCTGCCTTGACGAGGCCGACGCCGCCTGGACACCGGTGACCTTCGGCTCCGCCGCTTGGCCGTTCGGAGTCCCTGCGCCGTCACCGGCGCTCCTGTCGCGCGAGCGCATCCGGGCCGAGCGGGCCCGGACCCTGCGCCGCCTCGGGCGCACCGACGAGGCGCTCGCAGCCTGGGAAGAGCTCGCGGCAGGGGGCGGGTCGGCGGCACCTCGGGCCTGGGTGGAGGCCGCAAAGGTGCGCGAGCACACCCTACGGGACCCAGCCGGAGCGCTCCAGGCGGCCGAATCGGCGGCCAGGGCGGCCGAGCGGGCCAACCTCCGCTTGGGCGGCGATCCCGAGTTCGACGCGGCCCTCTCGGTGCGCCTCCGGCGGCTCCGTCGCCGGGCCGCCCGAGGGCTCAGTCCGGCGCCGACCGCCTGAGCGCGTCGCGGACCTGGTGGAGCGTCGGCGTGCCGGCAAGCCCGAGGCCGCCCACGTGGACCGCGGCCACCGCGGCGGCGAACCGGAGCGCGGCCGGCATGTGTGGCTGCGCGCCGGAAAGGGCCGGCGCCACCCTGGCCGCGAGGAGGGCCGCCAGGAAGGCGTCGCCGGCGCCGGTGGTGTCGACGTCGCCCCCGCTCGGCAGCGCCGGGAAGCGGCGCATGCGCGGAGACCCCGGGCGGACGGCGAACACGATCCCGCCCCGCGCACCGCGGGTGAGGGTGCACAGCGTCCCGGGCCGCAGGAGCCGGAGCAATCCGCGCAGGTCGACGGCCGGGTCGAGGTCCTCGGTGCTGACGGAGACGAGATCCGCTCGGCGGAGCAGTGCGCGGGGCCCGGCGGGGCGCGGGCGGACCGGCTCGCCCTGCTCGAGGGTGCGGAGCATTCCCTGCCACCCGACGGCCACCACGGCTCCGGGCGGAATGGCGGCCCAGCCGTCGGGCAGCTCGTCGGCGACGGGTGCCAGGTACCAGGCCGGCGCCGCCCGCCACGCCGGCGGCAGGGCTGCGACCGGGAGGGGAACGCCGGGTTCCTCGCAGCGAACAGTCCGGCCTGCGCTCGAATAGGTGAGCTCGAAGGTGGGGCCCGATGGCAGCCGGACGAGGCAGAGCTCCGCGCCGGCGTCCCGCAGCAGGTCCAGCTCGTGCGCCCCCGCGGCCGGCCCGTCGACGCCCAAGACCGCGCCCACACGGAGCCCGAGGCGCGCGAGGACCAGCGCTCCGTAGGTCGCTCCCCCGCCGAGCCGCCACCCGCGCGGGTCGGACGGGTCGAGGTCCCGGGAGGCGGACCCCACGACCACGACGGTCGGGGCCCGGCCGTCGGCCGGTTCGCGCAATGGTCCGGCGGCGCGCGGCTCCGCGACCGGGGCAGTCGCGCCGGACGCGCCCGAGCCGGCGCCGACGCGCAGCGCGAGATCAGGGAACGATGCGGGCGGTCCGTATACTGGCCGGGCCGGGTCCGCAGACGAGGAGGCCACGTGTACTTCTACGAGCTCCACGAGGGCGACGACGACCTCTATTCGGACGTACTCCTGGCACGAGACGAGGAGATCGAACCGGAGGACTTCTTCGATCTCGTCCAGGCGATCCGTCGCCGGGTCCTGGACGGCTTCGCGGAAGATACCCTCATCGAGGCGATCGCGGTTGAGCTTGAGCGCAGCTACGGGTTTGTCTACGTCTCCGACGAGCGCCTGACGGCGGCCGTCAACGTCGCAGCGGACGACGACGAGAACTTCCTGATCGCCACGAGCGAAGACGAGCTAGGCGCGGTGGGCGCCGGAGCCGACTACCGGGGCGTCTTCGCCGAATACGTGGACGACGACGTCCGCCACAACTGACACGGCTCCCGGCGGACCGCCCGGGTGCCCCGTGGCGGCCCGGGCGCCGGCGCCTGGCGGCCCAGGGACGAGGTGGCCTACTTCGAGAAGAGGATCTCCAGGACGTCACCGTCGCGCACGCGGTACGTCTTCCCCTCCGATCGCAGCTTGCCATGCTTGCGCGCCTCGGCCATGGAGCCGAGTGCCACGAGATCCTCGTACGGGACCGTCTCGGCCCGGATGAAGCCCCTGGCCAGGTCGGTGTGGATCGCGCCGGCGGCGTCGACCGCGGTGGCCCCGTCGGAGATCGGCCAAGCGCGCACCTCGTCCGGCCCAGCGGTCAGGAAGCTGACGAGCCCGAGCAGCCGGTAGGAAAGGGCGATCACCCGGTCCAGGCTGCTCTCGGTGATCCCGAGCTCCTCGGCGAAGACCCCGGCCTCCTCGGGATCCAGCTGCCCGAGCTCCATCTCGATCCGGGCCGAGAGCGCGTCGACGAGCGCCCGGCGGTGGTCGTAGCGGGCCGCGATCTCGGCCACGAGCCCTCCGGCGGCGGCGAGCTCCCCCTCGCCAACGTTCAGGAGCAGCAGGACCGGCTTCTGGGTCAGGAACCGGAAGCCGCGCAGCGCCTTCTCGTCGTCGGGGTCGAGCCCCGTGTCGCGGATCGGGTGGCCGTCCACGAGACCGACGCGGACGCGCTCGAGGATCGCCCCCTCGCGCTCGTTCGCCTCGCGTTCGGCCGGCGTGCCGTGGCGGCCGGAGCCCCGGATCCGCTCGAGGCGCCGGTCGACCATGGCCAGGTCAGCCAGGACGAACTCAAGGTCCAGCTGCTCCAGGTCCCGCCAGGGATCCACGGACCCGGCCGGGTGGGGATGGTGCGGGTCATCCCAGGCGCGGACGACGTGCAGGAGCGCGTCGGCGTCGCGCAGCCGGCCCAGGTGCTCTGCCGGCAGCTCCTCGGTCCCGACGCGTCCCTCGGACGACGCGGGCGGTGCCGGAAGGTCGATGTAGGTGACGTCGGCGTGCACGATCTTCTTCGGATGGAAGATCTCGGCGAGGCGGTCGAGGCGCGGATCCGGGACCTTCACGACGCCGACGTGGAGCTCCATCCCGCCGAAGCCGCCGGTCTGGACGTTGCCGCGCGTCAGGGTGTTGAAGACGGTGGTCTTGCCGGCCCCGGCCAGGCCTACGATCGCGATCTGCATGCGCTCAGTATCCGGCGCCGGGGTCCACCGTGTTGAGCAGGGGCGCGCCGGCGACGTAGCGGCGCAGGTTCTCGGCGAAGAGCTCGACGGTGGCGGTCATCACGCGGCCGCTCGACCACGAGGTGCTGGGCGTCACGATGACGTTCGGGAGGCCGTAGAACGCCGAGTCCGGCTGGAGCGGCTCCTCGCGGAACGTGTCGAGAATGGCACCCCCGATCGTCCCCTCGCGCAGAGCCCGCAGGAGCGCCCGGTCCACGATCAGCCGGCCGCGGGCGATGTTGACCAGCCAGGCGTGGCGCTTCATCAGGGCCAGGACCCGGTCGTCGACGAGGTCCTCGGTCTCGGGCGTCAGGGGCAGGGCGAGGATGACGAAGTCGGCCGCAGCGATCAGGTCGCCGAAGGCTTCGGGGCCGCCGAGCTCGACGCCGGGTGGGAGCGGGGCCTCGTCGGGGCGCAGCGCGCCCGACCGGCGCGTGGCGAGGATGCGCGGCCCAAACGGGGCCGCGACCTCGGCGATGGCGCGGCCGATGCTGCCGAAGCCCACGATGCCGAGCGTGGTGTCCCGCAGCTCGCGGCCCTCGAGGGGCTGCCAGGTCCGCTCGGCGGCGAGCTCCAGGAGCTGGGGCAGCCGCCGGTTCACGGCGAGCACCATCATGAGCACGTACTCGGCGATCGGGCCAGAGAAGACCCCGCGTCCGTTGGTGATGGCCAGGCCGCGAGCTTGGCCGGCGCGCGTCATGAGGCGCTCCACGCCGGCCGCCGCCGAGTGGACCCAGCGCAGGTCGGGAGCCCGGGCCAATAGGCGCTCGTACGCATCGGTGGCGAGCCACCCATGGAGGAGCACCTCGACGTCGTCGACCGGCCCGTCGGCCAGGCCCTCGCGGGACAGAGTCACGATGCGCGACCCGGGCGCGGCGGCCCGGATCAGGGCGAGGTCCTCGGCCCGGTAGCGGGCCGAGAGAATCGGCGACAAGGCGATCGCGCGCGGCACTCGGCCCGGCGCGGCCGCGCCCGGTGCGCCACCCGGCTCGGCCGCGCCCGGTGCGCCGTGGCGCACGGTCATCCCGTTACCCCCGCCCGACCGGACCAGGCCGGCGCGCCTGCGCTGCTGGGCGTGCCAATCACCCGCCGGACCCACCGCTCCGGCCGCTCCAGCTCGCCGTCGCGCGGCAGCGTCTCGGGGCCATCCCAGAGGCGGCGCAGGCCGGCCGGGCCGGCGGCGCGGTCCACGGCCGCCACGAACCGCTCGCCGCGGGCGTACTGCTCCATCTTCAGGTCGAGACCCGTGATCCGCAGGATCGCCCGTTCCATGGGCGTCCGCTTCGCCCGCCGGGCGTGGAAGCGGGCGCTGATCGTCTCGACGCCCGGTACCAGGTCGCGTCCGACCTCGTCCATCACGTGGTCGGAGAAGCCCTCGAGGAGGCTCATCACGGTCTGGGTCTCCCGGAAGAGGCTTCGCTGCTCGTCCGACATGAGCCGCTCGAGCCAGTGTCCGTCCCCGGCCCGCAGGGCCCGCCCGAGCAAGCGCGACGCGTCCCGGCCGAGATCGGAGGTGCTGCGCGAGAGCGCCGACAGCTGTCGCTCGAGGCGATCGGCGAGGTACGGGCGCAGCCACGGGTGGGCCTCGAACTCGAAGGCGTGGGTCGTCTCGTGGAGGGCAATCCAGGTGCGGAACGGGTCGAGCGGCACGCCCAGCGTCCGTGCCGTCTGGCGAATGTTCTCCTCGACGAAGAGGAGCTGCCCCGGCTCGGCCTCCGCCGAGAGCAGCGCGAGGTCGTACTGGCCCAGGACGCGCTGGCCCATGAAGCCGAGGAGCAGCCCGAACTGGCGGGTCGCGATCCAGCGGTTCGCCAGGGCGAGCGAGGCCTTTCCGAGCCCGGCGCCGGGCGGCACGATCTGGTCGAGGAGCTCGCCCTCCAGGCGCCCGAAGAGCCCCGCGAACGTCGAGAGGTTGGCCTGGACCCAGCCGGGACGATCGACGACGGCGACCCGGTCCACGATCCCGGGGAGGGACGTCTCGAGGGCCGCCTCGAGGGCGGGCACGACGCGCCGCATCGCCGCCTCGTAGGCGGGGCCGCTCGCGGCAACCTCGGCCGGTGGCAGGCGCCCCGCAGCGTTGCGCAGGCGACCCTCGGCCAGGCGTTCCACGGCGCGCCAGTCGACGAGGCCGTTGCGCGCCTCGACCTCGGCCCGGCGCCCGAGCACCGTCACGGCCGCCCCGAGCGCGGCGCCGGCGAGGAACCCGGCCTGCCAGACCGCGCTCGACGACGGGCGTCCGGCGCGCCGTGCGGCGCTCATCGCGCGCCCGGCTCGAGCGAGATCGCTTCCACGGCGGGGAAGGCGTCCCCGAACATCCGCGCGGCGATCCGGGTGAAGGCGGCCACATCGCCGGTCGTCATCACCCGGTGGACCGGCAGGGCGGCGCGAACCGGCGTCGGATGGTGGCCCTCCCTGCCCGCGTCCGCGGCGGTGCCCCGCGACGAGCCCGGCGCCTCGAGCCCGTTCACCGAGAGGAGCTCGGCCAGGGCGCCGGCGGTGGCCGTGGCGGAGTCGACGATTGCCACGCCCTCCCCCGCCGCGACCTGGAGGACGGGCCGCAGGAGCGGGTAGTGGGTGCAGCCGAGGAGGAGCGTGTCGATCTTGGCCGACGGCGGCAGGGGGTGGACGAACTCGCCGTTCTCATCGCGCCGGCCGAGAAGCGGCGCCAGGGCGTCGGCGACGGCGGCCTCGATCTCCACGCCGGCCAGCCCGCCCTCCTCCACCAGGGGCACCAGCGCCGGAGTTGCGTGCTCGTACACCTCGACGGCCGGGTTCTCCTCCTTGATGGCGTCGAAGTAGGCATGCGAGCGGATGGTGGCCGGCGTCGCGATGACCCCGACCCGCCGTGTCCGCGTCGCGAGCGCGGCCGCCTGCGCCCCCGGTCGGATCACGCCCAGGACCGGGGTGTCGTAGCGGCGCCGGTACTCGCCGAGGGCAACGGCCGTCGAGGTGTTGCAGGCGACCACGAGGGCCTTGACGTCCTCCCGGACAAGGCGGTCGAGGGCCTCGGTGCTGAACCGCCGCACCTCGTCGTCGGAACGTGTCCCGTAGGGGGCCCGGGCGTTGTCGCCGAGGTAGACCGTGGATTCGCCGGGCAGGCGGCGGACGATCTCGCGAAGGACGGTGAGACCCCCGACCCCGGAGTCGAAGACGCCGATCGGGCGCGCGTCGGCCACCGCGTCAGCGCCGGCCGGTGACGACGGGTGCGGTGCCGACCACGGCCGCCGCGATGCTCGCGATGTCGCGGCTGATGGGGGCGTCCGGGCTTGCGATGACGAACGGGATGCCCTCGTTGTTGGCCTGCACGACGAGCTTGCCGTCGGACACGATCGTGTGCTCCGGGACCCGCCCGAGGGCGCGCGCGAGGTCCTCGGCGGCGATGCCACCCGTGGAGTCGGCCCGGTTGACCACGAAACGCACCTTCGAAGCCGGGTAGCCGATCGAGCGGAACGCATCCGCGATCGCGAGCGTGTTGCGGATCGTGGTCGAGTCGTAGGTCACGATCTCGAGGATGATGTCCGCGGCATCGAGGAGGGCCAGCGGGATGTCGCCCAGGGCGGACGGCATGTCCACGACCACGGCCCCGTAGAGCCGCCGGAGGAGCGAGAGGGCTTTCTCCATGTCGCGGACGCTGACCATCTCCGCCATCTCGATCCGCGGCGGTGCCATCAGGATGTCGATCCCGGACGGGTCGCGCCACAGGACGTCCTGGAGGTCGCTCTCGCCGATCCGGTCGGTCGGCAGGTCGAGGATCGAGGGGGCGTCCGCCGGGACCCGCAGGAGCGACCGCAGGTCACCGAACTGGAGGCTGCCGTCAACGAGGGCGGTCCGCGTCCCGGCCTGGCCGAGGGCCACGGCGAGGTTGAAGGCGACGGTGGTCTTCCCCACCCCGCCCTTCGGCGCATAGACCACGACCATCGTCGAGCGGGCGTTGTCGTTCGCGGCAACCGACGCCTGGTGCATCGAGACGACGACGTTGACGAGCTCGAAGCCCGAGAACGGCATCCCGAGAACACCATCGATCCCGGCGGCCGGATCCCTGGCCACGGGGTTCTGGGGGACCGTCAGCACCACGATGGGGATGCCGAGGCCGCTCTCCCGAAGCTGGGCAACCACCTTGTCGCCTTTCGTCCGACCCTGGAGGAGCCAGTCGACGATGATCACGTCGGGACGAAGCTGGCGCGCCTGGGCCGCGGCGCGCCCGCCGTCGTTGACGACGTCGATGAGCTTGACCTGCGTCTGCGCGTTCAGCAGGCCGCGCACGTACTGGGCGACCTGGGGCACGTCCTCGACGAGAAGCAGGCGGATCGGGGCGCTCGAGCCGGACATCAGGCCGACGATACCACGCTCAATCGGGCCCGCCGGAGCCCGGCATTCGGGCGATCACGAGGGCCCGATCGTCATGGGGCCCGAGCGGTTCGAGATCGTAGCCGCCGGCGACGAGCTCCACCTCCAGCCCCGCCGACTCGGCCATGGCCCGGAGCTCGTCGGCCGTCACGAGACGCACGACGTCACGCCGCACCCACCGGCTGGGGGGTTCGCCGGGATCGCCCTCCTCGTAGATCGTCGTGAGGGCCACCGTCTGGCTGGCCGCGTCGTGCTGGGCGGCCGCCATCTTGGTCACCCAGCGCCCGGTCTCGGGATCGGGTCGGTAGTACTCGAGGTGGAGCCGGCCGTCGTAGCGGGCGAGGTCGTGCGCGTCCGGCAGCCAGGTGTCCACGGCGGCCACGCCGCCGGGGGCGAGGTGGGCGGCCAGGGTCTCCCAGGCCGCGCGCTGGGCGGCGCGGCTCGAGAGCAGGAGAATCGAGTTCAGGGCCACGAACGCGAGGCGGAACCGGCTGCCCAGCCGAAGGTCCGGGGTGGCGACGTCGGCCGCGACCAGGGTGAGCCGCTCCACGGTCTCGGGGCCGGCGGCCTCGGCCCGGACACGGGCCCGGGCGAGCATCGCCAGGTCGAGGTCGACGGCGGTGATCGCGTGACCCTCCTCGGCCAGCGGGACCGCGATCCGGCCGCTCCCCGCCATCAGCTCCAGGACGGGACCGTCCGCCTCGGCCGCAAGGGCCGTCCAGAGCTCGAGGTCGCCGGGATCGTCCTGCAGGTCGAGGTCGTAGAGGCGGGCGAGCGCCTCGGCGGGCGTCTCGTGGCCGGGGGACGTGCTCATGGGCGGATCGTACGCCCTCCCGCGCGGCCCGTTCCCATCGCGCGCCGGGGCGCGCCGCGCCAGCCCCGTCTCCGCCGCCAGCGCTACCCCTCTCGCCCGAACTCGCGCCACGCGGCCTCGACGAGCGCTGGGTCGGCGAGCAGGTCGAGGGCCGTCTGAGCCACGAGCGTCGCGGCCAGCAGCGTCGTCTCGTCGGCCCGGGGCGTGGCGGCCGCGTCGCGCGATTCGATCGAGTGCCAGGGCACGCCGTGGTCGCAGATCGCGAGCGTCGGATGGATGGTCGGCAGGACGAGCGAGACGTTGCCCATGTCGGAGCTGCCGATGTGCTCAGGGTCAACGCCCTCGTCGACCCGTCCGGCTGCCTCCAGGTTCGACCGCCATAGGCCGGCCAGCACCTCGTTGTCCTTCATCGTCGTGGACCCGCCCGAGAAGACGACCTCGGCCTGCACGTCGGCCATCAGGGCGGCGCCCTCGACGAGCGCCCGGAACCGGTCGCGCATCGATTCGTAGTAGGGCTGATCCGTGCTCCGGATCATGAACCGCGCAGTCGCCCGGTCAGGGATCGTGTTCGCGGCGGTCCCGCCCTCCCGCACGATCCCGTGAACCCGAGCGTGCTGGGGCAGCTGCTGGCGCCACAGACCGATCCCCTCGAAGAGGAGGATGACGGCGTCGAGGGCGTTCTTGCCCTCCCAGGGCTCGCCGGCCGCGTGGGCCGCCTTCCCGGTGAACGTCACGTCCACGTCCTCGCTGGCCAGGAGGATGCAGCCGACCATGTCGCGGTCGCCCGGGTGGAAGAGGAGCGCCGCGTCGAGGCCGTCGAGGAGCCCGTCGTCGAGCATGAACTGCTTGCCACTCCCCCGCTCCTCGGCCGGCGTGCCGAGGAAGACGATCTCGCCGGCGAACGCGTCGCGGAGCGCCGCCAGGGCGAGCGCGGCGCCAACCCCGGACGCGGCCATCGTGTTGTGGCCGCAGCCGTGCCCCAGCCCCGGGAGCGCGTCGTACTCGGCGAGGACGCCGATCCGCGGGCCGGCAGCCCCCATGCCGCCCGTGAGCCGGCCCCGGACGGCGGTCGCGAGGCGTCCCGCGGGATGCTCCACGACGTAGCCCGCCGCCGCGATCGCTTCGGCGCACCAGGCAGCCGCCTGGAGCTCCTCGAAGGCGGGCTCCGGGTTGGCGTGGATCCGCGCGGAGAGCTCGAGGATCTCGAGGCGGCGGGCCTCGACGGCGGCGGCGGCGCGGGACTTGAGCTCGGGGGCAGCGGGCATGGGTGGCCTCCAGTGGGGCGCCCGGGTTCAGCGCTCGAAGCTGAGCGTGAGCTCGGCGAAGATGACCAGGACGACGATGAACAGGGCGATCGGGATGCTGAATACGTCGAGGACGCGGAGCTCGACGAAGAGGCCCACCACCAGCCCGACCCACAGGCCGCGCCGGCCGGCCCGGAGCCAGTCACCGCGGTAGGCGATCCGGCCGTGGCGGGCGAAGGCCGCGAGCCAGAAGAGCGGGGTCGAGGTGAGCCCGACGGCCGTTCCCATCGCGATGGCGCCCAGGAGCCCTGCGACGGGATCCTCACGCGGGTCACGGTTGAGGACGAGCAGGACGACCACGGCCCAGGCGAGGGTGGCTGCGCCGAGGATCCCGAGGTTCGCCAGGCGGTCGCGCGTCTCCACGAGCGGAGGATAGCGGCACGAGCCTGCACCGCGGCACGTCATCGGCAGATGGACGGGGTCCGGCCGTCCTGCCGCGAAGGGCGTTCCGGCACTAGTGAACGTGCCAACTGGCCCGGCACCCTCGGGCTCGGAGCGTTCCTGGCCCGAGAGCGTCCCCCTCGGTCCCTTGAGGGAGGTAGCAGGGCATGTCGGAATCCGTTGTCGAGGCGCAGGGCGCCCCTGGGTCGAAGGGCCTCAAGACCGGAGCCCTGGGACTCGCTGCGAACGTCGTCATCGGGGTCGCGTCCACCGCGCCCGCGTACAGCCTGGCGGTCTCCCTGGGCCTGGTGGCTGCCGCGGTCGGGCTCGCGTCGCCATCGATCATGTGGGTGGCGTTCATCCCGATGTTCTGCATCGCGATCGCCTACTACTACCTGAACCGCGCCGACCCGGACTGCGGCACGAGCTTCACCTGGGTCACGCGGTCGATCGGCCCCCACGTCGGCTGGATGACCGGCTGGGTGATGATCGTCGCCCAGATCGTCGTCATCGCGAGCCTGGCCGAGGTCGCCGCGCAATACACCTTCAGCCTGTTTGGCAGAAACGTGTTCGAGGACCCGGCCATCCCGATCACGATCGGCGAGGCCACGATGGACGTCGGCGTGGTCGGCCTCGGCATCCTGTTCGTCGCCGCGATGACCTGGATCTGCTGGCGCGGCATCGAGCTCTCGGCCCGCTCGCAGGCCGTCCTCCTGACGATCGAGCTCACCACGCTCGGCATCTTCGCCGTCGTCGCGCTTGTGCAGGTCTATAGCGGGAGCGTCGAGACGGCGGTGCTGCCGACCCTCGACTGGCTCAACCCGTTCTCGATCGTGGCCGAGGACGGCTCCTGGGACACGAGCGCCTTTGCCGCCGGCCTGCTGATCGCGCTCTTCATCTACTGGGGCTGGGACACCACGGCCTCGGTGAACGAGGAGAGCGGGAACCCGACCGAGCAGCCCGGTCGGGCAACGGTCATCTCGGTCATCATCCTCGTCGGGACCTACCTCCTCGTGACGATCGCGGCCCAGGCGCTGCACGGGGCGGAGTACCTCGCAGAGCAGGGCGAGAGCGACATCCTCGCGAGCCTGGCCAACGAGGTCCTCGGCTCGCCGTTCGACAAGCTGCTGATCATCGCCGTGCTGACGTCCGCAGCGGCGTCCACCCAGACGACGATCCTGCCGTGTGCGCGCACGGCCCTCTCGATGGGCTCCAAGGGGGCGCTGCCGGGGTTCTGGGCGCAGGTTCACCCGCGCTTCCAGACCCCGGCGAATGCGACGATCTGGACCGGCATCCTGGCCACCGTCTGGTACGTCGGCCTCAGGCTCGTGTCCGAGAACGTCTACTACGACGCCCTGACCGCGCTCGGCCTGATGATCGCGTTCTACTACGGCATCACCGGCTACGCGTCGGTGATCTTCTACCGCCACGTGCTGACGAAGAGCTGGAAGAACTTCCTGGGGATGGCTGTCCTGCCTGTCGTCGGCGGCCTGTTCCTCACCTGGGCGTTCGTCCAGTCGGTGATCGATCTGACCAGTCCCCTGAGCTCCTACACCTGCACCGACCCCGAGGACCCGGCAACCTGCGCCCAGCTGTTCGGCATGAGCGTCCCGCTGGCCCTCTCTGTCATGTTCCTGATCGCCGGCCTCGTGCTGATGGTCGTCTGGTGGGTCCGCCACCCGGCGTTCTTCCGGTACAAGCCGGAAGCCTTCGACCCCGAGCGTGAGCTGTCGCACTCGTTCGTGGGCTGACAGTCGCGCCCTGCCGGGCGCCGGGCCCACGCCCGGCGCCCTACAGCCCCAGCGGGGCGAGGGCATCCTCGAGGTCCGCGAGCCGGTCGATCACAATATCGGGCTTAGCGGCGCCGTCGGGCTCGCTGCCGGGGAGCGGCGAGTCCGCCGGGCGGGTGCGCAACCACGCGACCCGCCATCCGGCGCGCGATCCGCCGACCACGTCCGCGGCCCAGTCGTCGCCGACGTGGAGGATGGCGCCGGGGGGGAGCGGGGCCGCGCCGGGCTTCGCGAGCGCCGCCTCGGCGGCCCGGAAGATCGCCGGGTGGGGCTTGATCGTGCCGACCCGCTCGGAGACGACGACGGCCGCGAGATGCGGCAGCCAGCCGGCCGCCTCCGCGTAGCGGTCGATGGTGGCGGCGAGCGGCCAGTTGGAGAGGATGCCCAGCCTGTATCGCCCCGCCAGGCGGGCCAGCAGCGCGCCCACCGCCGGATCGGGCGGGATTCCGTCCCCAAAGGCCCGACTGTAGACCTCGACGCCCAGGTCGATCTCGCACGCGGTCGACCATGCCCCGACGGCGGCGTCATCCCAGCGCTCATCCGCCGCGGGCGCTGCCATCCCCCGCAGGCGGGCCAGCACTCGCCGGAGGCGCACTGCGAGGTCGGTCTCCCGGAACCGGGGGACCTCCTCGCGGAGCTGCCGCGCGCGCTCCTCGCCCCAGGCTGCGAGGAACGCGTCCCGGGACACGCCGAACCGGGCCACGGCAGCGTCGGCCAGGGCTCCGACGACCGCCTCGAGGGCCGCCCGGTCGACCGGCACGAGCGTGTTCCCGAAATCGAACGTGATCGCGACGAGCGGCGGGCGGTCCGCACGGAGCATCACCGCGCGACGCTCGCCGGACAGATCTCGCGGAACGCGCACCATGAGCAGGCCATGTACGAGGGGCTCGGCGCGAACGCGCCGGCCCGGATCCCGGCGGCCGCCGTTCGGATCGCCGCGACCCCGCCCTCGACCCGCGCCGCGTCGACGTCGGCCGTGCCGACGAGGCCGGACTCCAGGAACGACAGGGCCACCGCGTCGGGCAGGCGGCCCACCTGCGCCTGCCAGGCCATCGCGTAGATCGTCAGCTGGAGCGACTCCCTGGCCCGCTCGCGCGCCCGTGCCGGATCGCGGACGTCGGAGCTCTTGTAGTCGGTGATGACGACCCGCTCGCGCAGCAGCGGTAGCGTGGCTTCGACGACGTCGGCGACGTGGACGTCGGCGACCTGACCCTCGGCGCCCGCGTCCGCCGGCGGCAATCCCGCTCCGCCCGCGAGCGGCAGGACGTCGACCCGGTCCATCCGGCCGCGGATGCGATCGCCGTCGAGCGTGAACGCGAACTCACGCTCCACGTAGGCCGGCACGACGGCGCCCGGGGCGAGCTGCTCGGCACGGAAGCGGCGGAGGGCGCGGCGGCCGGCCTCGAGGCGCGCTTCCTCGTGCTCACGCGAGACGAACCCCTCGTTGGACCAGGCCCCCTCGAAGGCCGCGATGAGGGACTCCTCGTTCATCACCTCGCCACGGGCGTGGCGGCGATGGAAGTCGGAGACCGCCACGTGCAGGGCCGCGCCGTAGACGAGGGCGTGGTGCGGCGCGGTCGGCACGCGCATCACGTGGGCATAGCGGTACTTGAGCGGGCAGGTGAGGTAGGCATCCACCTGGTAGAAGGAGAGCACGAGCGGCTCGCCGGGGTCGCGGGCGTCGGACCCGGCCTTCGCGTCGCCTGCGTCGCTCCCGGCGGGGGCCGCGGCGAGGACGGCGAGACGCTCCAGGGAGCCCGCGACGCGCGGCAGCGGCGCCGTCCCGGCTGGCAGGTCGAGCGCCTCGAGGACGAACGGCGAGACGCGCCGGGTTCGCTTCCCACCGTAGTCGAGGGCATGGGTCAGCACGAGCACGTCGCGGGCGCGGGTCATCCCCACGTAGAAGAGTCGCCGCTCCTCCTGCACGTGAGCGTCGCCGGCTGGGAAGACGCCCCGCAGGAGCGCATCCGGGACGGCGAGCTGCTCCCGCCGCCCGCGGGCCGGGAAGCGGCCGTCCACGAGGCCGACGAGGAAGACGACCGGCCACTCCAGCCCCTTCGCCTTGTGGAGGGTCGTGACCGAGACGGCGTCGGCATCGGGATCCAGGTCTGCAGTCGCGGGGTCGTCGCCGGCGTCGATGAGCGTCGCGAGGTGGGGCGCAAGGAAGATCGCGCGGTCGTCGGCAAGCAGGTCGGACTGGGCCCGGACGATCTCGAAGAAGCGGGCGACGTTCGAGAGCGCCTCCTCGGCGGCCGCGGTCTCCGCCGTCATGAGGCGGGCAAGTGAACCTGATGACCGCAGGAAGTCGTATAGGAGTTCGCCAGCCGGGCGCTGGTGGCCGAGCTCGACATAGCGATGCAGGTCGGCGACGAGCCGCGCCAGCGCCGCCCGGGTTTCGGGATGAAGGCGGAGGAGGCCCGGCTGGCCGTCCACCTCGGCGAGCGTCTCCCACAGGGAGCGATTCGTCCGGCGCGCCCGATTCGCGAGGGCGGCGAGATCCTCTCCGCCGAGGCCGTAGATGTCCGAGGCGGCGAGGCCGTAGACGTCGACCGAGCTGTCCGGGTCGCCCACCACGCGCAGGAAGGACAGGAGGACCCGGATCTCCGGCCGGGCGTAGAGCCCCGAGATCCCCGAGAACCTCCAGGGCACCGCGGCCACGTTGAGGCTGCGCAGGATCGCATCGGCGTCGCTGTTCGCCCGGACGAGGATCGCGTGGTCGCGAGGCGAGGCCCCGTTCACGATCCGCGCCGCGATCTCACCGGCAATCCAGTCCGCCTCCTCGGAGCCGGTCCCGAAGGCGACGTGGCGAACCGGCGCGGTTGCGAACGCCCGCCGCCCACGCGGTTCGCCGCGCTGGGCGATGAGCCGCTTCGTGATGCCGTGCTGGACCTCCAGGCGATCCGGGTCGTTGAAGCGAACCAGGCGGTAGGCGGCGTCGAGGATCCCGGCCCGCGAGCGGTAGTTGCGGCGCAGGACGACCGTCCGCGCACCCCGGAAGCGGCCGAGGAAGTCGACGATCGCCCCGGTTGCCGCACCGCGGAAGCGGTAGATCGACTGATCGTCGTCGCCCACCACCGCGATGTTCCGGCGCGGCTCGGCAACCAGCGCGACGAGCTCGGCCTGCGCCCTGTTCACGTCCTGGAACTCGTCCACGAGCACGTACCGGAAGCGGGCCTGCAGCTCCGCCCGTGCGGCCGGGTGCTCGCGGAGGAGCCGCAGGGCGAGCGCCACCTGGTCGCCGAAGTCGATTGCCCCGGCCTCGCCGAGCAGCTCCTGGTAGCGGGCATAGGCGCCCGCCAGCTCCGCCTGCCGGCGGGCCGTCTCGAGACGGGCCTCGCGCGCCGGGTCGTCTGCCGTGCTGCCGTCCTCCTCGGCCGCCAGGCGGGCCGCATGCGCCGCGAACGCCGCCGGTGAGACATCCTCGTCCTTCAGCCGCGAGAAGAGGGTCGCTAGGGCGGCGAGGAACCGGGTCGGGTTCCCGAGCGGGCGATACTCGTCGAGGTCCAGCCGGAAGAGCCGCTCGGCCAGGAAGATCACGGTCTCAGGCCGCGACAGGACCCGTGGCTCCGACGGGAGGCCGAGCTCCAGGGCGTGCTCGCGGATCACGCGGTCGCCGAAGGCGTGGAAGGTCGAGATGACGGTGTCCGTGTAGCCGTACGGGACGAGGCGATCGACCCGGGCCTGCATCTCCTCCGCCGCCTTGTCGGTGAAGGTGAGGGCGAGGATCTCCGCGGGCTTCGCGCGCCCGGTCGCGATGAGCCAGGCGATCCGCCGCGTGACGACCTGCGTCTTGCCGGTTCCCGCGCCGGCGACGACGAGCAGCGGCCCCTCACCGTGGGTCACCGCGCGCTTCTGGTCGGCGTTGAGGCCGGCCAGCAGGGCGTCGACGCCGGTCGGCAGTGACTTCCCCGGGCGCTCCCGGTCGACGGCGACATGCTCGCGCCAGACGGGGATCTGCTCGAGCTCCGCGGGCCTGCCGCGCCGCGGGCGTCCCGACGGTGGCCGCGTCATCGCGGCGAACGTCCGCTCAGCGCCCGTGGGCGCGGGCGACGGCCAGGCGAATCGCCTCGGCCTCCTCGGCGGAGAGCGCACCCTCGGCAACGCCTGCCCGCACTGCCTTGGCGTACAGGCGGGTCTGGTTCCGCGCGTGGAGGCTGTTGAGGACCACGCCCGTGCCGGCCGGGTCCATAAGGGCGAGCGTGAAGCTCTGGTTGCCGCCGGTGTCCTCGAAGGTGTTGAAGCGCACGAACCCGACCCCCTGGACCGAGCGACCGGCCTGCGCGTCGAGCACCACGGCGTGCGCATCGAGCTCGTCCTGGCGGCGCGCCACGGCCAGCACCTTGGCGAGGTGCGCATCGAGCACGCCCGCGAGGTCGCGGCCGTCCTCGCCGCGCGTCAACGCCTCCAGCCGCGCCTCGAGCCGGCGGGCGCGGCGGGCGACGACCGCGAGCGCGATCCCGATCGCCACGACGGCAAGCACGAGCACGCCGACGATGATGGCCGCATTCTGGGTGACGAGCGCGTCGAGGTCGCTCACGGGTCCTCCGCTGGGGTTGCCCGAGTCTAGCAGGGGCCGCTCACCAGGGACGTACCGGCGGCGGCAATCCCTGGAGAGGCGGAGCGTGGCGGCTCCGCCGACACCTCGAGTGCCGACCCCCACCCGGTCAATGGCGTATCCTTCCGCGCGGCGGCCCCAACCCCGGACCGTCGCGGGATCCCACCCGCCCGACACCAGGAGATCATCCGACCCATGGCGAAGCGGCAGCGCGGCGGCGCGCGACCCGGGCAGCGTGCCCCTCTCCAGCGCAGCAGCCAACCCGCCGCGGCGCCGGCGGCCAAGCCGGCGGGCACGACGAGCCCGGGCGGGCTCAGCGCCACAGAGCTGGATCGCGCGGCCGAGCTCGAGGCGCAGATCGTCGCCGAGGAGAAGACCGCGACCGCATCCGCGTCCCGCGGTCGCGATCGCCGGCGGTCAGGCCCCGACGCGGCGGGCGCCTCGCGCAGCCGCACGACGGGCTCGCTTGCGGTGGCGGCCGAGGAGGAGTACCGGTTCGTCGTGCACGACCTGCGGCGCATCGCGGTCGTGTTCGCCGGCATCTTCAGCATCCTGCTCGCCAGCTGGCTCCTGATCGTCGTCCTGGCCGTCGTCAAGATCTGAGCCGGCGCGCCGACGCCCGTCGACCCCGCGGCCGACCCCGCAGCCGGCCCCGCCCATCGGTCAGCCGCTCTCTTGGCCGTCCTCGGACGCGGGCAGGAATCGGCGCCCCTCCAGCCCCCGCGGCAGGTAGCGCTGCCCGGCCGCACCCGCCGGATCGTCGTGGGGATTCCGGTAGGTCTTCGCCGCCGGCCGCAGGTGTGACGGGACCGGCCGAGTGCCCTCGGTTCGCACCACCTCCCGCGCCGTGAAGTAGGCCCTCGCGGCCGAGGCATCCTTGGGCGCCCGGGCCAGGAAGACCGTCGCCTGGGCGAGAGCGTAGAGCCCTTCGTCGTTCGTCTCGGCCCCGATCTTCTCGACCGCCTCCAGCGCAGCCAGCGCCAGCGGCAGGGCGCGCGGATCGCCCGGGCCCACGTCCTCGCTGGCGCTCACGACCAGGCGTCGGGCCATGTAGCGCGGGTCCTCTCCGGCCTCGAGGGCTGTTGCCAGCCAGTAGAGGGCCGCGTCGGCGTCGCTTCCCCGGATGCTCTTGATGAAGGCGCTCACGACGCCGGACCGGTCGTAGTCGAGCGTCGCCGACTGGGCGGCGCGGGCGATGTCGGCCGGATCGATCGCCGTCCGGCCGTCGGCGCCCGCCATCGAGACCGCGGCCTCGAGGATCCCCAGCAGGCGCCGCCCGTCGCCCGACGCGTAGCCGACCAGCTGGCGCAGGGCGACCTCGTCGAGGGTGATTCGTGACCCGAGCCCCCGTTCCGCGTCGGCGAGGGCCCGGCCGGCGATCACGCGAAGCTCCGCGTCGCCGAGCGGCTCGAGCCGGAAGACGCGCAGCCGCGAGAGGAGCGGGCGGGTGATCCCGCCCCCGAACGGCGCCTCCGTGGTGGCGCCGACGAGCACGATCGTACCCGCCTCCACGTGGGGCAGCAGGGCGTCCTGCTGCGCCTTCGAGTAGCGATGCATCTCGTCAAGGAAGACGACGGTCGTCGCGCCATGGAACGCCGCCTCATTGCGCGCGCTCGCTACGACATCCCGCAGAGCCGCGACCCCGTCCATCGTCGTGTTGAGCGCCTCGAACCGCGCCCCGACGGCCTCGGCGAGCAGCCGGCCGATCGTCGTCTTGCCCGAGCCCGGCGGTCCCCAGAGCAGCATGGACGGGAGCCGGCCCCCCTCGACGAGGCGGCGCAGCGGTGCTCCCACGCCCAGCAGGTGCGCCTGGCCGACCACGTCGTCAAGCGCGGCGGGCCGCATGCGCGCGGCGAGGGGCGTCAGCTCGGGTGGGGGCATGAAGAGCGGATCGGGGGCCCGGCCGGCCGGGCGTCGCGCGGGCACCCCGCGATGGTACGCGGGGGCCGCCCCCCCGTCCCGGGCGCACCGCGTCCGGGGCGCCGCGGTGCCGGGCGCCAGGTGCCGGGCGCCGGGTGCCGCCTACGGCTCCAGGTCGAGGAGCCGCTCGCCGCGTGGGCCGCGCGGCACGAGCACGGCGATCGGCCGGCGGTCGAAGGTCGCGATGCGCCGGACCCCGAGGCGTTCCGCGGCCGCCACGAGCAGGGCATCCGAGAGCCGCGGACGATGCTCCGCGGCAGACCGCAGGAGGACGGCGGCGCGCTCCAGGTCGTCCTCGGTGGGACCGACGACCCGCACGGCGCCCGACGTGCACGAGGCGACGAGGGCGAGGGCGGCCGCCGGGCCGAGCTCGCGCTGGAGGACGTGATCGGCCTCGGCCAGCGTCAGCGCCGTGATGAGCAGGGGTTCATCCACGGCCGCGAACCAGGCGCGTGCCGCGGCGTGGTTGAGATCGGCGGTGTCGGCCGCCGCCAGGATCGCCGACGCGTCGAGAAGGATCGCCATCGGTCCGCTACCCCGCCTCGTCCGAGCGCCGCCGCACGCCGAGCTCCCTTCCCGCGATGCGCCGGGCATCGAGCGAGAGCCGCCCATGGGCGCTCCGCCCGATCGCGACGAATGGGAGGTCCGGCGGCGTGACCTCGCCCTCGAGGTAGGCCTCGAGGGCGGCCGCGATCACGGCCGTCTTGGTGGTTCGACGTCGCCGCGCGAGCCGGTCGACTCGATCGAGGAGGTCCGGGTCCGCGAGGATCGTCGTGCGCTTCAGGGAGCTCATATGCTGTCATATATACCATGCTGGACGCGCCGTCGCGCCTCCCCTACCCTGCCCGAACCGGCGCAACGCCCGAAGCCCCACCGCCCCCGCAGGAGGCCGAACCGTGCCCCGTTTCCAGCAGAACCTCCGGATCCCCGGCCCAACTGCCCTCCCGCCCTCGGTCATGGCCGCCGGCGGGCGCCAGATGATCAACCATCGCGGTCCCGAGTTTGCCGCGCTCCTCGAGCGGGTCGTCCGCCGGATGCGCCCGTACTTCGGCACCGACGCCGAGGTCGTCGTGCTGACCGCCGCTGGAACGGGCGCTCTCGAGGCTGCCGTCGTCAATGTGCTCTCGCCCGGCGACCTGGTGGTGGCCGTCACCGTCGGCGCGTTCGGGGATCGCTTCGCCAAGGTGGCCGAGGTCTACGGGGCCGACGTCCGCCGCCTGGAGGTCGAGTGGGGCCGGGCCGCGACGCCGGCCGAGCTGCGCGCCGCGCTGCGCGCAGAGCCGGCCGTGAAGGCCGTGCTGCTGACCCATAACGAGACGTCCACCGGCGTCACGAACCCGATCGCCGAGCTGGCGGCCACGGTCCGCGAGGTCGCCCCCGAAGCCCTCATCCTCGTCGACGCGATCAGCGCGCTCGGCGCAGTCCCCTTCGCGATGGACGCCTGGGCCCTGGACCTCGTCGTGACCGGCTCGCAGAAGGCCTGGATGTCCGCCCCCGGCCTGGCCTTCGTCGCCGTCGGCGGGCGGGCGTGGACGGCGATGGAGACCGCGCGGATGCCGCGCTTCTACTTCGACCTGCGCCGCGCCCGCGAGAGCGCGGCCACCGGCCAGACGCCCTGGACGCCGGCCGTCGCGGTCCTTTACCAGGTCGATGAGGGCCTCCGCCTCATGGAGGAGGAGACGCCGGAGGGCGTCTTCGCCCGTCACGCCGCCTGTGCCGCGGCCGCCCGCGCCGGCCTGGTGGCCCTCGGCTTCGCCCTCCTGGCCGATCCGGCCCATGCCTCGCAGACCGTGACCGCCGCCTGGGTTCCCGAGGACCTCGATTGGAAGGCCTTCAACGGCGAGCTCAAGCGGCGGGGTCTCGTGGTCGCCGGCGGCCAGGGGAAGCTCAAGGGGCGGATCTTCCGGATCGGCCACCTTGGGTCCGTGGAGGTCGAGGAGGTGCTCGGGGCGATCTCGGTCATGGAGGAGGCCGCCCTGCGCCTCGGGCGGGCCGTCGAGCCCGGGGCCGCCGTTGCGGCAGCGCAGCGGGCCGCTCTCGCGGTCACCTCGGGAGCCGCCGCGGACGTGGGCGTGGCCGGCGCGGACGTGGGCGTGGCCGGCGCGGCCGGGACCCAGGCATGAAGATCCTCGTCGCCGAGGCCCTCGCTCCCTCGGGGGTCGAGCTCCTCCGCCGTCATCACGAGGTCGACGAACGGATCGGCCTCTCCCCGGAGGAGTACCGGGCCATCCTCCCCGAATACGACGCGCTCCTGGTGCGAAGCCAGGTCAAGGTCGACGCGGCGATGATCGCCGCGGGCACCCGCCTCATCGTCATCGGGCGGGCCGGCGTCGGCGTCGACAACGTCGACCTCGACGCCGCCACGCACGCCGGGGTCACCGTCGTCAACGCCCCCACCGGCAACACGATCGCGGCCGCCGAGCACACCATCGCCCTGATGCTGGCCCTGGCGCGCAACGTGGCCGGAGCCGACGCGTCGGTCCGGCGCGGCGAGTGGAAGCGGAGCGCGTTCACCGGAACGGAGATGCGCGGCAAGGTCCTGGGCATCGTGGGGCTGGGCAAGATCGGCGGCGCAATCGCCGACCGGGCCCGCGCCCTGGAGATGACGGTGCTCGGCAGTGACCCGTACGTGACGGTCGACGCCGCAGCCAACCACGGGATCGAGCTCGTCGCGTTCGACGAGCTCCTGGAGCGCAGCGACGTCGTCACCCTCCACGTCCCGAAGACGAAGACGACGGCCGGGATGGTCGGAGCAGCCCAGCTGGCGCGCATGAAACCGACCGCCTTCCTCCTCAACGTCGCTCGCGGCGGCGTCGTCGATGAAGCCGCCCTCGCCGCGGCGCTCACGGCCGGCACGATCGCGGGGGCGGCCGTCGACGTGTTCTCGAGCGAGCCGCCGGCCGCCGACAACCCGCTTCTCGCGGCCCCGCACACGGTCCTGACCCCCCACCTCGGGGCCTCCACGGCCGAGGCCCAGGTCGCCGTCGCGGAGGAGGCCTCGCAGCAGGTCCTCGACATCCTCGACGGACGGCCGGCGCGCTACGCCGTCAACGCCCCACTCCTCACCCCGGAGACGGCCCGCGCGATCGCCCCCTACCTGCCCCTGGCCGAGATCCTGGGGCGCTTCTTCGCCCAGTTCTCGCGGGGTGGCGTCCGGACCCTGACCCTCGAGGTGGCGGGCGAGCTCGCAACCCACGACGTGACACCGCTCCAGGCGGCCGTCCTGCGCGGGCTCCTCCGGGACGTCACGAACGAGCGGGTCAACCTGGTGAACGCCGCGACGCTCGCCAGGAGCCGTGGAATCACGGTCGTGGAGCGCCGGACCCCGGACGCCGGGACGTTCGCCACCCTCGTGACGATCTCGGGCACGGGCGCCGACGGCGCAGCCCGCACGGTCGCCGGCACGCTCGCCAACGGCGAGCCGCGTTTCGTGCGCCTCGACGACTACTGGCTGGACGTGGCGCCGGCACCCTGGATGCTCATCTCGACCCACACGGACCGGCCCGGGATGATCGGCCGTGTTGGCAGCCTCCTCGGGGCCGCCGACGTCAACATCAGCGCCATGCACCTCGGACGCTCGGCTCCACGAAGCGACGCGGTCATGTTCCTGGCCCTCGACGACCCGGTCCCCGCCGCGACGGAGGCGGCCATCCGCGCGATCGACGGCACCATCGACCAGTGGGTCATCGACCTCGAGGAGGCCGGATGACCGACCCCGTGACGCCGTCCGTCGCGGCGTCCGTGACGCCGTCCGTGGCGGAGTCCGTGGCGCCGCGGCCGCTCGAGGTCCCGGCGGACCTCGCCGCGACGCTCGTCCTCCTGCGTCACGGCCAGTCGGAGTGGCTCGCCGAGGGCCGCTTCCAGGGGCGCTCCGAAACGCCCCTCTCGCGCCTCGGACAGCGCCAGGCCGCGCTCGCCGGCGCCCGCCTCGCCGCGCCGCACGCGCCGCCCCGCCTCCCGGTCCCCGCCGGAGGGCCAGTGGCGATCGTCCACTCGCCCCTGGCCCGGACGCGCGAGACGGCCGAGGCCGTCGTCCGGGCGTTCCGCGCTGCCGGCCGTCCGGTGCCGGCCCTGCGGCCCGAGCCCGGGCTCGTCGAGATCGCGCAGGGTGCGTGGGAGGGGCTCTTCCAGCGCGAGGTCGAGAAGCGCTGGCCCGTCGAGGTCAGCGGGTGGCGCCGCGACCCGGTCCACGTCCACGCCCCGGGCGGGGAGATGCTGCGCGAGGTGGATGCGCGGGTCCGAGACGCCCTCGCCCGCGTGCTCGTCGAGCTCGCGAAGGCCGCCGACACACGGACGGACGGCCCGGACCGCGCGGCGGGAACGGCGGATCGCAGCGTGGCCGCTGGTCCCGGCGTGACCGCAACGCCCTCCTACTACGACGCGCACGCGGGTCCGTGGACCCTCCTCGTGGGGCACGACGGCGCCTTCAAGGTGGCGCTCCTCGCGCTCCTCGGCCTCCCCCTCGATCGCTTCTGGACCTTCACCCAGGCGACCACGGGGATCGGGGTCCTCGACATCCGGAACGGGCGAACCGTCCTGCGCGCCTGGAACCGCACGGAGCACCTCGCCCCGCTGGAGATCGAGGCGGCCGAGGCAACGCGAGCCGAGGAGGATGCCGCGGCCGAGCGGGCGCGCAGCGGCGCGTTGTAGGGCCCGTCGCTCCCGGCCGGACCGCTTATCGGCGCCCGCGGCGCCGGAAGACGAGGCGCAGCAGGGCGACTCGCAGCCGGCGCTGGGCCACGCCGAGCGCAGCCAGGCGATCGGGGGAGAGGCGTCGGCGGCCGTAGGTCGTCTCAACGGTCGAGCGGGCCACGAGCTGAAGCTCGGGCCGGGCCGTCGGGACGGCGTCGGAGAGGCTCCCGAGGTACTCGTAGACGGTCTGGGTCGGACGGCGCGGATGGCCGAGCCTGCCGGCCATCCCCATGACGGTCCGGTACACGACGTCCGGCTGGACCGGGCGCGCCAGCCGCCGTCGCAGCCAGACGGCTGCGAGGACGAGCAGAGCCACGACTGCCGGGATGACGAGGATGATGATCGGCCCGACCCCCGGGGTCCGGGGCGGCGTGCCTCCACCGCTGGTGGCACCATCCGGCTCGTCGACACCGGGCCGCGCGGACGGCCGTGGCGTGGCGCCGGGCGCACCGCTCGCCCCGGGCGTGGCGGTCGGCACCGGGGGGCCCGCGTCGATCGCCTGCGGCTGGCCGACGCCGGCGGTCGGGTCGAAGTCGACCCAGCCATAGCCGGGGAACCAGGCCTCCACCCACGCGTGCGCCCGCGACCGCCGGATGATCTCCCCGCCGGCGGCGTCCCGATCGCCCGGCAGGTATCCCTCGACCAGACGAGCGGGGATGCCCCGCACCCGGAGCATCATCACCATCGTCGTGGCGAAGTGCTCGCAGTAGCCGCGCCGGGAGACGGCGAAGCAGTCGGCGACGCCCCGGTTCCCGCACTCGACGTCCAGAACGTTCGTGTCATAGGTGAAGTTGCCCGGGTCGGCCAGGTAGGACTCGATCGCGCGCGCCGTGTCGTACGCATTGCGCGGCTTCGCCGCCTCGAGGATGGACGTGAGCAGGGCCCGGACGTCGGGGCCGGCCGTGTCCGGCTGGAGGTCGAGGTAGACGCTCCGGAGGTCGGGCGGGTAGTCGGGGCCGGTCGCGCGCAGGCGGTTCTCGGTCAGGGCGTTCTCGACGCCCTCGGTGACGACGGGGACGCGAGCCGTCGCCGCGTAGGACGTCACGCCCTCCACCCGGGCGCCCGCGAACCACGTCTCCGCCCCCTGCTTGACGAGGGTGAGTCGTGTCGTCCGGTCCACCGTCGCGGCCGTGCCGGGAGCGACGAGCACGCCGAGGGTCCCCGAAGCGCCGCGTACCACGTACGAGACGTCGGTGGTGGCGACCGTCTCGGTCGGGACATCGCCGGTTCCCGCGAGCAGGTCCTGACCCGCGGGGACTTCCACGTTCACGGTCTCGACGCGGCTCCACTGGTTGCCGATGAGACGGTCGTAGGCAACCGCCCGCCACTTGAGACGCGGGGCATCGGGACTGCCCGTAATCGAGAGAACGGGCGTGTCGTCGGAGGTCCAGACGCCCTCGACGGTCACGGCCGCACCGAAGGTGGCCCCTCCGAAGCTCGTCCCGGGGCCGCCGGACGGGAAGAAGCGGGCCAGCTCCGAGCCCATGTCGATCAGCCGCTGGTCCAGGCCCTGCCACCATCCGGCGAGAGGCGCCGAGGCGGCATAGGTCGTGAGGACCAGGCTGCCCACGAGGGCCACCCCGACGAACGCGAGCCCCGCCCGCAGGGAGAGGCCGACGGCGTTGCCCACGTCCGCGATCCGGTGCCGGGCCCACGTCCGCTGCTCGTCGGCCACGTGGATGCGTACGAGGAACAGGAGGGCGGCCAGGACGAAGAGGACGAGGACCGCGAACTGGTCGAGGGCGGTGATGGACACGTTGACGACGAGGATCGTCCCGGGCAGGACGACTGCGGAGAGCGGCCGGTGATGCGCGTACGTGGCGTAGCCCGCGAACTGGCCGGCCCCCCAGACGAGGATGCCGAGCACGAGGAGGTAGTGCGAGATCTCGGTCGTGGTGGCGCGGTCCCGCAGGACGAGGTCATCCCAGGCGCCCCAGGCGCCCTCGGCCGTAACTCGGATGAGGCCTGCCACGTCCTCGCCGGGCGCCAGCTCGTTCCCGGCGGCAAGGACGAGGAAAGCGGTCGCGAGGATCGCTCCCCCGCCGTGTGCCACCAGGCGACCCCGTCCGAGCTTGGCCGCCACGAATCCCCACAGGACGCCGAGGGCGCCGGCCCATGGCAGGAAGTCGGTGTTCGACTGGCGACCCAGCACCCAGTGCGCATCGTCGATCGCCCAGCCGAGGAGGGCACACATGACGACGAGGAGCGCGAGGCTGCTCCAGCCCTCGGCCGGTGGGGCCAGGCGCCTGCGCTCGGTGGCCCGCGAGGCCGTGTAGCTGGCGCCCAGGTCGAACGGGGTCCGGGCAGCGGTCATCCGACGAGCACCTCCGCGAGGGGCACGTCCGGCGGCACCGCATGGGTCCGGATGTCGAACTCGGCGATCTGGTGGCGCACGTTCCGAACTGCCGCCTGGCGCTCGGCCAGCGCGGCGACCACGGCCGGGTCGTCGACCGTGCCGGCGATCTGCGCCGCCCGTCGGGCGTAGAGGGCGGGGTCCAGCCAGAGCACCTGGCAGCCGATCCCCCGCGGCCGGAGGGTCGCGAGCGGGCGCACCCACCCCGGCTCCGTCGACGCCGTGATGACGAGCGCCGACATCCCCCGCCGGAGCAGCGGCAGGCTCGCCACGAGCGTCTCGATCAGCGGCGTGCCCCCGTCGCCCTCGACGGCGGCCAAGAGCTGCAGGATCTTCTGGCGCTGGCGCGGCCCTCGATCCGGAGGCAGGACGGTCACCCGGCTCCCGGTCGTGGTGAGCGCCACTGCGCGGTTCTCCTCGATCGCCCGCTCCGCGACGGCAGCCGCCACCCGGACGCCGACCTCGACCGTGCCGTCGTCGCCGGCCCCCACCTGGGTGGCCTGCTGGAGGTCGAGGATGATCCACACGTCGGCCGTCTGCTCCAGGTCGAACTCCTTGACCTGGATCTCGCCCGTGCGGGCGGTCGACGGCCAGTGGATCCGGTTGAAGCCGTCTCCCGGGGCGTACGGCCGCACCGTGGTGGCCAGGGGCGTGGTCTGCTGGGTCCGGACCGGCGTGGAGCGGCTCCCTTCGAGGCTCACGGCCTGGAGGCGCCAGCGCGGGATCGGCTCGATGCGCGGGTAGACCACGAGCGTCAGCCCGTGACCGACCGCGGCGCTCGCCTCGAAGAAGCCGAACGGATCGCCGGTCCGGATCTGGAGCGGATCCACCCGGAAGTGGCCCCTGCGCCCGAGCGGCACCTTCGCGATCCACGAACGCTCGCCGTGCGGGGCCAGCGAGAGGGCCCGGCCCGGGAGCGGCACCGGCAGCGTCGAGGGGTTGTGGACCTCGAGCCAGAGCTTCGGGATCCGGCTCGTGCTGCGGAGGGTGTAGGTGGCGCGCAGCACCTCGCCGACGTGCGCCTGGAGCTGGTTCACCGCGTACCCGGCCTCGAGGTCGAGCAGGCCGAAGCGCGTGACGAGATAGCTCCCGCCCAGCACCGCCAGCCCGAGATAGACCAGGAAGAACAGGAAGGCGGCGCCCGTGCTGAAGGCCGCCACGACGAGGGCCGTCGCGACGATCAGGAACGGCAGGCGGCGGACCAGAACCACGACACCCCCAGCGTGCGACGCGACCGGCGCGCCTAGCGCGCCCTCGGCTCCTCGGCCTCGATCCGGCGCGGACCCCCCGTCCGGCCCGGGGCGTCCACGGCGACCGTCTCCAGCAGCTCCCGGACCACCGTGTCGGCATCGACCTCGCGGATGGACGAGCTCGTCTTGATGATGAGGCGGTGGGCCAGCGCGGGGCCGGCCAGAGCCTTGACGTCGTCGGGGATCACGTAGTCGCGGCCCAGCAGCGCGGCGCGGGCCTGCCCGGCGCGATAGAGGGCGATGCTGCCCCGAGGGGAGGCCCCGAGGTAGACGTCGGGATGCGTCCGGGTTGCGTTCACGAGGCGGACGATGTACTCCGAGACGCTCGCGTCCACGTAGATCTCCCGCACTGCGGTCTGCATCTCCCGCAGCTCCGCGACAGACAGGACCTCGCCGAGGTCGTCGAGGGGATGGATCCGCTTCTGCTCGTCGAGGATGACGATCTCCTCGGTGGGCGTCGGGTACCCCAGGCGCAGGCGCAGCATGAACCGGTCGAGCTGCGCCTCGGGCAGGGCGAACGTCCCCTCGTACTCGATCGGGTTCTGGGTCGCGATGACGAGGAACGGGTTCGGCATCTGGTGGCTGATCCCGTCGATGGTCGCCTGGCGCTCCTCCATGCATTCGAGCAGCGCGGACTGCGTCTTCGGGGTGGCCCGGTTGATCTCGTCCGCCAGGACGACCTGGCTCATGATCGGTCCGGGCCGGAACTCGAACTCCTGGGTCTTCTGGTTGTAGATGGAGAGGCCCGTCACGTCGGACGGCAGCAGGTCCGGCGTGAACTGGATCCGCCGGAAGCTGGAGCCGAGGCTCCGGGCGATCGCCTTCGCGAGCACCGTCTTGCCGGTCCCCGGGACGTCCTCGATCAGGAGGTGGCCGCGGCACATGAGCGCGACCAGGGCGAGCTGGACCTCGTGGTGCTTGCCCACGATCACGCGCTCGACGTTCGCGACGACCCGGTCGCCGGACTCCTGGATCTTCGTCATCGGGCTCCTCCGCGGTGCGGCGCCAGGCGGGCCGGACGCACCCGGCGACGGGGCGACCGCACGACGGCGGTGTGGCGGACTCAGGGTCCGCAGATAGTACGCCGGGCGGCCAGAATCGGTTCCGGGCCCGGTTTCGGGCGCGGGCCGGCTTCCGGGCAGGCGTTGCGCGGGTCGGTGCAGTGCGGGTTGAGCGCCGCCGCCGGATCAGCCGCGCAGGAGGGTCCGCATCCCCACCCAGGCGGTCATGCCGGCCCCGATGACCGACATGACGCCGAGGAACGGCTCGCCCGATGCGAACGACATCACGGCCATGCCCGCGAAGAGCAGGGCGACGCCGGCCGCGATGGCCGCCATCCCGACGCGCTCGATCAGGGGGCGCGGCGCGGCCGGCGCGGATGCGGCGGCGCCGTCGGGCAGGGCGCGGTCGGGGTCGGGGCCGTCGTTGCTCATCATTGCGCCTCGAAGTATGCCCGCAGCATCCGCCCGGCCAGGGGCGAGGCCCGCTCGCCGCCACGACCGCCCTGCTCCACGATGACCGCGATCGCGACGGTCGGCTCATCGGCGGGCGCGAAGCCGATGAACCAGGAGTGCGGCTCGCCGTCGCCGCCGAGCTCCGCGGTCCCCGACTTCCCGGCCGTGAGCACGCCCGGAACCTTCGCACCCTCGGTGAAGAGCCGCCCCCGATCCCCCTCCACGGCGAGCGTCATCGCATCCACGATCGCGGCATTCGATGCGCCGTCCAGGATCCGCCCCATCGAGCGCGGCGTGATCGCCGTCGTCCGGCCCTCGCGGTCGATGAGCGCCGTGGCCAGCCGCGGCTCCATCAGCTCGCCGCCGTTGGCCACGGCCGCCGCCACGAGGGCCATCTGGAGCGGCGTGGTCAGCACCTCGCCTTGCCCGTAGGCCGCGTTGGCCAGCTCCACGTCGTCCGCAAACCCGCCCGGGAGCGGGCCGCCGCCGTTCGTCAGCTGCGACGCCGCGGTCGGCAGGTCGAACGGGAGGGCCGCCCGGAATCCGAGCCGACGGGCAAAGGCGTCAAGGTTCGCCCCGCCCGTGTCGAGGCCGGCGAGGGCATACCAGATGTTGCACGACACCTCGGTCCCGGTGAGCAGGTCCAGCTCCTCGTCCCCGGTGAAGTCGTGGTGGCCGTCGCGAATCGTGTATCCGTCCACCACGAGGCCATCCTCCTCGGCCCCGGGCTGCTCCGGATACGTGGTTGCCGGCACCACCGCGCCGCTGCCGAGGCCGGCGATGGCCGTGACGACCTTGAAGACCGAACCCGGGACGTAGAGTCCCAGGGTCGCGCGGTCCAGGAGCGGCGACGCCTCGCTCTTGCGCAGCTCGCCGAAGGTGGCCCGCGCCGTCTCCGGGTTCGAGACCGCCGAGGCGTCGAACGTCGGCGTCGAGGCCATGGCCAGCACCTCGCCCGTCCGCGGATCGAGCATCACGACGGCGCCACGATCCTTCCCGAGGAGGCGCACGGCGAGCCGCTGCAGGGGCAGCGAGAGCGAGGTTCGGAGGTCCATGCGGCGATCCTGCGGCGGCAGGAACTTGTCGAAGGCACGCGAGACCGGGTCGCTGCCGCGGGCGCCCGTCAGCTCGACCGTGTAGGCGCGCTCCAGGCCCGACGACCCGTAGATCGCCGACGCGTACCCGACCGGGTGGCTGACGGCGGCGTCGGCGTAGACGCGGTAGGGCGTGCCGTCCTCCGCCCGGCGGCTGCTCGCGAGCACGCGCCCGTCCCGGTCCAGGATCCTGCCCCGATCGACGGTGCGCGCCGCGGCGAGGACGGCCGCGTCGGTCGGCGAGGACGCGAGCTCGTCGGCCCGGACCACCTGCCAGTACGAGGAACCTGCGGCCAGGACGCCGAACACGAGCACCAGGACCACCACGAGGGCAGGCACCCGCGCGGCAGGGCCCCGGTCGGACGCCGGCCTGCCCGGCATCACGACGCGCCCCCGGAGCGCCGCCGAAGGCGCGCCAGCCGCCCCGGGCGGGGCGGCGCGAGTGGCGCCGGACCACGGTCCGAGAGGGCCAGGAGCAGGCCGATCACGATCGCGTTCGCCAGCAGCGAGGAACCCCCGTAGCTGACGAGCGGCAGGGTGATCCCGGTCAGGGGGATCAGCTTCAGGTTGCCGCCCGCGATGATCGCCGCCTGGACGCCGATCACGAGCGCGAGGCCGGCAGCCAGCAGCGCCCGGAAGTCGTCGCGCGAGGATGCAGCGATCCGCAGGCCGCGCTCCACGAGGACCAGGTAGGCGGCCAGGACCGCGAGCACGCCGGTGGCGCCGAGCTCCTCCCCGATCGCCGCGAGGGGGAAGTCGGTGTGGATCGCGGGAATCGGCGGCCGGCCGGCGATCTCGGGGAGCCCGGCCCCCAGCCCGGTCCCGACCAGGCCGCCGCGAGCGAAGGCGTGCAGCGCCTGGATGACCTGGAATCCTCCACCCAGCGGATCGGCCCACGGGTCGAGCCAGATCGCGACGCGCTCCTGGATGTGCGGGAAGACCGCGGCCAGGGCGAGAAAGCCGGCGGCGAACAGGAGGAGCCCGATGGCCACGTCGGTGAGATGGCCTGTCGCGAGGAACAGGAGAGCCAGGAAGACCGTGTAGAAGAGGAGCGCTGCGCCGAGGTCGCGCTGCACCACGACGATCCCCAGGGCCAGGGCCAGCATCGCTCCGATCGGGGCCAGGTACGGCAGCGGCGGCACCGTGACCGGCCCGACCAGGCGCACCCGGGCGCCGGCGAGCAGCACCCGGTTCTCGGCCAGGTACGCGGCGAAGAAGACGACCAGGATCACCTTGAGGAGCTCGGACGGCTGACCGCCCAGGGGACCGATCTGGAGCGTGAGCCGGGAGCCGTTGACGTCCGTCCCGAACACGAAGGTGAGGGCCAGGAGGACGAGTCCCCCCGCGGCCCAGGTGTACTTGTAGAGGCGCAGCCAGCGGTCGGTCCGGAAGGCCACCGCGATCGTCGTCGCGACCGCGAGGGCCATCCCCAGCCACAGGAGCTGCAGCTCGCCGAGCCCCAGCGTCCAGGGCCCGATCTCCTGGACCACCAGGTCCTGCGGAAGGCGCTCCATCACGAGGAGGCCGAGGCCACCCAGGAACGCGGCCGCCGGGAGGATCACCTCGTCGAGCCGTCGCCCCGCGATCACCAGCACGGCGTGCGCGACCAGGAGGCCGAGGCCGTAGAGCAGGAGGCCCGGCCCGTCGGCCGGCTCCAGGCGCCCCGTGCGCAGGAGCCCCAGCGACAGGCTGCCCATCGTGAGGGCCGCCACCACGGCCACGAGCAGGGTCAGCTCGCGGGGCCGGGCTCGCGGGCGGGGAAAGCCGGGCAGGGCGGGGACGGCAGCGGCGCCGGCGGCGAAGCCCGTCATCCGCGCCCGCGCTCGAGGCGGAGCCTCACGTCGCCGATCCGGATCTCATCGCCGTAGGCGAGCGCGGTGACACCCGCCACGAGGGCGCCGTTCACGTGGGTGCCGTTCCTGCTGTGGAGATCCTCCACGTACCAGGCCCGGCCCCGGAAGGTCAGGACGGCGTGCTGGGCCGAGGCATACGGATCCTCCACGACGACGCTGCTGCCCAGGTCGCGCCCGATCGTCGTCACCGCATCGAGGGCGAGCACGGCGCCCGTGGCGGGCTGTCCGGAAGACGCCACGACCACGAGGCGCCCGAGCGTCGCGGAAGGAGCCCGGGAGGCCGCCCGCACGTCGCGGACGAGAGCGCGCGCCATCAGCGCGAGCGCCAGCCAGAGCAGGGCGAGGAATGCGAAGCGAAGAACCCACAGGGCGACGTTCAGCCCGGCGTCCATCAGGCCGGCTCCGACGCGGGCGCCACGACGATCTCGAGTCGCGTGGCCCCGACCTCGATCCGGTCACCCGGTCCCACGACCGCCTCGCGCACCCGGTCTCCGTTCAGGCGTGTCCCGTTCGTGCTTCCGAGGTCGCTGATCACGAGCCGGCCGGCACGCGACGACAGGCGGGCATGCCGTCGCGAGGCAAGCGGGTCCGCGAGCACGACCTCGACGTCAGTCGCCCGCCCGATCGTCAGCGGCCGCCCGTCGAGGGCCACTTCCCGCGCCGATCCTCCGGGCGCGAGCACCCGGAGCACGGTGCGCGGCACGACCGCCGGCGGCAGCGGATGCACGAGGGTCATCTCCGGGCCCCCGCCGGCCACAGCCGGCACACGGCGCCCATCCCCGAAGCCGGCTGCCACGCGGACCTCACCGAGCGCCAGCTCGGGCGCGACGAGGAGAGCCACGATCGGCCGCTCCGGGATCCGGTAGCCACGCCGCCGGGCGTGGTCGAGGGCCGCGCGCGCCAGGTCGTCCTCGAGGTCCGGGAGGCGCGCGAGGGCAGCGGCGTCGGACCCCGACACGCGCACCGCGAACCGCGTGGGCGCCAGCACGCCCTCCGCGTCGACGCGCCGCTCCTCGTCCATGGTCCGCTCCAGGCGCCGGATCAGGGTGACGGGCTCCAGGTGGGCGCGGAGCAGGCGGGCTGTCGGACGCTCGAAGAGCCGTTCGAGGAAGCGCTCGAGCGTGGCGAGGGCATGCATCGACCGGGCAGACCTCTGTGCGGCGCGTCCGGTGACGCGGCGAGGGACGATCGGTGGCGCCCGGGAGTACCTCGGTCCCCGGGGCGCTGAGAGCCCTACGGTATACTCTCGGACCCGCGGATGGGTCGCCGCGACCCACGCCGCGTACGCTTTGCCCGGGGGCCTGATGACGGACACCATCACCGAGTCGTTCTGCGAACGGTGCGGCACGCGTTACTCGTTCGAGCAGAACGCGGAGCATCGGCGCGGCCGGATCGGGCGCGTCCGGGTCCTCACGCGCGGCATCAAGAACTACGTCGCGAACGACGGCATGCCGATGAGCGAGGCGATTGCCGAGGCGCAGCACGACGAAGCCCGGATGGGCGTCTCGCGCCAGCTCGACGCGTTCCATCGGACCTTCAACTTCTGCATGTCCTGCCGGCAGTACACGTGCGCGAACTGCTGGAACGCGAAGGTGGGCGAGTGCCTGACGTGCGCGCCCGACCTGACGCGCGAGGTCCTGCCCGCGCCTTTCCCCGACCTTCCGCTCGTTGGTCCGGTCGACGGCGATGGCCAGGCACCGGGCAACGGGGCCCTGGAGCCCGAGGCGTGGCCGACGGCCGACCTTGCCCGCCTCACCATCCCGGGCGCGGCCGCGCCCAGCCCGAGGCCGTCGCCCAGCCCGAGGCCGTCGCCCAGCCCGAGGCCGTCGCCCAGCCCGAGGCCGTCGCCCAGCCCGAGGCCGTCGCCCAGCCCGAGGCCGTCGCCCAGCCCGAGGCCGTCGCCCAGCCCGAGGCCGTCGCCCAGCCCGAGGCCGTCGCCCAGCCCGAGGCCGTCGCCCAGCCCGAGGCCGTCGCCCAGCCCGAGGCCGTCGCCCAGCCCGAGGCCGTCGCCCAGCCCGAGGCCGTCGCCCAGCCCGAGGCCGTCGCCCAGCCCGAGGCCGTCGCCCAGCCCGAGGCCGTCGCCCAGCCCGAGGCCGTCGCGGACGGGGAGCTGACCGCCGCCGAGCTCGCGGCGATCGAGTCGGCGCTGGCGGCCGGGCACCCAGTCGCCAAGCCGGCGGTCGAGCTGGATGTCGCGGCAGAAGCGCGGCTTGAACCGCCGGTCGGCGAGGCGGCCGAGACTCCGGTCGCGACACCGACACCCGAGCCGACGCCCGTCACTGCCGCCGAGCCCGACCTCGAGCCGGCCGCGATCGAGGTAGCCGCGGCCGTGCCGCCGGTCGCCGCCGTCGAGCCGGAGCCCGGCGCACAGCCCGCGCACGTGCAGCTCCAGCCCGCCGTGGCCCAGCCCATCGAGCCGGCCGAGCGCGCCACCGCTGCCCAGCAGCAGACGCGCAACCTCCTCCGGCGCTTCCGGCCCGGCCACCGCCCAGCAGCGGCCGGGCCCGCCGGCGCCGCGACCGCAGCGACCAGGGAGATCGAGGCCGTCACCGCCGAGCCCGCGACTCAACCTGGGTCCGTCACTCCGCCCGCGCCCGAACCCCCGACCGCACCGGTCAACGCTCCCGCGCCGGCCGACGCGATCGAGCAGCCGACGTGGCGGGTCGTGGCCCCCGAAACCCCGGCCACGCCACCGGCCAGCTGGCCCGACGCCCCCGCGTGGCCCACCGCCGAGCCCGGGTCCGCCCAGGCGGGCCCGCTCCCTGGATCTGCCGCAGCGCCATGGGCGGCCCGCCTGGCAACCGCCAGACCCGAGCCGACGAGTGTCTGGGCAGCGTCCACCCAGGAAGTCCTCGCCGCGCCCGGCCCGTCCGCCGCCACCCATCCTGGGACGCCGGCCATCCAGGCCTGCGTCAGCTGCGGCCTCTCCCTCTCCGCCAATGCGCGGTTCTGCCGGCGCTGCGGAAGCCGCCAGGGCTGACCGGCCCGTTCGCCTGCGCCGCGGGGCTCAGCTTCCCGCCGGTTCGCCGTCCGCCGTCTGGATCGCCCCCGTGCGCCGGGCCCGGCGGTCGCGCTCGGCAACCCATGCCGCCCCCAACAGGATGATCTGGGTGACGTTGCTCAGCCACACGAGCCCCAGGAAGAGCGCCCCGAAGGCCCCGTAGAGCTCCGCCGACCCGAAGAGCAACGGGCCGAGGAACACGAAGAGCTCGGACAGGAGGTAGACGGTCAGGCCGGTCATGACGGTGGGCAGCCAGAGGGCCCGGAGGGCGGGGCGCGGGCGAGGGACGAATGCGAACATGAGGGCGAGGAGCCCGACCACAACGGCGAGCGAGGTCACGGTGCGGACGAGCCGGCCCGGCAGCCCCAGCGCCTCGTCTATGAACTCGGGGAGCGTGACGAGGATCAGGATGATCGCGGCAACGAACGCCCCGGCCGCCACCGCCAGCACCGACACCACATCGCGGATCGGGGTCCGACCCTCGCCGCTGTCCTGGAAGATGACGCGGAACGCCCCATCGACGGCGCGCACCAGGGAGCTCGCGCTCCAGACAAGGAGGGCGAGGCCCACGATCCCGGTCGCCGGGGCCATCCCGGAGAAGCTGGCAAGTGCCTCGTCCAGGACCGGCGCCATTGACGGAATCTGCTCGGTCAGGATCTCCACGATCTCGGCCCGGACGGCCGGGTCGGAGACGAAGACGCCGACGATGGAGAGGATGACGATGACCGCGGGCACGACAGCGAACAGCGCCACGAATGCGATGCCGCGGGCCAGGATGGGGCCGCTCGAGGACGCGAAGCGCGTGTAGACCGCGTTGGCCATCGCGATCCGCGGCACGCCGAGAACACGCGCCACGAGGGGCTCGACGAGGGCGATCGCGCGCCCGACGACCCGCGCGATGAGGCTCGGCCGGTCAGCGAGGACGGGGCCGTGCTGGGGCTCGCCCGCCGACCCCGCCGCGGTCACGATCAGAGTTCCTCGAAGAGACCCGGCTGGAGCTCCTCGACCGCCACGCGCCGCCGCGGCCGCAGGAGCGCGCGGACCTCGACCCTGCGCACATAGCGCCGCCCGCCCAGCTTGAGCGTCTGGAGCTTTCCTTCGCGCGCCCAGCGCCCGAGCGTCTCCGTGCGCAGGTGGATGTTGGCGGCTTCCAGGATCTCGACCGCCTCGGCGAGGCTGATCCAGTCCGACGCGACGCGACTCATCCGGGCATCCTCAGCTGTCGACGCCGGTCGAGGCGGACGACGACTCACCCGAGCTCGAGCCGCCCGACGCAGACTCACCCGACGACGACTCACCCGAGCTCGAGCCGCCCGACGCAGACTCACCCGAGCTCGAGCCGCCCGACGCAGACTCACCCGAGCTCGAGCCGCCCGACGCAGACTCACCGGAGCTCGCCGAGCTGCTCGCCTTCTTCTTCACCGAGGCCGCGGAGGACCGCCGGTCGTTCTTGGCCCAGCCGCTGCCCTTGAAGTGGATCGTGGGCGGCACGAATGCGCGGTTGACCCGGCCCTCGCACAGGGGGCACTGGTGAGGTCCCGCTTCGTTCAGGCCGTGGAGGACCTCGAAGCGGTGGCCGCAGCCGCTGCACACGTAGTCGTAGACGGGCACGGAAGGCGCTCGGATCTCTCAGCCGCGCAGCAGGCGCATGCCGCACTTCGGGCAGTAGAACGCCCGCTCATGGGCCGAGGCAAAGGCGCAGTGGGCACAGACCAGCCCGCCCCGGCCGGCGGCAGGGACCGGCCGATCGGGAGGCGCGATCCCCAGTGCGTACTGGTTTGCGAGGATGTTCTGGAAGAGCCCGGCGAGGGCTCGTGCCGCGATCCGGTCGGTGTCGCCGCGGACGCCTCGGCCGCCCCACCCCACGACGGCGCGCACCAGCATGTCGCCGGTGCCCTCGTCCCAGTGCGACGCGACTCCGCCCACGACGGCGCTGTACTCGGGATACCCGGACGTGTCCACCTCCCCATCGAGCAGGGCGACCGCGAGCGTGTCGAACGCCAGGTCAATCGCGTCGATCGATTCGAGGACGAAGAGCGCGTGACGAGTGATCGATCCGTGGCCGTGGTGGGCGTTGACCCACTGCATGGCCTCCGAGGACCGGATGATCGTGGGAGCCGCCTCGCTGTACTCGATCGGCAGGGGTTCGACGACTTCGATCTCGGTCTGGGCCAACCCGACCAGCATCGAAGGCAGCTCGGCGAGGGCGCGCGGTCCCGCCTTGAGGCGGACGCCCTCCGTGCTCTTCCCGGCGTAGTAGAGCTTGAGGATGTACTCCTGGGCGGACGCATCTTCGGGCACGACCTGCGCCGGGGCCAGCTCCACCTCGGCATGGCCTCTGCGCTTCAGGAACTCGAGCGGCACGGAACCTCCAACGGATCGTTGCGGGTAATCCTAGCAGCGCGGGGACACCGCCCGCCTTCCGGCGACCCACCCAGGCCCACCGGGGTCAGGCCGCACCATCACGGCCGGCAAGGCGTGCTTCGAGCCGCACGGCCCGACCGGCCAGCTCGGCCTCGCGGGTGCGCGCTCCTTCGACAACGGCCGGGGGAGCCTTGCCCGTGAAGCGCTCGTCGGCAAGGCGCGCCCGCGTCGCGGCGAGCTGGGTTTCGGTGTCGGCGAGCTCCTTCTCGAGCCGTACGCGGTCGCGGGCGGCGGTCTCGGCCTGGACGGCGAGCGGACGGACAACCGCCTCCAGGTCCCCGGCAACGACGGCGAGGCCGCCCCGCGGGTCCCCGTGCAGTGCCCCGGCGTCGGGCACGCGGGCCAGTGGGCGCGCCCGGGCGAGGCGTTCGAGGCCAGGGCGCAGTGCGTCGAAGGTTGGCGCGAACGCCGCCGGGATCGCCACGTCGACCGGGAGCCAGGCGCCCGGCTCCACACGGGCCTCGGCGCGCGCGTTGCGGATCGCGCGCACGAGGTCGAGGAGCGCGCCGGTCTCCGCGTCGGCCTCCGCATCGACGTGGCCTGAGGCCGGCCAGTCCGCCACGATCAGGAGCTCCGGATCGCTCGCCGCCCTGGGCAGCTGACCCCAGATCGCCTCGGTCAGGAACGGCATCACCGGGTGCAGCAGCCGCAGGTAGGTGTCCAGGGCCTCCACGAGCGTCCACCACGTTGCCTCGCGATCGGCGACGGGAAGCGATTCGTCGGCCAGGCGCACCTTGGCGAGCTCGAGCGCCCAGTCGCAGTACTCTCCCCAGATGGCGTCGTAGAGCGTCGCCGTCAGCTGACCGAACGCGTAGTCCGCGAGGGCGCGATCGGCAGCGATCACCGTGGTCGCGACGCGGCTGCGCAGCCAGCGCTCGGCGGGACCCAGGTGGGCGGAGTCGGGCGTGAAGCGCGGCGCGTCCGCCGGGATCGTCGCGGGGCGGGCACCCAGCACGAACCGGGCAGCGTTCCAGAGCTTGTTGGCGAAGTTGCGCGCGTTCTCCAGCTTCTCGGCGCTGAACTTCTGGTCGTTGCCCGGGGCGGCGCCGTGGATGAGCGCGAAGCGGAGCGCGTCGGCACCCGACTCGTCGATGGCCTCGAGGGGGTCGACGACGTTGCCCTTCGTCTTCGACATCTTCTGGCCGTAGGGGTCGCGGACGAGGCCGGAGAGGTAGACGACCTCGAACGGGGCGTCCCCCAGGAAGTGGATCCCCAGCATCATCATCCGGGCCACCCAGAAGAAGATGATGTCGTAGGCCGTCTCCATGACCGTGCCCGGGTAGTAGCGCGCCAGGTCCGGCGTCTCCTCCGGCCAACCGAGCGTCGAGAACGGCCACAGCCCCGAGCTGAACCAGGTGTCGAAGATGTCGGGATCCTGGGTCAGCTCGACTGCCGCACGGCCGCAGGTGTCGCAGGCGTCGGGGCCTTCCGTCGCCGGGCTCACCGTCACGTGGCCGTCGGGGCAGTACCAGGCAGGGATCCGGTGGCCCCACCACAACTGCCGGCTCACGTTCCAGTCGCGGATCTCGGTAAGCCAGTGCTCCCAGACTTTCTCGAAGCGTTCGGGCAGGATGACCGTGCGCTTCGTCCTGGTGGCGTGAAGGGCGGCTTCGGCAAGCGGCTGCGTACGCACGAACCACTGGGTCTTGAGACGCGGCTCCACGGCGTCATGGCTGCGCTGGCAGCGGCCCATGATCATCTCGTGGGGCTTGCTGGCGACGAGGTCCCCGGCCGCCTCGAGGTCGGCCAGGATCCGCTGACGCGCCGCGTAGCGCTCCAGCCCGGCGTAGTGCCCGCCAGCGGCCGAGATATGGCCGTCGTCGCGCATCACGTCGACGAACGGCAGGTCGTGGCGCTGCCCCGTGGCGTAGTCGTCGTTGTCGTGGGCCGGCGTGATCTTCACGGCGCCGGTGCCGAACGCCCTGTCCACCACGGCGTCGGCGATGATCGGCACGAGGCGATCGACGAAGGGGATCCGCGCTCGGCGGCCGACGAGGTCCGCGTAGCGGGGATCTTCGGGGTGGACGGCGACGCCGGTGTCGCCGAGGATCGTCTCGGGTCGCGTGGTGGCCACCGTCACGAAGGCGCCCGGCTCGTCGAGCCCCGTGGCATCGTCGACCAGGTGGTAGCGGATCGTCCAGAGTGTGCCCGTCTCGGGCGTCGCCACCACCTCGAGGTCCGACAGGCTGGTCCGGCACCCGGGGCACCAGTTGATGAGCGTCTCGTGGCGGTAGGCCAGCCCTTCGCGGTAGAGCCGGGTGAACGCCTCGCGCACGGCCCGGCTGGACACGTCGTCCATCGTGAAGCGAAGGCGGCCCCAGTCGATCGACGCGCCAAGGCGCCGCTGCTGGCCCAGGATCACATCCCGGGTCTCGTCGATGAAGCGCCACATCCGCTCGAGGTACCGCTCGCGACCCAGGCTCGCCCGCGTCTCGCCGTCCGCGGCGATGATCCGGTCGAGGACGAACTGGGCGGCGATGCTGGCGTGGTCGAGGCCGGGCAGGAACAGCGCCGGACGGCCCTGCATCCTGGCGTGGCGCGTCATGAGATCCTCGACGGCGCTCCGCTGGGCGTGCCCGAGGTGCAGGCTCCCGGTGACGTTGGGGGGCGGCTGGATGATCACGAAGGGCGGCCTGGTGTCGTCCGCGCGGCTGCCGGCGCCGTCGGGGGCGAAGACGTCGGCGGCCAGCCAGCGCGCGTAGATGGGGCCCTCGAACTCGATCGGCCGGTAGGCCTTGGCGAGCCCGTCCGGCGCGCTCTGTGCTCCCTCCGACATCGCCTGCTCCCTCTCGAAACGAGAACGCCCCGCTCGTCCAGCGGACGAACGGGGTCGTGGTGCCACCAGCTGGTTCAGGCGCCGGCGCGGTCCGCTCATCGCGGGCGCGGGCTCCGGTGCCCCTCGCGGCGCGCTATCGGGCGCCGGCCGCACGGCTCGCGAGCGACGTTCGCGCCGGGGTCTGCCGCGCGGCTCGCACCGTCCCGCGCTCGCTTCGGCCCCCGCCGACGCTACTCCTCTCGGTCACCGCCGTGAGGCCGGGAGTGTAGCACGGCGGTTCCGGCGGCTGGCCGGATGGGCTCGGACGGCACGCATCCCAACGCCGTGCCCGTCCGCCACGGCGAACTCCGCGAAAGGATCCGGCTCCCACCACGCTGCGTTTGCTGGCGAATCCGGGGCCGGCTGCATCCTGAGCGTCGAACGCAACGTGCTCGACCGGAATTCCTTGCATGGAGTCAGGCCCGGGATCCGTCGGGGCGGGCGGAGCTCGGCCGGGGCCGGCCGAATGCGGCCCAGGTGTGATGCCCGGACACGTTGTTTGACCTACGAGCTCGGGCTCCCTGCCCGCCTGCGGTGGCGGCCCGCCGGATGACCCGCCGGCCCTGATCCGGCCACCGGGCGTGATGTAGTGGTGACGAAGGATCCTGCCGGCGGGCGTGATCCCCTGGTGACTCAGGATCCCGCCGGCGGACCACGAAACCCTGCCCCTGGCGGCTTGTGTGGCCGGTTGCGGCTGGGGTTTCGTGCGGCCCTCCTCCCGGGGCGAGCCCGGCTGACTCCCGCAGCCGGGCCGCGGTCACCAGCCGGGCTCGTCAGCAACCTCCAATGGGATCGCGCCCAGGGCGGGCGGAGCTCGGCCGGCGGCCCGGGGACCGCCCTAGGCGCTCTCGCCCCGGGCTTCCGCGATCTCGGCGTGGTTCGTCTCGTCGACGCCCTTCTCCACCTCGGCCTCGGTGAGCAGGAGTGGCGGGCGACCGTCGCGGATCGTCTCCTCGGTGATGATGCATTTGCGGACCTCGGTCCGCTCCGGGATGTCGTACATCACCTCGAGGAGCGCCTCCTCGACGATCGTGCGCAGGGCACGCGCCCCGGTCTTGCGCGAGAGGGCCGCATCGGCGGTCGCCCGCAGCGCCCCGTCGGTGAAGACAAGGTCGACCTTGTCGAGGCCGAGGAAGCGCTGGAACTGGCGCGTGATCGCGTTCTTCGGCTCGGTGAGCACGCGGACCAGGTCGTCGGCGGTGAGGGCCGCCAGCGTCACCACCACCGGCAGCCGGCCCACGAACTCGGGGATCAGCCCGAACTTGAGCAGGTCCTCCGGCATGAGGCGCTCGAGGACCTTCTGGCGCTCGGCCTTCGTCCCCTTCTGGCCATGGCCGAAGCCAAGCGTCTGCTTTCCCACCCGCTCCTCGATGATCCGTTCGAGGCCGTCGAACGCCCCGCCGCAGATGAACAGGATGTTGGTCGTGTCGATCTGGATGAAGTCCTGGTGGGGGTGCTTGCGGCCGCCCTGGGGCGGCACGTTGGCGACGGTCCCCTCCAGGATCTTGAGGAGCGCCTGCTGGACGCCCTCGCCCGAGACGTCGCGGGTGATCGAGGGGTTGTCGGCCTTGCGCGCGATCTTGTCGATCTCGTCGATGTAGATGATCCCGCGCTGGGCCCGGGCCACGTCGAAGTCGGCCGCCTGGATCAGGCGCAGGAGGATGTTCTCGACATCCTCGCCCACGTAGCCCGCCTCGGTGAGCGAGGTCGCGTCGGCGATGCAGAACGGGACGTCGAGGACGCGCGCCAGGGTCTGCGCCAGAAGCGTCTTGCCCGAGCCCGTCGGCCCGACGAGGAGGACATTCGACTTCTGGAGCTCGACGTCGTCCGGGGTGCTGCCGGCGTTGATCCGCTTGTAGTGGTTGTAGACGGCCACGGAGAGAACCTTCTTCGGCTTCTCCTGGCTGATGACGTAGTCGTCGAGCGATCCCTTGATCTGGCGCGGCGCGGGGAGCTTGGCGACGGCCGGCTTCTTGGCCGGCTGCTCGAGCATCTCCTCCTCGATGATCTCCTGGCAGAGGTTGATGCACTCGTCGCAGATGTAGACGCCCTGCCCGGCGATCAGCTTGCGGACCTGCTCCTGGCTCTTGCCGCAGAACGAGCAGCGATACGGGACCTTGGGCGTCTTCCCGGTGGTCACGGTCTCCTCACCCTTTCTGCGGCTGCGGCCGGCGCCGTGGCGGGCCTACGCGCCGGCCGCTGCGGGACCTTCGTCGGCCGTGGCCGTGGTCCCCGTGGCCGGGTTGCTCGCCGCCGGCAGACCCGGCGACACCGCCCCGGCCTTCTCCGGCGGCGTGTAGACGGCGTCGATGATGCCATATGCCTTGGCGGCGTCGGGGCTCATGAAGTAGTCCCGCTCGGTGTCCTTGACGATCTTCTCGATCGGCTGGCCCGTGTGACGGGCGAGGAGCTCGTGATTTGCGTTGACCAGAGTCTCCATCTCCTTGACCTGGATGAAGACGTCGGGGGTGTTGCCGCGGAAGCCGCCCGAGCCCTGGTGGACCATGATCCGGCTGTGGGGGAGGGCGAAGCGCTTCCCCGGCTGGCCGGCCGCGAGGAGGACGGCCGCCATGCTGGCCGCCATGCCGACGCAGATCGTGCTGACGGGGGCGCGCACGAGCTGCATCGTGTCGTAGATCGCGAGGCCGGATGTGATCACGCCGCCGGGTGAGTTGATGTAGAGGTTGATGTCCTTCTCCGGGTCCTCCGAGTCGAGGAACAGGAGCTGGGCGATGATGAGGTTGGCCAGGGTGTCCTCGATCGCGTCACCGAGAAAGATGATCCGCTCCTTCAGCAGGCGCGAGTAGATGTCGTAGGCGCGCTCGCCGCGGCTCGACGACTCGATGACCATCGGCACGAGCATCTGGGGACCTCCTGGAGCGGATCCCTCCGCGCGACCGCGCGGAGAACGGGTGCGATCGAGGGAACGCGACGTCACGCGGGCAAGGCCTCGGCTTCGACTTCATGGTCGTGATCGCGCGCCGCGGCGCCGACCGCCGACGGCGCGTCGTCCTCGGCGTGCGGGATGGCCGGGTGCTCCGGGTGAGCTGCCAGCCAGCGGTCGATGAGCGTCTCGACGACCCGCGAGCGGCGCAGCGAGCTGCGGATCGCGGCCTGCGCCCGCGGCGTGTCGAAGTAGGCCGAGAGCTTCGGCTCGGACGCATAGCGGGCCTTGGCCCGGAGGATCTCGTCGATGATGTCGCGGTCCGGGACGTCGATCCCCTCGCGCGTCGCGATCTCGCCCAGGACCAGCAGCGTCTTGGCCCGCTCCACAGCGCCCGGCCGGAACTCCGCGTGCAGCTCGTCCGCTGCCTTGCCCGTGGCGGCGAGGTAGGCCTCCTCGGTGATCCCCTGGCGGGCGAGGGCGCTCTTCATCTCGTCGTGCATCACCTCGACCTCCTCGTCCACGAGAATGTCGGGGATCTCGACGGTCGCGTTCTTCACCGCGTACTCGATGATCCGGTCGGCGAAGCCGTGGCGCGCGCGGTCCAGGGCGTTCCGCTCCAGTCGCTTGCGGACCTCGGAGCGCAGGGTGGCCATGTCGGCGAAGTCGCCCATCGAGCGGGCGAAGTCGTCGTCGGCGACGGGCATGACCTTCTCGCGCAGCTCCTTCAGCTCTGCGCTGAAGTGGATCTGGACGCCGCGGAGCGACTCCTCCTGGTAGTCGTCGGGGAACGTGATGTCGAACTCGGACGTCTCGCCCGGCCGCATGCCGAGGAGATGCTCCTCGAAGCCGGGGATGAGGCGCTCCTCGCCGATGACGAGCGGCATCCGGTCGGCGGTCCCGCCGTCGAATGGAGCGCCGTCACGCGTGCCGACGTAGCCGATGATCGCCCAGTCGCCCTTCGCGGCCGCCCGCTCCTCGACCGGGCCCAGCGTCGCCTGCTGGTCGCGGAGCTCGTCCACGACGCTCTCGACCTTGGCGTCGTCGACGGGCTCGATCTCGGGCCGGAACGGGAAGTTGGCGTAGTCGCCCAGCTTCACGTCGGGGCGCAGCGGCACAACCGCCTTGTAGCGGAGCGGCTTCCCCTCCTCGGCCTCGACGATCTCGACCTCGGGGCTCCCGATGATGAAGATGTCGGGGTCGTCGGCGGTGCTCTTCGCCCACTCGCGGTAGCTGGTCTCGACGAGCGTCTCGACGGCCTCGTCCCAGACCGCGCCCTCGCCCAGGACACGCTCGAGCATGCCGCGCGGGGCCTTGCCGGGGCGGAACCCGGCGACCCGGGTGCGCTGGCTCAGGCGGCGGGTGGCGTCGGCGACGGCGCGCGCAACGCGATCGACGGGGAGCTCCACCTCGACGACGAGGGTGCTCTTCTCGGAAGGGGTCGTAGTCACATGCATGGCCGAGGAAGTATAGGGGCCGATCAGGGTCACCGCCCGATCGGGCGCCTCCGGCGAGCGCTCGTCGCAGCGCCGGCCACCCGAGCGGAGCAGGAACCCCGTGGAGGTGTTGGTGACGCCGCCGCCGCCAGCATCCGGCACGGTGGTGCCGTTCAGGCCCCTCACAGGCCCACGCGGCTGCCGGTCCGCCAGGGCCCGGGTCAGGGGCCGACGTAGCCCGCGAGGTGCTCGCCGGTGAGGGTGGAGCGGCCGGCGACGAGGTCGGCCGGAGTGCCCTCAAAGACGATCCGGCCGCCGTCGTGGCCAGCGCCTGGGCCGAGGTCGATGATCCAGTCGGCGTGCGCCATCACGGCCTGGTGGTGCTCGATGACGATGACCGACGTGCCGGCGTCGACGAGCCGGTCGAGCAGGTCCAGCAGCTGCCGCACATCGGCGAGGTGGAGTCCGCTCGTGGGCTCGTCGAGGACGTAGACACCGCCAGCCTCGGCCATGCGGGTGGCCAGCTTGAGCCGCTGTCGCTCCCCGCCGGACAAGGTCGGCAGCGGCTGGCCAAGCCGCAGGTAGCCGAGCCCAACGTCGATGAGACGCCGAAGGATCGCCTGCGCGGCAGGTGTGCTCGCCTCACCGGCGCCGAAGAAGACCTCGGCTTCGCTCACCGACATCGCGAGGACCTCGCTGATGTCGCGTCCGCCGAGGTGGTAGTCCAACACCGCCGCCTCGTACCGCTTCCCTTCGCAGTCCTCACAGGTGGTCGCGACCGTGTCCATGAACCCGAGCTCGGTGTAGATGACTCCGGCGCCGTTGCAGGCCTGACACGCGCCCTCGGAGTTGGCGCTGAACAGGGCGGGCTTCACGCCATTGGCCTTTGCGAACGCCGCCCGGATCGGGTCGAGCAGCCCGGTGTAGGTCGCCGGGTTGCTGCGCCTGGAGCCCCTGATCCCGCTCTGGTCGATCGACACGACGCCGTCCCGGCCCGCGACCGAGCCGTCGATGAGGGAGCTCTTGCCCGACCCGGCCACGCCGGTCAGCACCACCAGAACGCCCAGCGGGATGTCGACATCGACGTCCTGGAGGTTGTTCGTGCCGGCGCCGCGAACCTCGAGCCGGCCCGTCGGGGTTCGCACCGCTGGCTTCAGCGACGCGCGGTCGTCGAGGTGTCGCCCGGTCAGGGTTGGGCTGGCCCGCAGCCCCATGACCGTGCCTTCGAACACCACCTCGCCGCCTGCGGTCCCGGCTCCCGGGCCAAGGTCGACGACGTGGTCGGCGATGGCGATGACCTCGGGCTTGTGCTCGACGACGAGCACCGTGTTGCCCTTGTCGCGCAGCCGCAACAGCAGACTGTTCATCCTCGCAATGTCGTGCGGATGCAGCCCGATCGTGGGCTCGTCGAAGACGTAAGTGACATCGGTCAGCGACGAGCCGAGGTGGCGGATCATCCTGGTGCGCTGTGATTCGCCGCCCGACAGGGTGCCCGACGGGCGATCGAGCGAGAGATAGCCGAGCCCGATCTCGACGAACGAGTCGAACGTGTGCTGGAGGCCGGCGAGCAGCGGCGCGACCGACGGCTCGGCCAACCCGCGCAGCCACGCGGCAAGATCGTCGATCTGCATCGCGCAGGCCTCGGCGATGTTGACCCCATCGATCCGGGACGACCGGGCTGGCTCGTTGAGCCGGGTGCCGCCGCAGTCGGGACACGCGGTGAACGTCACCGCCCGCTCCACGAACGCTCGGACGTGCGGCTGCAGCGTGTCGATGTCCTTCGCCAGCATCGATTTCTGGATCCTCGGGATCAGACCCTCATAGGTCAGGTTGATCCCGTCGACCTTGATCTTGGTCGGTTCCCTGTTGAGCAGGTCGTCGAGCTCGGTCCTGGTGTACTCGCGGATCGGCTTGTCCGGGTCGAAGAAGCCACTGCCCGTGAAGATCCGGCCGTACCAGCCGTCCATGCTGTAGCCCGGGATCGTGAGCGCCCCCTCGTTGAGGGATTTCGTGTCGTCGTAGAGCTGGGTCAGGTCCATGTCGGTGATCGAGCCCATGCCCTCACAGCGCGGGCACATGCCGCCGTGGTAGACGGCATCGCGCACGACGATCCGCTCGCCCTTGCCTCGGTCGACCGTCATCGCCCCGCTGGCCTTGCGCATCGGGATGTTGAACGAGTAGGCGGTTGGCGGACCGATGTGGGGCTTCCCAAGGCGGCTGAAGAGCAGGCGCAGCAGCGCGTTCGCGTCGGTCGCAGTGCCGACGGTGGAACGGACATTGGCGCCCATCCGCTCCTGGTCGACGATGATCGCCGTGGTCAGCCCGTCGAGCACGTCGACGTCCGGCCGCGCCAGCGTGGGCATGAAGCCCTGCACGAAGGCGCTATAGGTCTCGTTGATCATCCGCTGCGACTCCGCGGCGATCGTGCCGAACACCAGCGAGCTCTTGCCCGAGCCCGAGACGCCGGTGAACACGGTCAGCCGGCGCTTCGGGATCTCGATGCTGACGTCCTTGAGGTTGTTCACGCGCGCGCCGTGCACGCGGATCAGATCGTGGCTGTCGGCAACGTGCCGCGCAGGCGACTGCGTGTCCGTCCTCTTCGCCATGCTCATCGTGTCCCCATCACGCCAACAGACCCGCCGCTGCACCCCGTCAGCAGGCGCATGCTCCTGATGGTGGTGGGCGAGGTCGGGGTCGAACCGACACGCCGCTTACGCGGCACCGGCTCCTAAGGCCGGCGCGTCTGCCATTCCGCCACTCGCCCGTGGCCCGAGTCTACCCGGTGGGAGCCCCCGGCCCCGGCTTGTCGCGACGCGACCGGATCTGCTCCCCGCGGCTCGCGACGTCGTCCTCCGGCGCTTCGAACACGCGCTTCACGATCTCCCGGCTGATCTGCGAGGCGAGCGGAACGCCGCCCGTGAGCAGGATGCGGCGCACGAACTTCGAGTCGCCCCTCCGGTTCGTGTCCACGAAGGCCGCGAACTCCCGCTCCAGCGCCCCGCGCACCTTCGTGCCGTCGTCGCCGAGCGCCCGGACGGCCTTGTCGACCTGGTCGGGCAGCAGGCTCGGCGGCAACGGGTCCGGTCGGCCGAAGACCCGGTGCCTCACGCCGCGAAGTACCCGCCGGGGCCCGCCGATGGCCACGAACGCGGTCCCGCCGACCACGGCGGCGGTCCGGCCCGGATTGCGCTTCACCTTGGCCCGGATGTCGACGGCCGCGCGGGCGGTCGCCTGGAGCCGGACCATCTCGTCCTCGAGCGCCGCGCGTGCCGCCAGCACCTCGGCGAGGGCGGCGATGGTGGCGGGATCGGTCGGGGTCGTCGCTGCCGGATCCGTGACTGGCGCGGCCACCTGGGGCTCGGTCATGCCACGTCCTCCTTCGTTCCGGGCAGGCGAGCCTCGACGTAGGCCTTCGTCTCCATCGCCGCGTCGATCGACGCCTGGGGCATGAAGCGCTGCTTCAGGGCCTCCCAGTCATAGCCACGGAGGCGGAGCGCCGCGAACACGGGCCAGGCGACCAGAGTCACCGTCACCCCGAGGGCGGCGCCGACCTGGGGGCTGAACGAGATCGCGGTGAAGGCGCCGAAGAGTGCGCCGAGGATCGCGCCGGTGAAGAAGCCCCCGAGGGCGCCCCCAGCGCCGCTCGCCCGGGCGCCCAGGGCAAGGCCGACAAACGCGAAGACAGCGCCCCAGATCGCTACGCCCACGAGGAGCGGCGCAAATCCGGCGTCCACGCCGGGCGACGCGGACTCGGCGATCGCCGCGTAGGCGGCGTTCGGCAGGGCGAGCCCGAGGACGACGCCGACGGCGATGCCCATGACCGTAGCGAGGATCAGCGTGCCGGCCAGGTAGGCGCGCGAGACGCGCAGAGCGATGAGCACGAGGATCACGGCCGTGGCGATCGAGAAGAGGGTGCCGTGGAGGATCCCCCACCCCATCGAGCCGAAGATCCACTCGCCCAGGAAGAGGGCCATCCCGACCGAAACGAGGAGAACGACGTACAGGAGCAGCGCAAGCGCCAGCCCCGCCAGGGCAGCAACCTGTTTGACGTCGGCGAGGATGACGGCGAGCTCGGCCTTGGCGAGCTCGACGTGGGCTGTCGCCAGGCGGCGCCCGGCCGCGATCGTCCGCCCGACCTGCTCGCGGAGCCCGACGGGCTTCGGCTTCGGCTTCGGCTTCGGCTTCGGCGACGGAGGAGGCGGCGGCGGAGGGGGCGGGGGCGGCGGCGGAGGGGGCGTCCCGCCCGCGGGCGGCGCGGGGGGCGCGGGAGGGGGCGGCGTGGTCGGCGGAGCGGCCGGTGGCGTCGCAGCCTCATCAACTGCGGGCGGCAGCGGCTCGCCGCTCTCTGTCGAGGGCGCGGCGGGCTGGTCAGGGCCGGCGGACGGTGCCTGTGGATCGCCGTCGGGATCGGTCGGGCTCAGATGCCACCTCCGGTGCCAGGCTGCAGTGTGCGTCGATCATACCCGGCCGGCCGACGCTTGCCGGGTCGCCATGGACGACCAGACGCTGGCCGGCTTCGCTGCGACGCGCCCGATTCCCGGGCGTTGCCGCTGCGGTTCCCCTCGTCATTCACGGCACAGGTACCGTAGCACTCGCGGGACGCCGATTCTGGCGCCCGGGGCGCCCCTCAGCTGATCGTGAGGACCGGCTGCTGGCGCGCCGCGCGGACGGACATCCGGGCCGCCACCGTGCGCGAGATCCCCGTGAGCGCGACCGCGGCCGGCCCGGGCTCACGCTGGGCGACGGCCGGGATCCCCGCGTCGCCGCCCTGGCGGACCGTCACGTCGAGCGGGATCCCGCCCAGGAACTCCACGTCGTGCTCGCGGGCGAAGCGCTCGGCCCCGCCCCGGCCGAAGATCTCCGTCGCCTCGCCGCAATGGGCGCAGACGAAGGCGCTCATGTTCTCCACGATCCCGATCACGGGCACGTTCATCCGGCGGAACATCGCCAGCGCCTTCTCCACGTCGGCGATCGCGACCTGCTGGGGCGTGCTGACGAGGACCGAGCCGGAGATCGGCACCGCCTGGGCAAGGGTCAGCTGGGCGTCCGAGGTGCCCGGCGGCAGGTCCACGACGAGGTAGTCCAGCTGGCCCCAGTCGACGTCACGGAGGAACTGCTGGATCGCGCCACCCACGAGCGGCCCGCGCCAGACGATCGGCTGCCCGTCCGGGACGAAGAACGCGATGGAGATCACCTTCACGCCATACCGCTCGAGGGGCACGATCCTGTTGTCCGCGCCCGCCGTCGGCGTGCCCTCGATGCCCATCATGAGGGGGATGTTCGGTCCCGTGATGTCGGCGTCCAGGAGGCCCACCGCGGCGCCCGCCTGGGCGAGGGCGACCGCGAGGTTCACGCTGACGGTGCTCTTCCCCACGCCGCCCTTCCCGGAGGCGACGGCGATGATGTTCTTGACGCCCTCGAGAAGCTGGGGGCCGCCGGCCGGTGCGGCGCGTCGGACCATGGCCCCCCAGGTGATCTCCACGCCATCGGCCCCGATCCCGGCCAGGGCGGTCCGCACGTTCGCCTCGATCTCGTCCTTGAGCGGGCAGGCCGGCGTCGTCAGCTCGATCGTGAAGGCGACCTTCGGCCCGTCGATCACGATCCCCTTGACCATGTTGAGGGTCACGATGTCGCGGCCCAGCTCGGGCTCCTGGACGGTGCGCAGGGCGTCGAAGACGGCGCCCTCGGTGAGCGTGCTCATAAGGCGGCTGGATCCTTCCGCTGGCGGGGGCGGGACGCGTTCCGCGGACACCGGGCCCGGGAGCCAGATCGTAGCGCGGGTGCGGCCCGCGCGCCCGCGGCCGCACGCCGCGAGTCATGGCCGCCCTCCGGGCGGGGAGCGGTGAGACGCCCGTGGCGACCGACGTCGCCGCGGCCGTGCAGGGCGACGGGATCGGGACGATCATCTTCATGACCGTGGGCGGTGCTGTGATGCTCGGTACGATCCTCCAGCGCCGCGACCGGGCAGGCTGGTCCGCCGCCCCGGCATGCACGTGTCGCCACGCCGCCCCCAGCCACAGCAACCGATCGGAAGGAGCCCGTGATGGTCGAGACGACAGCCCCGCAAAGCCCCGTCACGCCGCTCCCCGACCGGTCCGTCGTCCCCGCCGTCTGGGGCCGCGTCACGAACCTCGCCGTGGACCGCGGGGAAGGCAGCTGGCTCGTCACGACCGACGGCGAGCGATACCTCGACTACAGCTCCGGGATCGGCGTCACGAACACCGGCCACGCCCATCCTCGCGTCGTCGCCGCCGTTCAGGAGCAGGCCGCGCGGCTCCTGCACGGCCAGCAGAACATCGTGTACCACGAGGCGGGGTTGCGCCTCTACGAGCGCCTCCGGACCATCCTGCCGGGTGGGCCGTGGCAGGCCTTCCTCTCCAATTCCGGGGCCGAGGCGGTGGAGGCAGCCGTCAAGCTGGCCCGGGTGGCGACGAAGCGCCCCGTCATCCTGGTGTTCCGGGGCGGCTACCACGGCCGCACCGCCCAGACCATGGCGCTCACCACCGCCAAGAACGTCTATCGCGGCGATTTCGAGCCGCTCCCCGGCTCCGTGTACAGCACGGCGTTCCCCTACTGCTATCGCGCGCCCGGCGGCGCTCACGCTCCCGATGCGGGCTGCACCTGCGACTGGGAGGAGCAGCTCGATCTGACCCTGCACACGCTGACGTACCCGGAGCACGTTGCGGCGATCATCGTCGAGCCGGTCCTCGGCGAGGGCGGCTACATCGTTCCGCCGCCCGGCTTCCTGCCGCGCCTCCGCGAGATCACCCGTTCCCACGGCATCCTCCTCGTCGCGGACGAGGTGCAGACCGGCGTGGGCCGGACTGGGGAGATCTTCGCCGTGCGCCACTGGGACGTGGAGCCGGACATCCTCGTGTTCGCCAAGGGGATCGCGTCGGGCCTGCCCCTCTCGGGGATCATCGCCCGTCCGGAGCTGCTGGCCTCGTGGCGGCCGGGTGCCCACGGCGGCACGTACGGCGGCAACGTGGTCGCCTGCGCGGCAGCCAACGCCACGCTCGACGTCGTGGAGGACGAGGGGCTCGTGGCGAACGCGCGCGAGCGCGGCGCCCAGTTCCTCGCTGGGCTGCGCGCGATCGCCACCCGGCACCCGGCCGTCGGCGACGTGCGCGGCCTCGGATGCATGGTCGCGATGGAGTTCGTGAAGCCGGGCGAGGGTGACGGGCGGACCCCCGATCCGGACCTTGCGAAGCGGGTGATCGCGGGGGCGCTGGACCGGAAGCTCATCGTCATGTCGGCCGGCGCCTACGCGAACGTGACCCGGATCATCCCGCCGCTCGTCACGACCGCGGCTGAGGTCGACCTGGCCCTCGCGATCCTCGACGAGAGCATCACGGCGGCAACCGTGTGAGCGGCGCAGGAGCGCCAAGCCCTCGGACGCGCGTTCGACGCCTGCCCGACCGGGCCGCGTACGACGACGACACGATCGCGGCGATCCTCGACGCGGGGGTCGTGGGCCACCTCGGGTTCGTCGTGGACGACCAGCCCTACGTGGTTCCCACGCTCTACGCCCGCGCGGGCACGGTGATCTACCTCCACGGGTCACCCGCCAGCCGGGCGATGCGGGTGCTGGGCGCAGGGGCGCAGGCCTGCCTGACGGTCACGCACCTGGACGGGTTCGTCCTGGCCCGCTCGGCGTTCCATCACTCCGTCAACTATCGGTCGGTCGTCGTCCTTGGCCGCGCCGTCGAGGTGACCCAACCGGCCGAGAAGATGGCTGCGCTCGAGGCGTTCATGGAGGGCGTCACGCCCGGACGCTGGGCGGAGGTCCGGCCGCCGGACGCGCGGGAGCTGAAGGCCACGGCGGTCCTCCGGATGGACCTTGGCGAGGCGTCGGCCAAGCTGCGGACCGGAAGCGCGCACGACGACGATGGCGATCTCGGGGGATCGGCCTGGGCAGGGGTCGTCCCGATCCGCACGGTGGCCGGCCCGCCGGACGCCGCCCCCGACCTCGCGCCGGGGATCGCGCCATCCGCGGCCGTCAGGACCCTGCTGGAGCGCTACGGGGTGGAGCGCGGCGACTGAGGGCGGGGCCGCCCCCGATGAGGGTCGTTGGCGCCGCGGGCCGGCCGCGCGCCGGCGTGGCGGGTCGGCCGCGGCGATGCGACCGGGTCAGCCGCGTCCGGCGAGCCCTTGCAGGAGCTCGTCGTGGAGAAGCCCGTTCGTGGCGACGAAGCTCGTCGCCTGGACGTCGCGAGCCCCCGTCACGTCGGTGACGCGACCCCCGGCCTCCTCCACGATGATCATCGGGGCGGCGATGTCCCAGCTGTGCATCCCGGTCTCGAACATCGCCTCGGCGGCGCCCTCGCCGACCAGCGCGTAGCCCCAGAAGTCGCCGAACCCCCGTTCCCGCCAGCAGGCGTGGATGACGGCGTCGAAGCCGGGCATGAGCCCGGACGCGACGTCCTCGCGACGGCTGCCGTAGACCAGCTGGGCATCCCCAAGGGCATCCACCTCGCTCACGCGCAGGCGCCGCCGCAGGCCGTCGCGGGCAACCGCCCACGATCCGTTGCCCCGGGCCGCGTACCAGCGCTCGCCCAGCGCCGGAGCGGACATCACGCCGAGCTGCATCTCGCCCTCGACCTCGACCGCAAGCAGGGTCGCGAAGAGCGGTACGCCCCGGATGAAGTTGTGCGTGCCGTCGATCGGGTCGATGTACCAGCGCACCGCCGCCGAGCCGGCCTCGTCGCCGTATTCCTCGCCGACGAGGCCGTGGTCCGGGTGGACGGCCCGGATCCGCTCGCGGATGAGGCGCTCGATCGCCTGATCGGCCGCGGTGACAAAGGTGCGATCCGGCTTGCGTGTCGTGAGGACCTCGTGCCGATAGGAGCGCATCGCAAGGCGATCGGTCTCCTCGCACATCTCGATCGCGAGCGAGAGCCAGGCTGCCAGGTCTGCCTCGCTCACGCGCCGGAGGGTCGCGCTCCAGGCAGTCCCGGACTCGATCATCGGGGTCGTCATCGGCTCGATCCTACTCGCAACACCGATGGTCAGCGCAATGCGGCCTTCAGGGCGTCAGGGGCGGGGCGGTGCCACTCCGGCCCGTTCGGGACGTAGCGGGCCAGCAGGTCGACGGTCCCGGTCACCTTGAGCTGGTCGAACAGGAAGGCGAGCTTGACCGCCTGGCTGGCCAGGATCTCGCCCTTGGTCGCCAGGCTCCAGGTCTGGCGCTTGAAGGGCCCGACGGCCTTCTTTCGGGACGAGTAGACGAACTGGGTGTCCGTCATCCCCTCCTTGCGCTCGTCGGCGGCGTTCGCGAAGACCCAGGCCTCGATCTCGGCTCGCAGGTCGGCCGGGAACGCGGGGTGCTCGTAGACCGCGTTCTGGAAGCCGGTCGCGAGGTGGATCTCCGCGGTCTCGACGGTCGGGAAGGTGTGGAACAGGCTGTCCGGGAGCGTGCTCGCGCCGTGCTGCACCGCCCCCGCGATCCCGTAGTCGGCGCGCCCGACCGCGCCGAGGTCCCGGAGGACACCGAAGTCGAGCTTGACCTCGGCCACGCCACCGTCGGGCAGCGGGATCCCGCCGTGGCTGGTGCCGGTCTGAACGCTGACCTTGCTCACACCGACGGCGCCCGGCCTGCGGGCGTCCAGCTCCCGGCGGAAGCCGTCGAGGTAGGCCCGGAGGTCTTCCACGGTGGAGTTCGTCTTGCCGACCTCGCCGATCTCGCCGCCGATGGAGATTGTCACGCCGTCCGGCTCGAGCTCGCGGATCAGTGCCGCGATCTCGGCGGCGACGGTGTAGTTGACCTTCTGCTCGAGATCGACGGTCGGCTGGCTGAGGTCGACGAGCGTCGAGCTGTCGATGTCGATGTTCAGGTAGCCCGCGGAGATCGCGTCACGGCACGCCTTGCGGATCTCCTCGGTCATTGCCTCCGGATCTGCGGCGTACTTCTTGGCGTTGAACTGGTAGTGGTCGCCCTGGATGAAGACCGGGCCGACCCAGCCCGCCGCGATCGCGCCCGCCAGGCAGTTCGGGGCGTACTCGAAGACGCGCTGCCAGGTGTAGGTCTGCTCGGACCGGGCGAGCTCGAGGATGACCGGGCCGACGGCCTTCGCCTTCGCGGTCTCGAAGACCTTCTTCGCCGTGTCGAAGGTGTCCATCCGGATGTTGATCGCCGGAACCGTGAGGCCGGCGAACTCACCCCGGGCCCGGGCGGCGTAGAAGTCCTGGATGCTGGCCGACCGGGCGCCGAGCACCTGGCTCGCCTCCCAGATGATCCAGCGGGCGGCCTCGACCGTTGCCGCGTCCTCGGAGAAGGTCTGGGTCCACGCAAGATCCTCGATGGTCCGCGCGCGGAACGCCGTCTCGTCGGTGACGACGAGGCGGTCCCCCTCGATCCGGGCGGTCCCGTCGAGGAGGGTCATCAGCTCGGGCAGGGATGCGGCGACGGTGGCCATGGGCGTGGATCTCCTGTTGGCTGCGGACGGCTCGAGGCGGCCGCGCGATGGGTGGCGGCGTCGCGTGCCGCGCCCGGGTGGCGCCGAGAGCGCCGGGAGCGACGGCTCGCCCATGGTACGACGGTCGCGTCGGCGGCACCCGTCAGTGCGGCCCTGACTCGGCGGGCCGAAGGGACGGCCTACGCCTCCTCGCCCTCGGACTCGTCGAGCGCGGCGAGGCCCTCGGCGCGCAGGCGGTACAGCCCTCGGGACACGCGCTCGAACCACCCGTAGACGTCGCGAGCCAGGATCGGCTGCGCGTTCGGCGCCTCGGCCGCCACGCGAAGGGCCGCAACGGTGGCGGGGCCGTCGCGGAGCACGACGGCGAGGCGCAGCGCCTCCTGGCGGTAGGCGGTCATGATCGGCGTCCGGGTTGCGCCGCCGGGCGTCGGGTCGCCACGCCGCCGGCTGTGCTCCCCGAGCATGCGCGCCGAACGACGGCGGTCGCGCCGCGGGCGGTACGGGCCGGGGTCGACGAGGACCTCGACGCGGGGGCGGGGCGCGTGCACGGCGAGGAGCCCGAGGCCGAGGCGCCGGCACAGCGGACGGATCCCGCGCCGCCGGGCCGCCCGGGCGGGAACCGCGAGGTACACGGTATCCGCGATCGCGAGCCGGTCCACGCCCTGGAGCACGAGGCCCAGCGTGAACGCGAGCTTGAGCTCGACGATGATCGGTGGTTCGTCGTCCCGGACGGCCACGAGATCGCACCCGGCGATCTCGCCCTTCACGTCGTATCCGAGGGCCAAGAGGAACGCCTTGACCGGAGCGTACAGCTCGACCTCGCGCGTGGGGCCGGGTACCCGGGATCGCGACGCCCCGGTACGGGCGGACACGTCAGGCCACCCCCGCCTCCCGCGAGAAGGCGGCCACGATCCGGTCGAGCTCCTCCCCCACTCCCTCGGCCAGCGCCAGGGGGACGTGCGAGGCAAGGAGCGAGCGTGCACGCCCGCGGGCCCGATCGCGCGGCGACGGCTGGCCGCCGGCCTCCCAGTCCTCCCAGGTGCCACGATCGAACAGGCGCGGCTGCCAGAGGTCGCGCATGTGATCGATGGTGTGGTCCTCGGCCAGGAAGTTGCCCGCCGGGCCGACCTCGTCGATCACCCCTACCGCCAGGGTCTCGTCGTCGACCACGAGGCCACCGGCCAGGTGGCGGATCAGGCCGAAGATCTCGGCGTCGAGGACCATCTCCTCCAGGGCGAAGACGCGGGCGGCGAACAGCAGGCCGGCCCCGGAGAGCATGTCGGCCCCGGCGAAGAGGCTCATCAGCCCGGACAGGCCGTTCTCCAGCCCCGCCTGCCAGTCGGACGTCTTGGCGCCCGGCGCGAAGGTCCCCACGCTCGATGGAAGCCGGTAATGCCGGGCGAGCTGGGCGAAGGCCGCCTGGTACAGCAGGTCCTCGGGCCCGCCGCAGGCCACAAGCCCGGTCCGGAGGTCCATCGTGGTGGAGCAGGCCCCGTAGAAGGTGGGCGAGCCCGGGGCCAGCGTCTCGAGGATCGTCACCCCGGCGAGCACCTCGGCGTTGGTCTGGGCCAGGACGCCCGCAGGCGTGGCCGGCGCCGTCGCGCACCCGATCGCCATGACGACGAAGCCGGCGGGCACGCCCGCGTCGGCGTAGACGAGGGCTGCTTCGAGGGCATCGCCCTCGAACTGGAGCGGGCTCAGGCTCACCTGGAACGAGGACAGGATCGGGCGGGCCTTGAGCGCATCCGAGCCCCCGGCCACGACTCGCGCCAGCTCGACCGCACCGCGTGCCGCAAGAGGCGTGACCGCGGTCATGAGCTGGACGTGCTTGCCGCTGTTCGCCAGCTGCGTCCGCAGCTCGTGGAGCGGCCGGACGGGGACGGGCCGGTCGCCGGCCTCCACGCCCTGCCAGAGAAAGGCGATCTCGGGAAGGGCGTCCGCGAGCCGCGTCACCTGGGCGAGGTCCGCCTCAGTCGATGGGCGGCGGACGCCAGTGTCGAGGTCGAGGATCTCGGCCGCGCTTCCGTCGACCGAGAGGTACCCATGGGCCCCGTCGAGAGGCAGGTCCCAGGCGGGATCCCGGGCGGCCAGCGTGTACGCGCGGGGCGCCGCGGCGAGGGCCGACTCGACGAGCGACGCCGGCAGGCGGACGCGGTCGCCCTCGACGCGGGCGCCGGCTGCGGCAAGCCGGTCGCGGATGCCGGCCGAGCCCACGGCGACGCCGGTCTCGGCGAGGATCCGCAGGCTCGCGCCGTGCAGGCGAGCCAGGCCCTCGGGCGAGAGCGGACGAAGGATCGGCTCCCCGATCGGGAGGGCGCGGACGGGCGACGCGGGGTCCGGCATGTGGGAGGCCTCCGGGCTGAGGAACGCGGTCGCTGCGAGCCTAGCCGACCCGCCACCCGTCCGCGTGTTCCGTCAGCGCGGCGGCGCGGCGATCGCGCTCGGCCTCCAGATCGCCAACGCGCATTCTGGCCCGCTCGGCGAGGTCCGGGGCAATCCCCCACGCGTAGTCATCCCAGGCGTCCACGGCGGGATCCCAGGTCGCCAGAACCGCAGGCGGAAGGCGCCGCGGATGGCCGCCCGCGTCGAGCACGACGGGGCGCAGGTAGTGGGCCGCGACGAGGCGGGCCGAGCCGACGCCGATCGGCGCGGGGTCGGGCGCCCCGGCGGCTGACCCGGCGTCGCGCGCGCCCAGGACGAGGACCACCCCCAGGAACGAGATCTCGTCGTCGGTCAGGCCCTGACCACGGAGCACGGCAAGGACATCCGCGAAGTCATCCGCTTCGACCGACAGGGCCAGGCCGCTGCGACCAGTCGTCGCGCCGAGGGCAGCCCGCAGCATCCCCGGCGGCGTATCGACGTCCAGGCGCTCGGCAACCCGCACGAGCCGATCGCCTCCGGGGCCGAGCACCGGATCCGGACGCCGGTCGCGCGGCAGTGCCGAGACGAGCGCATCGAGAAGCGCATCCGCGACGGCGGCCTCGCACCCGGCCACGATCACCGGGATGCCACGCTCGAGCAGGAGCCAGGCGAGGGCGGCCAGCGGCGCGTCGAGCATCCGCGCACCGACGAGACGCGGCAGCGGGGGCACGAACGAGGGGGGCGGCACGGCGTCTCCGGCGCGGCGATGGACGGGCGGCCGAGCCTACGCGGGGCGCCCCACCGACGTCAATCGGCGGCTCCGGAGACGGCGCCCACGACTCGACACCTGGCCCCCGGAGCTCCGCAGCAGGCGCTCCGCTCGCGGGATGGCACGCGCAATCGGGCATCCGGGAGCCGTTCGCCTCTTGCCGAGGGCATGACCGCCGAGCACGATTGACGGCTGGCGGGAGGCTCTGACACCCGGCCCCTGCTCTGGTCGCCCGGATCGCGCCGAGCCACTCGCGAGACCGACACGCCGGGTTCGAGGAGCGCACAAGGGAGGCTGGCATGGGCTGGGCAAAGGTCGGGACGGGGGCGACGCTGGCCGCCTTCGGTGCGCTCGCGGGGCGCTACGCGGTGCAGCGCCAGCGCCTCGAGGGCTCGTGGCTCCGGGCGGTCGGCCCGAAGGTGTCGGCCATTGGCGAGGTCGAGCACCTGTCCATCGTGCCGCTGGTCGAACGACTCGTCCCCGGTGACGAGCTCGAGGGCGAGCCGGGGGTCTCCTATCTCCTTCGTGCCGACGACACGACCATCCTCTTCGATGTCGGCTTCAACTCCGGCCATCGGGCGCAGTCGCCCCTTGTGCGCAACGCGGCGACCCTCGGGGTGGACATTCATTCGCTCGACGGGATCGTGATCTCCCACCTGCACTCGGACCACGTGGGTGGCATGCGGAGTCAGTTCCGGCGGACATTCAGCATGTCGGCGGAGGCGCTCGAGCCGAAGGGGCTTCCGGGCTACGTGCCGGCGCCGATGCGCCACGACCGCGCGGACGTCGTGCTCACCACAGGTCCCCGGGTGATCGCGCCCGGGTTCGCCGTCCTGCCGCCGCTGCCGAGGATGCTGTTCTGGATCGGAGCCGTGGCCGAGCAGGCGCTCGTGGTCAACGTGCGCGGCTTTGGCCTGGTGCTCGTGAGCGGCTGTGGCCACCCGGGGATCGAGCGGATGTTGGCCGCGACCGAGGTGGTGCTCGACGTGCCGATCCGGGCGGTGGTCGGCGGCCTGCACCTGCCGGTCCATCCCCTGGGGACGCCATACCTTCCGCAGGCGATCCTCGGCTCACCGAACTGGCCCTGGCGGCCCATCGGAGAGCAGGACGTCGCCGAGGCGATCGACGCGATCCGCACTCGCGGACCGCGGACGATCGCGGTCTCGAGCCACGACAGCACGCCGTGGACGTTCGGCGCCTTCGAGCGCGCCTTCGGCGATTCATACCGCACGCTGCGGGTCGGCGAAGGGCTCACGTTCCCCTGAGCGGGTGACGCGTCGACTCGCAACCCCGGCTTCTTGGCGGGCGCTCCGCTCTCTCCGGATGACGGGATGTACCGGGCATCCGGCGCCCGCTCTATCCTCTGGCCGTGGAGATCCTGCCGGCGACCATCGACCTCTGGGACCAGCTCGCGGACATGTTCGCGCGCCGCGGCGGCCCGGACACGCCGGGCTGCTGGTGCATCTTCTGGCGGGTACGTTCGAGGGACTTCTTTCGGGCCAGCGCCGCCTCGAACCGGGAGCGACTGCGCGCCCTCGTCGAGCAGGGGCCGCCACCCGGGCTCGTCGCGATCGAGGACGGTCGGGCGATCGGCTGGGTTGGCCTCGCCCCGCGCGCCGAGTACCAGCGGATCGAGCATTCGCGGGTGATCCCGCGCACGGAGGGCCCCGATCCCTGGGTCGTCAGCTGCTTCGTCGTCTCCCGGGACGCGCGCGGCCGCGGCGTCGCGTCCGCCCTTCTCGCGGCGGCCGTGGATCACGCCCGGGCGGCCGGCGCCGCCGCGCTCGAGGGTTATCCGATCGATCCTGCCGGGACCGAAGGCGGCCGGGTGCGCGACACCGGCGCCTACGTCGGCACGCGCTCGATGTTCGAACGCGCCGGCTTCGGCATCGTTGCTCGGACATCGTCGACGAGCGGCGGCGCCCTCCGCGTCGTCGCCCGGCTCGACCTCGCCTGAGCCAGCCGATCACAGCCGGCCTCACCCACGTTGGCGGCACCGGGAGCGATTCGCCCGGGCACGTGGACACAACGCGAACTTGCGACTTGACACGCCTCCGACGGTAGGCGTACTGTCCGCCCCGGCGCGGCAGTCCCGCGTCCACGACAGCGAGGCGTGTACCCCGAATGAGCAACCGGATCTTCCACATGAGCGCCCCGGAGCGGCCCTGCGCCGCCCCTGTCGGCGCGCTCTGCGGGCGATCTGTGCCCAGCTCGGCCTAGTCACGCGGCGGTAGCGCCGCCAGGCAAGGACCGGAGCCGCGGGCCAGATCAGGGCCCAGCGGCTTTTTCATTGCCCCGCGCACGGCGGGGCGGCGACCCGGAGCCGCGGGCCCACGACGCAGGAATGACGTCGGGCCCGCGGCTCTTCTCGTCTCCGGACGATCGAAGGCCGCGAGTGGGCCCTCCACCGGGATCGCCGGCCACCGAGACGAAGGAGACACCCGTGAGCACTCTCACCGAACCGAAGATCGCGCTCCGGCGGCCCGTCTCGGCACGCGACGAGATGATCGCCCCGGTCCCGGTCGAGATCGCAAAGCCCGCACCCGCGCGGCCCGTCGGGCCTCCAGCCCTCCACCTGGAGCACGTCTCCAAGACGTTCGTGGTGGGCCGGAAGAAGAAGCCGGTGGCGGCCGTCGACGACGTCTCGCTGAGCGTTCAGCGCGGCGAGATCTACGGGATCCTCGGCGCGAATGGGAGCGGCAAGAGCACCCTCATCCGCCTCGTGTCCACTCTCCTGACCCTCGATGGGGGTCACGCGGAGATCTTCGGCCACGACGTGGAGCGGGACGAGATGGCGGTCAAGCGCCTCATCAACCGGGTGAGCGTCGACGCCGCCTTCTTCAAGAAGCTCTCGCCCTACGAGAACCTGGCCTTCGCTGCCCGCCTCTACGGCCTCCATGCCGGCGAGGCGCGGGCCGAGGCGGTCCGGATCCTCGCCCAGCTCGGCATCTCCGAGAAGCGGATGGGCAGCCCGATCGAGCAGATGAGCCGGGGCATGCAGCAGAAGGTCGCCATCGCGCGGGCGCTGCTGACCTCGCCGACGCTCCTCCTGCTCGACGAGCCGACGACGGGGCTCGATCCTCGTTCGAAGCTCGACGTCCAAACCTTCGTGGAGGACCTCCGGGCCTCCCACGACGCAACGATCCTGCTGACGACCCACGACATGGCCGAGGCCGACCGGCTCTGCGACCGGATCGGGATCCTCGACCAGGGGCGCCTCGTCGCCGAGGACACCCCGACCGGCCTCAAGGCCCGGGTGGCCCGCGAGACGGGCCTCCCGCCGACGCTCGACAACGTGTTTCTTACCTACACGGGCCGCTCCCTCGACGAGGACGTCGAGGAGGCCCCGGAGGACGACGAATGACCAGGTCCGACCTGCTTCACCCGGCCGGCCGTGCCCGGCCCCGACCACAGCATCCCCCCGCCCACCGAAGGGAGGTGAGCGTCGTGAACAACTCCACTCGCTACGTCGACGCGGTCCACGCGGATCGCGCCGCCAGGTTCCAGGCGGAGTCGCACCAGGCCCGGATCGACCGCCGATCCGGCACCGAGGAGCGCCGCATCCGCCGGGCGATCGGCCGCTCCATCGTCCGCGTCGGCGCGCGCATCGCCGCCGACCCGGCGCCGGAGCGACTCCTGCCGGCCCGGTCCCGCTGATGCGGGGCCGGCCGGCCACCCCACTTGACCAGGGAGAGATACCGCAATGACCAGTCTCGACCGCTCGATGGGCACGGCGTCGCGCGAGCTCGGCGCTTCGTTCGCGTTCATCGAGCGGAACTTCAACCTCAGCCGCCGCTACTGGGGCTGGGAGCTCGCGTTCCTGGTCTACGCGATCGCGGGTGCCCTCGCGATCTCGTTCATCGGGGCCGAGCAGGCCGACGAGCGGCTCACCTTCAGCCTCGTGATCGGGGCCATCTTCTGGAACTACCTCTCGACCGTCTTCTCGTTCGTCGCCGAGACGATCAGCTGGGAGCGCTGGGAGGGGACGCTCGAGTACACGATGATGGCGCCGGTTCGGCGCGCCTCGCAGCTGCTGGGCTCGACGGCCTACGCGATCGTCTACGGGCTGATCCACACGACGGTCGTCCTCGTTGTCCTGACCCTCTTCTTCGAGCTCGACCTCTCGCAGGCGAACTTCGTCACGGCGGCCGGGATCATGGTCATCGGCTCGTTCTCGATCGTCGGCATCGGCGTGATGGCGGCCATCCTGCCGCTCCTCTACGTGGAGCGCGGGGCCCAGATGACCTTCGTCATCCAGTCCTGCCTCCTCGTGGTGAGCGGCGTCTACTACTCGGTGGAAGTCCTGCCGGGCTGGATGCAGGTGCTGGCGAAGCTCTCGCCCGCGACCTACATCCTCGACGGCGTCCGGGCCGGGCTCCTCGACGGGGCCAACCTGGCCGACGTCTGGTACGACATCTGGCCGCTGGCGATCATGGGCGTCGTGCTCATCCCGTCCGGCCTCTGGCTCTTCGGGCGCGCCGAGCGATATGCGAAGCGCACCGGCAAGCTCAAGCGAGTCGGGTGATGACGACGAACACGCCTTCGGCCGCGACGGCCGCGGTCCCCTCCCCCGCCGGGGCCACCCCGACGTCCGTTCCCGGGCTCCTCCTCCGGCCGGTCCGCTGGCCGGAGGAGGCCCACCTCGTGGCCGACGTCAACAACGCCGGGCGCCTCGCGGCCGGCAACCTCGAGGTCCTCACCCTCGACGGGTTCCTGCTCAGCTACGGGAACCTGGTCAACTGCGACCTCGCGACCGACCTCCGCCTCGCCGAGCACGAGAGCCGGCCGGTCGCGTACACCCGTGTCGAATGGCGGATCGAGAACCGCGGCGACCGGGTCCACTTCCAGGGCCTGTTCACGACCCCGGAGGCGCCGGACGGCACGCTCGAGGCGATCCTCGACTGGGCCGAAGCCCGGAGCCGGGCGGTCGCCGCAACCCTTCCCGCCGACCAGCCGGCGGTCATCAGCGCGTTCCTCGGGATGGAGACACCGGCCGGCCGGGCCATCCTCGAGGACGGCGGCTACCGCGCCGCCCGGTTCTTCTTCGAGATGGTCCGTCCCGACCTCGAGGGGATCCCCGGCTTCCCGCTGCCGGCCGGCGTCGAGGTTCGGTCGGTCCGACCCGGCGACCTGCGGACCATCTTCGAGGCCGAGGTGGCCGCCTTCCGGGGCCACTGGGGCGCCGGGCCGTACGACGGCTCCGACGAGCACTGGATCCAGTTCCGCGACGATCCGCTCAACGACCTCGCGCTCTGGCAGATCGCCTGGGCCGGGGAGACGGTCGTCGGCATGGTCCGGCCGTACATCAACGACGAGGACTTCCGCGTCCTCGGCGTCCGGCGCGGCTGGTGCGAGAACATCTCGACCCACGCCGACTGGCGGGGTCGCGGGATCGCGAGGGCGCTCATCGCCCGGGCCCTCCGGGCGCTCCGCGACCGCGGCATGACCGAGGCGGCGCTGGGCGTGGACGCCTCCAACGAGACCGGGGCGGTCGCGCTGTACCGGTCGATGGGCTTCGCCGAGCGGACGCGCCAGACGGACTTCCGCAAACCGCTGACCGCGACGGTCCCCGGCGAGATCGCCCGATGAGCGCGCTGGTCGGTGGCCCCGGTGACGGCCGCGGGGCCGGTCTCGCCGGCCTCGGCTGGGATCCCGCCTGGCAGGCCGCGTTCGCACCGATCGGCGACGGGCTCATCGCCGGGCGGGTCGTCGGCGCGCACCGGGGAACCTGGGAGGTTGCCCTCGGCGGGCCCGAGGCGCCCCTCGAGGCCCGAGCCACGGGGCGGCTCCGCCACGAGGCTGGCCCGGCGGAGCTCCCGGTCGTCGGAGACTGGGTCGCCGTGGACGCCCGGCCCGACGAGGGAGCAGCATCGGTCCACGTGGTGCTCCCCCGCCGCACGCAGCTCCGGCGCAGGGCGCCGGCCGACTACGGGGCGCCGTTCCAGGTGCTGGCGGCAAACGTGGACGTGGTCGTGGTCGCGACCTCGCTCAACCGCGACCTGAACGTGCGTCGCGTGGAGCGTTTCCTCACCGCCGCCTGGGAATCCGGCGCCCGGCCGGTCGTGGTCCTCACCAAGGTCGACCTCGCCCGCGACCCCGTCGAGGTGGCCGTCGCCGAGGCCCAGCTCGAGGAGGTCGCGGCCGGAGTGCCGGTCGTCGCCACGAGCGCGATCAGCGGCGAAGGCCTCGACGCCGTCCGCGCGTTCCTCGGCCCGGGGCGGACCGTCGCCCTCGTCGGCTCGTCCGGCGTCGGGAAGAGCACGCTCGCGAACGCGCTCCTCGGCGAGGAGCGCCTCCTCGTCCGTGAGATTCGCGGGGACGACGCCCGGGGCCGCCACACGACGGTGGGCCGCGAGCTGGTTGCGCTGCCGGGCGGCGAGGGGCTCCTGCTGGACACGCCGGGGCTCCGCGAGCTCGGGCTGTGGGACGATGGGACCGGGCTGGACCTCGCCTTCGCGGACGTGGCCCGGACGGCCGAGGCTTGCCGGTTCACGGACTGCGGGCACGACAGCGAACCGGGCTGCGCCGTCCGGGCGGCGGTGGATGACGGGACGCTGCACTCCGACCGCTTCGAGGGCTGGCGCAAGCTCGCCCGCGAGGAGCGCTTCCGGGCGCTCGAGATGGACGCGGTCGCTCGCCGGGCCGAGCGGAAGCGCTGGGCCGTCATTGGCAGGGCCGGGGCGGCGCGGTCGAAGGCGAAGCGCGGCGAGTTCGGCCACTGAGGGCCTGCGGGACGGCGACCCCCCGTCGCCGGTGAGCCGGGTCAGATCGGGAGGCGCCCCTCCCGCGCGACCATCTCCAGCCAGGGCCGCTCCCGGGCGATCGTCGTCGCGCTCCCGTGTCCGGGCAGGACCCGGAGCCCATCGGGAAGGGTCGCCAGCCGGGCGAGGGACGCCGCCATCGCATCGGGGTCGCCGCCCGGCAGGTCCACCCTCCCCCACCCGCCCGTGAAGAGGGTGTCGCCCGAGAAGAGGATCCCGGATCCGCGGTCCACGAGGCAGACGGAGCCTTCGGTGTGGCCGGGCGTGTGGAGGACGTCGAGACGGACGTCACCGAGCCGAACCACGGCGCCTTCGGCGAGCTCTGCGGCCGGGATGCAGGGCGGGATCGGGAACGGGGCGAACAGGGGCTGAGGATCCACCAACCGATGCCAGTCGGCTGGATGGGCGGCGATCTCGGCTCCGCCCGATGGGTCGGGACGACGCAGCCGGCCGTCAGGCGCCTCGATCGTGAGCCCATGGTCGGCGGCGTGCGCCGCGAGGGTCATCTCGCCCGGGCCCGGGCCGGGCGCTTCGGGAGTCGCGGCCGCCCTCTCGCGCGACCAGGCCTGGAGGGCCGCGTTCTCGCCCGCGTGGTCCCAGTGGCCGTGGGTGGAGACGATGAGGGCGAGGCGCCAGCCCCGCGCCTCCAGCTCGCCGGTGATCCATGCCAGGCCTGGAATGGCCGCGTCGATGGCAAGCGCCTCCCGCGTGCGCAGATCCGCGACAAGGTGGACGTTCGTCTGCAGCGGACCGATGACCCGCGTCAGCAGCTCCATCGTCAGCGCGGCTGCCACGTGACGAGGCCGGTCGACAGGACCACCGACGGGGACAGACCGACGCTGCCGTCCGGGTGGCTCACCAGCCGGGCTTCGATCTCACGCTCCAGCAACGCGTGCTTGGCGCTCCCCGGCTCCAGGAAGAGCTGGTTCCGCAGCCAGCGCTCCAGCTCGTCCCGTGTCGGGAAGTGGCGGTGCGGCCGCGCGACGCGGACCTCCCGCGGATCGCGCCCGCGCGCGCGAAGCAGGTCGATGAAGTCGTCGAGCGCCGGCAGCTCGATCCGCGCCTCGCCGTGGACGGGCGGCCAGAAGGCGTGGGCGGGCGCCGATGGCTGGCGGTCCGCGAGGATGGCCACGCAGAGCCGGCGGGCTGCGCCCTCCATCGCATCGAGGAACGGGCCGATCGCCTCCACGTCGTAGCCCAGGTTCGCGATCAGGGCGACGTCGGCGGTTGCTGCTGCACCCAGCGCCGGATCGACGGGCCAGCGGCCTTCGATCGCACGCACGTTGGTGATGCGGTGCTCGGTCGCCTGCTCGCGCAGGGCGGCCAGCATCCCCGGCGATGGGTCGAGCGCGATGACCTCGCGGACGCGCAGGGCGAGCGGCAGGGCGTACCGGCCGGCGCCGGCGCCGATGTCCAGCCATGTGTCGTGGGGGTGGGCCAGGCTCATGAGATGGTCGAGGACCTCGTCGTCGGTCCGGTGGGGGTCCGCGACGAAGATCTGGCTGACCGGCGCGTAGAAGTCGCCGCCCTCGGGAGTCTCCCGGAAGCGGGCGGTCTGCTCGTGGTGGGCGCGGACGCGGGCGGCCCACGCGGCCTCGGTGGCGGCGCGGTCAGCGGGACTCATGGATGCGCCTCCTCCAGTGCGGGCGGGGGGGCCGGCGCAGACAGGCCGGCGAGATCCTCGGGTGTGTCCACGTCGGGGTTGGACCCGGCAGCCTGGACACGGACGACAAGGTCCGGGCGAGAGTCGAGCAACGGCCCGACTCCCCGATCGCCCTCGAGCCCGGCGGCGAGTGACCACCCCGAGCGCAGCAGGAGCACGGGGTTCGGGGCACCATCGTCACCGTAGAGCGGCGCAACGGCGCGGGTCTCGGGCGGGGCCTCCCCGGCGGCGGCGATCACGGCGGCGATCACGGCCGGCCGGACCCGCGGCTGGTCCCCCAGCAGCACGAGGACGCCGGCCGGCGCCGGGGCGGCCGTCGCGGCCGCCAGTCCCAGCCGGAGGGAGCTGGCCAGGCCGCGCTCCGGGGCTCCGTTCACGGCCACCAGCACGCCGTCGAGGGCGGCCGGATCGGCGGCGACGAGGGCTGCCCGGACCATCGCCGCATCGCGACCCGAGGACGAGCACGAGGCGCCCGAGGCCGACGTCTGCGCGCCGCCGCCAGCACGTGACCGACGAGCGGCCGCCCGTCGAGCGAAGCACGAACCTTCCCCCCACCGAATCGCGTCCCCGACCCCGCCGCGAGGATGAGCCCGGCGACGCGCGCAGGGCTGCTCACGGTCGCGCGGCCATGCCCGCGGCTGCCACGAGGGGTGCACCAATCCTGCCGTACCGCTCGGCCACGATCTCGGCCATGATCGCCAGCGCCGTCTCGGCCGGCTGCCGGCCGCCGAGGTCGAGCCCGATCGGGCCGCGCAGTCGAGCCAGGTCCTCCTCCGCCACGCCGGCCGCGAGCAGGCGCACCCGTCGCTCGGCCTGCGTCTTTCGCGACCCGATGGCGCCGACGTAGCAGCACCCGCGGCGCAGCGCCTCCATGATCGCGGGCTCATCGACCTTGGTGTCGTGGGTGAGGACCGCCACCGCGTCGGGTTGGCCCAGGCCGATCTCGTCGGCGACGTCGTCCAGCCAGCCGACCACGAGCGCGTCGGCGTCGGGAAACCGATCCCGCGTGGCGAAGGCGGCCCGAGCGTCGACCACCGCGGTCAGATAGCCGAGCTCGCGGGCGATGCGCACCAGCGGGATGGCGACCTGCCCCGCGCCGACGACGACAAGGCGCGGCGGGACGGCGAAGCCTTCGAGGAGGTACTGCCGGCCGCCGGCCTCGATCGTCGTCGCCCCGCCCCGCGCCAGGAGGTCCATGGCCGCGCGCGAGATGGCCAGGTCGGCTTCCGGTGAGCCGGCGCTCCCGTGGGTGGTCCCGTCCTGGGCCACGGTCATGGCGGGCGCCGGTGGTTCGCCGCCCCCCGTCGGGTGCGGCCCGAGCGCGGGCCCGGGAGCGTCACCGGGGAGCGGGATCACCACGGCCACGCCGCCCGGCCCCGCCGCCGCGGCGAGCACCTCCGGGCGAAGCATCGGCTCCACGAGCACGTCGATCGTGCCGCCGCAGGCGAGGCCCACGTCCCAGGCCTGCTCGTCGCTGATGCCGTACCGGATCACCCGGCTGACACCGTCCGCCCGGGCGCGACGGATCTCCTCGACCGCGGCGCCCTCGACGCAGCCGCCCGAGACCGAGCCCGCGACGCGACCGTCCGCCGTCGCCACCAGGTTCGCGCCTTCCGGCCGCGGCGCAGAGCCGAAGGTGCGGATCACGACCGCCCGCCCGAGCCCGGACGGGTCGGCCCGCCAGGCGCGGATCTCGTCGAGCAGCTCCTTCATCGGTGACCTCCTCCTGCCGTGATCGCCTGCGCCATGGTGCTCACCCCCCGAGTCGCCGGGCGGCCGCAGGGTCCGCCCACGCCCCGCCGGCACGCGACGGCAGGCCGAACACCCGCGGCGCAACGGCGGTGATCGAGCGGCGTCCGCTGCCGGCCGGCTCGACCCGATAGACGTGTGGCACCCCGGTCCGCGGCGGGCGCCCGGACGCGCCCAGGCCCAGGCCTCCGAGCACCTCGCCGAGCCGCGCGAGCGAGGCCAGGTTGTGGATCGGCAGGAAGTCGTCCACGAACGGATAGGCCATCGCCATCCCGGCGGCCAGCGGCTCGTACCCATCCCCGCCCGCCAGCGGGTTGAGCCAGATGAGGCGATGGCAGTTGCGCTGGAGGCGCGCGGTCTCGTTGCCCACGAGCGCCGGATCGCCGCGGTCCCAGCCGTCGGAGACGACGATCACCACGCCCGACGACCGCAGGACGCGCCGCGCCCAGCGCAGGTTGAACGTGCGCAGCGACTCACCGATGCGCGTCCCGCCGGACCAGTCGGTGACCGACTCGCTCACCCGCTGAATGGCCAGGTCCGGGTCGCGGCCCCGCAGCTCGTGCGTGATCCGGGTGAGGCGTGTCCCGAAGACGAACGACTCCGTGCGCACGCCCGAGGCGCGCGTCAGCGCCTGCGCGAACCGCAGGAGGAGCCGGGCGTGGCGCTCCATGGAGCCCGAGACATCGCACAGGACGACGATGGTCCGCGGGCGTCGGACCCTGCGCCGCCAGACCCAGTCGACCATGTCGCCACCGGTCGCCAGGTTGCGCCGGAACATGGCCCGCGGCGCCAGCCGGCGTCCGTGCGGATGGTGCTCGTAGCGGCGCGTCAGCCGGGTCTCGAGGCGCGGCCGGAGGAGGTCGATGAGCCGCTCCGCGTCGCGCAGCTCGGAGGCCGACATCCGGTCGAACTCGCGGTGGTTGAACGCCTCAGCGACCGAGAAGGCCCGGGGGCTCACGACGCGCCCCTCCCTGATCTCCCGTTCGTCGTCGTGTTCGACGCCGTTCGCCGGCTCGGCCTGCCCCCGCCGGCTCGTGGGCCGCTCCTCGCGGCGCTCGGCGGTGGAATCCGGTCCGACGGCGCTGGTCGGCTGGTCCGCCTTCTCGCGCCGGCGACCCTCGGTCGGCATTGTCGGGGCGATCCTGGCCACGTGGCGACGCCAGAACTGGTCGAAGACGGCGTCGTACGTGGGCAGGTCGGCTTGACGCCGGCAGAAGATCGTGGCACCGGCCGCGTGGACCTGGGTCCGGTCGCCGATCTCGACGAGGGTGAGCGCCCGGGCGAAGTCCAGGGCTCCGCGCACGTCGGTGGGCACGCCGGCCGACCTCAGGGCGCGCGTGAAGAGGACCGCGTTCCGCAGGAAGATCGTCCCGTCGAACGCAACGAGCGGGTCCGGGGCGGGCGCGCGGGTTCCGGTCATGGTCGCTCGGCTGTCGCCCCGGCCGGGCCGCCTCAGCTCCCTGCCGCGGCGAGCTCGTCGACGTATCCGGCGGCCGTGGCGCCGCGGACCCGGCGGACGTCCTCCTCGTACTTGAGCAGGACGCCCAGGGTCTCGTCGACGAGGGCCGGCGCCAGCTCGCGGGCGCCGAGGGCCAGGAGGGCGGCCGCCCAGTCGAGCGTCTCGGCCACCCCGGGCACCTTCGTCAGGTCGGTCGAGCGCAGGCGGCCGACGAAGGCGACCACCTGGCCGGCCAGTCGCTCGGGTGTCGCCGGCACGCGGGCCAGGACGATCTCGATCTCCTTCGCCGCGCTCGGGTAGTCGATCCAGTGGTAGAGGCAACGACGCTTGAGGGCGTCGTGCACCTCGCGCGTCCGGTTCGAGGTGAGGATGACGCGGGGCGGCACCGTCGCCTTCACGGTCCCGATCTCCGGGATCGTCACCTGGAAGTCGGACAGGATCTCGAGGAGGTACGCCTCGAACTCCTCGTCGGCCCGGTCGATCTCGTCGATGAGAAGCACCGGCGCATGGCCGTCGGCCGCCTCGAGCGCCTGGAGGAGCGGCCGCTTGAGGAGGAACTGCGGCCCGAAGATGTCGTGGGCGGTCGCCCGCTCGATCTCGCCGCGCGCCTCGAGGAGCCGGATCTCCAGCATCTGGCGGGCGTAGTTCCACTCGTAGACGGCCGTCGTGACGTCGAGGCCCTCGTAGCACTGGAGCCGGATCAGGCGGGTGTCCAGGGTCTCCGCGAGGGTCTTGGCCAGCTGCGTCTTGCCCACGCCGGCCTCTCCCTCGAGAAGGAGCGGACGCTCGAGCGCGAGGGCGAGGAAGACGGAGGTCGCCAGGGAGCGGTCGGCGATGTAGTCGCGGGCGCGGAAGGCGGCCTGGAGACCCTCGATCGTGGCCAGATCGTGGGGCAGCATGGTTGACGCGGCGAGCGCGGGGTCGTGCTTCGTCATGGGCGCCCAATCTACACCGCGCGGCGAGGCGGCCGGGCCGCGGTGCCGAGGTGCCCGTGAGCGCGGCGGCGCCCGAGCCGCGGTGCCGCGGCGCCCTTGAGTCTGTGGCGGATCACTGAGCGATCATGCGAGCACAGATCCCCCGCAGAAGGCGGACGATCCACGGGTTCCGCCGGGTGTTCCGTGCAAGAAGGTTGGCGCGTCGATCCTGTTCAGCATCGCGCCTCGCCCGACGGGACCCCGGCGGCAGTGAGCCATGTTCGTGATCGTGCGCCAGACCGGCCGGCGCCTGGACCGGTGCCTGGTGACGCTGGGACACGTAAGCGCCGGTGAAGCGCGGGCCGTCACGATGACCGTGTGCAACGACAGCCCGAGACCCCAGGCCACGGGGAGCTGTTCCTCGCCAAGTTCATCGGCACCGCCATTCGCGATGGTCGGCGCCGCCTCGGCCTGTCGCAACGCGACTTGTCCACCGTCGCCGGGGTGCCGCAATCGACCATCAGCCGCCTCGAGAGCGGCCTGCCGACTGCCATCCCGCTCGCCAAGGTTGGCCGCTTGCTCGACCGACTCGAGTGCCGGATCGACGCCAGCATCCGACCGCCCCTGGTAATGGGCGGGCCGAGCGAGCGAGACGCCGTTCACGCCCGCATCCTCCGGTACGTAGAACGCTGGCTGCGGCGCCTCGGGTTCGAAACGGCGCGCGAGGTGCCGATTGGCGGCGACCGGGTGAGGGGCTGGCTGGACCTCCTCGCGTGGCGGGAGCGCGACCGCGTCGCCGTCCTCGGCGAGGTCAAGGGCGACATCGACGACGTCGGGGCGTTCGAACGGCAGATTGCCTGGTACGAGCGCGACGTGTGGGCGGCCGCACGCGAACTCGGCTGGCGGCCGGCGCGAGTCGTCGTCCTGGGTAGCGCCCTGGCGTCACGCCGCAACGCCGAAGTCGTTCGAGCACACTCCGATGCCCTGCGCCGGCGCTTTCCAACGTCACCGGCCGAGCTCCTCGCCGTGCTGGACGGACAAACCCCGGCCCAGCGAACGGCCGTGCTCACGTTCGTCGACCCGTTGCGCCGGCGAGGGTCGTGGGTTCTTCCGACGCCCCTGTTCGGGGGCCACCCTGTCCTCCCCTACGGCGATGCCCGGGATCTCCGATCCAGACTGACCGGAGTCCGATGGGACGCGAAGTGAGCATCTCCCTGACGCCTGCTGTCGCGCGGAACCGTTCCGGACGGCGCATCCGAGGCGCAGGAGCTGAACCTGTTCGGGACCATCGTTGGGGGCGTGACGAGGGCGTCGTCCGGGACCCAGATGCGCCCCGTGGTCCGCCACGACGCGAACCGGTGGCGGCTCGATCCCTAGCGAGGCGAGATGCGCTTCTACTGCGACCGGGCCATGCGGGCGTCTACGGAAGAACCTGCCACCGACCCGCCGCAACCCTGGTCGGATGGCTGATGCTGCAGAGACTCGCGGCACGGCCCGCCAAGCGCGGAACCCTGACCGGCCCGGCCCTGTGCACTCGTCCTGGCGTGGGTTTCGTGCGAGCATGCCTGCTCGTCGACCCTGAGACGCATCGGCGGCGGTCGCATCGGCGGCGCTGACGGCGCCTGTGCGGGCGAGGCTCCCGGGGTGGTCAGCCCGCGGCGACCTCGGCGAGGGCCGCCTCGAAGCCGTCGGCGAGGAGCGTGATCTCGGCCTCGGTGATGACGAATGGCGGCGACACCTGGAGGGCAACGCCGCGCAACACGCGGGTCAGGACCCCGTGGCGGCGCAGCGCGGCGGCCACGATCTCCGGCGCCGCCGGGTTCGCAGCCAGCACGTCTGCGTCCAGCTCGACCGCGGCCGTCAGCCCGACCACCCGGGTCTCGCCGACGAGTGGCGCGTCGTCGAGGCGCCCGATCTCGCGGGCGAGCACCGGCTCCAGGGCGCGCACGCGGCCGAGCAGGTCCTCGCGCTCGAGGATGTCGAGGTTGGCCAGGGCCGCGGCGCTGGCCGTGGCGTGCCCGGAGTACGTGTACCCATGGCGGAAGACCGCACCCGAGACACCGTCCCAGAACGGCTCCGCCACGCGGCGCCCGATCAGCACGCCGCCCAGCGGCAGGTAGCCGGACGTGACCCCCTTGGCGAAGCAGATCATGTCGGGGGCGATCTCGTAGCGCTCGCTGCCGAACATCGTGCCGAGACGGCCGAAGCCCGTGATGACCTCGTCGGCGACCAGGAGCACGCCGTGGGCGTCGCAGAGCCTGGTGACCGCCTCCCAGTAGCCGTCCTCGGGCGGGATGACCCCGCCCGCCCCGATGACCGGCTCGCCGATGAACGCGGCGATCTCCTTGCCCCGCGCCTTGAAGAGGTGCTCCAGCTCCTCGACGTCGTGCGCCGAGACCTGGATCGTGTCGCCCACCATTGGGCCGCCGTAGCCGGCCTGCATGGCGGGGATGCCGGCCAGGCCAGTGCCGAAGGCGTGCATGCCGTGATACGCGTGCTCGCGGCTGACGACGATCCGCTTCTCGGTGTGCCCGAGCGCGTCCCAGTAGCGGCGGGCCAGCTTCGCGGCCGTGTCGACGCCGTCCGAGCCGCCGGAGCCGAAGAAGACGGTGGCATCCTCGATCGGCGCCAGCGCCGCCAGCCGGTCGGCCAGCTCGAGCGTGGGCGCCGTGGCGAAGGCCCCGAAGTTCGAATAGGCGGCCAGGGTCGCGAGCTGGTGGGCAGCGGCGTCGGCGATCTCCGTCCGGCCGTGGCCGACGTTGCAGTACCAGAGGCCCGCCGTGGCGTCGAGGTAGCGGCGCCCGTCGGCATCCTCGATCCACGCCCCGGTGCCGCGCACCAGGACCAGCTCGTGATCCTGGACCTTGTGCATGTCGGCGAAGGGGTGCCAGTAGCGGGTGGGCATCGGGCTGGTCGACTCCTGCAGGGCGTGGGCTCGGCGTGGCGGCGGTCGTGGGTCGCGGTCGTGGTGGCGGGGGCGGGTCAGCGACTCGTGCGGTCGCGACGCGCAGGACGATAGTGCCCCAGCGCGGAACTTCGTGCGTCGATCGCCCGGGAGCCGAGGTGCCCGGTCGTCCCGGCCGGCACAAGGCGCGGCGCGGGCCGAGCGCGGCGCTGCGGACAGTGGCACAGTGGTCCTGACCGGCTCAGTCCGGACGCGCGGAGGATCGACCATGGCGAACGGCGGCGGATCGACTCGGCTCACCGACGAGCAGCTCGTCGCCATGCTCGACCTGGTCAAGGACGCAGACAGCGTCGAGCTCAAGGCCACGGTGCCTGCCTCGGGCCACCGCTCGAGCATCCGCGCGCTCGGGATCGATCCTCTCGACGGCCAGATCCGCCAGGTCTTCTTCTTCGACACCCCCGACCTTGCTCTCGACCGAGCCGGTGTCGTCGTCCGGGCCCGCCGCATCCAGGGCAAGGGCGACGACTCGGTCGTGAAGCTGCGTCCTGTCGTGCCGGCGGGGTTGCCCGCGGAGATCCGCAAGTCCCCGGCCTTCGTCGTCGAGGTCGACGCGATGCCGGGTGGGTACGTCTGCTCGGGATCCCTGAAGGGACGCCCGACACCCGGTGACGTCAAGCGGGCGATCGCAGGCGAGGTGCCGGTGCGGAAGCTCTTCTCGAAGGAGCAGCGGGCGTTCTTCGAGGTGCATGCGCCAGAAGGGACACGGCTGGAGAACCTCTCCGTGCTCGGCCCGATCTTCGTCATCAAGGTCGCCTGGGTCCCCGAGGGCTACGGGCGCCGGCTCGTCGGCGAGATGTGGCTCTACCCGGACGGCGAACGGATCCTGGAGCTGTCCACGAAGTGCCTGCCCTCTGAGGCGCTCCAGGTGGCCGGGGAGACCCGGGTCTTCCTGACGCGGCGCGGAATCGACCTCTCGGGCACGCAGCAGACGAAGACGAAGACGGCCCTCGAGTTCTTCTCGAAGGAGCTCCGCGCCGCCGCCGAGGGCTAGGGTCCGGAGCCGGCCCTGGCGAACGGCGGAGGCGCGCGCGGCCCACGACGAGCCGACCGGGCCACCTCCGCCGAATCCCGACCGTCCCGATACACTCGGCGGGTGACCCGGCCCCCCGACCCGCCCGACGAGGTTCTCGCCGCCGCACGCGAGCGCTCCGCTGCCCGCGCCGCCCGTGACTGGCCGCATGCCGACGCCCTGCGCGCCCAGATCGAGGCGGCCGGCTGGAAGATCGAGGACGCAGGAACGGCGTTCCGGCTCGAGCCCGCCGCGCCGCCGACGATCGAGGATGCCGGCGTCGTCCGATATGGCGCCTCCCTGGCCGTGCCGTCCGTTCTCGACGAGCCGCCCAGCGCCCGGTTCACGGTTGAGCTCGTCGCCGAGGACTGGCCGGACGACCTTGCCCGGGCGCTCGCGGGCCTGCGGGCCCACGCACCCGCCGGGACCCAGGTGGTGATCGTGGCCAATGCACCGTCGCGCGACCAGGAAGGGCGACTCGCGGCCGGAAGGCCCGACCTCGACCCGATCGCCGGCTCCACCCCCGAGGTGGTCTGGACCAGCGCCCGCCTCGGTCGTGCGGCGGCCCGCAACGCCGGACTTCGCCGGGCGACCGGATCGATCGTCGTCCTCGTCGACACCTCGACGGAGCCGACGGGCGACGCCCTGACGCCACTCGAGACGGCGCTGCGCGATCCGGCCGTTGCCGTCGCCGGCGGCTTCGGGCTCGCGTCCGGGGACTTCAGGCACTTCAGCGACGCGGCGGGCCCATCCGTGGATGCGATCGGGATCTCGTGGCTCGCATTCCGCCGCGACGACTTCTCTGCCCTGGGCCCGCTCGACGAGAAGCTCGCGCTCGACGCGAGCCTGGACGTCTGGTGGAGCCTCGTCCTCCGGGCCGGAGACGCCTCAGACGCGCCGGCGCGAGAGGCCTGCCTCCTCGACCTGCCGCTGGTCCGTCACCTCCCGCGGGTCCCTGCAGGGCTGGCCGCCGTCGAACGGGAGCGCCTCGAGAAGCGCGGCTTCTACCGCGTGCTCGAACGCTTCGGCGATCGCCGCGATCTCCTCTCCGGGGCACCCGGTCCCTCCTCGCCGGCCGCCGGCGCGTGACACCCGGGGGCCATCCGGACCCGGCCCCACGCCCGGTCCCATCCGTCCGGAGCCGGTGGCCGAACAAGGGGGCGTGGACACCCTGGTCGCAGCCCTCCCGCTCCGTCGGCCCCTTCCCTTCTCGTGGCCCGGCTGGTCCGGCCCGTATACTCGGCCGAGCCGGCCGACCACGAACCACCCCGGGTCGGGAGACCGGGCCCGCGGCGCCTCGCCGCAGGCGACGACGGAGCGGCGCGTGACTGACCAGCCCCTTGCCACGCTCCAGGATGAGCAGCGCGCCCAGGATGCCGCGCTACTGCTGCGCGTCCGCGACAAGGACGAGCGGGCAATCGAGGCCCTCTACGCGCGGTACTCCGGGCCGCTGTACTCGCTGGCGTACCGTGTCACCGGCGCCGACCGGTATGCCCAGGACGTGGTCCAGGAGGTCTTCATCGCCCTCTGGAAGGACGCCGGTCGCTACGACCCGAGCCGGGGAGCGCTGTCGTCGTGGCTCTTCGCCCTGGCGCGCCACAAGGCGATCGACCTGGTTCGCAAGGAGGCGAACGTCCGCAAGCACACCGCGGACGTCGACCTCGAGTTCCGGGAGGCGGATGACGACGTCGACCACGAAGCTTGGCTGCGCCTTCGCCGGGACACGGTGCGGGCGGCGATCACACAGCTGCCCGAGGCGCAGCGCACCGCCCTCGAGCTCGCCTTCTTCGGCGGGCTGACCCACGTCGAGGTCGCCGAGCAGCTCGACATCCCGCTCGGCACGGCGAAGACTCGGATTCGCACCGCCCTCCTCCGGCTCCGAGACATCCTGGGTCCGAGCGTGTCGGAGACGGACCCCCGCGAGACACCGTGGATCACCGAGCCGTCCGCGAGCTAGCCGCGGGGGCGGCGCTCGACGACCTCGACGCGAGCGAGCGGCTCTCCCTCCGCGCGCATCTCGCTGCCTGCGGCTCCTGTCGAGCGGACGCGACTGCGCTTGCCGACACGGCGGGGCTGCTGGCGCTCGTCGCGCCAGCGCGCATGCCCCCGGCCTCGCTCCGCGCCGGCGTCATGGCCGCGATCGCGGCCGCAGACGGGCGTCAGAGCGACGTCCCGGCGGGCGTCCTGAGCCTCGAGACCCTCCGTCGCGACCGCGCCCGCTACCGCCGCCTGTCGTTCACCGGGTTCGCCGTCGCCGCCGCCCTCGCAATCGCGGTCGGCGGACTCGGCGCCTCGGCCATGGGTCTCCAGCGTGACCTCGACGACGCCGTCGTCGAGCGGGACGCGGCCGTCGCCCAGCTGGCCACCACGGACGCGGCGATGTCCGTCGTCCTGGCTCCCGACCACGCCACTGCGACGCTGACGCCGGGGCCGATGGCGAGCGGCGCCACGGTCTACGTGGTCTTCCGTCCCGGGACGACCGAGGCGTGGCTCATGGCGGGGCAGCTGCCCGAGCCACCCGCGGGCAACGTGTACCAGCTCTGGTCCGCCGACGCGTCGGGGGTCCATGCCCTTGCGACGTTCACCTGCGACGCGTCAACTTCGTGCCTGGCGCCGTTCGGCACCGACCTGTCCGACGCAACGGCGGCGATGATCACGCTGGAGCCCGCCGGCGGCGCGCAGGGTGAGCCCGGACCGCAGGTGGCCTTCGGCGAGCTGCAGAGCTGAGGGTCGCCCCGGGGCAGGGCGCTCCGGGGCGATTCGTACCCGCGGCGCGTCGCTGCCGAGCGTCGACAGCAGGCCCGTGCTCATCCGACGCGCGCCCCCTCGATCGCCAGGAGCGCGCGCTTGCGCTCCACGCCGCCGGCGTACCCGGTGAGCGATCCATCGGCGCCAACCACCCGATGGCACGGCACGACGATCGAGATCGGGTTCCTGGCCACGGCCGCGCCGACGGCGCGGGCCGCGCCGGGCAGCCCGAGACGGATGGCCAGCTCCCCGTAGGTCCGTGTCTCCCCGCGAGGGATGGCCCGGAGCTCCTGCCAGACGCGCCGCTGGAATGGCGTCCCACCACGGAGCGCGAGGGGGATCGCGCCCGGCACCGGAGCGCCGGCCAGCCTCGTGTCCAGCTCGGCCCCGATGGCTTCGAACGCGTCGCGATCCTCGATCCACGCCGGGTCGACGGACGGCCCGCGCCGGTGCCCGGGGAAGTAGCAGCCGGTCAGGACCATGCTGCCGCCCGGGTCGCGCTCGCCCACGAGGAGGAGCAAGCCCATCGGGCTGGGGTGGTGGGCGTAGCACGTGGTCGTCATCGGTGATCTCCGCTGTGGTGGGGACGCTGCTGCGTTGCGAGGTTGACCGGGGCCGCCTCGAGCGATGCCCAGAGGTGGTGGACGGCGTACGAGCGCCAGGGTCGCCAGGGCGCGGCCAGGTCGGTCAGCCCGCGCGCATCGGCAGGCCCGCCACGCCGGGTGACGGCATGACGGAGAGCGACATCGCCGGGCAGGAAGACATCCGGGTCGGCCAGCGCTCGCATCGCGACGTAGGCGGCCGTCCACGGCCCGATCCCCCTGAGGGCGCGCAGCCGGCGGACGGCGGCCTCGCGATCGGCGCCGGCGTCGAGGACCAGCGCGCCCGTGGCGAGCGCCTCCGCGACGCCGTGGAGCGCCGCGCGCCGGACGGTCGGTCCGGGCAGGCTCGCCGGGTCGAGCGCGGCGAGGTCGGCGGCCGAGGGGAAGAGGTGCGTCACCGCGCCCTGCGGCGTCGCCAGGCGCGCCCCGTGCGCATCCACGAGACGGCTCGCGAGCGTCCGGGCGGCGGCGACCGTGATCCCCTGTCCCAGCACGGCCCGGACCGCCAACTCGGAAGCGTCGGCCGCGCCGGGCGAGCGCCGGCCGGGCGTTGAGCCCACGAGATCGGCGAGGAACGGCTGCCCGCCGAGCGTCTCGTCGACGGCGACGGGATCGGCGTCGAGGTCGAGCAGCCGACGACACCGCGCCACGGCCGGCGCGAGGTCGCGCGGGTCGGCCAGGGCCAGCGCGCACCGAACGGTCGCGCCGTCGTCGGCCAGCTCCACGATCGCCGGGCCGTGGGGCAGGCGGAGGCTGCGGCGGTAGGTCCCGTCGCGGACCTCCTCGACGCCCGGCACGGCGCGAAGGGCAAGGAAGCGGAGGAGCTCCGGCCAGGCGAACGGCGCCCGGCGGGCCAGCCGCAGCGTGATGCGCCCGGTCGGGGCAGCCTCCCCGGGGCGGCGCGCGGCGCGCAGTGAGGTCGGCGCCACGGCGAACACCTGGCGGATCGTCTCGTTGAACTGGCGCAGGGAGCCGAATCCCGCCGCGAACGCGACCTCGGTGACCGGCAGATCGGTGGTCTCCAGGAGGAGGCGGGCGACGTGAGCCCGCTGGGCCCGGGCGAGGGCCAGCGGCCCGGCCCCGAGGTCGGCATGGAGATGGCGGCGCACCTGCCGGTCGCTGTACCCAAGGCGGTGGGCGAGGCCGGGGACGCCCTCGCGATCCACGACCCCGTCGGCGATGAGGCGCATCGCCCGGCCGGCCACGTCGGCCTCGAGGTCCCACGCCGGCGAGCCGGGAACGGCGCCGGGAATGCACCGCTTGCACGCCCGGAAGCCCGCATCCTGGGCCGCGGCGGCGGTCGGGTAGAAGCGGACGTGCTCGACCTTCGGCGTGGTCGCCGGGCAGCTGGGCCGGCAGTAGATGCCGGTGGACGTGACGCCCGTGAAGAACCGGCCATCAAACCGAGGGTCGCGGCTCAGGACGGCGCGGTAGCGGGCGGCGAAGTCGAGATCGAGGACCATGCCTCGCAGGATCGCACCTGCGCGTGCACGATGCTCGCGGGTTTCGGACATCGCGAGCGGACGCTGCCAAGGCCTGGGCGGCCCCGCGGCCTCCGACGCCCGCCCACCGCCCGGGGTCAGCGGATCGCGCCGCCGAACATCACGGCGCCAACCACGACGACCGCCACGGCGGCCACCCCGAGCAGGCGCACGAGGCCGACGAGGCGCCGATCGGCCGCCGCGACCCCCCGGCTCGTGGTCGTCGCGGCCCCGGACCCGGCCGGCGCGGCCGGCTGCTGCCAGTAGAGCGCGAGCGTCGAGCGGATCGGCGGCAGGACGAACCCGAGCCAGAGCCCGGCGAGCAGCCCTCCGACGTGGGCCGCGTTGTCGATCCCCGCCCCCAGCGCGTCGAACCCGAAGCCGATGATGAGGTTGAGGACGACGAGGCCGCCGATCTGGCTCATGAGGGCCCGGCCCTTGCGGTCCAGGACCGGGCGGTGAACCACGCTGACCGCCAGCAGGACGCCGCAGAGCCCGAAGATCGCCCCGGATGCGCCGACACTGGGCGCGGGACCGCCGAAGAGGAAGCTGGCCGCGGAGCCCGCCGCGGCCGTCAGCCCGTAGAGGAGCAGGAACCGCAGCGAGCCGTACAGCTGTTCCACGAGGGGGCCGGCGAGGTACAGGAAGTACATGTTGAACAGGAGATGGAGCAGGCTCCCATGCACGAGCACGGGCGTGACGAGGCGCCACCACTCCCCTGCCGCGAGCCCCTGCTTGTCGAGCCAGAGCGCCGTCAGGAGGTCGCTGCCGGCCGGCTGGAGGGCGACGAGGGAGATGACGGCCGTGATGGCGATGATCCAGTAGGTCGCGAGGGGCCGCGCTTCGTCCGCCCGGCTGCGCGAGAAGTAGCGGCCCGCGGCACGCGTGTCGCCCAGCTCCTTGTTGAGCCAGCCCAGGCGCGAGGCGATCTCGGCCCGGTCCTGGGCGGGGGCACGGCGCTCCGCCTCCCGGTAGGCGTCACGGGCTCCCTTGAGGTCCCCGTCGCGGACGCGCGCCGCGGCCACCTGCCGGTAGGCTCGATAGGTGACCGGGTTCTCGGGGAGCTGGGTCGCCTGCTCCCAGCACTGCCGGGCGCCCTCCTCGTCGTCGAGCCGGTAGAGCGCCTCCCCCGCTCCGACGAGCGCGGCCGCCGTCAGGCCCGGATCGGGCATGCCCACGAGGCGCGCGTAGTACGCCCGCGCCTGGGCGTAGTCGCCCGTCGCGAGCAGCTCGTCCGCGTGCGCCAGGAGCGCGGCGGCCGTTGCCCGGTCGAGGGGGCCGGAGGGGATGGGGTCCGAGGCCGCCGGGAGGGTCATGGCGCCGACCGTACCAGATGGGCCGTCCGGGCGCCGCGGGGTAGACTCGCCGCGGCCGCGTGACAGAGGAGCAACCCATGTGCGGACGGTTCACTCAGCAGCGCCCCAGCGCCGAGCTCGCCGCCCTCTTCGGCGCCGAGGACCTGGCCGACAGCCCGGGCGACCGTTACAACCTGGCGCCCCAGCAGCTCGGCCTCGTGGTCGTCGAGCGCGACGACCTGCGTCGGGCGATCGTCCCGTACCGCTGGGGCCTCGTCCCTTCCTGGGCCAAGGACGCCCGGATCGGCAACCGGCTGATCAACGCCCGCGCGGAGACCGTGGCCACGACACCGGCCTTCCGTGCTTCGTTCCAGAAGCGGCGCTGCATCGTCCCGGCGGACGGCTTCTACGAATGGGAGCGGATGACCCCCGAGATCCGGCAGCCGAACCTGATCCACCGCGCGGACAACGAGCCGATGGCCTTCGCCGGGCTCTGGTCGATCTGGCGCGACCCAACGCTGCCGGAAGCGGAGCCGACCCGCACCTTCACGATCATCACGACGACCGCGAATGCCACGCTCGGGCCGATCCACGACCGCATGCCGGTGATCCTGCCCGCGTCCGCGTGGGCAGCATGGCTGGCCCCGGCGCCCCCCGATCCCGGGGAGCTGCTCGCCCTCCTGCGTCCCGCGCCGGACGACCTGCTCGAGCGGTATCCCGTCTCGAAGCGGGTCAACAACGCGCGCAACGAGGGCCCGGACCTCGTGATCCCGCTCGGCCCACTCGGGCGCGAACCCGGCTCGCCGCCACTCCTCTGACCCTGCCCCACAGGACGGCTCAGCCGCTCGCAGCCTCCCAGCCGCTCGCGCTCGTGGCGGCGCGGAAGGCCTCGGCAGGAGCGACCCCTCGGTCAAGCGCCGCCACGTAGCGCCCGACGAGCCCTGCGAAGGCACCGTCGCGATCATCCACGGGAGCCTCGAGGAGCGTCGCGGCGGCATAGGCCGGGTCAACGACGACACCCGGCTGGGCAACGACCACGAGCGCGGCGCCGGCGAAGGCCGCGGCCTCCGCGACGACGGCTGCCCCCGCCTCGCCGAGCGGCTCGACGGCCACCAGCACGCGGTATTCGCGCAGGTACTGGAGTCCCAGGGCGATGTCGGCGGGCTCGAGGTTCATCGCCGGTGACGATTCCGATGCAGTCCCCGGCGGAGGCTCGCCCGACTCGTCGTCCATCGCGCTCTCCCCCTCGGCCAGCAGGATCGAGATGACGTCGAGATCCTCCTCGGAAGCGTCGGCATCGGCCATCGCCAGCGACGTCGGCCGGGTCGGATCGCGCAGCGCCGCGAGGTGGCCGATCCGGGCCCGCCCAAGGGCCAGGAGCAGCTCCTCCCCCGCGCCGTCCTCGCCGACCTTCGTGACGATCTCCACCGTCGCGCCGTCAGCGGCGGCCGCCGCTGCGATCCCCGGGGCAGCGCCGACCGCCTCCCCGACACCTGCCGGGGTCGTGCGGAGGGCGGCGAGGCCGACGACGACGATCACGCGGGCAGCGTAGCAGGGTGCATACGCGGTGGCGGCACCGGCTGTCGGTGGCGGCAGGGCCGGCAGTCGACGCCGTCCGGCGTCGTTGAGCGGAGACGCCCGGTCAGGCTCCGGGGGTCTCCGTCGGCTTGGGCGTCTTCCCCGGCTCCGGCGTCTCGGTCTCGTTGGGCGACTCGGTAGGACGAGGCGTCGCGGTCGGGCGGGGCGTCGCGGTCGGGCGGGGCGTCGGCGAGGAGGATGCCTCCGCCTTCGGAGTCTCGCTGGCCTCGGGACTCTCGCTGGCCTCGGGACTTTCGCTGGCCTCGGGGCTTTCGCTGGCCTCGGGGCTCCCGCTCGCCTCGGGCGTCGGGCTCGGGGAGGGCGAGGTCGACTGCGACGGGCTCGGCGACGGGCTCGGCGAGGTCACGACGGGACTCGGGCTCGCCACCTGGGTCGGCGCCGCCGTCTCGCTCGGCCGGCCGACGAGTCCGCCGAGCGCACCGACCCCGACGGCCCCGGCGCCGAGTGCCGCAACCATGGCCACGACCACGAGCGCCATCGCCGGGGCGCGGACCGCCATCGGGCGCCCGCCGGTCCAGGCGACCCGCCAGAGATCGCCGAACGCCGCGACCACGCCCAGGATCGCACCTCGACGGGCGGCGGCCGCCGCGGCCGCGACCGGACGCGGCGACGGCTCTGCGGCGACGGCGGCCATCACTCGGTCGGCGAAGTCGGTGCTCGGGGCGACGTCGTCGGTCGCGGCGAGCCATTCCAGCTCGCGGGCGGTCGCCATCGCGCGGGCCTGCTCGCCCGCGGTGGCGTCGTCGAGCTCATCGGGCCGGAAGCGATCGGGCCGGCTCCAGGACTCGCCCATCAGGCGCCCCCTTCCGGCTCGAGCGTGCGACGCAGCCGCTCGAGGCCGCGATGGAGGTGGGTCTTGACGGTTCCCAGCGGCCGGTCGGCCTGCACGGCAATCTCGGCCAGGGATAGCTCCGCGAAGAAGCGCAGGATCACGACCTCGCGGTAGGGCTCCTCGAGCCCGGCCACCGCGGTCCGAATCGCGGCTGCCCGTTCGGCCCGAACGGCCAGGTGGGCGGGATCCGGCGCGCTCCCGAGCGCGGCCGTCAGGGCCGCGTCGCCGATCGTGTCACGGCCCCCGGAGGCGCCTCCGTCCCCGGGGACCGGGTTCGGGTCGATCCAGGTGACCGGGCGGCGGCGGCCCGCCCGACGCACGGCGATGCGCGTCGCGATGCGAGCGAGCCAGGCCCCGAAGGGTCCCTCGCCGCGCCAGGTCCCGAGCGCGCGATAGGCAGTCACGAAAGCCTCCTGGGAGGCGTCCTCCGCCTCGTGGAGGTCGCCGAGGATCCGGTAGCAGCTCCGGACGATCGCCCGCGACTCCCGCTCCACGAGGACGCGGAAGGCGTCGGCATCTCCGGCCAGGACCGCGGCGACGACGCGACGAGCCTCCGGGTCGTCCCGGAGGCTCGCGTCGGGCCGCTGGAGATCGCGCGCGGTGTCGATCGGTCCGCCTCCTCACAGGAAGTCGCCCGCCGGGCGACGCTCTCGCGGGAACGATACGCCGCCAGGGAGTTAGCGGATCGCATCGTCGCCACCTCGAAGATCGTCGCCCGACGGGCCGGATGGGTTGGGGATTGGTCAGTCGTCGTCGCCACCGCCGTGGCCGCCGTTGTCGTCGCCGGGCGAACTGGTCGGCTCGGCAGTCTCGGCGGGCTCCGCGGTCTCACGGGGCTCGGCTGTCTCGGCGGGCTCGGCTGTCTCGGCGGGCTCGGGGGATTCCGTCGGCCCGGCGGTCGCCGTCGGCCTGGTGGTCGCGGCGGGCTCGGCGGTCGCGCTCGGCCTGGCCGACGCGGTGGGCTCGGCCGTCTCGTTCGGCTCGGCCGTCTCGTTCACGTCAGGGCTCTCCATCGCCTCGGCCGACTGGGTGGGCTCGACCGCCGGGTCGTCGGTGGCGAACGTTGCCACCGGCGTCGCGTCCGGCGAAGCGGGGGCGAGGACCGCGTTGGCGGCGAAGGCCGCGCCGGCGATGAGGAAGACAGAGACCGCTGCGGCGGCCGCGCCGCGGGCGATATTCGGACGGTAGGCCATGGGGGTGCCCCTCCTGGTGCAATAGCGGGCCGGTTGACTCCGGACTCCGCGCCGCCGGTCGATCTGACCGGCCCGCTACTCCACCTGAGACGGCGACCCCGCCAAAGGTTTCAGGCGGTGGACATTTCAGTCGCCACCGCCCGCGTCCTCGTCCCGGATCACCTCGAGCTCGCCGAGCCCGAGAGCCTCGACGTCCGCCGTCACCGCGTCGGCGTCGCCCACGAGCACAATGCCGAGCCGCTCGAGATCGAGATGATCCCGGGCCGCCGCCAGCACGTCCTCGGCGGTCACGGCCTCGATCGCCGGCCGGTACCGCTCCAGCTCGTCGTCCGGCAGGTCGTGGGTGACGATCCCGGTGACGGCCGCGACCACGGGGCCAGGGGTTTCGAAGCGGAGCGGGAAGACACCGACGAGGTAGTCGCGGGCGGCCCGCAGCTCGGCCTCGGACGGCGCGCTCTCCCGCATCCGGCGCAGCTCCCCGACAAGGTCGGCGAGCGCCGGCGCCGTCGCGTCGGTGTTGACCGCGGCCCGGGCGGTGAACGGGCCGGCGTGGCGGCGCAGGTCGAAGCCGGCACCGGCGCCGTACGTGTAGCCCTTCTCCTCGCGCAGCTTCATGTTGAGCCGGCTGTTGAAAAGGCCGCCCAGGATCGCCGTCATCACGGCGACGGCATGGAAGTCCGGTGTGCGCCGCGACAGGCCGCGATGGCCGACGCGAAGCTCCGATTGGACGGAGCCGGCCCGGTGAACCACCCGGACGACCGTTCGATCGAGCCGCCCGGCATCGGTCGGGGCAGGGCGCGGGCCCGCGTCCCGAGCCGGTGCAAGATCGCCGAGGAGCGGCTCGAGGATCGCGGGCAGGTCGATGCCCGTCAGATCACCACCGATGACGAGGGCGCTGCGCTCGAAGCCGGCCCAGCTCGCCCAGGCTGTCCCGACCACGTCCGCGTCGACGGCGGCAACGGTGTCGCGCAATCCGCCGGCCGGGCGGGCGTAGGGGCTCGCCGGATCGTAGATCGTGGCCAGGAAGACCTCGTCCGCCCGACGCGCTGGATCGGCCTTGGCCTGGAGCAGGTCGTTGAGGCGCTGGTCGCGCAGGCGCTCCACCTCGCGGGGCGGGAAGGCGGGCTCGCGGACGATCTCCGCCACGAGCTCCAGCGCGGGCGCCAGGCGCTCGGCCGGGACCTCCACCCCGACGACCGTCGCATCCCAGCCTGCCTCGGCGCGCAGCGACGCCCCGAGCCGCTCGGCAGCCTCGACGAGGGCCAGGGCATCGCGGCGCCGCGTGCCCTCGGTCAGGGATCGGGCGGCCAGGATGGTCACGCCGCCGAGCGCGGCGGGCTCGTCCACCGCGCCCATCGCGAGGACCAGGCTCGCGGTGACGAGCGGGCGGCCGGGAAGGTGGACGAAGCGGACCGGCAGGCCGCCGGACAGTCGCCCGTGCTCGACGGCGGGGAACGTGAACGGCCGGGGCAGTCCCGGGACCGGGCGCGCACCGAGGGCCGCCTCGAGCGGGTCGAGCGCGCTCATGACTGTTCCTCCGTCGTGTCGTCCTGGAGCGGTCCGCCCGGGCCATCGCCGGTCGCCTCGCCGGTGTTCTCCGCGACCTCGCCGTCGTCGACGGCCGCGCCGGAGGCCGGCACGTAGGTGAGGACGACCCGGTTGTGCTCGACGAGCAGCGCCGACGCGACCGCCCGCACGTCTGACGGGCCCACCGCGAGGTACCGTCCGAGCTGGCGGTTGATCTCGTCGGGCTCATCGAGGAGCGTTGCGAACATGCTCAGTCGGTCGGCGCGCTCGGCGACGCGCTGGAGTGATCCGAGCTCGTCGGTCTCGATCAGGGCCTTCGCCCGGACCAGCTCGTCGTCCGTCACGTCCTCGATGCCGAGGCGCGCGACCTCCTCGAGGAAGGCGGCCTCGACGGCCTCGATCGTCGCGTCGGGCCGGACGGTCGCCCAGCCCATGAAGACCGAGGGGCCGGACGCGAACGGGAGAAGGAAGATCGTGACGTCCTGGGCGATGCGGCCCTCGCGGACGAGGCGGCGGTGGAGGCGGCTCCCCTTGCCGCCGGCCAGGACCTGGGCCGCGATCTCCAGCGCGTAGAGGCGCTCGTCGCTGATCTCCGGCGCCCGCCAGGCGACGTAGATCCGGGGCAGCGGAACCTGGTCCTCGACGGTCTCGCGCCGCTCGCCGCCGAGTGTCATGGGGAGCGGATCCACCGCAAACGGCGGGATGGCCGGGTTGGCCGGGATCGGCCCGAAGTACTGCTGGACCCATGCCCGAGCCTGCGCGGGCTCGACGTCGCCGACGATCGAGAGGACCGCGTTGTTGGGCGCGTACCAGGTCCGGAAGAACGAGCTCACGTCCTCGACCGTCGCGGCGTCGAGGTCCTCCATCGACCCGATCGTCGGGTGGTGGTATGGGTGCTCGGGCGGGTAGAGGTGTCCGAGGAGCTTCTCCTGCCACGTGCCGTAGGGCTGGTTGTCGTAGCTGTTGCGCTTCTCGTTCTTGACGACCGCGCGCTGGTTGTCCAGGTTCTCCTGGCTCAGCGCGTCGAGCAGCGTCGCCAGGCGGTCGGCCTCCAGCCAGAGGGCCAGCTCGAGCTGGTGGGACGGCATCGTCTCGAAGTAGTTCGTGCGATCGAGCCAGGTCGTGCCGTTCATCGTGCCGCCGGCCGCTTGCACGAGGGCGATGTGCTCGGCCTTCGCCACGTGGCGGCTGCCCTGGAACATCACGTGCTCGAAGAGGTGAGCGAAGCCCGTCCGGCCTTCCTGCTCGTGCTTGCTCCCTACGTCGTACCAGACGTTCACCGCCACCACCGGGACAAGGTGGTCTTCGCTGATGATGAGGCGGAGCCCATTGGCGAGCCGCTCGTCGGTGAAGGGAACGACGGGGATTGGCATGCCGGCCTCGACTGCTGGTGGGGACGGTGGCGAACGCGGTGCCAGCGATTGTATCGGCGAGGGCGGCAAGTGCGGCCGGCGAGGGCGCAGGGCAGCTCGGGCAGCTCGCAGCGGCCGCCTGGCCCGGTCAGCCTGTTGACATCCAGCGCCGGAGGTGTTAGATTTCGATCTAACATACGGCAGACGACAGAGGAACATCAGATGGCTCGCCCCGCCCGCACTCCCGAAGCGCCGACGTCGAAGCGAGGGCTCGTGCGCAACATGACCGGCACCCCGCCCGCCGAGCCCGCGGCGGCGCCCGAGGTCGTCCTGGAGGCCCGACCGGCCATCGACTTCCTCGTCAGCATGATGCTCGACACAGATTCCGAGCTCCTCCCCGCGGACCGCGCCTGGTACGACGAGTCGCGGGCGTCGCTGTCCGACGCGCTGCGCCGCGACCTCGCCCGCGTGCTCGGCGACGACCGCCAGGGCAAGGGCATCGGCGCGGCGATCGTGCCCCTGGCCGTCGAGGATCCCGCCGTTCGGTCGTCCGCCGATGTCGTCGCCCTGGCCGGCCGGCTCGCTGCCCGTGATCTCCTCGGAGCGTGCTGTGACCACGAGGAGATGAACGAGGCGAGTGCCCTCTCCGGCCGCGTCCTGGACGGCGAACGCGAGCTGCGCGACGAAGCCGTGGCGCTCTGGCCCGAGGAGTACCGCGCCGCGATCGGCCGCCTCCTCGACGATCCCGAAGGCGAGCTGCGGGCGCTGCGCCGCGTGCTCCGGGCGTGGCGGGAGCGCTTCGAGCCGATCGAGGCCCGCGTCGCCCGCATGGAGGAGCGCGACGTGGCCGGCCGCCGGGCCGATCTCGGGCGCCTGCCCCTCGCCGACTTCGTCGAGCAGGCCACCGGCGGGGTGCGCTGGGTTCCCGACCCGGGCACGCGGCGCCTCTACCTGAGCCCGAGCTACTTCACGCGGCCCTACAACTACGTCTTCGGCGGCCGCGACTGGCACATGTTCGCCTACCCCCTCGCCGAGGCCGCCCTCGACGGTGACCGTGGTGCGGTGCCGGCCGCCAGCGTCCGGCTCTTCAAGGCGCTGGGCGACGAGAGCCGCCTGCGGATCCTCAACCTGCTCGCTTCGGGTGACCTCTACCTGACCGAGATCGCCGATCGGATGGGGCTCTCCAAGCCCACCGTCAGCCACCATCTCGCGCTGCTCCGGGCGGCGGGCCTCGTGACGATCACCGAGGCCGGCGCCCTCACCTACTACAGCCTCCGCCGCGACCGGATCGCGGACGCGGGCCTCGAACTCACCCGCCTGGTGGGCGGGCCAACCCAGTAACCGGCACCGCCGGGCGCCACCGCAGTTGATCGGCGCCCACGTAAGTTAGATGATCATCGAACGGAGGGACGACGAGATGCAGCCAAGGGATGGGCTCAGCCCGTCGCCGAGCAGGACCCAGATCTTCACGGGCGAAGGGATGAACGCGATGGGCCACGAGATCGACTTCCGGATGCGGCGCCTGGAGGCCGAGGCAGGCCGCGAGCGGCTGGCCATCCCGCGTGACGGCATCCGCCAGCACGTCGGCCATGCGCTCATGGCCCTGGGACGGGCGATCCACGGGATCGAGACGGAGCGCGTGTCCCGGACGGCGCTCGACGCCCGCTGAGGCCGGGTCCGAGCTGACCGGCAGGTTCGTCCGGCAGGCCGGCGGGATCTCACACCACGTTAAGGGGCGCCACTGGCGCCCCTTAACGTGCGTCAGAGGGGCAGGAGCACCAGGATCAGCGCGCCGGCGACGCCGATCGCGACGCCCGCCAGGGAGATTGCGACGGCCTTCGTCTGGTCCGCCCGGCGGGCCGCCGCGTCGTCCACCCGTTCCACCGTGCCCGGCGCCCCGAAGTTGCGGACACCGGCCAGCCCGAACGCGGCACAGAAGCGGAAATGCGCCTGGAGCAGGCCGATGGCACCGACGGCGAGGGGGATCGCGACGAGCCAGCGCGTCGCGGCCGGCGCACCCAGGAGGACGAGGGCGGCGGCCAGCACTGCGCCCGCGGCCAGCCCGACGATGCCCGTCCGGCGGCGACGGGCGATCTCGGCCGGCCCGATGTTGCAGGCCCCGGGGTGGTATCCGTCGGCCGGATTGGCGAAGACGATCTGCGGCATGCTCATGCCTCTACTTCGGCGGCCGCTCCCGGACGGATGGGCGCGCGCGGCGCGCGGGCGCTTGCCGGGCTGACGAGCTTTGACGGCACCAAGCTCACGGAAGCTGGCTGACGCTCCAGACCTGCTCGAGCACATGCTTGCCATCGGTCGTCGGCGTGACGAGGTTCGGCTGCGCCTGGTCCATCACGATGTACGGGTGGAGCCGGACCTGGACGAGCTTCGTGCCGACGAAGGTCAGCTCGGGCAGCACTCCCTCCTGGGTCTGGCGGCTCCAGTCCTGGCCGAACAGGAAGTTGCCGTGGCTGGAGATCACGACCCGCGATCCGCGGTCGCCCTCCGTGATTGCGATCGCCGATGACCAGTGCGTCCCGTGGCCGATGACGTGATCCGCCCCGGCATCCCAGAAGAGCGCCATCTGCTCCTTCTGGCGGGCGGTGAACTCGGCGTGGTACTCGGGCCATGCCCACTGCGGGACGACGATCACCACGTCCGCGACCTTGCGGGCGGCGGCAATAGAGGCCCGGACGTTCGCCTCGGTCAGCCACGCGACGCCCGGGGTCCCGGATCCGGCCTTGGCCGAGCCTGGGATCTCGTTGAACCCGACGAACGCGAAGCGGACGCCACGGACGTCGATCACGGCCGGCTTGCGCGCCTGGGCCAGGTTCATCCCGGCCCCGAACCGGCGCACCCCGGCGTCGTCGAGGAGGTCCATCGTCTCCTGCAGGGCGTCGACACCCTGGTCGGTGATGTGGTTGGACGCGAGCGTCACCACGTCGATGCCGGCCCGCGCGAGGAGCGGCGCCACCTTCGGATCGATGGAGAAGACGGTCCCCGTGTCGTGCTGGACAAAGTCGCTGGTCATGGGGCACTCGAAGTCGCCGAGCGTCAGCTCGGCGTCGCTGACCAGGGTTCGCACGGCGCCGGCGTTGCCGGAGCGGACCGCCTTGACCACCGGCCAGCCGTTGCCGTCGGGGCCGTCGAAGCGCCGGTCGATCCCGATCCCGGTGTAGCGGGCGGTGCCGCCGTCAAAGACCCAGTCCCAGCCCTTCTTCTTCGTGTTTGCCCAGTAGCTGACGCCGCGATCGGGGCACGTCTCGCCGGTCGAGATGATCGTCCGCACGTCGTCGCTGTTGAAGCCGGCCCAGGCGGCGGGAAGGGCCGCGACCCGGGCCGTCACCGGGTACGGCTTCGAACGGAAGCGGGGGGCGCCGAACAGGTCCGCCTCGCCGATGCGGAGCACCTTCACGCGCGGTGTCACCAGCGCGGCGGGGAGGAGGCCCAGGCGCGGCTTCCGGGCCCGCACGGCCTTCGTGATCGCGGCCGCCTTGACGCAGGCGCCCGTGTCGGCGGCCACGGGGCGGCCGTCGAGGGCGAGCTCGTCGAGCCCGCACGGGATGGCCACGCGGCCGGCGGCGAGCTCCTTCGCCAGCTGGGCCACCGTCAGGCTCTCCCGGAGGTCGCGCACGTCGGCAACGAGCGCGAGCGGCAGGTCGCCGGAGACGGCGTTCGGCGAGGGCCCGCTCGTGGCGGCGGGCGACGGGTTCAGAGTGGCCGCCACCGGCTGACCGCCGGCTGTCGGGCCGGCGCTCGGGACCGCGGCGCCGGACGCGTTCGGGCCGAGCGAGGCCGACGATCCGGGCGAGCTGCCCGCGAAGACGGCTGCGCCGACGAGGAGGCCGACGCCGACGACGGCGATGAAGGTCACGGTGATGCCTGTCATCGGCCATCGCGAGCCGGGTCCGCCGCGCGACCCCGCGGAACGGGTGCCGGGCCGCGGTGGGGGCGCTGCCCCGGACGCTCCTCCGGCGCGCGGGACGCCACGCTGCGCTCCCGACCCGGGAAGCGGGCGCACCATCGGCGGGCGGCGGGACGGCTGGCGAGGAGGCATCGGCGGCATTCTGCCCGAAATCGCCGGTCAGCCGGTTCGGATCGGTCTCGGATCAGTCGCCGACCTTGTACGGATAGGTGACCCAGCCGTGGGCGAGCGCCGCGTAGTGGTCCGGCTCGAGCGCCACCCGCGACCGGCCCGGCTTGTAGTGGATCACCGCGCTCATCGGCCGCCCGCCCGCGACACGGATCCGCTCGAACACCGCGGCCATCGTCTCGCCGGTCTCCCAGACCTCGTCCACCACGAGGATGTCCCGGTCGCGCAGCAGGGCGGCGTCGGGGAAGTGGCCGAAGCGCGGCGCCTCGTGGGTCTCGCCCGCCGGTCGTGTAGAACTCGACGCCCGCGACCAGGATCTCCCGCAGGTCGAGCCGGTACGCCAGCATCCCGGCCGGCACCAGGCCGCCGCGCGTGATCGCGACGACGAGGTCGTATTCGGACCCGACCTTCGCGGCAAGCACCCCGACCAGGCGGTCCAGCTCCTCCCACGTTACGTCGAGCGGCTCGGGATCCTGCACGGGGCCTCCTCGCGGACGGCAGACGCCGGGCGGCGCCGGTCGCGTGGCGCCATTGTCGGCGATCCGCAGGCCCCGGGAGTGGCAGCGCCGACGGCCGGGCAGCACGACGCCCCGCCGCGTGGCGGGGCGTTGAGATCGCGATCTGGTGAGCCCGCAGAGATTCGAACTCTGAACCTAGGGATTAAGAGTCCCCCGCTCTACCGTTGAGCTACGGGCCCACGGGCGCTGGCGCCCGCGGAAGGATAGCGCAACTCGGCGCGACCGTGCCGCGGGGTCCTGGTGCCGCCGTGCTCTCGCGTCGGGGGGCTGCTACACGCGCTCGAACGCCATGGCGACCGAGCCGCCCCCGCCCAGGCAGAGTGTCGCGAGCCCGTACCCACCCTCGCGTCGGTGCAGCTCGTGGAGCAGCGTGGCCACGATCCGGGCCCCGGATGCGCCGATCGGGTGACCCAGGGCGATCGCTCCGCCGTTGACGTTGACCTTCGCCCAGTCGAAGCCGAGCGCGCGACCGTCGGCGAGCACCTGGGCGGCGAATGCCTCGTTGATCTCGACCAGGTCGAAGGCATCGATCGGAAGGCCGGTCCGCGCCTCGAGGCGACGGACGCCCTCGACCGGGGCCATGAAGAGCCACTTCGGGGCGACCTCGGCCTGCGCGTAGCCCACGATCCGGGCGAGAGGGGTGAGGCCCCATCGCTCCACGGCCCGCTCGCTGGCCACGACGGTGGCCGCCGCGCCGTCGGTGAGCCCCGGCGCGTTGCCGGCCGTGACGGTCCCCTCCTCCGCGTCGCCCCGGTCCTCGCAGGCGGGCAGGGCAAAGACGGGCTTCAGGCGGGCCAGCGCCTCGGCGGTCGTGTCACGGCGCGGGCTCTCGTCCGCGTCCACCACCGTCTCGCGGCCCTTTGCGTCGCGCACGGTGACGGGCGTCATCTCGTCGTCGAAGCGGCCCTCGTCCTGGGCGGCGACCGCGCGCCGATGGCTCTCGAGAGCGAAGGCGTCCTGGTCGGCGCGGCTCACCTGCTCGCGGATCGCGACGCGCTCCGCGTGGGTGCCCATGTGGCAGTCCTCGAGGGCGCACCACAGGCCATCCGCGACGGCGGCGTCGACGAGCGCGCCGCTCCCCAGCCGATAGCCGAAGCGGGCGCCGGGGAGCAGGTAGGGCGCCCCGTTCATGCTCTCCATGCCGCCGGCCACCACCAGCTCGGCGTCGTCGGCCCGGATCTCGGCTGCGGCCAGCATGATCGCCTTGAGGCCCGAGCCGCAGACCCGGTTGATCGTGGTCGCCGGGGTCTGATCCCGGAGCCCTGCCGCGAGCGCGGCCTGGCGCGCCGGCGCCTGGCCGGCCCCCGCCTGGAGGACCTGACCCATCAGGACCTCATCGATCTCCGCGGTCGCCGGGTCGAGGCCGGCGCGCTCCACCGCAGCCCGGATGGCGACGGCGCCCAGCTTCGTCGCCGGAACGCTCGCCAGCGCTCCGGCGAACTTGCCGATCGGCGTCCGCGCGGCGGACACGAGGTAGACGTGACCGCTCGGGCCGGACTGGCTCATGGCGTGCGTCATGCCCCTGCCTCAGGCGCGCGGGTAGGCGAAGAAGCCCATGCCGGTCTTCTGGCCGAGCTTCCCGGCCGCCACGAGGTCCTCGAGGACGCGCGGCGGGCGGAACTGCTCGTCGCCGAGGTCCGCATGGAGCACCCGCATGATCCCGAGGACGACGTCGAGCCCGATGAAGTCGGCCAGCGCAAGCGGGCCCATCGGGTGGCTGAGGCCGACCCGGGCGCCCGCGTCAATGTCCTCGGCCGTCCCGATCCCCTCCTCGAGGGCTCGCATCGCCTCGGCGAGCAGCGGCATGAGGATCCGGTTGACGAGGAAGCCCGGCCGATCCGCCGATACGATGACCTGCTTCCCGAGGTCGGCGGCGAGGGCGCGAACGACCTCGATCGTCGCGTCGTCGGTGGCGATGCCGCGGATCAGCTCGACGAGCGGCATCACCGGGACCGGGCTGAAGAAGTGCATCCCGCAGAAGGCCGGCCGACGGCCGGGTGCCAGCGCCTCCGCCAGGCGGTCGATCGAGATCGAGCTGGTGTTGGTGGCGAAGATGGCGTGTTCCGGCGCGACGGCGTCGATCGCCGCCCACAGGGCGCGCTTGGCGTCCTCGTCCTCGAAGACCGCCTCGACGACGAGGTCGGCCTCCCCGACCGCCGCGATCCGGTCGGTCGCGGCGATCCGGTCCAGGATCTCGACGCGCGATGTCGCGTCGAGGCGGCCCTTCGCGACGGCTCGCTCGAGGTTCGCGACGATCCGCTCGCGCCCGGCGACCGCCCGGGCGAGGTCGGGCTCGTAGAGATCGACCGTCCGGCCAGCGGCGGCGAGGATCTGGGCGATGCCGTGGCCCATCAACCCGGCTCCCGCGACGAACGCCCGCTCGATCGGCATGCCGGGCAGGGTACTGCGCCCGGGCCGCCGCGTCAGCCCCAGCCACTAGGCCCGTTGGCCCCGGCGCGCCGCCGGCGTTCGCGTGTGACTCCGCAATTCGATGACCGTGGCCGCATCACCGGGGCATCACCGGGGCATCACCGGGGCGAGATAGCCGGCGGGCGACGATTGCGTGAAGAGGCCGGCCTCGTGTTGATGCGCGCTTGATGCGGCCAGGGGCATCGAATCAGATGGTGTCTCACGCGGATCAGACGGCTATGCCCTCGCCCTCCGATCCAGCGACCCCAACGGGTGCGCCACGTCGCCAGGCATGACGTGGGCGGCGGGTCGGTGGGGGCGGCCCGGGCGGGTCATTCAGCCCTTTGCCTCGAGCATCCGGAGAAGCCGGTCGGCGGCCGCATACGGGTCCAGCTCGTGGCGCACGACTGCCTCAAGCGTGGATGCGGTCGAGGCCGCCAACTCATCGTCCTCGAGCCGGCGTCGCACGCGATCGCCGAGGAGCGCCCACACGAGCGCGGCGGCCCGGGCGCGCCGAACGGGAGCGCCGGCCTCGGTCTCGAGCAGTCCTGTGCGATGACGCGCGATGGCTGCCAGGAGCTCGGGGATGCCGTCGCCGGTCGTCGCGGTCGTGACCAGCACGTCGGGGCGCTTCGGCTGTGGGCGTGCGGGGCCAAGGGTCGACGAGCTCGCACCAGCAGCGGCGGCTGGCCCGGCGCCCGTCGCGCCCGCGCCCGCGTCAGCCAGCGCCAACCGCGGGCTCGCCGTCGCCGTCAGCATCGCCCGCAGCTCGGCCGCCGCTCGCTGGGCGCCGGGGCGGTCGCCCTTGTTGACCACGACGATGTCGGCGACCTCGAGGAGGCCCGCCTTGATCGCCTGGACTTCGTCGCCCATCTCGGGCGCCTCGAGGACGACGGTCGTGTCGGCGGCCGCTGCGACCTCGACCTCGCTCTGTCCCGTTCCGACCGTCTCGAGCAGAATCAGGTCGAAGCCGGCGGCGTCGAGCACCGTCGCGGCGGCGACCGAGGACGCGGCCAGGCCGCCGGCGTGCCCGCGCGAGGCCATGCTCCGGATGAAGACCCCGTCGTCGGACGCGTACGCCTGCATGCGGACCCGATCGCCGAGCAGGGCGCCGCCCGTGATCGGCGACGAGGGGTCGACCGCGATGACGGCCACGGTCCGGCCGGATGCCCGGATCTCCCCGATCAGGGCGGCCACGAGCGTGCTCTTGCCGGCCCCCGGCGCGCCCGTGATCCCGATGAGGTGCGCCCGCCCGGCGTCCGGGTGGAGCCGCCGCAGCCCGGCTTCCGCGACCGCCGTCCGGTTCTCGACCGCGGTCAGGAGACGCGCCAGCGCGCGGCGATCGCCCGCGAGCGTGCCCTCGGCGAGCTCCAGGCCACGGGCGGTTGCGTCCGGCCCGGCGGCATCGGGCGCCCGCGGCACGCCCGGCGCCCCCGCGTCCGCCGCCGTGGCCACGGCCGCGCTCAGGCGAGCGGCCGGACGTTCGCCCGGATGAAGTCGGCCACCTGCGCGATCGTCGTGCCCGGCCCGAAGACCGCCGCGACGCCCGCCTCGCGGAGCGCCGGCAGGTCGTCGTCGGGGATGATCCCTCCTGCGGCCACCAGCACGTCGTCGAGGCCCTTCTCGCGGAGCAGCGCGCAGATCCGGGGCACCAGCGTCATGTGGGCGCCCGACAGGATCGAGAGGCCGACGACGTCCACGTCCTCCTGGAGCGCTGCCGTGGCGACCATCTCCGGCGTCTGGCGCAGGCCGGTGTAGACGACCTCGAAGCCCTCGTCGCGCAGGCCGCGCGCGAGCACCTTGGCGCCGCGATCGTGGCCGTCGAGGCCGGGCTTCGCGATCAGGACCTTGATCGGTCGTTCGCTCATGGCCGGATCATAGCCCCGGCATCAGGCGCCCGGGGAGGGCCGCTGGAGGTGGGCCAGGAACTCCGAGCGGGTCTTGTCGTTGGCCCGGAAGATCCCCAGGACGTGGCTGGTGGTCATCACCATGCCGGGCTTGCGCACGCCCCGCATGACCGCGCAGAGGTGCGTCGCCTCGATGACGACACCGACGCCCTGCGGCCGGAGGTGCCCCATGAGGAAGTCGGCGATCTGCGACGTCAGCCGCTCCTGGACCTGGAGCCGGCGGGCGTACATCTCGACGATCCGGGGGATCTTCGAGAGGCCGACGACGCGGCCGTCCGGGATGTAGGCGACCGCCGCCGTCCCGAAGAACGGCAGGAGGTGGTGCTCGCAGAGGCTGTAGAACGGGATCTCCTTGACGACGACCATCTCGCTGTAATCGACGTCGAAGATCGCCCCGTTCATGAGCCGCGCGGGGTCCACGTGGTAGCCCGCGGTCAGCTCCGCGTACATCCGGTGGACCCGGCCGGGCGTGCCGAGGAGGCCCTGGCGATCCGGGTCTTCGCCGATCTCGTGCAGGATCTCGCGGACGGCCGCCTCCACGCGCCCGTTCGGGCCGCCGGATCGGCTGCGGGCCGAGCCCTCGATGGCGGCTGCCGAGACGAGGGCGTCGGGATCCGGACGAGGCAGCTCGCCGATCTCGGTCTCGATCTCGTCGACCAGGGAGCGCACGTGGTCGGGCAGCGGCTGGCCGGTCATGGCCGCATCGTAGTCCCCGTGGCAACCGCGAGCACGGCCGCGGCCACGGCACCGGGCTCGTGGCGCGCCAGGTTGTGCCCGCGCTCCGGGAACGCGGCGACGCGGATCGGCGAGTGGCCGGCGGCCGCGCGGAGTCGCGCGATGCCGGCGAGGGTGGCCACCCGCGACGCATCCTCATCACGAGCGACGAGCGCGACGATCGAGGCCTCGATCTCGGGCAGCACCGCGGCCGGCTCGTACGACCAGAGGGCGCGCACCGAGCCTGCCAGGGCGTGCGGGTGGACCGCCAGCTTGACCCGGCCGGCGGCCGTCTCGACGACCTGGGCCCGCGCGGCTCGCTCCTCGTCGGCGTCCCAGCTCGCCGGGTCGAAGGCCGCCCGGTCGGCCAGCCAGGCCTTCATCGACGCGAGCACCTCGGGTGGCTCCTCGATCGACGCGAGCCACTCCTCGGGGGTTGCCTCGGTCGTTGCGGCCAGGTCCTCCCAGCCCCCGTCGACCAGGATGAGCCCGGCACATCGCGCGCCCAGCGCCCGGGCAGCCCACGCTGCGACTGCGGCCCCGTACCCGATCCCCGCGACCAGGAGGGGGCCGGCGGCGGGAGCGCCCGCCAGGGGAAGCAGGCCGGCCCCGTCAGCGACGGCGATCGCATCGCCGGCCAGCACGTCCGACTCGTACCCCGCGGTCGGCGAGTCGGACAGCCCGTGGCCCCGCAGGTCCATGGCGACAACGTGCGCCGACTCAACCAGGCGGCGGGCAACGGCGGTCCAGCTCCAGGCGGTCGACGCCAGGCCCGGGAGGAGGAGCACGCCGGGCGGGTCGCCCTGGGCGGGCGGATCGTCATCGGCGGCCCCCCCGGCCCCGGCCCCTCGCGCGGGCCCCCAGTCGAGGAAGTGGATCCTCAGGCCGTCGTCCGACGCCACGACGAAGCCCGCCGGTTCCGCGGTCGGATCCCGGGGCGGCAGGTCACCGAACTCGAGCGGGAGCAGTCCCGGGGCGGTAAGGGGGTCCATGGCGGCCTACGATAGCGCCGTCATGCCGAAGCGCCGCCGAGGGATCCCCGCCGTCGAGCTCGCCGCGCGCCGTCGCCGGCGGGAAGCGCGCCACGATCGCTTCGAGAACCTCGTCGACCAGGCCCTTGCCGGCATCCCGATGCCCTTCGCCGCGGCCCTCGACGAGGTCGCCATCGTCATCGCCGACGAACCGTCGCCCTCCCAGCGCCGGGAGAACGGCCTGCGCGCCGACGAGACCCTCTACGGCCTCTACGACGGCACGCCCCGGACGGCGTGGGGCGCCGACGACGTGCCCTTCCCCAACACGATCACGATCTTTCGCCTCCCGCTCGAGGGTGACTTCCCGGACCCGCTGGACCTCGAGGACGAGGTCCGGATCACCGTGATCCACGAGCTGGCCCACCACCTGGGCATCGACGACGACCGACTCGAGGAGCTCGGGTTCGACTGACGAGGAGCCGGTCGCCGGCCGGGTCTGCCCCCACGGCCGCGGTGGCCGATCAGGCCTCGGGCAGCGGTCCCGCGGCGGCGATCAGCTCGCCCAGCCGCGCCACGTCGACGTTGCCGCCGGAAAGAATCACGCAGACCCGCTCGCCGTCGCGGACCGGGACCCTGCCAAGGAGCACGGCCGCCAGCGCCGCCGCTCCCGCGGGCTCGAGGACCTGCTTCATCCGCTCGGCGGCGAAGCGAAGCCCGGCCAGGATCTCCGCGTCGTCGAGAAGCACGATGTCGTCGAGGAGGCGCCCGCCCATGGCGATCGTCGCCGCGCTGGCGAAGGGCGCGTTGAGGCCGTCGGCCACGCTGACGGCCCGGATGGGGACCGGGACGCCGGCGGCGATCCCGAGGGCCAGGGCGTTGGAGCCGCGGGGCTCCACGCCGTAGACACGGACACCGCGCCGCAGCCCCTTGACCGCCGCCGCCACGCCGCAGGCCATGCCGCCGCCCCCTACCCCAGCGACGACAACGTCCACGTCCGGGAGCTCCTCGACGATCTCGAGGCCGATCGTTCCCTGGCCTGTGATGGTGTCGAGGTGATCGAACGGGTGGACGAACGTCAGCCCGCGCTCATCGCGGATCCGCTCCATCGCCACCCAGGCCTCCGACGTGTCATCGCCCTCGAGGATCACCTCCGCGCCGTAGCCCCGGCAGGCGTCGACCTTGGAGCGCACTGCGGTCGTCGGCATGACGACGACCGCGTGGACACCCAGCAGGCCCGCAGCCACGGCAACCGCCGCCGCGTGGTTACCCGCGGAGATCGCGATCACGCCAGCCGCGTGCTCGGCCGGCGAGAGGCGGGCGATCCGGAACGTCGCACCGCGCACCTTGTACGAGCCGGTCCGCTGGAGGTGTTCGGCCTTGGCGTACACGCAGCCGTCGGCCAGCTCGACTCCCGCACTTGCTCGCACGACACGGGCGGCCGTCGTCGAGATGAGGATCGGTGTCCGACCGACGCGCCCATCCAGGAAGCGGGCGGCCGCCTGGATGTCCTCGAGGGAGACCTCGAGCGCGGGCGGACGGGGGTCCGGCGCCATCGGATCGTCGGGCATGCGGGCAGTATGCAGCCTGCGCCGGGGCCCGCCGATCGTGCGCGGGCCTCGTGTCCCGCGCCCGCGGGCGCGCTATCCTCGGACCAGCCTTCTCCCTCGACGACCGCGCCAGACGGAGGACTTCGATGCCCGGCTTCACTCCCTTCACGCGGAACTACACCGACCTCTCGGACGAGAACGGGTACCAGTTCGAGTTCCGCTGTGACGAGTGCGGCTCGGGCTACCGCAGCGAGTTCATCCGGTCGGGGATCGGGACTGCCGGGAGCGTGCTCTCGGGCGCCAGCAACCTCCTTGGCGGGCTCTGGGGCGCCTCGAACGCCGCCCGGAGCGCCAAGGACTTCGTGGACAAGGACGCCCGGGACAAGGCCCTCGAGAAGGCCGCCAACGAGATCATGCCCCTCTTCACCCGCTGCGCCGCGTGCTCCAAGTGGGTTGACGAGACCTGCTTCAACCGCGACCGCAACCTGTGCACGAGCTGCGCCCCGAACCTGGCCGCCGAGATGGAGCGCGAGCGCTCGTCGGTCGAGATGAACCAGATGCGCGAGGCGATGCGCAACGAGACGGTCTTCTCGGGCGACACGTCGGCCCGTCGGACGGTCTGCCCATCCTGCGACAAGCCGGTCGGATCCGAGAAGTTCTGCGCCAACTGCGGCACGCGGCTCGGGACGGCGCACTGCACGCAGTGCGGGGCGGAGCTGCCGACGGACGCCCGCTTCTGTGGCAGCTGCGGGACGAAGACCGCCGGCTGAGCGGGCGCCCGACGATGCCGCCCGGGACCGCCGACCTGCGAACCTACGCCGGCCAGATCCGACGACCGGGCGGAGATGCCGCGCCGGGTACCGTCGCGCTCGACGAGACGGCGGTGATCATCTCCCAGGGCGGGGCGCCACCGCGGACCATCGCGTACCGCGACCTGGCGACCCTCGCCATCACCGGGGGCGTGGGGCTCGTCGCCACCGGAGCCGGACCCGATGCCGAGCGCTGGCTCCTCGAGCAGTTCGGGGCCGCGGCGGGCCCGCTGGTCGCGGCCCTGCGCGAGCGGCGGCTCAGGCAACGGCTCGCCGACGCCTTCGTGGAGCTGCCGGACGGAGCGCCCGTCGACCTCGTCGAGTACCGGACCCACGGTGACGCGGACCAGGCGGGCGCGGCCGAGTCCGGTGTCGCCCAGCTGGCCGTGGACGGCTGGGGCGCGACCCTCGCCCCCCTCGACGAGCGCCTCCCCGTGCGCCGGATCCGGCGGGCTGACATCGGGCCCGTGGACCTCCTGCCCCAGGTCGGCGGCGTCCGTGTCGTGGCCGGCGCCGACGGGTTCGACCTCCTCCGGCTCGGCCCCGGCGCCGCGCGCCATCGAACCCGCCTCGCCGAGCTCCCGTCGGGCGCCCACCGCGACTCCGGCGCGATCCTCGCCCGGATCGTCCCCGATCTCCCGTCGTCGGCGGTGGGTCACGCTGCGGCAGTCCTCGTCGACGGACGGCCCGCCGCCCCCGCCGACCTCGGCGAGGCCTGGGACGCCGTCGAGCGGAGCGTGCTGAGCGAACCGACCTTCGCGGCGTCCTATCTCGCTCTGCGCGAGCGCGCCGGCGGCGCAGCGGCGCTCCGCTGGCTTGCGCTCGCCCCCGAAGGGCCGGGCGCGCCGGAGCGCCAGCGGGCCTGGTTCCTCGTCGCGCTCCCCGGCAACCTCGTCGCCCTCGAGCTCGTGAGCGGAGGGGCTCACGCCACCTACTGCTTCCGCGCAGCGCCCCGCTCCGGCTTCACCGGCAGGTCGGACCCCGCCGGCATCGACGCCGAGGCGAGCGCCCGGGCGGTCGCCCTCGTCTCGAGCGCCCTCGTGGACGCTCGCTTCCTGCGCGAGCCGATCGCCCTTCCGGACGACCAGCTGGCAACGCCGAAGGGGATCCGCTATCGGCTCGCGCTCCGGGCGCTGCCGTCGCTGGCCGCCGCGCGCGCCGCCTTCGTGACCCGCCTGGTCCACCGCGACGAGGCAAGCTGGAAGGCCGCCCTCGACGACCTCATCTCATGGCACGCCGCCTGCCGTGACGACGCGGCCGTTTGGCCCGGTCGAACGGCACAGGACGCCGAGGCCGCCGAGGCCGCCGGTGACGTCGATGCCGCAGCTGGCGCGACCCGTGACGGGGGCACCCCGGGATGAGCACGCGACGAACCGACCCCGACGCTTCGAGCTGAGGAGCCACGATGCCGACCTTCAAGCACCCGTGCCCGGCCTGCGGCAAGCTCATCGCCCGCGATGCCGCCCGGTGTCCGTTCTGCGGCTCCGTGGACCCGTTCGTGCCGGGGCGCTGCCCGAAGTGCCAGGCTCCGATCGAGGACGCAGCCTGGGTGGCATGCGCCAAGTGCGGCACGCCGCTCAAGGAGGGCGTGGCCCAGATGCCTGGAGCGACGCCGGCCGCGGCATCGGCGGGAACCGCCACGGGCCCGGCCCCCTCCGCACCGGGCACCGTCGCGGGCGCACCCGCCCCCGGGCCGCCCGAGCCACCGGCTGCCGCTCCCGCATCCGCGCCGGCACCTCCGGTCCCGCCGCCACCCCAGGGTCCGGCGGGGCTCGCCTGCTCCGGCTGCGGTGCGGCACTGGCGCCGGGCGCGAGCTTCTGCACCATCTGCGGCACGCTCGCGCGATAGCAGCAAGGCACGCGCCCCCGCCACGGACCCCTTCGGCTCGGACTCCAGGGCTCGGCCGGCAACGGCCGGCCTTGCGTCGAACGCATGACCGCGCATCCCGCCACGCGGCTGGGGGTCCCGACGACGGGATCCTTGCCCTGGACCGCCGAATTCCTGCCACGACCCGCCCTTCCGGCCCGGCGGGCCAGCCCGGAACGCATGTTCCTTGCGTCGGACCGCCGAGAGTCGTCGGGTCGGTCGCGACTCTCGCCCCGCTGGTGCGTTGAACGCAAGGCCCCCGGCGCCGACCACGCCGCGTCGGCCACGCGGCGCCGTCCCGCCAGGACGGGGGCGGGCCCGCGGCATCCGAACAGGCACTTGCGTTGTTGCGCAAGTGGTGAGATACTTCGGCCGTGACCACCACGGCACCAGTTGCAGCCACGGACCAGGCGCGGGCCGCCCTCATCGGGCGCGCGCTTGCCGACCCCAAACGGCTCTGCGTCCTCGAGACGCTGGCCGCCGGCGAGGCGTCGGTCTCGGAGCTCTCGACCTGTGTCGGGTGCCACGTACCGAACATGTCCCAGCACCTCGCCGTGCTCCGTTCGGCCGGGCTCGTCACGACCCGGCGAGACGGCAGCACCGTCTACTACCGGCTCGCGGACCCCAAGGTCCTCGAGGCCTACCGTCTCATCCAGGTCCTCGCCCGCTAGGGGCGACGGCTCACGACCCGCCACAACCGGGAGAAAGGAACCTCGCCACCGATGGCCGAGATCAAGCACGCGACCGATGCGACGTTCGAGGAGATCGTGCTCCACGCCGATCGACCCGTCATCGTGGACTTCTGGGCCGCCTGGTGCGGACCCTGTCGCCTCGTCGCGCCCGAGCTCGAGAAGCTCGCCGAGAAGTACGACGGCTCGGTGGACGTGGTTAAGGTTGACGTCGACGCCAACCCGGGCCTCTCCAAGGCCTTCAACATCATGAGCATCCCGACGATCGCGTTCTTCCCGGGCGAGGGCAAGCAGCCGATGGGCGTGATGGGCTTCCAGCCCGCCGACCAGCTCGAGGCCCGCTTCAGCCTCGCCCAGTACGCCAAACCCGCCAACTAGGGGGGCGCACGGGGCGGACCTCCTCCTCCGTCCCAACACGCACCTGCAACCGCCCCGTCCGGGTACGCCCGGGCGGGGCGGTTCTCGTTTCGGGGCAGCGCGGCGGCCCGCAGCGCGACCGTCCCCAAGCGCACCCGAACCCGACCCTTCGCGTATCCCTGCCGTCCTTGATCCGGCGGGCGCCGGCGCGCATGCTCGGAGCGAGGCTCCGGCATCGTTCCCGGGGCTGGTTGGAACTCGCCACGGTGCACTTCATGCTTCGCGACCTGCTCATCGTCGTCGTCGTCACCTCGCTGGCCATCGCTCCGATGGCCTTCGGCGCCTTCCTGGAGCGTTACGTCGCCGCCGACGTCGTCCCTGAGCCCTGAGCTGAGCCTCCACGGTTCATCCGCGCCCCGCCCGGGTTGGTCCGGACGGGGCGTCCTCGATTCCGGAGGGCTAGCCGCGGCCGCGGCGTGTCGCGGCTGCCCTCGAGTCAGGAGAGGAGCAGGACCGCGTAGGCGGCCAGCCAGTGCTCCACCATGTAGTCGCCGCCCACGACGTACGGGAGGCCGGCAGCTGCGTGGACGCCGGCAGTGGCGGCCGCAACCGCCACGCGGGGGTCGCCCGGCGGGAGCGCCTCGGCGATCCGTCGCCAGCACCAGGCCCTGGAGAGGTTCAGCCCATGCAGGTGGGCGATCTGGCCGTCGCTCGCGTCGGACACGATCGCGGGACGGAAGAGCGCGGAGGGTTCGCAGTCCGTGAGGCCCGGCAGGAAGGCCGCAAGCCAGCCGGGGAAGCCGCCGGCGGGCAGGAGCCGGCTCATGAGCTCGGCCTCGACGAGCGTCGGCGAGAGGAAGTCGAAGCCCGACGGCTCCCAGCCTCCCGGCGCGTCGATGTCGGCGTCGAACCAGCGGTGGGCCGCGCCGGCGATCGCGTCGCGCAGGCGGGAATCGCCGGCGGCGGCCCGCGCCTCGGCGTGCGGAAGGGCGAGCCCGAGCCCGAACGCACTGTTGCCGTGGATGCCGTAGCGAACCGGGTACGTCGCGCGCGGGAGCCAGTCCAGGAAGTTCGCCTCCAGCGCGTCGACGAGGGGTTCGAGCCGCAGTCGCCACCGGCGTCCGTCGGGGTCGTCCCACGCCGCCAGCTCGTGGGCGAGCGCCAGGCCCCAGCCCCAGCCGTACGGGCGCTCTCGGTTCCGGTTGTCCGGGTCCGCGATGAAGGCCGCCTCGCGAACGAGGGCCGTGGGCTCGAATCGCGCGTCGAGCGCCGTGCGCGCGTCCGACGCCGCGAACGCCTCGGGCACGAGCCGCAGCAGGCGCACGAGGACCCAGTGCATCTCCACCGACGAGTGCCAGTCGTAGCTGCCCCAGAAGACCGGAGTGCGTTCGCGGGGGCGCGGCGGAGCGTCTCCGGCCGTTCGCCACGTGTGCCAGGCATCGCCCGGAAACTCGCGTCCGATCGTATCCAGGGCGACCTGGGCGTACGCGGGAGCCGCCGCGCGCAGGGCGCCGATCCGCTCCGGCGCGTCCGTCACGGGAGAAGTGGCGCTTCGACCCCGCCCTCGTCCGCGAAGCGCCAGGCGCTCTCGAGCCACGCAGAGGCGCGATCGCGGGCGAACTCGTCCAGGACCGGCGGCTCGAAGCGAACCCAGCCGGGCCCGCGGGACGACGCGGCGGTGTCGGGCGTCCGAAGGGCGGCCGCAGCCACCGCGGGTCGCAGGCACAGCTCGACTGCGCTTCCCGAGACGATCCCGAACGGCTCACCGTCGAGCACCAGCTCGACTCCGCCGTCAGTCGACACCGCTTCGGCTCCCTCGAGGTCGGCCACACGATCCACCAGCAGCGCGGCGAGGCCCGCCTTGCTCATCCCGCGGCCGCCAGGACCGCCGCCAGGTCCGCCTCGTGGTCCGCGTAGTGGTCGAGGAGCTCGTCCTCGAAGAACGGCCCGAAGACCGGGTGCTTCACCCAGCGGGCCTCGGGCACGACGGTCAGGTGGCCGCGCAGCTCGCCGGGGAGCGTCGACGCCCGTCGGCGAACCTCGTCCGGCGAGAGGGTCCGCCACGCAGCGGCCAGCTCGTCGTTGACCGCGTCCCCGCGGGCGGCCCAGGCGGCCTCCATCGCGGCGTGGGCCGGGCTTCGCTCGCCGACGGCAAGCTCACGCGCGACGTCGAGGCAATGGGACTGGTACGCGGCGAGATGGCTGAGCAGCGTCCCGGGCCGACCAGCCATGAGCGGCTGCGACGGGGAGGTCGAAGCGGTCGTCGGGGATGGCGAGGAGGGCTTCGAACGGGCGCCAGGCATCGCGTTCGTCCTCGAGGAACGACAGGGCATCGAAGTACATGGGCACATGGTAGCGACCGCATCCAGCCACCGGCCGGCCACGAACGAGTGGTATGGTCCTCCCATGAGCGAACGCCTGCCGATGCTCCCTCCCGTCGATCCCGCGCGGGCGAGCGAGGGTGTGCCGTCCACGACCGTGACGCCGGAGCTGCTCGCCGCCCTGCTCGCGGACGGTGACGACGAGCTGGCGGCGTGGGCCCTGCAGAGTGCCCTGGGCGAGCGCCCGCGCGCCGAGGTCTTCGACGGGCTTCTCCGCGATGCGATGGCGCTGGTCGGCCAGCGCTGGCTGGAGGGCCGCTGGACGATCGCCGAAGAGCACCTTGCGAGCCAGACGCTCGCTCGGAGCCTCGAGCGGATCCGCGATCCCCGGGGACCCGAAGGTCGCGTCGGACCCCTCGCGGTGCTGGCGGGCGTCGCCGGCGAGCACCATGCCATCGGCCTCATCTGCCTTGACCAGGTGCTCTGCGCCGCGGGCTGGACGGTGGCCAATCTCGGCCCCGACGTGCCGGCGCCCGACCTCGCCCGCTTCCTCGCCCGTAACCAGGCTCAGCTCGTGGGCCTGGCGGCGTCGCTCCCGGAGCGCGCCGAAGAGCTCCGAGCGTCGGTGGTCGCCGCAGCGGCGGTCCGACCCGATGATCCGCTCCCGATCATGGTCGGCGGCGATCTCGCTCATGACGCCGCCCTCATGGCATCGCTCCACGTCGCGTGGGCCGGGACCTCGCTCACGGCCGCCGCCGCGTATGCCTCCGCGCTCATGGAGCGCCTGGCCGGCCGACCGGCGGCCGAGGTGCCCGAGCTACCCTGACCGACTCCGGGCGCTGGGCCACCCGGTCTCACTCGAAGGCGGCGATCGCTTCCTGGAGCTCCGTCTCGTCCACGTCGGCCGCGACAACGACCTGGACGACCGCGCCGTCCGCGGAGCCCCACACCACGATCGCCTGCCGCGAGTTCCCGTTGACGACGTCGATTCGCCAGGCCGGCCGGCCCGCGATCTCGAGCGTCGTCGCCCGCACGGCTTCGGTGCGCCGGGACGCGTCGGCCGCGCGACGGTACTCCTCGGCCAGCAGGGCCGGCGTCAGCCCGTCGCCCTCGAATGCCCCGAGCTGGATGCCGCCCCGCTCGCCGGCCTCCCAGATGCCGCCGCCGAAGCGCACCACGGTCACTCCGGCGTCGAGGACCGAGCCCAGCGTCTCCTTCGAGCAAAACCGACCCGAGTCACGGCTCGCCGGCACGACGCCACCGATGGTCTCCGGGATCCGGGCCTCGAGGGCCGGATAGGCGCCCTTCATCTGCTCCCGCGCCGTCGCCGCGCATGGCGTCGCCGGGTCGAAAGAGACGGGACTCGCCGACGAGCAGCCGGCGAGCAGCAGGGCCGCGCCGGCGAGCAGGGTGAGAGCAAGGGCCCGCGGGCGATGGCGCTCGCGGGGCACGGAGGTGCGCATCGCCTGGGAGCCTACCCTGAACCGCTCCTGAACGCCGCCGACCGCCCGGCTGTGACGGCGCGCACCAGACGAGAGTCCCGGCACGGTGCGCCCGCGCCATCGACCATCGACGTCGGGCCACCCTGACAAGCCTCCCATGGCGGGGGCCGCTGGTGGTGGGCTACGGTGCTCCCGTCACCGCCGTCACGTCATCGGGAGCTACCTGGGGCGTCGGCCACGGACCGGAGACGGGAGACGCACGATCTTCGAGGACGCCGGGGGCGACGTCGAGGGTGGGTCCCGCCGATTCCGGTCACGAGTCGAGTAACGATGGTCATCCGGCCGGCAGGCCCGGACGCGGCGGCGGCGGCGGACTCATCGGCCGGCGGTGCTCATGCCGCCGGACCGGCCATCGCGGGATCCGGGCGGGGCGCCCCGTCGCGCTGTCCGGGACCGTTCGGTCAGCTCCCCAGGTCCGGTGGCCGCGCCGCGGCCACCACCCGCGCTGCATCCAGGAGGTCGGGGTCCCGCGTGATCGCGCGGGCGAGCCAGCTCACGTAGGTCGGCTCCAGCGCTTCGATCTCGCCGAGCGTCCGGCCGTGGAACTTCCCGAACGCGATCGGCAGAGCCCGCGCGGCCTCCACGGTCGGCAGGGGCCGGCGACGGGTGCGCCGGGCGCGGAGTCGCTCCAGGGGGCCCGTCGGTTCGGACGCCCGCGGCGGCTCGGCCGCTTCCGAGCGGGCCTGGGGAGGGCGCCTGCCCCGAGGATGATGCCGATATCCCTCGCCGCGCGGCGTCGTCGTGGCGTTGCGGCGGTGGAGGAGGTCGGTCGTGTCGAAGCGGGCCGTCACGGGCCTGGTTCGAGGCGGCGGCGGCGGGCCCGAGGGTCGCGCGTCTCCGGCCCCGTTCGCGCCAGCGCGGCCATCTTCGGACGGCTCCCCGGTCGTCCCGGGTCGGGATTCGGGACGCCGCGCCGCAGGACTGCCCTTGTCCCGGAGCTCCGCGTACGCCGCGTTGATCTCGGCCATGCGCCGGGTCGCCGCCCGCCGTTCGGCGGCATTCGCGGTCAGGTCGGGGTGGTGCTCCCGGGCGAGCCGCCGCCAGGCGGCCTTGACCGTCGCGACACTCGCCCCGGGAGCGACGCCGAGAACAGCATGGGGATCGCGCCGGACCATCCCGTCATCCTAGGCGCTACGCTGGGGGCATGCCATCCCGCACCGCCCGGCGCGCTGCTCGAACGGGGGCCGCCGCGGCGGCCGTTGCGATCCCCCTCGCGGCCGCCTATTGGTTCGCGGTCGAGTACCGGCGCCGCGCGGGATTCCCGACGCCGCGCCCGCTCCTGGCGACGCCGGACGATGAGGGCCTGCCCTGGGAGTCGCTCGCAATCCCGTCCCCGGGAGGCGCGCTTCCAGCCTGGTTCATCCCCGCTCGCGGCGGTGCGCCCGGCCCGGGGGTCGTCCTGGTGCACGGCTGGGGTTCGAGCCGGGGCCGCATGCTCCCGAACGCCCGCTTCCTCCACGCCGCCGGCTTCCACACGCTGCTGTTCGACGTCCGCGGCCACGGCGAGAACCCGCCCGAGCTGCTCCCCATCAGCGGCGGGGAGTTCGGGGCCGACGCAGCGGCGGCCGTCGCCGTCCTGCGCCGCCGGCCCGAGGTCACGAGCGTGGGCCTGCTGGGCCACTCGATGGGTGCCGTCGGAGCCGTCCTCGCGGCGGCGAGCGAACCCGGCATCGGCGCTCTCGTGGCAACGGCCATCCCGGCGCACCCCCGGCTCCTCACCCGGCGGACCTTCGAGCTGGCCGGCCTGCGGATCCCGAAACCGGTCGCGCTTCCGCTCGCGTGGCTGACCTTGCACGTCTACCTGCGTCCCCGCGGGCATCGCCCGGGGCGAGTCAACGCCCTGCGGGCGATCCGCGGCTTCCCCGGGCCGCTCCTCGTCGTTCACGGGAGCGCCGACGAGATCGTGGCCCTCCGCCATGCGGAGCTCCTGGTGCGATCGGCCCGGGCGCGCCCCGATGGCGAGGCCGAGCTTCTCGTGATCCCGGGCGGGCGGCACAGCTGGCTCTACGAGTCGCCGGCATACCGCGAGCGGATTGCCGGATTCTTCGCGAGCCACCTCGGGGGACCGTACGCCCCCGGCGAGGCGGCGGCGCGAGCGGCGGCGATGGCGGTGGCCCGTCCCCGCGAACGGGACGGCCCCTCGGCAATTGCAGCTGCGGCGTCGTGAGCGCCAGCACGAAGGAGACGATCATGCCGGTCGGCGATCTGCAGCCCGCTCTCGGAACCTGGGAGGCCATCGACTCGCTGCGGGTGGTCCGTGAGTTCTCGGCGCAGCCGCTGGAGCCATGGATCGTGGAGCGGCTCACAGACGCCGGCCGGCGGACCGGCAGCTCCAAGAACCAGCAGCGCTGGGCGTTCATCGTCTGTCGGGATCCAGCCCACCTCGCCGAGCTCGCCACCCTGGGACCGTGGGCCGGCCACCTCGCCGGTGCCGCGGTCGCGATCGCCCTCCTCACGCCGGATCCGGCGGTGACGGACGCTCCCCTCTCGGTCATGTGGGACCTGGGCCGGGCGGCCCAGAGCATGGTCCTCGCAGCCTGGGAGCTCGGGATCGGCAGCGTCCCGGCCACCGTCTACGAGCACGACCGGGCGCGCGAGCTCCTCGGCTACCCGGCCGACTGGCACTGCGAGTTCGTCCTGTCGTTCGGCTACCCTGCCGACCCTGAGCTCCTCACGGCGCCCAAGCGGCGCGGTGGCCGGCGGACGCTCGCCGACCTGGTCCACGAGGAGCGCTGGTAGCGGTCGGCGGCCGCGAGCCGGTTCTCGCCTCCGCACGGGCCGGCCCATCGCGGAACCCGGCTTGCCATTCAGTCCGGGCCGGCCGCGGCGTTCGGCGCCTCGAGGTCCGGCTCGCCATCGAGGTCCAGGGTCTCGACGACCCCGCCCCGCTCGGGCGCCGGCGCGCCGGCCGCGAGGTACGCCGCCAGCGACGCTTCGAGCCCGACGTCGCGATGGCGCCGCTCGGAGAGCAGCCACTTGTGCTCGAGGAGGTCGCAGTAGGCCTGCAGCGCATCGCGCGTCGGGCCGATGGCGGGGGCCAGGCGGACGAGCGCCGGCTCCAGGACCTCGGCGCGCCAGCGGTCGGACGCCTCACCCGACGACACACGCCGCTGCTCGTCGTACTCGAGCCACGCCCGATACTCGCGGAGGTCGTTGAGGAGGAGACGCGCCTGCCCCTCGAGGGCGTCCAGGCCGGTGCGGCGCCGCAGCTCACGGGCATGGAAGTCGCGCCGGGTGACGGCGGCCCGCAGCCGGACCCTTCCGTTCGGGCCAGGCTCCAGCTCGATCTCGCCGACCGCGAAGCCGAGGTCGTTCAGTCGCCGCACGTGGGCGGAAATCGCGAAGCGGTCCCCCGGCTGGATCTCGACCTGCCGGAAGAGCTCCTCCCAGAGCTGCGTGTACCGCGTGCGTACTGCCTCCGCAGCGTCGATCTGCTCGTCCATCGAATTGGAGCGACCCTGGAAGGCGGCGAGGTCGGCCAGGCCGAAGGCGACGTTCTCGACGAGAACGTCCAGGTCGTACGCTCGCTGCCCGTGCGAAAGCACCGGGTGAATCTCGCTCGTCTCGGCATCGACGAGGTGGGCAGCGAAGGTGTCCCCGTCGCGCCGGAAGAGCGTGTTGGCCAGCGAGCAGTCGCCCCAGTAGACGCCGGCCCGATGGAGATCGACGAGGAGCCCGGCCATGGCATCGAGAAGGCGGTCGCGATAGCCGCCCGGCTCGAGCGGCACCCGCATCAGGAGACGGCGGTACTGGAGCGAGTGGCGGAGGAACTCGGTGACGAGGATCGCGTTCCCCTCGTCAGGCCGCTCGGCGATCCCGATCGGACGGACGGCGGGCAGTCCCGCGTGCTCCATGTGCAGGAGCGCCTCGTACTCGCGGCGGGCGATCTCGAGTGGCTCCTCCTTGAGGGCGTAGAGCGTCGAACCGCTGACCACGAAGCGGACCATGTGGCGCGAGGGTCCAACCGGAAGCGTGCGCAGGACGACCCGGCCTGACCGCCACCGGTCGAGCGGCAGCTCCCACGGCAGACTGAGGAGCTCCTCGGTCGGCTCCCGCAGGCGCAGCCGGGGGAACGGCGTTTCGCTCAGCGATGCTTCCGGAGGTACGTGGTGAGCGAGGTGTCGAACCCGGCCGCCTCGAAGAGCCGGCGGGCATCCGCGCGGTGGTGACCCGCCGTCACCTCGACAAAGGCGCATCCGGCGTCGGCTGCCACGCGGTCGACCTCGGCCAGGAGCGCCCGGCCGACTCCCCGCGATCGAATGGCCGGATCGACAACCATCGCGATCACGCGGGCGAGGTGGTCGTCCTGCTCGAAGCGCGGAACCAGGTGGACGGCGATGAACCCGAGTCGCTCTCCGTCGCGCTCCGCGATCCGGACGAGCGACCCCATCTCGGCAAAGCGCTCCAGGCGGCGGATGACGTCGCTGGCCCCCGCCGGATAGCCCTCGTCCGAGAGGAGCCCGGCGATCCAGTCGGCGTCGGCGGGCTCGGCGTCGCGGAACGTGGGTGCGGCATCGGTCTCCATCATGGCTCGATGGTAGCCCACGCGCCGCCACGCGTCGCCGCGGGTCGCGGCAACGCCGGTCAGGCCGGCCTCTGGACCACGAGCAGCACAGCGTCCGACGGCAGGGCGATCGCCTCCGGTGCCGGCAGTCCGGCCGCCTCGAACAGGAGGGCATGCTCCTCCACCGTGCGCAGCCGGCCGCCGTGGAGCGCCTCGTCGAGCGCCACGCCCGTGATGAGCTGGCCGTGCAGCGTTGCCAGGTCGTCCAGGCTGGACGGCAGGCACCAGCCCAGGACCAGGAGCCAGCCACCGGGGCGGAGCGCGCGCCACGCGGCTTCGAGCACGGCCGCCGGGTCCGCGAGCTCGTGAAGCGACTGCTGGAAGTAGGCGAGGTCGAAGGCTGCGCGATGTGTGATCGCGGCCACCTCGCGCGCCTCGATGCGGATCCGCGACTCCAGGCCGGCCTCCTGGACGAGACGCATCGCCCGGGCCGTCGAATTGGGCTCGGACTCGACGCCGACGAGCCGGGCTGCCGGGAACCGGCGCGCGACGGCCACGAGCCAGCGGCCGCCTCCGCAGTGGAGGTCGACGACGTCGGCACCACCGGCCAGCAGCGTCACGAGGTTCGGGAGGGCGGCCAGCGCCTCTTCGAAGAAGACGGCGATGTCCTGCTGGGTCAGCTGCTCGATCGAGCGGTAGTACCGGGGCGGACGGACTTCGACCGTGCGCCCGGTCCGGAGCAGCTGGGCCATGTCGGCGTAGTCGAGGCTGGCCGTCACGGTGTAGGCGAACTGTCCGCCGAGGTATTCGGGTCGGTGCACGTCGAGGAGGATCGACGCCGTAACGTCGTCGAGGTGCAGGCGCTCGCCGTCGTCGTCCACGAGATCGCAGGCATAGGCGGCTCGGCACCAGGCAGCGATCGGGTCCGCGGCGGTGTCCGTCGCCGCCGCGAGCTCGGCAGGCGCCAGGCCTTGCGGCTCCGCTGCCCGGAGCGCCGTGAACAACCCGAGCTCGAGCCCAAGCTGGATCACCCAGGCGCGGTAGAAACCGCCAAGGCTCGCGACGAGGTCATCGAATTGATCGTCCAGGCGCATCGTGGCCGGATTGTCGCACGCCGAACAAGTGACTCGCCCGGATGCCACGAACACCCCAACGACCCTCACGCACCACGGCCCGAGGTGCGATCCTGCTCGGCATGTCTTCCCGCCCGGCAGCCGCCCTCGCGCCGGCCTCCCAGATCCGCATCGCCGTGGCCCTCGTCGCGCTCTACATCGTCTGGGGCTCCACGTATCTCGCCATCCGGATCGCCGTCGAGACGATCCCGCCCCTGACCGGGTCGGCCGTGCGCTTCCTGATCGCGGGGTCGCTCCTCTACCTGTTCACGATCCGGAGCGGCGACGCCGCCGCGGACCGCCCCGGACGCCTCGAGTGGCGCGACGCGGCGATCATCGGCGGCCTGCTCCTGGCGGGTGGCAACGGGCTCCTGGCGATCGCCGAGCAGACCGTGCCGTCCGGGATTGCCGCCCTGATCATCGCCACCCTGCCGCTGTGGGTTGCCATCCTCGGCCGGGTCTTCTTCGGCGTCATCCTCACGAGGACGATCGTTGCCGGGACCGTCATCGGCTTCGTCGGCGTGGCCTTCCTCGTCTGGCCCTCGGGAGCATCCGGCGGCCTCGACCCCTTCGGCGTCCTGCTCTGCCTCCTCTCGCCGGTCTTCTGGGCAATCGGCTCGCTCTACAGCCGGACCGCCCACGTCCCGCGCCGCCCGCTGGTCGGGACGGCCATCCAGATGCTCGCGGGAAGCGCCGTGCTCTTCGTCCTGGCCACGATCACGGGCGACATCTTCCGCCTGCGCGTGGCGGAGATCGCCCCGGAGTCCGTGGCGGCCATCGTCTACCTGATCGCCATCGGCTCGCTCGTCGGCTACACGGCCTACACCTGGCTCCTTCGCGTCGCGCCGATCTCGCTGGTCTCGACCTACGCCTTCGTCAACCCCGTGATCGCGGTCATCCTCGGCTCGCTCGTCCTGGCCGAGCCTCTGGACCCACGCACGATCGTCGCGGGGGCCATCATCGTCCTGGCGGTCGCCGTCATCGTGCGCGCCCGTCGGGGCGAGGCCCAGAGGACCGTCCCCGAGGAGGTGGGCGAGCCGGGCTGATCGCCGGTGCCCGACGCGGGCGGGGCCCGAGGCGGGCGGGGCCCAAGGCGTGCGGTGCCCGAGGCGTGCGGTGCCCGACGCGGGCGGGGCGCGACGCGAGCCCCTCCCACAGCCGATCATTGACCCATACGTCCCCGAACCAGGAGCCGAATCCCATGGCGCACGAACCGCTCCACACGATGGGCCAGCAGCACGGCCGGCGCAGCTGGGCCGAGCCGTGGAAGATCAAGATGGTCGAGCCGCTCACCGTCACCACCCGCGAGCAGCGCGTGGCCGCCCTCGGCGAGGCCGGCTACAACACGTTCCTGCTCCACAGCGACGACGTCTACATCGACCTCCTCACCGATTCCGGCACGTCGGCCATGAGCGACCGGCAGTGGGCGGGGATGATGCTGGGCGACGAGGCCTACGCCGGGAGCCGCAACTACTACCACCTCGAAGCGGCGATCCGGCGCTACTACGGCTACGCGCACATCGTTCCCACTCACCAGGGGCGCGGCGCGGAGCACCTCATCAGCCAGACCATGATCAAGCCCGGCGACCACATCCCCGGGAACATGTACTTCACGACGACGCGGCTTCACCAGGAGCTGGCCGGCGCGACCTTCCACGACGTGATCGTGGACGAGGCTCACGACCCGCAGTCGCTCGACCCGTTCAAGGGCAACATCGACCTGGCCAAGCTCGAGCGCCTCGTCGCCGAGGTCGGGGCCGAGAAGGTCCCGTACGTCTCGCTCGCCGGCACGGTCAACATGGCCGGCGGGCAGCCGGTGAGCATGGCCAACGTCCGCGAGCTGCGCGCCTGGTGCGAGCCGCGGGGCATCAAGGTCATGCTCGACGCCACCCGCATGGTCGAGAACGCGCTCTTCATCCAGGAGCGCGAGGCCGGCTACGCCGAGACGTCGATCGCGGCGATCCTCCTCGAGTTCTGCTCGTTCACGGACGGGGCCTGGATGAGCGCGAAGAAGGACAACCTCGTCAACATCGGCGGCTGGCTCGCGGTCAACGACTGGGACACGTTCGAGGAGCTGCGCAACCTTGTCGTGGTCTACGAGGGGCTCCACACCTACGGCGGCATGGCCGGGCGCGACATGGAGGCGCTGGCCATCGGGATCGAGGAGTCGGTCCAGGACCAGCACGTGCGCAGCCGCGTCGGCCAGGTCCGCTACCTCGGTGAGCTGCTCGAGGTCTGGGACATCCCGATCGTCCGACCCGTCGGCGGGCACGCGATCTTCCTCGACGCGCGACGCTTCTACCCCCATCTCGAGCAGGACCTCTTGCCGGCCCAGACGCTGGCCGCGGAGCTCTACCTCGACTCCGGGATCCGTTCGATGGAGCGGGGCATCGTCTCGGCTGGACGCGATCCGCAGACCGGCGACCACAAGCGCCCGAAGCTGGAGCTGACCCGCCTGACGATCCCCCGCCGCGTCTACACGCAGGCGCACATGGACGTCGTGGCCGAATCGGTGAAGGCATGCTTCGACGCGCGGGACGCAGCGAGGGGCCTGCGGATCGTCTACGAGCCGAAGTATCTGCGCTTCTTCCAGGCCCGCTTCGAACCGATCGCGCAGCGCGCCCGCTGAGAGATCCCCTCCCGCACTGATGCCCCTGGCCGCATCGCACGGGCATCACCGGGCGCCGGACGGTCAGGCCTCTCGAGCCGCGTCCCGCCCGGCGAGGAACGCGTCCCAGTCGCGTTCGTCAGCCACGTGCTGCCACTCGCGCCAGCGACGGATCAAGCCCTCGGGGCCCACCTCGGCGATGGCTGCGCCGTGGTAGCGGTGGTGGCCTTCGTACGTGTATTCGAGGAGGCCGGCCTGGGCGGCCTCGTCGAAGAGGATCCTGTGCCAGATCACGCGGTGGCCACCGTCGGGCGGCTCGAAGAAGGGCAGCAGGTCCGCGCGGTGGCTGAAGTTGTAGCGGAGCGGGTCGTGGTAGTCGACATCCTCCGCGAAGCAGGCCGCCGCCGCGCTCGCATCGCCCTCGGCCAGCCCGGCCGCGTAGCGATCGGCCAGTGCCGCGAACTCGTCCCCGGTCACGGGCGCGGACCTGCAGGAGGCAGCAGGCGGCGCGCGACGGCCGCCTCGATCCAGAGCAGGACGCCGGCCGCGCTGGCCAGGGCAATCCCGAAGCCTCCCGCGTGCCAGTTGCCCTTCAGGAAGCCGCCCACGACGACGTGCCACAGTCCGAACAGGAACGCGCCGAGGAGTGCGACCGCGATGGCAACCGCGAGCGCCAGCGCGGCGCGCGTCCCGGCACCGCCGCGGGCCCATGCGGTCGCCATGCGTGCACGGGCCTCGCGCCAGGGAGGCTCGTAGTTGATCGGCCCTCCGGCTGCGGCGCCGCCGAGGTCGTCGGGATCGCCCGACGGCTCGCCAGGCGGGTTCTCAGTCATGCCGCCCGAGCGCGGGCCAACGCTCGAATCCCTGGGCCGGCAGCGGCTCGCAGCGGATCGGGCGGTCCTCGCGGTAGCCGAGGGCGTAGTCGGCCTGGATCAGGGTGTGGAGCTGGCTCGTCCCCTCGTAGATCACGGCGGCCTTCGAGTTCCGCAGGTACCGCTCCACCGGGAACTCGTTCGAGTAGCCGTTCGCCCCGTGAACCTGGATCGCGTCGAGGGCCGCCTGCACGCTGTGCTCGGTCGCGTGCCACTTCGCGACGGACGTCTCGCGCGTGGTCCGGACGCCGTGGTTCTTCAGCCAGCCCGCGCGCCAGACGAGGAGCCGGCCGACCTCGGTCCCCTTCGCCATGTTGGCGATCATCTGCTTGACCAGCTGGTGGCGCCCGATCTCCTCGCCGAACGTCTCGCGCTCGTGCGCGTAGCGCACGCTCGCGTCCAGGCAGGCCTGGGCCAGGCCCACGGCTCCCGCTGCCACCGTGTACCGCCCCTGGTCGATCGCGCTCATGGCCACGAGGAAGCCCTCGCCCTCCTCGCCGATCCGGTTCTCGACCGGCACCTCGAGGCCGTCCATGGTGATGAGCCCCGTGTTCCCCGCCCGGATCCCCAGCTTGCCGTGGAGCGTGCCCGTCGTGAGCCCTTTCATCCCCCGCTCGACCATGAACGCCGTCACGCCCCGGTGCCGCTTCGCCCGGTCGACCGAGGCGAAGACGAGGAAGTGGTCGGCGAGGTCGGCCAGGCTGATCCAGATCTTGCTGCCGTTGAGGACGTAGGCGTCGCCCTCGCGCCGGGCGGTCGACTGGAGCGCCGCGGCGTCCGTGCCCACGCCCGGCTCGGTCAGCCCGAACGTCGCGAGCTTCTTCCCCTGCGCCTGGGGCACGAGCCAGCGCCGCTTCTGCTCGTCGGTCGCCCACTGGAGGAGCGCCAGGGAGTTGAGGCCGGCATGGACGCTCAGCACCACCCGGTACGCCGTGTCGGCGCGCTCGAGCTCCTCGCACAGGATGGCGAACGAGATGTAGTCCAGGCCAGCGCCGCCCCACTCCTCCGGGATCGGCGCCCCGAGGTAGCCCAGCTCGCCCATCATCGCGAAGACCTCGGGGTGGGCCTCGCCCTTCTCGTCCCACTCCCGGATGTTCGGGAGGATCTCGGCGTCGACGAACTCGCGGATGGACTGACGGACGAGGCGGTTCTCCTCGGACAGGCCGAAGTCGATCACGGGACGGTGGCTCCTGCGGGCGGCGGGTGATCGCGAAGGGTCGCTGCGAGGACGGCCCAGCCCTGAGATTGTAGAGGGCCGGCCCCTATACTCAGCCATGGTCCGCCGCAGCCCGCCGGAGCCCGGCCCGGCCGGCGACGAACCCGAGGGTCGCCTCATGGAAACGCCGCCTCGCTCCGCCACGACCGACGCGGCCTCCCCAGCCGCCACGGGGCTCGACCTGGCCGCGCTCGCGGCCGACAACCTGACCCCGGTCCTGGGTCGCTACTTCGAGCGCTCCTGGTCCCACGGCGAGGGCCACCGCCTCTTCGACACGGACGGCAGCTCCTATCTCGATTTCGCCAACGGGATCGCCGTCAGCGTCCTGGGTCACCGCAACCCGCGCGTCACCGCCGCCGTCCACGCCCAGGTCGACCGCCTCATGGGCCCCATGTCCGCCATCGGCTACGCGGAGCCGACCGTGCGCCTGGCCATCGAGCTGGCGAAGACGCTCCCCGACCCCATCGACTCGGTCTTCTTCATGAACTCCGGCACCGAGGCCGTCGAGGCCGCCCTCAAGCTGGCCCGCCGGGTCACCGGGCGGCCCGGGATCGTCGCCTTCCGCGGCGCCTTCCACGGCCGGACCCTGGGGGCCACCAGCATCACCAGCTCCAACCCCAACTACCGGCAGGGCTATGAGCCGCTCCTGCCCAGCGTCTACCTCTCCCAGTTCCCGTCGGTCTACCGCGACTTCGGGGGCGACGAGGAGCGTGCCGTCGCGGTGTCCTTCCGCCACCTGCGCGACCTCTTCCACTCCACGATCTCGCCCGACGAGACCGCCGCGATCGTCATCGAGCCGGTCCAGGGCGAGGGCGGCTACATCCCGGCGCCGCCGGCCTTCCTGCAGATCGTGCGGCGGGTGTGCGACAAGCACGGCATCCTGCTGGTCGCCGACGAGGCCCAGGCGGGCTACGGACGGACCGGGAAGATGTGGTCGTTCGAGCACGCCGGGATCGTCCCCGACGTGGTCTGCATCGCCAAGGCGATCGCAAACGGCCTGCCGCTCTCCGCGCTGGCCAGCTCGAAGGCCCTCCAGGAGCGCTGGGGCAAGGGCGCCCATGGGGGAACCTTCGGTGGGAACCCGGTGAGCTGTGCAGCTGGCCTCGCCGTCCTCGAGGAGATCCGCGAGCGAGACCTCGTGGCGAACGCCGCGGCGCGCGGCGCGGAGCTTACCGGTGGCCTGATGGAGATCGCCACCGGCGACGCGAGGATCGGCGACGTCCGCGGTCCCGGCCTGATGATCGGCCTGGAGTTCGTCAAGGACCGCGCCACCCGCGAGCCCGACGGGGCGCTCTGCGGGGCCGTGATCCAGGGTTGCGCAGATGAAGGGCTGCTCCTGCTCAGCTGCGGCGTCGAGCACAACGTGATTCGCTGGATCGCGCCGCTCGACGTGACGAGCAAGGAGATCGCCGAGGCGCTCGCGATCTTCGGCCGGGTGCTTGCCTCGACACGCTGAGGGTCGCGCCCGGGTGGGCGCGCGTTGGCGTCGGGGCGGTTAGCCGGGCGAGCGGTCAGGCGGGCGAGCGGTCAGGCGGTCAGGCGGGCGTTCCGGGTGAGGAACGCCATGACGTCCTCGAGCCGGAAGCGGCGGTCCCCGCGCGAGCAGACACGGAAGAACGGCAGCTCGCCGCGATCGCCCAGGCGCTTCACGGTGTTGACGTGGAGGTGGAGCATCTCGGCCACCTCGCTCGCGGTGAGCAGGGGTCCGAGGTCGCTGACGGCCATGCGGGTGATCCTCGCCTGGTTCGCTCCCGGGGCGCCGGGGACGTTCGGGGTGGCACGGGTGCGGTTCGCGTCGTTGATGGGTGGAGGCTAGGGGTTCAGGGAGGGCGGGCGAAAGCCGTACCTTCGTGATGGGGCCGGAGGGACCCGGAGGTCCGGTGCGAGCGCGCACCGGACGGCTCGCGGACCGGGTAGCACCGCGCGACCATCACCGGAGGGCCAGATGACGTGCACCCACGCGAGGGACCACCGATCTGGCCGGCGGCCTCCTGGGCATGTGCGCCGCGGTTCGGACGTCGGCCGCGGCCGTGCGCACAAGGGCCTGCCCACGCGTGCGCGACCACCGCGACCCGCCGCCCACAGCCGCGGCCCTCGGTTCACCGTCGGCGGCGTCGGGCACGCCATACCCAGAGGCGCCAGGCGATGAACGTGATGACGACCTGAGCCAGGACGGCGAGGATGACGCGCGCCCAGCGGAGGCGGTCGCCCCAGCGCCGGGCCGCGATGCGCGCGTCGACCAGCGCGGCACGGATGCGCCGGCCATCGGCCGACACGACCGACGTGCGCTCGGGCTCTGGCTTCTCGACCATCTCGGATCTCCTCCAGCCACTGTCAGCCGCCCGTGTCCTCGCGGCTCGCGGCAAGTCAAACAGGCCGCGGTGATCGTCGCGTAGCATGGCGGGTCAGACCCCGCAACACCACACGCCGAGCTCACGTGGGTTGACTCGGATCAGGTCATCAGGAGAAACCGGTGGCAGATCAGTCGTATTCGATCAGTCCCTCGGGAGAGAAGTTCCCCCTCCCCGGCGAGGGCGATCGTCGTGCCGAGATGGCGCACCTCGAAGAGCTCGTCAGAGCGGCCCGCGACGATGGCCAGGAGATCGTCGTGGTCATGGGCATGGGGTTCGTGGGCGCGGTGATGGCCGCCATCATCGCCGACACGGTGGACAAGGAGACCGGCCGGCCGAGCAAGTTCGTCATCGGCTGTCAGCGGCCCAGCGTCCGGAGCTACTGGAAGATCCCGCTGCTGAATCGCGGTCAGTCGCCGGTCAAGGCGGAGGATCCCGAAGTCGATGCCATGATCGACCGGTGCGTCAACCAGAAGAAGACGCTCATCGCCACGTCAAACGACGACTGCCTGGGGCTGGCAGATTGCGTGGTGGTCGACGTGCAATGCGACTTCACCAAGCAGGCGCTGGGCGACATGCGGACCGGCGAGGCGGACATGCATGCGCTGGAAGCGACGATGCGGACGATCGGCGAGAAGGTCAAGCCCGACTGTCTCGTCCTGATCGAGACCACCGTGGCGCCCGGCACGACGGAGTTCGTAGCCTGGCCGATCATGAAGAAAGCGTTCGCCGCCCGGGGCATCGAGAGCCAGCCGCTGTTGGCCCACAGCTTCGAGCGGGTGATGCCCGGCCGGGCATACGTTGCCTCGATCCGTGACTTCTGGCGGGTCTGCGCAGGCTGCAATGCCGAGGCCCGCCGCCGCGTCGAGAAGTTCCTCCACGAAGTGCTCAACACCGGGGACTTCCCGCTCACGGTCATGGACCGGCCGATCGAATTGGAGACCACGAAGATCGTCGAGAACTCCTACCGGGCGACGATCCTCGCGTTCCTCAACGAGTGGAGCCTCTTCTCCGAACGCAACGGGGTCGACCTGACCAAGGTCGTCAAGGCGATCCGCATGCGGCCCACGCACGACAACATGATCTTCCCGGGACCCGGGATCGGCGGCTACTGCCTGCCCAAGGACGCCGGACTGGGCTACTGGGCCTACAAGCACATCCTTGGTTTCGAAGACGGCGACCAGGTCTTCAAGATCAGCCCGCTCGCCGTGGACATCAACGACACGCGCGCACTCCACGTGGCCGAGCTCACCCGCGACGCGCTGCGAAACATGGGCCGCAGCATCGCCGGCGCCGACGTGGTCCTCTGCGGGGCCAGCTATCGCCAGGACGTCGGCGATACGCGGTACAGCGGCTCGGAGATGGTCGTGCGAAAGCTCGCCGAGATGGGCGCCGAGATGCGGGTCCATGACCCCTACGTCGAGCACTGGTACGAGCTCGAGCTCCAGGACGAGTACCCGTCGCCGGGCCACTCCTGGTCGCGGTTCTTCCGCAACCAGGAGCACCTGGAGGAGATCCGGGTGCAGAAGGACCTGGCGGCCGTGCTGCAGGGGGCCGAGGCCGTGATCCTGGCCGTGCCGCACCAGGAATACCTGGAGCTCGATCCCGAGCAGGTCGTTCAGTGGGCCGGCAAAGCCCTGGCGGTGATCGACTGCTTCGGCATCCTCTCCGACGACGCCATCCGCCGGTACCTGGAGCTTGGCTGCGAGGTCAAGGCCCTTGGCCGCGGACACATCAAGCGCATCAAGGAGCAGATTCGGGCCGACATGGAGCCGCTTCGTCAGAAGGCCTGATCCCTCGACCGCGTGCCGGGCGCCCTGGCCCCGACGAAGACGGAGCGCAGCCGGCGGTAGGGAGACTGGCGCCCCCGGCAGGATTCGAACCTGCGACCTCGGGATTAGAAGTCCCTCGCTCTATCCCCTGAGCTACGGGGGCGCCGGCGCACGGTCTCACGCGCCGCGCCGCGACGCGTGAGACCTGATGGTACCCGCCCGGGGCGTGCGGGCCTCGCGAGCGGATCGAAGTCGGGGCAGCCCGGGCGCTGGGGCAGCGCTGCCGCCCACGGCATCGGCACGACGGGACGGATGCGTTCCATCGTCCAGTCGATCTCGTCCCTTGGGATGACCAGGGGCAGGGCGCGGCGCCACGTGCTGGGACCTGACCGGCGACCCGGCCGGCTTGGCGTGGTCTCGCTGGTCAGGATCCCGCCACTCGGGCCCTGGTCCAGCATCCCGGGCATCGAGCGCAGCATGCTCGACCGGGATTCGTTGCCTGGAGCCGGGCCGGGTGATCACCGACCGGGGACCGGCCGCACAGAGAACGGGATGCTTCCCGAGCCTCGCCGCACGCCGCGCCGATGCTATGCTCCGCGCCCGCGTGCTCCGGGAGCCACGCGAGGCAGGGATGGAGGCAGGCCAGGTGGCCGATCCGGCCGCGACACTCGAGCACGACACCGCCGTGAGGTCCGGTCCCACGACGTCGGCAGCGTCGATCCCGCCGGCGGATACGATCCCGAGCGCCGCGGCATCCGGTGCAGGGTCGGGCGCGGCAGCCTTACCCCGCACGGCCGGACCGCTCGACCGTCCCTCACGTCGATCCCGTGCCGTTCCCGGCCAGCTGCGCCTCCCGTTCGCCCCCCTCCCCGAGCTCGCGCTCGAGACCGATTGGAAGAGCCAGCGGCGACTGTGGGGCCACGCCTACCACCCGATGTGCTCGTACCTGGCCAGCTTCCCGGCGGCCCTCGCCCACGCGTTCGTGGCGCGCTACACGCGCCCCGGCGATGTCGTCCTGGACCCGTTCTGCGGGCGCGGCACGACGCCCCTCCAGGCGTGCGCGGAGGGGCGCATCGGCGCGGGCAACGATCTCAACCCGCTGGCCCACGTCCTGACGGCCGCCAAGCTTGAGCCTCCGACGGGCCGCGAGCTGGAAGCACGGCTGGCGGGCCTTCGGATCGCGTGGTCGCTCGAGGCGCCCGGCTGGCTGGACCTGGCGTCGGGCGTGCTCGCCGCGGCGCCCCACGCGGTGCCTGCGCTCGTTCCGGCCGCGGGATCCGCCGATGGCCCCCGCGAGGGCAGCGAGCCCGTCCCCGCGGAGGTCGCCCTCGCGTTCCACCCGGGGACGCTGGCCCAGGTCCTCTTTGCCCGCGCGCGGCTCCGCCTCGACGACCCGGCCGACCGCTTCCTGGCGGCCTCCCTTGTCGGGATCCTGCACGGCAAGCGGCCGGGCTACCTCTCCGAGCTGATGCCGAACGCGTTCAGCATGGCTCCCCGCTATGCGCGCGACTACGCGGCGCGGACGGGTTTCGCCGCGCCGGACCGCGACCTCTTCGTCCTCCTCGCCGCGAAGCTCCGCCGTCTTGCCCGCGACGGCCGCCCGAGCACAACCGGGATCGCGCTCCTGGGTGACGCACGCGACGCGGGGATCCGGGCGCGGGCCGCCCTGCGCGAACGAGCGCTCCCCGATCGGGCGCGCCTCGTGCTCACCTCCCCGCCCTACCTGCGGGTCCTCAAGTACGGCTACTACAACTGGCTCCGGGCCTGGCTCCTGGGCTTCTCGGCCGACGTGATTGATACAACGCTCGACGACGCCCATCGCCGCGAGCCATACCTCGCCTTTCTCCGGGAGGTGCTGGCCGGCCTGCGCCCGGCGCTCGCCGACGATGCGGTCGTGGCCCTCGTGCTCGGCGACGTCGAGGCGGAGCGGGGCAGGCAGGCGGCCGACGGGCTGCCGATCGGCCTGGCCGCCGAGGCGTGGGAAGGCGCGGCTCGACCCGAGGGCTACCTGCTGGCGGGAATCGTGAGCGACGAGGTGGCAGCCTCCAGGAAGATGACGAAGCTGTGGGGCGTCGAGGCGGGGCAGGCCACCCGCCTCGACAGGATCCTCGTCCTCGCGCCCACGGAGGCCGGGCGGCGGCGCGCGATCGCCGGGGCTGCACTCCCCGTGGACTGGAGCTGGCCTCCCCGCCGCTGACGTGCCGGCTGTCCACGAGGCTGAGACGAGTCGCCGTCGCCCGCGCGCGGCCAGCTTCTCCGGCGCCATGCGCCTCCGGTACACTCGGGGCCATGAAGCCGATCTACCACCCGGACGACGTCGCGGCGATGGATCCCCTGGTCCTCATGAAGAACCTGGACCACGTGCGCATGACGAGCCGCCGGCTGAGCTACATCCTCCAGCAGCAGGTCCACCTCTACACGCCCCAGGCGAACCAGCTCCGCGAGAAGATCGACACATACGTCGAGGCCGAGCGCCAGATCGAGGGCGAGATGGCGCGCCGCCAGGTCCGGGCCTAGGCGCCGAGCCTCAGCGGGACGCCGCCACCGTCGAGCCGGGCCGCGCGCGGAGACCCCGGTCCGGGACACCCGCCGCCCGCTCCTCCTCGATCACCGCCGCGGCCATCGCCGCGAGGTGCGGCGTGCCGTACAGGCTGAACCCGATCCCGCGCTCCTCGAGCTCGCCGAAGCCGTAGCCGCGGAAGAGGCTCCGGCTGGCCACCGCCCACATCTCATCGTAGAGCTCCGGCCAGCCGACACGGCGACGGGCCCGGCAGAAGCGGACGAACTCCACCGCTTCGGGGTCGGCCGCAGCCGGCGCGAGGGCGCGCGGATCCATCGATATCCTCTCCTCCCCGCGCACGGCGCGGCACGAACCACCGACTGACCTGGGGCCTGCGATCTCCGCGAATTCGGGCGGTCCGACCGCAGTGCCGGGGCGCGATCTCGGTGCCCCGGTCCGCCGCCCCCGCACTCCCCGGCGGTGGCGACATCCAGATCGTACGCGATCGCGGCGGAAGGCCGTAAGGGCCTTGTCCACCAACCTTCCCACCGACTTGTCCACAGGACGGCGCAGTCGGTGGACGGCCCCGCGAGGACCCGGAGGATCCGTGGAAAGTCCGTGACCGCCCCCTCTTGACACGCGCCTGCGGGCCGACGAATCGGTGACGCCGCGCGCCTGCTCCCCCTCCGTGGTCCGGCCGAAGCTCCGTCAGGCGCGAGCCGCTACCCCAAGCCCGGCGGCATCGGAGAGGCGCCACCGGCAGTCGTCACCGAGCTCGAGGCCTTCGAACGGGTCGTCGGCGAGCAGGAGGCAGCCGTCGAGGTCGACCCACTCGGCAAGCGAGGCGACGGCGGCCGAGGCGGCAATCCCAACGCTCGTCTCCTCCATGCAGCCGAGGAAGGTCCGGAAGCCGAGCTCCCGGGCACGGGCGAGCATCCGCGACGCCGGCCCGGGGCCGCCGCACTTGGCCAGCTTCACGTTGACGCCGTCGACGATGCCGACGAGGGCGTCGAGATCCTCGATCGTGACGGCGCTCTCGTCGGCGACGATCGGCAGGGGTGACGCTGACTGGAGGTCCAGGAGCCACTCGTAGCGGCGGGGCGGGAACGGCTGCTCGATCAGCTCCACGCCGAGCCGGACGAGCTCTGGGATGAGCGGTGCCGCGATCTCCGGCGTCCAGCTTGTGTTTGCATCCACCCGGATCGGGCCGCCGTAGACGGACCGGACCGCCTCCAGCGTCGCGAGGTCGGCAGGCCCGCCGAGCTTGATCTTGAGGGCCGGGAAGCGGCCTGCCCGGCGGGCGCGCTCGGCGACGACGGCGGGCTCGTCCAGTCCCAGGGTGAAGTCGGTCGGGGGGATGGCGGCGGAGAGCCCGAGGAGCCGATGGACGGGTGCACCAGTCGCCTTGCCGGCGAGATCGTGGAGGGCGATGTCAAGGGCGCACTTCGCGGCGCCGTGGCCCCGGATCGCCCGGTCGAACGCAGCGCCGATCGCGGCGAGGGCCGCGCCCGCCGTCCTTACGGAGGTCGTGTCCAGGTCGCCCGGCTCGACCGCCCCGAGGAGATGATCCATGACGACGGGCATCGTGGCGAGCGTCTCGCCGTAGTAGGCGTCGGGATAGCCCTCGCCGAGGCCGACGAGCCCGGGCAGGCGGTCCGAGCGGAGCTCGACGATCATCGTCGACATCGTCCCGCCCGCGCCGTGCGAGTCGCGGGCGATCCGGAAGGGGTCGCGATACGGGATCTCGAGAACGCGGATCTGCAGGTCCCAGCCGGGGTTCATCGGTCGCCTCCCGCCCACGGCAGCGCATCGACCGCCGACTTCATCTCGTTCCAGAACGCAGTTGCCCCGAAGCGGACCGGGTCCGCGGCAGGCAGCCCGGTCTCGGCGGCGATCGATTCGACGATGCGCCGCGCCTCGTTCTCGTCGGCGCAGGCGGAGGTGTTCACGGCCACGCCGATGACCTGCGAAGGCGCCACGAGGCCCGCGACCCGCTCGTGCAGCTCGATGAAGGGGCGCAGCGGGGCGATCGGGAACGAGCGCTCGGGGAGGTGGTCGAAGTCGTGAGCGGCCAGGCCGATGCGGTGGACGAGGATCATTGCGTGGGGTGTCGCCCCGTGGATCAGGCCCAGCGTCACGGCGCTGTAGGCGGGGTGGTCCAGGCTCCCCTGCCCCTCGACGATTACCCAGTCGCCGAGGCGCTCGCCCTCCTCGACCAGCCACTCGACGGTGCCGTTGAGGAAGTCGCTGATGACGCGGTCGACGGAGACGCCCCAGCCGTCGATCATCATGCCCGTCTGCCCGGTGGGCACGAACGCCACCGAGTCCCCGACGGCGCGGCCGGCGTTCCGAAGCTCCAGCGCGACCGACATCTTGCCGATCGCGCAGTCGGTGCCGACCGTGAGGATCACGCGCTTGCCGGGGAGGTGGCGCCGCCCGACGGCGGTCTCGAAGCGCTCTGGCGGCCGCCGGAAGTCGATGATGTGGACGCCCGCAATCGCCGCCGCGGCCGACAGCTCCGGATCATCGCCCAGGAAGGTATGAAGCCCCGAGTGGAGCTCCAGCCCGGCATCGATCGCCGCATGGAGGATCGGCCGCCACTCGTCCGGGAGCCGGCCACCGGTCGGGGCAATCCCGATCAGCAGCGTGTCGGGGCGGGGTCGCCCGGGCATCGCCAGGGCCTCCTCGAGGGTGCCGACGATGGGCACGTCGGTTCCGGGGATCCACTCCGCCGTCGTGCGCCCGGCCAGCGTCGAGTCGAGCACCGCGATCACGTCGTCGCGACCGTACCGGAGCACCCCGAACGCGGTCTTGCCAGAGTGTGGACCGAACTGGCCCTCGGTGAGGATCACCAGCCGGCGCAGAGCCTGGGGTCGCATCCGTCCTCCCGTGACACGCCGCCTCGCTGCCCGGGGTATCCCCCGCGGAGCCGGCGGGACCGCCGGGCGGGAAAGGAAACGCCCCCGGGGCGCGGACCGGGGGCGTCGGTGCGTTCAGTTGGTACCGCATACCGGATTCGAACCGGTGATCTCCGCCTTGAGAGGGCGGCGTCCTGGGCCTCTAGACGAATGCGGCACGTGATCGCGGCCGTGGCCCACGACCCGCGAGAGAATACCAGAGGCTCACAAGGAGCGGCAAACGACGAGGCGCGCCAGACGACGAAGAGGCCGGGCAGGCGGGGGAACCCCTTGCGTGCCACGCAACACCGGAAGGAGGTGTCGTGGCCGCGGGCAGGTTCCTGACGGTTCAATGCAAGAAACCGACGATCGCGGGGGCCCCGCGCGGCCGCCGGCGCGGGTTCGGAGCGAAATCCCGCCGGCCGACGCATGGATCCTGCGATTGCGACCGTCGGCCGCTCCTCCAAGTGCGCAGCGTTGCGTTCAGAGCAAGGCCGGCAGGTTCGGCCCACGCGGGCGGCCCGCGGCCGCTACAGGCGGTGCGTCTCGAGGAACGACCGAACCCGGTCGGCCACCTGGCGGTGTCCCTCCTCGGAGAGCACGAGCCCGTAGTGCGACGCGGCGCCGTATTGCTCGTGCTCCGCGCCCAGCCACTCGGCGAGCCGCTCCGCGGTGAGCGAGGCGGGGGTCCCGTCGACCCCGGAGCCGACGACGAGCGTCGGCACCCCGTCGAGGAGGTGCGGCCGCACGGGAACCCCGGCCAGCATGGATGCGCGGGCCCGGCCCGACTCCCTCGGCTTCTGACCGAGCAGGTGCTGGATCCGCAGGACCTCGTCGAGCGACAGGTCGCGGTTCTCGCGCTGAAGCTTCTCCGGGAGCGTCTCCCAGCCGAGCGCCGCGCGACCGTAGACCGGCGGGATGTCCCGCGCGACCTGGGGCTTGCCGGTCGGGCGGATCGCGGCGGGCGCTTCGGCGTCGAGCAGCACGAGGCCCGCCACGCGGACCCGTTCGGCCGCTGCCTTGAGGACCAGGAGGCCGCCCATCCCGTGGCCGACCGCCACGGCATTGGGGCCGACGCGCTCGAGTCCTGCCGTCACGTCGTCGAGGTACGTCTCGAAGGAGAGACCCTGGGGATCAGCCGTGCGGCTCCAGAAGTGATTGCCGAGGTTGAGCGCGTGGCCCTCCCACCCGCGCCCGGCGAAGTAGCGCAGCCAGCGCTCCCACAGCCACGACCCGGCCAGCTCGCCGTGGACGTAGAAGAGCGGGCGGCGGCGCGAGCGCCGCTCCGGGAGCCAGCTCTCGATGTAGATGCCGCGCTCCTCGATCTCGATCTCGTCCTTGCGGACAGGCCGGCTGCCGGATGGCGGGCCTCCCGATCCGGAGAGGGGGCGCGGATAGTCGCGATCGAGCGGGTCGTCGTTCATGTTCACCACTCGAGGGGGTTGAGGACGAAGCCGGTGACCGGCTTCGGGTAGAAGTAGGTGCTCTTCTGGGGCATGACGTCCCCGTCGCGAGCAACCGCGGCGATGTCGGCGACCGGGGTCGCCTCCAGGAGGAACGCCGCATCCGCGGCGTCGACGCGCCCGTCGACCCAGGCAATCGCCTCGTCCACGTCCTTCGTGTAGCCGACCCGGCCCCCGGTGGTCGTCGCGGCCCGGTCGATCCCGCAGAGCCGCTCGAGAGCGGCCGAGAGGAGCGTGACGTCCAGGCGGCGCACGGCGTCGCCCCCGGACGGCATGATCGGGGCGAATGCCTCGCGCTGAGCCGTCAGCACCGCGCCCCCGGCGCGGGTCCAGAGCCCGATCCGTCCGCGACCGCCCGGCGCCTGCGCCTCCGGGCCGAACGCCGCGCGGAGCGCCGTGCGGTCGACCCGCTCCATCTCGAAGAGGCCCGACGAGGACGCTGCTTCGACGAGCCCATCGGCGGTGCTCACGGCGCGTGCGACGCGGTGCGTGGGCAGCGCGAGGAGCGGTTCGGCCGACGTGTCCATGAACAGCGCGAGCACGAAGTCAAAGGGCGGGTTGTCGTCGCCCGAACGGGTCATGCGGCGCTCGTCCCGGTAGCGGAGCGCCGTCTCGTAGCGGTGGTGGCCGTCGGCGATCGTGACCGGCTCGCGCCCGGCCGCCTCGCGCAGCCCCTCGACCAGCCGCGCTGTCGGACCTTCCTCGGGGACCATCCAGAGGCGGTGCCGGACGCCGCCGTCGTCGGTCACGTCCGCTACGGCCATGGCCTCGGTGGCCTCCACGAGGAGGCGGTGCGCTGTCCCGGTAGCGTCGTCGTAGAGGACCATCACGGCCGAGAAGTTGGCGCCCGACGCACGCATGAGCTTGTACCGGTCCTCCTTGGGGCCGGCGAGCGTCCGCTCGTGCGGGAGCACTCCACCGCCCGGCCCGAATGCCTCGAGGCGCAGGCGCCCGTAGAAGCCCCGCTGCGCCCGCCGGAGCGACGTCCCGGGAACCGTGAACTCCTGCTCGTAGACGTACAGGGATGGCTGGCGGTCCTTGCTCAGCGTCCCGTCGGAGCGCCAGGCAGCGAACGTCCGTGCGGCCTGCCGATACTTCTCGTCGGGATCCGCAGCCCCGGCATCCACCGGCAGGTCGATCGCCACGACGTTGCGCGGGTCGCGGGCCGCGAGATCCATCCGCTGCGCGGGCGAGATCACGTCATAGGGCGGCGCGACCACCCGACCGAGATCGGGCACCGTCTCGGGGTTGTAGCGCAGCGCACGGAACGCGCGGATCTCGGGCACGTGACCTCCAGGGGCACCGGGACACGGTCCGGCGGGCCTGCGCCGCGCGATGCGCGGCGGGATGGCTCAGAGTGTACCGCGCCACAGCCGACGATCCCCCGGAGGACACGGGGGAACGCAACTTTCCGGGGGAGCCCGGCGTCTGGATGGCAGGCCGCCCGCGGGGCGGGTCTAGAGAGGGGTGCCGTGCACCACGCCCGGAGCTCCCGCGTCCGGTTCCGGCGCGTCGCCCTGGCTTTCGCGGCCGTCCTCGTCGCGCTGGCCACCGCTCCCCTGGTCGCCCGGGCCGCCAGCCCCACGCCCACGCCGGGCACGCCGCCGGGGATGACGATGGAGGCCCGGGCACTGGTCGAGGGCCACGCCCGGACGGGCTCGTGGATGGCGATCCGGGTCGACCTCGCCAACGACGGCCCGGCGTTCACAGGCGAGCTTCGGCTGGTCGGGGGCACCCAGGGGCGCACGCGCTTTGCCGTGCCGGTCGACCTCCCGACGACATCGCGCAAGGCGTACACCCTCCACGCCCAGGCACCGGCATTCGGCAGCTCGCTCGAGATCGCGCTCGTCGCCGGTGAGGCGGTGGTCGCCCGCCGGCCCGTGGCGTTCGCGCTCCATGATCCCGGGCAGCTCGTGGTCGGCGTCGTCGCCGAGCGGCCGGGGCCCCTCGTTGCCGCACTCGGCAGGCTCCGCGACCCGGCCGGACCCCAGCCGGCGGTCGTGCAGCTGACAGTCACGGACCTGCCCGAGCGCCCCGAGGCCTGGTCCGCGCTCGATCGCCTGGTCTGGCAGGACGTCGACGCTGGTCAGCTTTCCGCCGAACAGCTGGCGGCCCTGCGCACGTGGCTCGCGGGCGGCGGGCGCCTCACGATCGTGGGCGGGAGCGGGGGCTTGGGCCTGCTCGCGGGGTTCCCCGACGAGCTTCTCCCCTTCCGGCCCACGGTGACGGTCGACGTGGACCCCGAATTGATCCAGGGTCTCCTGGGCGGCTCGCTGCCCCGCGGCGCCGGGGCGCTCCCGGCACTTGCGGGCTCGGCGAGCGTCGGGTCGCGGGCGCTCGCCACGGACAGCGTACTCGCGATCGCCGCCGATCGACCCCTGGGCAGCGGGGCGGTGACGCTCGCAGGCTTCGACCCGACCACGCCGTGGCTCGCCGAGAGCACCTCGGTCGACGTGCTGTGGGCGTCGCTCGTTCCGGCGCGAGGGACGTCCCGCACGCCGCTGGTCGTCGGCGACGACGGGATCCTCGTCTCGCTCCTGGGCACGATGCCGGCCCTGGCGCTCCCGTCGATCGAGGGCCTGCTGCTCCTCCTGCTGGGCTACATCGTGCTCATCGGTCCCATCAACTACCTCGTCCTGCGCCGCCTGGATCGCCGCGAGTGGGCCTGGGTCACGATGCCGCTCCTCGTGGTCGGGTTCACGCTGGCGGCCTACTCCATGGGCTTCGTCCTGCGGGGAACCGAGGTGATCGTCAACCAGGTGGCCCTCGTGCGGGCGGCGCCCGGCACGGACGCGGCCCAGGCCCAGGTCTACCTGGGGGTCTTCTCACCGACCCGAGGAACCTACGAGGTGGGCGTCCCCGGCGGCGCGCTCCTCTCCGCGCCGTACAGCGGCGAGGGGTTCGGCCAGGGCGGCCAAGGGCTCGACGTGGTCCAGGGCGATCCGGCCCGGTTGCGCCAGCTCGCCGTCGGGTACGGGACGCTCCGCGCCGTGCGGGCAGAGGCACCGGTCGCGGCTCCCCGGATCGAAGCCGACCTGCGCCTCGTGGGCGATCGCGTACGGGGGACCATCCGGAACGCGTCCGCGCAGCCGCTGTCGAAGCCCGCTGTCGTCCTGGGGACGGCGGTCGTGGTCCTCCCGGACCTGGCGGCGGGCGCCAGCGCGACCGTTGACCTGCGGGCCCAGCCGGACGCCTTCGGCCGGGCCCTGTCCGAGCGGATCTTCGGCCAGCAGCAGTTCACCTCGGACGGGCGCCCGACCGGTGACTTCCTGCGCGACCAGGTCCGGCGCCAGCTCGTCGACGCTCTGACCTACGATCCTTTCTTCGGCTCGAACGGCACGCTCCCCGCTGACAGCCCGGTCCTGCTCGCGTGGGGCAAGCCGGGCCTCTTTGCGGTGACCGTCGGCGGCAAGGAGCCGCGGACCGCCGGGGAGACGCTCTACTACCTCCCGCTCGGCCTCGCGGCATCCGGGCCCGTGACCTTCACGCCGGACCTCATGCGCTCGTCCCTCGTCGAGGTGACGGCCCAGTTCTTCAACAAGGACCCGTTCAACCTCACGATCGGCGGCGGCTCGGTGACCCTTGCCTACCGGCCGATCCCGGTGGCCGGACGTCTCGCGCCAACGCGCCTGGCCATCGGCGTGAACACGGGCGTCACGGGTCCACTCAAGGGCGGCGCCGGCCCCGGCAACGAGGTGGAGCCGGCGCCCCCCGCCATCGAGCCCGCGGCCACGCCGGCACCGTCGGGCTCGCCCGCGACCGATGCTCCGGCCCAGCCGCCCAAGCCGATCCTGCCGCCCGAGGCGCTGGGCCTGCCCCGGTTCGAGCTCTTCGATCGCGAGGCGGGAGCCTGGCGGGAGGTCACGCTGGCGAACGGGCAGACCGTCGACGTCCGCGGGCCGGCTCGCTTCGTCGACCCGGCGTCCGGGACCATCCTCGTGCGCATCTCGAACGATCGCCAGGACGCGGTCAGCCTGCAGCTCGCCCTCCAGCTCGAAGGGAGGATGGAGTGACGGCCATCGTCTCCACCAGCGGGCTCGTCAAGCGCTACAACGGCACGCTGGCCCTCGGCGGCCTGGACCTCGAGATCGCGGCCGGCGAGATCTTCGGCCTCGTGGGGCCCAACGGGGCGGGCAAGACGACGACACTCCGGATCCTGGCCACGCTGCTCGTCCCGACGGCCGGCGATGCCGAGGTGGCCGGGGCCTCCATCCGCGGCAACCCCGACGGCGTGCGCCGGGCCGTCGGGTACATGCCGGACAGCTTCGGCGTCTACGACGACATGAAGGTCTGGGAGTACCTGGACTTCTTCGGACGCTGCCACGGCCTGCCGGCGGACCGCCGCCGCCGGATGATCGGCGACCTTCTCGAGCTCGTGGACCTCGGCAACAAACGGGACGCCTACGTGGCAACGCTCTCGCGGGGCATGCAGCAGCGGCTCTGCCTCGCCCACGCGCTCGTGCACGACCCTGCCGTCCTGATCCTCGACGAGCCGGCGTCCGGCCTGGACCCACGCGCCCGGGTCGAGCTGCGCGAGCTCCTCCGCGAGCTGCGGGCGCTCGGCAAGACGATCCTGATCAGCAGCCACATCCTTCCCGAGCTCGAGGAGCTGTGCACGTCGCTCGCCATCCTCGACGGCGGCCGGGTCATCGCCCAGGGCCGCCTCGCCGAGATCGAGGCGCGCCTGCGGGTCGGCGCCGTCCTGCGCATCCAGGTCCTGGGCGACGAGTCCGCCGTCGCCGCGGCGCGCGACCACCTGGCGGGCGATCCGTCCGTCGCCGCTGCCGAGATCGCCGGCGAGGGGCTCCTCGAGATCGGCTTCACCGGCGACGACGAGGCCGCCGCGCGCCTCCTCGCCGACGCCGTGGCCGCCGGCATCCGCATCGCGTCGTTCGCTCGCGCCGCCAGCGACCTCGAGGAGCTCTTCCTCCAGGTCACCGGCGACACCGCGGCGGAGGTGGCGTGATGCGCGCGCGACTCGCGGCGGTGACGACCGGGATCGGGGCGGTCGGGTCCAAGGAGCTCCGCGGCCGCATGCGGGGGCCCCGCGCCTTCATCGCCCTGACGCTCTACCTCGCCCTCCTGGCCGGGTTCACGGTCATGATCTACCTGCTCGCAGCCCAGAGCGCCGCGTCGCAGGCCGCGTTCGGCGGCGGCAACCCCTACGCCTCGGCGTCCGTGGGCCAGGCGGTCTTCACGGTCCTCCTCTTCCTGCAGATCCTCCTCGTGGTCTTCCTGGCACCGGCGGCGACGGCGGGGGCGATCAGCCTCGAGCGCGAGAAGCAGACGCTCGACCTCCTGACGGCCACGCCGATCAGCACCCTCGGGATCGTGCTCGGAAAGCTCGGCTCGGCGCTCGCCTTCGTCGGCGTGCTGATCCTGGCCTCGGTTCCCCTGACCGCCGTCGTGTTCGTGTTCGGGGGCGTCGGCCCCGAGGACGTCATCCGCGGTTACGTGGTCCTGCTCGTCACCGCGCTCGGGTTCGGATCCGTCGGAATCCTCCTGTCCAGCGTCACCCGGCGCACCCAGAGCGCCACGGTCCTCACCTACCTCGTGGTCCTGGTGCTGACCGTCGGCACGGGCTTTGCCTGGTTCTTCTGGGACCAGATGGCGGGGACCGTGCCGGTGGCCCAACCCTTCGTCCGCGACCTGCCGGCCAACGTCGGCGGCGGCGATGCGGGCAGTGAGGCCGAGCTCCTGTCCGGAGTTGCGCCCGAGCCGACGGCCGCGCCCAGGCCGCTGCGCCCGCCCGAGTTCATCCTCTGGCTCAACCCGGTCGTCGCGGCCGCGGACGTCGTGTGCGGCATGGACGTGAACCCCTACTCGACGGCCTGCCAGCTGATCAGCCAGGTCACCGGCTCGGTCCCGGGCGGCGACCAGACCCCGACCGTCGGCCCGGTCCCGATGCCGGCCCAGCCCGGGATCGGCGTTGGCGGAGGCGTTACGGCGCCCGATGTGGGCGGCAACGCCTGGGGGATGAACGTCGTCGACAGCACCCTGGTGGCAGCGGACGACCCGTTTGCCTCGTCGTCGACGCGCGACAGCTTCTGGCCGCGGGCCGCGGCCGCCTGGCTGGTGGTGTCGCTGGTCCTGGTGGTCCTCACGGTCCAGATGGTGAGCCCGACCCGTCGCTGGCGGATCTTCCGGCGACGCTCCCGTCCGGGGACCCGGGCATGACGAACCCGTTCGCCCGGCCGGCACCGTCCCGGCGTCGCGATCGACCGCTGCCCCCACCGGACCCCGGTCCCGGCGGGCCGGAGCTGGGGGCGCTCCGCCGCGGCCTGCGGCGCCAGCGCGATCGGCTCTGGCTTCGCCGCGCCGTGCGCCGGGCGTGGTGGGCCCTGGCGATCGTCCTGCTGGCCGAGGTCGTCCTGCTCACCGTCGCCCGGATCGCACCGGTCGAGATCGCGCCGGCCCTCGCCGTCGTGATCGCCGTCGTCGCCGTCGGCGGCCTCGCGGTCTCCGTCGCTCTCGCGCGCCCGTCGCTGGGCGAGACGGCCCTCGCCCTCGACGCCGAGGCGGGGCTTGCCGATCGCCTCGCGAGCGCCCTGGCCTTCGCCGCCCATGCGGGCGGGGAAGCCAGCGGGGCTGGGCCTGTTGGGGACGCCGGCGCGCACGGGCCCGACGCCGCCGCGCATGCGGCCTTCGTCGAACGGCAACGCGTGGATGCGGTCCAGGCCCTGGCGACCGTGCCGTCCGCGACGTTCCGCCCCCGGATCGCCAGCCGAGCGGCGCTCCTTGCCGCGGTCGCCGCACTGCTCGTCCTCCCGCTCGTGCTCATCCCGAACGGGATGGACGAGCGGATCGCCCGAGACCGGGCGGTGCGCGAGGAGTCAACCCAGACGGCCGAGCGGATCGACAAGCTCGCCGAGGAGCTCGAGCGCCGGGGACGCACCCCGGACGACCCCCGTTCGCGGCTCGCCCGCGAGCTGCGCGACCTGGCCGTGGGGCTCAAGGGCGATCCCGGCGCGCTCGACACGAACCTGGCCCGCCTGGGCGGGGTGGAGGCCTCGGTCCGCGAGCAGCTCGATCCTGCAAACGAAGAGCGCGCCGCAGCCCTCGCGGCCCTGAACCGGGGGCTCTCCCGCGCCGCGACGGGCGACGCGAAGGCGAATGCGGGGGGCGACCCCGAGAGGGCCGCAGCGGACCTCGCCCGAGTGGCCGATGGGCTCGCCGACAGGTCCGATGAGGAGCTGGGCCGACTCGGCCAGTCGCTCGCCGCGCTCCAGGGTGCCGCGTCGCAGGCGGGCGGAACCGCCGACGGGGCCCTGCGTGACGCAACGAACGCGCTCGCCCGCGGCGATGGCGCGGCCGCCGCCGACGCGCTCCGCCGGCTCGGCGATGCGCTGAAGGAGGCCCAGGACCGGGTGGCCACGAACCGCGACCTCGGTGGCGCAGCCTCCCAGCTCCAGGACGCGCGGCGCCGGCTCGCCGATGTTGGCCGCCCGGGCAGCAACACTGCCGGCAACCCCGGGCAGCCGGGGCAGGGGCAGGCCGGTCAGGGGCAGCCCGGCGCGTCCGGCAACCCCGGGCAGGGGCAGGGCCAGGGGCAGGGCCAGGGGCAGGGGCAGGGCCAGGGGCAGGGCCAGGGGCAGGGGCAGGGCCAGGGGCAGGGGCAGGGCCAGGGGCAGGGCCAGGGGCAGGGGCAGGGCCAGGGGCAGGGGCAGGGGCAGGGGCAGGGCTCGATCGGCGGGGGCGGCTCGAACGCGCGCTACCTCGGGTCCGGCACCGGGGCCGGCGCCCCACGCGGCCCGGCCAACCCCAACCGTCCCGCGGGCGAGCCCACCGACCAGGGCTCCGTCTACGCGCCCTTCGATCGCCTCGGCCGTCCGGGCGATCCGACCTACGTCGCCGGAACCGGCGGCGACGGCGGCCAGGTCCAGCCTGGCTCCGGCACCGGGACCGGCACCGCCAATCCGGCAATCGTCCCGTACGCCGACGTCTTCGCCGACTTCTATCGCTACGCCCAGACCACGCTCGACCGCAGCTACGTCCCGATCGCGGTCAAGGACCTCGTCCGCGACTACTTCAGCGCCCTCGATCCCACCGACCAGGAGACGAAGTGATGGACCAGTCCCCCACCCTCCCCGCGTCGACGACGGCGCCTCCTGCTCCGGCCATGGATGCGGACCAGTTCGTCGAGCGGGCGCGCGCGATCGAAGCCGAGGTCGGCCGGGTGATCGTCGGCCAGGCCGACCTGGTGCGCCAGGCGCTCACCTGCCTGCTTGCCGGCGGGCACGCGCTCCTGGAGGGCGTGCCGGGCCTGGGCAAGACCCTGCTCGTCAGCACGATCGCGGACGTCGTCGCCTGCTCGTTCAAGCGGATCCAGTTCACGCCCGACCTGATGCCCGCCGACATCACGGGAACGAACATCCTGGTCGAGGAGGGCGGCGGTCGGGTCTTCCGGTTCCAGCAGGGCCCGATCTTCGCCAACCTGGTCCTCGCCGACGAGGTCAACCGGGCGACGCCGAAGACGCAGTCGGCGCTCCTCGAGGCGATGCAGGAGCACCAGGTCTCGGTGGCGCGCACCCGCTATCGGCTCGACGAGCCCTTCTTCGTGCTCGCCACGCAGAACCCGCTGGAGATGGAGGGAACCTACCCCCTTCCCGAGGCTCAGCTCGACCGGTTCATGTTCAAGGTCCACGTGCCCTTCCCGACCGAGGACGACCTGGCCGTCATCCTGCAGCGGACGACCGGGTCCGACCGACCCACCGCGTCAGTGGCCGCCACCGCGGAGGACGTGCTTGCGATGCAGCACCTGGCCCGCGCGGTGCCGATCGCGCCGCACGTGACGGCGCACGCCGTCGCCCTTCTCGCCGCGACGCATCCGGACCAGCCGCGAGCCCCCGAGGTCGTCCGCGAGTACGTCCGCTACGGCGGCTCGCCGCGCGGGGCGCAGGCCCTGGTCGCCGGGGCCAAGGTGCGCGCACTGCTCGACGGCCGTTTCAACGTCTCCGTCGAGGACCTGCGGGAGGTCGCGCTCCCCGCCCTTCGACACCGGATCATCCTGAACTTCGAGGGCGAGGCCGAGGGCGTCACGGCCGATGCCATCGTCGGCACGATCCTCGACAGCGTCGCCCCGCCGGCCGTCGAGTAGGCGGGCGGCGAGCCCCGCGTCATGGAGCGCCCCACCACCGAGGCCACGGCAGTCACCCCGGCGGATCGCCCGGCGGGCCGTCGTGCCGCGTTCCTGCCATCGGACGTCGACGCGACCGTCTTCGACGAGGACTTCCTGCGCCGCCTGGAGCGCCTGTCCGTGCTCGTCCGGCGACCCGTGCGCGGTGGCCTCAAGGGCGGGCGGCGCAGCGTCAAGCGGGGCCAGTCGGTCGAGTTCGCCGACTACCGGGACTACGCCCTGGGCGACGACCTTCGCCAGCTCGACTGGAACGTCTATGCCCGGCTCGAGAAGCTGCTGGTCAAGCTCTTCATCGAGGAGGAGGACCTGACCGTCGCCATCCTCGTCGACGGCTCGGCCTCGATGGCCCACGGGACGCCGGACAAGCTCGTCTTCGCCAAGCGCGCGGCCGCCGCGCTTGGGTACATCGCCCTCGCCGCCGAGGATCGCGTTGTCCTGGCATCCCTGGGCGGACGGACGGCGCGGCGACGGGCAGCCCTGCGCGGCTCGGGGCGTGCGTTCCGCCTCCTCGCCGAGCTCTCGGCCATCCAGCCGGCCGCCGGCCCGACCGACCTGGTGGCGGCCTGCCGGCACGCCCTGGCGCAGGTGACCGGGCGGGGCGTGATCGTCCTCGTCTCCGACCTCCTCGACCCGGGCGCCGAGCGCGCCCTCCGCGACCTCGCGGGAACCGGCTCAGAGGTCATCGTCCTTCACGTCCTCGCCCCCGACGAGATCTCCCCGACCCTCGAAGGTGACCTGCGGCTCGTCGACGCCGAGACCGGCGCCACGGTGGACGTCAGCCTGGACCTCGGGGCCCGCGAGCGCTACACGGAGCGGGTCGAGGGGTGGCGGAACGAGCTGGCGATCCTGACCGCGAAACGGCGCATTGCGTACGTCCCGCTCACCTCCGACGTGGCCCTGGCCGACCTCGTCTTCGCCGAGCTCCGGCGACGCCGGGTCGTCGGGTAGGAGGCCGCGCAGATGCCGTTCGCCGCGCCGCTGGCCCTCCTGGGCCTCGTGTTCGTCCCGCTCGTCGTGGCGTTCTGGATGCTGAAGCTCCGGCGCACCGAGCGGACGGTCGGCTCCACGCTGCTCTGGCAGCGCTTCGGCGAGGACCTCCAGGCGAACGCCCCGTGGCAGCGCCTCCGGCGCTCATTCCTGCTGCTGCTCCAGCTGCTGCTCGTGGTCCTGCTCGCGGTCCTCGCCGCCCAGCCGTTCACGGAGCGGCCGGCCACCCTCGCCCGCGACCTTGTCGTCGTCGTCGACGCGTCGGCGAGCATGGCGGCCACGGACGAGGCGCCGTCGCGCCTGGAGGCGGCGAAGAGGCGCGTCCTCGACGCACTGCGGGACCTGCCGGCGGGAGGCAGGGTGAGCGTCGTCGTCGCGGGCACGACGCCGCGGGTCGTTGTCAACGCGACGGCCGACCTCGGGCGCGTCCGCACGGCCCTCGCGGCGATCGCGCCCACGCCGGCCACGGCCGACATGGGCGAGGCCCTGGCGTTGGCGTCGGCTCTCGCGGCGCGCGCGGGCGACGCACAGGTTCTCGTGGCGACGGACGCGGCGTACGCGCCTCCGCAGGGCGTGGCGATGGCGGCGCCCGTCACGGTCCTCGGAGTGGGCCGCGAGCGGAAGAACCAGGCGATCGTGGCCTTCGCCGTGCGGGGCTCGCCGACGGCGGTGACGCGCTCCGTCTTCATCTCGGTCGCCAACACGGATCTCGAGCCGTCCACCGAGCGGGTGGAGCTGTGGGGCGATGGCCGGCTCCTGGAGGCGCGTGACCTGTTCCTCGACCCGCTCAGCCGGGCCGACGTGGGGATCGACGATGTTCCGCTCGACGTCCGCATCCTCGAGGCTCGTCTCGCGGGCACCGACCAGCTCGCCCTCGACGACCGGGCGTGGGCGGTCGTGCCGCCCGACCGCCTCCTGCAGATCCTGCTGGTGAGCGACGGCGACCCATACCTCGAGACTGCCCTCAGCTTCCTGCCCAACGCCGAGCTCTACGGCGTCCGGCCGGCCGACTACGGCGCAGGCACGAAGCCCGAGCTGTTCGACCTCGTCATCTTCGACGCCGCCCTCCCGGCGACCCTGCCGCGGGTCCCGACGCTGGCGATCGCCCCGCCGCGCACGAGCCCGCTGGGGACCGTGACGGGCACGCTCGGCGATCCGGCCCTGGGCCGGCCGGCGCCGGACGAGCCCCTCCTGCGCTACGTGGACCTCACGACCCTCCACGTGGCCCGGGCGACGCGGCTCTCGCTGCCTTCCTGGGCGCGAACCGTCATCCCCACGGCGGCCGGCGATCCTCTCCTGTTCACCGGCGCGCGGGACGGCGTGGCGACGGGGGTTCTCGCCTTCGAGCCGCGGCGCTCGGACCTTCCCCTCCAGGTGGCCTTCCCGATCCTGGTCAGCAACCTGGTCGGAGAGCTGGTCGGCGCCTCGCGCGCGCCGACGACGGCCCTGGCACCGGGCACGCTCGTGAGCCTCCCGATCCCATTCGGAGCCAGCGGCGTGCAGGTCACGCGGCCCGACGGGACGACGCTCAACCTCGCCCCGAGCGTAGCCGGGGGCGCGACGGCGACCTTCGCCTCCACCGAGCAGCTCGGGGTCTACACGGTCGCGCCGCTCGGGCTCGCGGGCGCCGGTCCCGGGCCGGGCGAGTCGCCGGCTGGCTCGGCGCCCAGCGGCTCGCCCACCACCGGCCCCACCACGACGCCCGCCGACTCGCCGTCGCCGTCGCCCCTCGTCGTCGACCCGTCGGCCCCGGTCCAGTTCGCGGTCGACCTCTTCGACGTGAACGAGTCGACGATCGCGCCCGGCTCCGTCACCGCGCTGGAGCGCCTGGGTTCGGCGGCCACGGGCGGGCTCGGCGGCGACGCGGACGGGCGACCCCCGGCCCGCAACGACCTGTGGGTCCCGCTCGCGGCCCTCGCGCTGGCCTTCCTCGTCCTCGAGGCGTTCGTCTTCCAGCGCGACGCGCTCGTCCGGATCCGCCGTCGCCTTGGACTGGGAGCCGACGGGCGACCCGGCCGGGGGCCCGGGCGACGGCCGTCAACAGGGCCGGCGTGATGGGCGTCAGCGCGACCGCGCCGCTGCTCCTCCTCCTCATCCCGCTCGTGGTGGGACTCGTCGTCGGGCTCCAGGTCCTCGCGAAGCGGGGGCTCGGCGACGCGCGCACGCGGCTGGCCCTCCTCGTCCGCGCCCTGCTCGTCTCGGCTCTCGTCATGGCCCTCGCGGGCGTCGCCGTTGTGCTGCCCGCCGACCGGCTGGCCACGGTCTTCGTCGTCGACCTCTCTGATTCCGTCGGCACCGGCGGACGGGCCGAGGCCCTGGCCTTCGTCCGCGAGGCCCTCGCGGAGCGACCGGACGGCGACCTCGCGGGTGTCGTGGCATTCGGGACCGATGCCCTGGTGGAGCGGCTGCCCGACGAGCTGACGGACCTCGACCGAATCGCCTCCACGCCGATCCGCGGCGCCACCGACATCGGGGCCGCGCTGCGGCTGGCCGCCGCTCTCTTCCCCGACGCGGCGCAGCACCGGATCGTCCTCCTCTCGGACGGCAACGACACGACCGGGCTGGGCCAGGTCGAGGCCGCGCGCGCGGGCGCCCGGGGGATCCAGGTGACGACCCGCACGATCGGCCTCGGCGCGGCAGACGAGGTGCTGGTCGAGCGGATCAGCGTGCCCACGGCATCGCGGCTCGGTGAGGAGCTCGAAGTGGCGGTGGAGATCCGCTCGACCGTCGCCCAGCCGGCCACGATCCGGCTCTTCGCGGACGGCGCCCTCGTCGCCACCGAGCGCACGACGCTCGAAGCGGGCGTCACCCGGGTCCTCTTCGACGTCACTCCGAAGGAGGCCGGCTTCCACGTCTTCCGGGCCGTCGTCGAGGCTGCCCGGGACACGTTCCCCCAGAACGACCGGGCGGACGCCTCGACGCTCGTCTCCGGGCCGCCCCGGGTCCTCGTCGTGCCGGGCGACAGGACCGTGGCCGCGGACCTCGTCGCGGCGCTCAGCGCCCGCGAGGGCGACGTCGTGACCATGGTCCCGGAGCTCGTCCCCGACGACCCGGCGACGCTGTCCGGCTACGACAGCGTGGTCCTCGTCGACGTGCCGCGCGTTCGCTTCACGACGAAGCAGCTCGAGGCGCTCCGGTCCGCCACGCGCGACTTCGGCAAGGGGCTGGTGATGATCGGCGGCCCCCGCAGCTACGGCGCGGGCGGCTACCGGGACACGCCCCTGGAGGCCGCGCTCCCAGTCGAGATGCGGGTCCGCGACCGGGAGAAGCAGCCCGCCGTGGCGCTCGTCGTGGTCATCGACGAGTCGGGCTCGATGGCCGCCTGTCACTGCAACACCTTCGACCGCAACCAGGCCGTCCAGCTGTCGGGCGTCCGCAAGGTCGACATCGGGAAGGAGGCGATCCTGCGTGCGGCCGCCGCGCTCCAGGCGACCGACGAGCTCGGCGTGATCGCCTTCAACGAGCGTGCCAGCTGGGTCGTGAGGCGCTCGCCCCTCGGCTCGATCACCGACCTCCAGGGCAGCCTCGGCGCGATCACCGCGGACGGCCAGACGAACATCTACGCCGGGCTCGATGAGGGTGTGAAGGCCCTCGAAGAGGCCCAGGCGACGCGGCGCCATCTCATCCTGTTGACCGACGGCTGGTCCAGCTCCGGCCAGTACGACGCGATCCTGGCCCGCATGAAGGCGGCCGGGATCACGCTCTCGACCGTGGGCGCCGGGGGCGGGGCGAATCCCTTCCTGGAGCAGCTGGCGGCCCGCGGCGGAGGCCGTTTCTACGACGCGGTCAACCCGTCGTCGATCCCGGACATCTTCCTCAAGGAGACCGAGCAGGTTGCCGGGCGACAGATCGTGGAGGAGCGCTTCTTTCCGGCTGTCTCGGCCTCGTCGCCGATCATCCGCGGCCTCGACGCGGGGTTTCCGTCGCTGACGGGCTACAACGGCACGACGGGCAAGCCGGCGGCCACGACCGTGCTGGTCTCGGGTCGCTCCGATCCCGTCCTTGCCCAGTGGCAGTACGGCCTCGGCCGGGCCGTCGCCTGGACGTCCGACGCCACCGGGCGCTGGGCCCGGAGCTGGGTCATGTGGGATGGCTTCACCCGCTTCTTCGGACAGCTCGTTGCGTGGACGCTCCCCGGCGAGGAGGCCGCGGGGATCGAGGCCCGTTTCGTGGCTGGACCGGGCGGGACGACACTGCGGGTCGAGAGCGTGGGCCCCGATGGCTCGCCGCGCGACTTCTACGCCACGAGCGTCGTGATGGTGGACCCGGTCCTCGAGCAGCGCCGGTTCGACCTGGCGCAGGTCGCCCCGGGCGTCTACGAGGCCCCGATCGGGGAGCTGACCCCGGGCGCCTACGCGCTGCGGGTGACCCAGACGCTCGCCGGGGCCGGGGCCGTGGGGCGGACGCTTGGCCTCGTCGCCCCGACGCCCGCCGAGTACCGCCTCCTCGGGACGAACGAGCCGCTGTTGGCCGCCCTTCGCGACGCCACCGGCGGGCGCCCGATCGCCGCGGCCGGGGATGTCTGGCTCCACGACCTCGGCACCACGGCGGGCGAGACGCCGCTCTTCCCGTGGCTGCTCGTCCTGGCCCTTCTGCTCTGGCCGCTCGACGTCTTCCTCCGCCGGGTCCAGGTGACGCGCCGCGACCTCGCGTCGGCGGGCGCCTGGATCCGGGGCGTGCCGGCCCGGCGCAGTCGGGTCGCCGCCCGCCCGGCGCCCGTCGAGGTGATGCTGGCAGCGCGGGACCGGGCCGGTGGCGAGGCCGCCCGCGCCGCGCTGCGCCGCGAGGGGGCGCCTGCTCCCGAGGCCGGGCAGGGAGGCGCAGAAGCCGGCCCGGGCTCCGCGTCCGCGCCATCGTCGGGCGCTTCCCCCGCGCCCCCGGCGGCGACCGCCAACGAGCCCGCTGACACGCTGGCGCGGCTCCGCGACGCCAAGCGCCGGGCCCGCCGCTAGGAGCGCCGCCCGACGGGGATCAGTGGACCACCTCGGGGACAGTCGCGAAGGGCGGCACAGGGCTGCGAATCGCCGCGTGCGCGTGCCTACAATGGCCCACGCGTACTGGGGGCGACCCGCGACCAGCGACGGGCCCACGTGATCGGGAGGTAGGCGAATGCCAGGCGAGTTCTCCGGGCGCATCCTGCACGTCGACCTCACCACGGGCGCGCTGGATGTCGAGCACCCGCCCGAGTCGTTCTACCGGACGTACCTCGGCGGCTCCGCGATGGGGCTCTACTACATCCTCCAGGGGATGAAGGCCGGGACGGACGGCCTGCACCCGGACAACATCCTGACCGTGATGGACAGCCTCCTGACCGGGGCGCCGATCGCGGGCCAGAGCCGGGTGACGATCAATGCCCGCTCGCCGCTCACCGACGGCATCGGCGACAGCCAGGGCGGCGGCTTCTTCCCGGCCGAGCTGCGCTTCGCCGGGTTCACGGGGATCGTGATCCGCGGACGCTCTCCTGGCCCGGTCTACCTCTGGATCCACGACGGCGAGGCCGAGCTTCGGGCGGCCGATCACCTGTGGGGCCGGACGACCTCCGAGGTGGACGACCTGCTCAAGGCCGAGCTTGGCGACGACAAGATCGAGATCGCCCAGGTGGGCCCGGCGGGCGAGAAGCTTGTCCGCCTTGCGGCCATCATGAACATGGCCAGCCGGGCCAATGGCCGCACCGGGATGGGCGCCGTCATGGGCTCGAAGAACCTCAAGGCGATCGTGGCCCGGGGCACGAGCAAGAAGCTCCCGCTGGCCGACGCCGCGGGCCTCAGCAAGCTCGCCCGGTGGGGCACGGCAGAGATCCCCAACAACGCCGACGTCCTGGATCTGCGCACGAACGGGACCGAGGGCGTCCTCGAGTTTCAGCACGCCATCGGTTCGCTGCCGACGTTCAACTACAACGCCGGGCAGTTCGACGGGTACGAGAAGATCTCCGGCCAGGCGATGACGGCGACGATCCTCAAGGAGCGCCACACCTGCTACGCGTGCGCCGTGCGCTGCAAGCGGGCCGTCGAGACGGAGTGGCAGGGCCGCCCGGTCGAGGCTCGCCACGGCGGGCCGGAGTACGAGACGGGCGCCGTCTTCGGGTCGTACTGCGGCGTCGACGACCTCCCGGCGATCTCGCTGGCCAACAAGATCTGCAACGAGAACGGCCTCGACACGATCGGCACGGGGGCTACGGTCGCCTGGGCGATGGAGTGCTTCGAGAACGGCCTGGTGACCGAGGCCGATCTCGGCTTCCGCGCCCCCTTCGGCGACGCTGCCGCGATGGTGCGTCTCACCGAGATGCTCGCCACGCGGGAAGGCTTCGGGGACATCCTCTCGAACGGATCGCGGCGCGCCGCCGACCTGCTCGGGAAGGGCCATGAGCACCTGATCACCGTGAAGGGAGCCGAGGCGCCGGCCCACATGCCCCAGGCGAAGCGGTCGCTCGGCATCGTCTACGCGGTCAACGCATTCGGCCCAGACCACCAGTCATCCGAGCACGACCCGATGATCGAAGAGGGCGCTTCCGATCTCTCGCTCGAGCGGCTGAAGCTCCTGGGGCTCGACGAGGCGCTGCCGGCCGATTCGTTCGGCCCCGACAAGGTCCGCTTCGCCCTGCGGACCCAGCAGTACTACTCGTTCGTCGACACGGCCTCGCTCTGCCAGTTCGTGTGGGGCCCGGCCTGGAGCCTGTACGGGCCGCAGGAGGCGGTCGACTTCGTGCGGGCCGTGACCGGCTGGGAGGACTTCGACGTCGACGAGCTCATGAAGATCGGCGAGCGCCGCCTGAACATGATGCGGGCGTTCAACGCCCGCGAGGGCATGGGGCGGCGTGAGGACCGGCTCCCCGACAAGTTCTTCCGGCCGCTGACCGGCACGGGCCCGACCGCGGGCGTCGCCCTCGATCGCGCGGCGATCGAAGGCGCCCTTGACGAGTACTACCGTCTCGCCGGCTGGGACGGCAGCACCGGCAACCCGACGCCAGACACCTTGGCGCGGCTCGGCCTGGAGTGGGCGGGCTGAGACCCGTCTGACCGCAGGGGGCGCCTTCGCGTCCACTGTCTCCGGAGCCGCTCGGCGGCGACACGAGAAGCTCGGCGGCGTCCCGTGCCGCTCGGTGCTAGCCTCCGGGCATGATCGCCCCCTGGGGCCGACGCATGGTCGTCGCCGGCCTCCTCGTCGCCGCTCTCGCAGCCGCCGGCTGCTCGGCGTTCACGCCCCAGACGCCCAAGCCGACCGCCACGACCTTCGCCGGGATCGTCTCCGAGCTGGCGCGCGTCGGGGTCGGGGTGGAGAACGTGGTCGCCGGCGACCCGGGCTGCGACGACGAGCGCCTGGCCCGCACGGCGATCTCGTTTGACGCTTCGGGCCTCGACCAGGCCGAGCCGACACGGGTCTACCTCTACGCGTTCAAGAACACGGCGGCCTACGACGCGCTCCGCCCGGCCGTGGACCTCTGCGCTCGCAGCTACGTGACCGACCCCGAGGCCTACGGCACGGTTGACGCGACGCCCTACGTGTTCGCCGGGCCCGGCCCCTGGGCCTCCGAGTTCGAGGACGCGCTCGGCGAGGCACTGGGGCGGGCCGCCGTCGGCGGATGAACGCGACCGATGCTAGCCTTCCGCCCGTGAGCGACATCGACGCCGCCCATCGACCAGCTCCGGGTGCGCCCAACGGCCATGCAAGCGGCCCTGCCAATGGACAGGGCAACGGGCATCGCAACGGCCACGCACCCGATGACGCGCTCGGCCGCGCCATCCTGCTCGAGCTCCGCGAGGGCGGCGCCAGCGGGCCCGACGGCCTCGCCGGCCGCCTTGGGATGAGCCGGACGAGCACCCTGCAGCGGCTCCGTGAGCTCGAGGCGGCCGGCTTCGTCGCTCGCCAGGCGATCCGCCACGGCGTGGGGCGCCCGTGGCACCTGTACGACATCACACCGGCGGCCCAGCGCAGCCTCCCCGCCAACTACGACGGCCTGGCCACGACCCTTCTGGAGTCGATTGCCGAGGTCGGCGGCGATGCCCTCGTCGAGGAGGTCTTCCAGGCCCGGCGACGGCTGCTGCGGGACCGGATCCAGGCGCGCTTCGCCGAGCAGCTCGGTCCCACGCCAACCCTGGCCGACAAGGTCCGCGAGCTGGCCGTGATCCAGGACGAATCGGGCTACGTCTGCCGGTCCGAGACGGCGCCGGTCAACGGCGGGTCGCTGGAGCTGCGCGAGCACAACTGCGCCATCCTCGGCGCGGCGGCCGGCCACCCGATCGCCTGCCGGGCCGAGCTCGAGCTCTTCGAGGAGGTCCTCGGGGCGCGCGTCGTGCGCACATCGCACATCGCGGCGGGCGACCGGAGCTGCGCCTACCGGATCGAGCCGCTCGACTCCTGAGCCCGCGACCTCCGCCGTCGGGCACCCTCGCCGGGTGGCAGGCAGCGGGCGTGGGGCCTCACCCGACGACCCGCGCCATCACGCCTCTTCGCGCTCGACCTCTTCACGTCGCGCCGGTTCGAGACGCGGCAGGGGAACGTCGCTGACGTTGGGGATGAAGGAGGCCTGGAGCGCCGTCCGGGCGACCTCGACCTGCTCGTCGAGGGAGAGGATGCCCAGCCGCCCGAGCGTCGCCAGCTCATCCCGGATGTACGTCTTGAGCATCTCCGGGCCGTCGGTGTTGATCGTGAAGCGGATCTCGTTGCGCCGGAACGTGTCGAGGATCCAGCGGAACTCGTCCCAGCCCGACACGACCCGGGTGTTCAAGTTGGAGGTCGGGCAGACCTCGAGGACGATCCCCCGCTCGCGGATCATGCCCATCGTCCGCGGGTCGTAGGCCGCCTTCACGCCGTGCCCGATCCGGTCGGGCTCCAGCTGCTCGATCACGTCGGCGATCTCCTCGACCGGGCCCGACTCCCCCGTGTGGACGGTGATTCCGAGGTGGTGCCGCCGCGCTCGCTGGAAGAGCCGGCGGTACTCCTTCACCCGAAACCCGTTCGACTCGGGCCCCGCGATGTCCACGCCCACCACGCCGCGGTTGCGCCAGGCGATCGCCTTCTCCGCGATGATCTCGTTGAGCTGGTACGGGAAGGCCCGGTCAAGGCACAGGATCAGGCCGGGCTTGACCGGGTACTCCAGCGTGGCGCGGTCCATCCCGCGAACGGCCGCCGCGATGATGTGGTCGAGGTCCTGCTCGCCGCCCCGGTTTCGCTTCATCGGGTTGAAACGAAGCTCCATGGTCGTGACGTTGTTCTTCCGGTACGCCCCGCCGATGACCTCGTAGACGGAGCGCTCGACGGCGAGCGGGCTCGACTGGATCAGCTCGGTCCAGTGGAACAGCTCGAGGTAGCCTTCAAATGAGCGGCCACGGGTCGGCGACACGGTGATGATGTCGCGAAACTCCCAGTAGTCCTTCGACGGGAGCTTGATCCCCTGCTGGTGGGCGATCCCCCACATGATCGCCGGCGTCACCGCGCCGCCCAGGTGGCAGTGGAGCTCCGCAAGGGGGACGGCGCGGGGCAGCTGGCGGACCACGTCCCGGGCCGCTCCTACGCCGCCGGGCCGGGCGTCACGCGCCCGTCCGGGCCGGGCGTCACGCGCCCGTCCGGGCCGGGCGTCACGCGCCCGTCCGGGCCCACCGTCGCAGCCCGCCGACGCGCCCGTAGATCGGCGCTCGGCACCTGGTCGCGGGCGTGGTAGCTGGACCGGACGAGCGGCCCCGACTCGACGTGCCGAAAGCCCATCGCCCGCGCTTCGCGCCCGAGCTCGGCGAACTCGTCTGGGTGGTAGTAGCGGACGAGCGGCAGATGCCCGGCGGTTGGGCGCAGGTACTGCCCGACGGTGAGGATGTCGCAGTCGACGGCCCGCAGGTCCCGAAACGTCGTCAACAGCTCGTCACGCTCCTCGCCCAGGCCGACCATGATCGAGCTCTTCGTGTACGCCTCGCGTCCCAGCTCCAGCGCGTCGGCCTTCGCCTGCGCGAGCACCGCCAGGCTGCGGTCGTACCGAGCCCGCTTCCGCACGGGCTGCTGGAGCCGCTCCACGGTCTCGACGTTGTGGTTGAGGATGTCCGGGCCGGCCTCCATGACCGAGCGCAGCGCGGCGGCGTCGCCGTTGAAGTCTGGGATCAGCACCTCCACGCCCATCCCGGGGCAGCGCGCCCGGAGCTCCCTGATCGTGGCGGCAAAGACCGAGGCACCGCCGTCGGGCAGGTCATCCCGGGCCACCGACGTGACCACGACGTGCTCCAGGCCCATGGTCGCGACGGCCTCGGCCACGCGCCGGGGCTCGTCCGGGTCGAACCATGTTGGCCGCCCCGTCGTGATGGCACAGAAGCCGCAGGCGCGAGTGCAGACATCGCCGAGGATCATGACGGTCGCGGTACGCTGGTCCCAGCACTCCCCGAGGTTCGGGCAGCGGGCCTCCTCGCAGACCGTGTTCAGGTTCAGGCCGCGCAGCAGCTGCCGGACGTCGCGGACGGATTCGCCCGCCGCGATCGGCGCCTTCAGCCAGTCCGGGTGACGGCGCGCGCGGGGTGAGGCGGAAGCCTCGATCACGGGAAGCTCGGTGCCCATCGGGTCAGTCTAGCCGGGGGAGCATTCGGGGACCCGCGCGTACTCGATGCCGGCGAGGGCGTCCTGGAGCCAGATCAGGATCGTGTCGCGCGCCTTCCCGTCCGGCGTGTTCTCGATCAGGACCAGGCGCATGGACCCGTTCGTGTACGGGGTCCGGATGAAGCCCGGCGTCTCGGGCCCCACGTAGGGGCGCTTGTCCCCCGTGTAGCGGTAGATGCTCCCCTCGAAGCGGACCCACGACGGGAAGTCCTCGACGCGGATCCGGTCGACGCTCGGGCAGTCCGCGAGGCGAACGCCGGACTGGACGGTGGCGTCCGGCCCGTCCCAGGTGTCGACACGACCCTCGCGCAGCCACTGGGTCCCGACGCGGATCCCGACATACGCGACCAGCACGACCGCCGCGACCTTGATCAGCGTCCACAGGATGGGGTGCCAGTCCACGGCGAGGCGGCCGCCGCGCCGGTGGAGCGGCAGCTCCTGCCCCGCCTGGAGGCTGCGCAGGAGCGTGGCATATCGGTCCCGCCCGCGCGCCTGCATCTCGTCACGGCGGGCAGCGCGTTCGGCGATCGAGGGGCGCCCGTGGTCGCTCGTGGGCGGGGTGCTGCTCGCCGAGTCGGGGCCTCCGGCCACGCGTCCTCCTAGATGACGGCCGTGGCGGGCCCGACTCCCTCGAGCCAGGCCTTGACGTCACGCAGGAAGTAGCCAGCCTGCGCGCCGTCGTTCGCCCGGTGGTCGATCCCGATCACCATGTTCATGATCGGCCGGATCGCGATGACGTCGCCCTGCGGCGTCTCGATCACGACGGGGCGCTTCGTGATCGCCTCCATGGTCAGGATCGCGACCTCGGGGACGTTGATGATCGGCATCGTCAGGTTGCTCCCGAACCACCCGGTGTTGTCGACCGTGAAGGTGCCGCCGCCGAAGTCGTCGACGCGGAGCTTCTTCGCCCGGGCGCGGGCCGCGACGTCGGCGATGGCCCGGTTGATGCCGCTGATCGAGAGCTGGTCGACGTCCCGGATCACGGGCACGATGAGGCCGTCGTCCACGGCCACCGCGACGCCGACGTTCATGTGGCGCTTCGCGACGAGTCCCTGCTCGGTCCAGGTGGCGTTGAAGGTCGGGTTGCGCCGCACGGCTTCGACCACCGCCTTCACGACGAAGGGAACGAAGCTGAGCGAGATGCCCTCGCGGGCCTGGTAGTCGCGCTTCTGCGACTCGCGGAGGCGGACGAGGTTGGCGACATCGACTTCGACGTGGACGTAGGCGTGGGGGACCTGGAGGGCCCGGGTCATCTGGGCCGCGATCCCCTTCCGCATCTGGGTCAGCGGGACGAGCATCTCGTCGGTGCCGGGCGGGAAGACGAGCGGGGCGCCGGGCGCCGATGCTGGCGCGGGCGTGGCGGGAAGGGCGGCCGGAGCGGCCGGCGTGGCGCCGGTGCGGATTGCCTCGACGGTCGCGGTCACGTCCTCACGCGTGATGCGCCCACCGCCGCCGGTGCCCCGAATCTGCTCGGGCACCAGCCCGTGCTCGCGGAGGAGGCGCCGGACGGCGGGCGTCATGCGGGCGTCCGCGTCGGCAACGGCGGGCAGCGTGGCGGGGGCGGAGGGGGCGGGCGGCGGAGTCGGCGTGGGCGCGGGAGCGGCACTCGCCGCGGGGGCGGGATTGGCTGGCAGAGGGGCTGATGCGGAAGTTGGCGCGCCGGCCGGTTCGGCCGCGGCCTCGCCGGCATCCGCGGTGTCGATATCGGCGATCGGGGTGTCGTTGGGGACCGTGGCCCCCTCCTCGACCAGGATGGCTGTCAGCGTGCCGGCGAAGGGAGACGGCACCTCGGCGTTCACCTTGTCGGTGATCACCTCGACGATCGACTCGTACTTCTCGACGCGGTCGCCGGGCTTCTTGAGCCAGCGTCCGATCGTCCCCTCGGCGACGCTCTCGCCGAGCTGCGGCATCGTGACCTTCGCCACTGGTTCCTCCTGCGCAGGATCGGATCCCGCGTCGCAACTCGTACGCAGGCGGGGGCCGGGCGGTTCAGCAGGGTCCCCGTGGTCGCTAGTTTGGCCCATCCGGCCGGTGGCGGCACGGACCGCCCTGTCGGCGGGCTTCGTCGCCAGGCGGTCGCCGGGGCCCGGGCGCCATGACGCCCGGCCGCGGGGTCGGCGGCCGGACCGCCACCGGCGCCAGCCCGCGTCAGGCAAGCGAGGCGGGCGTGACGAACGCGACGTCGTCGCCCGGGTCACCCACGTCAGGGCCCTGGCGACCGTCGTGACGGCCGGGATCGAGGAGGCGGCGTGCTCTGCGCCATCAGGATCGACCCCGAACTCGCTGATCGTCGCGTGCGGCACGAAAGCCCCGCCGGCCCAGCGGCTCGCCGCGAAAAGGCCCGTCGCCAGGAGCTCGACGTGCAACCCCACAAGGGGCCGGGCCGGCTCCACGCGGAGGTAGACCACGTCCGAGCCGGCGAACCGACCTGCGCCACCGATGGTCAGCGTGACAGGCAGGTGGTCCGACGCGATCTACCTGGAGCCCCTCGAGCCCGGGCCGGTTCCGCGCGCGCTGTCACCACATCGGGGTCGGGAGGTGGATGCGCCGGCGATGGATCTTCGCCGCCTTCGACGGCCCGGGCCGGGCGGTCCGTTGTGCTCTCGCCATGGTCGACGCCGCGCACGCCGTCAAGGTCGGGGCCTCCAGCGGAGGGCGAAGGGCGGCGGCCGCGTGGCAGCGTGACGTGAGGGCCGATCAGGGCCGCAGAGCCGGGGTCGAACGTCGCCCTGGCGAGTGCGACGAGTGCGAACTCGGGGCCGTCGAGCAGGACGACGAGTGCGCCGTGGCGGTACGCACGCCGGAGCTCGACCAGCGGTTCGCCGCCGCCCACGTCCGCGCCTCTCAGTACGCCGTCAGCGTCCGGATCGCCGCGGCGATCTTCGCCGGCGAGAGCATGAACGCCTCCTCGAGCGGGAGGGCGTTCGGCGAGGCTGGTGACTCTGGCCCCGCGAGGCGGGTGACAGGCCCGTCGAGGTAGTCGAAGGCCTCCTCGGCGACGAGCGCGGCCACCTCCGCCCCGAAGCCGCCGAAGCGGTTGTCCTCGTGGACGACCAGGCATTTGCCCGTCCGGCGCACGGACGCCAGGATCGTCTCCTCGTCGAGCGGGCGGATCGTGCGCAGGTCGATCACCTCGACCTCGATCCCATCCTCGGCCACGCGGGCGGCGGCTTCCAGTGCGTAGTGGAGCATCAGTCCGTAGGCCACGATGGTCAGCCGGCTGCCCGTTCGCGGGATCGCCGCCCGTCCGAATGGCACGGTGTACTCGCCGTCGGGCACCTCGCCGCGGACGCTGCGGTACATCTTCTTGTGCTCCAGGAAGATGACCGGATCGGGGTCGCGGATCGCGCTGCGCAGGAGGCCCTTGGCGTCGTAGGGGGTCGACGGGATCACCACCTTGAGGCCCGGGACGTGGGCGAAGAACGCCTCCACCGACTGGCTGTGATAGAGGGCGCCGTGAACGCCGGCGCCATAGGGAGCCCTGATCGTGATGGGGCATCCGAAGGTGCCGTTGCTTCGGTAGCGGATGCGGGCCGCTTCCTGGATGATCTGGTTCATGGCCGGAAAGATGAAGTCGGCGAACTGGATCTCGGCGACCGGGAGCAGGCCGTTCGCAGCCGCGCCGATCGAGACGCCCGCGATCATCGACTCCGTCAGCGGCGTGTCGATCACGCGGTCGTCGCCGAACTCGGCCCAGAGCCCGTCGGTGGCATAGAAGACCCCGCCCTTGCGGCCCACGTCCTCGCCCAGGACGATGACCCGCTCGTCGCGGCGCATCTCGTCACGGAGGCCCTCGCGGATCGCCTCGATGAAGGTGCGGATCGGCATCAGGCGGGTTCCCCTGACGGCGGGCTGTGCGCCGGTCCCCGGGACGGCGCGGTCGCACCATCCGGGCCGGTTCCACCGGGCGCGCTTGCGTTGGACGCAACACCTCGCGGGCTGGGTGTCCCGGACGGCTGGATTGTTGCGTTGGACGTTGCAGAACCGTCACCCGACGTGCCCGAACCGTCACCCAAGGCAGGAACCTTGCGTTCAGCGTTCGCTTCGTTGCCGCCAGCAGGGGTCGTCGTGTCCGGTGTTGAGTTGAACGCAACGCCGCCGGCGGCGTGTGCGGGCGGCAAGCCGGGGACGGGATCCCCCGGCTCGGCGTACACGTGGCGCAGGAGCGTGGCCGGGTTCGGGTCGCGCGCCGCCTCCGCGAAGGCGGTCGCATCGTCGACGATCGTGGCCACCTCGGACGCGAGAGCCGCCTCGGCCGCCTCCGACAGCACCCCGGCTGCGCGCAATTCGTCGCGGAAGCGCGGCAGCGGGTCCTGGGTGCGCTGGTCGGCCAGCTCTTCGGCCGAGCGGTACTTCGTCTGCTGGTCATCCGAGCTGTGGCCGGTCAGCCGGGTGACCTTGGCCTCGATGAAGGTGGGGCCCTCGCCCGCGAGTGCCCGGGCCACGGCCTCCCGCGCCGCGAGGTAGCAGCCGATGACGTCGCTGCCGTCCACGACGACGCCCGGCATCGCGTAGCCGGCTGCGCGTACGGCGACGTCGCGCACCGCCGACTGCAGCTCGGCCGGCACCGAGATCGCGTAGCCGTTGTTCTCGACGAGGAGGATCATCGGCAGGCGATGGACGCCGGCGAAGTTGAGGGCCTCGTGGACGTCGCCCTGGTTCGAGGAGCCCTCGCCCATCGCCACGAGCGCGACCTCCGGAACCCCGCGCAGCTTGGCGGCCAGCGCGATTCCGGCGGCGTGGAGGACCTGGGTCGCCACCGGCGATGACGAGGTGAAGATCCGGTGGCCGGCATGCCCGTAGTGACTGGGCATCTGGCGCCCACCCGAACCTGGATCGTCCGCCTTGCCGTACTGGAGGAGGAACACCTCGCGGGCGGTCATTCCCATCGCCATGACGCCGGTCATGGACCGGTAGTACGGGAGGAGCCAGTCCCGGCCAGGCACGAGCGCCGCCGTGACCCCCGCCTCCGCGCCCTCATGGCCCTGGCCGGAGATCACGAAGTGGACGCGCCCCGCGCGGTTGAGGATCCAGGCCCGCTCGTCGAGCGCCCGCGCCATCGCCATGAGCCGGTAGAGCTCGAGGAGGCGCTCGGGCGGCAGCCCGGACCGGGCGACAGGATCCTGGGCGCTCGGGGATCCGGCGGTGGTCACGCGGGGATGGTACAGCCCGCCAACGTGCCCGCGCCCAGGTCGGCCCTAGAAGTTGATCGCCCGCCCGTCGACCGCCATCGCGGCCTCGCCGAGGGCCTCGGAGAGCGTGGGATGCGGGTGCGTAGCCGCCGCGATCTCCCAGGCCGCCGCCTCCAGGGTGAAGCCGAGGGACGCCTCCGCGATCAGGTCCGTCGCGTGCGGTCCGAAGAGGTGGACGCCGAGCGTCGCGCCCGTTTCCGCGTGGGCGATCACCTTCGCGAAACCCTCGTAGTCGCCCCCGATGAGCGCCTTCGCAATCGCCTGGAAGGGCACTCTGCCCACCTTCACCGGCAGGCCCCGCTTCTCGCATTCCTGCTCGGTCAAGCCGACCGACGCGATCTCGGGGCGGCAGTAGGTGGCCCGCGGCTGGGCGTCGTAGTCCATCGCGTGGACGTCCGGGTCGCCAACGATCGTGTGGACGGCCGTCAGCCCCTCGTGCGCAGCGGTGTGGGCCAGCCACAGGCCACCGACGATGTCGCCGATCGCCCAGACGTGCGCCTCCGCGGTCCGCAGGTGGCCGTCGACCGGGATGATCCCGCGCTCCACCGTGATGCGCGTCGTCTCGAGACCGATCCCCTCCACGTTGGCCGCGCGTCCGGTCGCGACCAGCATGCAGTCGGCGGCGACCTCCTTCGCCTCCCCGCCCTCCGGGCCGACCATGAGCCGGATGCCGCCCTCGCCGATCACGAGCGAGGCGGGGTCGAAGCGGGCGTTCGTCGTGACCTCGATGCCGCGGCGCCGGAAGCTCTTCTCGAGCTCCTTGCTCACGTCGCGATCCTCGAGCGGCACGATTGCCGGGAGGTACTCGAGCAGGGTCACGCGCACTCCGAAGTCGTGGAACATCGAGGCGAACTCGGAGCCGACCGCGCCCGCGCCCACGATGACGATGCTCGATGGCAGATCGGACATCTTCAGCACGTCGTCCGAGGTGAGCACGTGGATGCCGTCCGGCGTGATCCCGGGCAGGCTCTTGACGCGGCTCCCCGTGGCGAGGACCACGTCCGTGGCCTCCAGCATGCGCTCCCCGCCGGCGCCGGGGGTTCCGTCCTCGCCGTGGAGCGCCACGCGCACCTTGCCCGGCCCGTCGAGGCGGCCGCGCCCGGCGATCCACTCGACCTTGTTCTTCCCGACCAGACTCTTGAGGCCCGTCCACATCCTGCGGACCACCTGGTCGCGCCGGGCGGCCACGGCCGCATAGTCGAGCGCGACGTCGCCCGAGACCAGGACCCCCAGCTCGCGGCTCTTCGCGGTCACGCGGTGGTAGAAGTCGGCTGATTCGAGGAGCGCCTTCGTGGGGATGCAGCCCCGGTGGAGGCAAGTCCCGCCGATCTTGTCCTCGTCGACGAGGGCGACGCGAAGGCCCAGCTGCGCCCCGCGGAAGGCGGCCGCATAGCCGCCGGTGCCGGCGCCGAGGACGACGAGGTCGAACGAGTTGGACGAGCCGACGGCCATGGAAGATGTCTCCGGAGCTGGGGCTGCCGAGCGCGGACGGCGCAGCGGGTCGAAGCCATGGTACCGCTCCGGGCGGCCCGCCCTCGCCGCGCGGCCGGGGATCCCGGGGCGGACGCTCCAGTCGCCGCCCGCATCCTGGCGCGCGACCCAGCGAGCCCGGCCGATCGACACCGTGAAAGGTTCCGGGACCCACCACGCTGCGTTCGGGACAGATTCGGGTCCCTGGCGGCGCTCCGGGCCTCGAAACGAGCGTGCTCAACCGCGATCCTCTCCACGGAACCGGGGCCCTCCGACGCCCCGAGCCCGAGAGCCGAAGGAGGCGCCAGCGCGTCGCTGCGACGCCGCGCTGCTGCGTCGCCTGGCCGCCGCGCGGCCGCGTCGCGCGATCGTCGGCCGATCGCGCAAGAATGGTCGCTGCGCCCGCCACTTCGAACACGCAGCGGGCGCAGGGGAAGCCATGACCGCCGCTCTCCGCACCGGATCACGATCGATGGGCCGTCCGCTGGCCGTCCTCCTCGCCCTCGCCCTCGCCCTCGTGGGTGGACTCGCCTTCGGGACCCGTCCCGCCGCAGCCGCCGAGCCCGCCAACCTCCGCGCCCAGCTGACGGACGATGTCGGCGCCCTCTCCGCGTCGGAGGAGCGCGAGGTCAGCGCCGCGCAGGAGACGCTCCTCGACGAGTCCGGCGTCCAGCTCTGGGTCTGGTTCACCGATACGACGGGCGACCTCACGGCGCCCGACTTCGCGGCCGAGACGGCGCGCCAGAGCTCGCTCGGCGGCACTGACTTCCTGGTGGTCCTCGCCATGGACGATCGTGCATATGGCTACTGGGCCTCGGAAGCGATCCCGCTCTCGAACGCCGAGATCGAGCAGATCCTGTCCACTGAGATGGAGCCCGGACTCCGCGATGGCGACAACGCGGGCGCGATCGTGTCGCTCGCCGGGGCCCTCGGCAGCGCGCTCGCGGCACCAGCGCCGACCACGGCCCCCGCGACCGACCGATGTGCCGGCCGCGACGCCCACGCCCACCCAACCGCCCGATCAGGGCGGGGATGGCGGGTCCGGCCTCGGCACCGGGATCATGGTCATCGTCGTCGTGGCCATCGTCGGCCTCGCCGGCTGGTTCTTCTTCGTCCGCCGCCGCTACGGGGACGGGGCGCCGCGCGGGGGCGGCGCCGGCACGCCACCGGACCCGCTGGCGGGGCTGAGCGATGAGGACCTCAACGCCGAGGCGAACAGCCTGCTCCTCGCCACCGATGATGCGGTCCGCGACAGCGCCCAGGAGCTCGGGTTTGCCGACGCCCAGTTCGGCGCGCCAGAGGCGGCTACGTTCGGCGCGGCGATCGAGGCGGCGAAGGGCGACCTGCGCGCCGCCTTCGAGATTCGTCAGCAGCTCGACGACGCGACACCGGAGGACCGCCCGACACGCCGCCGCATGCTGGGAGAGCTCATCGCCCACTGCCACGCCGCGCAGGCCCGCCTCGACGCCGAGACGGAGCGCTTCGAGAAGCTGCGCGCCTTCGAGCGCGAGGCGCCCGGGATCCTCGCAGCCCTCCCGGCGACGATCGACACCGTCGAGGGCCGCCTGCCGGCGGTGGCGGCCACCATGGCCCACCTCGAGGAGTACGCCGACGCATCCTGGCAGGCCGTGGCGACGAACCTCGACGAGGCTCGCGCGCGGACCGCGGCGGCGCGGGCCGCCGTGACCCAGGGAGAGGCGGCAATCGCCGCCGCCGACGGCCCGAAGACCGCCGCGGCCGCCCGAGTCGGGCAGGAAGCCGTCGCCCAGGCGGGGGCGTTCCTCGACGCAATCGAGCACCTCGGGGCCGAGCTCGATCAGGCGCGTGACCGGGTCGACATCGAGATCGCCGACGCGGCGGCGGACCTCGCCCGCGCCCGCGGATCCGCCGACGACGCGGCGGCCCCGGCGGATCCGGCGATCCCGGCTCGGCTCGAGGAGGCGGAGGCCCTGCTCGCCGACGCGCGGGCGGACATCGGTCATCCCAAGCCGGACGTCGGGGCGGCCTACGGCAAGGCCCGTCGGGCGAACGAGATCGCCGACGAGGTGCTGGCCGGGATTCGGACCGCCGCCGAGCAGCATGCCGCCCTCGCGTCACGGCTCGAGACCTCGATCCGAGGCGCTCAGGCAACCGTGACCCGGGCCTCCGAGTACGTTGCCAACCACCGCGGCGGCGTCGGGAGCGAGGCGCGCACCCGCGTCGCGGAGGCGGCCCGTCACCTGGACGCGGCGGTCGCGTCGGGTGCTGCGGACCCGGCCGCCGGGATCCGGGAGGCGGAGGCCGCGGCCCGTCTCGCCAACGAGGCGCTCGCCCTGGCCCAGCGTGACTACGGCGGCTGGGACGACCCCTGGCGCGGCGGGCGCAGGGGCGGCGGCGGAGGCGGAGGCGGGGACGTCGCTGCGGCGATCATCGGCGGCATCATCGGTGGGATGCTGAGCGGCGGTGGTGGCGGGTTCCCGGGCGGTCGCGGGGGAGGCGGCGGCCTCGGCGGCGGCTGGGGCGGAGGCCGGTCTGGAGGCGGGGGTCTCGGAGGCGGGGGCGGGGGCCGGTCAGGGGGCGGCCGCTGGTGACCCCCGGAGTACGATGATCGCCGGCGGCGCGGCAGCGGCCCGCCGACCGGCGCGATGAATCCACCCGATGCGGCGTCGAGATCCGGCGACGCGACAGAACGAAGGGGACGCTCGCATGGCGCAAACCTCGATCCTCGGGCGCATGGGCCAGCTGGTCCGGGCCAACATCAACGCGATCCTCGACTCGGCCGAGGACCCCGAGAAGATGCTCAACCAGATGGTCATCGACTACACGAACAACATCCGCGAGGCGGAGGAGGCCGTCGCCCAGACGATCGGCAACCTGCGCCTCCTCGAGGACGACGCGAAGGAGGCCCGCGAAGCCGACGCCGAGTGGGGCGCCAAGGCGCTCGCCGCGTCGCGCAAGGCCGACGACCTCCGGGCCGCCGGCAACGCGGCCGAGGCCGACCGGTTCGACACCCTGGCCAAGATCGCCCTCAAGCGCCAGATCGGCTTCGAAGAGCAGGTCAAGACGTTCGACGAGCAGATCGCCACGCAGACCGTCCTCGTCGAGAAGCTCAAGGACGGCCTGAACCAGATGCGGGTCAAGCGCGAGGAGCTGGTCCAGAAGAAGGACGAGCTGATCGCGCGCTCGAAGATGGCCCGGGCCCAGGCGCAGGTCACCGAGACGATGAAGTCGGTCAACGTGATGGACCCGACCTCCGAGATCTCGCGCTTCGAGGAGAAGGTCCGCCACGAGGAGGCGCAGGCGCGGGGCATGGCCGAGGTCGCCTCGAGCTCGCTCGATGCGCAGTTCGCCAGCCTCGACGACGCGGCCGACGACCTCGAGGTCGACGCCCGCCTCGCCGCGCTCAAAGGCGGCGTGTAGCTCCGCGGCGCCGGAGCGGCGCCACGACGACGACGGCCCGGGCATCGCTGCTCGGGCCGTTCGATTCCCGGGCGCTGAGGGGCGACGGTGCTTGCCTGGGGCCTACCGGTGGGGCCGGCGGAGCGCGATCGCCAGGAGCAGCCCGACAGTCCCGGCGACCAGGATCACGATCGTGACCGGGAAGCTGCGGAACGCGTCGCGCACGGGCGGCAGGAGGGCGCTCAGGAGCTCGACCGCGAAGACCGCCGCGAGCACCAGCGCCGCCACGACGAGCACCTCCCGCCAGCCGGGCGCCCGCCCGTCCGGGGGCGCTTCAGGCACGGTCCGCCCCGGGCGGGATGCCGATCGGGGCGACAAGGACGCGACCGGCGACCGCGGCGCCGCGCCGGGTCAGGAGGCCGGCCTTGGGCCGGTGGAAGGTCACCGTGACGTCCGCCCGGACAACCGGGTCCGAGAGCTCGCCCGAAGACAGGTCGACGGCGGTCGGGCAGTCGACCGCGAGCACCGGGACGCCGGCCGCGCGCGCCCGGTTGGCGAGCTCGACGGCGGACCGGACCGGCTCGCGCAGCAGGCCGCGGACCCCGGTGCCCAGGAGGGCGTCCACCACGATGGCAGCGCGCTCGACGCCATGGCCCAGCATGGCCACGTCGCGGGCCACGGGGACGTGGACCCGCTCGATGCCTGACAGGCGCCCGAGGCGATCCCAGTTGCGGGACGCGTCGGGCGTGCCCGGGCGTGAGCCCGTCCCCACCAGGGCCACGGCCACGCGCGCGCCACCCGCGGCGAGTCGTCGCGCGGCGACGAACCCGTCGCCCCCGTTGTTGCCCGGACCGCACAGGATGAGGATGGGCCCGGCTTCCCAGCGACCGCTGGCGACCGCCAGGGCGTGGGCGACGGCCGCGACGGCGCTGCCGGCCTGCTCCATCAGCCGGATTCCCGGCACGCCCATGCGCTGGGCGCGGGCATCCGCGCCGGTCATCTCCTCGGCCGTCATCGGGGCCCGCGCCATCGCCTCCGCCCAGCGACCCGCAAGCCCGTCGAGGTCGAGCTCGAAGAGCGTCGGATCGTCGGCCGGAAGGCGGACGCGACGATCGGGGCTGCGCAGGGGGCGATCGGGGATGGACATCGGCGGGCCCGAAGCGTAGCGCGTTGGGTAGCGGCTCGTCGGTGTGCCGCTCCCCTACCCCGTTCCCTGGACCCCGGCCGCGATGCCGCTGATCGTGAGGCCCACCAGCCGCTCCAGGTCCGCCCGCGCCGGCGCGTCGGAGGAGAGTGCCCGCAGCCGCGCCAGCGCCTCCACCTGCAGCTCGCCGAGCGGATCAAGGTAGGGCGCGCGGCGCTCGATCGAGCGCTGCAGGACGGGGATCCCGTCGAGGAGAGCCGCCCGTCCTGCGATCTCCAGCACGGCCCGCACGGAGCGCCCGTACTCCCCCGCGATCGTCGCCGCCAGGCGAGCTCCCGCCTCCCCGGCCAGCTCGAGGTGGCGGGACGCAACCCGCGGGTCCGTTCGCGCCAGGGCTACCTCCGCGTTCTCGACGAGGAGGCGGAAGAACGGCCACGTGCGATGGAGCCGCTGCAGCTGGGCCATCCCCACCGCCCCATGGCGACGCTCGCAGGCGTCAACGGCCGCGCCGAGCCCGTACCAGGCGGACACGTTGGCCCGGATCTGCGTCCACGCGAAGACCCACGGGATCGCCCGCAGCGACGCGAGCGTCGGTGACGTTCCCGCCACCGATCCGGCCCGGCCGCGCGACGCCGGCCGCGAACCGAGCCGGAGCCCCGCGATCTGCTCGATCGGCGTGGCGGCGAGGAAGGCCGCCTCGAGGTCCGGGTCGTGGACGAGGGAGAGATAGGCATCGCGCGCGTCGGCCGCGAGCTCGTCCATCAGGTCTGCGCCGTCTCGCGCCGCCGAGGTCACCGACCGGTCGTGCTCGGGCGTCGAGGCGAGAAGCGTCGCCGAGACCGTCTGCTCCAGGGCCCGGAGCGCGAGGTGCGGGTTCGCGTAGCGCGTGGCGATGACCTCGCCCTGCTCGGTCAGCTTGAGCCGGCCCGCCACCGAGCCGGCCGGGGCCGCCAGCACGGCCCGATGCGTGGGACCTCCGCCCCGCCCCAGGGCTCCTCCACGCCCGTGGAAGATCGTCAGCTCCACGCCCGCCTCCCGGGCGGCGTCCACCAGCTGCTCCTGCGCCCGGTAGAGGAGCCAGTGCGCGGCCAGGTAGCCCGATTCCTTGTTCGAGTCCGAGTAGCCGAGCATGACCTCCTGGCGATCCCCCCGGGCGCGGAGGTGGGCCCGGTAGTCCGGCTCCCCCAGGAGGTCGGCCATGATCACCCGGGCGCCGGCCAGCGCATCGGCGGACTCGAAGAGCGGCACGACGTCGAGGACCGGACTGCCCGGGCCGATCCCGGAGGTCCGCGCGGCCGGGATCGCGGGGTCGGCGGCCAGGCGGGCGAGCACCAGGACGTTCCGCACGTCCGCGGGACCTTCGGTGAAGCTGATCACGTAGCGTCGGCAGGCTGCCTCGCCGTGCCGGCGCTGCGCGGCGGCCATCGCCCGGAACGTGGCCAGGACTTCCCCTGCCGTCACCCCCGATTCCACCTCACGGTCGAGAGCGGGCGACCGCTCGGTCAGCGCGGCGAGGGCGGCGCGGTGGACCGCACTGTGCTGGCGCACCTCGAGGGAGGCCAGGTGGAACCCGAACGTCTCCACCTGCCAGCGCAGGTCCTGCAGCGAACCGTGGGCCACCCTCCCGAGCCCGTCGTCCGCGAGCGCCTCGGCCAGCTCGGCCAGCTCGGCGACCAGCTCCTCCGGCCGTTCGTAGCGTCCCCGCTGCGGACCGGGCAGGCCGGCCAGGTGCGCCCGCGTCCGGTCAAGCCGCTCGGCGACGGCTCCCAGGCGGCGGCGGTAGGGCTCCCGCGGGAAGCGCTGCTCCAGCTCGCGCATCGTCTCGGGGAGGTCGTCCGCGTCGGCGAGGAGGCGGCGCGAGATCGCGGGCGGCGTCGATCCGTCGCGCGGCTGCGCCGCGACGTCGACCATGAGCCGCGCGGCGGCCGCGGCGCAGCCGTGCAGGACGTGGTCGGCCTGGATCCGGAGCGCTTCGAGGGTCGTCTCGGCGGTCACGAGGGGATGGCCGTCGCGGTCCCCACCGATCCAGGAGCCCCAGCGCAGAAACGCTGGCACCCGCGGCGGCCGGGTCCCGGTGCGCCCGGCGTCGGGGGCGGCGGCCCCTCGGGGCAGGCTCGTGGCCAGCCGGTCGAGTGCCGCGTCGAGCGCGCGGTAGAGCCGGGGCGTCGTCGTGAAGAGCGTGGTGTCGAAGAACACGAGCGCGGAGCGCACCTCGTCGAGCGGCGTCGGGCGCTCCTGGCGGAGGTCGGCCGTGCGCCACAGGACGGTGATCTCCTCGCGCAGCCGGCGCCGCAGCTCGGCGTCACCGGCCGGGGTGAGGCGCGCGTCGTCGAGATCGTCGAGCAGGGCGTAGACGCGGCGCAGGGCAAGGAGGACGGTACGCCGTCGTGCCTCAGTGGGATGAGCGGTGAGCACGGGCGAGATGCGGAGCTGGGCGATCCCTGACGCGACGGCGTCGAGGTCGTTGCCGGCCGCGCCGAGGCGCACGATCGCGGCCGCCACGGACCCGCCGGCAGGGACCCGACCGGCAGTCCGATCGCGGCGTCCGAGGGCGCGCACCCGCTCCTTCTCCTCGGCCAGGTTGGCGAGCTGGAAGAAGGTGCTGAAAGCACGGGCGAGCATCTCCAGCTCTGCCACGTCGAGCGTGGCAAGGCTCGCGCGGGCGTCGCGTCCGGTACGGGGACCGCCGCGCCGGCGCGCGGCGATGGCGCGCCCGCGGACGCGCTCCACGAGGTCCAGGGCCGCCGGACCCTCCTGCTCGGCAATGACCTGGCCGAGCAGCGCCCCGAGCAGACGCACCTCGCGGGCAAGTGGGTCGCGGGCGCGCGCCGTCCCCACCGAGCGGGGCTCGGCCCGCATGGCCTGGTTGGGCAGCGCGGCGCGGGGCATCACGCGTGCTCCCGGTGGCGCGGCGGCTCGGCCGGCTGGTCGCGCGGCATCGCGGCGGGCTCGTCCACGGGCCGCTTCACGCGATCTCCACGGAGCCGGTCAGCCGGGCGCGTCCGGCCGCGTCGAGCTCCACCATGCCGTCGCGCGCGAGCCCCGTCAGCGCGCGCGCCACCGCCTCCGCCGAGTGGGCGCCGAGCGGCCCGTCCACGGCGAGAGCCTCGCCGGGCGCAGCGTCCCGGAGGCGGTCCACGAGCCGACCGCGGAGCCAGCGCGTTGTCTGCTCGAAGGGGACGGGGGCGGGGCGGGCGCGGGACGGCACGCGGTCGGTCGCGCGGGTGGCGGTCGCGCGGGCAGAGGCCGCCTCGGCACGGGTGGGAGTCGCCCCCGCGGTGCGGCACCACGGCTGCGCCGGGCACGAGCCACACGACGGCCGGGCCGGCCGGCACACCGTGGCACCGATGTCCATCACCGCGTGGGTCCACGTTCCGGGCCGGTCGGGATCCACCAGCGCATCGGCGGCCGCCTGCAGGTCGGCGGGCGCGATGGCGGCGCGGTCCACGGCGAGGATCCGCCCGAGCACCCGACGGACGTTGACGTCGACCGCGCCGACGGGGATCCCGAACGCGATCGCGGCCACCGCGCGAGCGGTGTACGGCCCGATCCCCGGCAGCCCCAGGAGCCCGTCGACGTCGCCGGGCACCCTCCCGCCAGCGGCGCCGATCGCCACGGCCGCCCGGTGCAGGTTCAGCGCGCGACGGTTGTAGCCCATGCCGCGCCAGGCGCGAATGACGTCCGCCGGGCTCGCCGCGGCCATCGCGGCCGGTGTCGGAAAGGCGGCCATGAAGCCGGGCCAGCGCTCCTCGACCCGGCTGATCTGCGTCTGCTGGGCCATGACCTCGGAGACGACGATGCCCCAGGGGTCAGGCCGGCCATCGACGCGGAAGTCGAGCTCGCGGCCGTGATGGGCGAACCAGGCGAGGACGGCTCCGCGCAGGTCCCGGAGGGCGACCGGCGAGGGCAGGACGGCCCGGGCCGACCGCGGCGTCACTACTGCCCGGGGATGACCAGGACGGATCCGATCCGCAGCGCCCGCGGATCGACATCGGGATTGGCCGCCTGGAGGTCGGCCAGGCTGATCCCGTGGTCCGCTGCGATCGCCCACATGGTGTCGCCCTTCTTCACGGTGTAGGGCATGCCCGCAACGGGCGTTGGCTCCGGCGTCTCAGTCACGGCGGGCTCGGGCGTCGGAACGAAGATGTCCGTCGGGGCAGGGGTCGGCGCGGCCGTCGGGACGGGCGTCGGCGTCGCGCCACCCCCACAGGCAGCGACGAGGCCGACGATGACGACCAGGATCGCGAACTGCCGGCGCATCTCGTCTCCTCTGCAATGGTCACGGTCGACGTCGCATACCGGGCGCGGCGCAGGTGCGGCAGCGCAACGCCCATGTGCAGCCTACGACGAACTGGCAACTCCCGGCGTGGTCGTCCGGTCAGGAGCTCGCCTCACGCATCCACGCCGAGGAGCCACGGCAGCGTCGAGCCGGCCGGCCCCGCCACGACATGGTCGAAGGCGCCGGCGTTGTCCGCCGGGTCGAGATTCGCGAGCCACGTCTGCGCGCCGTGGAGGCGCGCGCTCTGCACGTACGCCGCCGCGGGATAGACCGTCCCCGACGTCCCGACGGCGAGGAAGACGAAGGGAGCGCGCATGGCCTCACGCATGAACAGGTCCACTCGGTGCGTCGTCGCCGGGTCGAGCAGCTCCCCGAACCAGACGATGTCCGGCCGCAGGAGGGCGCCGCAGGTGCAGCGCGGGAGCGGCGGCTCGACCGGGAACGCGGCGTCGGCGACGGGCGGGCGCATGCAGCGACTGCACCGGCTCCGCCAGAGCGTCCCGTGGACCTCGACCAGGCGCGCGCTGCCCGCCCGGCCGTGCAAGCCATCCACGTTCTGGGTGACGAGGAGCAGGCGGTCCCCGAGCCGGGCCTCCAGGCTCGCCAGCGCGCGGTGGGCCGCGTTCGGTTCGGCCGCGGCTGCCTCCCGGCGTCGCATCGAGTAGAAGCGCCAGACAAGCGCGGGGTCGGCCGCGAAGCCCTCCGGCGAGGCGACCTGCTCCACTGCGTGGCCGTCCCACAACCCACCCGCCCCGCGGAACGTGGCCAGGCCGCTCTCGGCCGAGATCCCCGCGCCGGTCAGGACCAGGACGCGCGTCCGGTCGTCGATGGGGATCCGGGCGCCACGCATCAGATCCATGGCCGCCATTGTGCGCGGTGGCGCGACGCCCGAGGCCCGCCTTCTCACGTGCCGAACGACCTATCACGGCCGGCGAGCCGATGCGTACAATCGTGGTCGACCCGGCCGCGGGGGCGCCGGCGGCGTGCAGCTCAGGGAGGCCGCCCGTGGCAAACCAGTTCGTCGTCCAGTTCCCGAACGTGCCCGGCTCGCTCGCCGACCTGTCCGAGCGCCTGGCCGAGGCCGGCGTCGACCTGCGCGCAATCGGGGGCGGCGGCATCGGCGACCGCGGCCACGTCATCTTCAAGACCGCCGATGACGATGCCACGCGGGCCATCCTCGAGCGCGAGGGCTACGAGTTCATCGAGGGCGAGTCCCTCCTGGTCGAAGTCGACGACCAGCCCGGCGGCATGGCCCGCGTTGCCCGCCGCCTGTCGGATGCCGGCGTCAACATCTACGGCCACCTGTTCATCGGGCGCTGGGGCGATCAGGCCCAGTTCAGCTTCGTCGTCAGCGATGTCGAGGCAGCCCGAAAGGCGCTCGAGGACCTGAGCTCCATCCACCCAGGCTGACGAGGTTGCGGGGTCGCATGCACCCCTGGCGAGAGGTCGCAGCCGGCGTCTTCATCCGCCGGTATCCGTTTCTGGACCAGACGATCGGCGCGATCGTGGGGTCCGAGCGGGCGCTCGTGATCGACACGCGGGCCACGATGGTCCAGGCTCGGGAGCTCATCGAAGACCTCCGCCAGCTGACGCACCTGCCCTGGGTCGTCGTGAACACCCACGTGCACTTCGACCACGCCTTCGGGAACGCCGCCTTCCGGCCGTGCGAGATCTGGTCGCACGCCGGCTGTGCCGAGGCGCTGCGGCGCCACGGTCCCGCCCAGCGCGAGAACGTCATGCGCTGGGTTCCCGACCTCGCCGACGAGCTGAGCAGGACACCGCTCGATCCGCCCGACCGGACCTTCGAGGATTCGGTCGATCTCGATCTCGGCGGCCGCGTCGCGAAGCTTCGTCACCTCGGGCGCGGCCATACCGACCACGACGTGGTCGTCCATTCGCCGGACACCGGCATCCTCTTTGCCGGCGACCTCGTCGAGCAAGGCGCGCCCCCGGGCTTCGAGGACTCCTTCCCGCTCGACTGGCCCGCGACGCTGGGGATGCTGCTGGATCTGGCCGACGGCGTGGTCGTGCCCGGCCATGGGGAGCCCATCACCCGCGAGTTCGTGGAGAGCCAGCTGACCGAGGTCGCCTTCCTCGCCGAGACCGCCCGCCGCACGTGGCCGGAGCTGCGCGACTCGGGGCACGACCCCCGCGGCCACGCCCCCCATCCGCTGGTCGAGGAGACGGCACGCCACCTCGGCTGGCCGTCCGAGCCCGTCCACGCGGCGCTCGGCCGCGGCCTGGCCCAGGCGGCCGGCAACCTCTAGCCCGGTTCCGCACCGAGCCCCGCGCCCCCACGGCCAGCGCCCCGATCGTCGCGCTCGCGCCGATCTGCACCTCGTATCACTCCCATCATTAGCAGGCACGTTTCCCGGCCAGTCGCGACCCCTGGAGCCCCCATCGCGGCGGCCGCGGACAGTCGCGATGCGCCGTTCCGTGCTCGTCCGTTCTCGGGACGGTTCGGAGGGCCGGCTCGAAGACCCCTTCGCGCCGCCAGTGTGGTCGGGCGCGACCCGAGGAGACGCCCGAAACCCGCCTCCTAATGCTGGGGCTGATACTGCGACGGAGCGGCGGGCAACCACCGCGCCGGACGGGTGGTGGCAGGGGCGGCTCAGGACCCTGGGTACGAAGCCAGCTCCTGCAGCGTCCCGATCAGCCGGTCCACCTCGTCGAACGTCGTGTAGTGGACCATGCCCAGGCGTACGACGCCCCCCGAAGCGGCCAGGCCGAGGTCCTCGACGAGGGTGGTTGCGTAGAAGTCGCCATCCCAGGCGTAGATGCCGCGCGCGGCCAGCGCCTCGGCGACACCGCGTGGGGTCCAGCCGGCCAGCGTCACCGCGAACGTCGGCGTGCGCTCGTCAGCCCGCCCCGGGTCCGCCAGGCCGTGAACCGTCAACCCCGGGATCCCGGCGAGCCCGGCCAGGACCCGCGCCGACACCTCGCGCTCGTACGCCTCGATCGCCTGCATGCCGGCGAGAATGCGCGCGCGGCGCGCGGCACCGGCACCGCCCGCGCCCGCGCCCGCGCCCAAGGCGCCCGCGCTGTCCGCGTCGCCGAATCGCTCGCCCAGATCCGCCAGGTACTCCACCACGGCCAGCGTCCCGGCGATCCCCTCGTGGTTCTGCGTGCCGGTCTCCCAGTGGTCCGCTGCCGGCCGGACCTTGTACGCCGGCAGCGAATCCATGATCTGCGCCCGCCCCCACAGGACCCCCACGTGCGGCCCGAAGAACTTGTAGGCCGAGCACGCAAGGAAGTCGGCGCCGAGCGCGGCCACGTCGAGCGGGCCGTGCGGCGCGTAGTGGACCGCGTCCACGAACAGCCAGGCTCCGGCCGCGTGCGCCCGCCGCCCAATCTCGGCCACCGGGTTGATGGTTCCCACAGCGTTGGAGGCCAGCCCGACCGCCACCAGCCGCGTTCGCTCCGAGAGGGCGGCGTCCAGCGAGCCCGCGTCGAGCGTGCAGGTGACTGGATCGACGTCGATCTCGCGCACCACAGCCCCGGCATCGGCCGCCGCGGCGATCCAGGGTCCCCGGTTGGCCTCGTGGTCCAGGCGCGAGATCACGACCTCGTCACCCGGGCGCAGGACCCGCCCGATCGCGCGCGAGAGGGTAAACGTCAGCGAGGTCATGTTCTGGCCGAACTTGACCTCGGCCGGCGAAGCCGCGCCAAGCAGGTCGGCGACCGCGGCGTGGGCTTCCTCCACGATCGCATCGGACCGGACGCTGGTGGCAAAGGCGCCGTGGACGTTTGCGTTCGTGTCGCGGTAGTAGCCGGCAACCGCGTCGATCACCCGCTGGGGCACCTGCGTGCCGCCCGGTCCGTCGAGGAAGACGACGGGACGCCCGTCGTGGAGGGCGGCAAGCGCGGGAAACTGAGGGCGAAGGAGAGCGGGATCGAAAGCGGGCATCGGGCTCCTCGGATCGGCGGGGCGGGCACGCACATTGTCGCCGGGCGCGCGGCGCATTGCGGACCGGGATCGCCGCCCAACGCGCGACGCCCGCGGAGCCGCGCGTGCAGGCGCTGCCACTACCGTCCTCGCCGCCCCCCAACGCCCCCGGCTGAGCGGGCCTGACCGCCCGGACCATCGTCACCAGGACCCACGGGCCATTGCGCCGGGGCGACGGCCCCGCCGACGATGCGGCCGTGACCCACCGAGCCCACCGCCCGCCCGCGACCGTCCCCGCTCGACGCGGCATGCGCAGTGCCTGGTTCCGCGGCCGCGCGCCGGCGGAGGTCGAGACCCAGGGAACGCCGGATGCGCCGCCGGCCCACGATGCCGAGGAGCGCGCTCCCGACGCGGCCCCGCCGGCGATCGGCCAGCCGGGCATCCGCACGGCCTTCACTCACCCCACCTTCTGAGCCCGATAGCGAGCGCGCAGCTCCCGGTGTGCTGCCAGGTGCGGCACCCTCGCTCGCCGGCCCGGTGCGGCCCTCTGGGGCGCTGCGGACTGGCATTCAACGAGCGCCCGCGCGACGACGCCGCCCTCCCCTCCTGCCCGGTCTGCTGCCGCGGGGTCGACGCGTGGGCGGAGGCCCGGGCCGCCGTGAGTGACCTCAGCGAGCGCTGGCAGCGGGGCCGCGAGGAGCGCCGACAGGGCTGGGTGCCCGGGAGCGCCTTGGGCTGGCCCGCGGCGCCTCATCGGGTATCATCGCTGCCTCACTGGCGAGTGGCCAAACGGTAAGGCACCTGACTCTGGATCAGGGGATTCAAGGTTCGAATCCTTGCTCGCCAGCCAATCCCTTCCCGGGCCACCGGCCCACGAGAGGTCGCCACGTGAGCCTCCAGCCACCGCCGGAACGAGGCGACTTCATCCGGGAGATCGTCGCCGCAGACCTGCGGGACGGCAGGCACACCGCGATCGTCACCCGCTTCCCGCCCGAGCCGAACGGCTACCTGCACATCGGCCACGCGAAGTCGATCTGCCTCAACTTCGGCATTGCGAGCGAGTTCGGCGGTCGCTGCCACCTGCGCTTCGACGACACGAACCCCACGAAGGAAGAGCAGGAGTACATCGACGCCATCGAGGCGGACGTGCGCTGGCTTGGGTTCGACTGGGGCCCGCACCTCTACCACGCGTCCGACTACTTCGAGCAGCTCTACGCGTGGGCCGCCCACCTGGTCCGGGCCGGCAAGGCGTACGTGGACGACCTCTCGGCCGACGAGATCCGCGAGCACCGCGGCACGCTCACGGAGCCCGGCCGGAACAGCCCCTGGCGTGACCGGCCGGTCGAGGAGAGCCTCGACCTCTTCGAGCGGATGCGCGCCGGCGAGTTCCCCAACGGGGCGCGAGTGCTGCGCGCGCGGATCGACATGGCCTCGCCCAACATCAACCTGCGCGACCCCGTCCTCTACCGGATCGTGCACGCCGCCCACCCGCGCACCGGCGACGCGTGGTGCGTCTACCCCACCTACGATTTCGCGCACGGCCAGTCCGACGCCATCGAGGGCATCACCCACTCGATCTGCACGCTCGAGTTCGAGGTCCACCGGCCCCTCTACGACTGGCTCATCGACAACCTGCCGGTGCCGTCGCGCCCCCGCCAGTACGAGTTCGCCCGGCTCAACCTCACCCACACCGTCCTCTCCAAGCGGATCCTCCTGCGCCTGGTCACCGAGGGGCACGTGCGGGGCTGGGATGACCCCCGGATGCCCACGATCTCGGGCCTGCGCCGGCGCGGCTTCCCCGCCGCAGGGATCCGTGACTTCGCGGCGATGATCGGGGTGGCGAAGTCGGACAGCGTCCACGAGATCCAGCTGCTCGAGCACGCCGTCCGCGACGTCCTCAACCGGACCGCGGCGCGCCGCTTCGCCGTTCTCGACCCCCTGAAGGTCGTCCTCGAGAACTACCCCGCCGACCTCGTCGAGGAGATGGAGGTCCCGAACAACCCGGAGGATCCGGGCGCCGGCACCCGCCGCGTCCCCTTCTCGCGCGAGCTGTGGATCGAGCGCGACGACTTCCGCGAGGACCCGCCACCGAAGTTCTTCCGCTTGGCTCCAGGCCGCGAGGTGCGCCTGCGGTCCGCCTACTTCGTGACCTGTCGCGAGGTGGTGAAGGACGAGGCCGGTGAGATCGTCGAGCTGCGCTGCACCTACGACCCGTCCACGCGGGGCGGCGACGCCCCCGACGGCCGCCGGCCGAAGGCCACCCTCCACTGGGTCTCGGCAGCCCACGCCGAGCCGGCCGAGGTGCGCCTCTACGACCACCTCTTCTCCTCGCCGTACCCGGGCGTCGACGGCGGCGACCTTTTCGCCGACCTCAACCCGGCATCGGAGACCGTGCTGCGCGGCTGCCTCGTCGAGCCGTCGCTGGAGGACGTGCCGGTCGGGCAGACCGTCCAGTTCGAGCGGCTCGGCTACTTCTGCCCCGATCCGGACTCGGCGCCGAGCGCGCTCGTCTTCAACCGCACGCTCACGCTCAAGGACACCTGGGCGAAGCTGCAGGCGCGGCGATAGGACCGAGCGGGGCCCGCAAGCGGGCGCCCGTCCAGCCGTGCCCGCCGCCGCGCCGGCGGTGCCGTGCCGCGCCGCGCGCCGCGACTAGTAGTGGGAGTAGGGCCAGAGGTTCGGGTCGGCTCGCTCGACGGCACTCGCTGCCGGAGGCCGGAGCCCGAGGTAGGCCGCGCCGACGAGGGCGGCGATGGCGATGATTGCGATCATGGGTCACCAGGAAGGATGGATGGCGAGGTCGTGGTCGGCCGCCGGGCCGACGGGCGTCCGCCCGGCGCCATCATGGATCGACGGCGTTCGGGCGAATATGGTCCGATGCTACCGGTTCGTGGGGCATTCGTCACATCATGGTACTGGTTCGTTAGGCAGATCGCCCCTTCGACCAGCCAAGACGCCGGCCGCTCCGCGTCGCGTGCCGGGCCTCCTCGCGATCGCCCTGCCCCCGTTCGCGGTCACCGGATGGTCACCCGGGACCGGGTCGACGGCGCGCGCTTGAGGGGGCTCGCGCCGACGCGGTAGACTCTGGGAGCCCCACGGGCGCCGCTGGCGAGTGGCTCAACGGTAGAGCACCTGACTCTGGATCAGGGGGTTGAAGGTTCGAATCCTTCCTCGCCAGCCAACTTCCATCCTGTGATCCGGGGTGAGCCCGTGCCCTCCTGTTCTGCCCCGGACGCAACCCCGCCCGGCTACCCGGTCGCGCGCCCGAGGGTCGAGTCGACGTGGCCAGGGACGGCCAGGCGCAGCACCGACTCGGCCGCGAGCCGGAACAGGACGTCCCGGCCCGACGCGTGACGGTCCCATCCCCGCTGGTCCCAGCGCTCGCCGGACAGATCGTCACCCGCGTAGAGGACCTGGCCGAACGGCACACCCCTGAAGGCGGCCACCGCGAAGCAGGCCGCCGCCTCCATCTCGACCGCGAGGCAGCCCTCCGCGACGCGGCGAGCCATCGTTGTCCGGGTCTCGCGATAAAGGGCGTCGGTGGTCCAGGTCTTGCCGGTCACGTACGGCACCTGGTGCCGCACCAACGTCGCGATGATCGCGGCCACGGCATGCTGGTCTGCCGCCACCTCCCGGCTCGGTGGCAGGTAGTGGTAGCTCGTCCCTTCGTCGCGGATCGCCGCCGTGGGCACGATCACGTGCCCGAGTGCCAGCTCGGGAACGAGGACGCCCGCGCCGCCGGCGGCCACGAAGGCACGACACCCAAGGGCGATGAGCTCCTCGAGGGACCCGGCCGCCAATGGCGCGCCGACGCCCGGATGCACGATCGCGAGCCGAGACCCGCCGTATTCGATCTCGTAGATCGGGTTCTCGCCGATCTCCGATCGGAGCTTCGCGACTTCCCGGCCACCGTGCTCACGAACGACGCGCTCGATGACCTCCTGGAAGTAGCACAGGACGACGTGGGCGGGCACGTCGCGCGGCTCGATCACCGCCGACGGCTCGATCACCGCCTCGGGGCTCGGGTCGAACTCGAGGATCGGTGGCGGACCTGTCGCGTCTTCGGCTGCGCTCATCGTCTTGTGCCGCTCCTGCCTGTCGTGAAGCGTAGACGCCGGGGGTCTCCAGCGCCCGCTGATCAGCCCGCGAGCGGCTCGAGCAGGCGGGCGGCCACGCTCGTCCAGCTCCAGCGCTCCAACGCGGCCCGGCGGGCCGCCGCGCGGACGGCCGCTCGATCGGCAGGGCCCAGGGTGAGGAGCGCGGTGAGCTTCGCGCGAAGATCGCCCGCGTCGCCCGAGGTGAAGCCGGCGAGGTCGCGCAGGTGCGACGGGTACTCCTCCGCCAGCCCGCCGGCGATCTCGGCGAGCCCGGAGTGGCGCGCGACGAGCGGCGGGCACCCGGTCGCAGCGGCCTCAGCGGCGACCATCCCGAACGCCTCCGGGAAGATCGACGGGACGACGCACGCGTCGGCGAGGGCGAGCAGATGGACCAGGTGCCGGTGCTCGAGCGGGCCGGTGAAGAGGACGTCCTCGCCCGCGAGCTGCTCCAGCTCGGCGCGGTAGTCTCCGAAGCCGACGATGACCGCGCGGGCGTCGACGCCGTCGAGCGCCTCGAGGAGCACCTGCACGCCCTTGTTGCGGATGAGCTTGCCGAAATAGACGACCGTCGGCTGGTCGCCCTCGAGGAACCGGGCGAGGCGCTCCGCGTTGCCCTGGTCGGGAAGCCGCTCCTCGGCGTTCGCCGGGTTCGGGGGATCGCGCCGCGCCTCGGCCAGGAGGGCGGCGAGCGCCGACTCGCGCTCCCGCGGTCGCCAGGCGTCGACGTCGACCCCCGGCGGGACCTCGTAGACGCGATCGACGTGACCACACACCTCCTCGAGGACGTGGCGGACGTGGGGGGAGCCGACGAAGGTGGCTGCGGCCCGGCGCAGGCAGTCCTGCCCCCAGGCCGCCAGAGCCGGGTTGCCCCGCATCGCGTACTCGAGCTCCGAGCCGTGCGCCTTGACCGCGAAACGCGCGCCGCTCGCCACCCCAACGGGCCCTCCGAGCAACACGTGGTTGCAGAAGACGACATCGGCCGGGAGGTGCTCCGCGATGGCCCGGGCATTCGCCTCCACCCAGCGATCGAGCGCCGCGGCACGGCAGTCCCTCAGGAGCTTGACCTCGTACCCCTCGTAGCGATCGAGCACGAACACCGGGAGCAGCCCACCCACGTCAGGCCGGACGACACGGGCCCCACCCAGGTCGTACGCCTCGGGCCGCGGATCCTGGCAGAAGACCGTGACGTCGTGCCCGGCCTGCATCCAGACACGCGCGAGCTGGCGCGTGTAGACGTTCGAGCCGGTTCCCCCGAGCAGGTAACCGTGCCAGAGCAGGATCCGCATGCCGCCATCCTGCCCCAAGCACGCCTGCCGTGCGCTTCGTCGCTGCTGGGTCCGGCAGGCGCGCGTGAGCGACCGCCGGGGTATGCTCACGCCCCCCGGCTGGGTGCGCTGCCCCGCCGCCCTGCGCCCGCCCGGCTCGCCCGTCGGTCGCACCACGAGAGGCTTACCGTCCTTGTCCGCACCGAACCTCGCCGCGTCGTTTCCCACGACGCTGCCTCACCTCCTCGAGCGCGCCATCGCCGCCAAGGGCTCGGCTCCGTTTATCGGCGTCCGGACGTCAACGGTCCGTGAGCAGTCGCTGACATTCGCGGACTTCGGGGTGGCCGTGGAGCATGCCTCCGCGCGGCTTGCCGCGGCGCTTCAGCCGGGCGAGCGGGTGCTGGTGCAGGGGGCGCCCGGGCCCGGCTTCGCCTCGGCGCTCTTCGCGGCAGCCCGGGCCAACGTGATCCTGGTCCCCCTCGACGCGCGGATGACATCCGAGACGGTGGAGCGTATCTCGGCGCTGACGGAGCCTGCCGCGATCCTGCTGGGATCCGGGGCGACGCTGGAGCCGGTCATGAGCCCGCGGCTCGCGAACCTGCCGGTCCTGGACCTCGACGACCTCGTCAATCCCGCCGAGCCGGAGGCGGTCGAGGCCCTCGCGGCCCGCGCACCCGCGCGCCCGGACGAGCCGATCGAGATCCTCTGCACATCGGGCTCGACCGGCAACCCGAAGGGCGTCACCGTGACCCAGGCGATGCTGCTGGCGTCGACCGAGCGCTGCCTCGTGACGATTCCGGCGGGCAACAACCGCTTCGTCTCGATCCTGCCCCTCTCCCACATCATGGAGCAGGTCGCCGGGCTGGTGTATGCGCTGGCAGCCGGCGCCGAGACCGAGTACATCACCACGCTCCGCCCGGACGTGATCGCGGCTGCGATCCGCGGCCATCGCGCCACGGCGCTCGTGGTCGTGCCCCAGGTCCTCGAGTTCCTCTTCAGTGCCATCCGTCGCGAGGCTGAGCGGACCGGCAAGGGCGCCACCTTCCGGCGCGCCCTTCGCATCGCGCCGTACCTGCCCGTGGAGCTCCGACGCCGGCTGTTCTCGACGGTCCACGCCGCGCTCGGCGGGGAGCTGCGCCTGGTGCTCTCGTCGGCCGCGCACCTCTCGCCCACCCTGCAGCGCAGCTGGGAGGCGCTCGGCGTCGAGGTGGTCCAGGGCTACGGATCCACGGAGGCCGGCCTGGTCTCGACCAACGCCCACGGGCGCACGCCGTTCGGACGCGTGGGCTGGGCGCTTCCGCCACTCGAGATGCGCATCGAACCGGACGGCGAGGTGGTCGTCCGCGGACCGTCGGTCTTCTCCGGGTACTGGCAGGATCCGGTCGCGACCGCCGCGGCCTTCACCCCTGACGGCTGGTACCGGACCGGCGACATTGGCGAGATCGACGCGACGGGCGCCCTGCGCCTGGCCGGACGGACGCGGTCCTTGATCGCGCTGCCCAACGGGATGAACGTGCACCCCGAAGACGTCGAGGGGGCGCTGGTCGCCGAGGGCCTGGTGGAGCCCGTCGTCTTCGAGTCCGAGCCGGGCCACCTCGCGGTCACCTATCGGCCGGGCGCCGCGTTCGGCGTCCCTGCCGGCGACGAGGCCTCCACGGTCTCGGGCGAGCAGGAGGCGTCGGCTGTGGCGACCGCCGTGCGGGCGGCGAACGGCCGTCTCGCCGTCCATCAGCGCGTCACCGGCCGGGCGCCATTCCCGGACCCGGACTTCCCGCGAACGCACACGCGCAAGGTTCGCCGGGGCGCCGTCGCCGAACGGATGGTGGGAGTGCCTCTCAGCCGCTGAGGACGGCGCGCGCCGCCGGCCCGCGCCGCCGCTCCTGACGGGCGTCGCGGAGGATCAGGCCTTCGCGGCCACCGTGCGCCGAGCGCGCGCAGAGAGCGGCACGCCGAGGCGCCCCAGGGCCTCTGCTGCGTGGCGGCGGGTGTCTTCCTGGGGACTCGCTGCGAGCGTGCGGAGCGCGGCGACAACCGGGGCCATCGCCTCCTCGTCCCGTTTCGCCAGCACCTCGAGCCACGCCGTCACGGACGGCCCGAGCTCCGGATCGGCGGCGGCGAGATCGGCCAACGGGACGACGACGGCAGCGCCGTGGGCGAGGAGCGGCTCGCGCAGCTCGATCCGCTGCGACGGGGCCGACCGCGCCAGCTCGGCGAGCTGCGCCTTCATCGATTTCACGGGAACCACCTCTGGGAGGGCTGCATTTCGTTCACCGGCCCGATCGATCGGCCGGGAGACCGGGCCTGGCCCGGGCCGGCAGCGATGCCGGGCTGCCGTCGCGTCGCGGCGGCGGGTACGTGGAAGATCAGGCCCCGGGCTTGTCGGAGCCGGTGTCCGGGCCCCGCGGTGCGACCGTGCGCTCCTGGACGCGGATGCCGAAGCGGAAGGCATGACCGCCCCACTCGGGGTCGCCGGGTTTCCAGGACTGCACGACCGTGCGGTCGGGCGCGAGGATGTCGATCGTGCCGTCGGTGCGCAGGACGAGCGCGCCTCCGTCCGCCGTGACCAGCTCGCGACGCTTGTAGTGGCGCATGGGCGGCTTCGTCATCGCGGTGCGATCCGGGCCGCTGCCCTCTGCCACGTCACTCCCTGCCATTCGGCGAGCCGGGTGAGAAGGCGAGGCCGCTCACGCTGGAGCGAGCGGCCCCGTCGGGTCTGGTCAGGCGGCGCGCACCTTGACGGCGCGTGGCCCCTTCGGGCTCTGCTCGATCTCGAACTCGACGCGCTCGCCGCCGACGAGGCGGTCGAAGTCGAGCGTGGGCTCGAGGCCGCCGCGATGGAAGAAGTACTCCTTCGCATCCTCGGCGACGATGAAGCCGAAGCCGCGATCGGCGATGACCTTCTTGACGGTGCCGGTGGTCACGAGGGACCTCCACTTCCTTCCCGAACTGGGAGGCAGAACGCACGGTCTGTTCGAGAAGGGGGGTCGACCACGCGGAATGCCGCACGATGCGGCGACGTCATCGTAGCACAGGGCCTCGAGCGGTCCGGCGACGCAGCTGGGTCGCGGCCCATCCCCCCGCACAATGGCCCCCCCACGACGGGCCAAACGGCCCTTCGGGGCGCGGTGCCCGAGCCGCGATCCTTTCATCAAGGCGCATCGGTCGATCCCCCCTCCCCGGTGTGCCATTGTTGCAGCGCCCTCGGCCTCCCCCACCCTGGCCGGGGGCGCTGCGCTTTCCGGCGAGACCCGGTTTCGATCGATCCCCCGGTCTGGATCGATCAGACTTCCTCGCCGAGGACTTCCGCCAGGAACGCGGCGGCGGCGACTCCGGCCCGGAAGCGTCCATGGGCGCCGTGCTGGAAGAGCCGGAGCTCGAGCAGCCGCGACCAGCCCGCAGCCGGCGCGCCGACAGCCGATCTCAGGAGGGTCTGCGTGCCGTCGGTGTGCGCGACCAGGGCGAGCCCGACCTCCACCCCGGCGTCACGGGCGATGGCCATGGCCTCGTCCTCCACGGGCCACGTCGCGACGTCCCGGGCCACCGCTGGCCCGTGTGCCACCTGACGTTCCAGGGCGGGCACCTCGGCGAGGAGCGATCCCAGCGCGCCGTTCGTCCCCGCCTCGATGATCGCGAAACGGACCCCGGCCCGCGCGGCCGCCTCCGCGACGAGGTCGGCCCAGGACGTCTCTCCCTCCGCCCGGACGTGCCCTTCGAGGGCCGCGCGAACCGTTTGCTCGGTGGTGGCCAGCACGGCGGCAGCCGGGCGGAGCACCCGTCCGTCGGCAGCGCGGTCGTCCACCGCCGAGATCCGCACGTCCAGCCAGTCGGCACGGGCGTAGGTCGCGACGATCGGGTTCGCGGCCCGCAGCATCGGCTCGCCAAGGCGCTCCGCGACGTGCGACTCGCCGATCCCGTAGGTCCGCAGGGTCCTGACGATGCGCCCGTCCCCGAGGCCCCGCTCGCGGAGCCGCGGGAGAACCCAGTCGCGCCACATCGGGCGAAGCTCGCGCGGCGGCCCCGGCAGAAGGACCGCGACGCGCCCGTCGGGCCGATCGACCCACCACCCGGGTGCCGTGCCGTTCGGGTTCGGGATCGCCGTGGCGGACGGGATGAGCCAGGCCTGCTTGAGGTTCAGCGTCGGCAGGTCGATCCCCCGCCGCCCGAAGAGGTCCCGGAGCCAGGCCTCCTGGTCGGGGTCGATCGCGGGGACCTCGCCGACCGCGGCCGCGACCGCCTCACGGGTCAGGTCGTCGGGGGTGGGACCGAGGCCGCCGGTCGCGACGACCAGGTCCGCCGCCGCCAGGGCCTCCACGAAGGCCCGGGTGACCGCCGCCAGCTCATCGGGCAGGGCGAGGATCCGGCGCACGCCCACGCCCTGGAGCGCGAGCGAGCGGGCCAGCTCGCCGCCGTTCGTGTCGCGGGTCTCCCCCGTCGTCAGCTCCGATCCGACGGCAAGGAGCTCGGCGATCCGGAACGGGCGCCGCGGTGGCGCCGGGGTCGGCGGGTTCGTCATGGCCGCAGGGTACGATGGCGGCGGCGCATTGTGCGCGGGAAGCATCCCGTTCTCTGTGCGGCCAGTCCCCGATCCGTGGCCACCCCGGCCTGGCTCCATGCAATGAATCCCGGTCGAGCACGCCGCGTTCGATGCCCGGAATGCTCCCAGGGCCCGGATCGGTCACTGAGCGGAGCGTGGTGAGAGCCGATTCCTTTCCCGGGGTTTGCCGCTGCTGGCCAGCACCGACGTGGGGTTGCTTGCCTGTGAGCCGCCGATCGTTGACCACGCCAGCGAGGTAGCGTATTCTCGATAATCGATGATGCGTCGAAGGAGCACGCATACGACGACGGTCGCCGGCACGCCGGCCCGGGAGGGAGCGCGATGAGCCAGCTTGACCTGTTTCGCCTCGATGGCCGGGTGGCCCTGGTCCCGGGCGGGGGCGGCGCGATCGGATCGGCCATGGCGGCCGCGTTCGCCGGCGCTGGCGCCCGCGTCGTCATCGTGGACCAGACCGACGAGCGCGCCGAGGCTGCCGCAGGGCCGATCAGGGCCGTGGGCGCACAGGTCCTGGCCCTCGGCGCCGACGTGACGAGCGAGGCCGAGTGCGAGCGGATCGTCGCTGCGACGGTCGCGGAATTCGGGCGGCTCGACATCATCATGAATGCCGTCGGGGGCGGCGCGGGCAAGGTCCTCTTCGACGCCGAGGCCTACCCGCGCGACGCGTGGGACTGGATCTACGAGATCAACGTCCGCAGCACCCTGTGCGCGACCCAGGCCGCCGTGAAGGCGATGATCGCGGGTGGGCGCGGCGGCCGTGTCCTCAACATCTCGTCGGTTCGGGCGTCACTTGGGATCAACGCGGGCTACTCCGCCTACGTGGCGGCAAAGGGCGCCGTGAGCTCCCTCACCCGCCAGTGGGCCACCGAGTGGGCCAAGCACGGGATCACCGTCAATGCGATCGCCCCGACCTTCGTCGACACGCCGCAGGTGGCGATGCTCCTCGATGATCCCGTCTTTCGGGCCAACATCGTCAGCCGGATCCCGCTCGGACGCGTCGGCGGTACCGGCGACCTGACCGGTGCCGCGCTCTTCTTCGCTTCGGACGCCTCGTCATTCGTGACCGGCCAGATCCTCGGGATCGACGGCGGTCTCACCGCCACCCAGTAGCCAGGAGCCCATGCCGTGACCACGACCACCCTGATCGGGCCGACCGGAGCGCTCGCCATGGAGAGCGTGACCCCCAACGTCTTCACGATCACGAAGCTGCGCGGCTGCAACCCCAGCTTCGTCACCACGTCCGACGGCGTGGTCGTGATCGACACGCCCCAGCTGCCGACCAGGGCCGTGGCCATGCGCAAGGCGGCCGAGTCGCACGGCCCGATCCGCTACCTCATCAACACCGAGCACCACGTCGACCACATCTTCGGCAACTACTTCTTCAAGGGCGCCGGGACGGTCGTCAACCACCAGGGCCTCTACGAGCGCTTCATGGTGGTCTACCCGGAGCTCGACCCGTTCGCCTACGCGTACGAATCGCTTCCCGGCCCGAACGCCAAGGGCACCGACCTCGACGACCCCGAGAGCCTCGCCCTGTGGCCGGACCGCGACGAGTACTACCGCGACCCGAACAAGGGCACGATCGTCTTCACGGGCGACCTGACCCTGCGGGTCGGCGACCACACGTTCAACCTGCTCCACACGCCGGGCCACACGCCCGGCCAGCTCGCCGTCCACGTGCCGGAGGAGCGGGTCGTCTTCACCGGCGACACGATCTTCTCCGGGTGCCAGACCTGGCTGATGACCTCCAACGTCGAGCAGTGGCTGGCGGCCCTCGAACGGATCCGGACTCTCGACGTCGACCTGATCGTCCCCGGCCACGGCCCGGTCGTCACGATGCAGTACCTCGACGTCCAGCGGTCGCACCTCATGGAGTGGAAGACCGCCGTCGCCACCGCCGTCGCGAACGGCTGGTCTCGCGAGGAGACCGTCGAGCGCGTGAACTTCAAGGATCGCTTCGGCCCCGTCGATGTCGGCCAGGGCTACATGCTGGACTACATCCAGAACCTCAACGCCGGGACGCTCTACGACAAGCTGACGGGCGCGATCCCGGGAGCCTGACCGGCGTCCCCCTTCCCGCGCACGGCAGGGCGGAAGTCGCAGGGTCAGGCACGCCCCGCGGCGACCTCGTCGGCCCGGTTGCGCCCCGCGAGGAGGATCAGGTCCTCGTGAAGCTCGAACCAGGCACCGTGGTAGCTGTCCACGCGCGGTGAGGCGACGTAGCGGTTGTCGCCGCCCCGGGCGGCGGCGACGGCTCGCTCGAGGCGTTCGTGGTAGGCGGCGAGGCGGGCGAGCCCTGCGACCAGCGGCCGGAGCCACGCCGAGGCATCGGCATGGAGGGCCTCCAGGTCGTCGAGGACCTTCGCGTCGTAGGCCGCGTCCGAATGGTCGTTGAAGGTCTGCGCCCCGTCGACGTCCCGCATCTGCCAGGCGGTCACGGTCTCCTTCATCCGGTGGTCCAGGGCCAGGAACGCGTCGAGCGCCGCGGTCGCGTTGTCCACGCCCCAGTGCTCGGTGTCTGCGGCGATCCGCTCTCGGCCCACCGACCTGCCATCGGCCGTGAGGCGGACGGAGCCGGCCGCAATCTCGGCCAGGCCGTCGGCGACGAGCCGGTCGAGGAGCGCGCTCGCCTCGTCGGCCGCGCAGAGGAGCGCCGTGGCGATTGCCTCCGGCGTCGCGTAGCCCTTGACCACGAGGGCCCGCAGCACGTCGTCGGTGGTGATCGCGGCCGGGGCTCCAGCCGGGTGCGCCACAGGGGACGCCGACGGGGCGGGCGCTCCCGCCGGTGCGGGCTTTCCTGCCGGTGCCTCCTCGCCGATCGTGATCCCGAGGTCGCGCGCCCACCCGAGGAGCGTCGCGGCCTCCGGCGCGACCTCGGCGGCGCCCGCGACGGCACCTGCGAAGACCTCGCCCGTCGCGCCGTCGATGGTGATCGTCTCGCCGGCCGCGAGCACGCGGCCACCGATCGTGACCGCGCCGTCTCCGATCGCCACGCCTGCCGCCCCGACAACGGCCGGGATTCCCCAGCCGCGGGCGACGACCGCGGCGTGACTCGCGAGCCCGCCGGTCGCCGTGAGGATCCCGGCGGCCGCGGCCATGCCGTGGACGTCGTCGGGCGACGTCTCGGCCCGCACGAGGATGACCGTCCGCCCCGCCTCTGCAGCAGCGACGGCGGCGTCGGGCGTCGTGACGATCTCGCCGCTGGCGACGCCCGGCGAGGCGCCCAGGCCCGTCACCAGGACGGGGCCGGCATCACCACGCTCGGTGGCCACCTTCGGGGGATCGATGAGCATGTCGGCCGCCCGACGGACGGCATCTGCCCTGGAGAGTGGGAACTCGGGATCCTCGGCCATGTCGACGGCGATGCGCAGGGCGGCCTGCGGGCTCCGCTTCCCGATCCGGCACTGGAGCATCCACAGCTTCCCGTGCTCGATCGTGAACTCGATCTCGCACAGGTCGCGGTGGTGGTGCTCGAGCCGCGTTGCATACTCACGAAGCTCGCGTGCGACCACGGGCAAGCGCTCGTCGAGGATGGCGATCGGCTCGGTCGCGTGCGTGCCGGCCACCACGTCCTCGCCCTGGGCGTTGAACATGACGTCCCCGTAGAGGACGGGCTCGCCGGTCGCCGGGTTGCGCGTGAACAGCACCCCGGTGCCGGAACCGACGCTGCGGTTGCCGAAGACCATCGCCTGGACGGTGACCGCGGTGCCCAGGTCGTCCGCGATCCCCTCGTGCTCGCGATAGGCGCGCGCCCGGTCGCTGTTCCAGGAGCGGAAGACGGCCTCGACGGCGGCCCGGAGCTGCGCCCACGGATCCTCGGGCACGGCGTCGACGCCGACGATGTCGCGGAACATCGCCTCGAAGCGCTGCCGGCAGTTGCTGGCGAACTTCGGGCTCGCCGAGGCAGCTTCGAGCCCGGCGGTCGTGGCGTCGTTGAGGCCGAGGTTCAGGATCGTGTCCATCATCCCGGGCATCGAGATCGGGGCTCCCGAGCGGACGCTGACCAGGAGCGGGTTTGCCGGCGCGCCGAACTCCTGGCCGACCAGCCGCTCCATGCGGGCCATGTGCTCGCGCAGCTCATCGTCGAGGCCGGCCGGCCAGCCGTGGGCCAGGTACTCGTTGCAGGCGGCCGTGGTGATCGTGAACGCCGGCGGGACGGGCAGGCCGAGGATCGACGGCCATGACGGTCAGGTTCGCGGCCTTGCCGCCGACGAGGCGCTTGACCTCGGCGAAGCTCAGGCCGTCGTGCTGGTGGTCGCAGTCGAAGACGTAGGTCACGGAGCGGATCTCCTGGGATGCCCGGGCGACCGGCCGCGCGGGGGGCACGCGGCCGGTCGTCAGGGCGCGACGATGATCTTGATCGCCCCGCTGGCGGGGTCGTTGAACGTGGCGATCGCCTGCTCGTACTCGGCGAGCGTGAAGCGATGGGTCATGACGTCGCGGACCCGCATCCGGCCCTGCTCGACGAGGGGCATGACGCGGCGCATCTCGCCGGCCGAGGCGCGGCAGCCGACCAGCTCGAGCTCGTCGAGGACGACCCGCTGCATCGCGATCTCCACGCCCACGGTGGGGATCCCCACGGCCGCGCAGCGGCCGCCGCGGCGGAGCATGCCGAGGGCCCACTGCACCGTGGTCGGGACCCCGGCGCACTCCAGGACGACGTCCGCCCCGAATCCGCCCGTCATCGCCCGGACGGTCGCCACCGGGTCGCCGACGTTCGCGTCGACCGTCTCGAAGCCCATGGCGGCGGCCTTGGCGAGGCGGCCAGCGTTGCGCTCGACCAGGATCACGCGGGCCGCGCCGCGAACCCGGGCTGCGTCGCCGCCGAGGAGGCCGATCGCGCCGGCACCCGTGATCGCGACGGTGTCGCCCGGAGCGACCTGGCCCCGGTTCGCCACGTGAAGGGCGATGGAGGCCGGGTCGATGACGGCGCCCTCGTCGAAGGAGAGGCCCTCGGGAAGCGGGAAGATCGTCTTCACGCCCTGAACGACGTACGTGGCGTCCGCGCCCTGCACGTTGTGGCCGTACTGCTTGTGGAGGCCGGGCTTGCCGTAGTTCTCGCACAGGTTGTAGCGGCCCTCCACGCACTTCTGGCAGACCCCGCAGGCGTCGTGGGACGTGCCCGCCACGCGGTCGCCCACCTTCCACCCGTAGAGCTCGACGCCCGGGCCCAGCTCGACGATCTCGCCCGCCCACTCGTGGCCCGGGATGAACGGGAAGGCCGGCGGCCAGAAGCCCGGGTAGTCACCCCGGATGAGGTGGACGTCCGTGCCGCAGATCGAGACCGCCCGCACGCGGGCGAGGACCTCGTTCGGGCCGGGCACGGGGACGGGGACGTCGCGGATCTCCATCCGGCTCGGCTCGAGGACCACGAGGGCCTGCATGGTGGCGGACACGGGACGGCCTCCTTCGGTGACCGGGCTCAGATGGCCCGCTGTCATTGCTCAGCCTCCCTCATGCTCGCCCGTCCCGCGCTCTTGCAGGGCCTGCCACACGCGCTCCGGCGTGAGGGGCAGGTCCCGGATCACGACGCCCGTCGCGTCGCGCACGGCGGCGGCGACGGCGGGCGCGACGCACAGCAGGGCCCCTTCGCTCATGCCCTTGGCCCCGTACGGACCCGGGCCGTCGGCGTTCTCCACGGTCTCGCTCAGGAACTCGAGCGGGAGGTCCATGCTCGTCGGGATCCGGTAGTCGATCGCCCCCAGGTTCCGGATCCGGCCCTTCTCGTCGTAGATGTAGTGCTCCATGAGCGTGTGGCCAAGGCCCTGGACCGCGGCGCCCTCGTCCTGGCTCCTGACCTGGGCCGGGTTCAGGGCCTTGCCGACGTCGGAGACCGTGACGTGGCGAACAAGGACGATGTCGCCCGTCCCCTCGTCCACCTCGGCCTCGACGGCCGTGCAGTTGAACTCGTAGAACGCCGCACTCCCGCCCAGGGGATGGCCGGGCTCGGCCTCCTTGCGCATCTCCCCGTTGCCGATGATCTCGCCGCCGAGCCGGCCGAGCCCTGGGCCCAGCACGTCGACGATCGGCAGCTCGCGGTCGGGCAGGCGGACGACGCCGTTCTCGACCACGATCAGCGCCTCGTCAATCCCGTGGACCCGCGAGGCCATCGCGCGGACCTTCGACTGGACTTCTCGGCAGGCAGCGAGGACGGAGTTGCCCATGAGCACGGTCGAGCGGCTGGCCGAGGTCTGCTGGTCATATGGGACGACGGCCGTGTCGCCCATCACCACGGAGATCCAGTCGATCGGCGCCCCGAGCTCCTGCGCGGCGATCTGGGCGAACACCGTGCGGGCGCCCTGGCCCATGTCGGACGTGCCCGCGTAGACGATGACGCTGCCGTCGGCCAGGAGCCGGACCGTCGAGTAGGAGAGGCCGGTCGTCGGCCCCGACTTGATGCCGAACGCGATCCCGCGGCCCCTCCCGGCCGCGAGCGGCATCCCCCACCCGATCAGGTCGGCGGCCTTCCGGGCGGACTGCGCCCAGTCACCGTCGGCGGGCGTGTCGCCGGGGATGATCTCCTCGCCGCGCCGGGCCAGGTTCCGAAGGCGGAGCTCCAGGGGGTCGATGCCGAGCACTCGGGCCGCTTCGTCCATGGTGGAATTCGACGGCCCAGATGGGCTGCGGGTTGCCGAAGCCGCGGAACGCGGTGGACGGAGTGGTGTGGGAGAGGATGCTGCGGGCCACGACGCGCGCCGCCGGCACCCGGTACGGCCCGACGGCGGCGTAGCTGCCCTTGGTCACCGTCCGGTCGGCGATGTCGGCGTAGGCGCCCAGCAGGTAGCTGGACTCGATGTCCCGAAAGACCAGGGTGCCATCGGCGCGGAAACCCGACCGCACATGGATCTCGGTCGAGTTGCGGCGAACGGCCTGGAACGTCTCTTCCAGGGTCAGGACCAGGCGCACGGGACGGCCGACGCGCAGGGCCATGAAGGCCACGAGCGGCTCGAGCTTCACGTGCTGCTTGCCGCCGAAGCCGCCGCCGGGATCCGGGGCGAAGACCCGGACCTTCGACAGCGGCATGCGCAGGATCTTCGCCAGGATCTTCTGCAGCCAGTTCGGGTGCTGGATGCTGCTCCAGACGGCGATCCCGTCCCCGTCGGGCGCGGCCATGAACGCGTGGGGCTCGATGGCAAAGTGGGTCACCATCGGGAACGTCCACGTGCCCTCGACGACGAGGTCGGCCGACGCGGCCACGGCATCCACGTCGCCCCAGCCGAAGTGATGCTCGCGGAGGACGTTCGTGCCGGCCAGGGGGTCGCCTGGGCGGAGGGCCGGGTCCTGCACCAGCGGCGCGGCCGGGTCGAGCGCCGCCGCGATCGTGAAGACGGCCGGGCGTTCCTCGTGCTCCACCTTCACGAGGGCGGCGGCCTGTTCGGCCGCGTCCTTCGTGTCGGCGGCCACCGCCGCGACGGGCTCCCCGTGGTATTTCGTCTCGCCCACCGCCAGGACCGGGCGGTCCTCGAACTGGGGCCCGAAGCGGGGCACCGGCTGGGGCAGGTCGGCCGCGGTCATCACGAGGCGGACACCGGGCACCCGGAGGGCGGCGCTCGTGTCGATGGAGATGATCCGGGCGCGGGCGCAGTCGAGCGTGACCAGCTTGGCGTGGAGCACGTCCGCGAGGTGGATGTCGGCCACGTACTGCTGGCCGCCGGTCACCCGGTCGAGACCTCCGACCCGGGCCGGGGAGCCGCCGATCGCGTGCCTGCTCATCGCTCGACCTCCGTCGGGCCGGCCTGGGCCGCCTCGGCGGCCGCCAGGACCGCCTCGGTGATCTGCTGATAGCCGGCGCAGCGGCAGAGGTTGCCGGCCAGGCCCTCCTGGATCTCGGGGATGGTCGGATGCGGGTTCTCCGCCAGGAGGGCAGTTCCCGACACGAGCTGGCCGGGGATGCAGAAGCCGCACTGGACGGCGCCCGTGTCGAGGAAGGCCTGCTGGAGCGGGCTGAGCCGCCCGTCGACCGCGAGCCCCTCGACGGTGATGATCTCGGTCCCGTCGGCCTCCACGGCGAGGACCAGGCAGGAGTCAACGGTGCGCCCGTCGACGATGACGGTGCACGCGCCGCACTCGCCGACGAGGCAGCACTCCTTCGTGCCGGTGAGCGCGAGGTCGTCGCGCAGGACGTCGAGGAGCGTGTGGTGAACGGCGACGTCGAGCGCGCGCCTGCGGCCGTTCACGGTCACCCTGATGGGTTGCGTCGCGGTCATCTCCGTCATGCCCCCTCCCCCAGCCGCTCGATCGCGGTCGCCAGGGCGCGGGCGCCCAGGACGCGCAGCATCGCCAGGCGATACACCGGGCCGGCGCGCATCGAGCGCGGCGATGGGCTGGCGTCGGCAAGCATCGCCTCGAGGATCGCCGTCCTCGCCTCCGCCGGCGCGGCCGGGTCCCCCAGCACGCCGGTCTCGTCCACCCGGAGCAGCGGCCGCGGCCCGACGCTCCCGTACGCGAGGCGGGTGACCCCCGCCTCGTCCACCGCGCAGCACAGCGTCACGGACGCGAGATCGTGGCCCCGGCGGCGCGTGCGCCGGACGTGCGTCGCACCCATGCGCCGCCCGGGGACGGGCAGCTCGATCGCCGTAACGAGCTCGCCCGGGCCAAGGGTCGTGACGCCGGAGCGGACGAAGAACTCGTCGAGGGGGATCCGCCGGGGCCCGCCGGGGCCCTCGGCGACGACGGTGGCGTCGTAGACGAGAAGGGGCGGGGCAGTGTCGGCGGCCGGCGAGGCGTTGCACACGTTGCCGGCCAGGGTTGCCCGGTTCCGGATCTGGACCGACCCCACCACAGCCGCGGCCTCGACCAGGGCCGGGAAGTGGCGACGCATGCGCTCGTCGGCGACCACGTCCGTCATCACGGTCGTGGCGCTGATCGTGAAGCGGCCGGAATCCTCGCGGATCCCGGGCCGAAGCTCGGCGATGCGCTTGACGTCGATCACGACGGTCGGCCGGGCACTCCCATCGCGGAGCCGGATGACCAGGTCCGTGCCGCCGGCGAGGAGGCGAGCGTTCGGCCCGTGCGTGTCGAGGAGGGCCACCGCCTCGGCCAGCGTCGCCGGCCGGGCATAGGCAAACGTGTGCATCGCCTTGCTCCAGACGCCGCTCAGAGGATCTTGTCGACCTCGTCCAGGAGGACCTGGGGCGTGGCCGCGCGGATGAAGTGGAACGGACGCTCGCAGAAGCGAGCCACGAAGTCGGCGCGTCGCTCCCGGAGCCGATCGTTGTCGACCAGGGGCATGACGTGCCCGGGCGCGAGCAGCTCGTTGGTCAGGAAGTAGTTCTGCAGCGAATGCAGGAACTGGAACTGGCGCTCGAACGGGATGAGCTCGTTGGCGGCCGGGTCGAAGTTGCCGTCGATCGCCGGCACGATGACAAGGTCGATGTTGGGCACGCCCTCGTACATGCCCCAGGTGGGCATGTCCCCCCAGAACTTCTCGACGCCCTTGTTCGGCGCGGCCTTGTCCGAGCGCTCCGTCCCCTCGGTCCGCTTGCGCAGGAACGTGTCGACGGAGCCCATGACCGCGCGGCCGTCCTCGTCGATCACCGTCGTCTCGGAGGCGACCTGGAGCGCGCCCCGGCGACCGGCCTCGATGAGGCCCATCGACTTGCCGTGGTTGGACTCGCCACCGAGGAAGAGGAGGGTCCTGCCGCGGTAGTTCACGGCGGCGCTGTGGGACGGGTGGAGGCCGGTCTCCTCCATCCGGAGGGCCAGGACCGCGACGACCACCTTCTGGATCGGGCCCGCCGGCCACGGTCCGGTGAACGTCACCACGCGGCCGTCGTAGGCAACGGCCTTCTCGCCGTCCTGGTGCCAGACGATGTCGGGGTCGGCCAGCGTCACTTCCGGTGAGATGCGGACGTCGGCGAGCCGGTAGTTGAGGAAGTTCAGGTCGTCGAGGACGTGCTCGCGCGGCTGGCTGCCGTGGACGTCCACCCGCAGGCGGGCCGTCCCGGCCGACATCTCCTCGGACAGTTGCAGCTGGTCGTTCATCTCGTCCTTTCGGGGGTCGGGTTGGCAGGTCAGGCCGGTGTGGGCTGCGGCGATTCCGCTCCCGCGGTCGGAGGAGCCGCCCAGAGGCTGGCGAGCATCGCCGCGGTGTCGCGGAAGTGATCATGGAGCACCGAGGTCACCACGTCAGGGTCGCGGAGGCGGAGCGCGGCCAGGATCGGGGCGTGCAGGTCGGCAATCCGGCGCCGTTCGACGCCCGGCACGACCATCGTGATGTAGGTGCGCGAGAACGGCTCCAGCGTCCGCCAGACTCGCTCGAGCGTCGCATTCCCGGCGAGCTCGACGATCCGGCCGTGGAAGGCGGCGTCGGCCGTCGCCTCGGCGTAGCGGTCGCCGTCCTCTGCCGACCGCCGCATCTCGCCGACGTATCCCGCGAGGGTCTCGAGGTCCTCGTCGGTCAGGCGCGGGATGGCGAGGCGGGCGCCGAGCGACTCCAGCTCGGCGCGGATCACGAACGCCTCGAGGAGCTCGTCCGCCGACGGGCGGCGGACACGAGCTCCACGGAAGGCTGCGGTCTCCACGACGCCCAGCGCCTCGAGGTCGCGCAGCGCCTCCCGCACCGGGGCCTGGCTCGTCCCGAGCTCCCGGGCAACCCGGGTCTCGACGATCCGGGCGCCCGGCGGGTAGCGACCGTCAAGGATCGCCTGGAGCAGGCGGTCCTTGACCTGATCGCTCAGGACGCTGCGCGAGATCGTGGCATGGCGCGTCATGGAGGCGGCGTCAGTCCTTCATTCCGACGGCGGGGGCCGGAGGCGCGGCGGCGAGGATCTGCACCTCACCGGTCGTGCCGTTGATGCGGACGCGGTCGCCATTCTTGATCTGCTCGGTCGCCACGGACGTCCCGACGACGGCCGGGATGCCGAACTCGCGAGAGAGGACGGCCGGATGCGACGCCGTTCCGCCCGCATCCGTCACGAGGCCGACGATCTTGGTGAAGAGGACGACCCAGGCCGGGTTCGTCATCTGGCAGACGAGGATGTCGCCAGCCCGGACGTCGTCGAACTGGTCTTCGCGGAGGACCACGCGGGCGATGCCCTCCACAACGCCGGGCGAGGCGCCGAGCCCATTGATCCGACCGGCCACGAGCGATTCCGTGCGGTAGAACTTGTCGGGGAAGCCCCACAGGTTCAGGTATGGGAAGGCGAGCTGGGTGGCAGTCACCGTCCCGACCCATTCCTTCGGCCGGAAGGTGTAGGCCTTCTCGCGGGCGGCCTTCGCCTTCGCGACGATAGCCCGGCCATCCATGCCGGCCGGGTTGCCCATGAAGACGCGGAGCTCGTTGTAGCGGAAGAGGATGACGTCGTCCGCGGCCTCGAGGGCGCCCGCCGCGACGAGCTTGCGGCCGATCGCGAGGAGAACCTGGCGGACGTGCGCGTTCGCGCCCTGGTCGATGTAGAAGTGGTGGTCCGGCGTGAGCGGTGCCATGCGGAGGTTGATCTCGTTGGCCGCCCGCATCTCCTCGAGCGCCTCACCCTCGAGCCCGTCGAGGATCTCCTTCGCGGCGGCGGCGATGTCCGCGGCGAGTGCGCCGATCGTCTTCGGGTAGTCGTAGTTGTTCTCGATGTAGCCGCGGACGAGCTCCACGACGGGCTCCATCACCTCGACCACGTTCGGGAAGATGAACTCGTGGCTCCAGACCGCGTGCCAGCCGTACTCCTTCTGGTACGGCACGACCCGCTCGTCGATGAAGCGCCGGCCGCGCTCGCTCGCCTTGAGGGCAACGATGATCTCGCCCGCGGTGTCGGCCCTGAAGATGACGGCCAGGTCGGGATCGGCCTTCGCCTCCTCCTTCATCTTCCAGAGGGCCTCGATCGAATCCCAGTTGCGGTCCCTCGCCGAGTTCTGGAGCCGGCCGAGAAGCTGCTCATTGATCTTGCCGTGGGTCTTCTCCATGACCGCCCGCAGGTTCAGCGTCGCGGACAGCTGGGCGAAGTTGAGCATCCAATGGATCTTCCAGTGGCGATCGTGGATGTCGATCGCGTCCTCGAGAAGGCAGGCGAGCTCCATCAGGTTCAGCTCTGCCTGCTTGTCGAGCATCCCCTCCAGGTAGGCGAAGTTGCGGTCCATCTCGGGGACGAGGCGGTCGCGCCACCAGTTCGCGAACTGGAGTCCATAGGTGGGAAGCACTGCGCCGAGGTACGTGCCGATCTTGGCCGCGTAGTCGGGGTCTTCCGGCACAACCGGGCTGGTCGCGTAGTTGTACTCCTGGGTGGCGACCTGCAGCCCGGCCTCGGCCGGGATCGCCGCCGTGTACAGGTAGCCGTTGATGTTCTTGTAGATCCAGTCGGTCGCGAACGGCGTTCCGAAGCGCCGGAACATGTGGTCGCAGCTCAGCCACCAGCCGCCGATGTCCTCGTACATCGGGCTCAGCGGATGGGGACAGTGCAGGTCGTCGTAGACCCAGAAGAGCAGCTTCTCGGTTTCCGAGGTCCAGCTGACCGGGAACTTCTCGTCGCCGAGGAACTGGCCGAGGACTGCTTCCTTGAGGGGCACCCGATCTTCCTCCTTCGCTCCTGCCTGGCGTCGCCGGGGTCGACGTCTCCTGGCTCGCGTTCGCCTCGTGGGCGATCTCCGGGCAACGCCGAATCCTCTCGGTCTTCGCCACCTCCATCGAGAACCGCCCCGCGCTCCGCGCGGAGAAGAAGCCATGAAGCGATCGACCGCCGATCGCTTCGCGATGGGGAACCGTCGATAATCGATTACCGATCAGGATAGAAACCAGCACCCGGCCGCGTCAAGTCCCCTCGCCCATGCCACGTGTTCGATCCTGGTGCCTCCTCGGGAACCATGCGCGCCCGGCACCGTTGCGACCTGGGAGGAGCCCACTGCCTCCCTCCGTCAGCGTCGGCCCTCTTGCATGTCGAGCATCGATCATCGATTATGCGTCATACGCAGGGTCGGCAGCCCTTCGCGGCCTGACCGGTCGCACCCCACTCACTGAGGTGACACCCATGACGACGACGGCGCCCGTCAGTCCGCTTCTGCGCATGACCCGCGAGACGCCGACCCAGTACTGGAACGATTCCTGCGCCCCCGATGAGCTCAGCTACGCCGTCGAGCGCGGTGCGACCGGCGCGACGTCCAATCCCAGCATCGTGCTCGAGGTGATGAGGAAGGACAAGGCCCACTGGGTTCCGCGCGTGCGGGAGCTCGCCGCCGCGAACCCGACCTGGAGCGAGGTGGAGCTCACCTGGGCGATCGTCGACGAGATGGCGGCCCGGGGTGCTGCGATCCTCCAGCCCGTCTTCGACCGCGCGGGCGGCCGGAACGGCCGGCTCTCGGTCCAGACGAACCCCGCGAACCACCGCGATCCGGCGAGGATGGTGGAGCAGGCCGTCCACTTCGCCGCACTCGCGCCGAACATCCAGGTCAAGTTCCCGGCCACGGCAGCGGGCATCGTTGCGATCGAGGAGGCGACCTTCCGCGGCGTCAACATCAACGCCACGGTGAGCTTCACTGTGTCCCAGGCTCTCGCGGCCGGGGCGGCCGTCGAACGGGGCCTCGACCGTCGCGCGGCGTCGGGCGCGGACATCACCTCGATGACGCCGATCGTGACGATCATGATCGGCCGGCTTGACGACTGGATGAAGGTGCTCGTCGAGCGGGATGACCTGTCGGTCCACCCGGACGCCCCGAACTGGGCCGGCATTGCGGCCTTCAAGCGGACCTACGCCATCTTCGGGGAGCGCGGCTACCGGTCGCGCATGCTCGCGGCAGCGTATCGGCACCGACTCCACTGGACCGAGCTGGTGGGCGGCGACGTCAGCATGACGCTCCCCTACCCCTGGCAGGTCCGCTTCAACAAGAGCGGCATCACGCCGGCGCCGCGCATGGACATCCCGGTAGACCCGGCGCTGATCGACGACCTCTACGAGCGCATCCCGGACTTCCGGCGCGCGTATGAGCCGGACGGGATGACCCCCGACGAGTTCGAGGCTTACGGGGCCAGCAGCCGGACCCTGCGGGCGTTCATCACGTCGTACCACGACCTCATGGGCGCGATCCGGGACGTGACCCTGCCGAACCCCGACGTCAAGGTCGCCTGACCCCGTCTCTCACAAGGAGGCACCAGCACCATGACCACCGAAGTGCGCCCGGAGACCAGCGCGGCCCCCGCGACGCCTGCCCATCCTGTCCCACTGGATCGACGGCGCGCCGGTCGAGGTCGCTGCCCGAGCAGACCGGCCCGGTGTACAACCCGGCCACGGGAGCAGGTCATCGCCCGCGTCCCGCGCGGCGGGGCACCCGAGGTCGACGCGGCCGTGGCCGCGGCGGGCGCCTTCCCGGCCTGGCGCGACACGCCCGCTCATCGCCCGCAGCGAGGTCTTCTTCGCCTGGCGCGAGCTAGCTCTGGCAGCACCGCGAGGAGCTGGCCGCGCTCATCACCCGCGACCACGGCAAGACCTACCCCGACGCCTTCGCCGAGGTCATGCGCGGCCTCGAGACGGTCGAGTTCGCCTGCCGGCCTGCCGGTCCACCTGGCCGGGCATGATGACCCCCAACGTGGCCACCAACGTCGACGCCTTCACCCTGCGCGGGCCGCTCGGGGTGGTCGGCCGCGATCACGCCCTTCAACTTCCCGGTCATGGTCCCCATGTGGATCTTCCCGATCGCCCTCATGTGCGGCAACACGGTCGATCCTCAAGCCCTCCTCCCACACCCCCGGCGCCACCCAGCTCCAGGCCGAGCTGTGGCAGGCGGCCGGCGGGCCCGACGGCACGTTCAACGTCGTGTACGGCGGCCGCGAGGCCGTCACCGCGATCGTCGAGCACCCGGGCATCAAGGCCATCCAGTTCGTCGGCTCCACCGCGGTCGGGCGCTACGTCTTCGAGGAGGGCACCAAGCGGGGCAAGCGGGTCGGCGCCTACACCTCGGCCAAGAACGCGATGATCGTCCTGCCCGACGCCGACATGGAGCTGACCGCCGACGCCGCGGTCGCCGCCGGCTACGGCTCGCGCCGGCGAGCGCTGCATGGCCCAGACCCTCGTCATCGCCGTCGGCGACACCGCGGAGCAAGCTCCGCCCGCTCATGGTGGAGCGGATCGCGCGGCTCAAGGTCGGCCCGGGCATGGAGCCCGGCATCGACATGGGCCCGATCTACACGCGCGGAGCACCGCGCCTCGGTCGTCAAGTGGATCGAGCGGGGCGTGCGCCGAGGGCGCCGAGCTCGTCGTCGACGGGCGGCCCTTCGTCCATCCCACGCAGCCCCGACGGCTTCTTCCTCGGGCGTCACCCTCTTCGACCACGTGACGCCGGACATGGAGATCTACCAGGAGGAGATCTTCGGGCCGGTCCTGGGCATCGTCCACGCGGCGACCTACGACGAGGCGCTCGGCCTCATCAACGCCCACAAGTACGCCAACGGGACGGCCATCTTCACGACCGACGGCGGCGCCGCCCGGCGCTTCAAGCTCGAGGTCGAGGTGCCCATGATCGGGGTCAACGTCCCGATCCCGGTCCCGGCCGGCTACCTCTCCTTCGGCGGGGCCAAGGAGTCCGCCATCGGCGACCTGGCCATGCGCGGCGAGGACGGCGATCCGCTTCTTCACCCAGCAGAAGATGGTCACCGAGCGCTGGCCGGAGCCCGGCCGCCGTCCCGGCCTGTCCCTGGTCTTCCCCGGCAACAGCTGAGCCTATCTCCCGGCCACAGGAGCCCGTTCCCCTCGGTGACAGACGGCGTCCCCCACGGCGATCGACCGCTAATCCAGCGAGGTACCCGTATGATCAAGCGAGTGACGCGAGCCGAGGCAGAGCTCTATCCGCTGCCCGGCCGTAACTGGTACACCTACATCGGGCCGGAGAACACCCCGACCGAGCGGGTCTCCATGGGCGTCTCCGTCTTCCCCGCCGGCAGCAGGCCGACGGGCCACGTCCACGACACCCAGGAGGAGACGATCTACTGCGCGGCCGGGCGTGGCCGGATCGTGACTCCCGAGGCGACCGCCGAGATCGAGGCCGGCGTGACCGTCTGGGTCCCGGCCGGCACGTTCCATGCGACCGAATCGGACGGTCCGGAGCCGCTCGAGCTCGTCTGCTTCTTCTCTCCTCCCGTCGTGCCCGGCTCGTACGAGAAGAAGGACAAGCCATGAGCGGGTCGCCGGTCGTTCCTGTCGACGCCGCCGAGATCGCCCGCCTCGAGGAGATCGCGCGGCAGATCCGGCGTCGAGGTCGATCAAGGCCGTCTACGTGGCGCGCGCCGGCCACCTCGGCGGTCCCCTGTCGGCCGCCGACATGCTCGCCGCCCTCTACTTCAACGTCCTGCGCATCCGGCCGGACGAGCCGTCCTGGCCCGATCGCGACCGCTTCATCCTGTCCAAGGGCCACTCGTCGATCGGGCTCTACGCCACGATGGCCCTCCGCGGCTACTTCCCGGTCGCGGAGCTCGCCACGTTCGACGCGGCCAACTCGCGCCTCCAGGGCCACCCCGACATGACCCGCCTTCCCGGCCTCGACATGTCGACCGGCTCGCTCGGCATGGGCATCTCGGCCGGCATGGGCATGGCCCTCGGCGCCCGCCTGACCGGGCGCTCGAGTCCGGACCTACGTGATGCTCGGCGACGGCGAGTGCCAGGAGGGCGAGGTCTGGGAGGCGGCCATGGCCGCCGCCCGGTACGGCCTCGACAACCTCGTCGCGATCGTCGACCACAACAAGCTCCAGCAGTACGGCTGGCCCGGCGACGGGCCAGACGGGCGGACGCCGCCCCAGGTGCCCGGCGAGCTCGCCGGCAAGTGGCAGGCCTTCGGCTGGCGCGTGCTCGAGGTCGACGGCCACGACATGGCCGACGATCCTGCGCGGTCCTCGGCCTCGCGGCCGACGGGCGATGGCCGGCCGGTCGCGATCGTCGCCCACACGGTCAAGGGCAAGGGCGTCTCGTTCATGGAAGGCCACTACTACTGGCACACGCGCGCGATCAAGCCCGACGAGTACGCCACGGCGATGGCCGACCTCGGGGAGCCCCTGACGGCGAGCGAAGGAGAGCCGCGATGACGCTGCCGATGGGACGACCCATGCGCGAGATCTTCGGCGAGACGGTCGCGGAGCTGGCGAACGACGACCCGCGGATCTTCATGCTCGACGGCGACGTCGGCACGTCCACGCGAGCCGACATCTTCGAGAAGGCCCACCCCGACCGCTACCTCCAGATGGGGATCGCCGAGCAGAACATGTTCGGCGTCGCCGCCGGGTCTGGCCACGATGGGCCTGATCCCCTTCATCAGCACGTTCGTCTCGTTCGCCGTCGTCCGCCCGCTCGACCAGATCCGGGTCCTCATCGCCCAGACCGGGCTCAACGTGAAGATCACCCCGGGCTACGCCGGGCTCTTCACCGGCCAGACGGGGATGAGCCACATCATCGTGGACGACATGTCGATCATGCGCGCGATGCCCGGGATGATCACCGTCTCGCCGGCCGACGACGTCGAGGCCCGCGAGGTGCTCCGCTGGGCCGCCGCCTACGAGGGGCCCTGCTACGTGCGCCTCGTGCGTGACGCGACGCAGCGCCTCTTCGGCGACGACTACCGGTTCGAGCTCGGGAAGGCCGTCACGGTCCGCGATGGCCGCGACGTGACCCTGTTCAGCACCGGGAGCCAGACCCCGCGCGTCGTGGACGCCGCCGACCTGCTGGCGGCCGACGGGATCGACGCCCACGTCGTCCACGTCCCGACCATCAAGCCGCTCGACGTCGCGGCGATCGTCGCCGCTGCCGAACGGACCGGGCGGTCATCACGGTCGAGGAGCACTCGGTGCTCGGCGGCCTCGGCGGAGCGGTCGCCGAGGCGCTCTCCGAGCACCGGCCGACGAAGGTCAACCGGATCGGGCTCCAGGACGTGTATCCCTCAGTCCGGACCGAACGACGCCCTGCTCGAGATCTACGGCCTCTCCGCGCCGCGCGTGGCCGACCAGGTGCGCGGAGATCCTTCGGCAGGGCTCACCCGGGCGCGGCGGACAGGTCCTCAGTGGGGCGTCTGTGCGCACTCCGCGCGCCGCAGGCGCGGAGTAGCCCGCTCGTCGTCCCACCCATCCGCCAGGTGGGCGCTCGCCTCGTCGAAGTGCCGGCGGAGGGCGGCCACGACCTGCTCGGGATCGCGCGTGCGGAGGGCGCGCAGGATGGCCGGGTGCAGATCGGCCGTCCAGTGCGCGTCGGCCCCCGGCGCGACGAGGGTGATGTACGTGCGCGAGAACGGCTCGAGCGACCGCCAGACCCGCTCGAGGGTCGCGTTGCCCGCCATGGCGAGCAGCCGAGCATGGAAGCTCGCGTCGGCGACGGCCACCTCGTGGCGGTCGCCGACGGCGGCGGCCTTCTGCATCGCCTCGCCAAGCGCCTCGAGCTCGGCCAGGTCGTCATCCGACATGCGGGGCACGCCGAGCTGCGCCCCCAGCGCTTCAAGCTCCGAGCGAACGACGTACGCCTCGAGCAGCTCCGAGGCGCTGGGCCGGCGCACCCGTGCTCCGCGGAACGGCATGATCTCCACGACGCCGAGCGCCTCGAGCCCGCGCAGGGCCTCGCGCACCGGGGCCTGGCTGGTCCCGAGCTCCTTGGCGACACGCGTCTCGACGATCCGCGAATGGGGCGCATACCGGCCGGCGAGGATGTCCTGAAGAAGCCGGTCCTTGACCTGCTCGGCAAGGACGCTGCGCGAGACGGCGCTCTCGTCGGACATCTGGGCTCCCCTGCGGTTGAACACCGGTAAGTCTAGCGCGACATAGTGCCCCGGACACATGCCCCGACCTTGGCCGTGGCGCGGTCAGGAGGCGGCCCCGTCCAGCTTCCAGACGGCCGCCGCCCAGGCCTCCTCGTCGGCGAGGGGTGCCATCCGCGTCACCGCGAACTCGACCTGGCGCATGCACCGCTCGCGCCACACGCCCGCGGCCAGGAACGCGTCGTGCTGGCCGGGAGCCCGCAGGTCGAAGCCCGTGAGGTCGCGGCAGTCGAGGGCGCCGTGCTCGGCCCGGAAGTCGTCCATCAGGCCGGCCACGAGATCGCGGGCCACGCGCTTCGCCTCTCGATGATCGTCGATGCGCCGCTCGGCCAGCATCCCGACGGCAAGGGCCGCCCCGGTGATCGCACCGCAGGCACCGCCGCTGTACGCGATACCCCCGTTGAGCGCCATCGCCGCGCCCGCGTCCATGGGGTCGTCCAGCCCGTAGGCGCCCTTGAGCACGATGAAGGTCGCCTCGGCGCATCCGAACTGGTTGCGCTCGTCGAGGAAGTACGCCCGGGCAATCGCGGCGACGTCGATCTCGGCCATGCGCACGATTGTAGCGCCCGCGCGCACGGTCTTGCAAGATCGTGATAGAGTGTGCGCGATATGTGGAATGTCCTGCACGATCAAGACGAGCCAGCCCCGTCACACGACCTCGCGGCGCGGCGCCGCCAGCGCCTCGGCCTGATCGTCGATTCCCGGCGTGCGGTGCGCCTCGAGGAGCTGTGCGCCGCGCTGGGCGTGTCCCAGGCGACCGTGCGCCGCGACCTCGACGCCCTCGCGGCGACGGGGCGCCTGCGGCGCGTGCACGGCGGCGCCGTGGCGGTGGACGAGCGCCTCGACGAGCCGCAGTTCGACGCGAAGGCCGGGGCGGCGGCCGCCGAGAAGGTCCGGATCGCCGAGCGGACGGTCGAGCTGCTCGAGCAGGACGAGACGGTCTACCTCGACAGTGGCAGCACGGTGCTCGCGGTCGCCCGCCTGCTGCACGGCTGGACGCGGCTGACCGTCGTCACGAACTCCCTCCCGGCCGCGACCGAGCTGGCGGGCCGTGGCCCGCGCCTGATCGTGATCGGCGGCGAGCTGCGGGCCACCAGCCGGGCGCTCGTCGGGCCGCTCACCCGTCTCCTCCTCGACGAGCTCCGCGTGGACCGGGCGTTGATGGGGACCTTCGCCCTCTCGCTCGAGGACGGTCTCACGACGACCGACCCGTCGGAGGCGTACACCAAGGAGCTCGTCATGCGGCGAGCGCGCGAGGTCATCCTCCTCGCCGACAGCACCAAGATGGGAACCCGCTCGTTCGTCAGCGCGGGCACCCTCGACCGCGTCCACACGATCGTGACGGACGCGGGCATCGACGAGCGCCTCGTGCGCTCTCTCACGCGCCGCGGGATCCGAGTGATCACCGCGTGACTTCCTGCTCTTGTCGCCGGCCCCGGCGCCACCCCTGATCGTTCGGAGGACCACCATGGTCGCGGAACCCACCTACCGCAGCGACGCCCGACCCGACTTCGTGCCCTTCGAGGAATCGTGCGGGACCATCACCGGGTTCGCCTACTCAGGCGACCTGGCGACCGAGGTCGCCGCGGGCGGGATCGACGGCGCCGGAGCGCTCGAGCTTCTCGACGACATGCTCGCGATCCGCGAGCTGGAGGAGATGATCGTCCGCCTTCGATCAGGCGGCTACGACCCGCTCCCCGGCTACGACTACCGCGGCCCCACCCACGTCTCGATCGGGCAGGAGGGGACGGCCGTCGGCGCTTCGTCCGCGCTGCGGCCCGACGACAACGTCACGAGCTCCCACCGCGGCCACGGCGACGCAATCGCCAAGGGCTTCGCCGCGATCCGCCGGATGACGATCGAGCAGCTTCACCACCGCGTCCCGGGCTCCCCCGCCGAGACACGCGAGGAGCTCCTGGAAGCCGCCCTCGAGGAGCACGTCTTCCGGGTCATCGCCGAGCTCTTCGGCAAGGAGGAGGGCTACAGCCACGGGCGTGGCGGCGGGATGCACATCGGCGACTTCTCGACCGGCAACCTGGGCGCCAACGCGATCGTAGGCGGCAGCGTGCCGATCGCGACGGGCGCGGCGATGGCCATCCGCTACGAGCAGGCCGACCGCGTCGTCTGCTGCTTCGCCGGCGATGGGGCCTACGCCAACGGGGTCGTCCTCGAGTCGCTCAACTGGGCGGCCCAGGACCAGTGGACCAACCACCTTGCCGGCGACCGCGCCCACGGCCTGCCGATCATCTATCTCATCCAGAACAACCACTACGGCATGACCCACCGGACCGATGACGAGGTGATGGGCGTCCGCCATCTCGCCCGCCGGGCCGCCGGCTTCGCCGACGACAACATGCACGCCGAGGTCGTCAACGGCATGGACGTCCTCGCCGTGCGCGACGCCGTGCGTCGGGCGGCAGCCCTCTGCCGTGCCGGCGAGGGGCCCGTCCTGATCGAGGCCTCCACGTACCGCTACTACGGGCACTCGCTCTCCGATCCGCGCAACGAGTACCGGACCCGGGAGGAGGAAACGGCCTGGCGGGCCGTCGACCCGATCGACCGCCTCGGGCGGCAGATCGTGGAGGCCGGCGTCGCCGACGCAGCCGGCGTGGCGGCGGTGGAGGCCCGCGTCCGCGACCGCAACGCTCGGGCTGCCGTCCGGGCGTCGAAGGCCACGGACCCCGATCCGGCCGACGTGCTCGCCTACCTCTACACCGACACCGTCGCCGAAGTGCCCGACGGGGCGCCCGCCGTCGTCACCTACGCCGCGCCCCCGGTCGCCAAGCGCGATGCGAACGGCGCGATCAGCTACAAGGACGCCCTCCGCGAGGCGCTCGTCGAGGAGATGGCGCGCGACGCTCGGGTCATCCACTACGGCGAGGACGTCGCCGACTACGGCGGCGCGTTCAAGCTGACGAAGGGGCTCCTCGAGGCGTTCGGGCGGGAGCGCGTCTTCAACACCCCGATCAGCGAGGCCGCCATCTGCGGGACCGCGGTGGGGGCGGCGATCGTCGGCCTCCGGCCGGTGGTCGAGCTCATGTACATGGACTTCGCCCTGATGTCCTCCGACCAGATTGCCAACCAGGCCGCGAAGTGGCACTACATGAGCGGCGCCCAGGTGGAGGTGCCGCTCGTGATCCGGGCCTCCGTCGGCGCCGGCAAGGGCTACGGCGGCCAGCACTCCCAGTCCCTGGAGAGCATCTTCACCCACATCCCGGGCCTGCAGGTCATCTACCCCGCCAACCCGGCGGACGCCAAGGGGCTCCTCAAGTCCGCGATCCGAACCAACAACCCGGTCCTCTTCGTGGAGAGCCAGGGCCTCTACCCCACGAAGGGTGTCGTGCCGGCCGAGGAGTACCTGGTCCCGATCGGCGAAGCGCGCGTCGCGCGCGAAGGCACAGACGTCACGCTCGTCGGCTGGGGCCCGGCGGTCCCCGACCTGCTCGCCGCCGCCGATGTACTCGCCGCCGAGCACGGGATCGCGGCCGAGGTGATCGACCTTCGCAGCCTGGTCCCGCTCGACATGGAGACGGTCCTGGCCTCGGTCCGCAAGACCGGGCGCTGCGTCGTCGCCAGCCAGGCGGTCCTCGTCGGCAGCTACGTCAACGAGATCGTGGCCCGGATCCAGCTCGAGGCGTTCGACTTCCTCGACGCGCCGGTGGGCCGGATCGGCGCCGCCAACGGCATCTCGCCCCAGGCGGAGAGCCTCGAGCGGGCGTTCCTGCCGAATGCCGGCGATGTCGTCCGGTCCGTCCTGGCCCTCGTGTAGCCGGAGGCCGTCGTCATGGTTCACGCCATCCGCATGCCGAAGCCCGGCCAGATGACCGAAGAGTGCGTCGTCACCGCCTGGCACAAGAACGAAGGCGACCCGGTCCGCCGGGGCGACATCCTCTTCGAGATCGAGACCGACAAGTCGGCCATGGAGGTCGAGTCGTTCGAGAACGGGGTCCTCCTCCGCCGCCTGGTCGCGGAGGGCGACGTCGTCCCGGTCAACGCGATCTGCGCCTACGTGGGCGAAGCCGGCGAGGTCATCCCTGCCGACGAGGAGCCAGCCCCCGTCGCGGCGGCGTCGCCGACGCCCGAAGTCACGGCCGGGCCGCCACCTGGCTCCCCGCCTGCGGCTCCCACGCCCTCCATCCGGGTCCCCTCCCCCACCTCCCGACTGGCCATCAGCCCGCGCGCCAGCCGGCTCGCCGCCGAGGCCGGGCTCGACCCCCGCGCGATCACCGGCACGGGCCCGGACGGGCGGATCGTCGAGCGCGACGTCCGGTCAGCCATCGCAGCCCGGGCAGTCGTCTCCGGCGCGACCGCGCCCTCGGCCGAACCGCGCGCCGTCGCTGCTCCCGTCGTGGCGCCGCCGATACCCTCCGTTGAGGGCGAGGAGGAGCGGCGCCCTCTGAGCCGGATGCGCCGGGTCATCGCCGACCGCCTGACCTACAGCTGGACCACGACTCCCCACTTCACGGTCACCATGGCCGTCGACGTGACGGCCCTGCTCGCCCTGCGGGCGGAGCTCAAGGGCGCCGGCACGAACCTGACCGTCACGGACTTCGTCCTGGTCGCCACGGCCCAGACGCTGGCCGAGTTCCCGGACGTCAACTCCCGCACGGACGGCGTCTCCGTCTGGCCGCGCCGCCGGGTCCACCTGGGCCTCGCGGTGGCGCTGCCCGGCGGCCTCGTCGTCCCGGTCATCCGGGATGCCGACCGCCTCCCGATCAGCGACCTCCACGATCAGGCCGTCGCCCTGGCCGCGAAGGCCCGCGAGGGGACGCTGTCAGTAGACGACATGACCGGCAGCACGTTCACGGTCTCCAACCTGGGCATGTTCGGGGTCGAGGAGTTCAGCGCGATCATCAACCCCGGCGAGGCCGCCATCCTCGCGGTCGCGAGCGCGATCCCGACGGCGGTCGCGATCGGCGACGGGCTTGCGGTCCGATCGATCATGAAGCTCACGCTCTCGGCCGACCACCGCCTGGTCGACGGCGAGCTGGGGGCACGGTTCCTCGGCGCGATCCGGCGCCGGCTCGAGGACGCGGGATCGTTCCGCCAGGAGGCGCTGTACGCCTGACGGCCGGGCTGCGCCAGCAGGCCCTGGGCGGGCCGCTCGGGTGCCGCCGTCCCGGGCCTGCTCCCTCGCGCGACCGCCGCCGAATTGGGCTTGACATTCGGCTCGGATGCGATGCAAAGTGTGCACAATCGCAACCAAACGAAGCCCTCCCTACGCTGGAGGAGACCGCCGTGTCCGCGAAAGCCGCCGAGCTGCCCGATGGCGTCTTCGCGCGCGAGCGCCAGCAGCAGATCGCGCGGATCGTCATGGAGGACGGCCGGGCGCGGGTGACGGAGCTCGCGGGGCGGTTCCATGTCTCGCCGGTCACGATCCGAAAGGACCTCGTCGTCCTGGAGGGCGAGCGCCGCGTCATCCGCACCCATGGCGGCGCCATCTCCCTCGGCGACGCCCGCCCGGAGCTCGCCTTCGACATCCGCGAGGGCCTCCAGCGCGAGCAGAAGTCCCGGATGGGGGCGGCCGCGGCGGCGTGCATCACCGACGGCGAGAGCATCGTGCTCGATGCCAGCACCTCGGCGCTCTACATCGCCCGCCACCTCAAGGGGCGCAGCGCCTGGCACGGGCTCACGGTCGTGACCAACAGCATCCGGATCGCCTCCGAGCTGGCGGGCCACCCCGGGATCACCGTCCTCATGCTGGGCGGCCGGGTCCGCTGGGAGGCCCTGTCCGTGGTTGGGCCGCTGGGCGACGGCGTCTTTCGCCGGGTGAACGTGCAGAAGGCCTTCCTGGGCGCGGCCGGGTTCTCGATCGAGGCCGGCCTCTCGGACGCGATCGAGGAGGAGGCCCAGATCAAACGGTCGATGGTGGCCGCGGCGCGGGAGGTCTTCGCCGTCGTCGACCACACGAAGTGGGAGCGCATCGCGTCGGCGACCTTCTGTCGGACCGATCGACTGACCGGCGTCTACACCGACGACGAGGCGCCGCCGAGCATGGTCGCCGCGCTCCGCGAGGCCGGCATCGACGTCCGGGAGGTCGGGCCGCTTCCCGGCACCGCAGCGGCCCGCCCCGCGGCTCCCCGCGGCCAATCCGGCAGCGATCGCGAACGAGCCGGCCTTGCGCCCGGTGCGAGGGCAGGTTCGTGACGGCGGCCGTGGTAGCTCCCGTCGCACCGCGCGTCGAGCTGAGGGGGATCTCCAAGAGCTTCGGAGCAACGGCCGCCCTGGCAGACGTCTCGATGGACCTCCGCTCGGGCGAGATCCACGCCCTGGTCGGCGAGAACGGCGCTGGGAAGAGCACGCTCGTCAAGATCCTGGCCGGCGTCCACCAACCGGATGGCGGCACGATCCTGCTCGACGGCGTGCCGACCCTCATTCACGGACCGGCCCAGTCCCGTGCCCTTGGGATCGCCGTGGTCCACCAGGAGCCGCGGCTCTTTCCCGACCTCACCGTCGCCGAGAATGTCTTCATCGGCCACGCGCCCGCGGGCGCCCTCGGCTCGATCGACTGGCGCGGCATGCGCCGGGCCGCGAAGGCGCTCTTTGACGAGCTCGACGTCCAGTTCGATGTCGGCGCCCCGGTCCGGGGCCTCTCGATGGCGGATCAGCAGCTGATCGAGATCGCCAAGGCCCTGTCCGTTGACGCCGGCGCCCTGATCCTGGACGAGCCGACCGCATCGCTGTCGGCCCACGAGGTCGAGCGGCTGTTCACGATCGTCCGCCGGCTTCGCGACCGCGGCGTGGCGATCCTGTTCGTCAGCCACCGGCTGGACGAGGTCTTCGCGCTGTGCGATCGCGCGACCGTCTTCCGTGACGGCCGGCACGTCGTCACGGCGGCGACGGACGGGCTCACCACCGCCGACCTGATCCGGCACATGGTGGGCCGCACGGTGTCGCTCTTCCCGAAGGTGGAGAACCCGATCGGCGAGGTCCTCCTCGAGGTGAGCGGCCTGACCCGGGTGGGCGTCTTCCGCGACGTCGGCTTCTCCGTTCGCGCCGGCGAGATCGTCGGGCTGGCCGGGCTCGTGGGCGCCGGGCGCTCCGAGGTGGCCAGGGTCCTGTTCGGGCTCGACCGACGCGACAGCGGCGAGGTCCGCCTCGGCGGCAAGCTCGTGGACTTCGCGGCGCCATCGGCCGCCATGAGCGAGGGCATCGCCTACCTGCCCGAGGACCGCCACCAGGAGGGCCTGGTGCTCGACTTCACGATTGCCCAGAACGTGACGCTGCCGATCCTGCCCCGCCTGTTCCCGCGGCTCCTCGTCTCGGCCGCGACCGAGCGCAGGGTCGCCACGGAGCATACCGAGCAGTTCAACGTGCGGATGACCGGCGTCGACCAGGAGGTGGGTGCGCTGTCCGGCGGCAACCAGCAGAAGGTCGTCCTGGCCAAGTGGCTGGCATCCGGGCCGCGGGTCCTGATCCTCGACGAGCCCACGCGCGGAATCGACATCGGGGCCAAGGTCGAGGTCCATCGGCTCATCTCGGAGCTCGCGGCGTCGGGCCTCGCGATCATCCTCATCTCGAGCGACCTGCCGGAGGTGCTGGCGATGTCCGACAGGATCGTCGTCCTCCACGAGGGCCGGGTCACCGCCGAGATCTCCCGCGACCAGGCGACCCAGGAGCGCGTGATGTTCGCCGCGACCGGCAACCTCGCCACCGACGAGGGAGACGCCCCGGTTGCCTCCACCGGCGAGTCGCCCCGTGGCTGAGCTGCCCGTGGCCCCGACGATGGAGGCCAGGCCGGCCCGTTACCGGTGGCTCATGGCGATCGGCCGCCAGCGGGAGCTGAGCCTGGTCGCGATCATGTTCGTGCTTGGCGCCGGCGTGTCGCTCATCGCTCCGCAGTTCCTCTCGGTGTCGAACTTCAGCCAGGTCGCGACCCTCGCCGCGGTCGTCGCGGTGGCCGCGGTCGGCGAAGCGATCGTGATCATCACGCGGGGGATCGACCTGTCAGTTGAAGCAATCATCGGGCTGGTGGCGTACAGCGTGGCCCGCACCCTGGAGCTCCAGGTGCTCGACCCCATCGGGGCGATCGCCATGGGGCTCGCCATCGGCCTGGTCCTTGGCATGGTCAACGGCTTCATCGTCACGGTGCTCAAGGTGCCGGCGATCGTCGCCACCCTCGGCACGCTGAGCATCTTCCGCGGGATTGACTACGTGATCGCGGGCCCGGACCAGGTCCCGGTGGCGGGACTCCCGGAGGGGTTCACCGACTGGGCCCGCGCCGACGTGCTCGGCATCCCGGTGTTCGTCCTCGTGACGATCGTCGTGGTCGCCATCGGGATGATGCTCCTCCGCTCGACCCGGTTCGGCCGCCAGGTCTACGCGGTCGGCAGCAACCCCGAGGCCGCCGCCATCCTGGGCATCCCGTCCCGGCTGGTCGTCTTCGTGGCGTTCTCGGTGTGCGGCCTGCTTGCGGGCCTCGCCGGCATCATGTGGGTGATGCAGTTCGGCACGATCAACGGCACCGCCGCGACGGGCGCAACGCTGGCCATCATTGCCGCGGTCGTGGTCGGCGGGGTCAACACGCTCGGCGGGACCGGGACTCTCGCCGGTGCCGCGATCGGCGCCCTGTTCCTCGGGTTCATCGCCAACGCGCTCATCCTCGTCGGCCTCTCGCAGTTCTGGCTCCAGGCCATCTACGGCCTGGTGATCCTGGTCGCGATCGCCGGCGACCAGGTCATCCGGCGCAGCGTCCAGCGGGCGAACACGCGGAGCGGTGCCCGATGACCACTGCGACGCAGTCCCGCACGGGCGCCCGCCGCTGGACGCGGCTGCTCGCCCGCTGGGAGACGCTCCTCCTGGTGGCCCTCCTGGGACTGATCGCCGTCGGCAACGCGCTGTCGCCGTTCTTCCTGACGCCCGGCAACTTCTCGAACCTCGTCTCCGCCCTGATGGAAGTGGCGATCATGGCCCTGCCCCTGACCCTGATCATCATCCTCGGCGAGATCGACCTGTCCGTCGAATCGATGGCCGGCCTGTCGAGCGCCGCCCTCGGCTTCATGTGGGCGGAGGGCGTGCCCCTCGAGATCGCGGTCCCGATCGTCCTCGTCATCGGCGCCGTCGGCGGGCTTCTCAACGGGACGCTCGTCGCCTTCGGCGGCCTGCCATCGCTCGTCGTGACGCTGGGCACGCTCGCCCTGTTCCGGGGCCTGGCGCTGATCATCCTCGGCCCGCGGGGCGTGAGCAACTTCCCACCGTGGTTCACCGAGCTCGGGTTCGGGGACGTGCCCGGGACGGCGATCCCGTGGTCGTTCGTGGTCTTCCTCGCGCTCGCGCTCGTGCTGGGCATCGTGCTCCACCGGACCTGGATCGGCCGCCAGACGTATGCGATCGGCAAGAACGCCGGAACGGCGCGCTTCTCCGGGGTTCGAGTCGCCCGCCTCCGGATCGGCTTGTTCGTCCTGACGGGGACCATCGCGGCCCTGGCCGGCGTGATCCTCACCTCGCGCCTCTCGAGCGCCCGGGCCGACGCCGGCTTGGGCATGACGATCACGGCCGTCACGGTCGTGCTGCTCGGGGGCGCCAACATCTTCGGCGGGTCGGGCACGATCCCGGGCACCGTCCTGGCCGTCCTCACGGTGGCGGTCATGCAGAACGCCCTACGGCTCGCCAGCGTGTCGGTCGAGGTCCAGAGCATCGCCCTCGGGCTGCTCCTGATTCTCTCGGTCGTCATCCCCACCTTTGGTCACCAAGCCAAGTCGGCAATCGATCGAGCCCGCAGAGGCCGGCGCCCGCCGGCCGACTCGATCCCGAGTGGTGAGCAGGCAGTTACCCAGGCATAGAGGAGGAACGGACTTGAAGCTCACATCTGCCGGGCGATGGGTTGCCATCGTCGGCACCGCAGCACTCGTGCTGTCGGCATGCTCGAGCGGCTCGACGGCCGCCCCGTCCGCGGCGGCGACGGAGGCACCCGCCGGAGACGTGACCCTCGGCTACCTGCCGAAGGACATCGTCAACCAGTACTTCGCGGCGGCCAAGGTCGGGGTCGACAAGGCAGCCGCGGAGGTCGGCGCCACGGTCATCCAGGTCGGCCCGAACGTGGCACAGGCGGATCTCCAGATCCCCTTCATCACGGACCTCACCACCCAGGGCGTCTCCGCGATCATCATCTCGGCCGACGGCAAGGATGAGGTCGCCCCGGCCCTCAAGGAGGCGATGGCCAAGGGCATCAAGGTCGTCGGGTTCGACTCCAGCCCCGCGGTCGGCGCCTACGACGTCTTCGTCAACCAGGTCGACTTCAGCGGCGTCGGGGTCAACCTCGCCGACTGGGCCTGCGAGCTCGCGCCGGATTGCACCGGCGAGATCGCAATCCTCTCGGCGGCCGCCACGGCCACCAACCAGAACGCCTGGATCGAGCTCATGAAGACGACCCTGGGCGAAGCCAAGTACGCCGGGCTCAAGCTCGTCGACACCGTCTACGGCGACGACGACGCGACCAAGAGCACCCAGCAGGCACAGGGGCTGCTGACCAAGTACCCGGACCTCAAGGTCATCGTCGCCCCGACGACGGTCGGCGTCCTTGCGGCCGCCCAGGTCGTCTCGCAGGCCGGCAAGTCGGACGCCGTCAAGGTGACCGGCCTCGGCTTCCCCAACGACATGCGGCCCTTCGTCAAGGACGGCACCTCCCCGGTCTTCGGCCTGTGGAGCGTCCCGGACCTTGGCTACCTCTCCGCGCAGATCGCGCTCAAGCTCGTCAACGGCGAGATCACCGGCAAGGAGGGCGAATCCTTCACGGTCAAGGGTCTCAACGACGACCAGCCGTACACCATCGGAGCGGACAGCGTCGTCATCCTCGGACCGGCCTTCCGGTTCGACTCGACGAACATCGACGACTTCGACTTCTAGGAATCAGCCCGCAGCCCCGGCGACCTCCTGCCGCCGGGGCTGCCCCCTCCCGGGAACAGCCATGGAACGCGTTGCCTTCACCATGAAGCTCCTGCCCGGAGCCGCGGCCGAGTACCGGCGCCGTCACGCCGCTGTCTGGCCGGAGATGCTCGATGCCCTCCGCGCCGCCGGCTGCCGCAACTACTCCATCTTCCAGCGGGACGACGACCTCTTCGGGTGCTTCGAGGTCGAGGACTTCGACCGCTTCCGCCGGCTGATGGACGCCGCCCCGATCAACGCCCGCTGGCAGGCCGAGATGGCCGCCCTCATCGATCCCTGCACGGACCCCGCCACCGGGTTCCATCGCCGCCTCGAGGAGGTCTTCCGCCTTGAGTGACATCCCGCTCCGGCTGGTCGCGATCGACCTCGGTGCGGAGAGCGGGCGCGCGGTCGTCGGCACCTTCGACGGCGAGCGCCTGGCCCTCGAGGACGTCCACCGCTTCCCGAACGTCCCGGTCGCCGTGGCGGGCACGCTCCACTGGGACTTCCTGCGCCTCTTCGGCGACGTGACCGCCGGGCTCCGCCGCGCCGCGGCGGGGGGCCCCGTGGCGTCCGTGGGCGTGGACACCTGGGGCGTGGACTTCGGGTTGCTCGACGTCCGCGGCCGGCTCCTCGCGAACCCGGTCCACTACCGGGACGGACGCACGGAGGGGATGCCGGACCTCGCCTTCGCGGTCGTGCCGCGCGACGAGATCTACGCAGCGACGGGCATCCAGTTCATGCCCATCAACACGCTCTACCAGCTCTGGTCGATGGTCCGCGCGGGCGACCCGCTGCTGGGCCAGGCCGATCGTCTCCTCATGATGGCGGACCTCTTCCACCACTTCCTGGCCGGCAGCGCCGTCGCTGAGTACACGAACGCGAGTACGAGCCAGTGCCTGGACCCGGTCACCCGGGAATGGGCGCGGCCGCTCCTGGAGCGCTTCGGCATCCCGACCGGGATCCTGCCGCCGGTCGTTGCGCCGGGGACCGTGCTGGGTCCCGTCCGTGCCGACATCGCGGATGAGACGGGCCTGCGCGACGCCCGCGTGGTGGCGCCGGGCTCGCACGACACGGCCTCGGCCGTGGTCGGCGCTCCGCTCGCCGGCCCGACGACCGCATTCCTGAGCTCCGGGACCTGGTCGCTGATCGGCCTGGAGATGCCCGCCCCGGTGATCAGCGCGGCCTCCCTGGCCGCGAACCTGACGAACGAGGGCGGGGTCGGCGGCACGGTGCGCCTGCTCCGCAACGTCGTGGGCCTGTGGCTGGTCCAGGAGAGTCGGCGCGCGCTGTGGCCGGCCGGCGACGCGCCGTCCTACGAGGAGCTCGCGGTGCTCGCCGAGGCAGCTCCCGCCTTCACCGCCTTCATCGATCCCGACGACGAGCGGTTCCTGCGCCCCGGCAACCTGCCGGCCCGCGTGCGCGCGTTCTGTGCGGAGACCGGGCAGCCCGCCCCCGACGACAACGGGACGCTCATCCGGGTCGTGCTCGAGAGCCTGGCGCTCCGCTATGCCGTCGCCGTCGACGAGCTCGCGCGGGCCTCCGGCCATCCCGTCGAAGCGATCCAGGTCGTGGGCGGCGGGTCGAACAACCGCCTGCTGTGCCGGCTCACCGCGAGCGCCACGGGGCTCCCGGTCCGGGCCGGCCCGGTTGAGGCGACCGCGTCCGGCAACCTCTGCGTCCAGGCCATCGCCGCCGGCGAGCTGGCGTCCATCGCGGAGGCGCGCGAGCTCATCGCCCGTTCCTTCCCGGTCACTGCATACGAGCCCGCGGGCGACTGGGCCGAGGCCCGGGCGCGCTTCAACGGCCTGACGGCCCGCGGCCTGCCCGCATCCACCGCCAGCTGACGAACCCCTGACGAAGGAGAGCACGATGCCCCCGATCGCGGCCGTCAACCGCCCCGCCACCGCCTCCGCGCTCGAGCGCATCGAGTGGGCCATGTCGGGCATCAACGTCGAGATCCCGTCCTGGGGCTTCGTGAACACGGGGACGCGCTTCCGGGTCTTCCCCCAGGCGGGCGTGCCGCGGACGGTCTTCGAGAAGATCGACGACGCCGCGACCGTCAACCGGTACACCGGGATCGCGGGCTCCGTCTCCCTCCACATCCCGTGGGACAAGGTGGACGACTATGCGGCGCTCGCAGCCTACGCGGGTGAGCGCGGGCTGCGGATCGGCGGGATCAACAGCAACACCTTCCAGGACGAGGACTACAAGCTCGGCTCGATCTGCAACCCGGACCCCCGTGTTCGCGCCAAGGCCGTCGAGGCCATCGTCGAGTGCTGCGAGATCGCGGCGGCCATGAACGCCCAGGCCGTCAAGGTCTGGCTGGGCGACGGCACCAACTACCCGGGCCAGGACGACCTGCGCTGGCGGCGTCACCGCCTCGTCGAGGGTCTGCGGGAGGTGTACGCCCACCTGCCGGCCGGCGTCCGCCTCTACCTCGAGTACAAGCTCTACGAGCCCGCCCTGTACTCCACGGACGTCCAGGACTGGGGCCAGTCGCTCGCGGTCTGTCGGCAGCTCGGCGACCATGCTGGGGTGTGCGTGGACACCGGCCACCACGCGATGGGCGTGAACATCGAGCAGATCGTGGCGCTGCTGCTGGCCGAGGGCCGGCTGGCCGCCTTCGACCTCAATGACAAGAAGTACGGCGACGACGACCTGATGGTCGGCTCGATCGACCCGTACCAGCTCTTCCGGATTGCCCACGAGCTCGTAAACGCGATGCGGGACGACACAGACCCGGGCGCCCAGCGCTGCGCGAACGAGGTCGTCTACATGCTCGACCAGTGCCACAACATCGAGCCCAAGGTCCCGGCCATGATCCGGAGCGTGATGAACCTCCAGGAGACCATGGCCAAGGCGCTTCTCGTCGACCGTGAGGCGCTGCTGACCGCCCAGGCGGAGGGCGACGTGCTGGAGGCCAACCGCCAGCTCCAGGACGCCTTCTCGACGGACGTCCGGCCGCTCCTCGCCGAGCTCCGCGCCGGACGCGGCCTGCCGGCCGATCCGTACCGGGCCTACCTCGCCTCCGGCGAGGCCGAGGCGCGCGTGGCTGCCCGTGCCGGCGGCACCGCGGCCGGCTGGGGCTGACCCCGACCGTCGGGGCGTCTTCCCCCCGGCCCATCCGACCTGCAGGAGGCCCGCGTGGCGATCAAGGAACCCTTCCCAGAGCTCGACGAGATCCTCGCGTCCATCGGTGAGGGCGGCAAGCGGATCGCGTCGATCGACGCCGCCGAGGGCGCGGCCGGCAACATCTCGGTCTGCATCGGCTGGACCTCGTCAACGGCGAGCGCGCCGACGGCCTCACCATCGACGAGATGCGGGCCGTCGTCGAGGCCTTCGACGTCAAGACCACGATCGTCTGAGCCGCATCCGTGCTGAACACCCACGTCCACCTGCCACCCAACTTCTCCGCCTTCGAGTCGGCCGAGGACGCCGTCCAGGCCGCCGCGGCCGAGGGCGTGACGGTCCTCGGCGCCTCGAACTTCCACCACCACGGGATCTACCGGCGCTTCGCCGATGCCGCGAGGGCGGCCGGCATCGTCCCGCTCTTCGGCCTCGAGTTCATCAGCGTCATGGACGACCTGCGCGACGCGGCTGTCAAGGTCAACGACCCGGCGAACCCCGGGCGCATCTACCTGTGCGGCAAGGGCGTCGACCCGTTCGCGCCCCCGACGGTGACCGCGACGCGCCTGCTCGAGCAGGTCCGGGCGGCGGACGCGGACCGGATGGCCGCCATGGTGCCGCGGGTGCGCGCCTGCTTCGCCGAGGCCGGGCTCGATGTTCCGCTCACCGCGGAGAGCATCTCGACCGAGGTCGCGGAGCGAGCCGGCGTGCCGGCGTCGTGGGTCGTGCTCCAGGAGCGCCACCTGGCGATGGCCTTCCAGGAGGCGGTCTTCCGGGCCGTGGCTCCGAGCGGCCGCGCCGTGCTCCTCGCCCGGGCGTTCGGCGGGCCGTCCGGCGTCCCGGTCGACGACGCGGCTGCGGTCCAGGGCGAGATCCGCTCGCGGCTCATGAAGGCGGGCCGGCCGGCGTTCGTCCCGGAGGCCGCAGTCTCGTTCGACGACGCCTATCGGCTCATCCTCGAGCTGGACGGCATCCCCTGCTACCCCACCCTGGCCGACGGCACGTCGCCGGTCTGCCCATGGGAGGAGCCCCCCGACGCGCTCGCCCGGCGCCTGCGCGAGCGCGGGATCCATGCCGCCGAGCTGATCCCGAACCGAAACCAGCCAGAGGTCGTCGACGCATACGTCGCGGCATTCCGCGCGGCCGGCATCATCGTCATGGCGGGGACGGAGCACAACACCCCGACGCGGATCTCGCTCGAGCCCCGCTGCGTGGATGGGTCGCTGCCGTCGCCCGCGGCCCGCGCGGCGTTCCGGGAAGCCACCTGCGTGGTGGCTGCCCACCAGCACCTCCGGGCGTCGCGACGGCCGGGCTACGTGGACGGCGCGGGCCAGCTCGCCGCGGGCTTCCCCGACGACGAGGCGCGCATCCGCTGGTTCGCCGAGCTGGGGGCGGAGCTCATCGAAGCGGCCGGTCCGCGGGGAGGAGCGGATGGGCCGGCAGGGGCGCCGGTCGCCCCGAACGCGGCGGAGACGGCGGTGGCCAGATGAGCGACCGGCAGGGCGCTCCGCGCCCGCTGCCCCCGACCCCTGTGGCCGCGCTGGACGAGCTGATCGAGGTGGCCCGACGCTACGGGCGCGACCCGGAGTTCACCCGGGGTGGCGGGGGCAACGCGTCGGTGAAGGTCGACGGCGTGCTCTACATCAAGCCGAGCGGGGTGTCCCTCGCGACGCTCGACGCCGAAGATCTCGTGCCGCTCGACCTGGAGCCACTGCTGGCGCTTCTCCACGCCGACGACCGGCGCGACAGGGTGACCCGCGAGCCGGCCGGCGCCGCCGACGGGGTCGACGAGGGCGATCCGGTGATGCGGACAGCGCTGGCGGCCCGCCTCGCCGATGCCGGCGGGCGGCGGCCCTCTGTCGAGCTGCTCTTCCACGCCTTCCTGCCCGAGCGCCTCGTCCTGCACACGCACCCCGTCGGCATCAACGCGGTCACCTGTAACCGCGACGGCGCTGCCCTTGCAGCGCAGCTGTTCGGCGACCGGGCGGTCTGGGTGCCCTACACTGACCCGGGCCTCCCCCTCGCGCGGGCGATCGTCGCGGCGCACCGGGCTCACGTCGAGCGCATGGGCGGGCCGGCGCCCGCGATCACGGTCATGCAGAACCACGGGATCATCGTCGGCGGCGACTCGGCGGCCGAGATCATCGAGCGCTCGGGCTGGCTCCACGAGACGGTAGTGGCGGCGATTGAGCGGGCGACGATCGCCGCCGGCGGTGAGGCGGCCGTCGGGGCGCTGGCTTCCTCGTCGGGTGGGAACGAGCCGGCCGCCCCGGAGCCGGCCGCCCTCGACGCGACACGGGCCCGCGAGCTGATCGACGTGATCGGGCCCACGCTCCGCGGGCTCCTCGCCGTCGGGACCGCGCTCCGCGTGGTCACCTTCGACGCCTCGCCGCTTGCCGCGACGTTCACCGCCGGTCGCGCCGGGCGCGACTTCGTCCTGGGCGGCCCGCTCACGCCTGACCAGATCGTCTACGCCGGATCCCGGCCGCTCCTGCTGGATCTGCCCGACGGCATCGAGCCGGACGCCGTGCCCGACCTGCTCCGGGAGCGGCTCGCGCATCACGTCGCACGCCACGGGGCGGCGCCGATCATCGTCGTCGTGCCGCGGCTCGGCCTGTTCGCTGCGGGCGCGACCTTCGACGCGGCCGACACCGCCCGTCACGTCTACCTCGACGCGCTGCGGGTCGGCGACGGTGCGCTGCGTCTCGGCGGCGTGAGGCCACTCGCCGATGCGGAGCGGAGCTTCATCGAGGCGTGGGAAGCGGAGGCCTACCGGCGCGACGTCGCCGCCGGCCCACGGGGGACCGGCCGGTTCACGGGCAAGGTCGCGCTGGTCACCGGCGCGGCCCAGGGGTTCGGGCTTGCCATCGCCGCCGACCTCGTCGCGGAGGGCGGGCACGTGATCCTCGCCGATCTCAACGAGGCGCTGGCGGCCTCCAACGCGCGTGACCTGGAGGCGCGCCACGGCCCGGGCCGGGCCACGGCCATCGCGATGAACGTCATGGACGAGCAGTCGGTGGCCGACGGCTTCCACGCCACGGTCGTCCGCTTCGGCGGCCTCGACGTCCTCGTCTCGAACGCAGGCGTGCTGCGCGCCGGCGCCGTGACGAGCCAGCCGCTCGCCGAGTTCGACCTCGTCACCCGGGTCAACTACCGGGGCTACTTCCTGGGAGTCCGCTCAGCGGCCCCGATCATGGCCCGCCAGCACCGCGCGAAGCCCGACTGCCGGGGCGACATCATCGAGATCAACTCCAAGTCCGGGCTCGTCGGCTCCAGCCGCAACAGCGCCTACGCAGGCTCCAAGTTCGGCGGGATCGGGCTCACCCAGTCGTTCGCCCTCGAGCTCGTCGACGACGGGATCAAGGTCAACGCGATCTGCCCGGGCAACTTCTTCGACGGCCCCCTGTGGGCCGACCCGGAGAGCGGCCTCTTCGTCCAGTACCTCCGCGCCGGCAAGGTGCCCGGCGCGACGACGATCGACGACGTCCGCCGCTTCTACGAGGCCAAGGTCCCGATGGGCCGCGGCTGCACGCCGGCCGACGTGCTGGAGGCCCTCTACTACCTCGTCGCCCAGCAGTACGAGACCGGCCAGGCCCTGCCGGTCACCGGCGGCCAGGTGATGCTTAGCTGAGGCGCCGGCCGGTGGGTGCCGGCCCATCCCGACCGGAGGCGTCCCCTCCGCGCCACGAGGAACACCAGGTGAAGACCGCTCCCCCGCCGGCCGAGGCGCCGGCCTCGGCTCCGGCCCCGGCGCTGCCGGCGACCCAGCACGCGATCCAGTTCGTGGGCGCCGGACAGCTCGTCCACAACCGGGCCAAGCCGGTGCCTGCGCCGCGCCCGACGCAGGTCGTGGTCAAGGTCGAGGCGGTCGGGATCTGCTTCTCCGACACCAAGCTCCTCAAGGCGTTCGCCACGCACCTCCGCAAGGCCGAGGTCGCAGGCGGCCTCGATGCGGCGGCGCTTGCGGAGATCCCGAGCTATGTGCCGGGCGGACTGCCGACCGTCCCCGGCCACGAGGTCGCCGGGCGGATCGTGGCCGTCGGGTCGGCCGTCGCGCGCCACGCGGTCGGCGAGCGGGTGCTGGTCCAGACCGACTACCGGCACCTCCCGACGCCGGGCTCGAACGCCGCCTTTGGCTACAACTTCGAGGGCGGGCTCCAGGAGTACGTGCTCCTCGACGAGCGCATGGTCATCGAGCCCGGGACGGACGAGCGCTTCCTCATCCCCGTCGGCGAGGAGCCGAGCGGCTCGGCCATCGCGCTCCTCGAGCCGTGGGCCTGCGTCGAGGCGTCGTACGCCTCGCCCGAGCGCTCGACGCTGGCGGCGGGCGGCCGGCTCCTCGTCGTGGCGGAGGCCGGGCACGCGATCGAGGGCCTGGTGTCGCTCGTCGCCGCCGCGCCTCCCGCCACCGTGACGGCGGTCCTGGCCGACGAGGCCCAGGCGGCGGCCTTCCGGGCGGCCGTGGAGCCCGCCGTGCCGACGATCGTCGTCGCCGCGGACGCCGACGGGCTGGCCGTCCAGTCGTTCGACGACATCGTCTACTTCGGCGCCGACGCAGCCCGCATCGAGCAGCTCCAGGGGCTGCTGGCGACACGGGGCGTCATCGACGTCGTCCTCGGCGGTGGCCGGATCGGGCGGCCCGTGAAGATCGACGTCGGGCGCATCCACTACGACCTCACCCGCCTTGTCGGCACGGAAGGGCCGGCGGCGGCCGACGGCTACTCCATCGCTCCGTCGACGGGCGAGCTGCGGGCAGGCGACCGGGTCGTGGTGATCGGCGCGGCGGGACCGATGGGCTTCATGCACGCGATCCGGACCGCGTCGTCGTCACTGTGCGGGCTGAGCCTGACCGCGATCGACATCGACGACGTTCGCCTCGCCCACCTCGCCGGCATCGCCGGCCCCCTCGCCCGCTCTCGCGGCATCCCCGCGGTCTTCCTCAACAGTCGGACGACCACTCCGGAGCCCGGCTTCACATACGTCGCGGTCATGGTCCCCGCGCCACCCCTGGTCGCCGAGGCGGTGAACCTGGCGGGCGATCACGCCCTCCTGAACATCTTCGCCGGGTTCGCGGCCGGGACCCGAGCCGCCCTCGACCTCGACGCGGTGCTCCGGAAGGGCATCTACCTCTTCGGCACGAGCGGCTCCGGGATCCCCGACATGAAGGCCGTCCTCGCAAAGCTCGAGCGCGGCGAGCTGGACACGAACATCTCGGTCGACGCCATCTGCGGCATGGAAGGCGTCGGCGAGGCCCTCGCGGCGGTCGAGGCGCGCTCGACGGGGGGCAAGATCGTGGTCTATCCCGCCCTCCACGAGCTGGGCCTCGTTCGGCTGGCAGAGCTCGGCGCGCGCGTGCCGGCCGCCGCCGCGGCGCTGCGCGACGGGCGCTGGACGCGCGCTGCGGAAGACGCCCTGCTGGCGACGGCCGCAGAAGGCGACAGGCGATGAAGGCCCTCCGGCTCCACGGCGTCAACGACCTCCGCCTCGCCGACGAGCCGGCCCCGCTGCCGGGGCCGGACGAGACGCTCGTCCGGGTGACGGCGGTGGGTATCTGCGGATCCGATCTGCACTGGTATGACGAATCCGCGATCGGCGAGGCCGTGCTCACGCGCCCGCTCGTGCTGGGCCACGAGGCGGCCGGCGTGATCGTCGACGGGCCCCGGGCCGGCCAGCGGGTCGCGATCGATCCCCAGGTGCCGTGCGGCACCTGCGAGACGTGCGCGACCGGCCGGGGCCACCTCTGTCCGCGCGTGCGGTTCCTGGGTCACTCCACGACGGACGGCGCGCTGCGCGAGCTGATGGCGTGGCCCGCCGCGAACCTCGTCCCGCTGCCCGACACGATCGACGACGTCGCGGGCGCCATGCTGGAGCCGCTTGGCGTGGGCATCCACGCCCTCCGCCTCGCGCGCGTCCGACCCGGCGACACGGTCGGGGTCTTCGGCTGCGGGCCGATCGGGCTGCTGCTGATCCAGCTGGCGCGCATCGCCGGCGCGACGACGATCGTGGCCACCGACCGGCTGCTCCACCGGGTCGAGGCGGCCCGGCGCCTGGGCGCGGTCGCCGCGCTCGTCGAGGACGGGTCCGAGCGGGGCGTGCTGCTCGAGGCCACGGCGGGCCGCGGCGTGGATGCCGCGATCGAGATCGCCGGCGTGGACGACGCGATCGAGACGGCGATCGCCCTCGCGCGCCCGGCGGCGACGGTCGTCGTGGCCGGGATCCCGGCCGGCGACCATTCGACGATCGCGGCATCGATCGCGCGGCGCAAGGGGCTCGACCTGCGCTTTTCGCGGCGCATGAACCGCGTCTACCCGCGGGCGATCGCCCTGGTCGAGGCGGGCCTCGTCGACGTCTCGTCGCTGGTGAGCCACCGGTTCGCGATCGACGGTCACAAGGAGGCGTTCCGGATTGCCGCTCGGCGCGACGGCCTCAAGGTGATCGTGGAGCCCGCGGGGGTGCCGTCGGGCGCACCATAAGCCGCTGGCGGCCTCGTCGAGCGCGCGCGCCGCCCCGCCTGGTCAGGCGCCGCACACCCGGTCAGGTGCCGGGGTGGCCCGCCCGCTCGATGGCGAGGCGCTGGATCCCCATGATCGCCATCGCGTCGGAGATGCGCCCATCGAGGGTCATGGCGAGGGCCTTCTCGAACGGCACCCAGCGGACGGCGAGCTCCTCGGTGGCCTCGGGCGCGGCCGCCTCCTGGGCGAGGTCAGTCGCCAGGTAGAGGATGCCTGCTTCGTCGGTGACCGAGTTCGACAGGTGGAAGCGCCCGATCTCGCGCCAGCTCGCGGCCACGACGCCCGTCTCCTCGAGCAGCTCGCGCTTGGCCCCGTCGAGCGGATCCTCCCCCGCCGGCACGCCGCCCTCGGGAATCTCCCACGAGTAGATGTCGAGCGGGTAGCGGTGCTGGCCGACGAGAACGACCCGGTCGTCGGCATCGAGCGCGACGATGCCCACCGCCAGCGACGCGAAGTGGACGACGCCGTAGACGCCCGGGCTGCCGTCCGGTCGCACCACGTCGTCGTGCCAGACCGTGAGCCACGGGTTCTGGTAGGCGACCCGCCGGGCGCAGCGCCGCCACGGCCCGACCGCGATGGATCCCGAGTCGTCGCTCACCGGCGCAGCGTAGCAAGTGCCCGGTGAATCTTCGCTAGCCCGCCTTGAGCGCGGCGGCGATCTCGGCAGCCCAGGCCCGGATCTCGTCCCAGGGCCGGAAGTCGCCTTCGGGAGCCCGGACCGCGGTCAGCAGGACCTTCTCGCCGAGGCCGAGCCGGCTCCGGTCGACCTGGCCGCCGAAGACCCGGTGCTCGCGCGCGCCCGTCGCTGCGACCAGCTGGGCGATGTCCGCCGGCTCGTCTTCGGGCTTCGGCTCGTGGCCCATCGGCCCGCTCGAGAAGAGCCAGACTGGGACCGCCGTGATCTCCTTCGAAAAGCGCTCCACGAGGTTGACCGCTGCGTCCATCCAGTGACCCACGTAGACGCTGCTTCCCAGGATGACGGCGTCGTAACCCTCGAGGCTCGTCACGGCGTCGGGCGGCAGGACGGCGGTCCCGAAGCCGGCGGCGGCGAGGCTCGCGCTGATCTCCTCGGCGATCTCGAAGCTTGCGCCGTGCCGCGATGCGACGCTGACAAGGACCTTCATGGGGCGCGTCCTCTGGGGGGGATCCGTGGGGACCGGACGGACCCCTCTCCTCCGACCGTACCGGCGAGGCCGCACCCGGGCGCAGGGCCGAAGCGCCCGGAAACGCCCGCCGATCGTCGCTCCGGACCGAGACCCGGCCACTCCGGCGCGGGCGTTCCGGCGCTGTGGTCCCGCAGGTGGTCCGGCGCGTCTCGACCGGCGGGCAACGTCGTTTCGTGACCTCGGCCCCTTTCCAGCAGGGCGCCCAACCGTCAGGCTTCAGGCCAGGCGGGCCGGGTCCGTGGACACGCCGGTCGCGCGCCGGGAGGTGCAACATGGTCGCGCGGGTTGGGGATCGAATTGTCGTCGAGTCGGAGAGGGTTGGCCAGGCGGCGCGCGAGGGTGTGATTCTCGAGGTGGTCGAAGCCTCGTACGGGATCCGCTACCGAGTTCGCTGGGACGACGACCACGAGAGCACGATCCGGCCCTCCGCGGGGAGTGCCCGGATCATCCCCCGCCCGGCGCCCCCGCCGGCGTAGGGCACCGGATCGGCGCGAGCGCGCCGGTCCGGTGGCGGCCGACCGGTGTCCCGGGTCGAGCCAGTCTCCAACCGTCTCAGGCCCGCGGGCGGGCCTCGGCCGTTGTCTCGTCGCGGCGCGCGAACCGCTCGCCGGGCAATGCCGCGAAGCGCGCCCGGGGATCCTGCCGGGTCGCCGTGTCGTGGCGCCGGTCGTCGGGGCGCGGGGCGTGCTGGGGGCGTCCGGCGGCAGGCTGCGGGCGCCCGATCGTGGCCCCGGGTCGCGGGGCGCCATGCTGGGGTCGGAGCGCCGTGCGGCCCGGAGCCTCGTACCGGCTTGCCCGTTCCGGGCGGCCCACTGCGGCGCCACTGCCAGGACGCGCGGCGCGGGCGTGGCGGAGACCCGCGTCGCCGCCGCGCGGCCGGACTGCCATCGCCCGGTGCTCCGCCGAGCGCAGGCGGATCGGCTCCGGGGCGATGGCGCGATCGGGCGCGAAGCCCGGCACCACCTCTGCCGCGATCGGGCGGCGGAGGAGTCGCTCGATGGCGTGCAGGAGGGGTCCCTCGTCGACGCAGACGAGCGAGAGCGCCATGCCCTCGGCGCCGGCGCGCCCGGTCCGGCCGATCCGGTGGATGTAGTCCTCGGGGACCATCGGCATCTCGTAGTTGACGACGAAGGGCAGGGAATCGATGTCGAGCCCGCGCGCCGCGATGTCCGTGGCAACCAGGACCGCGACCCGCCCGGCCTTGAAGTCGGCGAGGGCGCGGACGCGCTGCGCCTGGGCCTTGTTCCCGTGGATGGCGGCCGTGGCGATCCCGTCGCGGCCGAGCTGCTCGGCAAGCCGGTTCGCACCGTGCTTGGTGCGGGTGAACACGAGGGCCTGGTCGATGCGGCCGCTGCGCACGAGCGAGCTCAGGAGCTCGCGCTTGCGCTCCCGGTCAACCGGATGCACCAGCTGGCGCACGAGAACCGCTGCGGTGTTGCGAGGAGCGACGTCCACTTCGGCCGGCCGGTCGAGGAAGCGGTTGGCTAGCTCGCGGATCGGGTCCGAGAAGGTGGCCGAGAAGAGGAGCGTCTGGCGCCGCTGCGGCAGCAGCGCAAGGATCCGCCGGATGTCATGGATGAAGCCCATGTCGAGCATCCGGTCGGCTTCGTCGAGGACGAGGATCTCGACTCCCGAGAGGTCGATCGTGTGCTGGCCGGCGTGGTCGAGGAGGCGACCCGGCGTCGCGACGACGATCTGGGCGCCGGCGCGGAGGGCGCTCGCCTGGGGACCGAAGCCGACCCCGCCGTAGATGGCCACCGAGCGGATCGGCCGGCGGGCGCCGTAGACCCGAACGCTCTCCTCGACCTGGAGGGCAAGCTCACGGGTCGGGACCAGCACGAGCGCGCGCACGGCGCGGCGCGGCGCGGCGCGGCGATCGTCGGAGCGGGCCACCTCGCCATTGAGGCGCTGCAGCATGGGGAGGACGAACGCGGCCGTCTTGCCGGTGCCCGTCTGGGCGCCTGCCAGCAGGTCGCGGCCGGCGAGGACGACCGGGATGGACGCGGACTGGACGGGAGTGGGCTCCGTGTAACCCTGGTCCGCGACCGCGCGAAGGAGCTCGGGCGCCAGCCCGAGTTGATCAAAGGACACGCATATGCTCCTGGCGGGGCCCTCCCGCACGGTGCGGGGCCCGGTCAGGGCGCAAAGGTGAATCGAGATCGGCGGCATGAGAACCGGGGCGCTGACCGGAGCGCCCATCGAACACGAGAGAAGCCGAGTCTACGCGAGATCGCCGGAAGGCGCTCCCTGGTGTCCGTGACACGCCCGGGAAGGCCGCTCTGCGTCAGCCCTCGGCCGCGACCGGCTCCAGGTCGATGGTGCGGACCTGGCGGCTGCGCCCGGCCTCGGTGCGAACGGTCGCGGCCGGCACGACCGACCCGCCGATCTTCTCGATCACCGCGACTTCCCCAGCATAGAGGCCCGTCCCCAGGATCCGGACTCGCTGCCCGACGGCCAGGCCCGCGCGACCGCGGCGGGCGTTCAGATCGATTGTCACCACGCTGGTCCGGACGACGGGCGCCTCGCCTGGCGGGAAGGCCGGTGCCTTGGGGGGCGTGCGCTTGACCGGATAGACCACCTTGCGCTTGCGCGCCACCTAGCGGGGTCTCCGGCCGCGCGTGACATCCTTCGGCGGCTTCGGCTCGTGGCCGGGTCGCGGCGGATTTGGGATCGTGCCGGGGGCCATGTCCGGCCGCGGCGGGAGGGGTCCACGCGCCCGCGCCGACTGCACCGCATGCTCGAACTCGCGGGCCACGTTGGCCGGGGTGCTCGCCGCCCAAGCAGCCTGGATCTGGCGCACCCGCTCGGTCTCCGAGACGCGCTGGGCGCGCTCGTGCTTGGATCGCTTGGTCATCCGTACCTCGCGCTGCCGCGCCGGCGGCGCGGGACTACGTGCAGTGTACCGCCAGAACGCGCGGGGCTCCAGCGCCCGGGGTGCGGCGTGTCCCCGGCCCACCGGGCCTGCGTCCCGGCGCGGCCGGGCACCGAGCGCCGTCGATACAATCGGGGGAGACCATCCGGAGCGATCCCCGCTCCCCTGCCCCATCGACCACGCCCCCGGACAGGAGTCGGAGACGATGAACGCGCACTCGATCACGATGCTCGGCACCGGGCTGATCGGCGACTTCTACACCATGACGCTCCACGGCCAGCGCAGCCGCGACCGGGTCCGTGTCGTCTACTCCCGGAGCGAGGAGCGGGGCACAGCGTTCCGCGGCCGCTGGAGCGTCGCCGAGTCGACCACCGACATGGCCGCTGCCATCAACCACCCTGACACCGACGTCGTGGTCGTCGCCCTGCCCAACCACCTGCACGAGGAGGCCGTCACCGCCGTGGCCCGGGCCGGCAAAGCCGTCCTGTGCACGAAGCCCCTCGGCCGGAACGCCGCGGAGGCGCGGCGGATGCTGGAGGCGGTCGAGAAAGCGGGCGTCTTCGCCGGCTACCTCGAGGACCTGTGCTACACGCCCAAGACGCTCAAGGCGATCGGGACGGTCCGGGCCGGAGCCGTCGGCGACGTGACCTGGGTCCGCTCGCGCGAGACGCACCCGGGCCCGCACTCCGCCTGGTTCTGGGACGGCCGCCTGACCGGTGGGGGCGCGATCATCGACCTGGGCTGCCACTGCATCGAGATCGCCCGCAACTTCGTGGGCAAGGGCAACCGCCCGCTCGAGGTCCTGTGCCACACCGACACCCTGGTCCATCCGATCGCCGACGAGGACAACGCGATCGCGCTCATCCGCTTCGAGTCCGGGGCGATCGGGCAGTTCGAGGTGAGCTGGACCTTCCGGGGCGGGATGGATCTGCGCGACGAGGTCGCCGGCACCCACGGGACGATCTGGCTCAACCACTTCCTGCGGACCGGCTACGAGATGTTCACCGCCGGTGGCGGGAGCGGGTACGTGGCGGAGAAGGCCGAGACGAGCGCCGGCTGGCTCTTCCCGGTCGGCGATGAGGTCTCGGAGCTGGGCTACGTCGACATGTTCACCGACATGTTCAACGCCCTCGAGGAGGGCCGTGCGCCGCAGGAGACCTTCTACGACGGCTACGTCGTCAACGCGATCATGGATGCCGCCTACCGCTCGGCGAAGAGCGACCGCTGGGAGCCGGTGGAGCTCTTCGAGTGGCGCGGTGGCGCGACGGCGCGGATCGCCGCCTCGCCGGAAGCGTACGAGGGCTTCGTCGTGATCAAGCGCGAGATCCTGCCCGACGGGCGCCACAAGCTCATCCTCAAGGATCCCGCGTCGGGCGACTTCGTCGACCGCATCGTCGGCGGCGGATGATCTTCCGCCTCGACGTCCTGGCGGCGGCGGACTGGGCCGACCGGGTCGCCACGGACCTCGCGGCCCGGCTGCGCGACGAGCCGGCGATCCGCCTCTGCCTCCCGACCGGGGACACGCCGTCACCGATCTACGCCCGCCTCGCGCGCCTTTCCCGGGCGGGCCGCGCCCCTTTCCACTCGGCCGTGATCATCGCGCTCGACGAGTATCTCGAGCTGCCGCCGGGCCACCCGGCGCGCTGCGACGTGCGCCTGGGCCGCGAGCTCCTGGCGCTGCTCCCCGCGCCGCCGGCGGCGTTCCACCGGATCGAGGCGGACGACCCCGATCCAGCGGCGGCGGCGGCGCGCATCGACGCGGTCGCCGCCGGCGGCCTGGACCTCGCCGTCCTGGGGCTCGGCATGAACGGCCACGTCGGGCTCAACGAGCCGGGCTCGTTCGCCGACGCGCCGACCCGCGTGGTGAGGATCTCCGCCGCCAGCCGCCGGGCCGCTGCCGAGCGCTACGGAGCGGACCCGGTGCCCACGGCCGGGATCACGCTCGGCACGGGCCGCCTGCTCGAAGCGCGCGAGGTCTGGCTCCTGGTCACCGGCGAACGCAAGGCATCCATCCTCGCTCGTGCGCTCGAGGCGCCGGAGGGGCCGGACTGTCCGGCCACGTGGCTGCGCCGTCATCCCGACCTCCGGGTCATCGCGGACGAGCCCGCCGCCGCGGGCCTGCGCCGGCGCGTCTGACCGCGCGGGCCCTATCCTTGGCGCCGTGAGCCTCATCGACCTGCGCGACCCCGGCGACCTCGTCGCTCCGCTGCTCGTGGCGTCGTTCGACGGCTGGGTGGATGCGGGCTCCGCCGCGACGAATGCCGCGGCGCGGCTCGCGGAGGGCGCGGAGACGATTGCCACGTTCGACACCGATCGCCTCTACGACTACCGGGCACGGCGGCCGACCCTCGAGATCGTGGACGGCCGGCCCGACCGTCTCACCTGGCCGGAGCTGACCGTCCAGCGCGCGCGCTTCGGCGAGCGGGATCTGCTCATCCTCTCCGGGCCCGAGCCCGACTACCGGTGGCGCGAGCTGGAGCAGGCCGCCGTGGACCTGGCCCGTCGCCTGGAGGTTGCGGCGTGGATCAGCCTGGGCGCGATCCCGGCGGCGACCCCCCACACGCGGCCCCTCACGATCCTGGGCACCGAGTCGCAGCCGGGCCTCCTCCGCGGAAGCGTGACCCCCGGGCCGGACGGCGTCCTGCGGGTTCCGTCGGCCGCCATCTCCGTCCTGGACCTCGCCGTGAGCCGGGCGGGTGTGGCCACGGTCGGCTACTACGCCCAGGTCCCTCACTACGTCACCGGCGACTACCCGCCGGCCACGGTGGAGCTGGTCCGCCTCGTCGGCCAGCACCTCGACCACGACCTCGCGATAGGCGAGCTGCGCGACGAGGCCCGGCGCGTCCTTGCCCGCCTCGACGCCGCTACCGCCGCGGACGCCAACACCCGGGCCTACGTGGAGCGCCTGGAGGCGATGGTCGACGAGGCCCGTCGGCCGGCGGGGGACGACCTGATCACCGAGATCGAGCAGTTCCTTCGCGAACAGGGCGGCGACGGGGAACGCTCCCCAGGCCCGTGACGGAGGCGGCGCCGGATCGCTCCTACCGGGCCCTGCTCCGGGTCCCGACGCTGGGACGAATCGTCCTCTCCATGCAGGTCGCCCGGACGGCGCAGTCGATGCTGGGCGTCGCCCTCGTCCTCTTCACGCTCGCGGAGTACGACTCGCCGGGCCTGGCGGGCATCGTCACCTTCGCCTCCATCTTCCCCGGGCTCGTGATGAGCCCGATCGCCGGGGCTCTGCTCGACCGCCACGGGCGCGTCCGGCTCATCGTCGTCGACTACGCGGTCGCGCTCGCGTCGCTCGTGCTGATCGGCGGGCTCGCCCTGGCCGGGCTCCTGCCCGCCTGGCTCCTCGTCGTGATCGCCCTCATCTCGTCGGTCACGGGCATCTTCAGCCACACCGGCCTGCGCAGCCTCTTCCCGGTCCTCGTGCCGCGCCATCTCTGGGAGCGGGTCAACGCGATCGACTCGAACGGATACGTGGTCGCCACGATCATCGGCCCGCCGCTCGCCGCCGCGCTCGTGGCCACCGTCGGGGGGCCGCCGACCATCCTCCTCATCGCCGTCGCCTTCGGGATCGCCGGCGTCGTGATGATCAGGGTGCCCGAACCTCACGTGGAGACCGCCTCGACGGGACGCCTGCTCCACGACGCCTGGCAGGGCCTGCGCTACTTCTGGAACAACGCGACCCTGCGCGGCCTGGGCTTCTCGCTCTCGATCGTCAACCTCGCGGCGGGCATGACCACGATCGTCATCCCCCTCGTCGTCATCGACGTCCTCGGCGCGGGGCAGGCGGCGGTGGGCCTGGTCTTCGCGCTCGCCGGGATCGCCGGCATGGCTTCCGTCTTCGTCTTCGGCCGGGTGGACACCCGCGGCCGCGAACGACCGATGATCGTGATCCCGATGCTCCTGAGCGCGGGCGCCGTCGCCCTGATCCTGCCGGCCGCCGGGGCCGGTGGAATCGAGGTCGGCATGGCGGCCGGCCTCGCCTTCCTGGCCGCCCATTCGCTGACGATCGGCCTCCTCCAGGGCCCGCTCGACATCGCCCTCTTCACCGTGCGCCAGCGGCGGACCGACCCCGCCTGGATGGGGCGCGCATTCGCGGTCTCGATGGCGGTCAACTTCATGGGCTTCCCGATCGGCGCCGCCGCGGCCGGGGCGATCGCGGCCGTCTCGCTGCCCGCCGCCGTGGGTCTCGGCGTCGTCGCCTGCCTGGTCGGCGGCAGCCTCGCCGCCGTGATGGTCCCGCGGAGCTGATCGCGCGCGGTTGATCTCGGACCGCCGGTCCGCGGCCGCGACGGGCTGCCGATCGCGAGCAGCCGGTCCCCCTGCGTCGCGCTGCCACGCGCCGCAGCGCGCCGTGTCGCGCCTCGTCGCGTACGCTCTCGGTATGCAACGCGATCCGGACGAGCTCTTCTGCCCGGCGTGCACGAGCTACGTGCATCCGTTCCTCGACGCGTGCCCCATCTGCGGGATCGCGCGCACATCCCTCTACGAGGCCGCCACCGCGGCGCCGGACCAGGGGCTCGCCTCCCTGCCCTCCAATCCTCGGGTAGCGCAGGACGTGTCCGAGGTCGTCCTGCGCTACTTCCTCAAGCTCAACAGTGCGTCGCCGACCGCGAACCTGCGCGAGGGCCTGGTCGCGGTGGCGGACGCCCTCTCGTACCGCGTTGCGGTTGGCGGAGACCCGGGGGCGGGCGCGGACCGCGGCCACGTCGAGATCGGCGTGGCGAGCTTCGTCGTCCGCGAGCGGAACCCGGCCCGCGAGCGCGTCCGCTTCCCGCTCGAGGCAATCCTCGCGATCAGCCCGGCGGTCAAGGGCCGGCGGGCCGATACGTGGGCCGGCGTCGTGTTCGCGGAGCTGCGCTCCGCGGCCGCGCTGCCGCCGCTCGACGGAGACCTGGTCATCGCCCACGCGGCACCCGCCGGGGTCGAGCGCGTGGCGCTCGCGAACCAGTCGGGGCTGTTCGCGCCGCGGGCACGCCCCGACCACTACGCGATCCTGGCCCGCTGGCTGGGTATCGTGGCCGCCGGGGCGGCGGAGCAGCGGTGGATGGACGCAGGTCCGGACCGCTATGCCCACGATCTCGGGTTGATGGCCGAACCGGCCGACGGGTGGCCCGGGCCCGCCGACGACGCGCCCGCCGCGGGACAGCCGACGGTTGTCGAGGCAATGCGCCTGCTGGAGGAGCTGCGATCCGCGGGCCTGGTCTCGGACAACGAGTACGCCGCCAAGCGCCGCGAGATCCTCGACCGCATCTGACCCGCCGCCGTGCGCCCGCTTCGCGGGCCGGCCCAGGCGCGAAGCCCGGACACGTTGTTTGACGACGTCGGCTCCCTGCCCGCCTGCGGTCGCGGCCCGCCGGATGACCCACCGGCCCTGATCCGGCCATTGGGCGGGATGCACTGCTGACCAAGGATCCCGCCGGCGGGCGTGATGCACTGGTGACTCAGGATCCCGCCGGCGGACCACGAAACCCTGCCCCTGGCGGCTTGTGTGGCCGGTTGCGGCGGGGGTTTCGTGCGGCCCTCCTCCCGGGGCGAGTCACGGCTGACTCGCGCAGCCGGTCGCCGTCACGAGCCGGGCTCGTCGGCAACCTCCATGGAAACCACCTTCAGACCGTGTCGTCGCCCGCCGGCCCCCGGCGACGCCCGGCCAGGGCCGCACCCGCCAGCAGAATGCCGAGCAGGGCCACGGTGAAGACGCCGATCGTCGCCGGCGTCCCGTCCCGCCGCGCCCACGCTGCTTCGCGTGCCGGCGGTGACGCAACCCGCAGAGCCGCCGGACTCGCCGCCGGACGGACGAGCGGCGGCAGGCCGACGCCGACGGGTGCCACGGCGCGCCCGCCGGCTCCGGAGGCCGCGATGGGCGGACCCGTCGGCGTGGGGTCGGAAGGAGCCCCGCCGGCGGGCGACGAGCCGATCCCCTGCCCTTGGCCCACCTCCTCGCCCGGGCGATCCACCGACCGGGATGGCGCCTCGGGGGAGACGGCGGGGGCGGCGCCGCCCTGCAACGGCCCGAGCAGCTCGGGGATCGTGACGAAGCGGAAGCCCCGGGCCCGGTAGCGCGCGATGATCGCCGGCAGCGCCCGCGGCGTCACGCTTGGACCCGCGTGGAGCAGGACGATCGATCCGGACCGCCCGGCGCTGGCACCGCGGACGACGTCGGCCACCGTGGCGTGCCTGGTCGTATCCGACGCCGTCGTGTCCCACAGCACGACGTAGGGGAAGCCGGCCGCGGCTGCGCGCCGATCCGTCGCCGGGTTCCGGGCCCCGTAGGGGGGCCGGTAGTAGGGCAGCATCGGGCGGCCCGTTGCTCGCTCGACGACCTCCCGGGTCAGGGCGAGGTCCAGGGCCGCCACGCGCGGCGTGAGGTCACGGGTGTCGCGGTGCAGGTACGAGTGGTTGGCCAGCGGGAAGCCGGCGGCCGCGATCGTGCGCCACAGCGCCGGGGCCCGCTGCACGTAGATGCCGGTCACGAAGAACGTGGCCGGGACGCGTTCGCGGACGAGGATCCGGTAGATCCTCCGCAGGATGCGCGGGCTCCAGCCGTCGTCGAACGTGAGGGCCACGACGCGGTCGGCACGCGACCCGTGCCAGATCACCTCCGGCGCCGGGGGGATCACGGCCGGCTCCGCGGCCCGGGCAGGCGGCGTCCAGCCCGGCGTCCCCGCGAGCGGCGCCATCGCCGGGATCACCAGGGCTGCGAGCACAAGCGCGGCGACGCCACGCCGCAGCGACGGGTGCGCGATCACCGGGGCGTCCCCGAGGAGTCGTCCAGGATCCTCCATCCGCGCCGGATCGCGAGGGCCCGCAGCTCCCGATCGGGCGCCACGGCGATCGCTTCGGCGGCCAGCTCGAGCAGCGGGGCATCCGCGAGGGAGTCGCCGTATGCCACACGCACCGGGGCGCCCGCAGCGAGCTCCGAGACGCGGTCCGCCTTGAGGGATCCGGTGCCGACCCGGCCGACGAGGCGCCCCGTCGTGCGGCCATCAGCCATCTGGAGCGGCGTGCCGAGACCAACGACCGGGCCGGCCGGGCCGGCCGCCAGTCGAGCGACGAACCCGGCCAGCATCGGCTCATAGGTGCCCGACGCGATCACCACCCGGGCTCCGTCCGCGGCCGCTGCCTCCAGGGCCTCGACGACCGCGACGCGCCGCTTCGGCCAGAGCTCATCCTCCACGATCTGCCGGGCTAGGGCCTCGAGGTCGACGGCGGTCAGCCCGTCCAGGAGGCGGGCGAGGTCACGGATCCAGCGGTCCCGGAATGCCTGGCGCGAGATGGCCCCGAGACGAACGAGCGGGAGGGCCGCCAGGCGCGGAGCCAGGAAGCGGCGGTAGCGGCCGCGGCGCCCGTGCTCCACGAGCCACCGCCCGACGGCCCGCCACGTCTCCCCGCTCGTGCAGGTCCCCTCCAGGTCGGCGACAACCAGGGGCGGCCCGATCGGGGCAGCAGCAGGTGCGGTGTCGGCGGGGACGGTGATCACCCGGCAAAGGATACGCCGCGCCCGGGGACCGGCACGGGACGCGTCGGGCGGCGCGTCGGGCGGCGGGTCAGGCGGCGCGGCTCTCCACGACGATCTGATCGATCGGCGCCGGCCGGGCGAACAGGTATCCCTGGGCCAGCTCCACACCGAGCGCCGCGAGCGCCTGGCGCTCTTCGATCGTCTCGACACATTCGGCGACGAGATGACCCTGGGTGAGGCGCGAGTAGTGAACCATGCCGGCCACGAGCGACTGCCGGGCGGGGTCGGCGTCGATCCCGCGGACGATCCCCCCATCGAGCTTCACGACATGCGGCCGGAGCTCGACGAGGTGGCGCAGGCCGGCGAAGCCCGAGCCGGTGTCGTCGACGGCGAGCCACACGCCGGGACCCAGCGACTCCCCTGCCGTGCGGAGCGCCCTGTAGTCGTCGACGGCAACGTACTCGGTGAGCTCGATCACGATGGGCCGATCAACGTCCCGCAGGATCGCCCGCAGGCGGCCCGAGAGGAGGAACGCCGCGGAGGCATTGAGCGTCAGCCAGGCCCCGGGCGGGAGCTCCTCCGCGGCCGCCACCGCAGCCCGCAGGCAGGCGGTCTCGAGATCGATCCCGCAGTCGAGCGCCGCCGCCTCGGCGAACCGGACATCGGGCCCCACGCCGTCGTCGAACCGGGTCAGGGCCTCGTAGCCGATCACCGAGTGGTCCGCGAGCCGGACGATCGGCTGGAAGACGGGGTGGAAGCTGCGGTCGGCCACGATGGCCCGGATCGTGCCCCGGGCGCCCGCGAGATCGTCGCGCGCTTCCAGCTGGGGGGCGAGGAGCGGGGCCACGAAGGCAGCAACTTCGAGAAGGGCCGCGAGGCGTCGGCCCAGGGTGGCCGCAGGCTCGGCGCGCGTTGTCACGCCCCCCACGACGCCGACGACGTGACCACCGTGCACGACGGGCGCGTAGATCCCGCCCGTGATCGCCCCGGCGCTGACGATCGACGCGGCCGTCGCTCCCGGCGGCGGCTCCTGGGCAAAGACGTGGAGCCACGGGCCGTCGGCCGCGCGCCGGCGGAGGTAGCCGGCGCGCTCGTCGGAGAGCTCCTCACCGGGCACGATCGCGACGCCGGGCACGCGCCCGGCGAGACGGAAGACCTGTCCGGCGCGGGCCGACAGGTGGAAGACCGAGGGGTGCTCGAGGCCATCGATCTGGAGCAGCGCCTCGACGATCGATTCCGCGGTCGCCTCCGGCGTCGGGCCGGTCGAGATCCGTGTGATGGCCGCGCGGACGGCGGCCCGATCGGCCAGCTCGGCTCGAAGCCCGGACTGGAGGGCACGTTCGGCGGTCAGGTCGCGCTTCACGGCGACGAAGGCGGTGATCCGCCCACCGGCGTCGCGGACCGGCGAGATCGCGGCCTCCTCGTCGAAGAGCGTCCCGTCCTTGCGGCGATTCGTGAGCGTGCCGCGCCACGTCTCGCCGGCCGTCAGGGTGGCCCACATGCCGTCGTAGAAGGTCGCCTCGTGGGCGCCGCTCTTGAGAACCCGCGGGTTCTGGCCCAGGAGCTCCGCGCGCGCGTAGCCGGTGATCCGCTCGAAGGCGGGGTTCGCGTAGACGATGAGGCCGTCCGGATCGGTGACCACGATCGCCTCCGCGGCCTGGTCGATGGCCGTGGCCAGGCGCGCCCGGTCCGACTGGGCTTCGTGGATGGCCGTGACGTCCTCGGCGACCACCACGGCCCCACGCACGCTGCCGTCTTCGTCGCGCAGCGGGGCGACGAAGAGCTGCAGGTCGCGCGCCTGGCCATCCCGGTGCGGGTAGCGGACCGGGACGGCGACGAGCGTCTCGCCGGCCATCACCTCGGCAAACCCGCGCGAGATCCAGGCCGGATCGTCGGGGCGAAGGATCGTGGCCGGGTGACCCACGACCTCGTCCTCGCGCCAGCCGAGCACGAGCTCGGCAGCAGGGCTCCAGGCGGTGATCCGGCCATCCCGATCGACGGCCACGATGGCCAGGGGGCTGGATCGGAAGATCGCGGTCGTCGCCCCGACGGCCGCGCTCCGCTCGCGCTCCGTGCGGGCCAGAAGATGATCGCGCGCCGCCAGCACGCCCCAGAGCGCGACGGTCGTGACGACGACGAAGCCGACGCCCTTGACAGTGCCAACGATCTCGCCCGCGCGGCCCGGCAGGGCGGCTCGAACGAAGACGTCGGAGGCCAGGATCCACGTGATCCCGATGACGGCATACCCGCCGGCGATCAGGGCGGCCGACACCAGCCGTCCCCGGCCGGCTCTTCCCGATGCTGCCCCGTGCGTCGATTTGCGGTCTGCCATACCACTCCAGCGGGCGCGGTGTCCCCCCGCACCGGAGCGTACGGGGCGGCAGTAGTCGTGGCCGGGACCCATTGCTCCCACCCCGGCCGGACCTTCGGGCTACAGCCGAGCGAATCGCGAGGGGCCCCGCTGCCGGGGCCCCTCGCGACACTGGGGAAGGTGGATCGCGCCCGCCGGGCGCCGGGCGCTACTTGTCGCGGAAGGCGCGGTCGGACATGGCCGCCTGCGCCGCCGCGAGCCGCGCCACCGGGATGCGGAACGGCGAGCAGGAGACGTAGTCGAGGCCGATCGCCTCGCACTTGTGGATCGAATCGGGGTCGCCGCCGTGCTCGCCGCAGATGCCGAGCTCGAGGTCCGGGCGCACCGAGCGGCCCTTGTCCACGGCGGTCTTCATCAGCCCGGCGACCGCGTCATCGAGGGTCTGGAAGGGGTTGACGGGAAGGATCCTGTCCTCGACGTACTTGAGGAGGAAGCCGCCCTCGGCGTCGTCGCGGCTGTAGCCGAACGTCATCTGGGTGAGGTCGTTCGTGCCGAAGCTGAAGAACGACGCCTCCTTCGCGATCTCGTCGGCGGTCAGGGCGCCGCGCGGGATCTCGATCATCGTCCCGAACTTGTAGTCGAGGGCGACACCGGCGGCCGCCGCGATCCTGTCGGCCTCGACGTCGAGGAGCTCGCGGGTTGCCTTGAGCTCGTTCACGTGGCCGACGAGCGGGATCATGATCTTGGCGATCGGGTTGCCGCCGGCCTTCTTGACCGCCACCTGCGCGTTGAGGATAGCCCGGGTCTGGATCTTCACGAAGTCCGGAATCATGATCCCGAGGCGGCAGCCGCGAAGGCCGAGCATCGGGTTCTGCTCGCGCATCGACGTCGCCGCGGTGAGCAGCCGGCGCGCCTCGGCGTAGGCGGGATCGTCGGCAGGGGTGCCCGTGGCGTCGTAGCGGGTGACCTCCTCGATGAGGTCGTCGCGGTTCGGCAGGAACTCGTGGAGCGGCGGGTCGATGAGGCGGACGACAACCGGCAGGCCGTCCATCGCCCGGAAGATCCCCTCGAAGTCGCCCTGCTGGAGCGCCTCGAGCTCGCCCATCCGGGCATCGAACTCGGCAACGACGGCTGCCTCCTCCGCGGTCAGCTCGTGGCCCGCCGCGACCTTGGCCTTGGCCCGGGTCGCCTGCGTCGCCACGAGGATGGCGGCGCGGACGATCTCCAGGCGCTCGCCCTCGCGGAACATGTGCTCGGTCCGGCAGAGGCCGATCCCCTGGGCGCCGTACGAGCGGGCCTGGGCGGCTTCCTCGGGCTTGTCGGCGTTGGTCCAGACGCCCATGCGCCGGATGCCGTCGGCCCAGCCGAGGATCGTCTGGAGCTCGGTCTGCTCCTCGTAGCGGGCTGAGACGGTCGGGAGGGCGCCGACGAAGACCTCGCCGGTGGAGCCGTCGAGGCTGATCCAGTCGCCCTCGTGGATCTCGAGGCCCGTCAGGCTGGAGTGCGCCTTCCTGGCGTCGGCGTCGACGTGGAGCTCCTCCGAGCCGGCCACGCAGGGCTTGCCGATCTGGCGCGCCACGATCGCCGCGTGAGACGTCGCGCCACCCTTGGCGGTCAGGATCCCCTGCGAGACGGCCATGCCCGGGAAGTCGTCCGGCGAGGTCTCCTCGCGGACGAGGACCACGGTCTCGCCGTTGGCGACCCACTCGACGGCCGTCCGGTAATGGAACACGGCGCGGCCCACGGCGGCGCCGGGCGAGGCGTTGAGACCGCCGGCGATCTTCTGGGCAGCCTTGCGGGCGGCAGGCTCGAACTGGTCGCGCAGGAGCTGGTCGACCTGCGAGGGCTCGATGCGCGAGACGGCCTCGCGCTTGTCGATCAGGCCCTCCGCGACCATGTCGACCGCGATCTTCACGGCGGCGGCGGCGGTGCGCTTCGCGGAGCGCGTCTGGAGCATGTAGAGCTTGCCGCGCTCGATCGTGAACTCGAGGTCCTGGACGTCCTTGTAGTGGCGCTCGAGCTGGTCGCCGATCGCCACGAACTCGTCGTAGACGGCCGGCATCCGCTCCTTGAGGTCGGCGATGTCGAACGGGGTCCGGATGCCGGCCACGACGTCCTCGCCCTGGGCGTTGGTGAGGTACTCGCCGTAGAGCTCCTTCGTCCCGCTGAACGTGTTGCGGGTGAAGGCAACGCCGGTCCCGGAATCCTCGCCCATGTTCCCGTAGACCATCGTCACGACGTTGACGGCCGTGCCGAGATCGTCGGCGATCTTGTTGTACTTGCGGTACTCGCGGGCTCGCTCGCCGAACCAGGAGGCGAAGACGGCCCTGATCGCAAGGTCCAGCTGCTCGTTCGGGTCGGTCGGGAACTCGCGGCCGGTGTCGTCGCGGACGATCTGCTTGAAGATCGTCACGAGGTCGCGGAGGTCCTCGGCCGGGAGGTCCGTGTCGGCCTTCGTGCCCCGGGCGGCCTTCTTCGCCTCGAGAGGCTCGTCGAACCTTCGCCCGTCGACGCCGAGGACGATCCGCCCGAACATCGCCACGAAGCGGCGGTAGGCGTCCCAGCCGAAGCGCTCGTTGCCGGTGAGGGCGACGAGTCCGGCGAGGGTCTCCTCGTTGAGCCCGAGGTTGAGGACGGTGTCCATCATGCCGGGCATCGAGAACTTGGCGCCGGAGCGGACCGACACGAGCAGCGGGTTCCTCGGCTCGCCGAAGCCCTTGCCGGTGCTCGCCTCGACCTCCTTCACGGCCTCGAGGACGTCCTCCCACAGGCCGGACGGGAGCTGGTTGCCGGCCTCGAAGTAGTCGTTGCAGGCCTCGGTCGTGATCGTGAAGCCCGGCGGGGTCGGCAGGCCCGCGTTCGTCATCTCGGCAAGGCCGGCGCCCTTGCCGCCGAGGAGGTCCTTCATGGACCCGTTGCCTTCGGCCCGGCCGTCCCCCCAGGCGTAGATGTAGCGCTTGGCGGCGGCGTGGGCGCGCGTGGTCGTGGCGGCGTCGGGCATGGGGCGGGTTCTCCCTGTGTGCTTGCAGCGGGGCATGGGGCCGCCCCGCGATCGGTCCCCTTGGTCACCCGGATTGTACCGGCGGAGCACGGCGAGGACGGGGACCGCTCGGCCCGCTCTCGGGGGCCGGATCGCCTGCGGATCACCAACCAGCCTGCCGCGGGAGGCCGAGGAGCGCCCACGGAGTGCCCGCCAGCCCACCGCGACCGGCACGCGGCTACACTCGGAGCGGCAGCGCGCCCCCGCCGACGACCCCCGCCAGGAGATCCGCTCCCCATGACCGACCACGTCGAGGACAGCCGCACCATCGCCGAGAACGCACCCCAGTACAACGCGACCCTGGTGAAGCGGGTCGACCATGCCGCCGACCTCGCCTCGATCTGGGTGCGCTTCGACGGCGAACCCGTCCCGTTCGAGCCGGGCCAGTACATGACCATCGGGGTCTTCGCCGACGACAAGCTTTGGCAGCGCCCGTACTCCGTGGCGTCCGCGCCGAGCGTCGCGGGCACGGAAGGCTACGAGTTCTACGTGCGTCTTGTCCCGATCATCCGCTTCACGACGCTGCTCTGGCGGCTCCAGCCCGGGGCGCGGATGCGGATGATCGGCCCGAAGGGCAAGTTCATGCTCGAGCCGGCCGACACCCGGACGCACTTGTACGTCTCGACCGGGACCGGCCTCGCCCCGTTCATGGCGATGATCCGTGAGACGCAGGCGCAGGGGAAGCCGCGCAAGACGGTCGTCCTCCATGGCGTCTCGCACGCCTCGGACCTCGGCTACCGCGACGAGCTCGAGGCGATGGAGCGCGACGGGTCGTACCCGGTTCGCTACGTCCCCACCATCTCCCGCCCGGGCGAGCCGCGCAATGGCGGCTGGACCGGCCGCACGGGCCGGGTCGAACAGGTGGTCGGCGACGTCTGCCACGACCTGGCCCTGCGGGCCGATCGGACCGTCGTCTACATCTGCGGCAACCCGGAGATGATCCTGAACGTGGAGCGGGTCCTCATGGACCGCAACTTCCCTGAGTTCCACGTGAAGAAGGAGCTCTACTGGCCGAAGGGCAAGAGCCCGGTGGCCGAAGCGGCGCCGGCGGCTGGCTGACCCCGGACGCGCGACGCCTGCGGATCACGCCAGAACCAACGACCATCGGAAAGGTGCCATTCGGCCCCTCCACCATATGCGCGCTGGCGCATGGGTCGCGCATGCGCGACCGGCACCATTCGCGAAGACCGCCCCCGCCCTGGAGTTGCCATGCACACCGTCGTCGACAAGGCCCAGCTCTCGCCCAACGTGACGCGCCTCGTCATCGAAGCCGCCCGGATCGCCGAGATCCGCCGGCCGGGCCAGTTCGTCATCGTCCACCGCGGCCCGGGCGCGGAGCGGATCCCGCTCACGATCGCCGACGCGGACCAGGAGCGCGGCACGATCAGCCTGGTGATCCAGGCGGTCGGCAAGAGCACCGAGGATCTTGTCGGCCTTGCGATCGGTGAAGGGATCCAGGACGTCGCGGGGCCGCTGGGCCGCGAGACGGAGCTGATCGAGTCCGGCCACGCGGTGTGCGTCGGGGGCGGCGTCGGAACGGCGGTCGTCCACCCGATCGCCATGGGCCTCGCGGAGCGCGGCGTGAAGGTCACGAGCGTGATCGGCGGTCGCTCGAAGGAGTGGGTCATCTTCGAGGACGAGCTGCGCCGGGCGGGCGAGGTCATCACCTGCACCGACGACGGCAGCTACGGGCGGCACGGCTTCGTGACCGAGGCGCTCAAGGACCTCATCGAAGCCGGCGGCATCGATGCCGTCTACGCGGTCGGGCCCGTCCCGATGATGCGGGCCGTCGCCGAGGTCACCCGACCCTATGGCGTCCCGACCTTCGCGTCACTCAACGCGATCATGCTCGACGGGACAGGGATGTGCGGCGGCTGTCGCGTCCAGGTCGGCGGCAAGACGGTCTACGCCTGCGTCGACGGCCCCGAGTTCGACGCCCACGCAGTCGACTTCCGGGAGCTCGCAGACCGGCTGGGGACCTACCGCGAGTTCGAGGCGCACGCCCTGGAGGTCGCCCATCGCCGGGCGGCGGAGAAGGACGAGGCGCCGATCCACGCGCCCGAGGGAAGCTGCCTGATCCCGGCGCTCGCCACGGCAGCCGAGAGCCGGGAGGCGGCGGCGACCGCCGGGGACGCCAAGGCGTGACCGACCAGCCGATGCCCGCCCCCGACGAGGAGGCCCCGGGCGCGTCCCTCGGCGACCCGGCCTTCGAGCCGGCCTTCGACCATCCGCTCACCCCGCGCGAGCGGATGACGATCGAGCGCACCCACATGCCGGAGCAGGACGCCGTCGCGCGGGCGGCCAACTTCCGCGAGGTCAACCTCGGGTACTCGCAGCAGCTCGCGGTCCTCGAGGCCGAACGCTGCCTGCAGTGCAAGAACCCGGTCTGCATCGACGGCTGCCCGGTCCGGGTCAACATCCCCAAGTTCATCGAGCTGCTCCGGATCGGCGACATGGCCGGCGCGGCCGAGTCGCTCCTGGGCGACAACGCGCTGCCCTGCGTCACGGGCCGGGTCTGCCCGCAGGAGATCCAGTGCGAGGGCATCTGCGTTCGCGCCAAGAAGGGCTCGTCGGTCGCGATCGGCGCCCTCGAGCGCTATGTCGCCGACTGGGCGATGGAGCATCCGGAGGCGCTCCACGCCGACACCCCGACCCCGATCGGCTGGACGGTGGCCATCGTCGGCTCCGGGCCCGCCGGCCTGACCGCGGCCAAGGAGCTCGCAAGCAACGGCTACGAGGTCACGATCTTTGAGGCGTTCCATTCGCCGGGCGGGGTCCTCATCTACGGGATCCCCGAGTTCCGGCTTCCGAAGGACATCGTCCAGCAGGAGGTCGACCGCCTCGTCGCGTCCGGCGTGAAGCTCGAGACGAACGCGATCATCGGGCGCACCTACTCCCTGCGCGAGCTGCGCGACCGCTTCGACGCCGTCTATCTCGCGGTCGGCGCCGGCCTGCCGGTCTTCATGAACGTGCCCGGCGAGAACTTCAAGGGCGTCTACTCGGCCAACGAGTACCTCACCCGGGTCAACCTCATGGGGGCCTGGAACGCCGAGTCCGACACGCCCGTCCTGCGCGGCCACCGGGTCGTCGTGGTGGGCGGCGGCAATGTGGCCATGGACTCGGTCCGCACGGCGAAGCGGCTGGGCGCCGACGAGGCCACCATCGTCTACCGGCGCGGCATGGCCGAGCTCCCGGCACGCATCGAGGAGGTTCACCACGCCCAGCAGGAGGGGATCAAGTTCGACCTCCAGGTGGCGCCGGTCGAGGTTCTCGCCGACGAGAACCGCTGGGTCACCGGCATCCGCTGCGTGCGAATGGAGCTCGGCGAGCCCGACGCGTCCGGACGGCGGCGCCCGATCGTGATCGAGGGCTCCGAGTTCGTCATCGACTGCGAGATGGTCGTGGTGGCCATCGGGACGAAGGCGAACCCGCTCCTGACCGCTTCCGAGCCGGACCTCGAGATCAACCAGTGGGGCTACATCGTCACCGACGATTTCGGGATGTCGTCGATCCCCGGCGTCTTCGCCGGCGGCGACATCGTGCGCGGCGCCGCGACCGTCATCCTGGCCATGGGCGACGGCAAGCGCTCGGCCCACGCCATCGACGCCTTCCTGCGCGGCGAGTACCCGCCGGTCGCGGAGGCGCACTCGGGCGAGCCGGTCGCCGCCGCGGAGTAGCCGCAGAGCCGGCGCCGGGAGCCGACGCCGGGAGCCGACGCCGGCCCATGCCGCAGGTCAGGGTCTGGCAGTCTCCAGCCGGTCGAGGATGTAGCGCGTCACCTGGTCGGCGCTGATCCGCTCCTGGGTCATCGCGTCGCGGTCGCGGACGGTGACCTGGCCGTCGTCGAGCGAATCCACGTCGACGGTGACGCACCACGGCGTTCCGATCTCGTCCTGGCGCCGGTAGAGCTTCCCAATCGCGGCCGTGTCGTCGTACACGGCCATCGTGTGGCGCTTCAGGTCGTCCTTGATCCGGTGGCACATCTCGACGATCTCGGGGCGCTTCTTGAGGAGCGGCAGGACGGCGACCTTGTACGGGGCGAGGTCCGGGTGGAGCCCCAGGACGACCCGCTTCTCGCCGCGGACCTCCTCCTCCCGGTACGCGTCGATGAGGAACGTGAACGCCGCCCGGTCGCCGCCGGCCGACGTCTCGATGATCCAGGGGATGTAGTGCTCCTCCGTCGTCGGGTCGAAGTACTCGAGGTTCTCGCCGGACTCTTTCGCGTGCCGGCCGAGATCCCAGTCGCCCCGGTTGTGGATTCCCTCGAGCTCCTTCCACCCAAAGGGGAAGCGGTATTCGACGTCGATGGCCTTCTTGGCGTAGTGGGCCAGCTCGTCGGGCCGGTGCTCACGGAAGCGGAGGCGCTCCGGAGCGACACCGTAGGCCTCGTACCAGGCCTTCCGTCGGGGCAGCCACGCCTCGAAGTGCTCCGCCGCGGTGTCCGGGTGGACGAAGTACTGCATCTCCATCTGCTCGAACTCGCGCATCCGGAAGACGAAGTTGCCGGGGCTGATCTCGTTGCGGAACGCCTTGCCGACCTGGGCAATCCCGAAGGGGATCTTCTTGCGGGCCGTGTCGCGCACGTTCCGGTAGTTGACGTAGATGCCCTGGGCCGTCTCGGGGCGCAGGTAGACGACCGCCGCCTCGTCCTCGACCGGGCCGAGGAACGTCTTGAGCATGAGGTTGAAGCGGCGCGGGGCGTTGAGCGATCCTCCGTCGTTCGGGCAGACGAGCCCGAGGCGGGCGACGATGCCGGGATCGAGGAGCTCCTTCGGGCCCAGGTCCTCCGCGCCGGCGAACTCGTCGACCCGGTAGCGGCGCTTGCAGGTGACGCACTCCACCATCGGGTCGTTGAACTCCGCGACGTGGCCCGAGGTGACCCAGATCTGGGGGTGCATGAGGATCCCGGAGTCGAGGCCCACGATGTCATCGCGGGACTGGACCATGGAGCGCCACCAGGCGCGCTTGACGTTGTTCTTGAGCTCGACGCCGAGGGGCCCGTAGTCCCAGACGGCGTTGATGCCGCCATAGATCTCGGACGAGGGGAAGATGAAGCCGCGGCGCTTGCTGAGGCTGACGATCGTCTCGAGCTCGCGCATGGACGGGGCGACCGCGTTCGGGTCGGGGGCGGGATCGGTCACGGGGTTCGGCTCCACGGTTGGCCCGCGCGTGGCATGCGCGAGCGGGAGGGGTTCGCGGGGAT
>CAVPJI010000015.1:0-38056 GCA_963705215.1 uncultured Chloroflexia bacterium | reverse complement strand
CAGCTGGTCCACGACCGGCGGGAGGTGGTGGCGGTACACCCCGGCCCCGAGAAAGCTCGACAGGTCGGTCCGGTTGCGTCCGGCCAGGTCCCCCAAGTGCTCCATGAGCTCGAGCTCGGTGAGTGCCGGGGGCAGGTCGAGCCCGGCGGCGCGCACGGCCGGTGGAATTGCCTCGAAGAGCGCGTCGACGGACGCGATCCCAAGGGCCTCGAGCATGCGGCTCCGCTCGCCCGCGGTGTGCGGCCCGTAGGCCATCTCAGGACTCCGCGACCAGCGCCTCGTAGGCGACCGGATCGAGGAGGCCGTCCACCTGCGCCGCGTCGGCCAGGCGGATGCGGAGCATCCAGCCAGCCCCATACGGGTCCGAGTTGACCACTTCGGGGGCCGCGGTCAGCGCGCCGTTCGCCTCGACGACCTCGCCGCCGACGGGGGCGAACAGGTCGCTGACGGCCTTGACCGACTCGACGACGCCGAACGTGGCGAATTGCTCCAGGGTCTTCCCAGGGGCGGGCAGCTCGACGAACACGATGTCGCCGAGCTGGTCGGCGGCATGTCGGGTGATCCCGACGGTCGCCACGTCGCCGTCGACGCGGACCCACTCGTGCTCCTTCGTGTAGCGCAGGTCGGCCGGGATCATGCGGCGCTCCTCTCGTGCGGGTCAGCGAGACCGGGTGTAGAACGGGAGCGGGACGACCTCGGCGGCCGCCCGCGTGTCGCGAATCTCCACGTCGAGCATCGTACCGGGCGCCGAGTCCGCCGGAGCGACGTACGCCATGGCGATCGGCAGGCCGAGCGTCGGCGACATGGTGCCCGACGTGACCGCCCCGCTGGCCCGCTCGCCGGACCAGACCGGGTGGCCGTGGCGCGCGATCCCGCGTCCGCGCACGACGAGGCCGACGAGCTGGCGGCGCACCCCGGCCTCGGCGGCTGCGGCGAGGGCGTCGCGGCCCACGAAGCCGCCTTCCTTGGCCAGCTTCACGACCCGGCCGAGCCCTGCCTCGAAGGGCGTCGTGCTGCGGTCGAGCTCGTTGCCGTAGAGCGGCATCCCGGCTTCGAGCCGGAGCGTGTCCCGGGCTCCCAGGCCCACCGGCACGAGGCCGGCGGCCGCTCCTCCGGCGGCCAGCGCGTCCCAGACGGTCACCCCGGCGGCGGCGTCGACGAAGACCTCGAAGCCGTCCTCGCCCGTGTAGCCCGTGCGCGCGACCAGGCCCGGAACGCCGGCCACGGAACCCTCGGCGATCCCGTAGTAGCGGATCGCCTCGAGGTCGAGGTCGGTGAGCGGGGCAAGGATGCCCAGGGCGGCCGGACCCTGGATGGCGACGAGGGCGGTCGCCAGCGAGCGGTCGTCGAGGATCGCCCGGCGGCCCTCGAAGCGCTCGGCCAGGGCGTCGGACACGACGACGGCGTTCGAGGCATTGGCGACCACGAGGAAGCGGTCCACCGCCAGGCGGTAGACGATGAGGTCGTCGAGGATGCCGCCATCCGGGTCGCAGATCATCGAGTAGTGGGCCCGGCCGATCGCGAGGGACCGGGGGTCGGTGGTGACGGCGCCGGCGAGGGCGTCCCCGGCGTCGGGCCCCTCGACGAAGAGCTCGCCCATGTGGCACAGGTCGAACAGGCCGGCCCGCTGCCGGACCGCGCGGTGCTCCTCGAGGATCCCCGCGTACTGGATCGGCATCCGCCAGCCGGCGAAGTCGACCAGGCGGGCGCCGAGCGCCTCGTGACGCGCGACGAGCGGCGTGGCGCGCGGTTCCTCGGTCATGGCCGGACCTCCCTGCTCAGGCGTGCCCGTCCGGGCTCGGCTCCGCGACGGCTGCGGCCCGGGCGACGAGCGCCCGCTCGGACTCGAACGTCAGAAGCTCCGGGGCCTCCGGGAACGGCACCCAGCGCACCTCGTCGAACTCGTGGTCGTGCCGCTCGAGGTCGCCGCCGACCGGCTCCATGAGCCAGAAGTGCACGGTCTTGTGGATCCGGGCGCCGCCCTGGACGAACCAGTATTCGATCGCCTCGAGGGGGGCCAGGAGCCGAACCTGGAGCCCCGTCTCCTCGGCCACCTCCCGCAGGGCCGTCTCCTCGAGCGTCTCGTGCGGGTTGGGGGTTCCCTTGGGCAGCGTCCACGAGACGCCGTCGCGCTGTCGTCGGCGACGCCCCGCCACGAGGTGAGGGACTCCGTCGAACGACCGGATGACGATCCCGCCGGCGGATGTGGCCGTCGCGCGTTTCAGCCGCGCCACGGCGCCGTCGCGGCGCGCGGCCGACGACCGGAGGCGCGGGTGCCAAGCTTGGCCCAGCGAACGGGAGCGAGCGGGCCTGCGAGGCCGGCCGGTGGCCGATGCTCGGGAACGGCGGTGATCGCCCGCCACTCGGAGCGCTGCAGCGCCACCGGGCCGAGCTCGGGCTTCCGGAGGAGTGTGGGGCGGTCCGCGGCCGCCCGGAACCGGAGGTGGCGGGCGAGGCCGAGGAGCGGCTCGTGCGCCCGGGGCGGCGTGGTCGCGAAGCGAGCGACGGGGCGGACGGCGAACCTGGCCGTGATGCTGCGGTGCATGACCAGATCCTACCGCGTCAGGGCCACCTTGTGAACGCTGCACGCAGCCGGGCCGCGGCTTCCGGTGCGAGGCCGCGCCGCTCGGCGAGGGTGACCTGGCGTTGGCCCAGGGCCCGAAGGATCTCGAGCGCCTCGTCTCCGGCCTCGGCGACCGCGGCGAGGTGAGCCTCCACGGTGCCCACGTCGCCGCGAGCCACCGGTCCGGTGAGGGCCGGAGCGGTGCCCATCGCCCGGGCGTTGGCGAGCGCCTGTGCGGCCAGCGGGCCGTAGACGGCGAGGGCGCCCGCCTCGTCGAGACCGGTCGGGCGGGCGACCGCGGCCACCACGTCGAGGAGCGCCGTGAGGCCGCCCGCGGCCAGGACGGCGGCCGCGTGGTAGGCGGCCTTGGAGTCCGGCGCGAGGCGGACGGGAGTCGCCCCGAGCGAGGTCGCCATCTCCGCGAGGAGGCCGAGGAGCGCTTCGTCGCCCTCGATGGCGACGGTGGACCCGGGAATGGCGGCGAGCGCTCGGTCGAGATCGGCGAAGGCCACCAGCGGATGAAAGGAGCCCGCGCTCGTGCCCGCCGCCAGGGCGGGCGCCAGGACGTCGGCGCCGTGGAGGCCGCTCGTATGGACGATCGCCTGGCCCGAATAGAGGTGGAGGGTGGCGGCGATCTCGGCGAGCGCGTCGTCGGGCACCGCGAGCAGGGCCAGGTGGCATTCATCGAGGATCGCGGTCGCCTCGGGGAATGCCCGCGAGCCGGGGACCAGCGCGCGGAACCGCGCCCGGCGGTCCGGGTCGCGGCTGGCCACGGCGCCGACCTGCCAGCCTGCCCGGCTCAGGGCGACGCCGAGGGCCGTCCCGACGGCGCCGGCGCCGACGATCCCGATGACCGGGCGGCCGTCGTCGGCCGGCCCCACGTGCGGGTGGAGGTGCGCCTCGAGATGCACCTCGTCCCCGTGGCGATGGGCTCCCGGCGGCAGCGGCCCCGCGCTCGCGGCTGCCTGGCGCCGGACCTCCTCCATCGTCGCCGGGTCGCCCGGGGGCGGCGTCGCCGGGTCCCTGCGCCACGATCGCATCGTCGCTCTCCACGCTACTCTTGGGGCAACAGCGTAGCGCCCCCGGCGGCCCGCTCGCCGCCCCGAGCCAGCGAGGACCACCCGTGCCGATCCGCGACCCGTTCGGCGCCCGAGCCAGCCTCGGCCCGGGTCTCCCCGACTTCTACCGCCTGGCGGCGCTCGCCGACGGTCCGGACCTCGGCCGGACACCGGCCACGGTGAAGATCCTCCTCGAGAACGTCCTCCGCCACGCCGGCGGAGGCGTGGTAGAGGAGGCCGACGTGCGGGTCCTCGCCGGGTGGCGCCCCGGCGCCGGCGTCACGGCCGAGGTTCCCTTCATGCCGGCACGGGTCATCCTCCAGGACTTCACCGGCGTACCCGCCGTGGTGGACCTCGCGGCCATGCGTGACGCGCTGGCAGCCCTCGGAGGAGACCCGGCCCGCGTCAATCCCCTCGTCCCCGCGGACCTGGTGATCGACCACTCGGTCCAGGTCGACCGGTTCGGGACCGCCGACGCCTTCGCCTTCAACGTCGCCCGCGAGTACGAGCGGAACGGCGAGCGCTACCAGCTCCTGCGCTGGGCCCAGCGCGCCTTCCGGGGCCTGCGCGTGGTCCCGCCGGGCACCGGGATCGTCCACCAGGTCAACCTCGAGTACCTCGCCACCGTCGTCTCGACGGCCGAGGTCGAGGGCCGCCAGGTCGCCTTCCCAGACACCCTCGTCGGGACCGATTCGCACACGACGATGGTCAACGCCCTCGGCGTGCTGGGCTACGGCGTCGGCGGGATCGAGGCCGAGGCGGTCCTCCTCGGCCAGCCGCTCTACCAGCCGTTCCCGCGCGTCGTCGGCGTCCGGCTCTCCGGTGAGATGCCCCGCGGCGCGACCGCGACCGACCTCGTCCTCGTGGTCACCGAGCAGCTGCGCAGGCTCGGCGTGGTGGGCTCGTTCGTGGAGTTCGCGGGCGATGGCCTTGCCGGCCTGCCCCTCGCCGACCGGGCCACGATCAGCAACATGAGCCCCGAGTTCGGGGCGACCACGACGATCTTCCCGATCGACGACGAGACGCTGGCCTACCTGCGCCTCACCGGGCGCGCGGTCGGCCTCGTCAGCCTCGTCGAGCGCTACGCGAAGGAGCAGGGCCTCTGGCGCGAGCCGGGCCCGGGGCCCGCGTTCGACGACGTCCTCGAGCTCGATCTTGGGGCCGTCGAGCCCAGCCTTGCCGGACCTCGGCGTCCCCAGGACCGCGTGCCGCTCTCCGCGACCCGGGCCAGCTTCGAGGCGGCCTACCCGGGGATCCTCCCGGCAGCCGACTCGCCGGCCGCACCCGGGACCGTCCGCAACGGCTCGGTCGTCATCGCCGCGATCACCTCGTGCACGAACACGTCGAACCCGACCGTCATGGTCGGCGCCGGCCTGCTGGCCCGGAACGCGGTGGCGCGGGGCCTGCGGGTCCCGTCGACCGTCAAGACGACCCTGGCCCCCGGCTCAAGGGCCGTCACCGCCTACCTGGACCGTGCCGGCCTCTCCGCTCCTCTTGCGGCGCTCGGTTTCGCCCTGGCCGGCTACGGCTGCACGACCTGCATCGGCAACTCCGGCCCGCTCGACGAGGCGGTCGCCCACCAGGTGGAGGCGCAAGGGCTCGTCGCGACCGCGGTCCTCTCGGGCAACCGCAACTTCGAGGGCCGGATCCACCCGCTGGCCCGGGCCAGCTACCTCGCCTCGCCACCGCTCGTCGTCGCCTTCGCCCTTGCCGGACGGATCGACCTCGACCTCTCGCGCGAGCCCCTGGGCATCGGGGACGATGGTCGGCCGGTCTTCCTCGCCGACCTGTGGCCCACGGCGGAGGAGATTCGCGAGACCATCGCGGGCGCGATCGACGGCGAGCTCTTCCGGGCCGCCTACGCCTCGGTCTTCGAGGGCGATGAGCGCTGGCAAGCGCTCCCGATCCCCGAGGGCGATCGCTACGCGTGGGACCCCGGGTCCACGTACGTGGCCCTGCCCCCTTTCTTCGCCGGGATGGGGATGGAGCCGGCTCCCGTCGGGGACATCGCGGGCGCGCGGGTCCTTGCCTGGCTGGGCGACTCGGTGACCACGGACCACATCTCGCCGGCGGGCTCGATCCCGGCCTGGTCGCCGGCGGGCGGCTGGCTCCAGGGCCGGGGCGTGGCGCCGGTCGACTTCAACTCGTACGGCGCCCGGCGCGGCCACCACGAGGTCATGATGCGGGGCACCTTCGGGAGCATCCGCCTGCGCAACCGTCTCGCCGACGGGAAGGAGGGTCCGTACACCCGGATCTTCCCAACGGGCGAGGAGGCGTTCCTCTACGACGCCGCCATGGCCTACGCGGCGGCTGATGTGCCGGCCATCGTCCTGGCCGGCCGCGAGTACGGCTCCGGGTCCTCGCGTGACTGGGCGGCCAAGGGGACGCGGCTCCTCGGGATCCGGGCCGTCATCGCCGAGAGCTACGAGCGGATTCACCGCTCGAACCTGGTCGGGATGGGCGTCCTCCCGCTCCAGTTCCTGGCGGGTGAGACCGCCGAGTCGCTGGGGCTCAGCGGCCGCGAGTCGTACGCGGTCGCCGGCTTGAGCGTTGACCTCGAGCCGCGGGCGCGGCTCGCCGTGGTGGCGACCGCCGACCCGGCCGACGGCGGCGGCGAGCGGCGCTTCACCGTGGAGTGCCGGCTCGACGGTCCGATCGAGGTCGACTACTACCGGCAGGGCGGGATCCTGCCCGCGGTCCTGCGCCGGATCGCCCGCGAGGACGCGGCGGGCTGACGCGTGGCGGCCCGTGCGGCGTCACGACGCCCGTCCGTCCCTCGTCTTGCCGCCGGATGAACCGCGAGTCGCGACCTCCTGAGCACCACGGCCCGCCGCGTCCCCACGCCACGGGGGCCGACAACCTGTTCGCGTTCGCGCTCGCAGGCCTGCTCCTGGTGCTCGCCGGCGGCCTGCTCACGGCGGGGGGCGGGCTGCAGGGGCTGGCTCGGTACCTGCCCGGCGCCGCTGCCTCCAGCCCGGCTCCCGATACCGCGCCCCCCGCCGCAGCCGGCCCGATCGTGGCTCCACCGAACGCCTCGCCGAACGCGACCTCGCTCGCGCCGGCGACGCCGCTTCCCTCCGCCGCGCTCCCCCCGGCCGCCGAGCCGACACCGGCCGCCTCGCCGTCCGCGACGCCGGCCGGCCCGCTCACCGTGAACCTCTACCGCGATGGCGTCTTCGTCCACGAGGTCGACGACCAGACGTGCGTGGCCGCCGCGGTCCAGGCCACGCTCAACGTCATCCGCCTCAACGAGGAGGGTCTCGAGCCAGACGTCTCGACGACCTCGCAGCGCACGCTCTACGATCGGATCGTGGCGCTGACGACCGACGAGGACTCCCACGTCGGTGGCACCGGGCCCGGCGGCTGGGCGGCCCTGCTCACGGAGGAGGGCTATCCGTACGAAGTCCGGGCGTATCCATCGCGAACGACCGCCATGCGCGCCGCCGCAAGGGCCATCGAGAGCACGGGCCGCCCGGTCGGGATCCTGGCCTGGACCGGCATCCACTCGTGGGTGATGACGGGCTTCACCGCCACGGCGGACCCGGCCACCACGAAGAGCTTCAGCGTCACCACAGCCTACGTCATGGACCCCTGGTATCCCTGGGTCTCCAGCCGCTGGCCGCGCTCCGAGGCTCCGAACGCGCCGCGCAACACGGCTGACCTGGCGGCCAACTTCCTGCCCTTCGACCTGCGCTCTGGGCCCTATCCGGGCCGGGACGGACAGTTCGTCCTGGTGGTGCCGCTGGAGCACTGACCGACGCCGGCCGGCGCGGGCCGGCCGAAGGCTGGTGCGGGCCGGACGAGGGCTGGCGCGGGCGGGGCACCGGGTCGGACCGGAATCGAGAAGCCGGCGGGCGGGCCGCCGGCTCCGGGTGCTTTGAGGGTGGTGGGCGATACTGGACTCGAACCAGTGACCTCACGGATGTGAACCGTGCGCTCTAACCAACTGAGCTAATCGCCCTCGGCGCGGATTATAGGGCGAGCCACGGCCGGTGCGGTTCGTGGCCTCACGACGGGCTCGCGCCGGTCACGCCCGGCCAGGCTGCTGCAACGCGGGCCTGATCCACCTCTGCCTCGACGACCTTGCGCCGGCCGCCGGCGCCGGTCACGACGCGGACGCCACCCGGCCCCACGCCGAGCGCCCGCGCGAGCAACCGGCAGAGCGCCTCGTTCGCCGCACCCTCCACCGGCGGAGCGGCAACCCGGACGCGGAGGACCCCGTCATCCCCCACCCCGTCGATGGCGTCGCGGCCACCGCGCGGCGTCAGGCGCACGGCGAAACGGACGCTCACTGGGGAAGAAGTCGCAGGATGAACCCCAGGCCGACCATGAGGACGAGCGGCGCGAAGTCGATCGATCCGGTCTGCGGGAGAACCCGCCGGATCGGGGCCAGCATCGGCTCGGTCATCGCCACGATGTAGCGCGAGATGGAGTTGCGGGCCATCGGGTCGACCCAGCTCAGAAGGACCCGACCCAGGACGAGGAGCCACAGGACGAGGACGAGGATCTCGACGAAGTTGCGCGCGAAGGCCACGGCCGAATCCTACTCCGCGGGCCGATCCGGGCCGGCCGCGGCGGCGGACTCCGCCGTGGGGCTGGGGCCGCGCACCGCGTCATCAGGGTCGGGGCCGCGCACCGCGGGCCGCTCACCGAACAGCGCCCGGCCGACGCGAACGATCGTGGCCCCTTCCTCGATCGCAAGCTCGAAGTCGTCGCTCATCCCCATCGACAGCTCGGGCCCCAGGCTCGGGTGGGTCGCGCGGAGCCGGGTCGCGAGCTCGCGGAGCCGGCGGAACGTCGAGCGCGCCTCGTCGGGCGTTGCCGCAAGCCGGCCGATTGTCATGAGGCCTCGCACCTCGAGGTTTGCGAGCGCCAGCAGCCCGGGCAGCGCCTCGGCGACCGACGCCGCCGTGAACCCGGCCTTGCCCGGGTCGGCGTCCACGTTCACCTCGAGCAGGATCGGCAGCGGCCGGCCCGGTCGGACCTCGGCGCTGATCCGGTCGAGGCGCCGGGCGAGCTCGACGGAGTCGACCGCCTCGAGGCAATCGAAGAGCTCCACGGCGCGGCGGGCCTTGTTCGCCTGCAGGGGGCCGACCAGGTGCCAGCGCGGCCCGGGAACGAGCGGGACCTTGGCCGCGGCCTCCTGCACGCGGTTCTCGCCGAGCACATCGTGGCCCGCGGCAACCGCGGCCCGCAGGCGGTCGGCGGGCACGGTCTTGCTGACGGCGACGAGCGTGACGCTCGCGGGTGTGCGGCCGGCGCGGGCAGCCGCTTCCGCGATCCGGGACAGGACCGCGGCACGCGCGGCGGCAAGGCCGGCGATCTCGGCCGGGTCCGGCGGCGGAACGGCGGGTACCAGGTGGCCGGCGTCCACCGGCCCGGCTACTTGCTGCGGCGGAGGAAGCTCGGGATCTCCAGGTCGTCCGCGTCGTAGCGCGGGCTGCGAACGCTGGCCGGGACGGGCTCCGGGGCGACGGTCCGCTCGGCGCGGGCCGGGGGCTCGGTGGCGGGGCGCTCGGCCGGACGGATCTCGGGCATCGGCCGCGCGTCGGCGTCGGCGGCCGCCCGGCGGATCTCGAGCTCGCCGAGGAAGTCGCGCTCGAGACGCGTCGCACGCGAGAGGTCGTACGGCGCCGCGGCGGAATCGCGGCGGACCGTCTCGCGGTGGCGGTTGGCGTCGAACCCGGTCGCGATGACCGTGATGACGACCTCTTCGCCGAGGCGCTCGTCGAAGCTGGTCCCGAAGATGATGTTCGCCTCCGGGTCGGCGGCGGCCCGGATCTCCTCGGCCGCCTCGGTCACCTCGAAGAGGGTCAGGTTCGAGGAGCCCGAGATGTTGAACAGGATCCCCTGGGCGCCGGTGATGTTGATCTCGAGCAGCGGGCTCGCGATGGCGTGCTTGGCGGCTTCGATCGCCCGGTTCTCGCCCGATGCCCGGCCGATCCCCATCAGGGCCGACCCGGCGTCGTGCATGATCGCCTTCACGTCGGCGAAGTCGAGGTTGATCAGGCCGGGGACCGTGATGATGTCGCTGATCCCCTGGACGCCCTGGCGCAGCACGTCGTCGACGACCCGGAACGCGTCGAGGATCGAGGTGTTCTTCTGGACGACGTCGCGGAGGCGGTCGTTCGGGATCGTGATCAGCGTGTCGACCTTGGCCCTGAGCTGCTCGGCGGACTTCTCGGCGATGAGCTTGCGGCGGTTGCCCTCGAAGCTGAACGGCTTCGTCACGACCCCGATCGTCAGGGCCCCCAGGTCCTTGGCGATCTCCGCGATCACCGGGGCCGCGCCGGAGCCCGTCCCGCCCCCGAGGCCGGCGGTGATGAAGACCATGTCCGAATCGCGGAGTGCCTCGGTGATCTTCTCGGCATCCTCCTCGGCCGCGCGCTGGCCGATGGCCGCGTCGCCGCCGGCACCGAGGCCGCGCGTGATCTTGTCGCCGATGCGGATCTTGTGGGGAGCGTCCGACTGCAGGAGCGCCTGGGCATCGGTGTTGATGCCGATGAACTCGACGCCCATCATCTCGGCCCGGATCATCCGGTTGACGGCGTTGCTGCCGCCCCCGCCGACGCCGACGACGCGGATGAGCGCGAAGTTCTCCGAATCCGACCTCAGCGGCATCGCTCGTCCTCCGGTGGTGTGCGGCCGTCGGGGCGGCCGTCCGGGCCCGTGCCCGGGATCGGTGAGTGGATCGTCTGTGGCTGGGGCTGGTCGACCGATCCGGCGAGCGAGCATGGCGCGCCGGAGCAGGGACTGGGGCGGAGTATACCCCTGCCGCGGCCCGGTGGAACCCCGTCATCCGAGACGCTAGGGGAAGATGCTCCGCATCGCGTTCCGGACGCGCGCCGCGAGCCCGCCGCCGGGCGCCGAGTCGTAGGTCGTCATCTCCGACGCCGCAACATGGCGGGCGCCCCAGAGGAGAAGCCCGATGGCGGTCGCCGAGCCCGGCTCGAGCAGGCCGTCGACGAGGCCGCCGACGTCGCCCGGGGCCGCGACGCGGACCGGCATGTCGAGCACCTCCCGCCCGAGGACGGCGGCGCCGGCCAGCTGGGCCCCGCCACCGGTCAGCACCAGGCCCGCCGGGAGCATCCCGGGCGCGGCCGCGAGGATCTCGGTGCGCAGCATCTCGAACGTCTCGCGCATCCGCGCCTCGATGATCCGGCAGACCTCGAGACGCTCCACCGTCCGGCCCGCCTCGTCGCCGAGGACCGTGACGCTGATCACCTCGTCCTGGTCCACGCCGGCCAGGTCGCAGGTGCCGTGATCCACCTTGAGCGCCTCCGCGACGTGGAGGCTGGTCTTGAGCCCGATCGCGACGTCGTTGGTCACGTTGGCCCCGCCGACCGGGAGGACGGCGGTGTGGAAGGGCGAGCCCTCGATGAACAGCGTCAGGTCGATCGTCCCGGCGCCGATGTCCGCCACCGCCACGCCGAGGTCGCGCTCGGTCGGCGACAGGACGGCCTCGGCCGAGGCGAGGCCGGCCGCCACCAGCTCGTCGATCTTGATGTCGGCCGCGGTGACGCACTTGGTCAGGTTCTGGACCGCCGTGGCGGAGGCGGTGACGATGTGGGTCTCCACCTCGAGACGGACCGCGCTCATGCCGAGCGGGTTCATCACGCCTTCCTGGCCGTCGACCGTGTAGCCCCGCGGGATCACGTGGAGCACCTCGCGGGTCGACGGAATCGAGACCGCCCGCGCAACCTCGATCGAGCGGTTGACGTCCTCCTGGGCCACCTCGCGACGGGGGCCGGCGACGGCCACCTGGCCGGGCGAGTTGAGGCCCTCGACATGCTGGCCGCCCACGCCCACGAAGGCGCGCTCGATCTTGTAGCCGGCGTGCCGCTCGGCCTTCTCGATGGCGGCCGAGATCGAGTGCACGGTCTGGTCGATGTTGACGACGATTCCCTTGCGCAGGCCGGACGCGGGGACGATGCCCTTGCCGATGATGGTCAGGGCGCCGTCGCGGCCCACCTCGCCGATGAGGGCTACGACCTTCGTGGTTCCGACGTCGATCCCGACGAACGTCTCGCGTTCCACTCGTCCTGTTCCTCTCTCGTCGTCTCGTCGTCGCAGCCGGCGCGGCCTAGAGGTAGTGCCGGCGGATCAGGGCCACGTTCTGGAAGATCCGCAGACCGAACGTGATCAGGGCCACCAGGTAGAGATCGAGGCCGAGCCGGTCGCCGATGAAGGTCAGGAGGACCGCCACGACGGTATTGACCACGAACCCACTGACGAAGATGCGGTTGTCGTAGACCCCCTCCAGCTCGGCGCGCACGGCCCCGAGCACGGAGTCGAGCGCCGCCAGGATGGCGACGGCAGAGTAACGCGAGAGCTCGAACCCGACGTTGACGTTGAGGACGAGCCCGAGCAGGACCCCGACGAGCAGGCCCGCCAGCGGCAGGAGCACAGGCCGGATTCCCCTCCTCGACTGCGTTTTGCGAAGGCTACCCGACCCGGGCGCGGACCGCAGCGCCGTCGCGACGCGCGCAGCCAGTCTCTCGCCCGTGACGGGCCGTCCGACCGGTCTCGCCGGGGTCACGGCGCCGGCTTCTGCGTGTAGGTGCCCTCGCGCGCCCCGGCGAGGACCACCCGCAGGAGCTTCGCCTCCCGTCCCGCGAGGAGGCTCTTGAGCAGGCGCACCTGCTCCGGAATCATCGCCGGACCCCGGATCTCGGGGCCGTAGAAGCCGAACACTGCCGTCCACGGGTCGTCGCCCGTCGGGATGAGCGTCCAGCCATCCCGCTCGTCGACGCCGACGAGGAAGGCCGGCGCCTCCGAGTCGACGTCCGCCGGGATCAGCGACAGGAGCCGGGTCGCGACATCCAGGTCGAGCGCATCGAGATGATCACCGACGGCGGGCGTCTCGTCCGCGGGACGGCGGTCGGCGACCACCGGCAGGCCGACGGCAGCAGCCCCGGCCGGTCCGCCGCCATCGGCGCCGGCATCGGCCACGATCCGGCCGTCGCGATCGACGAGGAGAAGCGCCCCGCTCAGGCGCCAGGCGAGCACCGGCTCGCGTTCGACGATCCGCACCTGAAGAACCCCCGGCAGGCCGACGCTCACCTCGGCGTCCGCGACCGCGGGCAGGGCGAGCAGGCGCTCGCGCAGGACGTCCGTGGCCAGCGTGAACGCATTCGGCGCGGGCGTCGGCAGGGCGAGCGCCGTCCGGACCGCGTCGTCGCCGGTGAGGATCGCTCCCTCGACCTCCACGGTCTTCACCGCGAAGACGGGCGAGGCGACGGCTCCCCAGATGAGGCCGGCCGTGGCCAGCATCGCCAGGGCCGCCAGGGCGCGGCGCGGCGAGAACCCGCCCGAGGCGCGGCGGGGGCCTGGCCGCTGACGCACGCGTCCGCCGCGGACCGGCAGGTCGTCGCTCATCGCGGGAGGTCCTCCGTTGCCAGGCGCCGGACCGGGCGGGCCGCGCGTGCCGCGGCCCCGAGATCCACGATCCGGGCGCACAGCTCGCCGAACGGGAGGCCGGCCGCCTCCGCGACCTTCGGATAGAGGCTGATCGGCGTGAAGCCCGGGATCGTGTTGATCTCGTTGAGCGAAAGCCGGCCCGACACCCGGTCCAGGAGCAGGTCGACGCGGGCGAAGCCGGCGGCGCCGATGAGCGTGAACGCCGCCCCGCCGATCCGGCGGACCTCCTCCGCCACGGCCTCGGGCAGATCCGCCGCCGCGTGCGTTCGTGCAGTGGAGCCGGCCGCGTACTTGTCGGCATAGTCGTAGAACTCGTGGCCGGGGATCACCTCGCCCGGTCCGAGCAGCGTGAGTCCCGTGGCCGTGTTGCCGAGGACGCCCATCTCCAGCTCCCGCGGGCGGTCCAGGCAGGGCTCGACGATCGCCCGCGCGTCGAACGCAAGGGCGTGCTCGACGATCGCCACCCGCTCGTCGGGTCGGTGGGCGATCCCCATCCCCACCGACGAGCCGAGGCAGGCCGGCTTGGCGATGAGCCGCCCATCGGGCACGCCCGCGGCCAGGCGGTCGAGGTCGGCGAGGACGGCGGCCCGGTCCGTGTCCCAGGCGGCCCCCTCCACTTCGACCCAGTCGAGGACCGGGAGTCCCGCGCCCCGGGCCACCCGCTTGAAGAGCGGCTTGTCCATGCCGATGGCCGATGCCGCCACCCCGGAGCCTGTGTAGGTCAGCCCGGCGGCGTCCAGGATGGCCTGGATCGTGCCGTCCTCTCCGTACGGCCCGTGGAGGGCGATGAAGACCACCGGCTGCGGCCGCGCCCCCGCAATCCCGGCCGCCGCCTCACCCGCCGCGAAGGGGCCGGCGCCGCCGAGCGCGGCCGGGTCGTCGTAGGCGGCCGGCGGCAGGTCGCCGCGCCGGTGGCCCGCCGGCAGGAGCCACCACTCCCCTCGCAGGTCGAGGTAGAGCTGGCTGACGGGGTGGCCGTGCTCCGCGAGCGCGGCCGCGATCGCGGATCCGGAGACGATCGAGACGTCGTGCTCGGCCGAGGGCCCGCCGAAGACAACGGCCACGGGCCGCCGCGCGCCACCGGGTGCCTGGTCGCCGGTCATGCCGCCTCCTCGACCCAGGCGGTCCAATCGCCCATGAAGACCACTTCGAAGGCGAGCCGGACACCGGTCTCGCGCTCGACCGTGGCCCGCATGCGCTCCCCGAGACGCCGGACGTCGGCAGCGGTTCCGCCCCGGTCGTTGAGGATCCAGTTCGCGTGGCGCTCCGCCACGACGGCGCCGCCGAGGCGGAGCCCCTTGAGCCCGCAGGCGTCGACCAGGGCCCCGGCTGAGCGATCCCCGGCGGGGTTCCGGAAGACGCTCCCGGCGCTGGGGATGCCGAGCGGCTGGTGCTCGCGGCGCCACCGCCGGATCTCCTCGAGGCGCTCGCGGACCCGGGCCGGGTCCTCCGGCGTGAGCTGGAAGGTGGCGGCGAGGACGACCTCCGCCGGGGCGCCTGCCGCCGGGTGCTTGAGGCGGCTCTCGCGGTAGGCCAGGCCGAGGCCGGCCGGGTCGAGCCGAGCCTCACTCCCGTCCGCCTGCAGGACCAGGGCCGTCTCGAGCACCGCCGCCACGTTCGAGGCGTGAGCGCCGGCGTTGGCCCACACCGCCCCGCCCACGTTGCCCGGGATCGCGAGGCCGAACTCGAGGCCCGCCAGCCCGGCCTCCGCCGTGACCGTGGCCGCCTTCGCCATCGGCAGGCCAGCCTCCGCGACGAGCCGCCCGTCGACGATCTCGTGGCCCTCGGCCCGAACGTGGACCAGGAGCCCCCGGACGCCGGCATCGGAGATCACCACGTCGCTGCCCCGCCCGAGCAGCGTGTACGGGACCCCGCGCGCGCGCGCCAGCTTCACGAGCGCTCGCAGCTCGAAGACGTTGTGCGCGGCCGCGTAGAGGTCGGCGGTCCCGCCGACCCGCATCGTCGTGAATCGCGCGAGCGGCTCGTCGCGCGACGTCTTCACGCCGATCCGGCGCTGGATCTCGGTCCCGATCCGGACGGCGTCGAAGGGCTCGGTGGCCGGGGGCAGCGCGTCGGGCGGCACGGCAGCGGCGCTCACCGGACCGGCGTCCCCGCGGCGATGCGGGCGATCTCGGCCGCCGAGGGCCAGGGCCGCCGCTCCGCCGCAACCTCGATCAGCGCGGCCACCGCGTCCGCCGCCCCGGGCCGCCCGGCCGACCGCGCCGCGGCGCTCATCGCGAGGTGCGCAGCAGGATCCTCGAGCAGCCGGCTCGCCTCGACGAGGGCGTCCGCGTCGAAATCGGCGTCCTCGACGAGGCGCGCGGCGCCCGTGGCCGCGTAGGCCTCCGCGTTCCGTCGCTGGTGGCCCCCCGCGTGGGGGTACGGGACGCAGACGAGGGGCACGGCGAAGGCGGCGCACTCGGCGAGGGTCGACGCGCCGGCGCGCCCGACGACCAGGTCGGCCGAGGCGAGCGCAGCGGTCATCTCGTCGGCCAGGAACGGGACCGGCCGGTAGCGCGCGCGCCGGTCCTCGGGGAGCGCGTCGCGGGCCGCCAGGGCGTCGGCATATCCGTCGTTGCCCGTGACGTGGAGGACCGTGCACCGCTCGAGCAGCCGGGGCAGCGCCTCGGCCACGGCCCCGTTGAAGCGCCGGACCGCCTGCGAGCCGCCGAACACCAGCAGGAGGCGATCCCGGGCCGGGATGCCGAGCAGCCCGCGGGCGACCTCGTGGTCGATGGACCGCGGGTCGCGGATCGGCGTCCCGGTGATGAAGCAGCGGCGGGCCGCGAGGGCAGCGCAGGTCCGCGAATCGGTGACCGCGACCGCGGCGGCAAGGCGCGCGGTCGCGCGGACGCTGCGACCCGGGACCACGTTGCCGTCCCACAGCACGATGGGGATCCGGAGGAGGCGCGCGGCCAGCATGACCGGGATGGCCATGTAGCCCCCGGTCGTGAAGACCGCCTTCGGCCGCCGCCGCGCCAGGAGCCAGGCTGCCTGCGGCACGGACGCGGCCAGGCGCAGCGGGTCCAGCACGAAGTGGACGTCGCGTCCAGGGCTGCGCAGCGAGCGCACCACGAGGCGCCGGAGCTGGATCCCGGACGGCGGCACGAGCGCGACCTCGAGGCCGCGCTGTCCGCCGATCCAGGCGAGCTCAGGCGCCGCCGGGAGCGCGCGAAGGGAGCGCGCGACGGCGAGGGCCGGGTAGATGTGTCCACCCGTTCCGCCAGCCGCGATCGCCAATCGCATTCCAACCTCCGCTGACCGCGGTCTCGCGTGAGACCGACAGGAGGATCCCCGCCGCGACAAGGCTGACGATCAACGAGGAGCCGCCTGCCGAGACGAACGGGAGTGTGATCCCCGTGACGGGGATGAGCGTCACGACGACGCCGATGTTCACGAACGCCTGCAGGCAGAGCCAGGCGGTGACGCCGGCCGCCAGGAGCCCGCCGAAGGTGTCCGGCGCCGCAAGGGCGATCCGGAACCCGCGATAGGCCAGCAGGACGAAGAGCCCGATCACGGCGAGCGCGCCGAGGAAGCCGAACTCCTGGCCGATGACCGCGAAGATGTAGTCGTTGTGAGCGTTGGGCAGGACGATCCCGCCGGCCGCGGCACGCTCGCCCAGCCCGGCGCCGAACAACCCGCCGAGCCCGAGGGCCAGCAGACCCTGCACGGGCTGGTACCCCGAGGCGAGCCGGTCGGCGAACGGATCGGCGAACGACTGGAGCCGCTCGAGCTGGTAGTCCTTGAGGAAGACCGCCGCGCCGCCGACCGCCGCGGCGACCAGGCCGGCCAGGTAGATCGGGTTGGCCCCGGCGAGGAAGAACATGAGCAGGGCCGTGAGGCCGAGGACACCGGCCGAGCCGATGTCGGGCGACTTGAAGATCAGCAGGACGAACGGCGCCACGATCACCACGAACGGCACGAGGCCCGTACGCAGGCCGGCGACTGCGCTGCCGCGACGAGCCATCCAGTGGGCGAGGTAGATCACGAGGGCGAGCTTCGCGAGCTCGCTCGGCTGGACGGCCGGCAGCCCCGGGAGCTTGAGCCACTGCGCCGAGCCGCCCACCGTCACCTGGAGCGTGTCGACCTGGAGCAGGACCAGGAGCACCGCCGCAACCAGCGCGAGGGGCAGAGAGATCAGGCGCAGCCAGCGGTAGTCGAGGCGCATCACGATCAGCATGAGGACGAGCCCCACGGCCGCCCACATGAGCTGGGGGCCAAGCGTGCGGAACGTGTCGCCGCCGGAGCTCAGGTAGCCCGACATCGCGGACGACGAGTAGACCACCAGCAGCCCGAGCGCCGTGAGGGCGAGGACCGCGAGCACGATCACGGTGTCCGGGCCCCCGCGGCGCACGACGCCCGCCGGCGCGGCGAGCGCCGCGGGCACGGCGAGCGCGGCGGCCGGCGTTCGCGGCCCGGGCGGCCGGGTCGCGCGCGTCGAGACGGATGCCCCGCGCACCCCGGCCCGCGGGGGCGCCGAGACGGGCCGGTGGCCGGTCGGCCGGACGCGGTCAGTGGAGCCCATGGTCAGCCCCTTTCGTCGGTTGCGGCGTGGGCCGCGGCGAGCGCCGCGACGCCGGCCTTGAAGGCGCGACCGCGGGCGGCGTAGTCGGGGAACTGGTCGAAGCTCGCAGCGGCCGGCGAGAGGAGCACGGTCGCGATCGTCCCGGCCGGTGCATCGCCCAGGAGCTCGCGCGCGATCGCCTCGGCCCGCGGCAGGGCGACGGCCAGCGTCCCGGCGTCCTCGACGAGCGGCACGCCCGCGGCCCGGAAGAGCGATGCGAGGGCCGGGCCGCTCTCGCCGATGAGGATGGCGGCGCCCGCACGCTCTGCCGCGACCGGGCCGAGGGCCGCCAGGTCGATCCCCTTGTCGCGGCCGCCGGCAATGAGGACGAGCGGCGCGTCGAAGCTCCGCAGAGCCGCCGCCACGGCGTCCGGCTGCGTCCCCTGCGAGTCGTTGACGAAGCGGACGCCGTCGATCTCCGCGACCAGCTCCAGGCGGTGCTCGACGCCCCGGAAGCCCGCGGCCTGGCGGCGGAGGGCATCGGGAGCGACGCCGAAGAGCAGCCCGACCCCGACCGCGGCGAGGAGGTTCGAAAGGTTGTGTCGCCCGGGCAGCGAGAGCTCCCCGACCGGGAGGATCCGCCCGCCCGGACCCGTCGCCGCGGCGCCGCCACCGGCCAGGGGGAGGCGCTCGACGCCGGCCGCCACGACCCACCCGTCCACGATCCCGAGCCCCCCCGGGATCGGGCGCTCGAGGCGGTAGCAGAGCGAGGGGGCCACGCCCAGGCCGGCGTACCCGGCGACGACCGGATCGTCGAGGTTGATGACGAGGGCGCCGTCGGGGTCCACCAGCTCGGCCAGGCGGCGCTTGACCCGCCGGTAGGCCTCGACGGAGCCGTGGCGGTCGAGGTGATCGGACGTCACGTTGGTGTAGAGGGCGACCGTCGTGCCCCGCGACAGGCTGGGCAGCTGGAGCTCGGAGAGCTCGTCGACGACGCGGTGGTCGGGAGTGAGGGCGTCGAGGTGGTCGATGAGCGGCGTGCCGATGTTGCCCCCCAGGACCACCGGGTGCAGTGGGTCGGCAGAGAGGAGGTGCGCGGCGAGCGACGCGGTGGTCGTCTTGCCCTTGGTCCCGGTGACGCCCACCGTCGGCGCGGGGCAGAGGCGCAGGAAGAGGTCCGGCTCGGACACGAGGACCGGCGCGCCCGCGTCGCCGGCCGCGGCCGCGGCGGCCAGCGCGTCGAGCGCCGCGCGCAGGCGCGGCTCTGTTGTCGGGAAGCCCGGCGTGATCGATGGGCTGAAGGCCACGAGCGCCGCGTCGGCCCAGGCCGCGGCCGGGTCCACGTGCGGCCCGCAGGCCAGGGCGACCGGCCGTCCCTCGAGGCCCGCGATGGCCTCCGCCAGCGCGTCGGCGGGCTTGCCGTCGTAGACCGTCACGCGCGCGCCCGCATCGACCAGGAAGCGGGCCAGGGCGACGCCCGTGCGGGCCAGCCCCAGGACGGTCGCGGGGACGCCGGTCAGGGCCCCGGCGCGGACCGCGTCGAGGCTGAGCGACTCGAGGTCGACGCGCATCGTGCCGTTCACACGAGCCTCTGGAGCGTGGCCAGGAACAGGGTGATGCCCAGCAGCCCGGCCAGCACGGAGACGATCCAGAAGCGGAGGGTGATCTTGGTCTCCGCCCAGCCGCCCAGCTCGAAGTGGTGGTGAAGCGGCGACATCCGGAGGATCCGCTTCCCGCCGCTCATCTTGAAGTAGCCGACCTGGACGACGACCGAGAGCGTCTCGATGACGAAGACCAGGCCGATGAGCGGCAGGATCAGGATCTGGCCGGTGATGAGGGCGATGACGGCGAGCGCGGCGCCCATCGAGAGCGAGCCCGCGTCACCCATGAAGATCTGGGCGGGATGGGCGTTGAACCAGAGGAAGCCGAGCAGGGCCCCGATGAGCAGCGCGCACAGGACCGCGAGGTTCGGCTGGGCCGGGCTGTTGAGGAGGGCGATGATCAGGAAGGCGACAAACGAGAAGACGAGGGTGCCTCCGGCCAGGCCGTCGAGGCCGTCGGTCAGGTTGACCCCGTTGCTCATGGCCACGATCGCGAAGGCCGCGAACATGATGTAGGCCCACGGTTCGATCGCGACCGCGCCGACGAAGGGAACCCCGATGGCCACGATGTCGTAGGTGTCCTGGATCTGCCACGCCGCGAACAGGGCCACCACGACCTGCCACAGGATCTTCTGGCGCGCCCGGATCCCGTCGCCGGTCCGCGCGTTCAGCCAGTCGTCGGCGAGGCCGAGCGCTCCGACGAGGGCCAGGGTCGCCAGCGGCGCGAAGGTCGAGGCGTCGACCAGCCCGAACAGGAGCGCCAGCGCGATGACGACCGCCAGGATCAGGGCGCCGCCGGCCGTGGGCGTCCCGGCCTTGGTGTGGTGGCCCTCGGGCCCGTCGATCCGGATCTGCTTGGCGAAGCCGCCGTGGGCGACCAGCCGGATGAAGGCGGGCATGATGATGACGACGATCGCGAAGGCCAGGAGGATCGCCTGGATCAGCTCGACGGTCACGGCCCCGCCTCCTCGGCCGGGACGCCCGTGCGCAGGGCCTCGACCACCGTCTCGAGCGCCGCTCCCCGGGACGCCTTCACGAGCACGGCATCACCCGGCCGCACGATCGCGCGCAGGACGGCGACGGCCTCGTCGCGGTCGCCGGCAGCGTGGATCCTTCGCGGGTCGAGGCCAGCCGCCACGGCGCCAGCGGCGATGCCCGCGGCCGCGGGGCCGACAACGACGAGCTCGGCCACGACCGCGGCCGCGGCCGCGCCCACGGTGCGGTGGCCCTCCTCGTGGCCCGGTCCCAGCTCGCGCATCTCGCCGAGCACGGCGACGGGGCGGCCCGGCAGGGTGCCCAGCACCTCGAGCGCAGCGATCATCGCGGGCGGCGACGCGTTATACGTGTCGTCGAGGATCGTGATCCCCGGGCCGTCGACGATCACGCCGCGGTGGGCCGAGGCGCGGTCCCACGGGGTCGCCAGGCCCGCCGCGATCCTTTCGTCGTCGACGCCCGCGACGAGGCCCGCGGCGGCGGCGGCCAGGCCGTTCTGGACGCTGTGCCGGCCGAGCGCCCCGACCTCGACGCGGAAGCGGGCCCGGCGGGGGGCGCGGGCGACGAGGTCGAACGTCATCCCGTGCGCGCCGCGCGAGACCACCGCCTCCGCGGTGACGTCTGCGCCGGGATCCAGCCCGTAGGTCACGACCGCGGCCCGCGTGCGAGAGCCGAACGCCCGAACCCGGATGTCGTCCCGGTTCAGGATCGCCGTGCCCGCGTCCGGCAGCGCTTCGACCAGCTCGGCCTTCGCGTCCTCGATCGCCGCGAGCGACCCGGCCCGCTCCAGGTGGACCGGCGCCACGGCCGTCACGATCCCGATCGACGGCCGCCCGAGGGCCGCCAGCGTCGCGATCTCGCCACCCACGTACATCCCCATCTCGAGGACGGCCGCCCTGTGCTCGGGCCCGAGGCGCAGGAGCGTGAGGGGAAGCCCGACCTCGTTGTTCTGGTTGCCTTCCGTCCGGAGCGTCGGCATCGCGGCATCCAGGACCGCCGCCGTTGCATCCTTCGTGGACGTCTTGGCGAAGCTCCCCGTGATGCCCACCACGAGCGGCGCGAAGCGGGAGCGCCAGGCAGCCGCCACGGCGTGCAGGCCGGCGAGGGCGTCCGGCACGAGAACCACCGTCACGTCGCCGAGGGCGTCGAGGTCCATCGAATCGGGAGCTCTCGTCACGAGCAGCGCCGAGGCCCCCGAGGACGCGGCGGCGGCGAGGAAGCGGTGCCCGTCGGTCCGCTCGCCGGGCAAGGCCACGAAGAGGCAGCCGGGATGCACGAGGCGAGAGTCCACCGCGCCGCCCCGGACCGGGCGATCGGAGCGACGGAGGAGCGTGCCCCCCGTGGCCGCGACGAGGTCCTGGGCGGTCAGGGGGGCGGCGGGAGACGGGTCGGCGTCGTCCCGCGAAGCCGGCACGGTGGTCACGGCCGGGAGTGTCGCACAGGCCGCCCTCACGGGGCCGAGGAGGAGGGGGAGGGCGATGGGCTGGCGGGCACGGGCGCCAGGTCGAGGGTCGCCATGGCATCTGTCGCGACGCGTCGGAAGAGCTCGAACGATTCGACGGGCATCTCGATGAAGCCGATCTGCTGGACCGTCGGCCGGCCTTCCTCGATCCGGACGGCGACGACGACCTCGGGGCTCCGTCGCCCCACGAACCCGACGAAGGAGTAGTTGAAGGCGTTGGCCTTCCAGCGCTTCTTCTCGCCGTCCCAGATCTGCGCCGTCCCCGTCTTGCCACCGACCACGTAGCCGGGGATGAGGGTCCGGTCACGGTAGAAGGGCACGGCGAGGGGGACCCGGCGCATCACCTTGACGAGCTCGCGCGACAACGCCGGCGTGATGACGCGGCCGCGGCCGGCGGCCACCACCTCCTCCGCCCCGACCCGTTGCACCACGTGCGGGGTCGGCAGGACGCCCCCGTTCACCATCGCGCTGAAGGCGGTCGCCAGCTGGAGGATCGTCACCGCCACGCCCTGCCCGAACGAGCCGTTGGCGACGTCGATCTGGCGCCAGGACGACCGGGCCGGATCACGCACGATGCCGGGCACCTCGCCGGCGACATCCACGCCGGACGCGGCACCGAACCCGAGCCTTGACCACATGTCGTAGAGCACGTCGGCCGCCTCCTGGGCGGTCGGGCCCAGCTTGATGGCGACCTTGGACATCACGACGTTGCGCGACCAGGCCACCGCGTCCTCGAACGTCAGGCTCCCCTTCGAGCCCTTGTCGGCGTTCTGGACGAAGGCCTTGCCATCGTCGAGGCGCAGGATCGCCTGGTCCTGCACGCGGGAGGTCCGCTTCACGACGCCGGCCTCCAGGACCGTGGCGGCGGTGACCATCTTGAAGACCGAGCCCGGCTCGTAGACCGCCCCGACGACCGGGTCCAGGAACCGCTCCGCGCCCGAGGCGGCGACCGCGGCGTAGCCGTTGGCATCGTACGACGGGTAGGTGGCCTCGGCGAGGATCTCGCCGCTGGCCGGGTCCATGACCACCGCCGAGACGCTCTTCGCGCGGTCCGCCACCCATGCCGCGTAGACCTCGCGCTCGACGGCCAGCTGGAGGCTCGCGTCGATGGTCAGCGTGACGTCGACCCCGGGACTGCCCGTCTCCAGCGTCGTCGCCCGCTCTAGGTTCGGGCGTCCCGTGGCGTCGCGCTCGGCCACGACGATGGTCGGCGCCCCGGCGAGCGTGTCCTGCCAGCGGCCCTCCACCCCGTACTGGCCGACGCCCTCGCGGTTCGTGAAGCCGAGCAGGTGGGCCGCGATCGTCGTCTTCGGCGCACCGCCGTCGAGCGGATAGACGCGGACGGCCTCGGGCTCCAGGCGCACCTGGGCGAGGGAGCCGCCGTCGATCGCCGCGCGGATCGCGCTCGAGCGGTCGGTCGTGAGGCCCCGGGCGAGCACGACGTACGCCTTGCCGGAGTCGAGGCGCTCGCGCAGGTCGGCCGCGGCGTCGGCGCCCAGGCCGAGGATGCCCGTCAGCGTCGCGGCGATCTCCGCGCGCCGCGCGATGGCGGCCGGGGTCTCGCCGGCAAGCGACGCCGGGTACGCCACCAGCCGATCCCTGCGGATCGTGGTCGCGAGCGCGACGGTCCCGCTGCGGTCGTAGATCGTGCCGCGGGTCGCGGGAATCTCGGTGCGCACCGCGACCTGGTCGCGGGCCTGCGCGACGAGCCAGTCGTGGCGGGCCAGCTGCCAGTACCCGAGGCGCGCGGCGCAGGCGGCCCCGAAGACGAGGAGGACCGCGAGGACGAGCAGCGTCCGCCGGCGGCTGTCGGTCCTGCCCAGCATCCGTCAGCGAGCCGGGACGATGAGTGGGTCCACGAGCTGCCCCAGGCCGGCGTCGAGGGCCTGCTTCCGGATGGCGGGCTCGCGACCGAGGCGGTAGAGGTCCGAGCGAAGCTGGTCCTGCTCGGTCAGCAGGATCTGGCGATCGGCGAGGATCCGGTCGACCTCGACGCCGTTGGCGGAGACTCGGACCGTCTGGACCAGGGAGACGAAGCCGAGGCCGAAGACCAGGACGATGCCGGCCACCAGGAGCCCCGTGCGTCCGGAGCGCCGCCGGGCGCGGCTGGCCACGCTGCCGGAGACTCGGCGCCGGGCGAGCGCCCCTGCTCGCGGGGACCCGTCGGCCTCGCCGGCGGGCGACGGGACCCGCCGGTCCAGGACCCCGGTGCGCGGACGTGCTCCTGCGTATCCGGCCACTACTCCAGCCCGAGCCAGGTCGCGCCGTACGGGAGCGCGTGCCGCTCGGGGACGGCCCCCCCGACTGGCGCGAAGCCGTCGTCGACGACGTTGCGCTCGACGGTGCCGTCCTGCCAGGCGCGGTCACGACGCTCGCGGACCTCGTGCTGGCGCCGGCCGTACGTGCGACGCCGGTTCGCCTGGTGGCGCTTGCTCATCGTCGATGCCCTCCTTCGCAGCGACGGGCGCAGCTCATGCTGCGAGCCGCTCGGCGGTCCGGAGCCGGGCGCTCCGGGAACGGGGATTCGCGGCGACCTCGGCCTCGTTCGGGACCGCCGGCTGGGGGCCGACGGTGCGAAGCCGGGATGCCCGGCCGCACACGCAGACGGGAACGACGGGGGGACAGGTGCAGCCGCGGCGCTCCGCGGCCACGAACCGCTTCACGATGCGGTCCTCGAGGGAGTGGTAGCTGAGAACCACGAGGCGCCCGCCCGGCCGCAGGAGCGCCAGGGATGCCGCGAGGACCTCCGCGAGGGCGTCGAGCTCGCCGTTGACGGCAATCCGGAGCGCCTGGAAGACGCGGGTGGCGGGATGGATCCGGCCGCGCGGGCCCGGGCGGCGGGGCACGGCCCGCTCCACGAGGGTCGCGAGCTGCTCGGCAGTCTCGATCGGCTCGGCGCGCCGGCCGTCCACGATCGCCCGCGCGATCCGCCGAGCGTGCGGCTCCTCGCCGTAGCGGCGGAAGAGGTCGACGAGGGCCGCCTCGTCCAACCGTGCGACCAGCGCCGATGCGGGCTCGCCACGGGTCGGGTCGAAGCGCATGTCCAGCGGGCCGCCGGCCCGGAACCCGAAGCCGCGCCCCGTGTCGGCCAGCTGGAACGAGCTCAGGCCGAGGTCGAGGAGGATCCCGTCCACCGCGTCGAAGCCGGCGTCGGGGGCCACCTCGCCCAGGGACCGGAAGTTCGCCTGCCGCAGGACGAGCCGGTCGCCGAACCGGGCGAGCCGCTCCCCCACCCGCGCGATCGCGGCGGGGTCGGCGTCGAGCCCGAGGACGCGCCCGTCCGGGCTGGCGGCCTCCAGGATCCGCTCGGTGTGCCCACCGCCACCGACGGTGCAGTCGACATGGAGGCTGCCGGGGCGCGGGGCGAGCATCTTCATGACCTCCTCCGCGAGCACCGGCTGGTGCCCTTCCTCCATGTCATCTCCACCGTCGACGTGCGGATCCCGAACGGATCCTGGAAGCGCATGTAGTGCCGCTAGATGCCCAGCCCCGAGAAGGCCTTCGCCAGCTCGCCCGGGTCCTCGAGCGCCCTTCGGTAGTCGTCCCAGCCGGCCGGCGTCCAGATCTCGGCGTGGTCGAGCGAGCCGACGATCACCGCCTCGCTGCCCAGCCCCACCGCCTCACGGAGGTAGGAGGGGAGTACGAAGCGTCCCTGGGCGTCCCAGACCACCTCGAGGGCGTTCCCGAACAGGAACCGGCTGGCAAGGCGGGCTCCGGCGTTCTCCACGGTCGGGAGCGCCCCGACCTTCTCGGCGAGGCGATCCCACGCCGCGCGCGGCCAGATGGCCAGGCAGGAATCCATCCAGCGGGAGACGAACGCTCCGCTGTCGAGCTGCGCTCGGAACTTCGCGGGGACGGCGATCCGTCCCTTCGCGTCCACCGAGTGCCGGTACTCGCCGGTGAACACCTGTCCTGGATTCCCTCTGGTCGCTGCCGGGCGGCATCGGTTGCTGGGCAGGCTGCCCGACTCACCACTTGGCCCCACTTGGCGCCACTGGAATGGGATGTTACACCGCTGGCAGCGCGAGTCAATGGGAATTTCGGGATTCCGCCCACCGGCCGGGGGCGGATTCGCCACCTTCGTGGCGCGCCGCGTTGGGGACCCCGACGGGAGCGGCCGGGGCGTCGATACCCGGCGTCCTGGGTGGCGTCGCGCGGGCCGCGGGCGGCGCCGGGTCGGCCCGGACCTGTGGGCCGGCGAGGGCCCGGACAGGCGCCGGGCGAGTCCAAACCTGTGGGCCGGGCGGGGGCCCGGCGGGTCTTCCCCAGCCGGGGCAGTACCTTCTTCGCCTTGCGCCGGGTTGACGCGTGGTGCTAGGCTCCGCCGCCGAACAGGTTCCGCTCTCCATCGAGGACGCCAGCGCCATGGCCTTCGCCGAGCCGACCGTCGCACCGACCCCGGAGCCGTTCCTCGCGGCCCCGCGGATCAAGCGCTGCACCTTCCGCCGTGTCACGGCCGTCGACCGGCGCCGCGAGCGGACCTACGACGTCGATTGCCTCTTCCCGGACCGCGCCCTGCCGATGCCGCTCGGCGACCTGGAAGGCGCCATGCCCATCTGCAACGCCTGCACGGCGAAGGGCATCTTCCGGGCCGACGAGGACTGACGGGCGGGCTGACCCTCGCCGCGGCCCGAGCGGCGCCGCGCAATCAGATCCTTGCCGCGACGAGACGAGCACGCGAGGCACGGCGCGTCGGCGCGAGACCGGCGGGAGTGTCAGCGAGGCGACCTGTACGCCGGGTTCTGTCCCGCGGCCCGCGAAGGGCCACGGTGACGGTCATCCATCTGGGGCCGCCGGTTGCCCGACGGCTCATGCGGCCGACCCGAGGACTCCGACGGCGCGCCGGTGTCCCGGTTGCCCGGAACGCGTCCTCCTACTTGGCCTTGCTCCGGGTAGAGCTTGCCTCGTTTCACCCTGCCGCCGGTTGCCCGCCGACAGGCTCGTCTCTGTGGCGCTGGTCCTCGCCTCGCGGCGGGCGGGCGTTACCCGCTACCCTGCGCCGGAGAGCCCGGACGTTCCTCACGCCCCCGGTTGCCCGGTGACGCGCGACCGTCCGATCGCCTCGCTGACGCCCGGATCTTACCGTGCCGACGCAATCGGGCCCGAGCGAGGTCCCGGCAGCAGCTCGTCGACCGCGTCCGCGATGGCGGCCCCGAGCACCCGGTGCGCGGCCGCGTCAAGGTGGACCCCGTCGACCGGATCGGTCGTGACGAGGGTGCCCGCATCGAGGAAGGCGACGCCCGCCTGCTCGGCGACCTCGCGGTAGTAGGGCGCCAGGCGCGCGGACGTCTCCCGGGCTGCCCCGAAGCCCCATAGCTCGGACGCGATCGTGAGGGGCCCGAGCGGCACCGGGGCGACGAGGAGAACCGCCGGTGGGCCCCCGTCGACGCCGGTCGCGCTGGCACGGGCCAGGTCGACCAGGCTCCCGGCGCCTGCCGCGATCTCGGCCGCGCCGAGGTGAAAGACCGCCTTGAGGTCGTTCGTGCCGAGCATGATCACGAGAACGGCAACCGGCGCATGCGACTCGAGGCACGGGCGCAGATACGTGCGCCCGTTGCGGCCCTCGGAGAAGGGCTCGTCCCAGATCGTCGTCCGCCCGCCGAGCCCCTCCTCGATGACGTTGGCGCGCCCGTCGAGCGCGCGGGCGACCACCCCCGGCCAACGGACGTCGCGCGAATGGCGGCGTCCCGTCGGCCCGTCGGCGCCGTGCGTGTTCGAGTCCCCGTAGCAGACGACGACCGGCAGATCGATCACGTGCGTTGCCTCCCTCAGCGCGGGATCCGGAGCTCCAGCCCATCGACGGCGACGTCCACCCCTGCCGGCAGCCGCGCCGCCAGCGCGGCGTGGCGGAGCTCGTGGTCGAGGTGGGTCAGGAAGGCCCGGCGCGGCCGCAGCTCCGCGATGACGGAAAGAGCCTCGTCGACCGTCTGGTGGGTTGGGTGAGGCAGGTCGCGGAGCGCGTCCAGCACGAGCACGTCGAGGTCGCGCAGCAGGGCCAGCGACGGTGCGTCGATTCGCTTGACATCGGGGACGTACCCGAACCCACCGGTCCGGAAGCCGGCCGTCGGGAGCTCCCCGTGCGTCACCGGCAGCGGCACGAACCGGCGGCCGGAGATCTCGAACGGTCCCGCGACGGTCACGGGGCGCAGCCTCGGGATGCCCCCGAAGTGCGCCTGGCCCGGGACGAACGCGTAGGCGAACCGGCGCACGACCACCTCGAGCGTCTCCGGCAGCCCGTGGACGGGCAGGTAGTCGCCCGCGATCTCGTTGAATCGGCGGAGGTCGTCCAGGCCGCCGATCGCGTCCTGGTGGTCGTGGGTCAGGAGCACGGCGTCGAGGCGATCGAGGTCGGCCGCCAGGGCCTGGGCCCGGAAGTCGGGGCCGCAGTCGACGACGACCCGGCGCGCCCCCCAGGCGAGGAGGGCCGAGGCGCGGAGGCGCCGGTCGCGGGGGTCGCTCGACGTGCAGGTCGCGCAGTCGCAGGCGATCCGGGGCAGGCCCTGGCTGGTGCCGGAGCCGAGGATCCGGACGCGCAGCTCGCCGGCGTCGGGGCCAGGATCGCCGGGGTCGAAGCCCGGCTCCAGCCCGAGCCCCATCTGGTCCCGGGACACCGTCCGCCGCGTCCGTGGCCCGGCGCCGTCCGCCGCCGTGTCGCCGGCATCGGGCGGCGCGTCCGCGAGCCGCGTCGCTGCCTCGGACCGAATGCCCTCGCCGGGTCGGCGCACCACGACCGCCGGGCCGCCCGCCGCGACCCGATCGAGCGCCTCGTTGGCCAGGGCGTCCGCCGCGTGGTTCTCGCTGCGGGGAACGTGGCGGGCGCTCCAGCGCCGCAGCCGCCCGAGGTGCGTCATCGCCTGCGCGTGGAGCGGGGCGAGCTTGGCGTCCTTCACGCGCCAGCGGCCCCGGAGCTGCTCCACGATGAGCATCGAATTGAGGAGGAGGGCCACCTCCTCGGCGCCCAGCTCCTCGGCGAGGGCAAGGGCCCGCAGGAGCCCCGTGTACTCCGCGACATTGTTCGTCTGGCGGCCGAGCGCCTCCGAGACGGTGGCGATCGGCGGGGCGTCGGGGCGCTCCGCGCCCGGCACGTCGGCGTCGATGAGGGCCGCGCCGCACGAGGCGGGACCCGGGTTGCCGCGCGCAGCCCCGTCGGTCCGGATGATGAGCCGGCGGGGACCCGGGCCGCTCAGACCGAGCGCTCCACGATCGCCCGCGACACTTCGAGGATCGCCCGGGTGATGTTGATGTCGCGCGGACAGGCATCGACGCAGTTGAAGATCGTCCGGCAGCGCCAGACCCCGTCCTTGTCGGCCAGGATCTCGAGGCGCTCGTCGGCCGCCTCGTCGCGGCTGTCGAAGATGAAACGGTGGGCGTTGACGATGGCCGCTGGCCCCACGTACGACGGCTGGGCCCAGAACGACGGGCAGGAGGTCGTGCAGGCCGCGCAGAGAATGCACTTGGTCGTGTCGTCGTAGCGGGCCCGGTCGGCGGCGCTCTGGAGGCGCTCGCGCTCGGGCGCTGGCGACTCGTTGACCAGGAACGGCACTGCGCTCCGGTACTTCCCGAAGAATCCCTCCATGTCGACGACGAGATCCTTCATGACCGGCAGGCCGTTGAGCGGGGCGACGCTGATCTTCTTCCCCAGCTGGTCGACCCGGATCTTGCAGGCCAGGCGGTTGCGGCCGTTGATCAGCATCGCGTCCGAGCCGCAGATGCCGTGGCCGCACGAGCGCCGGAAGGTGAGCGTCTCGTCGATCTCGGCCTTGACCAGGTGGAGGAGGCTGAGCACCCGGTCCATCGGCTGCGATTCGACCGTGTAGCGCTCCCAGTGCGGCGCTGAATCCCGCTCGGGATCGAAGCGGAGGATCCGGAGGTCGACCTGCATGCGCTGCGCTCCCGGGCTCAGTACGTCCGCGGCTTCGGCTCGAAGCGGGTCACCGTCACCGGCTTGTACCGGAGCGCGGGGCCCGCCTCGCCCCGATAGGCGAGCGTGTGCTTCAGCCAGCCGGCGTCGTCGCGCTCGGGGAAGTCGTCGCGCGAGTGGGCTCCCCGACTCTCCGTTCGGGCCAGGGCCGAGGTGGCCATCGCCTCGGCGCTGTCGATGAGGTAGCCGAGCTCCCGCGCCTCGAGGAGGTCGGTGTTGTAGACCTTCCCGACGTCGCGGACGCGGATGCGCCCGTAGCGCTCCTTGATCTCGGCGACCCCGGCCACGGCCGCCTGCATCATCGGCTCCGTCCGGAAGACGCCGACGTTGTCCATCATGAGCGTTGCCAGCTCCGCCTTGAGCTCGACCGGACTCTCCCCGTCGGGTCGGCCACGGAGCGCCTCGATCTCCTCGCGGACCGGTGCCTCCGCGTCGCGGGCCACCTCCGGCATGGTGGTGGCCGCGCAGTGGGCAGCCATCGCGAGCCCGGCCCTCCGTCCGAACACGAGGAGGTCGACCAGCGAGTTCGTCCCGAGGCGGTTCGCCCCGTGGACGGACACGCAGGCGACCTCGCCCGCGGCGAAGAGGCCCTCGACCACGGTGTTGCGCTCGTCGCGGATCACCCGGGTCTGGAGGTCGGTCGGGACGCCGCCCATCGCGTAGTGCGCCGTCGGCTGGGTCGGGACCGGCTCGGTGAGCGGCTCGACGCCGAGGTAGACACGGGCGAAGTCGGTGATGTCGGGGAGCTTCTCCTCGATGACCTTGCGCCCCAGGTGGCGCACGTCGAGGAGGACGTAGTCGCCCTTGGGACCGGCCCCCTGGCCGGCCTTGACCTCGAGGTAGATCGCCCGGCTCACCATGTCGCGCGGGGCCAGCTCCATGAGCGTCGGGGCGTAGCGGCTCATGAACCGCTCGCCGTCCTTGTTCAGGAGGTAGCCGCCCTCGCCGCGGGCAGCCTCGGAGAGGAGGATGCCCAGGCCGTACAGGCCGGTCGGGTGGAACTGGTAGAACTCCATGTCCTGCAGCGGGATCCCGTGGCGATAGGCCAGGGACATCCCGTCGCCGGTCAGGGAGTGGGCGTTGGAGGTGATCCGGAACATCCGGCCGTTGCCGCCCGTGGCGAGCAGCACAGCCTTGGCCCGGAACGTGTGGAGCTCGCCGTCGGCGATCCGGTAGCCGATCACGCCGGCCGCGCGGCCCCCGTCGCCGCCGTCGCCGCCCTCGAAGAGGAGGTCGACGACGTGGTACTCGTCGTAGAACCTCACCCCAGCCTTGATGCAGTTCTGGTAGAGGGTCTGGAGGATCATGTGGCCGGTCCGGTCGGCCGCGAAGCAGGACCGCTTGACCGGCGCCTCTCCGAAGTTGCGGGTGTGCCCCCCGAACCGGCGCTGGTCGATCTTGCCGTCGGCTGTCCGGTTGAACGGCAGGCCCATGTGCTCGAGCTCGATGACGGTCTCCACCGCCTCGCGGGCCAGGACCTCGGCAGCGTCCTGGTCGACCAGGTAGTCGCCGCCCTTCACCGTGTCGAACATGTGCCACTCCCAGTGGTCCTCCTCCAGGTTCCCGAGGGAGGCGCAGACGCCGCCCTGGGCAGCGCCGGTGTGGGAGCGGGTGGGGTAGAGCTTCGTGAGAACGCCGGTGGAGACGCCGGCCCGGGCGAGCTCGAGGGCCGCCCAGAGGCCGGCGCCGCCGGCGCCGACGACGAGGGCCTCGTGATCGATCTTCATCGGCGACCTACTTGACCGGGAACGGCAGGGTGGCCACGACCATCGTCCCCATCGCGAAGAGGACGAGGGCGAGCACGTAGAGGCCCATCGTCAGCGCCATCCGCGGCCCGCCGCGCGTGTAGTCGCCGACGACCGTCCGGACCCCCATGAAGCTGTGGAAGATGACCAGCGTCAGCATCAGCCAGTCGACGGTCCGCCACAGGAGGCTGCCCCAGCGCTCGTCGAGGATCCAGTCGGCCTCCTGGACGGTCACGTCGAACACGAAGTGGGTGATCGTGTAGTGGGCCAGGGCCAGCACGAAGAGCCCCAGGCCCGACAGCCGGATCAGGTACCAGATGGCGAGCTCCCAGCCGCCGCCCGCGGGCTTCGCCCGGCCGGAGCGCGTGGTCGTGCTCATGAATGCGCCCCCGTCCAGATCGGGCTCAGGATGATGTAGGCACCCGGGATGCCGACGGCGAAGAAGACGACCCAGCAGGCGTACCAGAGCTGCTTGTGCCAGACGGTCGTCGACGGCCAGAAGTCCATGACGATGATCCGCAGGCCGTTGAGGGCGTGGTAGAGGAGCCCAGCGCCGACGAGCGTCTCCCCCACTCGCCCGATCGGGCTGGCGTACAGCCCGAGCACCTCGTCATAGAGGTCCGGGTTGGCGCCAACCAGCCAGATGTCCAGCACGTGGAGGAGGATGAAGGCCCAGACAGCGACGCCCGAGATGCGGTGCAGGGCCCACGCCAGCATCCCCTCGCCACCGCGGTACTGAACGTAACGCACCGGGAGACTCGCCTCCTGGCCGGCGCGCGCCGCGGCTGCCGGCGGACTTACGCTGCGCGGCGAGCCGGCCGGGGGGGCTGCGGCCACCGCTCCTGTGTCGCCGTCGGACCCCGACGGTGCCGGCATTGTACGCGTCCGCGGGGAGGCGGCGCGGCCGGCGCGCTCCCGGGCGCGGCTTCGGGCGCGGCCCGGCGCGGCCTTCGCGCCCATCGCGGCGCGGTACCATCCCCAACGCGCCCACGCCCCGCCGCGCCAGCTTGCTGCGCCACAGGAGTCGCCCGTGAAGATCCAGGAAGCCGACGCCAAGCTGCTCCTCGTCGCAGCCGGCCTCCCCGTCCCGCCGTGGTCCGTGGCCCGCACCCCGGCCGAGGCCCGGGTCGCCGCCGAGCGCTACCTCGCCGACGGGGCCGGACGCGTCGTGATCAAGGCCCAGGTCCTCGTGGGCGGCCGGGGCAAGGCCGGCGGGGTCAAGCTGGCCGGCTCGCCCCAGGAGGCGGAGGACGTCGCCGGCCGGATCCTCGGCCTGGACATCAAGGGGATCACGGTCCGCAAGGTCCTCGTCGGGCCGGCGGCGGTGATCGTCAAGGAGTTCTACCTGGGCGCGATCCTCGACCGGGCCAGCCGGCGGATCGTGCTCATGGCCTCGGCCGAGGGCGGCGTCGAGATCGAGGAGGTCGCGAAGGTCACGCCGGAGGCGATCCACCGCGTGGAGGCCCATCCGCTCCTCGGGCTCCTCGACTACCAGGCCCGTGAGCTCGCCTTCGGCATCGGTCTCGCGGGGCCGCACCTGCGCGACTTCGTGAAGATCGCGAAGGGGCTCGTGGCCACGATGAGGGCGAACGACGCCGACCTGGTCGAGGTCAACCCGCTCGCGATCATCCGCGAGAGCGGCCCGGAGGGCCACGTCGAGCGCCTCGCCTGCCTCGACGCCAAGGTCACCCTCGACGACTCCGCGCTTCCCCGCCACCCCGAGCTCGAGAAGCTGCGTGACCTCGACTCCGAGGACCCGGCCGATTCCGAGGCCCGCCACTACGACATCAGCTTCATCCACCTCGACGGCTCGATCGGCTGCATGGTCAACGGGGCGGGCCTGGCGATGACGACCATGGACCTCGTGAAGCGGGCCGGCGGCGAGCCGGCGAACTTCCTCGACATCGGCGGCGGCGCCAAGGCAGACCGCGTGGCGGCGGCCATGCGCCTGATCCTGGCCGACCCGAAGGTCAAGGCGATCCTCGTCAACATCTTCGGGGGCATCACCCGCGGCGACGAGGTGGCGCGCGGCCTCATCGAGGCACGTAGCCGCCAGGAACGCGAGGTGCCCATGGTCGTCCGGATCGTCGGCACGAACGCGGAGGAGGCCGCCCGCCTCCTCGAGGAGGCCCGCTTCGAGACCGCCGCGACGCTCGACGACGCGGCGGCGAAGGCAGTGGCGGCCGCCCGGGCCGCGGGAGGTGCCGCGTGAGCATCCTCATCGGCCGCGAGACGCGGCTCGTCGTCCAGGGCATCACCGGCCGGGAGGGCGAGTTCCACTCCCGCCAGATGCTGGAGTACGGCACGAACATCGTGGCCGGCATGACGCCCGGCAAGGGCGGCCTCCACGCCCTCGACAACCGGGTCCCGGTCTTCGACACCGTCGCCGAGGCCGTCGCCGAGACCGGGGCGAACACGTCGTGCATCTTCGTCCCGGCAGCCGGGGCGCCCGACTCGATCCTCGAGGCGGTCGGCGCCGGCATCTCCACGATCTTCTGCATCACCGAGGGGATTCCCGCCCTCGACATGCTGCCGGTCGTGGAGGTCGTGCGAGCGGCGGGGGCCCGGCTGATCGGGCCGAACTGCCCGGGCGCCACCTCGCCGGGCCGGGCCAAGGTCGGGATCATCCCGGGCTCCATCCACCGCGAGGGCTCAGTCGGCGTGGTCTCCCGCTCGGGAACGCTCACGTACGAGGCCGTCCAGGCGATGAGCGACGCCGGCATCGGCCAGTCGACCTGCGTCGGCATCGGCGGCGATCCGATCATCGGGACAACCTTCCTCGACGTCCTGCAGCTCTTCGCGGCGGACCCGGAGACGGAGGCGATCGTGCTCATCGGGGAGATCGGCGGCAGCGCCGAGGAGGAGGCCGCCGCCTGGGCGGCCGAGCACCTGCGCGGCGTCCCGATGGCAGCGTTCATCGCGGGGCGAACCGCACCTGAGGGAAAGCGGATGGGCCACGCCGGCGCCATCATCTCGGGCGGCCGCGGCACGGCGGCCGAGAAGGTTGCGGCCCTCGAGGCGGCAGGAATCCGCGTGGCTTCGTCGCCGACGGAGATCCCGGCCCTGCTCCAGGAATCCGGCTACCGCGGGTAGGCGGAGGCGCTCCCTGCCGGAACGGCCGCGAGCGGGCCGGACCACGCCGGCTCGGGTCACCTCACGGATGGTCCCGTGGGCAAGGGTGACGATTGGTTGGGTCCGGAGCGGGCCCAACACGGGTATACAGGTGTCCATCGTTGGGGACCCTCGCCCGAGGAGCCCGCTCCTGGTCGCCATGACACACGATCCGACCGCACAACGGCAAGCTGCGCCGGAGGCGCCGCCGCCCGGCGATTCGCTCCGGCTGGTTCGTCTGCGCCTTTACCTCACGATCGCCGCGGCAGCCGTTCTCCCGCTGGCCGTGGGGTCGCCGCTGATGCGGGTCTTCGTCGGCGGGCCGAACGGGCTGCAGCCAGTCCAGGTGGCGGCGCTGGTTGCGCTCGCGGCCCTGCTCGTGGTCCTGACCCGGTGGATGACCCATCAGATCCTGAGGCCGGCCGCGGAGCTCGAAGCGTCCCGCGCTCGTCTCCACCGCGCCTACGAAGAAGTCCGCGAGTTCGCCCTCGTGGACGGGCTGACCGGCCTCGGAAACCACCGCTCGTTCCAGGAGGAGTTCGAATCCCAGCTCGACCAGGCGCGGCGCTACCGCCACGAGCTCTCGCTGGTGCTCCTCGACCTCGACGAGTTCAAGCAGGTCAACGATGCCCAGGGTCATGCCGTCGGCGACGAGCTGCTGGCGGAGGTGGGACGGCTTCTGCGAGAGCAGATCCGGCGGGCCGACCGGGCATTCCGAGTCGGCGGTGACGAGTTCGCGATCCTCCTCCCGCACACCGGCGCCGACGGGGCCGCGCAGCTGGCGCGGCGGGTGCTCGCCACGGGCCTGTCCGTCCGGGCGGCGGCATCGTACGCGCGGCCCATCTCGTTCTCGGCCGGCGTGGTGTCCTACCCGGAGCATGCGTCGAACCGGGAGCAGCTCCAGCTCTACGCGGATTCCGCGATGTACCGCGGCAAGCGATCAGGGCGCACCGTGGTGACGGTCGTCGACCCGTCGCTCGACGACATGCACGTGGACGAACAGAAACGGGCCGCCCTCTCCGAAGCGGTCATCCGCGTGATCGACGAGCGCGCGCTGCGTCCGGTCTACCAGCCGCTCGTGCACCTGGAGACCGGCCGGGTGATCGGCTTCGAAGGGCTGATCCGTCCCCTGCCCGGATCGCCGTTCCCGAACCCTGGTGCGCTGTTCGCCGCGGCCGAGGCGGGCGGGCGGATCGTGGATCTCGACCTGGCCTGCCTCGACGTGGTCATCGCGGGCGCCACCGCCATCCCGGCCCCGCTGCTGGTCACCCTCAATGTCTCGCCGCGCACCCTGGAGGCGCCGGAATTCGGCGCTGCGCGCCTGATCAACATGCTCGACCGCGCCGGCTTCCCACCCGACCGGGTCATCCTGGAGGTCACGGAGCGCGAGGTCATCCACGACGTTCCGCGGGTGCTGGTGGTGCTCGAGCGATGCCGAGCCGCCGGGATCCGGATCGCCGCCGACGACGTGGGCGCGGGCAACGCCGGCCTCCGCCTCCTGAGCCAGTTCCGGTTCGACGTCGTGAAGATCGACCTCTCGCTCGTCCAGGCGGGGACCGGGCACGCCACGGTGCGGGCGGTCCTCAGCTCGCTGGTCGACCTCGCACGGCGCTGGGGAGCACTCGTCGTGGCCGAAGGCGTGGAGAACCAGGCGCAGCTCGCGATGGCCGGCGAGCTGGCGATCGACGCCGGCCAGGGGTACCTGCTGGGTCGGCCCGGTGACCGGGTCGATATCGAGCGCGTCGACATCGCGGCCCTGCTCGCGCCATCGACCGACCCCTTCGTGCGCCTCGGCCTGGGGCGGCCCGAGGGGCCGGAGGTCCAGCCCGCCGTCCGGCATCCCGCTGGCACGCAACCCGGGCACGAGGCGCGGGAAGCGCCCGCCGCGTAGCGCCGGGCCGGGCGACGCCTCGGTCTGGCGGGCGACCCGGGCTACTCGCCCGGAGGCCGGAACCCGTGCGGGTAGAGCGACGTCCACGCCGGGCCGCCCGGTGCCTCGATGAGCTCGACGAGGACGCCGTGGCAGCTCCGCGGGTGGAGAAACGCGACCGGGCCCTCGGCGCCTGGCCGCGGGGCGGTGTCGATGAGCTCGACGCCGTCGAGGCCGAGCCGGGTGAGCGCGGCCGAGATGTCGGGCACCTCGAAGCAGACGTGGTGGAAGCCCTCGCCGCGGCCGGCAAGGAAGCGGGCCACGCCGGTGGTGTCATCGGTGGGCTCGACGAGCTCCAGCTTCACCTCCCCCACGGGCAGGAACGCGATGCGGACGCGGTCCGAGGGGATGGGCACGACCGGGCCGGGGGCCAGGCCCAGGGTGTCGCGGTAGAAGCCCAGGGCCTCGTCCATCGCGCGCACGACGACGGCGATGTGATGGACACGGCCCACGCTGCGGATGTGGGCCGGCAGGGGGGCAGTCGTCATCTCGTCACCTCCGGTGTGGCGGTCACACGGTCACCAGCTCGCGGTGCTCACCCCAGACGGCGCGCAGGACGTTCGAGATCTCGCCCACGGTGGCATAAGCCTTCGCGGCCTCGATGAGCGCGGGCATGATGTTCTCCCCACCCCGGGCGGCGGCTTCGACGCGGCGGAGCGCAGCGCCCCAGGCGGCGGGATCCCGCTTGGCCCGCACCCGGCGGACCGCTTCGACCTGGCGGCGCTCGCCCTCCGGGTCGATGCGCAGGGTCGGCGGCGTGTGCGCCTCCTCGTCGCGGAAGGCGTTGATGCCGACCACGACCTGGTCCCCGCTCTCGATGGCGCGCTGGACGCGGTAGGCCGACTCCTGGATCTGGCGCTGCTGGAAGCCGCCCTCGATCGCCGCGAGGGTCCCGCCCAGCGCGTCGATCTCGTCGAGGAGGCCGCGCGCCCGAGCCTCCAGCTCGTTCGTGAGCGTCTCCACGTAGTAGCTGCCGGCGAGCGGGTCGGGCGTCTCGGTGACCCCGCATTCGTGGGCCAGGATCTGCTGCGTCCGGAGCGCCAGCCGGGCAGCCTCCGCGGTCGGCAGGGCGAGCGCCTCGTCACGGCTGTTCGTGTGCAGGCTCTGGGCCCCGCCGAGGACGGCGGCCAGTGCCTGGACGGTCGTGCGGACCACGTTGTTGTCGATCGACTGGGCCGTCAGCGACGAGCCTGCGGTCTGGACGTGGAACCGGCAGGTCATCGAGCGCGGGTCGGTGGCCCCGAAGCGCTCCTTGACGATCCGGGCCCACAGGCGGCGGGCCGCCCGGAACTTGGCGACCTCCTCGAAGAGCTCGCTCCAGGCGGCAAAGAAGAACGAGAGCCGGCCGGCGAAGGCATCCACGTCGAGCCCGCGGGCCACCGCCGCCTCCACGTAAGCGATCGCGTCGGCCATCGTGAAGGCCAGCTCCTGGGCCGCGGTCGCTCCGGCCTCGCGCATGTGGTAGCCGCTGATGCTGATCGTGTTCCAGCGGGGCAGCTCTAGGGCGCAGAACTCGAAGACATCAGTCACGAGGCGCATCGACGGCCGCGGCGGGTAGATATACGTGCCGCGGGCGATGTACTCCTTGAGGATGTCGTTCTGGGTCGTGCCGGAGATCCTCGCCCGGGCGACGCCCTGCTTCTCGGCCGCGGCCACGTAGATGGCCAGCAGGGCGGCCGCGGTCGCGTTGATGGTCATCGACGTGCTCACTTCGCCGAGCGGGATCCGGTCGAACAGGACCTCCATGT
>CAVPJI010000014.1:0-80327 GCA_963705215.1 uncultured Chloroflexia bacterium | reverse complement strand
GCCGAGCTGCTCCGCGTGGATGGCCCGGCGATCCTCGCCGAGATGCCCCAGTTCGAGGAGCACTACGCGCGCTTCGGCGACCGGCTCCCGGCGGAGCTGGCCGCGCAGCTCGCCACCATGCGGGTGCGCCTCGAGGTCTGAGCTTCTGGCACGCTTAGGGATGCAGGATGACGAAGAGGTCGACCGCCGGGTCCATCGACGAGTACATCGCGGGATTCCCTCCCGCCACGCAGGAGGTGCTGCAGGAGCTGCGCGCCCTCATCAGGGCCGCGGCGCCCGAGGCGACCGAGACGATCAGCTACGCGATCCCGACGTTCGACCTGGGCGGGCGTCACCTTGTGCACTTCGCCGGCTACGCGAAGCACATCGGGTTCTACCCGGTGCCGAGCGGGATGGAGGCGTTCAAGGAAGAGCTGACGCCGTACCGGAGCGGCAAGGGCTCGGCGCAGTTCCCGCTCGGTAAGCCACTGCCGACGGACCTGGTCCGTCGGATCGTCGAGTTCAGGGTCGCGGAGAACGTCGGCAGGGCCTCGAGGTAGGGGTCGCGGGCACCTGGGCGTCCCACGAAGGCGACCCGGCACTCTCGACCTGTCACCCCGGCACGCCCTAGCCGAGGTGGCGCCCCGCGACCTTCGGCGTCGGCATAGGGCCGGACGGCCCTGTGTCCTGTCGAGACCGCTTGCAACACTGCGCACTGATATGTCAACCCGCACGATCCAGGTCCGGATCGACGACCAGGGACATCTCGTCCTGCCGCCGGATCTCGTCGAACAGTTCGGGCTCGTGGACGGCGCCGTGGTCCGCGTCGAGGAGCGCGGCGACGCGATCGCCCTCGGCCGATCCAGCGCGAGCCTGGCCCGCGTGTACGTGGAGCCGACCACCCTCTGCAACCTCCTCTGCCGCACCTGCATCCGGAACGTGTGGGACGAGCCGCCGGGGTTGATGTCGCCGGAGACCTTCGCCCGGGTCATCGACGGCGTGCGGGGCCTCTCGCCCCTCCCGACCGTCTTCTTCGGCGGGTTCGGCGAGCCCTTTGCGCATCCCGACCTCCTGGCGATGCTCGCGGAGGCGAAGTCGGTCGGGTGCGCGGTCGAGCTGATCACGAACGGGACGCGGCTCGACGAGGAGACCCGGCGTGAGCTCGTGCGGATCGGGCTCGACCGCCTCTGGGTCTCCATCGACGGGGCGACGCCCGAGAGCTACGCCGACGTCCGCCTCTGGGATGCCCTGCCGCAGGTGACGCAGGACCTGGCCCGGCTCCGGGAGGAGCGCACGGCGCACGGCTCCGGCCTGCCCCGGCTCGGCATCGCCTTCGTGGCGATGAAGCGGAACATCGCCGACCTGCCGGAGGTGATCCGCCTGGGTCAGCGCCTGGGCGCCGACCGCTACTCGGTCAGCAACGTCCTGGCGCACACGCCCGAGATGCGCGAGCAGGTCCTCTACGCCCGGTCGATCGACGCGGAGGAAGTGGAGCCGTCCGCGTGGGCCCCGGAGGTGTCGCTGCCCCGGATGGACGTCGACGAGCAGACCGTGGAGCGACTGGCCCGGATGAAGGTCGGCCGCAACGGGCGCTCGCTTCCGGGCCGGGCGGGGAGCGGGGAAGCCAACACGTGCCCCTTCGTCGAGAAGGGCAGCGTCTCGGTCCGCTGGGACGGGGCGATCAGCCCCTGCTTGCCCCTCCTGCACACCCATCGCAGCTACCTGGACTTCCGGCCCCGGACCAGCCACGCGTTCGCCGTCGCGAACGTCAACGAGCGGAGCCTGGGCGAGGCCTGGCGCGACCCCGCCTACGTCGAGCTGCGCGAGCGGCTCCTGGCCTTCGACTTCGCCCCCTGCACGGTCTGCAACAGCTGCGACATGGCCGACGAGAACCTCGAGGACTGCTTCGGCAGCCCCACCCCGGCCTGCGGGGGCTGTCTCTGGGCGCAGGGCTTCATCCGCTGCCCGTAGCGCCTCATCGCCACCAGGCACGACAAGTCATGACCAACGGCCCTGCGTCGTCCTCCACCATAATGTGACACTTGCGGCTGTGGTGATTGCGTACTCGCTGGGACGACGACATGCCTGACTATCTGGAAGCTGCGGTCGACAAGTTCATCTTCAGGGTCGCGACCGACCGTCTCTATAGCCCCGAAGGCGTGTGGGCCCTGGCGGAAGGTGACCGCATCCGCGTCGGGATGACGGACTTCCTGCAGCAGCGCGGCGGCGACGTCGCCTTTGCGAAGGTCAGGTCGGCAGGCAGGGCGGTCGCGACGGGCGACGAGGTTGCCCTGATCGAGACGATCAAGGCCAACGTGGAGGTGATCTCACCCGTCAGCGGCGCGGTGGCGGAAGTGAACCCGGCGTTGGCGATGACCCCCGAGGCCATTAACCAGGATCCGTACGGCGAAGGATGGCTCGTCGTCATCGAAGCCTCCGACTGGCCGAAGGATCGCGACGCGCTGCTCGACCCGCAGGCCTACTTCGAGCTGATGAGGGGCCAGGCGGAAGAGGAAGCGCAGAAGCTGTGAGCCCCGAAGAGCGCAAGGTCCTGGTGGTGCCGTGCAGCGGCATCGGCAAGACGTACGGCACGGTCAGCCGCGAGGCCGCCTACGAGGTCACCGAGGATCTGCGACCGGAGGCCACGGGGCTCGTGGCACTGTCGCTGCTCGTCCTCGGTGACGAGGACGCTCGTGCCGCGGTCAGGGCCCATCCGGCGGTGACCATCGACGGGTGCAAGCTCGCCTGCGCCGCCAAGATGGTGCAGGAGAGCGGAGGGTATGTCGCCCAGGGCATCGCGGTGCTCGACGTGTACCGGCGGAACCGGGAGCTGAAGCCCCAGGGCATCGCCGAGCTGAACGAAGGGGGCATCCTGCTCGCCCACGCTGTCGCGGAAGAGATCACCGCCGTCGTGGACGACGTGCTCGCCGGCAAGGAGGGCTCCACGCATGCCTGAGCTGCCGGGTCGGAAGGTGGGGATCGTCGCCTGCTCCGGCGAGGAGCTGGCGGAAGGAACGGTGACCCGCCTCGCCGCGCTCAAGGTGCTGGAGCAGCTGCGCCCTCGCGAGACCGTGACCATCTGCCTGCCGCTCTTCCTGGCGGGCGGAGAGGGCGACCGGGCGTTCGCCCGCTTCTATCCAACCATCGCCGTCGACGGCTGCGAGAAGCGGTGCGCGGCCCGCGCCACCGAGCAGCACTCGGGCAAGCCCGCCGCCAGCGTCGTCGTGAGCGAGCTCGTACGCGAAGCTGGGCTGCGCCGCCCGGAGGGCGCGCGGCGCCTGGACGAGAGTGGCCGGCAGGCCGTCGTGGTCACCGCCGACCGCGTCGCCGGCCTGGTCGACGAGCTGCTCGGTGGGCAGTGGAATCGGCGCAGTGGCACGTTCGCCCAAGGTGCGCCGGCGGCAACGACCGACCAGGCGCCCCAAGCCGGGTGCGCATGTGCGTCCGCCATCCCGGTGCAGACCGTGGACGTGGCTGGCCAGGCCGTTCCCCTGGCGGCCCTCCCGCTGATCTTCGAGCAGTTCCACGGTGCCGGCAAGGCGCCCGGGGCCGAGGTGACAAGGGAGCTGCTGGAGACCGTGAAGATCTACAACGACGTGGCGCCCGGGACGGATGAGCCGCTCGCGCTCGCGCTCGGGCGGGAGTACGCCATCTTCTGCGACCAGGCCGGGACCCGGCCGTGAGCCGCACGGCGACCTATCACACGACAGTGGCATGGACGGGCGAGCACTGGGGGAAGATCACCCTGGGCAACGGCCCGGAGATGGCCTTCTCCGCGCCGCCCGATGCCCAGGGACATCCCGGCGTGCTGACCCCCGAGGACGCCTTTGTCGCGGCGGCCAACACCTGCGTGATGATGATGTTCATCTGGGCCACCGAGCGCTTCCGGCTCGACCTGCAGTCGTATGACTGCCGGGCCGAGGGGACCAAGCTGATCGAGCTCGATCGCACTGAGACCTTCACCCACCTGCGTCTGTGGCCGCAGATCCGCATCCGCGCGGGAGCGGAGTCGCCGGCCGTGGTCGAGGTGCGTGCACGCCGGGCCCTGAGATCGGCCCAGAAGTACAGCCTGGTGGCCAACTCCGTGAAGTCCGAGATCGTCGTCGAGCCGACGATCGAGATCGTGCCCTGACCTCGTGGAGATGCTCCTCGTCCTGACGCCGCTTCTCTTCGGCCTGTCGTTCCTGTCGGGCATGCTCGGCCTGGGCGTCGCCTTCATCGCGATCCCGGTCCTCGGCCTGTTCGGCTATGACCTCATCAACGTCATCCAGCCGTGGGCGCTGCTGCTCAACGGCCTCACCGCGATCAGCGCGGCGATCGCCTTCTGGCGCAAGGGGATGGTCGACAAGCGGGGTGCGCTCATCCTCGTGACGATCACGGCGATCGGCGCTCCACTCGGCGTCTGGCTCGTCCAGTTCGCCTCGCCCGACCTCGTGTGGTGGATCTACGTCGGGGTGCTGCTCTTCCTTGCCGTGCGCATGGCGATGCCGAAGGGCGCCTCGACCGAGGTCGTGGCCGAGATCACCGACCGCAACCGCGCTCAGGCGGCCGGGGCAGCCGTGCCCATCTCGGTGTTTGCCGGCTTCCTCGGCGTGGGTCCGGGCTTCCTGCTCATGCCGACCCTCACCCTGGTCGGCTACAGCGCCCGCCTCGCCGCCGCCACGAATTCGGTGGCGGTGACCGTGCCGTCGTTCACCGCGTTCGCCACCCACCTGCCCACGGCCACCTTCGACTGGCCGATCGTGATCGTCACCTCGATCGCCTCGGTGATCGGGGCCTGGCTCGGGGCCCGGTTCACGGCCGGACGCGTCAAGAGCGCCACCCTCTCGCGAATCTTCGCGGTCGCGCTCGTGGCGCTCGCCGTCCAGCGCGCCTGGATCCTGCTCTCATGACGATCGTCGCCTACGCGTCCGTCGCCGTCACCCGAGAGGAGATACTCGATGCCGATTGAGCTGCCCGTCCTCCAGGACCTGCGCATGAGCCTCCCGGCGCCAGACGTACACGATGCGACGACGGCCGCCGCGCTCCTGGCGGACCCGATCCGGGCGAGCATCGTGCGCATGCTCCGCGACGGGCCCGTCTGCGTGTGCGAGATGGCCGCCGCGCTCGGCTCGCGCGAGAACAACGTGAGCAACCACCTCGCCCGGCTCCGAGATGCGGGGCTCGTGCGCGCAAGCCGCTTTGGCGTGGACACCCGGCGGGTCTACTACGAGCGCGACCACGAAGCGTGCCGACGCGCCCTCGACGCGCTTGGCGAGGTGCTGCGATGAAGACCCTCGCGCCGCGGCGAGCGGATCGCCTCGATTAACCCGACGATTAGGCGAAAGGAGATCACCGTGAAGACGATCGAGGTCCTCGGACCCGGTTGTGCCAACTGCATCAACCTTGAGAAGAACGCCCGCGAGGCGGTCGCGATGGCCGGCGTCGAGGCCGAGGTCGTGCATGTCACCGACCGGGCCGAGATCGTGGCTCACGGGATCCTCAGCACCCCCGGGCTCATCATCGACGGCAAGGTCGTGAGCGCAGGCCGGATTCCGTCGGCCCGTGACATCGCGGCCTGGCTCAGCGAGTAGCCGGCTCGTCTCGGGATCCCGCGGACGCGGCGCCCTGCGGCGACTCGTCGACGGGGCTCGGTGCCTGCCGGACCGCCCCCCCGAGGCGGGCGGACTGTCCCTTGACGGCAGTCGGCCGGGCCGTGCATCGTCGCCGGGTGGGCGGTTCCATCGGCGCCTCGGTTCTCCGCCGGCCTGCGCCGGCGAAGGTCACCGGGGCAGCGGAGCGGCCGTGAAGTCGGCGCCACCCACGCGGAGAATCACCTCAGCGCGGTCCGCGGCAGGGCCGGTGCCCACATCGTGAAGGACGAGTACCAGACATGACGACGCGAGCGCCGGTCCGGACCCCCCACGCGACACCTGCCCCTACCGCGCCTTCGGTTGCGCCCCCGCCTCCGGCGGCCGCACCTCGCGAGGCGTCACCGGCCTGGCGGATCCCCGATCCGGCCGCCGACCCGCGGTCCGTGCCCCGCGTGGACGCCGTTCCCAAGCTGATCGGCGCCACCCGGTACACCGACGACTTCGTGGTACCCGGGGCATGGCACGGGACCACCGTTCGGTCGACCGAGGCGCACGCCCGCCTGCTCGGGATCGAGCGCGACCCCGCCTTCGACTGGAGCCGGGTCGTCGTCCTGACGGCCGCGGACGTGCCCGGCGAGAACGTCATCCACCTCATGAAGGACGACCAGCCGGTCCTCGCCGCGGACGAGATCTGCCATTTCGGCGAGCCGGTCGCCCTGGTCGCGGCACCCACGCTTGCCCTGGCGCACGCCGCGCGCGATCACATCCGGCTCCGCACCGAGCCGCTCCCGGCCGTCACGGACATGCTCGCGTCCGACCACGTCTTCACCGACTACCACATCGCCCGAGGCGACCTCGAGGCAGGGTTCGCCCAGGCGGACCAGGTCATCGAGGGGACCTACCGGGTCGGTCACCAGGAGCAGCTCTACATCGAGACGCAGTGCATGATCGCGGTGCCGCGGCCGGACGGCGGCGTGACGGTCCACGGCTCGCTGCAGTGCCCGTACTACGTGCACGCCGCCATGAAGCGGGCGCTCGGCCTCGACGCCGAGCACTGCGTGGTGGTCCAGGAGGACACGGGCGGCGCCTTCGGCGGCAAGGAGGAGTTCCCGTCGGGGCTCGCCATCCACGCCGCGATGCTCGCCCTCGCGGTCGGTCGGCCGGTCCGCCTGATCTACGACCGCCACGAGGACATCTCCGTCTCCACGAAGCGCCATCCGGCGGTGGTCACCCATCGCACCGGCGTCACGCGCGACGGGCGGCTGGTCGCCCAGGACATCGACATCACGTTCGACGGCGGCGCCTACGCGACCCTCTCGTCGGTGGTGCTCTCGCGCGGGACGCTCCATTCGGCCGGCCCGTATGCCTGCCCGAACGTGCGGATCCGCTCCCGTGCGGTGCAGACGCACACGCCGCCCACCGGCGCCTTCCGCGGCTTTGGCGCTCCCCAGACCGAGTTCGCCGCGGAGATGCACGTCAACCGAATCGCGGAGGCGCTCGACGTTTCGCCGGCGGAGCTCCGGGCGCGCTGGGCGTACCAGCTCGGCGATCTGACGCCGACGCAGCAGGTGCTGCGCGACAGCGTCTCGGCCCGGGAGACGCTCGCGGCGGCGACCGAGGTCAGCGACTTCGAGGCGCGCCGGACGGCCTTCGCGGCGGCGCGCCGCGTGGATCGCGCGGCCGGGAGGCCGCGCAGCGCGCCCGGGATCGGGGTCGCCATGGGCTGGCACGGCGCCGGCTTCACCGGCGGCGGCGAGAAGTACCTGGCCAGCATCGCCGCGGTGGAGCTCACGGCGGACGGGCGCGTCCGCGTCCTCTCCGACCAGACCGAGATGGGCCAGGGCATGCGGACCGTGTTCGCCCAGATCGCGGCGGACCGGCTCGGGATCCCGTTCGAGGACGTGGATGTCGTGCGCCAGGACACCTCGGTCGTCCCCAACAGCGGCCCGACCGTCGCCTCGCGCACCACGATGGTCGTCGGCGGCCTCGTGGCCAGGGCGGCCGACCGGCTCAAGGCCGCGGTCGAGGAGCGTGCCCCCGGGCCGTTCGCGGCGGTCTACGGCGATGTCGCCCGGACCCACGGCGCTCTCCGCTTCGACGAGCAGTTCACCGGCTACCCGGACATCACCTGGGACGACGCCACCTACGTCGGCGACGCCTACCCGGCGTTCTCCTGGGCGGCCGCCACGGCCGAGGTCGAGGTTGACCTCGACACCGGCGAGGTGGCCGTCAAGCACGTCGTCTCCGCGGACGACTGCGGCACGGTGATCAACCCCCTGATGGCCGCCGGGCAGGTGGAGGGCGGCTCGCTGCAGGCGGTCGGCTACGCCACCATCGAGGAGATGAAGCTCAAGGACGGCCGGTTCCTCAACGACCGGCTCTCGAAGTACCTGATCCCCACCTCGCTCGATGCGCCGAAGATCACGGCCGTCCTGGTGGAGAACCCGTTCGCGAACGAGCCGCACGGCGCCAAGGGGATCGGCGAGCTGCCGATGGACGTCGTGGCGCCGGCGGTCGTCGCCGCCATCCACGATGCCACCGGTGTCTGGATCAACGAGCTGCCCGCCACGCCCGAGCGGATCCTCGCGGCGCTCGACGCGGCCGACCGCGACGGAGAGGAGGCCCGGTCGTGACGACCACCACGCCCACCCGGGCGACCCGCTTCACGGTCAATGGGGATCCGGTCGAGGTCGGCGGAGCCGGCGGTGAGCGACTCCTCGACGCCCTCCGGATCGACCTCGGCCTCGTCGGCACCAAGGAGGGCTGCGGCGAGGGAGAGTGCGGCGCCTGCACGGTCCTGGTTGACGGGACGCCGGTCCTGAGCTGCCTCGTCCCGGTCGGCCAGGTGGAAGGTCGCGACGTCCGCACCGTCGAGGGGCTCGCCGAGGACGGGCGGCTCGACCCGGTCCAGGCCGCCTTCGTGGACTCGGGTGGCGTGCAGTGCGGCATCTGCACGCCCGGCATCCTGATGTCGGCCCGGGCATTCCTGGACTCCGGCGCGGAGCCGACGGACGCCGCCATCCGCGAGGTGATCGCCGGCAACCTGTGCCGGTGCACCGGGTACATGAAGGTCATCGACGCGATCGCGATGGCGGCCACGACGGCGCCGCGCGAGGTGCCGGGCGGCCTGCCGCACGTGCCGCGTGAGCTGCCCGGTCCACCGACCCGGCCCAACGTCGAGCCGGGGTCGGACGTCCGCGTCGGGCCCGCCTTCGTGCGCCCGACCACGCTCGCGGAGGCGTACGGGCTTCTCGCCGAGGGCACCTGGCGGCCGATCGCGGGCGGCACGGACATCATGGTCGAGCTCGCGGGCGACGGCGCCGCCGCCGCGGGGCTCCTGGACCTGACCGGGATCGACGAGCTGCGCGGGATCCGGGTCGACGGCGATCGGCTCGTGATCGGCGCCACGGCGACCTACACGGACCTGCGCCGGTCGCCGCTCGTCGCAGACCACCTGCCGGCCATCGCCGAGCTGTCGGCGGTGTTCGGGGCCACGCAGCTCCAGAACATGGCAACCCTGGGCGGCAACGTCGTGAACGCGTCGCCGGCCGGTGACAGCCTGCCGCTGATGCTGGCGGCCGAGGCCGTGATGGTGGTCGGCGGGCCGGGCGGCGAGCGGGCGATCCCCGCCGCGTCGTTCTTCATCGGCTACCGGCGGACGGCGCTCCAGCCGGGCGAGCTGCTGCTCCGGCTGGAGTTCCCGGTCGGCGGAGGCCGGCAGCTGCGCTATCGGAAGATCGGCACGCGCCGGGCGCTCGCGCTCTCCAAGGTTGCGCTGGCGGTCGCGTGGCGGCAGGATCCCGGGTCGCCGGCGTGGCGCGACGTCCGCGTCGCGGTCGGGACGATCACGGAGGTGCCGATCCGGACCCCGAGCGCCGAGGCGGTGCTGGAGGGCGCGGTCCCTTCGGCCGACGTGGCGGACCGGGCGGCCACGGCCGTGCTCCTGGACATTCACCCGCGGGATGGCCTGCGCTCGACCGCCGCGTACCGGCGGTCGGCCACGGCCCGGGTGCTCCGGCGCATGGTCCTCGACGCGGCCGGGTAGGCGGCCGAACGCCGGCAAGCGTCCCACCGTGACCGGGTCGGGCGCGACCCGTGCTTCGGCGCGCGATCCGCGCCCCGGCCGCCGATCCGGGCTACTCGGCGTAGCCGGGATGGTTGATCCGCGAGCCGCCGCGGGCGGCCGTCGGGATGTGGGGCAGGGAGCCGGTGACGCCGGCCAGGAGGGTCGCCATCACGGCGGCCGGCTCGAGCGGCAGGCGCTCCCCGTCGGCGGTCCCGGTCAGCGTCGCGTCCACGAGCGCGAAGGTGTCGCGATTCAGGATGGCCCGGAAGCTCGGCGCCGTGTACTCCACGACGCCGTTGAGCACGACCCGGTGGGTCGCACCGTCGAACCTGCCCTCGATCACCCCGTCGCCGAGGAGCATGAAGGCGTTGGCTGACTGGGCCTCGAAGTCCGCCCGGTCGAGGTAGAGCCGCGGCTTGTCGACGTAGGGCCGGCCCGACGTGGGGCATGCCGTCACGCAGTTGCCGCACTCGTTGCAGAAGTCGGTCAGGACCGAGATCTGGAGTCGCTGGCCGGCGACGAAGGGCGTCGAGCCGGTCGCCACGACGGCGCCGCCGACGACCGCCAGCTCCGGCAGGTCGGCGCGCACCGGCGCCATCTCGTAGGCCATCAGGGCCATGTTCGGACACACCCCGACGCACAGGCTGCAGATCTGGTCGCAGTCGAGGCAGCGGCTCGCCTCGCGCTTCGCCTCTTCGGCGGTGTAGCCGAGGACCGTCTCCTCGAACCCGTCGCGGCGATCCAGCGTGGTGACCTGGATCGGGACCCGGTACTCGCGCCGGGCGCGACGGACCATGAGCGCCTGCACGTCCGGCGGGGCATCCTCGCCGGGCCGCCGGGCCGCCCCGGTCGCGGGAATGCCGTCCCCGCTGCCCGACGCGCCGAACGCGGCCGCGATCGCCGCCGCGACGCGCTTGCCGTCCGCGGCGGCCTTCACGATCGAGGAAGGCCCGCGATCCGCGACGTCGCCGCCGGCATAGACACCGGGGATCGACGTCTCGAACGTGACCGGGTCGACCGCGATGTAGCCGGCCGCGGTCAGCTCGGGAAGCTGATCGCCGAAGAGGTCGAGGACCGGATGCTGGCTGATCGCGAGGATCAGGGTGTCCAGGCCCACCTCGAACTCGGACCCCGGCACGTCCATTGGGACCTTGCGGCCCGCGGCATCCCGCGCCCCGCGATACTCCGTCCGCGTGCACAGCACGCCGGCAAGCCTGCCGTCCTCGACGTGGAGGCCGATCGGCCGGGCCAGCTCCACGACTTCGATGCCCTCCTCCCGGATGGCGTGGATCTCCTCCGGGTCGGCCGGCATCTGGTCGATCGTCCGGCGGTAGATCAGCGATACGGACGAGGCGCCCACCCGGCGCGCGGACCGCACGCAGTCCATGGCCGTGTCGCCGGCCCCCACGACGCCCACGCGCGGCCCGATGGCGGCCGGCCGTCCCTCCTTCACCCCCCGCAGGAAGGTCACCCCGTCGATCACGCCTCGAGCATCCTCGCCCGGCAGGCCGAGCGTCTTCGCGCGCTGGGCCCCCACGGCGATGAAGATCGCCGCGAACCCTTCCGCGCGGAGCGCCTCGAGGGTGAAGTCGACGCCCGCCGTCACGCCGTAGCGGATCTCGACGCCGAGGCGCACGAGGACGGCCAGGTCCTGGTCGATCTGCGCCTGCGGAAGCCGATAGGCCGGGATCGCCCCGCCGACCATGCCGCCGGCGTACGGGTGCTCCTCGAAGACCGTGACACCGAAGCCGGCGTAGGCCAGCCACTCGGCCGCCGCCATCCCGGCCGGTCCGGCCCCGATGATCGCCACCCGGCCGCCGGCCGTGGAGCCGGCCGGGAGCGGCGCCTGTCCGACTTCCTGCTCCATGATGAAGCGCTTGATCTGCCGGATCGCCAGCGGCTGGTCGAGGTGCGTGCGGATGCAGGTGTTCTCGCACAGGTGGTCGCAGACCCGGCCCAGGATCGACGGCAGCGGGTTGTCGAGGCGGGTGATGCGGACGGCCTCCCGGAGATCCCCGGCGCGCACGGCCGCCATGTAGCGGGGCACCTGCTGGTCGACCGGGCACTCGTCGAGGCAGGGCGCCGCGATGCAGTCGAAGGCGCCAAGGACGCGGGGGGTCTTGGACCGGTCCGTCCGGAACGACGACTTCTCGTAGCGCCAATCGTGCCGGACCTCGTCGGCGTACCGACGGAGGTTGAACCGCGCGCAGTCGGCGACAGAGGCGCCGTCGGGGCGCCCGCCCGCCCCGTCGCCCTCGAATCCGCCCGCCTGCGCCCTCCGGCGAATGAAGTCCGCGGTGTCGGAGGCGCCGATCGCGTCGAACGCGGCGTCCAGGTTCTCGGTGTACTGGAGCATCCGCAGGTAGCCGCCCGACTTGAGCAGGTCCGAGCAGACCGTGACGGTGCGCATGCCGGCGCCCAGCAGGTCGGCCACGTTGAAGCAGTCGGCCCCGCCCGCGAACGAGAGCGGCAGCTCGCCCTCGAACTCCTCCGCGATCCTGGCCGCCAGGTTCGTCGTGACCGCGTGGAGCGGCCGGCCCGACAGGTACATCGTCGGGTCCCGGTCGAACACGGTCCGCCAGTTCTCCACCTCGAGCGTGTTCGACAGCTTCAGGCCGAACGCCAAGCCCCGCTCCGCCGCCGCCCGCCGGAGGTTGCGGAACATCGGGACGGCGTCGGCCCACTTCAGGTCGTGCCCGAACGCTGCGTCGGGGATCGGAACGTCGCCGAACCCGAGGTCGTCATTGACGATGCCCCGCACCTGCTCGGCTCCCAGCAGCGTCGGGTTGCACTTCACCGAGGTGTGGAGCCCGCGTTCCTCGATCAGGTAGAGCGAGATCCTCTCGATCTCCTCGGGCGGGCAGCCGTGCATCGTCGAGAGCGTGATCGTGTCCGACAGGCGCGTCGGGATCTCGATCGCGCGGATCGCCGGGAAGTGGCGGGCGACGATCTCCACGTAGGCCGGCAGGTAGGCGGACGCGTCGGCCATCGCGTCGAAGTACCACTGGACGTTCGGCCGCAGCATCCCCTCGAGGTTGTAGCCGACGCTCATGTTGAAGACCATGCCGGGCCGGTCGCCGGGGAATCCGAGCGCCCTGTGGAGGGCGTGGATCAGCACCCAGGCCCGCAGGTACTCGTCGAACGACTCGTGGACCTTGAGCTCCTGCGACCACTCGACGTTGTAGCCCTCGTCCTCCACGTCGATGCAGGGCTTGTTCACATCGAGCTCGTCGAGGGTCTGGATCGTCTTGAGCTCGATCAGCCGGGCTCCCACGAGCCACGAGGCGATGATGTTCTGGGCCATCTGGGTATGCGGGCCGGCGGCCACGCCGAAGGGCGTCTCCAGCTCCACGCCGTACTCGCGGCGCCGGAAGCGGTGCTCGAGGCGGGGGGCGAAGAACGCCGAGCGGGGCACGTTGAACAGCGAGCCCCTGGCGGCGAGCTCGGTGAAGACCCAGCTCGTGAGCTGCTCCATCGAAAGCGGATGGAAGCGGTCGGACATCGGGTGCTCCCTCGTGAGGTCGGACGCGACGCCGGGTCGGGCGCGCACCGGCCGGCTCCGCTTCAGGATAGGCCGGCCGTCACGTCTCGGTCCGTTCGTGGTGCGGGGTCGCAGCTGTCGCTGGTAGCAGGGTTCTTGCTACCCAGAACGATCTGGGGTAGCATCCACGGTATGAAGGTGAGTGTCAGCCTCCCGGGCGCCGACGTCCAGTTCCTCGACGACTACACGAAGGAACAGGGCCTGCTGTCGCGCTCGGCCGCCCTGCAGAAGGCCGTCCACCTGCTGCGCGCGGCGGAGCTGAGCGCTGCGTACGAGAGCGCGTGGGAGGAGTGGTCGACCGACGATGGCGAGGGGCGGATGTGGGAGTCGACCGTCGGAGATGGGCTGACCGAAGGGGTCCCCTCCTGATGCGCCGCGGTGAGATCTACGAAGTCGATCTCGATCCTGCGCGCGGGTCGGAGTCGAACAAGCGGCGGCCGGCGGTCATCGTCAGCAACGACAGCGCCAACGAGAGCGCCGATCGGCTCGGCCGCGGCGTGGTCACGGTCGTGCCGGTGACGTCGAACGTCGAGCGGATCTATCCGTTCCAGACCATGCTCCCGGCATCCGGTACGGGCCTTCCGCGAGACTCGAAGGCCCAGTCCGAGCAGGTCCGGTCCGTGGACGTTGCGCGCGTGGGCGCCCGTCTCGGCGTGGTCCCGCGCGCAATCATGGCTCAGATCGATGAGGCGCTCCGCCTGCACCTGGCCCTGTAGCGGCGCTCGATCCGGCCCCGCGGCCGTCAGAGGCGGGCGTGCAGGCGGGCGGCCTGCTCCCGGGCCTTCGCCCGGACCTCGTCGGGGTCCACCCGGGTCGGCCTCCCATCGGCGAAGACGACCTCGCCGCCGATCGTGACCTTCCGCGGCATGATTCCGGGGGTGAAGGCGACCTGCCACGGGTCCATCGGGTCGTAGGACCACTCGACCTCGTCGGCGCGCGCCTCCGGGACCAGGTTCCAACCGTTCTCGAGCCACGACCACGCCGTGTCCGGCCCGCAGGTGACGTCGACCGAGCGCTGCAGGACGTAGGCCAGCCGGAACGCCTCGAGGACGTTGCCGCCGATCCCGTCGGTGCCGAGGGCGACCGGGTTCGTGAACCGCGCCGGGTTGGCGTAGCCGACTGCGTTGTTCAGGTTCGACATCGGGTTGTGGAGGATCGTCCCCCGCAGCTCGTGATCGGTGGGCAGGTGGACGCAGTGGGCCATGAGCCAGTTGCCGCGGGTCAGACCAGCGAGCCGGCGAGGCGCGTCGACGTCGCCGACCCCCTCGCACACGTGGACGTGGACCCCGACGCCAAGATCTGCGGCCAGCCCGGCGGCGGCGCGCAGGGACTCGTCGGAGCAGGTGAAGGCGGCATGGATCCCCACGAGGCCCCGACCACCGGCCCGGATGAAGCGCTCGTTCTCGGCGAGGCCGCGCCGGGCGCCGTCGGCGCCGTGGCGGTCCGTGACCCCGTAAGCGAGCAGCGCACGGACCCCGACGGCGGCGCACGCCTCGGCGATCACGTCCAGGCTGCCCTCGATGGCGTTGGGTGACTCGTGGTGGTCGACGATCGCCGTCGTGCCGTTCTCGAGCGCCTCGAGGGCACCGAGCATCGCCGACCAGCGGATCATCTCGAGGTCGAGCGCCGTGTCGAGGCGCCACCAGACCTGCTCCAGGATCTCCTGGAAGCTCGTGGCGACCTTCGGCGGTGCCGGCATCCCCCGGGCGAGCGCCGAGTAGAGGTGGTGATGGGCGCAGACGAGCCCGGGCGTGACCGCCGACATCAGGGCGGCCCTCCCGCGGTCGAGCCGGCCCGCGGCAGGCTGTCCACCCGGGGCAGGGCCGCTCGCGCAGCCGCGGAGTCCCGCATCGGGAGCGCGGTCCGCCAGCGACCGTCGAAGGCCTGGAGCGCGCCGGCAACGGCGGCCGGCGTTGGCACGAGGACCGCTTCGCCGGCGCCCTTCGCCCCGTACGGGCCCTCTGGCTGGTGCTCCTCGACGACGATGACCTCGACCGGCGGCATCCCCGCGGCGGGGATGATCCCCTGCGACTTCAGGGTTGTCGTGAGCGGCACGCCGCGATCGGTCACGAACGCCTCGGTGAGCGCGAGGCCGAGGCCCATGTGGACCCCGCCCTCGACCTGGCCCTCGAGAAGCGTCGGGTTCATGGCCCGACCCACGTCGTGGGCCGCGACGACCCGCGCCAGGCGGCCTTCGTCGTCGAGGATGACGACCTGGGTCGCCCAGCCGTAGGCGAGGTGGGTGACCGGGTCCTCGATGTCCGGGTCGAGCTTCGTCGTCCAGTCGACGACGAACTCGCCGCCGAACTCCTGCCCGGCGAGGGTCTCGAGGTCGGTGCCGGGCGGCAGGGCGTCGATCGCCGAGCGCAGCTTGCGGGCCGCGTCGGCGACCGCCTGGCCGCCGAGCGTCGTCGCCCGCGAGGCCGTCGTCTCGCCGGTGTCGAGCTCGCGCTCCGTGTCGACGCGGACCCGGACCGTGGCGACGTCCACGCCGGTTTCCTCGGCGACGACCTGGGCAAAGACCGTGTGGACGCCCTGGCCCATCTCCGTCCACGAGTGCCAGAGCGTGATGCTCGCGTCCGGCTCGACGCGGAGGAGGGCCCGTCCCCGCTCCACCATGCCGTTGCCGATCCCGACGTTCTTGGCCGCGCAGGCGATCCCAGCGGCCGCACCGCGGGCGCGGGCGTCGCGGTAGGCGTCGCGGACGGCGAGGAGCGTCTTCTCGAGGCCGACACCGGCTCCCAGCCGCTGGCCGGACCCGAAACGGTCACCGGTCCGGCAGGCGTTCCGCCAACGGATCTCCCAGCCGTCGAGGCCGACCCGCTCGGCGAGACGGTCGAGGCAGCCGTCCATCGCGAACGTCGCCTGGGGGACGCCGAAGCCGCGGAAGGCGCCGGCCGGCGGGTTGTTCGTGTAGACGGTGCGGGCCTCGACGTCGACGTTCGGGACGCGGTAGGCGCCGCAGGCGTGGCCGGCGGCCCGCTCGAGGACCTTCGCCCCGACGCTGGCGTACGCGCCGGTGTCGCCGACGATCCGGGCCCGGACCGCGACGAGGCGACCCTCGGCGTCGCAGCCGACTTCGTAGTCGAGGGTGATCGCGTGGCGCTTCGGGTGGAGCCGGAGGCTCTCCGCGCGCGACAGGGCGAGGAGGACGGGGCGCCCGGTGACCCGGGTGAGGAGCGCGGCCTGCCCCTGGACCGTGAGGTCCTCCTTGCCGCCGAAGGCCCCGCCGGTGGCGACCTGGGTGACGCGGACGTCGGTCTCGGGGAGGGCGAGGAGCGAGGCGACCTGGCGGCGGTCATCCCAGGCACCCTGGCCCTGCGAGAAGAGGTGGAGGACGGGGGCGCCGGGGCTGCCGTCGCCCGGCACCGCCAGGCAGGCCTCGGGCTCGAGGAAGGCGTGGTCGATCGGGCTCGTGGTGAAGCGCTCGCGAACGACGTGGGCGGCGGTCGCGAGGGCCGCCGCAGCATCACCGCGCCGGACGACCGAGGATTCGAGGAGGTTGCCGGCGGCGTGGACGGGCGGGGCGGCCGGCTCGAGGGCTGCGAACGGGTCGCCGACGGGGTCGAGGGTCTTGTACTCGACCTCGATCAGCGCGGCGGCGGCCCGGGCCTCGCGGCGGGTCCGGGCGGCAACGGCGGCGAGGACGTCGCCGACGTAGCGGGTCGTCTCGCCCTCGGCCACGAAGACCGGCCAGTCGCGGGCGATCAGGCCCTGGACGCGCTCGCCGGGGACATCCGCGGCGGTGACGATCGCGACGACCCCGGGGGCCGCGGCGGCGTGCGCGGTGTCGATCCGGAGGACGACGGCCCGTGGGTGGTCGCTGAGGCGCAGGGCGGCGTGAAGCATGCCGGGCGCGGACATGTCGGCCACGAACGGCTGCTCGCCGAGAGCCATCTCCCGGGCGCCGATCCGGTCGGCACGGGCGCCGACACCGCCGCCGGCCGGGGTGGCCGGGAGGTCGCGCTCGCCGCGCCGGGCCGCCGCGACGGCCTCGATCGCGTCGATCACCTTCACGTAGCCGGTGCAGCGGCAGAGGTTGCCGGCCAGGGCCCGGGCGATCGCCTCGCGGGATGGCGCCGGGTCGCGCGTGAGGAGTCCCTCCGACTTCATGACGATCCCGGGCGAGCAGAATCCGCACTGGCTGGCGCCGGACGAGATGAACGCCGCGGCCCAGGCCGACCGCGCGTCGGCCGGGAGGCCCTCGAGGGTCACGACGTCGCGACCCGCGATCTCCGCCGCGTCGCGGGCGCACGAGACGACCGGGCGGCCGTCCACCAGCACGGTGCACGCCCCGCACGATCCCTCCGGTGCGCAGCCGTCCTTCATCGAGCGCAGCCCGAAGCGCTCACGGAGCAGCTCCAGCAGACTGGTGCCCGGTTCGGCCTCCGTCGAGACCGGCCGGCCGTTCAGAATGAAGTCCATCGTGCGACCCCAGTCCTGCAGGCGGGGACCAACTGGCCCTTCCGACGCTCGCCGTCGGTGACAGAATTGTGGCGGCGCCGCCCCGCTGCGGGGTGTGCCGTCCGGCCCGAAGTTGCCTTCCGGGTCGACCCGAAGGATACGACGCGTACATGGGCGGCCGACGTCGCCCCGGAGGAGCAAGGATGACGGCAGCCCCGAGCGGCCCACCGGCCGACCGCACGGCCTACGAGCGGACGGTCCGCCGCTTCCGCGAGACGCGGACGATCCTGCCGACCTTCTCGGAGCTGATCGACCCGCCGACGATCCCCGCCGCGGCCCGGGCCGGGCTGGTGGGTGTCGCCCCGGATGCGCCCGACGCCCGGAACCTGTACCGCGTCCACTGGCACAACGCGGCCGACCGGCGCGGGACGGTCGCCGTCCCGGAGCACGTGGTCCTGCCGACATCCATCACCGGCGTGGCGGCACCGATCGTCGTCGCCCTCGGCGACCGCTTCCCGATGATCGCGGCCCACAAGGTGCTCGCCGCCTACGCCTGTCTCGTCCCGCGTCTCGTCACCGGGGAGTTCGATCCCACGACCCAGCGGGCCGTCTGGCCTTCGACCGGCAACTACTGCCGCGGCGGCGTCGCGATCTCGCGCATCCTCGGCTGCCGCGGCGTGGCCGTCCTCCCGGAGGGCATGAGCCGCGAGCGCTTCGAGTGGCTCGAGCAGTGGGTCGTGGCGCCCGAGGACATCATCCGGACCATCGGCACCGAGAGCAACGTCAAGGAGATCTACGACGCCTGCGCGATCCTGGCGCGCGACCCGGCGAACGTGATCCTCAACCAGTTCTCCGAGTACGGGAACCACCTCGTCCATTGGGCGGTCACCGGGCGGGCGCTCGAGCGGGTCATGGAGACGCTGGCGGACGCCACCCCCGGGCTGCGGCCGGCGGCGTTCGTGTCGGCGACCGGGTCGGCCGGGACGATCGGGGCGGGCGATTGGCTGAAGGACCGCCACGGGACGAAGATCGTCGCGGTCGAGGCGCTCGAGTGCCCCACCATGCTCCGGAACGGCTTCGGGGAGCACAACATCCAGGGGATCGGCGACAAGCACATCCCGTTGATCCACAACGTGATGAACACGGACCTCGTCGTCGACATCTCCGACCGGGCGACCGACCGGCTGCTCGTGCTGTTCAACACCGACGCCGGCCGCGCCTTCCTGGCCGCCCGGGACGTGCCGGAGGTCGTGCTGGCCGCCCTCCCGTCCTTCGGCGTCTCGTCGATCTGCAACATCGTGGCGGCGATCAAGACCGCCAAGCAGCTCGACCTCGGCCCCGAGGAGGCGGTCGTGACCGTCGCCACCGACGGCGCCGCGCTCTATCTAACCGAGCTCGACAAGATCCTGCCCCGGGACTTCCCCGGCGGGTTCGGGGCCGTGGAGGCCGCCGAGACCTTCGGGCAGTACGTGCTCGGTGCGGGCGCGGACGACCTCCTCGAGCTCACCCCGCTCGACCGGGAGCGGATCTTCAACCTCGGCTACTACACCTGGGTGGAGCAGCAGGGAACCTCGTTCGAGCACTTCGTCGCCCGCCGCGAGCAGGCCTTCTGGCGCGACCTGCGGGCGAGCGTGCCGGCCTGGGACGACGCGATCCGGGAGATGAACGAGCGGGCCGGGGTCGGGGTGGCCGGGTGACAGAAGCACGGCCGGCGGGCGGTGCCGCGCCGCCGACGGCGCTCGTCTGCGCCGGCTGCGGGCATCACGTCCCGGACGAGGCACCGCTCGCCTTCGCCTGCCCGGCGGCCCGGCCGGGGGATGACGTCGACCACGTGCTGGTCCGGGTGACGGTCGCCGGGCACGAAGCGCTTGCCGAGGACACGGGGGCGCCCAGCCCGTACGTCCGCTGGCGAACGCGGTTCCATGCGTACAACCGGGCCCGGGCGGTGGGCTGGAGCGACGCCGAGTACGTCGGCCTCGTGCAGCGGCTCGACACGGCGGTCGCCCTGGTCGACGGCCATGGGTTCGGGATCACGCCATTCATGCGGAGCGGTCCGCTCTCCGACGCCCTGGGCTTCTCCGCGGCCGGCGGGGTCTGGGTCAAGGACGAGACCGGCAACGTGTCGGGCTCGCACAAGGCCCGCCACCTCTTCGGGACACTCCTGGAGCTCGCGGTGGAGGACGCGCGCCAACGATCGATCGCCGGCGGCACATCGGCCGCTGAGCCCGCAGCGGGGCAGCCCGCCGGGGAACGGACGGCGGGGCAGCCCGCCGTGGAGCGGGCGCCTCTCGCGATCGCCTCCTGCGGCAACGCCGCCCTCGCGGCTGCGGTCGTCGCCCGCGCCGCGGACCGCCACCTCGATGTCTTCATCCCGCCCGACGCTGATCCCGTGGTGGTCGAGCGCCTGAAGGCCCTCGGCGCCGCCTGCACCGTGTGCGAGCGCGAGCCGGGCGCCACGGGCGATCCCGACGTACCACGCGCTCCTGCGCGCTGTCGAGACCGGCGCGGTCCCGTTCACCTGCCAGGGCAACCTCAACGGCCTCGCGATCGAGGGCGGGGAGACGCTGGGCTGGGAGCTGGCCGCCGCGGTCGCGGCGCCCGGCGGCCCCGCTCGCCTGGACCGGGTGGTGGTCCAGGTCGGCGGTGGGGCACTGCTGTCTTCCGTGATCGCCGGCTTACGGTACGAGGGAGCCGCGCTGCCCCGGATTCACGCCGTGCAGCCGGCGACCGTCCACCCGCTGGCCCGTGCCTTCGAGCGCGTGCGAGCGCGCGTCGCGGCAGGCGAGCCGGCCGACGAGGTCCTCGCGGACGCCGGCCGCCACCGCTCGGCCTTCATGTGGCCCTGGGAGCAGGAGCCGCGCAGCGTCGCGCACGGCATCATCGACGATGAGACGTACGATTGGCGAGCCTGCCTCGCCGGCATCCTCGAGAGCGGCGGCGGGCCGCTCGTCACCTCCGAGCCCACGCTCGAGGAGGCGAACGCGCTGGCCCGCGCCACGACCGGCATCGACGTCGATCACACCGGGTCGGCGGGCCTTGCCGGCCTCCTGGACCTGGTCCGAACGCGCGCGATCCGCCCCGACGAGAACGTCGCGGTCCTCTTCACCGGCGCCGTACGGCGCCCGCCCACGCCGGCGCCCGGCGATCAGCCCGTCACCCGTGCGGCGCACCGGCGCCTGCACTCCCACCACGCAACCAGCGGAGGAATCTGATGCGGAGCTTCCAGGGCCGGGACATCCTGTCCCTCAAGGATTTCAGCCGGGACGAGTTCTTCAGGGTCTTTCAGGTCGCGGACGACCTGCGGCCCTTCGCGCGCGACCGTCGCAACACCGACCTGCTGAAGCACAAGACCCTGCTGACGGCCTTCTACCAGCCCAGCACGCGGACGCGACTCTCCCATGAGGCCGCCATGCATCGCCTCGGGGGGCACGTCCTCGGGTTCTCCGACTCGAAGATGACCCGCGCCGGCGACTTCTACCAGGAGTCGATCAAGGACACGTTCCACATGCTGGAGTTCTACGCGGACGTCATCGCGATCCGCCACTTCCAGCAGGGCGCACCGCACGAGGCGGCGAAGTGGGCGTCCGTGCCGGTCATCAACTGCGGCGACGGCTGGGGCGAGCACCCGACCCAGGTCCTGACCGACCTCTACACCACGCTGCTGGAGAAGGGGACCCTTGACGGGCTGACCTGGCTGCTCGTGGGCGACATGCGGATGCGGACCATGCATTCGATCCTGTACGCCCTCTCGCAGTTCGACGCCAAGGCGATCGTCGTCGGCCCGCCCGACATGTCGCTGCTCCCGGAGTTCAAGGCGGAGATCGACGCGCTCAACGTGGACTACCAGGAGGCCGGTGACGTCCGCGACGTGATCGGCGAGGCGGACGTCATCTACATGGAGCCGGTCGTGCAGGCCGACTACACGGCCTCGCGCGTGGAGCGGGCCGGTGAGATGGGGCTCACGCCTCCGGAGTACGTCGTCACCCGCCAGCTCCTGCGCGAGAAGGCCAAGCGCTCCTCGATGATCCTCCACTCGCTCCCGCGGATGGACGAGCTGCCCGAGGACGTCGACGCCACCCGCCACCAGCGCTACTGGGCCGAGGCGTTCAACGGCGTCGCGCTCAAGATGGGGCTCCTTGCGCTCATCCTCGGCGCGGCAGAGTAGGCGCCGACATGCAGACCGACCTGCGCGGCCGCGACCTCATCAGCCTCCAGGAGTGGACGAAGGAGGAGATCGACTCCGTCCTCGAGGTGGCTGCCCTGCTGAAGCGGGAGCGGGCCCTCGGGATCCCGCACCCGCTCCTCCGGGACCGCGTCCTGGCCATGCTCTTCTTCTTCTCGTCCACCCGGACCCGGGCCTCGTTCGAGGCCGGGATGGCCCAGCTGGGCGGCCACGCCCAGTTCATCGAGAGCCGGACCACCCAGATCTCCCACGGCGACACGCCCAAGGAGATCGGGGAGATCCTGGGCCGCTACAACGACGGCATCGCCATTCGCAACGTGGACTGGGGTGCCGGCAACGCCTACATCCGCGAGGTGGCGGCCGCCAGCCGTGTCCCCGTCCTCAACATGCAGTGCGACCTCTTCCATCCCCACCAGTCCCTGGCCGACCTCCTGACGATCTTCGAGAAGAAGGGCGACCCGCGGGGCCGGACCATTGCGATCAGCTGGGCGTACGCGGCCAGCTACCAGAAGCCGATCAGTGTTCCCGTCGACCTCTCGCTCCTGACCACCCGCTACGGGATGAACGTCCGGCTGGTCCACCCGCCGGAGTTCAAGCTTCCAGCCGACATCGTCGACCAGGCGGCCGAGAATGCCCGCCGCTCCGGCGGCAGCTTCGAGCTGATGGACGATTTCGATGCCGGCCTGCGCGGCGTCGACGTGGTCTACGCCAAGAGCTGGGGCGCCATGCTCACGGCGAAGGACGAGACCGAGGGCGCGGAGATCGCGAAGAAGCACACCGACTGGATCGCCGACGAGCGGCGGATCGGGATGGCGGCCGAGGACGCCATCTACATGCATCCGCTTCCCGCCGACCGGGGCGTCGAGGTCGCAGATGCGGTCATCGACGGCCCGCACTCGGTCGTCTACGACGAGGCGGAGAACCGGCTCCACGCCCAGAAGGCCGTGATGGCCCTCACGATGCGCTAGGCGCGACAGGCGCACGATCGATGCCGGCCGCGGTCCTTCGCCGGGGCCGGCATCGTCCAATCGAACGTGAGGCCGGCCGTGGGACTGCGCCCCGGGCGACGCCTCAGGAGGCGATGGCGGCCTCGTCGAGGTTCGACATCGTCGCGATCGTGGCGAGGTCGACCGGCGTGGCAACGGGGCGGTCGGCCGGTCGGCCCAGCAGGTAGCCCTGCGCGGAGGTGATCCCCAGGCGCTGGAGGGCGACGAGCTGTTCCGGCGTCTCCACGCCCTCGGCCACGATCGTCGCGCCCGAGCGACTCGCCATCTCTCGAATCCCGCGCAGAACAGCCAGCGACGAATCCTGGAGCAGGCCGCGCTGGACGAGCGAGAGGTCGATCTTGACGACGTCGAACGCGATCTCGCTCAGGAGGCGCAGCCCGGCGTTGCCTGCCCCGACGTCGTCGGCGGCGATGCGCATGCCCGCAGCACGGACCCGCTCCAGGTTGCTCTTCAGGCGGGACAGATCCTCGATGGCCTCACGCTCGGTGAGCTCGATGACGATCTGGGTTGGCTGCAGCCCGTGGCGGCGCAGGATCCCGATCAGCTCGCCGACCTGGAACTGCTCGGTCTCGAGGCTTCGCGGCGACAGGTTCAGGCTCAGGTAGAGCCCCTTGGGCAGCTGCCCGACCCGGGCGGCGATCGTCTCGATCGCGGCCATGTCGAGCTCGACGATCCGGTCTGCAACCTCGGCGGCGGTGAACAGGCTCGAGGCGTTCGGAAAGCCGGACTCGGGCGTGGGTCGGACGAGGCCCTCGAAGCCGACCGGGTGGCCCGTGACGAGGGAGATGATCGGCTGATAGACCGGCCGAAGCGCCCGCGTGGACGCCACGCGGGCGATGGCTTTGGCCAGCTCCTCGGCCGAGCGTTCGTCGTCGACGGTTCCGTGGCGGAATCGATTGAAGACCTGGATGTCGGTCCGGCCGTGGCGTTTGGCCCAGTAGAGGGCGGCGTCGGCGTGGTGGGTGAGGCGGCCCGCGTCGGTGCTCAGGTCCGGGCAGGTGGAGATCCCCGCCGAGAACGAGAAGCGCCGTGTGTCGCGCAGGGTCGGATGGCCCCCGGTGGCGCTCGCGAGCAGGCGCCGGACGACGCCGTACGCTGCCTCCGTGCTCGTCCCCGGCAGCAGGAGGGCGAACTCGTCGCCGCCGACGCGGAAGGGGCGATCGGCGGGCCGCAAGGTCGCGCCGATCAGCCGCCCGAGCGTAGCCAGCAGCTTGTCGCCGGCGGCGTGGCCATCGGTGTCGTTCACGCGCTTCAAGTCGTCGAGGTCGATCATCGCGAGGGAGAGGGGACTCGCCTCGCGAATGGCAATGGCCACCTGGCGGGAGAGCTCCTCCTGGAAGGCGCGGTGGTTGCCGAGGCCGGTCAGCGGATCAATGCGCGCATCGAGGGTTGCCCGATCGTAGGCCGCCCGCGCGTCCCGGAGGTCCTCCAAGAGGCTCGCGCGGAGGGCCTCGACCTCGCCGACGACGTGACGCACCACGCCGGCGGCAATGACGGTCGCGGCAGCCCCTCCCCCGATGACCGCAACAGGGACGCCAGAGGCGCCAGTGATGGCGACCACAACGAGGCTTGCCGCGGCGATCGCTCCGACGCACGCGAATCCGCGCACGAGGAGCTGCTGCACGGTCGAGGCCGCGTCGTGCGCGGCCGGCGTGTTCATGGCAGGGCTCATTGAAGCCGACAGTCGCGGCCGCCACCCCTACCCGGAAGTACCCCCGACCGCACCAGACCGGCGCCGGGGCACCCGTCGCCCCGAAGCGAGCTACCCGACGAGCATGTCCGCCTGCGAGGCCCGCGCCATGAGCCGGGCGTAGCCCGGCTTGATCTGCTCGTTGATGACCCGCAGCCGCTGGTCGAACGAGCAGAAGGCGCTCTTCATGCCGTTGAGCGTCAGCCACTGCATCTCGGCGAGGTCCAGGCCGAAGGCCCGGGCGAGCGCCTCGAACTCCGACGAAAGCGTGACCCCGCTCATGAGGCGGTTGTCCGTGTTCACCGTGACCCGGAAGCGGAGGCGACGCAGGAGGTCGATCGGGTGCTCCTCGATCGAGGCGACGGCGCCCGTGTGGACGTTCGAGGTCGGGCACATCTCCAGCGGGATTCGCCGGTCACGCACATAGGCCGCGAGCCGGCCCAGCGCGACGCGCCCGTCGTCGCCGACCACGATGTCGTCCACGATCCGCACGCCGTGGCCCAGCCGCTCGGCGCCGCACCACTGGAGCGCCTCCCAGATCGACGGCAGCCCGAAGGCCTCGCCGGCGTGGATCGTGAAGTGGAAGTTCTCGTGGGCGATCAGGTGGAAGGCGTCGAGGTGCCGGCTCGGTGGATAGCCCTTCTCTGCGCCGGCGATGTCGAAGCCCACCACGCCTTCGTCGCGATGGCGGACGGCCAGCTCGGCGATCTCCAGGGACCGCGCGGCCGTTCGCATCGCGGTCACGAGGGCGCGCATCTCGAGCGGGCGGCCCGCGCTGCCACGCCGGAAGCCGCGGAGCACCGCCTCGACCACCTCGTCGAGCGTCATCCCGCGCTCGAGGTGGAGCTCCGGCGCGAAGCGGACCTCGGCGTAGACGATCCCGTCGTTCGCGAAATCCTCGGCGCACTCCGCCGCGATCCGCTCGAGCGCCTCGGGCGTCTGCATCACGCCCACGGTGTGGGCGAACCCGGCGAGGTAGAGCTCCAGGCTCTTGCGGTCGGCGCCCCGCCGGAACCAGGCGGACAGCTCGTCGGGATCGGTCGTGGGGAGGCCGTCGTAGCCGCCCTCGCGGGCGAGCTCGATCACGGTCCGCGGACGCAGGCCGCCGTCCAGGTGGTCGTGCAGGAGCACCTTGGGGGCGGCGACGATCGTCGCCAGGTCCAGGCCGCCGTGCCGCGTGGTGTCGTTCATCCCGGGATCTCCACTCTGCCCGTCACCCTGGCCGACAGCCTACACCCGGGAGAAACGGCGACGCCGGCCCGGGGAGGACCGGACCGGCGTCGCGAGGGGGGAGGGGGAGCGGGTTACTTCTCGACGCGGCCAGTCGCGAGGCGGCGGTTCATCGCGAAGGCGCCGGCCCCGGCGAGGGCGACGATGGCGAGGATCACCATCAGGCTGCCGTTCGAGGAGCCATCCTGCGTCGGGGCAAGGGTGGAGGTCGGCGGCGGGGTGGTATCGGGGGCAGGCGTCGCGAGCGTCGCCTGGAGGGAGCCGACGGCGAAGACGCTGTAGGCCGTGCCGGCGGCGAGGTCGAGGGCGCCCGGATCGAGCGGGCAGACGGTGTTGTCGGCGTTGGCGCAGACCTTGAGGTCATACGAGCCGGCGGCGAGGGCGAGGTAGCCCGTGGCGTTCGGATAGGCGAGGTTGTCGACGACGACGGTCGCGCCGTCCTGGGTCAGGACGTCGACGGCGGGCGTGTCGGCGGAGAAGTGGATCACCCGGACCTGGGCCTGCTGGGCGTTCGCGACAGCCGTGTCCTCGAGGACCTGGGCCTCGATGCTGGCGACCAGGTTCGTGGCGGCAACGGTGTACTTCTTGCCGGCGGTGAAGGTGAGGTCGGCGTTGATCACGCAGGTGGTCGTTCCGGCGGCGCAGACCTTGATGTTGTACGTCCCGCCGTCAACCGGGAGGTAGTCGGAGATCACGCCGAAGGGGACGTTCGTGAGGATGTTGGCGTCGTTGGCCTTGACGTCGACGGCGGGCGCGTCGGGCGAGCCGTGGAGGACGCGGACCCAGGCCTTGCCGGCGGCGGGCGCGTCGGTGGAGTCGACCGCGACGACCGCGGTCAGCTTGGCGGGGCCGGCGGCGAAGGCCGGGGTGACGACGGCGAGGGCGAGGGCCCCGGCGCCGATGAGGGCCGCGATGCGGCCGAAGCTGCGCTGCATCTGATCGTGTCTCCTGGTCCTGCCTGTCGAGCGACCCGGACCGTCATCGGTCGTCGGGTGGATGCTCGTCTCGCCCCCTTTTCGGGGCCTGGGCGAATCCGGATTGCATCGATCGTCGGGAGGGGCCGTTCGTCACTGGCGGATCGGGCGACACGGCCGGACGATCCTCGCAGCCACGGCCGCGTGACGGCGACGCGTCGGCCGCGGGGCGGGAGGGTGATGGAGGTTACGGCGGGCGTCCACGCGATCAGCCTCGTCAGCGTGCCCGCGGCGATCAGCGTCAACGTGCACGCAATCCCCGAGGACGAGGTCACGCTCGTCGACGCCGGGATCGCCGGGTCGCTCGGCCGCATCGAGCGTGGCCTCGCGGATCTCGGGCGCCCGCTCGCCGAGGTGCGGCGGGTCGTCGTCACCCACGGTCACCCCGACCACGCCGGCACCGTTGCCGAGCTCGAGGCCGTCGGCGCGGAGGTGTGCATCCACCCGGCCGACTTCGAGCGCCTCCAGGTCCGGTTCCGCGAGGCCCTCCGCCGGCCGACCCGGGGCCGCCTCTTCGCGTCGGTCGTCCGCCCGCCGACCACGTTCCACCCGCTCGAGGACGGCGACGTCCTCCCGGTCCTCGGCGGCCTGCGCGTCGTCCACACGCCCGGCCACACGCCCGGCAGCATCTGCCTCTACGCCCCCCGCGACCGGATCCTCTTCACCGGCGACGCCCTCCAGGTCCGGCGGGGCCGCGTCGTCTTCGCCAGCCGCCTCTACAGCGACGACTACGCCGCCGCGAAGTCGAGCGTGCGGAAGATGGCCGCGCTCGACGTGGCGACCATCGTCTTCGCCCACTACCCGCCCTGGACTGACGGGGCGAACGAGGTCCTCGCGGCGCTCGCCCGCAGGGCCGGTCACTGAGCCCGGCATCCCCACGGAGGTCAGGTCGATGGAGACGCTCGTCCAGCTGGTGGAGGAGGTCGGCGCCCGGTTCGACCGTCGGCCCGCCCTGATGATCCGCCCCTCGTTCCGGACCCGCGTCCTGCGCTACCGCGACCTTCGCTCGACCGTTCCGCGGGTTGCGCGCGTGCTCGCCGACGAGGGAATCACCCCCGGCGACCGGGCGATCCTCTGGTCCGTGAACCGGCCCGAGTGGGGTCTCGCCTTCTTCGGGTTGATCCATGCCGGGGGCGTCGCCGTGCCCCTCGACGTTCGCCACCCCGTCGACTTCGGGCGGAAGATCGCTGCCCAGACCGACGCGCGCCTCGTCCTCGCCTCGCGCCAGACCGAGAAGGCCGCCCGCCAGCTCGGCCTCCCGGTCGTCCTGGTCGAGTCGCTGCCGGACCGCGCCCGGCGCGCGGAGCCGCTGCCGCCGGCCGCGGTGGCCCCGGATGACCTGGCCGAGATCGTCTTCACGAGCGGAACGACGGGCGATCCGAAAGGGGCGATGCTCAGCCACCGCAACCTGCTCTCCGTGACCGCCGCCATGACCGCGATCGTGCCGTTCGGCAAGGACGACCGGATGGTCTCGGTCCTGCCGCTCTCCCACCTCTACGAGCAGGTCCTGGGGTTCATCGCGCCGCTCACCGTGGGGGCCAGCGTCGTCTACCCGGTGAGCCGCCAGCCGATCGTCCTCCTGCGGACGTTCCGCGACTTCAAGGCCTCGATCCTGCTCATCGTGCCGCAGGGCCTCCGGCTGATCGACACCGCGATCGAACGGCGGGTCGACCAGGCCGGCCGCCGCGATGCGTTCGAGCGCCTCCACGCCCTCGCCCGGCCGCTCCCGAAGCCCGCCCGGCGGATCCTCTTCTCGCCGGTCCTCTCGCCGATCGGCGGCAAGCTCCACACCGTCGGCCTGGGCGCCTCGGCGATGGACGTCGAGCTCGGCAGGCGCTGGACGGAGATGGGGATCGACGTCCTCCAGGGCTATGGGGCCACGGAGATGGGCCCGGTGGTCACGTTCACGCGGCCGGAGCGGAACCGGATGGAGACGGTCGGCGAGCCGATCCCCGGCGTCGAGATCCGCCTCGCCGAGGACGGCGAGGTCCTGGCCCGCGGCCCCGGCCGCTTCGCCGGCTACTGGCGGAACCCGGAGGCCACCGCGGCCGCGATCGACGCCGAGGGCTGGTACCACACCGGCGACCTCGGCCAGCTCACCCCCGACGGGTTCCTCGTCTTCCGCGGCCGCAAGAAGGACATGCTGGCCCTGCCCGACGGGCAGAAGGTCTATGCCGAGGACGTGGAGGCGATCCTGCGCCAGGACGAGCGACTCACCGACGCGGCGGTCGTCGGCTGGCCGCCCGGCACCGACCTCCGCGTCCACGCCGTCCTCCTCCTCGACGACCCGGCCGCGGCCGAGGACGTCGTCAAGGCGGCGAACGAGCGCCTCGCCCCCCACCAGCGGGTCCGCGGCTTCACCGTCTGGCCGGAGGAGGACCTGCCCCGGACGCACACCCTCAAGGTGAAGAAGCCCCTGGTCCTGGAGAGGCTGCCGGAGCTGGTCGCGGCCGCCGCGGCAGGGGCATCGGCCGCGACCGCGGGCTCGACGAGGATCGGGGCGAAGCTCGACGGGCTGCCGGCCGACCCGGTCGCGGCCGTGATCGCCGAGGTCGCCGGCGTGCCCGCCGACCGGCTCGTCCCGACGGCGCGCCTGGAGTCGGACCTCGAGATGGACTCGCTCAAGCGGGTCGAGCTCCTCGGCGTCATCGAGGAGGAGCTCGGCATCTACCTCGACGACGACGCGCTCGCGCCGGACGCGACCGTCGCCGAGGTCGCCGCGATGATCGAGGCGGCCCGCGGCCAGAAACGCAAGCCGATGCGCTGGAGCTGGCCGCTCAGCCCGCTCGCCCGGGCGGTCGGCGTCGCCTCCCAGCTCTTCATCATGTACCCGCTGGCCACCGTGTTCTACCGGGTCCGGACGACCGGGATGGAGGCCCTCCGCGACCTCGATGGGCCGGTCCTCATCACGCCGAACCACTGCCTCCACCTGGACAACGCGATCATCCTGAGCCGCCTGCCGCTCTCCGTCCGCTGGAAGCTCTCGGTGGCCGCCGGCGCCGAGACGATCTACGGCAACCCGGTCAAGGGCGTCCTCGCCTCCGTCCTCGCCAACGCGTTCCCGCTTGCCCGCGAGGGGTCCGTGCGGCGCAGCCTCGAGCTGCTCGGGGCGCGGCTCGACAAGGGCTTCCACATCCTCCTCTACCCGGAGGGCAAGCTGACCGTTGGCGGACCGCTGCAGCCGTTCAAGGCGGGCGCCGGCCTCATCGCCGTGGAGGGCGGCACGCCCATCGTGCCGGTGAAGCTGCGGATCAATCGGATGTCGATCATCGACCGACGCCGGCTGCCCAGCTCCTTCCGGGGGGACGTGGAGCTCGTGGTGGGCGCCCCGATCATCTTCGATTCCGACACGGACGCGGTGGTCGCGACCCAGCGGCTGGAAGAGGCCGTCGCGGCGCTGTAGGGCACCCAGGGCCCGCTCGTCAGGCCCCGGCCGGGCGGGCCCGGTCCTCGATCTCCCAGGCGTGGTCGAGCCAATGCCACGCGGCCCGCCGGAGGTAATACCGCGGGGGCCATGGCTTTGCCACTCTGTTCGGATCGGTGACGGGTAGACCCAGCGCCCGCGCCCGGAGCGCCGCGAGGGCGGCGGAATGAACGTCGGCGATCGGCGCGGGCCCGGCGGCGGGCGTCGGGGCTCGGGCTCCCAGTTGGACGAGGTAGGCACGGTCCGCGTCCTCGACGTGGGCGACGATCCTCGCGAGATCGCGGCCGCCGCCGCGCGGGCCCTTCGCAAGCTCGGTGCCGGCATGCCGCTCGGCAGCTGCCTCGAACGCCACCCAGGTGGCCTGCAGGATGGCCGCCTGCCGAGCCAGCCCGACCTCGTCGAGCGGCGCGTCATCCCCGGGAAGGGGCACGCCGGGCGCCCCGAACTCGGTGGTGCTCGTGCCGGGCAGCCGGTCCACGACGGCCAGGCCCGCGCGATCAACGGGTGGGGCGAACGGCACGCCCGCCGCCGCCAGTGCCGCCGCGTAGCGAGGGACGGCCCGCAGCAGCGCGTCGAGGGCGGCATCCTCGTCGCGGCCGCCGCGCGTGAAGCCGGGCCAGTCGACGGCCACCGCGAACGTGCGCGTGCGGGCGATCTCGAGGGCGATGTGCAGCGGTGGCTTCATCGTCGCGCGATGGTACGGCCGGGCACCGGCGGCCGCGCTTCCCGGCGCGTCGGGGCCTCACGGCCGGCGCGATGGACCGCGGCAGGGTTCGCCGCCACACCCTGACCGCCGCGGGCCGCGGCCGGCGCTGGCCGGTGGGCCGGCGTCGAGGGACTACCCGCCGACGCGCGAGATCCCCTCGACCTCGTCGAAGGCGCGGTCGAACGTCAGGATCCGGTCGACCCCGCGCCGCCGCATGATCGCGACGTGGATCGCGTCGCGGGCCGACATCCTCGTCCCGAGGACGATCCGGCGGGCGCGTTCGACGTCCGCCCGTTCGACCGGGTAGACCTCGTCGACGACGCCGAGCAAGGCCGCGGACGCGGGCTCGATCGCGTCCCGGCGATCGATCGCCACGTAACGATGGAGGATCTCCTGGAGCACCTCGGCGTCCGTGACGAGCATCTCGCCGTCGGTGATCGCCCGCTCCAGGAGCGTGCGCGCAGCGCCCTTGTTCGGAAGGTCGGCTCCGACGAGATACATCGGGATGTTCGAATCGACGAAGATCATCCGGGGTTCCCGTCCCCGTAGCCGCGCTCGATCTCCTCGAGCATGTCGCCGACATCGCCGGCGGGGTAGGCGTGGCTTACGGCCTCGCGGATCACGTGGAGCTTGCGCCCGGTCTCCGGGTAGCTCGCCGTGTCGCGCGCTACGCGAAGGGCATCGCGAACCCAGGCCGCGGTCGTCTGGTGGCGACGCCGCGCGACCGCCTGGATCTCCGCCAGCTCGTCGTCGTCGAGAAGGACCTGCAGCCGCTTTGTCATCAACATGAGACTATCTGACTCATCAGCATGAGTCAAATGGCCCGAACAGGTGCCTGTTGACACGTGGCGCTGCCGGACTACGCTCTCGCGACCGCGGACCGAGCGCGTCCATCGGACGCCCCGCGGCAGGAGGGGACGCCATGTCCAAGTATCTCGTGGCCGGCAGCTACACCAAGGAGGGCGTCAAGGGGCTCCTCGCCGAGGGCGGGAGCGCCCGTCGCGCCGCGACGGAGGCGATGATCAAGTCCCTCGGGGGGACCATGGAGGCGTACTACTTCGCCTTCGGGAGCGACGACTTCTACATCATCGTCGACGCGCCCAGCAACGCGGCCGTCGCCGCCGCGGCGCTGACCGCCGCTGCATCCGGCGCCGTCAACCCGCGGACGGTCGTGCTCCTCACGCCCGAGGAGGTCGACGCCGCGTCGAAGATGTCGCCCACGTACCGGGCACCCGGGGCCTGATCGACCGGGCTTCGATGGCCGGGCGCCCCGACGGGCGCGGCAACCGACCCTGAGCCGGCCGGGCGCCCAGCTGGGTGTCCGGCCGGTCGCAGGCTTCTCAGGTTCCAGGCGTCTCTCGACGCAGCCCGGCGAAGCGTCCGAAGTCGGCGTCGAAGGAGACAAGCACGGCGTCGTGTTCCAGGGCGAGCGCTGCGAGGTGCGCGTCGCCGACAAGGTTGGCTGCGGTCCCGGCCTCGGCGAGCAGACCCGCCAGCAGGTCGGCATGCCGGGGCGTCGGATCGACCACGATGGCCGCGGGCTGCGCGAGCCAGGCCCGGACGATCTCCGTCGCCTCCCCGACCGTCAGTGGCCGCGGGAAGACCGCCGGGTGCGTCGTGAGACGCAGGAAGGCGAGCAGCACGGTCCAGGCGAACCCAACCGGCTCTCGTCCGGCCAACGCACCGTCGAGCCATGAGCGCGCCGGGGCGTGGCGCGGCGCGGCCGTGTTGACGGCGTACAGGAGGACGTTCGCGTCGACGATGAGCACGGCGTCCGACCCTACCGGCGGGCCGCGAGCTTGCGCAGCAGCTCCTCGTCCTCGAGCTCGCCGGCAAGACGGAGCGCCTTCTCCAGCGGGACGATCGGCGTCCCCATCTCGAACGTCGGCGTCCGGAAGGCGCGGCGACGGCCGGGCTGCGCTGCTCCGGCCCGGATCGCCTCGTTCACGGCCTGCTTGAAGGTGAGGCCACGCTCGCGCATGAGGCGGCGGACGACGGCGTCCGTGTCCTGCTCGAGCGTGATGGTGGTTCGCATGGGCGCATCATAGCATCATCTCTGTGATGCATTGATGCGTGCCGACACGCCCCATGGCCCGGCCGCCGCTGACGCAGGTGAGGGTCCGCGGCAACGGCTTCCGGTCCGTTGCCCGTGCCGGGAGTATCGCAGGGCGCCCCCACGGCGCCGCCCGCCCGAGCTGCCTCAGCGGGCCCGGCGGATGGCCTCCACGACGGGGAACGGCTCCAGGAGCCCGAGCTCGACCGCTCGCTCGACCGCCTCGCCGCGCGACGACGCCTGGAGCTTCCCGTAGATCGAGAGGGCCTGCGTCTTCACCGTGTTCCGCGAGAGGGACAGGCCGTCGGCGATCTCCTGGAACGAGAGGTACGTGGGCAGGATCGGCAGCAACCGCAGCTCGGCGGCGGTCAAGCGACGATGATCCGGCGAGGGTGGAGGCGGCATCTCCGAGCTGTCGCCGGATCTCCGCGAGCTCCGTCACGAGGACCCCGAGGGCGGGGCGCCGGTGGACGATCTCCTCGGCCTCCCGGACGACGCTCCGGGCGCCTGCCACGTCGGAGGTGGCCAGGTAGGCCCGCGCCAGCTCGAGGAGGGCATCGACCGAGTATCCCGGCGCCGCATGCGACGCCAGCGGGCGCACGACCTGGGCGCGAACCAGGTCCGCCCGCCCGCCTGCGACGTCGCCGAGATGGAAGGCGACCCGCGCGCCGACGGCGTACACGACGACTGCGGAGGCGAGCTCCTCCAGGTGGGCACCGGTGAGGATCTTCCGGCTCTCCCGGGCCAGCGTCTCCGCCGCCTTCCAGTCGCCTCTCCCAATCGCGATGGAGGATCGTTTCGCCGCGGCGATCGGAGATGCCCCGCCCACCGCAGGTGCCGCGGCCGCGGAGTCCCGGAACGCCGCGTCGGCCGCATCCACGTCCCCGCGCTGCAGGTGGGCAGACCCCAGGAGGAAGAGCGCCACGCCTCGCCAGCGACTCCCCGGCGCTTCGTGGGAGACGGCGAAGGCCGCATTCGCCAGCGCATCCTCCGGTCCGCGCCGGCCCATGATGGCCCGAAGCATCGACCTCGACGACGCGAACGACGCCGCGCCATCGTCCGAGCGGCCGACGAACGTCGAACGCTCCGCGATGTCCGCCATGCGATCGGCCTCATCCGCCCGCCCGTTGAGGATGTGGACCCAGCCGGCCATGACGGCCAGCGCCGGCTGCCGCTCGAAGACGGCCTCGTCGAAGCCCTCGAGCCATCGTTCCAGCGTGGCCGTGCGGCCGCCGTAGTAGGTCGGCAGGGTGGCGGCCGTGACGAGACGCGCGGCATCGTCGACATCGCCGCCGGCGTTCGCATGCCTGATCGCGAGATCGATGGGGCCGTTGGCGGCATACCAGGCGGAAGCCCGGCGGTGGAGCCCGCTCGTGGTGCCCGGCTCTCGTCGTTCCAGCTCCGCCCCGAGGAAGTCCCGGAGCAGGTGGTGGTAGCGGTACGACTCCTGCGCGCTGCCGGCCGGCTCGACGAAGAGGTTCGCGTGCGCGAGCGACCGGAGTCGCTCCGAGGCGCCAGGCAGTCCGGCGACCGCCTGCGCGACCTCGGGCTCCACCCTCTCCAGGATCGACGTTCGGGTCAGGAACGTGCCGTCATCGCCTTGCAGGGTCCGGAGGAGCTCCGAGCGGAAGTAATCGGCGATGAAGCGCTCCCGGCCGGAGAGGTCACCCATCGGTGCGTCACCCTGGTCTCCGTGATCCCGGGCCAGGGCAGCCAGGTAGACCCCGGCCGCCCAGCCTTCGGTCCGGTCGGCCAGCTCCCGGACCTCATCTGGCGGTCAGCTTGTGGCCGATCGCCGCCGTCAGCGCTTCGGTCTCGGTCTCGTCCAGGGCCAGCAGGCTCGTGCCGATCTCGAGCAGGTTGCCATCCGCCCGGATGCGCCCGAAGGGCAGGCCCGGCACGGTCCGTGCCGCCAGCGCGACCCGGAGCCCGGGAGGCAGGTGGTCCAGGAGCTCGGCCAGGGCCTCGAGGCAGGTTCGATCGACCAGTCGGTGGACATCGTCGAGGACGATCAGGGCCGGCCGGCCCCAGCGGTGGAGCTCGAACGCGAGACGCGGGACCGCCGTCGAGAGGATCCGTCGCCTGGGGGCCACGATCGCTGACATGATGGAGCTGTCAATCGGCTCGATCCGGTCGAAGGCCGCGGCGAGGTACGACAGGAAGACGGCGGGGTCGTTGTCGTGGTCGTCGAGCGTCAGCCAGGCCACGGGTCGGGGCTCTCGTGCTGCCCAGTCGGCGAGGAGCAGGGTCTTCCCGTACCCCGGCGGGGCCACGATCGAGACGATCGACGCGGCCGGCTCGGCGGTCAGGAGACGGATGAGCCGCGTTCGCTCGATGATCCCGGCACGAGGCGCGGGCGGCACAAGCTTGGCTTCCACCAGCGGGACCGGCGGGAGGAAGCGAGGACGGTCAGCTGCCTTGCCCGCCGCTTCCGTGGCCCGGCGTCGGGGATCGTCTTCGGCGACCGCCATCAAGCCCTCGTGTGCGGTGATGACCCGGAATCGGGCCGCCAACACCCTAGCATGAGGTCCACCGGGCTATCCAGCACGCGACTCGACGCAGGGCGGAGCGCCGCGACGAAGCGCCGCAGGAGCTCGGGGATCCGGGCGATGCCGCACGCCCCGATGATCGCGGCTCGGGTGCTACCGCGGGCCGGCGCCTCCGTCCGCGTCCCCGGCCGGGCCGGCGGGCGGATCCCCGTCGTCGTCCGGTGAGCGCACCTGCTCCAGCGCCGCTTCGACGTCGTAGCCGGCGGCCAGCGCGATTCGCGGTGCGGTCGAGATGACCCGCGCGGAACCGACAGGCCCGGCGACAGCCGTGAGCACGGCCAGCAGGTCGTCGAGCTGAGCCCCGGCCATCTGGGCCGCATCGACGGCGCTCCGGAAGGACGACGGCGGGGCGTCGAGCGCGACCAGCACGCCGATCCTCACCAGGGCCTCGGTCCACGGGTCGAGGTGATGGACGCTCGGCTCGCGGACCCCCGGGTCGGCCATCGCCGCGATGAGCGCCGTGTCGCCCAGCGTCAGGCGACGGAATGCCGCTCGGGTGGATGGGCCCGTGCTGCCGCTCATCGCCGACCTCCGGTCGTGCTTCCCTGCGCCTGGACCGCTCCATTCAAGCCCGGGGCAGGGCGCCTCGCATCATCTCGTTGGGATGACGCCGTCTCACGCGGGCGCTGCATGGGTTATCGGCCGTCGCACGTAGAAACGCCCGCCGCCCCGGTCGTCGGGGCGGCGGGCGTGAAGACCTCGGGCACCCGCAGCGACGGCCGATTCCCCTCGGTTGTCGGCCTGGCCGCGCGAAACCCGGATCAGGCGCTGGGCGCCCCCGCGTCGGCGGCGGCAGCTGCGGCCTTGATCGCGCCGGCGGTCTCGGCGTCGACCGGGACGGTCTTGATCTCCTGGGCCTCCGGCATCTTCTTCGCGATCGTCGCTGCGGCCGGCGCCGAGACGAGGCAGAGGATGCCCGACGTGCCCGGGGTGATGACGTCCGTCAGCGCCTTCTCGACCTCGACCCTGTGGTAGAGGTTGCGGGCCTTGCCCGCCGCGGCCCCGGCCACGCCGAGGGCGACCGCGCCGCCGATGATCGTCGCGGGCAGGAAGATCCCGGCGACCACGCCGCCCACGATCCCCCACTTGAGGCCCTTGCGGGTGCTGTGCTCGGTCATCTTCTGGATGTGGATCCGGCCGCCCTCGTCGGCCTTGGCCACCAGCACGCCGTCGATGTCGAGATCGCCGGAGATCTCCGCTTCGATCAGCACGTCGTAGATCGCCATGGCAGTCTCGGTGTCGGCGAACCGGGCCACGATCAGGGCCTGGTCGCCCTGGGCCGCGATCGCCGCTTCGGCAAGCACGCCCTGGTCATCCGCGATCTGCCCGGCAACGACGACGACGACGTCATCCGCCGGGGTGGTCTTCTCGTCCGTCATGGATGGATTCTCCCGTCCGTGCAGCGCCGGCCAGGACCTGCGGTGGGTCTCTCGTCCGGTTCGAGCGAAGATCCTGCTCGACCGGTGGCGAGGTCCTCGGGCGCGCGGCCATTGTGGCCCAGAGGGGCGGAGGGCGCTGGCGAACCCCCAGGTCGCGCTCGGACGGTGGCGTTTGTTCGTCCACCCCGGCGTTGGCGCGGGCGCGGCTCGGCCTCGCGGCGCGGGCCCGCCTATGGGAGTATCGCCCCGCCGGATGCGTGGTCTGACACACGAGAGGCAGGGTCGATGAAGCGTCGGTGGCCGCTGGTCGCGCTCGCAGGTGCCCAGTTCATCATGGTCCTGGACCAGTCGGTCATGAACGTCTCGATCAGCCAGCTGGTCGCCGACTTCGAGACGACGGTCACCACGATCCAGGCGGTCATCACCCTCTACTGCCTGGTGATGGCCATGCTGATGCTCACGGGCGGCAAGATCGGCGACATCATCGGCCGGCGACGGGCCTTCGTGATCGGCCTCGTCATCTACGCCTGCGGCTCGGGCCTGACTGCCGTGTCGCAGACGGTGGCGCAGCTGACCCTGGGATGGTCGATCCTCGAGGGGATCGGGGCGGCCCTGGTGCTGCCCGCGATGGCGGCTCTGATCGCGGGCAACTTCGAGGGCAAGGAGCGCAAGGTCGCCTACGCGGTGATCGGCGGCGTGGCAGGCGCGGGGATCGCCATCGGTCCCATCGTGGGCGGGTGGGCCACCACGGAGCTGTCATGGCGGGTGGTCTTCCTGGGCGAGGTCGTCATCGTGATCGGCATCCTCGCCATGACCCGCTTCGTCGCCGACGCCGTCCGGACCGGCCCGAAGCCGCGCCTGGATGTCGTCGGCTCCGTCCTGGCCGCCACCGGTCTCGGCGCGGTCGTCCTGGGCGTGCTCCAGTCGACCACCTGGGGACTGATCGAGCCGAAGGATTCGCCCATCGAGCCGTTCGGCCTCGCCCTGACCCCCTTCGTCATCGCCGCCGGCGCCGCGCTGCTCTGGGCCTTCGTGGCCTGGCAGCGCCACCGCGAGGCCACCGGGAACGACCCGCTCGTCCACCTCGACCTCCTGAAGATCCTGCCGCTGCGGTCGGGCCTGATCGGCCTCTTCTCCCAGAACCTGATCCTCATGGGCATCTTCTTCACGATCCCCCTGTACCTGCAGCTCGTCCTGGGCCTCGATGCGCTCCAGACGGGGATCAAGATGCTGCCCGCCTCGATCGCGATGTTCGTCGCCGCCGCGGCCGGGTCGCGCCTGTCGGTCCGTTACCCCGTGCGGTCGATCACCCGGGCCGGCCTGGCACTGACCGGCCTGGCCGCGATCGCCCTGCTCGCCACCATCCGGCCCGACCTCGCGGACCTGGCCTTCGCGCTGTCGATGGCCGTCCTCGGCGTGGGGATGGGGCTCATCGCGTCCCAGCTCGGCCTCGTGGTCCAGTCGTCGGTCGACGCCTCGGGCCGGGGTGAGGCAGGCGGTCTCCAGTACACGGGGCAGCAGCTCGGCTCCTCGCTCGGCGTTGCCCTCATCGGGGCGATCGTGCTGGCCGGTTTGACCGGCACGTTCGTGACGAAGATCGAGTCGGACGAGCGAATCAGCGCCGAGGTCGCAGCCCAGGTGAGTGTCGCCGCCGGGTCCGGGATCGACTTCGTCGCTTCGGCCGATATCGAGGCTGCCGCGCGGGCGGCCGGGCTCGACGAGGCCACGACCCAGGCGCTCGTGGACGACTACGAGGAGGCCCAGCTCCGGTCGCTCAAGGCCGGCCTGTTGGCCGCGGCGCTGATCGCCTTCGCCTCCCTCGCGTTCACCAAGGACCTCCCCCACGGGGCGCTCGTGCCCGAGCCGGAGCCCGCGGACGATACCGGGGACGCGTGACGGGACCGCCCTGCGCGTGTTGCGGGGCTGGTCCGGCACCGACCGATCGCGACCGACTATCCTCCGACTTGGACGAGGTGCGCGGCGCCAATCCGTGATTGACTGCCGCGCGAGATCTCCGTCGTGCTTTCCTGCACCCATCAGGCCACGACGCTTCAAGCGGGGGCATCCCAATGGCCGACCTCAGACCCAAGCGGATCGAGGAGTTCATCCAGCCATTCCGCGTAGAGCCCGGGCGGCGGGTCCGCCTGCCGCGCGACTTCGATCCGGCCGGCACGAGGAAGCAGTCCAAGGCCGAGGCCAGGGAGATCCTTGCCGCCGTGGTCGACCTCCTCGCGGACTACCAGACGCGGCTGGCCGCCCAGGACACGTATGGCCTTCTCGTCGTCTTCCAGGCGATGGACGCGGCCGGCAAGGACGGCACGATCGGGCACGTCATGAGCGGGGTCAACCCGCAGGGCGTCCAGGTCAGCAGCTTCAAGGTCCCGTCGCCCGAGGACCTCGACCACGACTACCTCTGGCGCTACGCGAAGAAGCTGCCGGAGCGCGGCAACATCGGGATCTTCAACCGCAGCTACTACGAGGAGGTCCTCGTCGTCCGGGTCCACCCGCAGATCCTTGCCGGCCAGAAGTTGCCGCCCTCGTCCAAGCGGGGCGACGTCTGGAATCGCCGCTTCCGCGAGATCAACGACTGGGAGCGCTACCTCACCGACCAGGGCTTCCGGATCGTCAAGCTCTTCCTCAACGTGAGCAAGGAGGAGCAACGCCGCCGGTTCCTCGCCCGGATCGACGAGCCGGACAAGAACTGGAAGTTCAGCGCCAGCGACGTGAAGGAGCGCGCCTATTGGGACGACTACCAGAAGGCGTTCGCGGACGTGCTGTCGAAGACGAGCACGTCGTGGGCTCCCTGGTACGTCATCCCGGCCGACGACAAGCCGTTCGCGCGAGTCGCCGCCGCCGGCGTCATCGCCCACACGCTGATCGAGATCGACCCCAGGTTCCCGAAGGTGAGCCCGGAGGCACGCGCGGCTCTCCAGGCCGCCAAGGTCGAGCTCGAGGGCCAGGCGCCGCCGGGAGCTGAGCCCGACCCGATCGAGATCGCGACGGCGGCCGAGGCCGCGGGCAAGAAGGCCGAGAAGAAGGCCGGGAAAGGGAAGAAGGCATGACTTCGCAGACCGGCACGCCAGCCGGACCCACACCGGCCACGCTGGCCTCCCCTGCGTGGCACGCCCTCAGCCCGGATGCCGCTCTCGCGGCCCAGGAGGTCACCATCGACGGCGGCCTGACCTCGGCCGAGGCCGATGCGCGGCGCGCGAAGGTCGGCCCGAACACGTTCGCCGAGGCCAAGAAGGTTTCCCGCCTGCAGGCGTTCACGCGCCAGTACGCGGATCCGATGCAGCTCGTGCTCCTCGTCGCGGGCATCGTCTGCCTCTTCCTGCCCGGCCAGTTCTACACCGGCGTCTTCCTGATCCTGCTGACCGTCTTCAACGCGTGGATGGCCATGAACCAGGAGGGCAAGGCGGAGGCGAGCGCGTCGGCCCTGCAAGGGATGATGGTCGTCAAGGCGAAAGCCCGGCGGGACGGCAACCTCGTCGAGATCCCGATGGACCAGCTCGTCCCGGGCGACATCGTGAACATCGAGGCCGGTGATCTCGTCCCGGCGGATGCGCGCATCCTGACCGCGGCCACTCTCGAGATCGACGAGTCTGCCCTGACGGGGGAGAGCGTCCCCACGCCCAAGTCGGCGGACGCGGTCGCCGCCGACGCCGCCCTCGGGGACCGCGTCGACATGGCGTTCATGAACTGCCAGGTCACCCGAGGGGCGGGCACCGTGCTCGTCGTGACCACCGGGATGGCGACCGAGGTCGGCCACATCAGCGGCATGCTGCAGGCCACGGAGGTCGAGAAGACCCCGCTGACGAAGCAGCTGGACGCGCTGACGAACCAGATCCTGGTGATCGCCGGCCTCGCGCTCGTGGTCTCCACGGCGCTCGGCCTCTACCGCGGCGTCCAGATCCAGGAGCTGTTCCTCAGCGCGGTGGCGTTCGCGGTGGCGGCCATCCCCACGGCGCTCCCGGCCGTGACGACGGCCATCCTGTCCAAGGGCTCCCAGCAGCTGGCCGATGCCGGCGCGATCATGAAGCGCCTCCGCTCGGTGGAGACGCTGGGCTCCACCTCGGCGCTCAACTCCGACAAGACCGGCACCCTCACCCTCAACCAGATGACCGCCACCCAGATGGCGGTCGTCGGGCGCCGCTACTCGATCTCCGGCGACGGCTACTCGACGATCGGGCAGATCGCCCACGCCGCCGGCCAGCCGGATGTCTCATTGGAGCAGTACCTGCTGCCGATGGCCCTGTGCGCGGACGCCGAGGTGCGGGACGGCGGGCTCGTCGGCGACCCCACCGAAGGCGCGCTCGTGGTCCTCGCGGCCAAGGGCGGCGTCGACCCGGCCCTCACCCGCGAGCGCTACCCCCGCGTGGCGACGCTGCCATTCGACGCGGCCTACAAGATGATGGCCACGTTCCACGCGATGAAGGACGAGGCCGGCAAGGACGTCATCCGGGGCTACATCAAGGGGGCGCCGGACCAGCTTCTCGCCCGGGCGAAGGACGCCCACGGCCCCGACGGCAGCCCCGTCGCGATCGCCGACATCCGCGATGGCTACATGACCGAGAACGAGCGCCTCGGCACCCAGGGCCTCCGGGTCATGGCGACCGGCCAGAAGGACTTCGACCCGGCCACGTTCGACCCGGACGCGGACCTGCTGCCCGCCATCGATGGGCTGACGCTCCTCGCCATGGTGGGGATCGTGGATCCGCCGCGGCCAGCCGCGAAGGACGCCATCGCCCAGGCCCAGGCGGCCGGGATCCAGGTCCGGATGATCACCGGCGACCACGCGGTCACGGCGGGCGCGATCGCCCACCAGATCGGCATCGAGGGCCGCGCGATCACCGGCGCCGAGTTCCGCGCGATGAGCGATGAAGAGGCCATGCGCCAGATCGACGGGATCGGCGTCATCGCCCGCGTCTCCCCCGAGGACAAGGTCCACCTCGTGGACATCCTGCGCAAGAAGGGCCATGTCGTCGGGATGACCGGCGACGGCGTGAACGACGCGCCGGCGCTCAAGAAGGCAGACATCGGCATCGCGATGGGGATCACCGGGACCGAGGTCTCCAAGCAGGCTGCCGTGATGATCCTCACGGACGACAACTACGCCACGATCGTGAAGGCGGTCGGCCTCGGGCGCGCCGTCTACGACAACCTGCTGCGGTTCATCCGCTTCCAGATGGCGGGCCTGTTCGGGTACATCGCGACGTTCCTCGGGTCTGCGCTCCTCAACATCCTGGGCGGGATCCCGTTCCTCCCGCTCCAGACGATGTGGCTCAACTTCACCGTGAACGTCTTCCAGGCGATCGGCCTCGGCTACGGCAAGCCGCGGGAGGGCCTCATGAAGGTCCCGCCGCGGCCGAAGGAGCAGAGGATCATCCCGCGGCGCCTGATGACCTGGCTCGTGTTCATGGGGCTCGTCATGGCCGCGGGCACGCTCGGGGTGCTGGCCTGGGCCAACGAGAGCTACGGCGACGTGGTCGCCCGCACGATGGGCATCACCACCTTCTCGCTCTTCCGTCTCTTCTCCTCCCTGGAGACCGCGGACCAGGACGAGTCGCTCTTCGGCGGGTCCATCCTCGCGAACAAGCCGCTGCTGGTGGCGACGGGCCTGTCGGTGCTGACGATCATCCTGGCGACCGAGCTCGGCTTCCTCCAGCGGCTCCTCGGGACCGCCAGCCTGTCGGTCGAACAGTGGGCCGTGTGCCTCGTCGTCCCGCTGTCGCTCATCGTGGCCGAGGAAGCACGCAAGCTCCTCAAGGTCCGTCTCGGTGACGAGGCGGCCGCGACCCAGGCGGCTCCGGTCGCCGCCGCGGCGTAGTCAGCGCCGGCAGAAGGGATCAGATCCGTGGTGAAGAAGAAGGACACGAAGGCCAGCAAGCTCGAGAAGGGCCAGGCCCAACCGGGCGATGGGACCACCCAGCCCGCGGCGACCCAGCCTGAGGCCTCCTCGAAGATGACGACCAAGGATTACGAGCGCGAGATGCGCCGTCTCCACGGCGAGCTCGTGGCGATGCAGGAATGGGTGAAGGCGGCCGGCGCCAAGGTCTGCATCGTGTTCGAGGGTCGGGACACAGCCGGCAAGGGAGGCACGATCAAGCGGATCACCGAGCGGGTCAGCCCGCGCGTGTTCACGGTTGTCGCTCTCTCCGCCCCGACCGAGCGCGAGAAGTCGCAGATGTACGTCCAGCGGTACATGACGCACTTCCCGGCCGCGGGCGAGGTCGTGATCTTCGACCGGAGCTGGTACAACCGCGCCGGAGTCGAGCGGGTCATGGGCTTCTGCACGCCCGAGCAGACAGAGCGGTTCCTCGAGCAGGTGCCGGCGGTCGAGAAGGCCATGGTGGAGAACGGCATCATCCTCATCAAGTACTGGCTGGAGGTCAGCCCCGAAGAGCAGACGCGCCGTCTCGAGGGGCGCATCCACGACCCGCGCAAGACCTGGAAGCTGACCGACATGGACCTCAAGTCATATGGCCGCTGGGACGACTACTCGCGGGCCCGGGACGCGATGTTCGCCGCGACGGACACGCCCTGGGCGCCGTGGTGGATCGCCCGGACGGATGACAAGAAGCGCGGCCGGCTCAACATCATCAGCCACCTGCTGAGCCGGGTGCCCTACGAGCCCGATGAGCCGCGCGACATCGAGCTGCCCAAGCGCAAGGCGTCCAGCAAGGGCAGGGAGCCGAACCTGACCCTGAACTACATCCCGACCCCGTTCTGAGGCGAGCGATCCGCGCAAACCTCCGACGCGCCGCCGCGCCCGGGCGCATCGTCGGGGCATCCTGCCAGGGCGCAGAAGCAAGCTTGACGGAGAGGGGCAGGTGATCCGATCGTGATGGACGGTGCGACGCCAGGGTCGGGCGGGTCCGACGTGGGTTCGAGCGAGCCTGGAACGCCGACGCACGAGACCGACGCCGTCGAGTCGCCCGATCGCGACGCGGCGAAGCCCATCCCTTCGGAGGCCGTCGCCCCCACGGCGGCGACCCCGGCGATCGGCCGGACACCGGACGTCCGGACCGACGATCCGTGGGCCGAGGCCGGGCGCAAGATCCTGCACTTCCACCTCGCGCGGATGCTGGCCCGGGTGCCCGGCGTCATCGCCGGCGAGGACCCCGAGGAGGTCCACGCGATGCGCGTCGCGGCCCGCCGGATGCGCGCCGCGTGGCGGGTCTTCGGCGACGGGTTCGAGCGCGAAGAGAGACGGCGTTATCGCGGCGAGCTGCGCGACGTCGGGGCTCGCCTGGGCGCGGTCCGGGACCTCGACGTCCTCATCGAGATCGTCGTGGCTTACGGAACGCAGCGCAGCGGCCGCCAGCGCGCCGGCCTCGAGCCCCTCCTCTCTGCGTGGCGCGCCGAGCGGGAGGCGCGCCGCGTCGATCTCGTCGCGGAGCTCGAGTCGGAGCGCTTCGCCGGGTTCATCGCGGACTACTCCAGGTTCGTCGAGACACCGGGGCTCGCCGCGCTCCCCGTCGCGCCCCATGCACCCAGGCTCCTGCGCCACCGGATGCCGGCGACGATCTGGGAGGCCTACCAGTCCGTGTGGGCGTTCGACGGCGACCTCGGGGCGGCCGATCTCGCCACGCTCCACGAGCTCCGGATCGCGGCCAAGTGGCTGCGCTACACGCTCGAGTTCGTCCGAGAGCCGCTCGAACCGGGTGTGACGGCGCTGATCAGGCCGGTCGTCGCCCTCCAGGACCACCTGGGGACCCAGCACGACCGCCACGTCGCCGCGCTGCGCGCCCGGGAGCTCGCGACGTCCACGACCCCGACCGACGCCCAGGGCAAGGCGATCGCGAAGCTCGTCGCCCACCTGGACCAGGGCGTGGAGCGGCTGCGCGGGACGTTCGAGCCCACGTGGCGACCCATCGTCGCGGCGAGCTACCGGCGCGGCCTGGGCCGGGCCATCGCGCAGCTCTGACGTGAAGACGGCGGCGGCCGCGAGCCCCGGGCTCGCGCGAGTCGAGCGGTGGGTGCCCGGCGTCCGGGTCCTCCGCACCTACGAGCGGTCGTGGCTGTCGCGTGACCTGATCGCCGGCGTCGTCCTCGTCACGCTGCTGGTCCCGCAGGGGATGGCCTACGCGGAGCTGGCCGGGCTGCCCGCCATCCACGGGCTCTACACGACGGTCCTGTGTCTCGTGGCCTACGCCCTGGTCGGGCCGTCGCCGATCCTCGTCCTCGGTCCCGACTCGTCGCTGGGGCCGATGATCGCTGCGACGATCGTGCCCCTCGCCGCCGGCAGCGAGGAAATGGCGATCGCCCTCGCCGGGATGCTGGCGCTTCTGGTTGGGGTCGTCACGGTCGGTGCGGGCGTGGCCCGGCTCGGCTTTGTCGCCGACCTCCTCTCGAGCCCCGTGCGCACCGGTTACCTCGCCGGCCTCTCGATCACGATCTTCATCGGCCAGCTGCCCAAGCTGTTCGGGTTCTCGACCGACGCTAGCGGCCTCATAGACGAGGCACGTGCCTTCCTGCAGAGTCTCGACCTGACCAACCCGTGGGCGCTCGGGATCGGCCTCCTGAGCCTCGTCATCATCCTTGGCCTCAAGAAGTTGTCCCCGCGCACGCCCGGCATCCTCGTCGCGGTGGTCGTCTCGATCGGGCTCTCGATCGTGCTCGACCTCGAGGGCCGTGACGTCGCGGTGATCGGGATGCTCCCCCAGGGGTTCCCGCTGCCCAGCTTCCCGGCCGTCCCGCTCGAGGACATCCCCGTGCTGTTCGCGTCGGCGCTGGGGATCTCGCTCGTTGCCATCGGCGACACGATCTCCACCTCCGGCGGCTTCGCCCGCCGCGCCGGCTACGAGATCGACGGGAACCAGGAGCTGGCCGGGATCGGCTCCGCCAACCTGGCGGCCGGCCTCTTCTCGGGGTTCCCCGTGAGCACGAGCGGCTCGCGGACGGCCGTCGCCTTCCAGTCCGGGGCGAAGACCCAGCTGACCGGCCTCGTGGCGGCCGGCCTGGTCATCGCGATGCTGCTCGTCGTCCCGGGCCTGGTCCAGGACATGCCGCAGCCGGTGCTCGCTGCCGTCGTCATTGCCGCCTCGATCAGCCTGTTCGATGTCGCCGAGCTGCGCAGGCTGTTCCGCGTCCGCAAGACCGAGTTCGCGCTTGCCGTCGCCTGCGCGCTCGGCGTCATGTTCATCGGTGTCCTGCAGGGAATCGTCGTAGCGGTTGCCCTGTCCGTGGTCTACATCTTCAAGCGCGCGTGGGCCCCGTACTCCGCGGTCCTCGGCAAGGATCCTGACGTCCCCGGCTGGCACGACATCCGGCGCTACCCGGACGCGGAGCAGGTCCCGGGGCTGCTCATCGTCCGCTGGTCGGCGCCGCTCTTCTTCGCCAACGCGAACCAGTTCCGCGACCTGATCCGCGAGCTGGTGAAGGCCGCCGCCGCACCGCCGCAATGGGTCCTCGTCGCCGCCGAGCCGATCACCGACATCGACACGACCGCGGGGGCCATGCTCGCGGACCTGGACCTCGAGCTGAACTCGGCCGGGATCCACCTCGCGTTCGCCGAGCTCCAGTCGAGCGTCCGCGACACGATCGTGCGCTACGGGCTGCTCGAGACGATCGACGAGGGCCGCTTCTACCGCTCGGTCCCCGAGGCGGTCGAGGTGCTGGGACGCGAGGTGGGCAGCAGCTAGACTGACGAGCCCCACATGTCCGCGAGCAGCCGACGCTCAGTCGTGCTCGTTCCCGGCCACGAAGGTCCGGCTCTGGCGCGCCGGCAGCTTCATCCGGTCAGGGTCGATCTCGTAGGTCCAGGGCAGCCCGGAGTTCTTCCAGCCGTTCTTCATCCGCATGCCGTCGAAGACGCTCTCGGGGTCCTTGACCTGACTCCCCTCCCAGCCGTCGAGGATGTTCCAGGCTCTCGTGAACCCGGCCGCCTTCGCCAGCATGTTGATGGCCATCGCGGAGCGGCCCCCAGACCGGCAGGCGACGAGGATCTGCTCGTCGGGCGCGGCCCATGCCTGCACTGCGGCGAGGAACTCCGGGTTGAGCTCCCAGCGCAGCGCCTTCTTCTCGGGGTCCCACTCGTACGTCTGCAGCGCGAAGGGGATGTTCACCGACATCGGCGCGTGGCCGACGAAGACGAACTCCTCCGGCGTGCGGACGTCGAGGACCTTCAGGCCGGGGTCGGCCTGCCACATGTCGTAGGCCTCCTTCGCGGTGACGTACAGCCCGAGGCTGGTCCGTCGCGCCTCGGCGATGGGCAGCGAGTCATGCGTCGTGGTCATTGGGCTCTCCCGTCGTGGTGGGACCGATCTGCCCGCCAGCGACCCGGCGGGCAGATCTGTGTCGTTGGCCTCGGGCTAGCCGAGCCGGACGCCTTCCACCTCGAGCCCGCCGCCCGCGGCAGCTTGCTCCAGCTTCGGCGCTCCCACTCCTCCTTGAGGACCTCTTCCGCGGCCTGCTCGAGGAACTCCGGGCGGGCCCACGCGTCGACGTCGAAGTCGTGCTTGATGTAGCCGTGGCTGAACATGAAGTCCTTGCCGATCTTGATGGTCTGCAGGTTCCTTGCGCTCAGGCTCGGCACTATGTCCACGTCCTTGATGCCCTGGTACGTGTCCTCGGCATCCAGGTAGAACGTCTGGCGGTTGAGGATTGCCCCGGCGGCGTGCTTGTTCTCGTTCGCCCAGCGCCCGACCTTGATCATGGCCTTCATGTAGGCGATGACCAGCTCGGGGTGCTCGTCCGCCATCACGTCGGTGCAGGTGATGACGGCCGGGGTGTTGGCGACCTGGACCCGCCAGTCGGGGTACTTCGAGAGGTCCTCGATCATCGCGAGCTGACCGGTGGCCTCCTGGATGTGCTGGAACACCTTGCTCTGCGTGTAGATGGCGTCCACGGCGCCGGCCAGGAGGGCCTTCTCGAGCGGCCGGAAGGCGTAGTCGTGCTTGTGGTCGCGACGCATCCACAGCTCGGACGGGTTGTTCATCGTGACTGCGAGCATCTCGGGCTTGTCGTACCAGTCGTCCGGGTACGGGAACTCGACGAGCTCGATGTCGTCCATGGTCATGCCGTTGAGCATGAGCATGTTCTCGATGCCCATGTGCTCCTGGATCCGCCACCAGTCGTTCTTGATGGTGTTCAGGCTCTTGCTGATGCCGACCTTCTTGCCCTTCAGGTCCTGCATCCGGAACAGCTTGTCGTCGGCTCGCACGGCCATGCAGCCGCCCTCGTAGACCCACGTCGCCCCCAGCAGCACGGTGCGCCGGATGTCGGCGTTGACGTGGATCGGCGGATAGAGGCCGCCGAAGCGGATCAGGTTGTCGAGGTTGTGGATGTAGTGCGGGTACCAGTTGTTCTCGGGAGCGTGGCGGAAGTAGGCGTAGTCGACGCCGATCTTCTTGAACTCCTCGCGGCACCAGCCCAGCTCCTGGTCCACGTTGTTGGCGGAGACCATCGGGCAATTGGTGAACCACACCTCGTTCCAGTTGAGCGGAACGGTGGTGGCGACTCTCTGTACCTCGGCCACGTTCGATTCTCCTTGTCTGGGGCATCAGGGTGCTTGATCGCGGCACGTGATGCTGGGCCGGCCCGACCCTGGGGACACCACGCGGTCGCGATGCCGGAGGGAACCTGCCGCACGCCCTATCACCGTCGAGTCCACCACGGCTCGTGCCGCCGCGCATCCTCCATTGCGGCGGATCCAGCCACCTCGGTGCGGTCCGTGTTCAGGGGCCGGAGGGCTCTGGGCATCGCCCGTCGCACCGACTATCGTGACCCGGCGTCCCTCGACGACGGAGGTTCGAGATGCGGCGTCGCGTTTCCCGTTCGGTCATCCCGGGCCGCCGGCAGGCAGCCGGGATCCTCCTCGCCCTCGTGCTGGCCGGATGCGGGGGGTCGTCGTCGTCTACCCCGGCCACGTCGGCGGGGGAGGCCAGCCCGTCGGGCGCGGCGGCGGTCCCAACCGGCCCCGTCCCGAGCGGTCCCATTCCGCTGATCATCGACAACGACATGAGCTTCGACGACGTGATGGCGATCGCGTACCTCACGACGCAGCCCGACGTCGAGATCCTCGCCGTCACTGTCACCGGGACCGGGATCGCGCACTGCGGGCCGGGCGCCAGGAACGTGCGCAACCTGCTCAACGAGCTGCAGGCGCCCGCGGTGCCGACCGCGTGCGGTTCCGAGGAGCCGGTCGCCGGTGGCCAGGTCTTTCCCGAGGAGTGGCGAACCGGCGCCGACGGGCTCTGGGGACTCAAGGTCGCCGGGGTTCCCGGGACCCCGAAGGGCACCGCCGTGGATCTCCTCGCCGAGGCGATCGGCGGCAGCGACCGGCCGGTCACCGTCCTGGCCACCGGCCCCATGACGAACATCGCCCAGGCCCTCGCCGCGGACCCGAAGCTGGCCGACGGCATCGCCCGGATCGTGATCATGGGCGGCGCCGTCGACGTGGACGGCAACGCCACCGTCGACGGGAGCCCGGCGCCGGCCGAATGGAACTTCGCCGCCGACCCCACCGCGGCGGACGCCGTATTCGCGTCCGGCATCCCGATCACCCTGGTCCCGCTCGACGCGACGAACGACGTGAAGATCACCCGGGCGTTCGCCGACGGCCTCCACGCGGACGCGTCGGCGGGTCCCGCGAACCTCGTCGACGAGCTCCTCCTGCGCACCCCGATGTCGATCGACGTCGACTACTTCTGGGACGCGCTGGCCGCCGCGATGCTGGTCGAGCCGGCGGTCGTCACGACGGAGGAGGCCCGCGTCGCCGTGACGACCGAGGGGCCGGAGGCCGGCCGGACGATCCGCTCGGACGGCGGCACGGCCATAACGCTTTCGACGGCCGCGGACCGGGCGGCTTTCGAGACGGCCTTCCTCGCCGGCCTGCGCGCCGGCGGCCCGCGCCGGACTCCCCTCGAGGTGAAGGGAGACCTCGCGATCACCTTCGATGGAACCACCTGCGCGTCCGATGTCCCCGCGACGGTGCCGGCGGGCGCGTCCATGGTCTCGTACGCGAATGCTTCGGGGGTAGAGTCGGTTGCGGTCGTCGTTCGTCTGATCGAGGGCTCGACCTACGAGGACCTCGACACGTGGATGAAGGACCACCCGGGAACGATCGAACAGCCGCCGATGGTCGACGTTCCCGGCTTCGTCTACCTCGAGCCGGGGACGACCGGGTCGGGCCTGGCGGAGCTCGTTCCCGGCGACGCGTTCGTCGCCTGCCTCGTGGCTGAGGAAGGGCAGCAGGAGATCGTCAGCGGCCCGCGGTTCCGGATCGAGTGATTGCCGCTTGGGCGCTTCCACCCGCGTGTATCGTGGCAAGGTCACGCGCTCCCAGCCAGGAGGATCGATCTCGATGTGCGCCATCCTGCTTGCCGCCCTCGTCGGGCCGCGGGCCATCAACGTGGTTTGGTGGCTGCTCGACGCGGAGCGCTGGAACACAACGTTCAGCGGCCCGCTCGTGCCCATCCTCGGGATCCTCGCCCTGCCCTGGACGACGCTGGCCTACGTGCTCGTCGCCCCGGGAGGCCTGACCGGCCTCGAGTTCATCGTGGTCGTGATCGGGCTCTTCGCGGACATCGGCACCTACGGCTCGAGCGCCTACTCGAACAAGGACAAGATCGGCTACAAGTAGGCGCCAGCCCACCGCGGCCGCCCGAGGCGAGACCGTGAAGGCTCACGCCCGGCTCACCGTCTGTCGCGTGGTCGACGTCCCGCTCAGGGAGGTCTCCGGCATCTGCCTCCGGCGTGGCCCGGCCGGCGAGCTGGCGCTCCTGGCGATCGGAGACCGCGTGGCAGTCGCGGCCTGGTTCGCGCAGCCGAAGGACGACATGGCGGCCCTCGCCTGGCAGACCGCCGACGTCACGCACCTCGAGGGCACTCGGCTGCCCGAGGACGATCCCGACATCGAAGCCATCTGCGCCGACGGCGCGGGACGGGTCCTGCTGCTCCAGGAGTCGCCGCCGCGGACCGAGCTGATCGACCCGGCCACGCGGCGCGTGGTCGCTTCGATCGCGCTCGAGATCTCGGGAGACGACCGCCTCGCCCGGGCCTGGGCAGATCCGGCCGGCTCGCGCGGCGAGGGGGCCGTCCTTCTGCCCGGCGGTCACCTGCTCGTGGCCAAGGAGAAGGACCCGGCGGCCCTGATCGAGTTCGGGCCGCCCGGCGCAGAACCGGTCGGGCTCGCGCGCGGCGGGGCGCTGGCGCCCGGCGCACCGTGGGAAGTGGAGCCCGGCGACCAGCGTCACGTCGCCCTCGCGGTCTGGTGGCCCGACAAGGGGCTCCGCACGGCGTGCGCCGACTTCAGCGACCTGGAGGTCGGTCCTGATGGCCACCTCTACGTGCTCAGCGACAAGTCCGGCTCGATCGCGCGACTCTCGGACCTCCAGCCGACCGGCGGTGTGGTCTCCGCCCCCGCGACCTGGCGGCTCGGCGACCTGGAGGGCAAGCCCGAGGGGCTCGCCTTCACCCCGAACGGTCGTGCGCTGGTCGCCCTCGACACGCGCAAGGCACGCCACAACCTGGTGCTGCTCGAGCCGCCCATCGCGGACACCTGATCCGGTGCCCGCCCCCCTCGGCAGGACGCCGACGAAGAAGATGCCGAAGATCCTGGTCTTCGGCCTGGCTGACTCGCAGGCCACGCGTGCCGCGCTGCGGTTCTTCCGGGAGCGACGGATCGTCGCCACCTTCGTCGACGTGCGCAAGCGGCAGATGGCGGCGGAGGAGCTTCGGCCGTTCCTTGACCGGCTGGGCGCGGCCGCGCTGATGGACGTCGAGGGCCGTGCGTACCGGGATGCCGGCCTGGCCCTGGTCCCTGCGGACACGGCGGGCCTCGTGGCGCGGATCCACGCCGACGCGCGCATCCTGCGGCTCCCCCTGGTCCGCTACGGCGAGAAGGTCACGGTCGGCCGGGACGAGGCGACCTGGAGCGCCTGGCTGGTTCGCCCGAAGTAGGCTTCGGTGTCCCCGCTCCTCGCCGATCGGTGGCGGTCAGGGCTCGGGCTGCGTCGGCTGGATCCCGCGGACGATGAGCCGCACCGCGGAGGCAACGCGGTCGGGGCTGACGCCCTCGTCCCCGATCGCCGGCATGGTGCCGAGCGCAAACAGCATCCCGAGGAGGACGGCGGCCGCCTCTCGGGGGTCGACATCCTCGCGGATGCGCCCCAACTGCTGCTCGGCGGCGAGGTAGGCGGCCACGGCCTCCGGCGGCCCGGGCGGCAGCGAGGAGCCTGCGGCCGCCATCGCCTGCCGGCGCTGCGCCGCGAGCTCGGGATCGGCGGCGATCGCCAACTCGAGCGGGAGGATCTGGTCCCGCAGGCCGGCGAGCCGAACCGCGGCATCGGTGAGGTTCTCCTCGACCGTGCCCTCGCCTGCCCGCGCGGGCAGCGTGGTGACCCAGGCGACGATCGGGGCGTTCGCCGCGAGGACGGTCGCGAAGAAGAGCGCCGCCTTGTCCGGGAAGTGGCGGTAGATCGTCCCTTCGGCAACTCCCGCCGCCTGGGCGATCGCCCGGGTCGAGGCGTGGGCGTAGCCGACCTCGCGGACGACGCTGCGCGTCGCCTCGATGAGCCTCGCCCGTGTTGCCTCGCCTCGCTTGGTCATCCGCGTACCTCGAGCCCCGGTCGCCGCGACACCGCCGGCGCTGCCCTCAATCGGTGACGTCCCGCCGGATGAACACGGCACCCGCGAGGACCAGGCCAAGGGTGACATAGCCGAACCCGAGGGCGAGGGCCGTGCCGTAGGCGACGGCGGCCGTGCCGCCGTTGGCGACGGCGTTGAGGGTTGTCCCGAGGAGCCAGTCAGACGGGACGCCCTCCAGCATCTTGACGATCGACTCGACGACGAGGACGTAGCCCACACCGATCGCGATCGCCACGGCCGCCGAACGGGCAAGCGTCGCGATGACGAGGCCAAGCACGCCCCAGACGCAGAGGGCCAGGAAGAGGTTCACCCACGCGCCGGCGACCACCGCGACCAGGTCGGTTCCCCAAGCGGCCGTCGAGATGCCCGCCGCCCCGGCTACCGGCATGACCGCGAGGACGTTGACGATGGCGGCGACCGTCGTAGCGGCGGCCGTGAGGATGACCAGCGCGACGACCTTCCCAGCGAGCAGCCGCCACCGGCGCGGCTCCGCGGCCACGAGGAGGCGGATCAGGCCGCTGCCGTAGTCACTCGCGGTCACGACGGCCCAGATGGAGAGCGTCACCATGCCGAACATGCTCGAGGCTGCGGCCAGGCCAGACATCAGGCCGGACGGGCTCTCCAGCTCGGCGAGGGTGGGGAACGCGACGCCGGGTGCCCCGGGCGGCAGGCTTCCCCCGCCGGTCGAGAAGGTGATCATGACCGTGTTGATCATCACGGCGAAAAGGGTCATGAGGCCGAACCAGGTGACCAGGAGACGAGGCTGGCGCAGGCGCGTCAGCTCACTCCGAACCGCGGCGATCATCACGCCACCTTCTCATCGACTGCGGCGCGGCCGTTCGCCAGCTCGCCGTCCACGCGACCGGTCATCTCCAGGAAGATCTCCTCGAGGTTGTCCTGGGCGAAGACCAGCCGGCTGAGCGTCACGCCCGCGGCCGCCGCCGCCCTGTTGAGGTCGGCGGCCCGATCGGCGGCCGCGGCGACTCGAAGCACGTCGTCCACCGCGGTGACCGCCCAGCCTCCGGCCACGAGGGCGGCGTCCAGGCGGTCCATGTCGGCGGCATGCTCGGCCGCGATGTCGATGTGCTCGCGGGTCCGCTTCATCATCTCGGCCATGGGGCCGGAGAAGACCAGCTCGCCGAAGCGAATGACGACGAGGTGGTCGCAGACTGCCTCGATCTCCGAGAGCTGGTGCGAGGAGACGAGGACGGTCCGCCCCTCCCGGCCGAGGTCGCGGAGCAGCTCCCGGATCTCCACGATCCCCGCCGGGTCCAGCCCGTTGGTCGGCTCGTCGAGGATGAGCAGCTCGGGGTCGGACAGGAGGGCCGCGGCGATCCCGAGGCGCTGCTTCATCCCGAGCGAGAAGCGCTTCACGGGCTCTCGATCGCGGCCCACGAGGCCGACCTGGGCAAGCACGGCATCGACGCGCGCGAGCGGGAGCCGCCGGAGGCGAGCCAGCGACACGAGGTTGGCCCGCGCCGACAGGCCCGGGATGAACGCAGGGCTCTCGACGAGGACTCCCACCCGCGCGGCGTAGCGCGCCGGGTGGCTGATCGTCGAGCCCAGGACCGACGCGCTGCCGCCCGTGGGCCGGATCAGGCCCAGCAGGATGCGGATCAGGGTGGACTTCCCCGACCCGTTCGGTCCAACCAGGCCGATGACGCCGGCGGCGGGAAGCTCGACCGTGAGCCGGTCGAGGGCCGTGATCGGCCCGAACCGACGGCTCAGGTTCGTGGTGGTGACGACGGACATGTGACGCCTCATGGGTATCGGGCGCAAGTGAGCGCTCACTCACATTATCCGTGATCGCCTGGCGCTGTCAAGCCCCCCTGCAGATCGCTCGCTGCACGTCCCGCCGCGCAAGAGGCGGCCGGGTGTTGCCGGCGCAGGGGGACTAGACTCCGCGCCCACAGATCGTCACTCGTCGCGCTCGTTCGGCGGCTCGCCGCCTGCCACCTGGGGGATAGCCATGCGTCACGCTCGACTCGCAACCCTGATCCTGCCCGCCATGCTTGCGCTTGCCGCCTGCTCGAGCAGCTCCTCGCCGGCGCCCACCGCGCCCCAGTCGAGCGCCCCGCCGCCGGCGGCGTCAACCGCTCCCTCAGGCGTTCCCCCGGCCGCCGCGGGCAGCGCCGTGTCGATCGCCAGCTTCACGTTCCAGCCGGCCACGCTGACGGTCTCCGTCGGGACGACGGTCACCTGGACCAACAACGACAGCGCCAGTCACACCGTCACGGCCGACGACGGCTCGTTCAAGAGCGGCACGCTCGGGAAGGGCGGGACGTTCAGCCAGACCTTCGCGACGGCCGGCACCTTCGCCTACCACTGCGGAATCCACTCCTCCATGACGGGGACGATCACCGTCCAGTAGGCCGGCAGGGGCGACCCGGGCGCGTCGCGTTCGTGTGCCTCACCCTGAGTCAGCCCGCTCGCCCCGGCGTCGCGTCCCATATGCTGCGCCGCCATGGACGTGCGCTCGGCCCGTCGCGACGTGTGGCCCTGGGTGGGCCTCGCCTGCGCGCTCGCCTTCGTCGTCCTCGCGACGCTGGTCGTCCATCGCGGCGGCCTCGCGTTCGATGAGCCGTTCGCGGCCACCCTGCAGGCGCTTCCCATCCCGACCTGGTTCTGGGAAGCCTGCACATTCCTCGGCGGGGCGATCCTCGTGCCGATCGGAGCAGCGTTCGTCCTTGCCGCCGGGCTCTCCCGTCGCGTCCGCCTGGCGCTGATCGTCGGCGTCGTGCTCATCGCGGCGACGCTCTTCACCGACCTCGTCAAGGACTTCGTGGCCCGGCCGCGACCTCCGGGTGAGCCGCTCGTATCGGCGTCCGGCTACAGCTTCCCCTCGGGTCACACGCTGAACAGCACAGCGACGTATGGGCTCCTGGCCGTCGTCGCCTGGCGGAGCCGGCTCCCGCTCGCGATCCGCCGCGCCGCCGTGATCTCCGGTGTGACGCTGCCGTTCCTCGTGGGGCTCTCGCGGATCGCCCTCGGTGTCCACTACCCGACCGACGTCCTCGGGGGCTGGCTGGCCGGTGTCGCGTTCATCGCGCTGGCCGCCACGCTCATCCGGATGACGGGCGCGATGGAGCGCGACCTGCCGAGACGCGCCTCGTCGGCACCGACGAGCCAGCCCTGACGCAGGCCATGGCGGCCGGCGCGGGCTCCTTGAGCAGTTCAGGCTGTGCCGTGGAGCGGGCTCAGGCAGGACCACCCGGCAGCTCGTGCTGCCAGTGGCCGAGCATCAGCTCGAGGTTGTGCCGGTGAGCCGCACGGTACGACCCCCAGACAGAGACGGCGCCGGTCGCGAGCGCGTTCGGGATCGCCTCCTCGATGCTCATCTCCAGGTATTGGGCGTCGTGGACATGCCGGAGCATGCTCCGGTCGTACTCGCTCACGGCGTCGATGAGCGACGTCGTGTAGCCGCCGGCGATGATCACGTCCGGGTCGCCGTGGTTCGGGTAGATCCGGTCGACGCGGAGCCGGCGCATCCGCCCAAGCTCCTTGATGTGCGTCGGGACCCGGCCCGGATCGACCATGTACGTGATCGTGTCCTCGAGCATGTCACCGGGATAGAGGGCCCGGTCGGCCGGGATGACCATCGCCCAGCTGTCGCGGGTGTGGATGTGGTAGTGGCGGAACTGGACCGTCATGTCACCGACCGAGAGCGTGAGTGGCCTCTCGAGGCCGATCACCTTCGTTGGCATCACAACCGGGACGCCGGGCGGTCCCCAGAGTGTCCCCGCCTCCATCACCTTCCGGTTGCTGCGCAGGTAGGCGTTGGTGGCGGCGTTGGCGTAGATCGGGCAGTCGGCGAACGCAGCGAGGCCGGCGATGCGGGGGAGGAGCCAGTGAGAGAGCACGACGGTGAAGCGCTTGATCCCCAGCTCGTTCGTCAGGTAGTCGCGCTCCCACTGGCCCAGCGACGGCAGCGTCCCGGCGTCGTACAGGATCGCCTCGTCGCCCCTGTATACGGCGTAGTTGATCCCGCCGAGGTCCCAGGACCCGTAGTTGACCCAGTTCTCCGGGTAGAGATCCTCCAGGCCCGACGGGCCGGTCAGCCCCCGGCCGACGTAGAAGCCGACGACGTGGTCGTTGATCTTCATCACGTACGGCGGCGACGAGGGGGGCAGCGACTCGGCTCCGGCGGCTGGCCCGCCCGTCGCCCTGGTTGTCATGGATGCCCTCCTCCTCTCTGAGCTAGCCGACGAGAACCAGACGGGACTTGACTGGTCTCTCAACGGGATCAATGTCCTGCAGGGTCTCCGCGGCTTCCCGAGTCCCTGCTCCCCGTGGGCGTGGCTTACGCCCACGGGCGCGGGTCAGCCGGGCACCTTGCGCGCCCCGTACTCGGCGATGTCCTCCAGGAACTCGGCGAGCTTCACCCGGGCGCCGTTCTGCAGGTAGTTGATCTGCGTGATGGCCGCCTCGTGCTCCTCGACGCTGCTGCCTGCGCAGCAGTCCTCCACGACCTTGACCCGGTAGTCGCGCTGGTGGGCCCCGGCGCTGGTGTAGTGGACGCAGACGTTGGACGCCACGCCGCAGATGATCAGGGTGTCGTGGGGGAACACCTTGAGACCATTGAGGACGTACGGCAGGTCCGTGCCAAGGAAAGCGTCGTACCTGGGCTTTGGCACCCGCAGATCGTCCGGGCCCGGCTGCAGGTCGTCGTGGATCTGGACCCCTCGCGAGCCGATAAGGCAGTGGTCTGGCTCGTTGCCATCGAGCTCACGTCCCATGTCGATGCGCGTGGCCCGATGAACCTCCTGCGTGAAGATGGCCGGGATCCCGGCCGCCTTGCAGGCGTCGATCAGCTTCCTGACGCGGGGAACCATCTCCATTCCGCCGACGCAGTAGACGGGTGCGCCCTCGGCCAGGAAGTCGTACTGCATGTCGATAACGAGGAGCGCGGCGTTGCCGATGATCATCTGTAACCTCCGTGCCTGGCGCGGTGTTGAACCGGTGCGCCGGATTTGCCGTGACCGGGAAAGCTGGCTACATCACGAGGCCGGTGACGAAGCGGACGAGGATTCCGCAGACCATGCCCAGGAACGGGTCGAACGTGACCGCGGTCACCGCAACCGTCACCGGGCCGCTGAAGGTGTCTGTCTCGGTGATCACCCCGCCGATGTTGCCGGGGATGGCGAGCACCGCGCCCAACAGGAAGAGGAAGCCGGCAATCGACGCGGTGGGCACCCACCTCGCCAGCTTCGGCAGCAGGCCGAGGAGAAGCAGGACGCCCATGATGACCATCATGATGAACCCCGACGTCACGGGGTTCGGCGCAGCGGCCGTGCCCGAGATGATGGGCTCCACGGGAGCCCCGCCGAACGCGGCGGATGCGGCGCCCGCGAGTCCGGCGATGATGTTCGTGTGGTCCACGTTCGGCTCGGTCCCGGACAGCTGCCCGTCGATCCCTGAATAGGCGATGCTGGTGCCGATTCGCAGGGCGAGGAGGGCGAGGGCCGCCCGGATCACGCGGATGTCCTTGAGGAAGGCGAACCGATCAAGCGGGATCAGCCCGATCTTCTCCCGCGGGGCATTAGGATCGACGATGGGCTTGAACTCGACGAACCGCGACACGACGATCGCCGCCGCGACGCTCGCGAACAGGGCGTAGATGAGGTTGTTCGGATCGTTGATGAGCAGGAAGAACGTGCCCAGCGCGACAACGATCGAGACGCCGCCGATGATCCTGTTCTCTTTGAAGGTCTCGTAGGCGACGAAGCTGAGGATCAGCCCGACGCCGGTCATCATCCCCGACAGGATCGGGCCGTCGATGAAGTCGACGATCATCCCGAAGACGCCGAGGATGCCCAACGCCGCCCCGACGACTCCCGCGACCAGGACGCTCTGCGCCATGCGCTTCCAGTCGCGTTCGCACAACCGCGACACCACGGTCAGCGACTCGACCTCGAACGAGACCGGGACGACCGAGCGGAACACCAGGAGCGCACCGGCCCCGACGAGGAACCCGATGCCGGTGGGAGCCGATGCGAAGCCGAGGCTCAGGGCCACGAAGCCCTCGCCGATGGCATCCGCCAGCGTGGCCAACGCTGCGAGAATGTCCTCGATGGTTAGGAAGTCTAGGGTCACTGCTCCCTCCCGTTTCTTGACATGGTCGTGGTGAGGGTCGCGGCAGTCCGGGCAGCTGCTGCTCGCTGCGCTCCAAGTCTCGCCACTCCCCGCCGCACGGGTCAATTGTCAGGGGAGTGCCTTCGGCGCACGAGCGTTGGAGGTTTCTACAACGGGACGCGCTCGGGTCAGTCCAGCGCGATCGCGAGGTAGAGGTCCGTCAGGTCGGCCATCGATCTGAGGTCGCGGCCTGTGAGCTGCTCGACGAGCTGAAGCCGGTGGCGGAGCGTGTTGACGTGGACCCCGAGCTGGGAGGCGGCGGACGCCAGGTGCTGACCGGAGGCCAGGAAGACCCGCAGCGTCTCGATGAGGTTGACCGGGCTGTGGGAGTCGTGGTCGAGCAGCGGCTGGAGCACCGCTCGCCGGTAGACGGCCAGCACATCCTCATCCAGCAGTGCCAGCAGGAGGAGGTGAGATCCCACCGCAGTGTACGAAGCATGGTGTGGCTCGCCACCGCCGCGCCGCATCGCCAGGCGGCACGCGTAGTCGGCCTCGAGCAGGCTCCGCCGGAGACCTGCCGGCTCGAGCGCCAGGCTCCCCACGCCGACGCAGGCTCCGGGGCCGAGCGACTCCCAGGCGGCCCGGCCCATGGACTCGGCATCGAAGTCCTGTGCCCTCACCTGGGCAAAGCTCACCAGGCGACCCGAAGCCGAGGTGCTGCCCGATCGAACCCCGAGGGAGCTGAAGGCCGCATCGAGGCAATCGAGCGGCTCCAGACAGTCATCGACGCGGCTGACGACGAGGAACACAGGCGCGTCGGGCTCGAACCCCAGCATGGTCAGGTGCCGGTAGACGGCGGCCGCGTCGACGTCCGCCGCGAAGAGGCCCTCGACGATGTCGGCGGTGAAGCGGCGGACGGTCTCCTGTATTGCCTGGCGTCTCCCGAGCTCGAGGCCAATGAAGCTCACTGCCTGCTCGACCTCGGCGACATCGGCAGCCGACATCCTCTCGAGCGGGCGCTCGATGAGGAGGACCGCCTCACGAGCGCCCCGAGGCCCGATCGGCACGACGGCACTCCCCCCGAGATCCAAGCGGCGGTTCCGCCGCCTCACGGATTCCCAGGCTCGATCCACGAAACTCGGATCAGCCGTAGTGGTCCCGGCGATCAGTTGCGCACGCCTGTCCCACAGATGGGCGTCGGCGCCGAGGTCCCTGCGGATGATCTCCAGCACGCCCCGGATCCCCTTCCCTTCGCCGAGTGCGGTCACGAACGCCTGGTTGTGCCGGACTGCGGCCCGAAGTGGAACGACGCCCTCGCGGGCGTTCTGCAGGACGAACGCGCGCACGACCGTCTGGAACGACACGTCCAGCGGAACCTCGAAGAGCGTCAGGGCGTTCTCGCGACAGGTCTCTTCGAGCCCCTGAGGCATCGCAGGATGGCCCACGCTCAGCCCGAAGCCGACGGCCACCACCCCGCTCCTCGCCAACGCAGCGACGAAGGCACCCACTGGTGTGCCGGCTTCGAGCCACATCCCGGTCGTGAGGACGACCTCGCCACCCCGGAGATACGGTGACGGATCGGGGAGCTCGGTCGGATGAACCCACGAGATGGCCCGAGCCCCGTGGGCGTGAACGACGGTCCGCAGACTGAGCCCCGGCTCCTGCAGCAGCTGGTCGACGGTCCAGCTCACGGACGGACCCCTGCTGAGACCCTTTGCGGGGAGCGCGTCTCTGCCATCGTGGGAAGGGATGCTACTTGATCCCGTGGGCGTTCCCGGGCCTGGCCCGGACCCAAGGACCTTGCGACCGACGCTCAGCGCACGAGGGGACGACCGCTGCGCGCCCACGCGCCCGTCCCGCCGCGCACCGACACCGTCCCCTCGAAGCCCTGGTCGAGCAGGTAGTTGGTGGCGCCTCGGCTCCGGCTGCCCGACGCGCAGATCACCGCGTACGGCTTGTCGCGCTTGAGCCTGCCGACGCGGTCGGGCAGCCGCTTCACCGGGACGTGGATCGCCCCGGGAAGATGGCCACCGCGGAACTCGGATTCCTCGCGGACGTCGAGGACGTGGATGGCACCCTGAGCCAGGAGCGCGTCGAGCTCCGCGACGTCGATCTGCGGCCCGCCGAGGCGCTTCAGGAACGAGAACACGCGTACCTCCCTGATGGTGCCGGGCGGACTCCATCGAGCGATGTCACCGGCGATGAGCGCATCCGGATGGCCCGCCGGCCCCGCGGCCATTATATTGCAGACTTGCGCAACTATGCAAGGAACGGGTATGCTCTCGCCATTCTCCGCTGCATCTCATCCGCCCCCGACCGGAGGTTCCGCACAATGGAAATGACCATCGACTTCCCGGGAGGCGCGCGCGTCGACGCGCACTTCGGGAGCTTCGTCGTTCCCACCGACCAGCCGCCGTCGGGCGGCGGCCAGAGCTCGGCGCCGACGCCCCTCGCCACCTTCCTATCGACGATCGGAACGTGCGCGGGCATCTACGTGCTGGGGTTCTGCCGGCAGCGCGGCATCTCGACCGATGGGATTCGCCTCGTCCAGCGGATGCAGGTCGATCCGACGACCCACCTGGTGACCGATGTGCAGGTCACGATCGAGCTGCCCGCGGGATTCCCGGACAAGTACGCCGATGCGGTCGTGCGCGCGGCGGAGCAGTGTGCGGTCAAGAAGCACTTCGAGAACCCACCCGTCATCCGCGTGGACACCGCCCTCGCCGGCTGACCTCCGACGGTTCGCAGCGGCCTCGCAGGACACTCCTGGGGCTCCGGCAGCTCGCCACCGGCGGCGGGTGATACCACGAAGCGCGGCCGTTCGACGGCCACCGATCTGCTCAGCCCGGCTCCTCGCGGCGGACCGTTGCCACGCGATCGATGCTGCGATCGAACGAGGCGATGACCCCGATCCCGGTCCGTTCCGCGCTGGCGACAAGGTACGCGTCGGCGAAGTCGAGCCGGTCGATCTCGTAGACCTCGACGGCCCGCTGGAGCAGGTCGGCATCCACAACGCGGATTGCCGGATAGGCCAGCACGGCGCGCAGCGTCGTCGCCACCTGTGCCCGAGGGGCTTCGTAGAAGGACTCGAGGACGTAGGCCACCTCGGCGAGGATGAGATCCGGGAGCAGCAGCTCGTCGGCGGCCCCGAGGTAGCGGGTCGCCCGCGCCGCCAGGTCGGGTGGATCGCCGGTCAGGTGCCGAACCAGGACGTTGGTATCGACGAATGCAGTCACCGCCGATCGGCGGCCCGGGCCCGCCGGGTCTGCCGGAGGACCTCCGCCCACGGCGCGCCCCGCTTTGCCGCGGGCACGCTCACCGACCCCGCCATGGCGAGGAGATCCGGGGTTCGAGCGAGCACGGCGTGATCACCTTCAACCCGAAATACGAGTCGATCCCCCTCTTCGAGCGACAGCGCCTCGCGAACCGCTCGCGGGACCGTGATCTGGCCCTTGGAGCTGAGCCGCGCCGAGACCTCCATGCCTGACTCCTTACAACGTCGCAGATGTAAGGATACCCCTGCACTCGCTCGACGTCACTCCGGCCTGGGCCCCGCCACGTCGTACTCGATCGATCGGAGCGTGAAGGTCCCGTACGCGAACGGGCCGTCGGGACGGGCGTAGACCGCGCTGCCGTGATGAAGCAGGTGGTGGCCGCCGACGTCGCGGTACTCGTCCACCGGGGTCGACCAGCGCAACGGGACGAACCGCCCGCTGCTGCTCTCCGGTCGGTCGTCGGACCAGAAGTCCACGAGCTCGTCGCGGTCGTTGAAGACGAGGGTTGCGCCGACCCGGTGCGGGCCATTCGTGAACGCCACGGCCGCCGTCCGGTCGTCGACGGGCGTCCACGCCAGGCGAGGGTCCACCAGCGCGCCGGGCGCCATGAGACAGAGGTCGTTGAGCACGGTGACCGTCTCGGCGGCGCTGATCTCGTCGCCGCGCAGGTCGACCATGTTCACGAGCGACGCCACCCGGACGGTGAATGTGGCCTGCTCCTGCGGTAGACGTGCAGGGCCCGGACCGGCAGACCGAACATCCGCGCCTTCATGAGGAAGAGGCGGGCGGGTCGGTCGAAGAACGTGTACTGGATCGAGGTCGCACGCATCGGCGCCTGGCCCGGCCCGCGGTACATGTCCGCGTCGAGCACGACCCGCATGTTCTGCGGGCGCGGCCTCCCGAGCGCGCCGGAGCGCTCGACGTACCGCCGGACCGGCGCCGGCAGCCCGGCGAGGTCCTCCTGGGTGAGCGGCGGCGCCCCCGGCCGCAGCGGCTGGGCCGCGAACTCGGCCGCGACGACCCGGTCGTACCGCCCCTGGAGCGAGCGGCCCGCGGCATGCTCCGCCGGCCCCCGGGCCGTCAGGACGGGCGCGGTCATCGGGCCGCCTCGCGGACACGCGGGCGGGCGAACGACACCCACGCCACGGCGCCGAAGATGGCGGCGTTGACCACGATCCCGGCGGACGTCTCGGGAAGGCCGAGGACGCCCACGGCGACCGAGACGCCCGCGAGGGCCGCCGTGAGCGGCGCCGCCCAGGAGGCGCGCCGCCAGATCCCGAGGCCCGCCACGACGAAGCCGACGGCGCACGCCAGCCAGACGATCCCGACCGCCCGGGCCCCCGTGTCGCCGAGGGCGATCGCTCCGCCAAGGGCCGTCGTCCGGTAGGCGAAGCCTTCGACCGAGGAGATCCCCCACGGGACCACGAAGCCGATGAGGTGAATGAGCCCGTGGGCGACGACGACGGCCCCCGCGGCGATCCGGAGCATGGTTGATCTTCCTTTCACGTTTCGGGATTCGCGACGCCGGCGAGCCATTGCCGGACGAGGTCGCGCAAGGTCAGGGTCTCTTCGGCCGAAAGGCCGGCGCAGGCGTCTGCCAGCATCGCCGAGGCCTGCCCGACCATCTCGGGCTCGTCGAAGACGCCGACCCGCTCGGTGAGCTCGATCCGGGTGGTCCGGCCATCGTCGCGATCGGGGACGAGGCGGACGAAGCCGCGCGCCTCCAGGCCGAGCGCGATCTGCTTGACGTTCTGCCGCGAGCTCCCGTACCTCTCGGCCGCCTCGCTCAGCGATGGCCTGTGGCCCGGGAACCACTTCGTCAGGACGGCGAGGAGCAGCCATTGGCGCGTCGTGAGATCCAGGACCGCCAGCTCCGCGTCGGCGCGCCGCGCCAGGTGCTGGACGACGACGAAGATCGATCCGAAGATCTCCGCTCGGGCCGCGAGGAGCTCGTCGTCGGTCGGCATATACGTAAGATATTACGTATATGCCTGGGTGTCAACTCGGTGTACCCGGGCGGCCCCCCGGCCGATCCGTCAGGGGAGCGTCTCGAAGCCTGCGGTTCGGAAGTCCGCGTCGAGGGCGATCGCACGCTCGATCCCCTCCCGGCGCATGAAGGCGAAGCTCGTCCGGTCCACGAGCGAGACCGCCGATTCGACCGTGCCACCGAAGGCCGCAACCGCCGCGGCATGCAGGTCGGCGTCGACCGCCGCCACGTCCAAAGCCGGGATGACGCGGTCGATGAGATCGGCCGTGACTGTGGGGCCGTAGCGTCGGCGGGCCACCGCCAGGGTCTCGACGATGACGTAGGCGTGCGTCGCGAGGACCTCGGATCGACCCAGCGTGAACGCCTCGACGACGCCCGCATGAGCCGGATCGTCGCGGTCCACGAGGGCGAGGATCCCGCTCGAGTCGACGAAGATGGTCACCAGCGGTCGCCCGCCAGCTCAGCGTCGTGATCCCGCGCAACCGAGCCCGTTCCGGACGCGGCCGAGCCGGCCGCGGCCAGGAGCGTGTCGATGCGGTCGCGCCGCCGGACATCCTCGTCGGGCACGACCCGGTCGACCGCATCGCGGATGACCGCCGCAAGGGACACATGCCGTCGTCGCGCCTCCCGGCGGAGGCGCCGCATCTGGTCATCGGTGAGCGAGATCTGCGTCCTGATCATGTGGATATGATAACAGTCCCGTCCGATCCGATGTAAGTTTGCCTGCCGTGGCGAGTCGAGCCGCCGCTCTTCGCTTGACCTGCCGCCGGCGCCAGCGGCGGCTCGCGCCAGGTCAATCCTGGCCGGTGCCGCCGGGATCCCGTCTGGCCGCGACCCAGGCCAGCGCGTCGTCGTAGGCCCGCCTGATGGCGGCGCCCACCCGGTGGTCGCCGGCGTAGACGTTGTCGGCGCCGATCACCGCGGTGATGCCCGTCACGCCCAGCTGCTCGTCGATCCGTTCGTTCGTGGACACGACGACGAGCTTGCTGCCCACCGCCCCAAGGTTCTGCGCATAGCGGAGGAGCACGTCCATGAACGTCGTCCCGAGGTCGGTCCGGCCGCGCAGGCGGAGGATCACGACGCTGTCGCGCGAGGCCTCGGTCACGGCCGGCAGGAGGGTCTCGAACACCGGAGCAGCGGCGAAGAACAGGCTCCCGTAGGGCTGGAGGACGACCACCTCGGCGGGCCCGAGCGTTGCCGGCGGATCGGTCTCGATCACGTGCCCTTCGGCGTCGAGCTCCCAGCGCCGGACCGTGACCTTGTTTGACTGGCGCACGACGTAGAGGATCACGGACACGCCCACGCCGGCCATCACCGCGTACTGCAGCGGGACGAGCATCGTCAGGATGAATGTCATGACCAGGACGACCTTCTGGACGTTGCCGGTCCTCCAGACTGACTTGAGGTCATCCGGCTTGATGGTGCGGAAGCCGATGAGCATGAGCAGGCCGGCGAGGGCGGGCATGGCGACGTAGCCGACCACTTCCCCGAACACGACCACCACGATCGCCATCACGAGGCCCGCGATCAGCAACGACTGGCGCGTGCGCGCGCCCGCGGCCTTGTTGAGCGCCGAAGCCGAGACCGACCCGCCGACGGGCATCCCCTGGAGGATCCCGGCCGCGACGTTGGCCGCGCCCTGCCCGACGAAGTCGCGCGATACGTCGCCATAGCTCCCATCCTCGTTGGGGAAGTTGGCGGAGATGCTCGCGCCCTGGACCAGGCCGACGAAGGCCAGCGACGCCGCGGGCAGGAGTAGCACCGGCACGAGGCTGAGCAGCGGTGCCTCCGGCCGCGGCAGCGAGCTGGCGACGACACCGAGGTCGTTTAGGGTGGCCACCTGCCAGCCGAGAACCACGACTCCGGCCGACGTGATCACCACCGCCACCACGAGGCCCAGGGCACCAAGCCTGGTCCGCTCGAACAGGACGATCAGGCCGATCGTGGCGATCCCGATCACGAGGGTCTGCAGGTCGAGCTGGGCCGGGTTGACCAGCGTGTTGAAGGCCCGCACGACGCGGTTCGGGCCCTCGGCGTCGTAGCCCGTGAAGTTCGCCAGCTGGCCCAGGACGATGTTGACGCCGACGGCGTTGATGAACCCCACCATCACCGCGTTGGAGACGAACCGCAGGAGCCACCCGAGCTTCAGGAGCCCGGCCGCCAGCATGATGACGCCGGTGAGGATCGAGAGCGTGACCAGCGCCCGATCGGCGTCTGCGGACTGGTGCAGCGTCGGGATGTCGGCCATGATCATGGCCATCGCGCCGGTCCCCTGGATGGCCATGAACGAGGAGCTGGTGATCAGGGCGCCGGTGAACGTGCCGACCATGTAGGCATAGAGGCCCGCGAGCGGGTTGACCCCCGCGAGCAGCCCAGTGGCAAGGCCGTCAGGGACGCTCTGCACGCCGAGCACGAGACCGGCGACGCCATCGGCGCGCAGCGTGTCCCGCCGGATCGGAAAGCGGCGTGCCATCTCCTGCTCCTCGCGTGCGAGCGGTCAATATCGCAGATGGAGCGGCGCCAGGGTATCGAGCCGCTGGCGCAGACGTCGGGCCGCAGGCCGCGAGCCCAATGCCAAGGCGGCGAACGCCGTCTCGGGCCGTCGTGGCAACGTGCATCATGGCGGAGGCGACCCGCCGCACGCGCCGTGAATCCGCCGAAGGAGCCACTCTCGTCCAGGGTCTGAAGGGAGGATCGCGTCGTGGGGTTCGTGACGGCCCACGTGCGGCCGCACCGGCGCGCGCTCGCGGTGTCCTACGGGGCGGCGGTGGTCGAGAGCACGTTCGAGCTGCTGTACCCCTTCGCCATCGGCCTCGCGGTCGACGGGCTGCTCGACGGTTCGTGGGGTGGGGTGATCCTGTTCGTCCTGCTCTCGCTGGCCCACACGTGCCTCGGTGTCGCCCGGCAGTGGTACGACACCCGCCTGTTCAATCGCCTGTCCGCCGCGTTCGCGACGGATCTCGTCGAGGACCAGCGTGCCGAGGGCGTCGCGACGACAGCGGTGGTTGCGCGGACGCTCCTGGCCGACGAGTACGTCGACTTCCTGAGGAGTGGTGTCAACACCGCCATCACCGCGGCGTTCGCGGTCGTCGGCTCGCTGGTCATGCTGCTCTTCTACGACCCGCTGCTCGGCCTCGTCGCGGCCGTCGTCGCCATCCCGGTGGCCCTGATCAACCGTCGCCTGATGCGACGATCGGGCAGGATCTATCGCGTTCTCAACGACCAGTCGGAACGCGAGGTGTCGCTCATCGACGAGGGGTCCGTCGCGGACGTGCGCCACCATTTCGGGGTGATCGCGGGCCACTGGAACCGACTGTCCGACGCCGAGGGCATCAGCTGGGGCGTCGTCGACGTCATCGCGCTTGGTCTCGCCGTGTTCGCGCTCGTGCGAGCGACAGGCACCTCGGAGGAGGTCGGGGCGATCTTCGCGACCATCGCCTACGTGTGGGCCTACATCGGCGGCTTCGACCAGGTGCCCGCCGTGCTGCAGCGGATGTCGAACCTCGCTGACATCCGGCGCCGGCTGGACGGCCTCGACGACGCCGAGGCGCACGAGGCCCCGTCCGGCGACACCTGATCCACGTCCTGCCGGGGAGCGCCAGTCACGGCGTCGAGCCACCCGACATCGGCGGAGGAGACGGTCAGGCTCGTCAGGGAGCTGGCGGACAAGCTGCACGTGTCCATGACGGCGGCGATCACGGACGCGGTCACGGCACGCCTGGCGCAGATGCGCACGCCCGAGCCCGCCTTCGACGTGGACGAGGCCCTTGCGGCGTGGGGCGAGCTCGGCGATCGCCTCGGCAGGGAGTACCTGAGCCAGGACTTCGACGCGCTCCTCTACGACGAACGAGGCCTGCCCCGATGATCGTCGACACGTCGATCCTGGTGGCGCTGCTGCTGCGCGAGGCGGATGCGCTCGTGCTGACGCGCCTGATGTCCACAGCTCTGGCCCGGCGGCTCTCGTCCGCGAGCTACGTCGAGCTGGGAGCAGTCATCGACGGTCGTCGAGACCCGGCCCTCTCGGGAGCCCTGGACGCGAAGCTGCGCCTCCTGCACATCGAGGTCGTGCCGTTGACCGTCGAGCAGGCGCGGATTGCCAGGGTGGCGTATCAGCAGTTCGGGCGCGGCTCGGGGCACCCGGCCAGCCTCAACATGGGCGACTGCTTCGCCTACGCCCTCGCGCGCGACCTCGGGGAGCCGCTCCTGTTCAAGGGAGGTGACTTCGCCCTGACCGACATCGAGCTCGTCGTCGAGCCGATCAGGAGCAGGCGCCTGAGCGAGGTCGTGGCGGCGTACGCGGCCGAGGCGGGCTGATCCCAACGGCCACGGCCGGACCGGCCGGGGCTCGGCTCCGGCGCAGGACCACGTGGATCAGGCAGCGGCCGACCCGGCCGTTGCCGTCGATGAACGGGTGGATCGTCTCGACCTGAGCGTGCGCGATCGCCGCCTGTGCCACCGGCGGGAGGTCCTCGCGTGCGAGGACTGCTGTGAGGTCGTCGAGAAGCGGCGGCCCTCCGCCGGCGCTGGAGGGACGAATGCCGCGCCAAGCGGGTTGTCGAGCCACGGCGGCACGGAGTGCCCGGGCCTGATCGACCGCTGCCTCGTCGTTGACGTCGGTCACCGCGGCCCATCCAGTCACCCGCTCGACCGGACGCGGCCGCGCATATGATGGAGCCCTGTTGGCAATCGTCGCGCGCTCGGCTCGGCCGGCGCGCCGAGCTGAGCGACGCAGCGGGGAGAGCAGCTTGAGCACCCAGTCTATGGGCGCCGGCTCCGGGATCACGTTGTCGCCGGCGACATGACGCGCTTCCCCGGCGCCTGCGACCAGTTCTCTGCCGGCTGGGCGGCGAGACGTCTGATGCCACATGCCACCGTCGGGGAGTGCAACGAGGTCCCAGGCTGGCACCTCGGGCATCGCTCCGAGGTCGGACCTCCGTGGTCAATGGGTCGGCGCTGATGACAGGCGCAGGGTGGAGCGACGCCCCGATCCAGCGCGATCGCCCACTGCTCGACTGGCAGGACCCCGCGATCGTCGCGTGGCTCGTGACCCTCCTCCCGCTTTCGTGGCTGGCCCCTCAACGCTTCTGGACGCCCGTCTGCGTCCTTGTCAGTAGCGCGATGACGCGCCTGACTCCACGAAGCACCGCGTTCCGGATCGAGAGGGTGCGGCAGAGATACGGCGACCGCGACGGCCTGCCCGCACCCGACGTGACCGTGGTGCACTCGAGGGCTGGGCGCATGGAGCGGCACCTCCAGTACCTGCGGGAGTTCCGGCCCGGCGGATGGAACCCGCGCATCGAGCTGACCGGAGGCGAACACATCGACCGCGCCCTCGAGAGCGGCACGGGCTGCATCGTCTGGGTTGCCCCGATGATGTACGCCTTCCTGGTGGCGAAGAAGGGCCTGAGTGCGGCCGGATACTCCCTCACCCACCTCAGTCACACGGATCACGGGGTTTCCCAATCGCGAATGGGGCGCCGGTTGAACGCGGTCAGGACCATCCCTGAGGAGCGCTACCTGGCGGAGCGCCTGGTCATGACCGATGGATCCGAACTGCGGCGCACCCGAGAGCTCTACGACCGGCTTCGGGCCAACGCCCTCGTGTCGATCACGGCCGAGACCACGTGGGGTGCCCGGCAGGTGACGGGACCGTTCCTGGGTGGCACGATGCGATTGGCGACGGGTGCGCCCAGCCTGTCACTCGCCTCGGGAGCGGCACTCCTTCCCGCGTTCGCCATCAAGCGGACCCACGATCGCTTCGAGGTCATCATCGAGCCCGCACTGACTGTGCCGCCATCGAGCAGCCGTCATGAAGCGGTCGACGCGATGGCGCGCCGCTACATCGACAGGATCGAGCACTACGTGACCAGGCATCCAGAGCAGTACGCCAACTGGTGGTGACGGACAGGAGCCCCGCGCCGGCCGCCCCAGAGACCGCGCTGACGCGCGGATCGGCACGTAGGAACGGAACGCCGCAGGGGTGGATGTGGCGCGATGACTGAGACCAGGCGCGCGATCGTCGCATGGGTAGCCGCCATGCTGTACGAATTGCAGCTCACGACCTCGACGGAGCCACTGCAGGAGACCACCGGTCTCCTGGGCAGGGGAATCGGCATAGATTCGATGGAGGTGCTGCAGCTGGTGGTCGCAGCGGAGGACCAGTTCGACATTACGATAGATGAGAGCCAACTGAAGCCGGAGTACTTCAGGACTGTTGGGGCCTTCGCCACGTTCCTGGAAGAGCGGATCCAATCGTCATGAGGCAGGGATACGCGTCGTTCTCTGACCGCTTCGACAAGCTCGCCCCCGGACGCGCCGACCGCTTGGCCATCCGAGAGGACGGCCTGGACTGGCGCTACGCGGACGTGTACGCACGGTCCGTGACCGTCTCCGATGCCCTGCGCGACCTGGGCATCCGTGCAGGACATGCGGTGGCACTCATGGCGCCGAACTCCGGGGCCTTCGTGTCCGCGTTCGTCGGGATCGCGCGAGCCGGTGGCGTGATCTCGCCCTTCAATGTGCGCTACCAGCAGCAGGAGCTCGTCTACTACCTGCGGGATACCAGGGCGTCGGCCATCATCGCCGCCTCGGGACTGGTCCCAGTCGTGGCGGAGGTGCTGGCCACGCTGGAGGACCCGCCGTCGCTGGTTGAGGTCGTGGCGGACGGGAGCTGCAGGGTGGTCGGGCCGCCTGCGGGAAGGGTTGACGCCATCGCGGCGTGGGGCTCTGCCGACACGAACACGCGCGAGGGGGCCCCACTCCTGCTCCAGTACACATCCGGCTCGACCGGCGCCCCCAAGCGGGTCATCCGGACGAATCGCATGCTTCTTGATGAGCTCGAGCGGCTGTCGACGGCATTCCGCCTGAGCCAGGACGATCGCTTCCTTGGCGCCGCGCCCTTCTCGCACGTGAACGGTCTCGTGCGGACCATGATGACCTCGATGTTCGTCGGTGGCGCCCTGTACCCGGTGCCCGTGTTCGCCCGGAGGCCCGTGCTCGATCTCATGACACGGGAGCGGATCACCTGCTTCGGCGCGGTGCCCTACATGTTCGCGATCCTGGCGAGGTCTCCGGCCCGGGGGCAGGTCGACCTCTCTGGCCTTCGTGTCGCCTTCTCGGCCAGCGCGCCGCTGCTGCCGGACGACAACCGGCTCTTCGCCGAGAAGTATGGATCGTACGTGAGGCAGCTCTACGGCTCGACCGAGACCGGGACGATCAGTGTCAACCTCCATGATCCTGCCAGCGAACGTCTCGAATTGGTCGGGCTGCCGCTGAGCGGAGTCCGCATCGAGATCTGGGACGAGGACGGGAGACCGGTTCCGCCGGGGGAAGAAGGCGAGGTCGTCATCGCCAGCCCTCACGCAATCACTGCCTACGACGGCAATCCCGAGGCCACCGCTGCCAGCTTCCGCGATGGGTTCTACCTCTCGGGAGACCTGGGCGTGAAGGACGCGGAGGGGTATCTGACCCTGACAGGCCGCAAGAAGTTCCTCATCAACCGCGGCGGGTTCAAGGTCAATCCCAACGAGGTCGAGAAGGCGATCCTTGCTCATCCGCAGGTTGCGGAGGTGGTGGTGCTCGCTGCGCCATCGAGCTTCGGGGACGACCTGGTGCGGTGCGTGATCGTCAGGAATGGGCCGTGCACAGAGGGCGAGATCGTGGAGCACTGCCGCACGCAGATCGCCGACTACAAGGTCCCCAGCCTCATCGAGTTCCGCGACGAGCTGCCCAAGAGCCCGACCGGCAAGATCCTGCGAGGCGAGCTGTGATGGCCGGCGCTGAAGCCTCCATGCACTGGGCGTGATCGCGGCGTGCTCGCCGGACGCGTGAAACCCGGCCAACGGGCCGGGTTTCACGTTCAGATCGCTGGAGCCGACACTCGGATTTGAACCGAGGACCTGCTGTTTACGAAACCGGGGGCAGGGTGTCAGTTGGGCGTCTGCTGCCGTCCAAAGACGGTCTCTGTGATCTCGCGGCAGCCCGCCAGCGCCGTCGCCTTGACTCCTGACGAGTGCCGACGGTTGCCGACAGTTGCCGCTGTGGTGGTCAGCGTGGTGGTCAACTTCGGGCGCTCGGCGACCCCTATGTCTGGACGTTGAACACGTTCATCACCCTCTCGCCGCAGTGGCTGATCACCGTCACGGCGACACGGCCGGTAGCGGGACGCGGGAAGGGACGAGAAACGGTGGAGTTCAGCGACGCCCAGGCGTCGTCGGAGATCTCGGCGCGGAGGGCGCGGCGGAGCTTGTGGAAGGGTTGCCCTCCCTGGTGAAGGACGTCTGCCGACCCTGCGCCCCGCGTCAGGGCAATGGCCACCGGGCCACGGCCCACGTTGCCAACTTGTCGGCCCGCGTCCGGATCGCTGCTGCAGTCCAAGTTGTGTGGTCGTGAGCGAGCCTCCGGGTCGTCAGGAAGTCCGGGTCCACCTTCAAGTAGTCACGGATCTCCTTCCAGGCCGTATTCCCCTTCTTGGAGTTCTCCTCGCGCATCAGGGGAACCAAGTTGGCCCAGGTGTCAATCAAGACACGGTGATCCTTGTCTGAGACCCCCTTCCAGCTCGAGTCCGGGTTCTGCGGCATCACATGGTCGATAGTCAAGATCGGGATCCTATCGGCGTCGTCGCCGGGCTTCTTCCGCTCGGCGAGCTCGAGCTCGTACAGGACGTAAGGGGCGATACTCCGCCGGCGGTAGAGCGGACCTTCGCGAACGGCCTTAGCGAACTCTTCGTCACTCGGAAACTCCACGGTGGCCCGCTTCCTGATCACCCCAAGAAACTCCGATGGCTGACCTCCATGCGTCTCAGACCAGAGAGTCTTGAAGACCGCATGCAAGCCCGTGGGCTCTACCCCTTTTATTCCGCGACGGACGAGGAAGGTCTCGACAGCCTCGAGGCTCTTGATGGCGTCGGCTTCGGGGAGCGTTCCGAGCTCCGCTTCACGCAGCACGCGAACGACGAACGGCAAGGCCACATCAGGAAGGTCGTACCGCCGCAGGCGAGCCACGATGGTCGCCATCCCAACTGGCAGTTCCCACTTCCGACCAAGGATCGGACTCAGGCGCTTGACAGCGTCGTCGAACTCCTTCTTCGTTCGACGAGTGACGAGGTAAGGCGGGATGTCCGTGCAGATGTCGCTGATCACATCGCTGGCGTCCTTGCCCAGCCACATCCTCCGGAGCTGGACGAAGAGCTCCCCCTTCTTCGACGTTGGCTCGCGGATTAGGGCATAGGGGAAGAAGTACTTGTCCTCGTCCGGCTTGAGCGCCTCCTCCATCGGCACCCATCGGTTCTTAAACAGGTGGATTGCCTTAGCCTCGTCGGCCCTGAAGAAGACCTCGCTCCGCACGAGATCCACGGGCCGGAGGTCAACGCCCAACGTATTGAGCGTCTTGAACACCTCGAAGGCGTCGTCACTCTCCCCCAGCATGATCTCTACCATCTTGAGTTGCGTCAGCGCGGCCATTCGAAGTCGCCTGGCCGTCGTCAACCGCGCCGCATCTCCGACCTCTTTGGCCGTTGGGCCCTCCTCAGGCGAGGCCCCACCCTCATCACCGGCCACCGAGGTGATCTCGGCTGTTGCAGCGTCAGCGGCATCCTCAAGTCGAGCTCGGATCCGCCGCCGAACTCGCTCAAACGCCTTGCTTAGATCACCCGTGTCGTCCTCACCACCAGCCGGCACGCTGATAGCGGAGTCAAACCCTGCAAGCGCAACGACTCTGGTGAACTGCCTGAAGTCAACTTCGGTCGGCAGGACCTTCGGTGCTTTGGGGTCCTCGAACTGAAGAGCCAGGTACTGCCCGACAACGGTATTGCCCTCACCGGGTTGAAGGCCGTCCAGGCGCTCCGCGAGGGCTAGCAAGTAGAGGTAGAGCGTCGTAAGCCGCTGCTGCCCATCCACAATCAGGCATCGCTTGATGCCACCTGTGGAGTTCTCGCTCCGATCCACCAGCACAATGGCACCCAGGAAGTGCGTCGAGGGATCCGGGGTGGCGTCTTCTGCCAGGCTGTCGATGTCGTCGCACAGGACATCCACGTTCTTCTGCTTCCAAACGTAAGGACGCTGGAAGCCGGGGGCGTGGTACTGCTTCGTGCCGTCCAGCAACTCGGAGAGCAGGCGTCGGTGCGCGTCGAGCTCGAGCCGAGACCCAGGCATGGCCCCTCCTTTGGGGTGTCAGATGCGCCGCTCAGAGGCGGACTGCAACCTATAGCGATCTTATCGGTCGAGGTCAGGTTCGCGTACTTGCCCGTCGTCCTGCTCCCAGTAGGCGGCGCGGTCCGGAAGCACCCAACGAATACCGCCCCGTGGATCAGCGACATCGCCGGTGTAGCGGGGGATGACATGGACGTGGACATGGGGGACGGTCTGACCGGCGGCGGCGCCGACGTTGACCCCCACGTTGTAACCGTCGGGGTGGAACTCGTCATCGAGCGCGTCGCGGACGACATCCACCATCTCGAGGAGGGCCGCTCTCTCGTCAGGATCCAGGTCGAAGAAGCTCGGCGACATGGCGGAGGGAGATGACCAGCGTGTGCCCCGGTGAGACCGGGAACGCGTCCCGGATCGCAGCGGCACGGGGGCTGCTATGGGTGGCCTCTCCATCCCTGATCCGTTCACAGAGGGGGCAAGGTCGGGGTCGACCAGTCGGTTAGCGGGGGTGTCGTCGCGTTCATGCTGGTGTCCCAGGCTCCCACCGATGGACCAGGAGCTGGCTGGCTTCCTCGTATGCGCGTCGCAGGAAGCGGGCCCGGCTCGGCTCCGTGGCGCCAGTCTGGAGCATGAGCGTCTCGCGGAGGGGATGGTGGCTCGCGATCAGATGTTCGTTCCGGGCGTGCAGGCGGTCGAGGAACCGGACTGCCGGCAGGCGGCTGCCCTTGCCGCCCGGACCCCGGTTGCAGTCGTTGCAGGCGAGGACCAGGTTCCAGACGCCGTCGAGGTTGGTGTGGAACCCGTACTGCGTCAGCGACCAGGCCAGGAAGTGATCGACGTCGCCACGGGGTTCCTTGCCTGTCAGCGCCAACTCGGCCCCGCAGTAGAAGCACCTGCCGGCCTGATACCCGTTCAGCGCGGGACGAACGGAGGTGATCGGGCGGCGACGCACGCGGCCGCTCTCGACGACCAGCAGCTCGGCAGCCGGCTCGTAGGAGACCGTGACGAGATGGCGCGGGAGGTTCAGCTCCCAGGCGGTCTCGACCAACCTCCATCGCGCCTCGACCTCGACCGGAACGTTGCCGCCCTGCGTCCCCGTCAGCCAACGCCAGCAGCTCGTCGGTGAGGCGGATGCCGCCGACCGCGAGAGGCTCGCTCATCGGTGAAGAACCGGATCGGCGTCGGGGCACCGTTCACGACATGGAAGGCGTCGAGCACGTTCACGAACCCCAGCTCTACCGTCCGGTCGATGAGGGCATCCTGGTCGATCTCGCCCTGGTTGAACGAACGGCCAGGCGTCGAGAAAGCGACTTCGGGGAGAGATCGACTGGCGGTCGGCCGTAGCCAGGTGTCCGCAGACGTTCCGGGCGAACGGGACCGCGAGCTGCTCGAGGGCGATGGTCTCCGAGCCTGGCCGGCGAGTTCGAGAAGGCTCTTGCCCAGGGCGAACTTGTACGACGCCGTATTCCGACCGAACAGGATGATCGCCCGCCAGGTGCCCGCGAGCGTTGGCTCAGGAGCAGCGAAACGCCTCATGCCGTCTCCGCGTGGTCCTCAGATGTTTCCGGCGGGCGGTCCAACTCCAGCCCGGCACGCGCCTCGAGCTCGGCGGCACGAGTCGGGTCGAGGCGGCCCGCCCGCTATCGCTGCGCCGGCTGTTGACCCATGGCCCGAGCCTGAGCGTGCCCTCGACGGCCTCTGCGGCACCCGGGCATGACCCTCCCGGGCACGAAGGCCCGAAGTGCAGCCATCGCCGACTCCAGCCGTCGCCGCCGGGTCCCAGCTCCAGCCGGGCATCGCCTCCAGTTCGGCGACTCGGGACGGATCGAGACACCCCGCCGGCTCTCGATCGCGGCTGATCCGTTGACCCATTCACCGAGCCTGAGCCCGCCCTCGACGTGATCCTCCGGAACGTCGGGCTGGCCCTCACGGGCGACGAATGCGCGGAGGGCCGCGAGCCCCGCGTTCCAGTCGTCCGCGACCTGATCCCAATCCAGCCCGGGAGTGCCTCGAGCTCGGCGGCCCGGGCCGGGTCGAGACGACCCTTTTGCGCTCCGACGCCGACTGGCCACCCACGACCCGAGGCGGAAGCCGCCCTCGACGTGGTTACTCGGGACGCGGGCGTGCCCCTCGCGTGCGACGAAGGCATGGAGGGCAGCCAGGCCGACGCCCAGTGTCCGCCCGGGGATCCCAGGTCCAGCCAGGCAGCGCCTCGAGCTCAGCGGCGCGGCCGGATCGAGTCGGTCAGCCGTATGCTCGGAGCGACGCTTCGCCACCCACGGCCCAAGCCTGAAGTCGCCCTCGACGTGGCCACTGCGGGACCCGGGCGTGGCCCTCGCGGGCGACGAAGGCCCGGAGCGCAGCGAGGCCGGCGGCCCAGTCGTCCGCGACGGGTCCCAGACTCCAGCCCGGGAGCGCCTCGAGCTCGGCGGCGCGAGCCGGGTCGAGTCGCCGCGCGTGCGGTGCCGCTGGTTGTTGACCCACGGCCCAAGCCGCAAGCCATCCTCGACATGACGTTCGCGGCACTCGTGCGTGGCCCTCGCGGGCGACGAATGAACGGAGGGCAGCGAGGCCGGCGGCCCAGTCGTCTGCGAACGGGTCCCAGGTCCAGCCCGGGAGCGCCTCGAGCTCGGCGACACGGGCTGGGTCAAGGCGGCCGGCGCCGGTGCTCGACCCGGCGGCTGGTCACCCAGGACCCGAGCCGGAAACCGCCCTCGACGTGGCGCTGCGGTACGCGAGCGTGCCCCTCGCGGGCGACGAAGGCGCGGAGGGCGGCGAGGCCGGCGGCCCAGTCGTCGCCGTAGGGGTCCCAGGTCCAGCCCGGGAGCGCCTCGAGCTCGGCGACCCGCGCCGGGTCGAGACGGCCAGCGCCGGTAGTCGCACGGCGGTTGCGCACCCACGGCCCGAGCCGGAGACCGCCCTCGACGTGCTTCGCGGCGACGCGGCGTGCCCCTCGCGGGCGACGAAGGCACGGAGGGCGGCGAGGCCGGCGGCCCAGTCGTCCGCGAACGGGTCCCACGTCCAGCCGGGGAGCGCCTCGAGCTCGGCGGCGCGGGCCGGATCGAGGCGACCGGCCGATGCTCGGCCCGGCGGTTGGCTGACCCACTGCCGAGCGGAGGCCCCGCCTCGACGTGGCCGGTGCGGCACCCGGGCGTGGCCCTCGCGGGCCACAAAGGCGCGGAGGGCGGCGATGGCCGGATGCCCAGTCATCGCCGTAGGGGTCCCAGGTCCAGCCGGGGAGCGCCTCGAGCTCGGCGACGCGAGCCGGGTCGAGGCGCCCGCGCCGGTGTTCGGTCCGGCGGCTGATGACCCACGAGCCGAGGCGGAGGTCGCCCTCGACGTGATCGCTCGGGACACGGGCGTGCCCCTCGCGGGCGACGAAGGCCCGCAGAGCCGCCAGGCCGACCTCGAACGGATCCGCCGAGACCTCGACGAACCGCAGCTCGAGCGCCCGCTCGAAGCGCCGGGGATCAACGGTCCGGCCGAGGAGCCGAAGGTGCTCGCGCGATGTGGCCGCCAGCGACGGCGTCGCGGCGACCGAGGCTCGCCGCGATCCGCGTGGCATCGCTCGACAGCTCCGGGTCGTGGGCGCGGAGGGCCCGCAGCACCGTCCAGCACCCGCGCGAAGGCCGACGACTCGACGGCAGCCTCGGGTCCGCGAGATCGGCCTCGCGAAGGAACACCGGCACGATGACGTAGCCGCGCTCCTTGCCGGGTGCCCGGCGCATCACGCGGCCGACCGCCTGGACGATGTCCACGGCGCTCGAGCGCGGGATCGACGAAGGCGACGGCGTCGAGGCTCGGCACGTCGATGCCCTCGGTCAGGCAGCGGGCGTTCGTCACGACGGTCGGGCGGTCCGGGCTCCTTGAGGACGTGCGAGGACCCGCTCGCGGTCATCGACCGACATCGCCCCGCTGATGTGCTGCGGCGTCCGGTGGCGACGTCGCCAGCTCGAGCTGCGCCAGCGCCGTGGGCGAACCCCCGGGCACGGGCGATGGTGTGGTGGAACGTGATCGCCCGGGTGAGCCCGAGGTCGTCGATGGCGCGACGGACGGCGATGAGCGTGGCCAGCGTCTCGGCGTCGAGCGCGCCTGCCATCGACGATCACCCCGGCCCGCTCACGGACGAGGTCGGCCACCTCCTCGTCGGTGACGAGGACGCGCGACGAGCTCGGTAGTCGGTGAGAACGCTCGAGATCGACCGCCTGCGCGGAACCAGAGCTGGTGGGCGACCGGGCCCGAACAGCGCCTCGTCGTCCATCGAGGCGACCTCGACATCCTCGAGATCGTCGAAGCGCCGCCGTGTCGCCGGCCCGTAGACACGCGGGGTCGCGGTGGCGAACAGCCGCCGGCTCGCCCGGATGCGGTCCGCGTCGAGGACGACGCGGAGGTCGCGCTCCCGGTGGACGCCGGCGTTCACGATGCCCGGCGATCCGGTGGGCCTCGTCGGCGACGACGAGGTCGAAGGCCGGGACCGTCGAGTCGGCCTGGGCCTCGGCGATGCGGGCCGACGAGGCGTAGGTCGCGAAGACGACGCGCCGGCCCGGTCCCCGCAGGAACGCGGCGATGGCAGCCGGGTCGGTCGTGACCGGGACGCCCAGCTCGTCGGCGCGGACCCGCCACTCGTCGCGGCTCCACCGTGTCGGCATCGGAGCAGACGGCGAGATCGACGAACGGGAGCGTCGCGGCCTCGCGCCACTCGCGGCGGAACTGCTTGAGGAGCAGGAGGGTGGGGACGAGGACGAGGACGCGCTCGTCGGCCCGCGCCTCGGCGATCCAGCAGCGTGACGAGGGTCTTGCCCGACCCGCAGGCCATGACGAGCTGGGCCCGCTCGTGGTCGGCGAGCGCGGCGACGACGTCGGCGACGGCGGTCGCCTGGTACGGGCCGGGGCTCGCGGACGAGCCGGACCGGCACCGCCTCCCCGGTGCCCGCCGCCAGCGCCCCGGTCCAGTCGATGGGGCTCGCGAGGAGGTCCTCGCGCAGGACCCAGCCGGTGTTCGGCGTCATCTCGGTCGCCCGGCGGGCGTTCGCCGTCCGGTCGGCGGCGTTGGTGACGATCAGGCGGCGGGCGAAGAGGTCGGGCCGGAAGCCCAGGGCGGTCGAGACCTCCTCCCAGCGGAGGTGCGAGCGCGGGTCGAGGCGGAACTTGACCTGGACGCCCACGAGCTCGCCCAGCTCGTCCTCGGCCACGAGGTCGATCCCGAGGTCGGTCGCCCGGATGCCGGCAGCCAGGCGGCCCGGCCAGTCGAGCCACGTCCAGACGCGGCGCATCCCGAGAGTCGGGATCGTGGCGCAGGAAGTGGGCGACGACGCGCTCGAACGCATCGCCGCGAGCGCGTTCCTCGGTAGGTGCGCGATGCGCTCCTCGACCTGGACGAAGCTCTCGCTCACGATCACATCATGGCATCAGCGCATCCACCGCAAGCATGACGACAACGGCCGCCGCAGCTCGCCAGGAATGACCTCCGGGACCTCGTGGGGCCTGCTGGCGGGTCGCGCCTTCAACTGTATGTACAGTCACCATGTGGACTGCTACAATACAGCCATGGACGGCGGAGCCTCGTACTGCGATCACGGACCTGGCCGAAGCCTCGGGCATCCCGGTCCGCACCCTGCGCTTCTACCTGGCGCAGGGTCTCCTGCCCGCCCCGGTCCGCAAGGGACGCCTGACCCGCTACCCGGAAAGCACGCTCCAGCGCCTCCTCGTCCTCAAGCGCCTGCGGGCCGCGCACATGCCCCTGGCCGACATCCGGGAGCGCCTGGACGCCATGCCCGACGAGGAGTTCCGCGACCCGATCCTGCGTGGCATCGAGCGTCAACTGGCGCTCAGTGTCGGCCGCGATCTTCCGCCCGTCACCCAGCCCCCGGACGACCTCGAGGCGTTCTGGCCGGCCTCGCCGCGCATGTTCGCGGAGCGGCCTTCAGGTGGACGGACGCAGTGGGAACGGATCTTCCTCGAGCCGGGCGTCGAGCTGCATGTCCAGCGGCCCCTGAACCGGCTCGCGAGCAAGCGCGTGGATCGCCTCGTGGGGTTCGCCCGGGAGCTCGCGGAGATGGACCTGGGTACGCCCCCGGCCAAGACCACGGTCCCGCATACGGATGCCTTTCTGACCCCCGACGGTAGCTGAGGGCAACGTCATGGACGCCTTCATCACGCTTCTCACGATCTCCGTCATCAGCTACATCCTCTTCCGCTTGCTCGGCGTCCTCGACGAGAGGGACCGCCGGCAACGGCAGGAGCGCCTCCAGAAGTGGATCGACGAAGGGCACCTGGCGGAGATGCTCGAGCGGCGATACAGGCCGCGATGCCCGCCCCCTCCCGAGAGGTCTGACATGGCAATCCTCGCGGCCGTGTTCCTGAGCGGCATCGTCCTGTGGCTGATCGGGAACGCCATGGAGAACAACAAGCGGGCGAAGGACGCCCGGGACTACCGGCAATGGCAGGAGGAATACGAAGCACGCAGGAAGTGGCTGGCGAGCATCGACTACCCCGGCAA
>CAVPJI010000013.1:0-33375 GCA_963705215.1 uncultured Chloroflexia bacterium | reverse complement strand
GCCGAACCCGGAGGAGGCCCGCAAGCTCATCGAGTTCTACCTGGATCCCGAGGTCCAGAAGAGCCAGGTGATCGACACGGGCTGGCTTCCGATCCGTCTGTCCGTGCTCAACGACCCCGAGGTCCAGGAGAAGTCGCCGAACGCCAAGGTCGTTCTTGACCAGGCCAACGCCCCATACGACAGCTTCGTCACCCCCGACTACAACGAGGTGACGCAAGCCATCGGGACGGAGATCCAGAAGGCCCTCAAGAAGGAGGTCTCGGCGGCAGACGCGATCAAGAGCGCATCTGACCTCGTCGCCGCGATCGTCAAGAATTGAGGCTGAGCCCATCTCCGTGACGCCCCGGGGGGCCGAGCCGGCCGGCTCGGCCCCCCGCTCCACATATGAGCGCCGCCGGCGACGGACGGGCATCTGGCTCGTCGCCCCGGCGCTCGTCGTGCTGTTCGCGGTGCTGGCCTACCCGATCCTCGCTTCGATCGTGCTGGCCTTCACGGAGGTCTCACCGAGCCCCGGCGGCTTCGATCTCGCCTGGGTCGGGCTCGACAACTACGCCCGGATGCCGGCCGACCCGGCGTTCGCGATCGCCTTCCGCAACTCGGTCTACTTCACGCTCGTCGAGGTCGTGGCCGTCGTCGGCCTGAGTCTCGTCGTCGCCCTGATGCTCAACCATCCTGCCGGGCGCAACGGGGCCTTCCGGGTCATCCTGCTGGTCCCGTGGGCCCTGGCGCCGGTTGCCAACGCCGTGCTCTGGAAGTGGATCTACAACGCGAACTACGGGATCCTCAACGCCGTCCTGCTCCAGCTCGGCCTGATCGACCAGAAGGTCGTCTGGCTCGGCGACCCGTTCCTGGCCCTCAACATGATCCTCGTCGCCGACATCTGGAAGGCGATCCCGTTCATCGCGCTGCTCCTGCTCGCCGGTCTCCAGAACATTCCGTCGCATCTCTATCGCGCGGCCCGCCTGGACGGGGCAGGGGCCTGGCAGCAGTTCCGGTTCGTGACCCTGCCCGGCCTGCGGACGCCGATCCTCATCGCGGTGGTTCTCCAGAGCATCTGGGCCCTGAAGGTGTTCGACCTCATCTTCGTCCTGACGAAGGGTGGTCCGGCTGACGGGACGGTCCTCCTCAACTTCCTGGCCTGGCGGGTGACGTTCAACTTCCTCGACTTCGGGTACGGGGCCGCCATCGCCAACGTGCTCTTCGTCTTCATGTTCATGCTGGCGATCGCGTATGTCCGGACGCTCGATCCCACCCGGGGGCGGCGCGCCCCGGTGACGGCATGAGCGGCCGCGCACGGCGCCGGCTTTCGACGTGGGGGGTCCGCGCGGGGCTCGTCGTCTTCGTGGTCGTCGCCCTCGGGCCGATCGCCTGGGGCGTCGTGACCAGCCTCTACCCGACGAGCGCCCTCACGAACGTCCCGCCCGACCTGGACCCAGCACAGCTCACGCTCGACAACTACCGTGACGTGCTGGCCTCGGATCGCAGCCTCACGCGCGGGCTCGTGAACTCGGCGATCATCGCGACGCTGACGGCCTTTGTCGCCCTTTCGCTCGGCTCCGCAGCGGCGTATGCCCTGGCGCGCCTGAAGGTGCCAGGCTCGAACAGGATCCTGCTCGGCGTGCTGGCGACGCAGATGTTCCCGGGGATCGTCATCGCGATCCCGCTGTTCCTCGTGTTCAGCCAGCTCGGCTGGGTCGACACGTACCCGGCCCTGGTGCTCACGTACTTGTCGTTCACGCTTCCCATCGTGATCTGGATCCTCAAGGGCTTCTTCGAGGCGATCCCGCCGCAGCTCGAGCGGGCGGCGGCCGTGGACGGCGCCTCGACCCTCCAGGTGTTCCGCCTCGTGATCCTGCCGATCTCGCTGCCCCCGCTCTTCGCGACCGGCGTGTTCGCCTTCATCGAGGCCTGGAACGAGTTCTTCTTTGCCAACATCCTCACGCGCATCAACATCAAGACGGCGCCGCTCGCGATCGCCGAGTTCGCGGGCCAGTACCAGACGCTCTACGGCCAGATGCTGGCGGCGGCGGTCCTCGCCAGCATCCCCGTCGTCGTCCTGGCCGTGGTCTTCCGGCGCTTCATCCTCCAGGGCTTCGTCGAGGGAGCGGTCAAGGGCTGATGGCAGACGTCCAGCTGGTCGGGGTCACGAAACGCTTCGGCGCGGTAACCGCCGTCGAGGAGGTCGACCTCCAGATCGCCGACGGCGAGTTCGTCACCCTGCTCGGGCCTTCCGGATGTGGCAAGACCACGACCCTGAACATGATCGCCGGCCTCGAGGAGGTCACCGCGGGCGAGATCCGGATGGGCGGTCGGGTGGTGAACGACCTGAGCCCCTTCGAGCGCGACGTGGCGATGGTCTTCCAGAACTACGCCCTCTACCCGCACATGACCGTCGGCGAGAACATCGGCTTCACCCTGCGCCTCCGGAAGCGCCCGAAGGACGAGATCCGCGAGCGGGTCGGGCGAGTCGCCGAGACCCTCGAGCTCACCACCCTCCTCGAGCGCCTGCCCCGCGAGCTGTCGGGCGGTCAGCAGCAGCGTGTCGCCCTGGGTCGCGCGGTGATTCGCGAGCCGGCCGTCTTCCTGTTCGACGAGCCGTTCTCCAACCTCGACGCCGCCCTGCGGATCAAGATGCGGGGCGAGATCAAGGAGCTCCACCAGCGCCTGGGGGTCACGTCGGTCTTCGTCACCCACGACCAGGAGGAAGCCCTTTCGATCTCCGACCGGATCGCAATCTACCGGGCCGGGCGGATCGAGCAGGTCGGGACGCCCGAGGATGTCTACGCACGGCCGGCCTCGCGGTACGTCGCCCGCTTCATCGGGAGCCCCCAGATGGACATTCTCGCGGGCGACCTGGTGGGCGCGGCCGACGGCGGTCCCGGGTACCGCCTGGGAGGCGCTGTCTTCCCGGTGCGGCCGGGCCTTGTGGTCGACGGGCCCGTGGACATGGGCATCCGCCCGGAGCACGTCCACCTCGGCCACGAGGGCGCGCCCGCCCGGGTCCGGATCGTCCAGCCGATCGGGCCTGCCACCCACGTCACCGTCGAGTGGGACGGCGGGAGCGCGACCGCTCGCGTCGGCGGCATCGCCCGGCTGGCGCCAGATGACCCGGTCCACGTTGCGTTCGATCCCGATGGGATGGTCTTCTTCGATCGCGAGACCGGCCGTCGGATCGAGGAAGGAGGCCCCGAGCATGGGTGAGCTGTTCAACGTCACGTACGGACGCGGCGTTGCCCGCGGCCTGGGCGCCGAGATCGCGAAGCGCCACGGGCCACCCATCGTGATCGCCCACCCGGAGCCATGGGCCAGCCTGTCTCCCGACTTCGGGACCGAGCCGGCTGCGGTCGTGCTCGTCGAGGGCCTGGAGCGCCCCTACCTCGACGCGCTCGTCCGGGACCTGCCCAACGGGCCGATCCTCGGAATCGGCGGCGGCAGCGCCATGGACGCCGCGAAGTGGGTCCACTGGAACCGCTCGCTGCCCCTCTGGCAGGTGCCGTCCCTCCCGAGCGTCAATGCCTGCTTCACCCACATGGTCGCTGTCCGCGACGAGACCGGCGTCCACTACTCGGCAGACGCGATCCCCGAGATGGTCTTCGTCGACTTCGACCTGATGCGCGAGGCGCCGGCGCACCTGCTGCGGGGCGGCATCGGGGACGTCTTCACCTGCCACACGGCGCGCTGGGACTGGGAGTACGCAGTGGCCCGCGGCCACGACCCGGCATGGGACGAGTTCGCGGCCGCCGAGTCGCTCCGGATCATCGAGGAGCTGCGGGTGCTCGCGCCTGCGATCCACGACCTCACCGACCACGGGCTGCAAGGCCTCATGGAGCTCCACCGCCTGATCGGCAAGATGTGCGACGACTACGGGCATGCTCGCTTCGAGGAGGGCTCGGAGCACTTCTTCGCGTACTGCTTCGAGTACGTGAACGGGCACACGATCATGCACGGCGAGATCGGAAGCCTCGGGGTCCTGATCATGTCCGCCATCCAGGGGAACCGGCCCGAGCTCGCCCGCGAGATCGTGGCGACGGCCGGCGTCCGGCACCGGCCGGAGGACCTGGGGATCACCTGGGGCGAGATCGACGCGGCGCTGCGGGCGCTTCCGGCGTTCGTCGCCCGCGAGAGCCACTGGTACTCGATCGCGAACGACCTGGTCGTGTCCGACGAGGTCCTGGCGACCGCGCGGGCGGCCGTCGACTTCTAGGGCGAGGGAGCCGGCGATGTAGGAGCCGGGCCCTACTCCCCATCGGTCCGGACGTAGCGCCGCCCGATGAGGGCGTAGGCGGGGAGCCGTCCCAGCGCCTCCGCCAGTGGGCGCGGCGGGCGGCCGTCGCGCCCCGCGACCGCAAGGAGGGCGTCCGCGTCGGCGGCGCTCGGGCGCGCATCGACCACGGCAAGGTCGATGATCACGCGCCCCGGCTCAGCCTCGCCGAGCGTCGCCACCGCGTCCGCGGGGGGCGGCCCGGTCTCGAACTCGGCCCTGACCTCGGCCTCGGCGCGCCAGCGCGGCCGGCGGAGCAGGATCCGCCGCCAGATCCCGGCCACCTGCGGCGCCACGCGGCCGTCGCCCGGCGCCGGCGTCAGGACCACGTCCTCGCCGCGTCCCCAGCGGGCCGCCTGGTGGAGGAGCGCGTACTCGTCGAGGTCCGCGTAGCGGCGCAGGTCGTCGGCCGGTGAGCCCTCGCCGAAGATGGCCCGGATCGAGGGCGCGAAGACCTCGGCGAGGTCGAGGTCGATCCCGCGCACCGTCCGGTGGAAGTAGACCTGCTGGTACATGAAGAGGCGCGCGGTCAGGAACATCTCCAGGGCGGCGAGGCCGGGCTCATAGAGGGTGAGGCCCCGCTCCGAGATGAATGCGTAGCGGCGGAGCCGCTCGGCATCCACGGGGCCGGCGGACACGCCCGTGAAGTACGCGTCGCGGCGGACGTAGTCCAGGTTGTCCACCGTGAAGACACCCGACAGGAGCGGCTGCAGCCAGCGGACCCAGCGCGGTTTGGCCGGGTCGTCGAGGGGCGGCTTCGAGACGAGGAAGGCGACCCAGGCCGGATCGATCGCCTCGCCGTCGGCGAAGGCCTCGCGGGACGCGATCCCGTCGCCGGGAGCGCGGCGCAGGCGCCGGATGAGCGGGCCGAGCTCATGCTCGATGATCAGCTGCGAGAGGTCCTCGTGGGTGAGCGCCTTCGCGCCGGATCGCCGGCCGTCCGCGGGAGCCGGAAAGGCCGCCAGGACCTGCTCGTCGAAGAAGTGGGCGAACGGGCCGTGCCCCACGTCGTGGAGGAGGCCCGCGATGCGCAGCGTCTCGACCACCAGGCCCTCGGTCGGGGGCCGCATCCCCGGGTCCGCGGCGGCCAGCGCCTCCACCAGGGACGAGTAGAGCTGGTGCCCCCAGAGCCCCGCCTCGTGCATGACACCCAGCCCGTGGGTGAAGCGCGAATGCTCGGCCGTCGGGAAGACCCACCGGGCGCTCTGGAGCTGGCTGATCCGGCGCAGGCGCTGCAGCCAGGCCGTGTCGAGGATGTCCTCCTCGGCGGCATCCTCCTCCGGCAGTCCGGCCGCCCGCGCGTCGCCCGGGGCGAGCCGCTTCGTCAGCTCGATGTAGCCGTGGATCGGGTCGCTGATGAGGTTGACGGCGGCGAAACGGGCCGGGCGCATGAGCCCATTGTGGCCGTTCGCCGCCGGCCGGGAAGGGCCGAGCGTCAGGGAACCCAGACCGAGACGGGGGTGCTCGTCGGGCCGACGTTGCCGGCCCGGTCGCGAGCCTGGACCTTGAGCCAGTACCTGTGCCCCGGGGCGCGCGACACGAGGCGCAGGCTCGTCGCCGTCGTGTCGTTCCGGATCAGGCGCCAGGCGCCGCCGTCCACGCGATACCAGGCGTCGTAGTCGCGGAGGCCCGCCCAGTGCGACTGCAGGATCGGGTCGTAGCCGTGCCACGAGAACGTGATCGTCGTGCCGCTGCGCAGGGCGCTGTCGATCTTGGTGCCGGGTGCGGTGTGGTCCCGCAATTCCGTGAAGACCGCGCTGGCGAGGGCCCACTCGTCGGAGCTTCGGACGGCCAGGCCGAACCCGACGTAGTTCATCCTCGGGCTCATCAACATCGCCCAGTGCGTCGCGCTCCGCTGCCATGCCTGGTAGATGCCGGCGAGGGTCGAGCTGCTGACGCCGCCCGGCCACTTGGCGATGTTCTCGCCCCAGGCGAACCACTGGACTCCCGCGGCGGCCAGGGCCGGCGCGGCGTCGCCGCCGGCTGCGGCATGGCTGAACGTGGACGAGGCGGCGAGGTTGCTGGCCCGCGCCCCGGCAACGTCGCCCAGCGCGGGAATTGGGCGGAGCGGGACGAGGCCACGCGCCGCGCGATCGCGGTTCGTCCAGGAGAGGAGCAAAGCCTCGGCGGACGCGGTCGAGAGCGCCGCGGTGGCCGGGAGTGGGTGAGCCGCCGCCGTGCCCAGGGCCACGATCAGGGCCGCCACGGCGGCGAGGAGCGCGCGGGACCGACCGGTCGAAGGGAGCGTGCGCATGAGGTTGGATGGTACCCCGGGAAGGGGACCGGGGCACCGGGCGGCCCCGGTCTGGCTCGTGGATCGGGCGCCGCCCGTCTTCCTCCTCAGCGGTAGTGGCCTGCCGCCGCGGCCAGGAGGTCCGCGACCTCCGTCCGCAGCTCGGCCGGCGAGAGGACCTCGACGTCGGGGCCCCAGGAGAGGATCCAGCTCCGGATCTCGATCGTGCCCGAGACGGTGGCCCGCCAGCGCAGCGCGCCGTCCGCCTCCAGCTCGACTACCTGGGTCGGGTGCCACGTGGTCTCGGCGACCCGGGCGGCGACCGCCGGCGCGAAGCGGAGGAGCACCTCCGTGGGCTCCTGGTCGGAGATGATCCCCCAGGCCCGCTCGAGGGCCTCCTCGATGGCCCCGTCGGGCGGGGCCTCGAAGATCTCCGTCGTGAGCGTCAGCCGGCGGATCCGCTCGAGCTTGAACGTCCGCACGGCCCCGCGGGTCTCGTCCCATCCGATCAGGTACAGGGCGTGCGTCTCCGTGGACGGCTCGATCAGCCACGGGCGCACCCGTGCGGCGCGCGCGGCGCGCCCCGGGTCGTAGGTGCTGGTGTCGTAGGTCAGCTCCACCACCCGCCGCTCGGCCCAGGCCTGGGTGAGCGCGTGGAGGCGCCGCGTGCCCTCCGGGTCGGGGCGCCGATGGGCCATGACGTCGAGCGTTCGGTGGACGTGGCGGCCCAGCACCTCCGGGAGGGCCTCGCCGAGCTTCTGGAAGGCCGCGGCAAGCTCGGGGTCGTAGGCGTCGGCGTACTTGGCCATGAGTCGTGCGGCGAGGAAGACGGCCATCGCCTCGCCCTGGGTCAGGCGGAAGGCCGGGAGCAGCGCAGCCTGGGTCAGCCCCCACCGGCCGCCCTCGGCCCAGACCGGAATCCCCAGCTCCTCGTCGAGCGCCTTCAGGTCGCGATAGGCGTTCCGGCGCGACATGCCCAGGAACCGGGCGAGCTCGTCGGGCGTGACCCCGTCCGGATGCGACGAGAGGTAGGTGGCGACCCGGTAGAAGCGCGCCACCCGGTCGCGCTTGCGGCCGGCGAGGGTGTCGCCCCCGGGCAGATCCCAGCGATCCATGATCCCTCCGAGCCTTCAGTTCGCGGGCGGGAACACGGTCACCGGGTCGCCTCGATGGGTGGCCGTCAGGATCGCCGAGAGCTCACCCCGGATGGCGCCCGGCGAGATCTCGAACCCCGGTCCGCCGAGGTGACCTTCGGCGCGGCCGAGCTGACCGTCGGCGAAGACCCAGGTGTCGATGGCGCCCCGCCAGGCCGCGAGGTCGACGGCCCCGACCAGCCAGCGGACCTGGGGGAAGGCGTCGCGGAAGATCGTGCCGTCCACGGCGATGCGGCAGCGGCGGGCCCGGGCTCCCTCGACGTAGACGAGTCCGAGATCCTCCGCCGGCGCGCGCATTCCCGGAGAGAAGGCGGCCGCGACAAGCGCGAGGTCGAGCGACTCGCCTTCGACGGTCGCCAGGGGCACCGGCGCCCAGCGGGTGCCCGTCTGCCGGGTCCACGCGCGATTCCAGAGGGCCACCGCGCCGTGGAGGCCGACGTCGCGGGTGGTGGTCACGTCGGCGAGCCAGCGGAAGCTCTCCCGGGTGCGTGCGCCGCGAATCCGCGCGATCCCCAGCGAGCGGCCGTCCACGGTTCCGCCGAGGTCGAGCGTCAGGCTGGCCGAGGCACCGGCCGCGAGCGCCCCGTCGCACAGGGGCGGGAGAAGGGCCGGGTCCGTCGGCCCGTAGCGGGAGGCGGCCGCCGGGCGATCCCGGAGGGCGAGCTCGTTCGCGATCGCCGCGCCCGCCAGCAGGGTGCCCGAGACTGCCGCGAGCCCGATGCCGAGGGCGACGGCCGCACGAAGCCGGACCGGGCGGCGGCTGCTGGCGCCGAATAGGCGTCGGGCGATTCCCAGGCCCGCGAACAGGGAGGTTCCCAGCATGGCGAGGATCCACGGGTAGGCTGCTTCCGGCGACGGCAGGAGCGTCTGGAGGCCACGCTCCATGAGCTGGCCGGCGAGGCTCGTCATGGTGGGCACGAGCACGATCGCGGTGGCGACCCCGAGCGCGGCGATGGTCCGGAATGCAAGGTCGCCTCGGGCCGCAGGGGGCCAGGCGACCGCGGCGATCGCGACCGCGAGGGGGGCCAGCGCGGCAAGGCCGACGAGGAGGTCAGCGGGTCCGCCGGGCCGATACCCCACGAGGAGCACGGCGGCGACGATGCCCCACAGGACGGCGAGGCCGATGGCAAGGAGGCGGAGCTCGAGGGTTCGGACGCGCATCGTCCGAGTCTAGAGCCGATGGCGCGGTGAAGCGTTGACCCGGGAACGATCCGTGGGCCCCCGTTGCGCAACGGGCTTTGCTAGAGTCGTCGCGGACGCAGGTCACCCGCACCGCTGCGGCCATGGAGGAGCGACATGAGCGAAGAGCCAGGAGCAGCGCCGCTGCCGGAGACAACTCCGGGGGCGCCACCGGAGGCGACGCCGGACGCCCCGGCCGCGGCCGAAGTGGCGCCCGAGGCTGCGCCGGCGCCGGACGCCCCGGCCGAAGCCGCGGCTACGGATCCGACAACAGCGATCCCCACGCCGGCGGAGCCGGTGGGCGCCGCCGGGACGCCGCCCCCGACCGTGCCCGTCGAAGGCTCGACCGGCGGGACCGGTGGCGGCCGCAACGCCCTGATCATCGGTGCCGTCATCGTGGCCGCCGCGATCATCGTGGGCGCCCTGGTCATCGGCCAGAACCTCGGGTCGTCGAGCCCGAGCGCTGCGCCCAGCGCCGCCGCCGACCGAGGCTGCCACGCGCCGCTCCCACGGCCACGCCCGAGCCCACGCCGACGCCGGCCCCCACGCCCACCCCGAACGCGTGCGCGCCGGAGAACCTGGCAACGCTCACGGCGGGCATGCTGACGCTGGGCGCCGACAACCCGGCCTACCCGCCGTACTTCGAGATCAGCGACCCGGTGACGCCCCCCTGGGAGCTGGGCGATCCCACGAACGGCAAGGGATTTGAAGGTGCCGTTGCCTACGCCGTCGCCGACAAGCTCGGCTTCGCGAAGGAGAAGGTCTCCTGGACGGTCGTGCCGTTCAACAACTCGTTCGCGCCCGGCGCCAAGCCATTCGACTTCTACATCACCCAGGTCTCCTGGACGCCCGAGCGGGCCACCGCCGTCGACCTCTCCGACGGCTACTACTTCGTGAACCAGTCGATCGTCGCCATGAACGGGAGCCCGCTCATCGGCGTGACGTCGATCGCCGCCCTCGCCGAGTTCAAGTTCGGCGCCCAGGTCGGGACGACGAGCTACGACACGATCGTCGAGACGATCAAGCCCACCCAGGATCCAGCTGTCTTCGACACGAACGACGCGGCCATCCAGGCCCTGCAGAACGGCCAGATCGACGGCCTCGTCGTCGACCTGCCGACGGCGTTCTACGTCACCGCGGCGCAGATCGTCGACGCCGACTTCAACCCACTCGCGGCGATCGTCGGGCAGTTCCCGGCCCCGGCCGAGGGTGAGTTCTTCAGCCTCGTCCTGGCCAAGGACAGCCCGCTGACGGCCTGCGTCAACGAGGCCATCGCGGCGCTGAAGGCCGACGGCACGCTGGAGTCAATCACCCAGGAGTGGCTGGCGGACAAGGCGAACGCCCCTGTCTTCGGACCCTAGCGCGAATTCGACCGAGGCGCCTCGTGCGCGCTCGCCAGACCCGCGCGTGAGCGCTCTCGGCGGCGGCCCGCCCGACCAAGGTGACACGGTTCACCTGCGGTCCGGCGGGCCGCCGCGTCGTGCCGACGGCTCCGGCGCGCTCCGCTCCACCGCGATCGCGGTCACCAGCACCGTCCTGTTCCTCGCTGTCGTCGGGTGGGTCGTCGTCAACGCGCCCGGCTGGCCGGCGGTCCAGGAGTCGTTTCTCAACGGCGAGATCTTCGCGGAGACCTTTGGCTTCATCGACGGCGAGTTCGTCTGGGAGCGGTCGATCCTCCGCTTCTTCCTCACCAATGTGGCCCTCTTCCTCATCGCCGAGGTCCTGATCCTGGTCCTCGGCCTCGTCCTGGCCGTCCTGCGCAGCCTGCCGGGCCCGGCCCTCTTCCCGTTCCGTGCCGCGGCGACGGTCTACGCGGATGTCTTCCGGGCCCTGCCGGGGATTCTCGTCGTCTACATCCTCGGATTCGGGATCCCCGGGCTCGGGATCGCGGGCGTGCCGGTCGACCCGTTCATCTATGCCGTGGTCGCGCTCACCCTGATCTACTCCGCCTATGTCTCGGAGGTCTACCGGGCCGGCATCGACTCGGTCCACCCGAGCCAGGAGGCGGCGGCGCGCTCGCTGGGCCTCTCGCGGTTCCAGTCGCTCCGCCACGTGATCCTCCCCCAGGCCGTCCGGCGCGTGGTGCCGCCGCTGCTCAACGACTTCATCGGCCTCCAGAAGGACACCGTCCTCGTGTCGTACATCGGGGTCGTGGAGATCTTCCGGGCCTCCCAGATCAAGCAGGCGGCCACGTTCAACTTCACGCCCTACCTGGCGACCGCTCTCGTGTTCATCGTCATGACGATCCCGCTGGCTCGCCTGGTCGACTGGCTGGTGGCGCGCGACCGGCGGCGTGCCGCCGCGAGCGTGCGATGAGCACGGACGGCATCGCGGTGACCGGCGCCAGCGCGACCAGGGCGGCTGCCTCCGGCGGCCCGGCGCTCGTCATCGAGGGCCTCCACAAGTCGTTCGGGAAGAACGAGGTGCTCCGTGGCATCGACCTCACGGTCGCGGAGCACGAGGTGATCTGCCTGATCGGCGCCTCCGGGAGCGGCAAGTCCACGCTTCTGCGCTGCATCAACCTCATCGAGCCGATCGACTCCGGCCGGATCGTGGTGGAAGGCGAGGAGATCACCGGCACGCAAGGTGGACGTCAACCGGATCCGGCGGCGCATCGGGATCGTCTTCCAGTCATTCAACCTCTTCCCCCACATGAGCGTCCTGGACAACGTGACCCTGGGGCCGCGGAAGGCCCTGAAGCTGAAGCCGGCCGAGGCCGAGGAGCGAGGACGGTCGCTGCTCCGGCGGTTCGGCCTCGAGGAGAAGGCCCTCGACTTCCCCGACCGGCTCTCCGGCGGCCAGCAGCAGCGGGTGGCGATCGTGCGCGCCCTGGCGATGGAACCCGACCTCCTCCTCCTCGACGAGGTCACGAGCGCGCTCGACCCGGAGCTGGTGGCCGAGGTTCTCAACGTCATCCGCGAGCTCGCGGCCGGCGGCATGACGATGCTGATCGCCACCCACGAGATGAGCTTCGCCCGGGACATCGCGGACCGGGTCTGCTTCCTCGACGCCGGACGCATCCTGGAGGACGGGCCGCCCGAGCGGATCTTCGGAGAGCCGCGCGAGGAGCGCACCCGCCAGTTCCTGCGCCGGATCGTGGAGGCCGGGCGCCTCCAGGTGTAGTCAGCCGCCGTCGCCGAGGCCGAGCAGCTCGTCGAGCGACACGATCCGCAGGCCCGTTTCCGCCAGGCCGTCGACGATTCCGGGCAGCGCCTCGAGCGTGCGCGCCCCGCCCAGCTGCAGGCGGACGATCGAGCCGCCGCGCGCCCGCGCCACCACGCGGGTCACGATGTCCGTCGCGATCGGCCCGCCGTCGCCCGGGGCCACCCCGTCGCCCGGGTCCACGTCCCACCCGATCGCCCACGTCCAGCCGGCCGTGCCCGCGGCAAGGAGCGCCTCGGGCCCCGGCGTGCCCCCGGCCGGCCGGAGCCACGGTGCCGTGGAGCGGCCGAGCGGCGGCAGCAGAGCGCGCATCGCCAGCCCGGAGGGCGTCCGCAAGCCGGGCCGGTTCGTCGGTGCGGGCAAGGAGGCCGGCCGTGAGCGAGCCGGCGGGCGGGGAGCCGGCGGCGCCGAGGCGTGCGACGACCGCGGCTCCCTCGGGATCGTTCGCGGCCGCGGGCGCCACGAAGACGGTGGCTGGGACGCCGCTCGCTGCGAGCCACTGGACCACCGCGGCCGCCCCGCCGGGACCTGCGCCCGGGCCCCCCGCGCAGTCGAACGTCAGGGCCACGGCGTCGCCGCCCGCGGGACCTCTGGCGACCAGCGCGGCGGCCCCGCTCGCCGGGAGGGTCGGGTAGGGGCCGGTGGAGGCGGCCGCCCCCGGCGTGGTGGGCGAGCCGCTCGCCGGCGGCAGGTTCTCGGGGTCCACGACGCCCGGCAGGTATGTCAGCTGCCACCCCACCTCGATCCGGTCGGGCCGGTAGGCCGGCGAGTCCGGGTCCAGCGAGGGATACCGCGCCCGGTTCCAGTAGGCGAGACTCTCGGGCGTGGTCTCGAAGCGCCTGGCCAGGGCGATGAGCGTGTCGCCCTGGCGAACCAGCCATGTTGCGAAGGTCGGGGCCGGCGTGGGCGTGGGGCGGAACGGCCGGCTCGGGCCGGACGCCGACGGCGCGGGCGCGGTTGCCGAGGGCGCCATCGTGGCGACCGGCGGCGGATGTCCGGGGCGCCGCTGGCCCCGGGCACGGCACAGGCCGTCGCAAGCCACACGACCGCGGCGAGGGCGAGGGGGCGGTACGTCCCGCGGCGGCGCTGGTTCACGCCGCGATCCTAGGCGGTCGGGTCCCCGACTGCGCGCGCGTCCGCCGTGGCGCCACCTCTGTGCGTGACGGCTTCGACCGCGGTGTCGACGACCGGGCCGGCGTCCGGCGCGATCCGCGGTCGAACGGGGTCGGAGCGTGGAGGGTCAGCTCGCCGGCGAGCGCCAGGCCTTCCTCGGCGGTCGCGATCTGGTCGCGGCCCCGCCGCTTCGCCACGAAACAGGCGCGGTCCGCGGCAAGGAGCACCTCGTCCGCCGTGGACCCGAACTCCGGATAGGTGGCCACGCCGATCGACGCCGACACCGGACCGGCGGCGCGTCGCACGCCCCAATCCCGGGCGATCGCTTTGAGGCCGGACCGGATGCGCTCAGCGAGGACGATCGTCCCGGCCGCATCCGTGGCCGGACAGATGACGGTGAACTCGTCGCCGCCGTACCGGAAGACGCGGTCGGCGTCGCGCAGGCAGGCACCACGGATGGCATCGGCGACCGAGCGCAGCAGCTCATCGCCAGCCTGGTGGCCCAGCCCGTCGTTGACGTTCTTGAACTGGTCGAGGTCGAGCATGAGCAGACCGAAGCGCTCCTGGGTCTCGACGCTCCGCGCGAGCCACTCGGCGAATGTGCCCTGGTTGAGGAGGCCGGTCAGGTCGTCGGTCTGGGCCTCGATCTCCATCGCCCGGTAGGCCTCGGCGTTGCGGACGGCGATGGACGCCTGCGCGGCAAAGAGCTGGACGAGCTCGAAGTCGTCATCGTCAAAGCGGTTCTCGGTCCCCAGGCGCTCGAGCGACACGACGCCGCGGACACCATCCCGGCCCCGCAGCGGCACGCAGATCAGGCTGCCCTCCACGTCCCCCGTCGAGGCGAACTGGCGGATCCGCGGGTCCCGCAGCTCGTCGAGGACCAGCTGAGGCTCGCCGTGGGCGAGGACCCAGGGCGCAAGGCCCTCTTCGCCGGGCTCCCACGGCTGGATGTACTCATCGGCGTGAACGCCGCGGGCCATGAGGGGCGTGAGCATCCCCGTGGCCGGGTCCACCCATTCGATGGAGATGTTGTCCCAGCGCACGATCGCCGCCAGGCGGTCCGCCACCTCGTCGAGGACCCGCGGAAGGTCGAGGGTCCCGAGGATCGAGCCCGTGATCTCGAGGAGCGCCCGCTGACCGGCGAGGCGCCGTTCCAGCCGGATCGACTGCTGGCGCAGCTGCTCGGTGGCATCGGCGTTTGCGATCGCCTGGGCCGCGAAGGCGGCGTAGATGACGAGGAGCCGCAGGTCGTCGTCGCTGAACTGGCGGAGGCCGAGCTTCGAGAGGACGATCACGCCCAGCACGCGCTCCTCGAAGACCAGGGGCGCGAGGAGCATCGACTCGTCCAGGTCCTCCTCCGTGCCCGGGATCGTCATGGCCCGCGGATCGTGGGCGGCGTCGGGGATGTTCTGGGCGACGTTGTGTTCGGCGACCCAGCCGGTGATCCCCTGGCCGACGCGGATCCGGAGCTGGTCGGGCGTCTCGTCGTGGAACTCGCCGACCAGCCCGCGCATCGCGACCGGCAGCACCCAGCCGTCGGCGCGCAGCCGGTAGACCCGGACGTTGTGGTACTCGATCAGCTGGTCCAGCTCGTTCGCGATCGCCGTCCCGATCTCGACCTCGGTGGTGAGGCGCGCCAGGCGGGCGCCCAGCTGCTGGATCGACTGGAGGTGGGCCGCCCAGGTCGCCATGCGTTCGTAGTTCTGGGCGTTCTTGATGGCGGTCGCCGCCTGGGCCGCGAGCCCGGCCAGGGTCGCGAGCTCCTCGTCCGTCCAGGCGTGGGGCCGGTCGTGGTAGACGATGAGCAATCCGAGGAGGTCGGCCCCGTCGTAGAGCGGCGCGGCGCAGATGGTGTCGAAGCCTTCCTGCACCACCGCGGAGCGGACCTCCACGGCCCGTGGATCGTCCCGATAGCGGGTCGCGAAGAGAGGGCGCCGCGCCGCGGCGGCTTCGGCGGGGAGCGACGGGGCGGGGAAGTCCCGGACGGCTTCGAGATAGGCGGCCGACAGGCCGCGCGCGACTTCCGCCGTCACCCGGCCGTCGGGACGGCGCAGGAAGACGGCAGCCCGATCGCCGCCGAACAGGACGCGGGCATGGTCCACGACGCCCGCGTGGATCTGCTCCAGGTCGAGCTTGCTGCCGATGTCGGTCGCGATGCGCCGCAGCGCCTCGGCCCGGTGAAGCTGGGTGGAGGTCTCCGCGCGCAGCCGCTCCGTGTGCACCGCCACGCCGAGCTGGCGGGCGACGGCCACGAGGAACGTCTCCAGCTCGCCGAGGCTCGCGAGGGGCGTGTCGTCCGCAGTGATCAGGACGCCCCAGGGACGGCCGGAGCCGCCCGGGATGGCCACGGCCAAACGGGTCGGGAGGCGGTGGCCGAGCGGGAGCCAATCGTGCTCCGAGGTCTCGGTCTCGCCAACCGGGCCGGGCGCGGTCAGGGCCCGGCCGGGGAGCCCCGCCAGGTCCGACGTCCAGCTGAGGCGATCGGCGCCCTCGCCGCGTGCGGCGACGGGCGACAGGCGGCCGTCACGTCGCTCGAGCACGACGGCAAGGTCGTGGCCGGCGCGGCCGTGCATGAGGTCGACGGCGGCGCCCGCGATCTCGATGAGGCTGCGACCCGAGGCGATCAGGTCCGCGAGGCGTCCCAGCAGGTCAATCTCGACGAGGCGGCGCTCGATGTCGAGCGGGGATCCGTGGGCCAGGGTGAAGCGGCGCGACGCCCGCCGCCGGAGCCGGCCGGTCCCACGAGGCGCAGCAGGCGGTCGGGACGGACAGCGTCGCCGGCGTCGACTGAGCCGTCGGGGGGCGGAACGCTCGCCGGGACGGGTGCGCAGCTCGACGAGCTCGGCCCCGATCGAGGGGATCGGGCGTGGCGCTCCGGCGACATGGCCCCGCCCGGGGCCGCCCTCGCGGCCCGGCTGTTCGGCGGCTGCGAGGAAGCGCTGGAGGTCGCCGAGGCGATAGCGCCGATCGCCGCGCTGGTTGATGCGGTAGAACCGGAGTCGCCCCTGGTCGCTCCACGTCCGGATCGTGTTGGGGTGGACGCCCAGGAGGCGAGCCGCCTTGGCGACCGTGAGGGTCGCATCGGACGGACGAGGCGTGAGCTGCGTGGACGGATCTCCCGCCGGCTGGATCCTCCATGACTCGCGCCACCGTGGTCCGGCATCGCGGAATGGAGGATCGCTGAGGTTGGCGAGCCGAATCTCCACTACTTCACAGTTCTTGCCAATAGCCAGATGGTCCCAGCGTGGCGGCGTGCGGCCGCGCGTCCACCCCGCGGCCCACCCCGGGCCCCGGCCGACGGCGCACCGGCGACGGCGCCCGGGCGGCTCTGCTACCGACGGGCGGTGAGGCGCACCGCGACCAGCGTGACGACCACGGCCGCGACCCCGACGAGGGCGACGCCGAGCACCGCGAAGAGCGGATCGCCGGCGAGTCCGGGCGCCACGGGGTTCGTGCGCACGTCGCCGCCGCCGGCGGGTGACGCCGTCGGATCGACCGCGAGGGCGACCGAGGCCATGCTGAGGAGCACCGCGATCGCGAGCGCCAGGGCGAGGCCCACCGTCGATCTCATTCGCAGCGCCGGGCGGCGCCAACCGCCGTGCCCATCCGGAGCGCCGGCGTCGCGCCCGGCGTCGCCCCCCGCACGGTCCGGGCACGCGCCCGGGCTCGCCCTCGTGTCAACCGAGCCCGCCCGCCGCGAGGGCCCACGCCATGCCGACGAGAAGCCCCAGCAGCCCGCCGGCGAGTGCGGCCGCGGCAGCCACAGGGCGCGCGCGCCCTCCTTCGGCCAGGACGCGCATCGCCTCGTCGCGCTCCAGCGTGGAAACGACCAGCGGGCGCCCGGTGCCCGCGGTGAGCGTCACGCGTCCATCGGGCGTCACGATGGGCACGCCGAGCGCCGTGGCATGGTCCACGGACGAGAGCTGCTCGATCCGGAGCCGGACCACGGCGCCCGGGGCGAGGGCGGCCCGCACGTCCGGCGTCAGGGCCTCCGCGGCCTCCTCGGCCGTGCCGACGGATTCCCGGACCAGGGTCACGAGCCCGACATCCAGGGCGTCGGCATCGATGTCGATCCGGTCGAGGCCCTCGCCGATCCGGAAGGGCACGGACTCCAGGCGCTCGTCGAGGAGGCGCCAGTCGCGACCCCGGCGCGTCTCGAGGCGGCGCCGCCGGAAGACGAGCGGACGCTCGTTCTCGTCGGGGAACTCCTCGTCGGCATCGAGCCGGCCGTCCACTCGCACGTAGCGCCGATGACCCGCAGCCGCGAGCGCGCGCGCCGCTTCCACCCCGACCGCAGGCGTGACGGCGAGGAGCCGGCCGACACGGACGCGGGGCCCGTAGGAGCGCAGGAGGAGCGTGCCGATCGCGATCGCGACAAGACCGGCGGCGATCACGACGAGGGGGCTCACGGCGGGGGATGGTAGCAGCGCCGGGCAGCGAACGACCCGGAGGAACCTCCGCGTCGCGTGGGCCTTGGCCGGAGCCTCCGCCATTAGCGAGCTCATGACCCCTCCGGGTCGGAATCCACGCTACCGGTTGAGCGGGGAGGGGTCAACGGTGGCCGTCCACTGAATCACGGGAACCGGTGCGTGTTGTCCACACGCCGTCCACCGTCGGAGAACGGCGCCCCCACCCGCCCGGTCGGTTCGCCGCCGGCCGTCGGCCGCATCTACGCGATGGCGCGTCCGGTCGCGGGGTCCAGCGCGCGGACCTGGCCGCCGTAGCTCGAGAGGACGAGGCGGCCGGCCACGATCTCGGCCCCGGCCACGACGTCCGAGTGCGCCACACGCCACCGGACCTCGCCGTCCGCCTCGAGGGCGAACGTCTCGATCTCGGCCTGGATGATCACGTGGTCCAGCCGCGACGAGCCGAGGACCGCGACGAGGGGCGACCTGGACCGGTGAAGCCAGCGGAGCTCGCCCGTCCGGGCCTCCAGCCCGTACGTGGCGAAGCCGTACGTCACGACGAGCAGGCCCGCGGTGTCCCAGGCGAAGCCGGTCGGCGCGTCGAAGATCGGCGAGGCGAGGCGCGCGGCCCAGGTGCCGCCGGGGCTCTCGACGCGCAGCTCGGCCTGGCAGAGGCGCTCGAAGGTCGGCGAGATCCGCGCCCCATAATCGTGGAGCACCCCGCCCACCTCGCTCAGGGCGTGGACGGCAGCGCCCTGTCCCGAGCCCGCCCAGCGGAAGCGGACCCGGAACCCGCCGGGGAACGCGACGACCTCCTGGCGAGCCTCCGCGGTCATGCCCCCGGATCGACCTTGGCCGGCTCCAGGCTCCCAGTCGGGGGCGGCGCCGGGCTCGCCGAAGATGCCGCCCCCGACCCTGCCGTGGAGGCAGCGACGGCGTCCTCCGCAGTGGTGATCGGCGCCACGATCGCGTTCGTGAGCGCGCGGAGCGCGGCCGGCGACGCCGGGAAGACGGCGCGGTCGACGCCGGCAGCCGCCCAGACCTCGCGGTGCCGGCCCAGGTCGGGGTCCATCACGACCCGCATGGGGCCCGCATGGCCGACGGGCGGGATGCCGCCGATCGTGAAGCCGGTCAGGTCGCGGGCCTCGCGCGCGGTGGCGCGCCGAATGGCCGGCTCGCCCACGACCGCGGCGAGGCGCGCCACGTCGACCCGGTTCGTGCCGGAGACGAGGCACAGCACGGGCTCGTGGCCCAGCTCGGGGTGGGGCGCCACGAAGACGAGCGACTTCACGATCTGGCCCAGCTCGACCCCGAGAGCGCGGGCCGCATCCTCGGCCGTGTGCGTCGTGGCATCGAGGACGACGACTCGCAGGTCGATGCCCTTGCGGGCCGCGGCCTCCACGACGCGGCGAACAGCGGGGTCGTTGACGGCGAGCTCGGGTGCGGGTTCGGGGGCGGGGCGGACCATGGGCTCGGGCACGGCCGGCAGTCTAGCATCGGGCACGCGCGCCTCTCCGGCGCCTCTCCGGCACGGGCGGGCGCCGCAATCCCGGACGTCGGCACGGCACCGGCCCCGCGGTCTACGATTCCGGCGATGCGCGCGATCATCTTCGACTGGGACGGCACCCTCGCCGACACCCTCCACCTGATGTACGTCGCCACCGAGGAGGTGGCCGTCGGCCTGGGGCACGACCTCTCCTGGGCCGACTACTGCCGGCTCTGGACGCCCGACTGGCGGGCCCTCTACCGCTCGATGGGTATGCCGGACGAGATCATCGAAGAGGCCGGCCGCCGCTGGTGGGCGGCGTACCGGGGTCGCGACGAGGCGGACCTGCTGCCCGGCGCGGCCGAGGCGCTCGAGCGGCTCCATGCCGCCGGCCATCCCCTGGCCCTCGTGACGGCCGGCCACCGCGACAACGTGAGCGCCCAGCTGCGCCGGCACGGGCTCGAGCGTCTGCTGCCGGTCCGGGTGCACGGCGACGACATGCTCGAGACGAAGCCGCACCCGGCACCGCTCCTGCGCGCCGTCCGGGAGCTCGGCCTGGGCGACGATGCCGCGGGCACCGCGTACATCGGCGACGCGCTCGACGACATGCGGATGGCGCGCGCGGCCGGCGCCCACGCCGTCGGGATCGATTCCGTCCTCGGCGACGACGCCGCCCTGCGGGCCGCCGGGGCAGCCGAGACGGCCCCCTCTGTCGCCGCCTGGGTCGATCGTTTTCTGGCTGCGCGGGTGTAGACTCGAACGGTGCCGGACGGAGACCGGCCGAACAGAAGAATGGGACAGGGGAGCGCCGCGGCGGCGCTGAGAGTGCGGGACCACCCGCAGACCCTCGGAACCTGATCCGGGTCATGCCGGCGAAGGGAGTCCAGGCGACGCCTCCGTCCCTTCAGCCGGAGGCGTCTCGATTCCGTGAGCGATCGGCCAGACCTGCACGCGATCCTCGTCGGCGACGGCGACGTGCCCTCGCGGGCGGCGCTCGACGCCGCGTGGCCCGGGTGGGACGCTGACGCGGACCTCGTCGTGGGGGTCGACGGTGGAGCGACGAAGGCGCAGGCGGCAGGCCTGGCCCCCGATCTCGTGGTCGGCGACGGCGACTCGCTGGGGCGCGACGGACTTGCTGCCGTCCGCGCGGCCGGCATTCCGGTCGAGCTGGCCGCCATCGAGAAGGACGAGTCGGACCTCGAGCTGGCGGTCGCGGCGGCGGTCGTGCGCGGCGCGACCCGCCTCACCATCCTGGGCGCCCTCGGCGGCGCCGCGCTTCGACCACGCCCTCGCGAACGCGTGGCTGCTGGCCCATCCCGCGCTCGTCGGCCGGGTAGCCGTCCTTCTCGATGACGCGACCCGCGTCCGTCTCCTCGACGCCACGGCCGTCGCCGGCCGAGGTTCGGCTGGACGGGGCGCCGGGCGACCTCGTCTCGCTCTTCCCGTTCGGCGTCGACGCCGTCGGCGTCACGACCACGGGCCTCGCCTACCCGTTGCGCGACGAGCCGCTCAGGAGCGGCCCTGCGCGCGGCCTCTCCAACGTTCGATCCGGTCCCGAAGCGCGCGTCGCGCTGCGGGCCGGCCGCCTGCTGATCGTCGAGACGCACCTGCCCGGAGGGATCTCATGAGCTCCGCGTCCCCCGCGGTCCCGGGGCCGCCCCCGACACTCGATGGCGCACGCGCGACATCGTCGTGACCGCCGTCATCGGCGTCGCGTTCGGCGTGGTCTTCTGGGCCTGGGGCCTTGCGTGGGCGCCCATCGAGGCGGCCCTGGGCCCGGCCCGGTTCCTCCTCTACGCCGTCTGGCTCGTTCCGGCGGTGCTCGCCCCGCTCATCGTGCGCAAGCCCGGGGCCGCCCTGTTCGCCGAGATGCTCGCCGCCGCCGTCGCCACGCTGATCGGCAGCCAGTGGGGCCCGGACACGCTCCTGTCCGGCTTCGTCCAGGGGGCCGCCGCGGAGCTCGTCTTCGCCTTCACGCTGTATCGGCTCTGGTCGTTCCCGGTGCTCGCCCTGGCCGCGATCGCCTCGGCCGCCGCGGCCTGGGTCCACGACTGGGTGCTCTACTTCCCCGAGGTCGAGCTGGCGACGATGATCCTGTTCGGGGTCCTGATGGCAATCTCGGCCGTCGTCATCGTCGCGGGGGGATCTGTCTTCCTCGTCCGGGCGCTGCGCCAGGCGGGCGTCCTCGAGGGCTTCCCGGGCGGCGCAGCCTGAGTGAGCGCGCGGCAGCCGGCGGCGTGAGTCGAGCGAGCGACAGCCCCGCGCGCGTCGACCCAGGCTCCGGGCGCGCGATCCCGGTCTCCGTCGTCGCCCGCGACGTCGCCGTCACCTATCCGGGCCGGGCCCGGCCCGCCGTCTCGGGCGTCTCCTTCGACCTGGCTCCGGGCGCCTGCCTTGTCGTGGCGGGGCCTTCCGGATCGGGCAAGAGCACCCTGGCCCGGGCGATCGCCGGGCTCGTCCCGTGGGCGGCGCCCGGGCGACTGGACGGGGACCTTCACCTCGACGGCCGGCCCGTCGCAAGCACCGATCCGGCGGCCCTCGTCGCTCGTATCGGCGTCGTCTTCCAGGATCCGTCCAGCCAGCTGGTCATGGAGCGGGCGGAGGACGACGTGGCGTTCGGGCTGGAGGGGCGAGGCTGGCTGCCGACCGCCATGCGCACCCGGGTGCCTGCCGCGCTCGCCGAGGCCGGCCTCGTCGGGTTCGACCGGCGGCGGACGGCCCGGCTCTCGGGCGGCGAGCAGCAGCGCCTCGCCCTCGCCGGCGCGTTCGCCCCCCATCCGGGCCTCCTCGTCCTCGACGAGCCGACAGCCAACCTCGACCCGCCCGGCGCCCTGGCCTTCGCCGAGCGGCTGGCGGTGCTCCGCGCAAGACGCGCGACGACGCTCGTCCTCGTCGAGCACCGGGCCGACCTCGCGTGGCCCCTCGCCGACCTGGTCCTCGCGCTCGCGGCGGACGGCACACCGCTGGCCCTCGGCACCCCAGCGGAGCTCCTGGCCCGGCATCGCCCGGCGCTGGTGTCCGCCGGCATCTGGCTGCCCGACGAGCCCGTGGCGCCGCTCCCCGTCGGCGGCACCGGTGGGCCGGGACGGTGGCAAGGACTGCGTGCGGGCGAGCCCCGCGTCCCGGAACCGCCCGTCGCGCCCGTTGCCGAGGCCCGCGACGTCGGCTTTGCGTTCGAGCGCGAGATCCCCGTCCTGTCCGGCTTGGACCTGGCGATCGAGCCGGGCGCCCGGGTCGCCCTCCTCGGCCCGAACGGCAGCGGGAAGTCGACGGCAGCCCGGCTCCTCGTGGGCCTCCTGCGCCCGACCGGCGGCATCGTCCGCGTTGCTGGTCGCGACCCGGCCCGGATCGCCCCCCGCGAGCTGGCCCGCCTCGCCGGCTATGTGACCCAGGATCCCGAGCGGTCCTTCCTGGCCGGCACGGTGGAAGCCGACCTCCTGCTGGGCCTCACGCCGGACGAGCGGGCTCGGGCGGGCGACGTGGCCACGGCGCTGGGCCTGCCGCTGGACCGCTTCGGCGCCCGGAACCCGTTCACCCTGTCGGGCGGGGAGCAGCGCCGGCTCTCGCTGGCCGCCCAGCTCGTTCGCCGGCCGGGGCTCCTCGTGCTCGACGAGCCGACGTTCGGCCAGGATCGCCGGGGCTACGAGGGTCTCCTCGCGCTCGTGCGCGGTCGGGTCGAGGCCGGGACGGCCGTCGTCGCGGCCACCCACGACCTCCGCTTCGCCGCCGACCTGGGCGGGCGGGTCGTCCGCCTCGCCGCCGGCCGGATCGCGGAGGACGCGCCGTGATCGCGATCCCGACCCGGGCCGAGCGTGTCGCCACGAGCCTGCTCGGGCGGGCCAGTCCGCTTGCGACCCTGGCGGTCGCGCTCGCCTGGCTGCTGGCCCTCTCCACCACCACCGACCCGCGGCCGCCCATCCTCGTCACGGCGGTCGCGGTCGCCGCGGCCCTCGCCCTGGGCCGCGTTCCCCCCGGCCGACCTCGCCCGCGGCCTGACGCCGCTCTGGCTCGCCGCCCTCTCGGTCGGACTTCTTCAACGCCCTCCTCTCCCCGGCCAATGCCGACCCTGCCGCGACGGTCGTGCTCTCGTTCGGCCCGATCCAGGTCACCGAGCCGGCCCTGGCGGCCGGCCTGGCCCTCGGCCTGCGCGTCGTGGCGATCGTGGCCGTGGGCGTGGCGTGGGGCCGGGTCACCGATCCCACGCACCTGACCGACGCCCTTGTGCAGCAGGGCCGGCTGCCGGAACGCTTCGCGTACGGCGCCCTCGCCGCGCTCCAGGCGATCCCGTGGCTGGCCGAGGACCTCGTGGCCCTCCGCGAGGCGCGCCGGATGCGCGGGCTGCGGTCGAGCTGGCACCCCCGGATCCTCGTTGGCCTGCTCGTCCTCGCCATCCGGCGGGGTGACCGCCTGGCCGTGGCGATGGACGCGCGCGGCTTTGCGGCGCCGGGGCGGACCCGCTACCGCGAGGTTCGCTGGGCCGTGCTGGACACGCTGATCGTCGTGGCCGGCCTCGCGGTCCTCGCGGGGATCGTCGCCCTGCGGTAGCCTCAGCGCATGCCGACGATGCCAGCGGCCGGCGACCCGGCCCCCGACTTCGCCCTCCCCGATGAGATCCGGGGTCATTCGGCGCCTCTCGGACCAGCGCGGCTGGACGGTCGTCTACTTCTACCCGAAGGACGATACGCCCGGCTGCACGACGGAGGCCTGCGCGTTCCGCGACGCCAACGACGCGCTGGTGGCGGCCGGGGCCGCGGTCTGGGGGATCAGCCCCGACGACGCGGCCAGTCACGGCCGCTTCCGGGCGAAGTTCCGCCTGACGTTCCCGCTCCTCTCGGACGAGGACCACGCGACCGCGGAGGCCTATGGGGCGTGGGTGGAGAAGGTGAACTACGGCCGGACCTACATGGGCATCCAGCGCTCGACCTTCCTGGTGGCACCGGACGGGCGGATCGCCCACGCCTGGCCGAAGGTGAAGGCCGAGGGGCACGCCGAAGACGTGCTCCGGACGCTCTGCCGCGGCCTTGGCCGCCCGGCGGGCATGAACGAGGGCCAGGAACGATGTCCGCGGACGATCGATCGCCGGCTTTCCGCACGGTTCGCGTCCGCGGGCGGGACCGGCGCGCCGTGACGCCGCAGCCGCTCCTTCCTGGCGAGCGCGCGACGGCCCACGCGTGGCGGCCACGCACGCTTCCTCGTGATCGCCGCCCACCCCGACGACGCCGAGTTTGGCCCGGCCGCGACCGCCGCGGCCTGGATCGACGCCGGCTCGACCGGCCGCCTCGTCTGCTGCACCTCGGGCGACCAGGGCGGCGAGGACCCGCAGGCCGACCCCCTCGTCCTTGCCGCGACGCGGGAGGAGGAGCAGCGCCGGGCCGCCTCCATCGTCGGCTATGACGAGGTGGTCTTCCTCCACCAGCCGGACGGGGCACTTGCCAACGAGCTCCCCCTCCGCGAGCTGCTGGTGCGGGAGATCCGGCGGTTCCGGCCGGACGCCGTCCTGACCCACGACCCGGAGGTCCTCTTCTACGCCGGGGCGGGCGTCAACCACACCGACCACCGTGCCGCGGGCATCGCCGCGGTCGACGCGGTCTTCCCGGCCGCCCGCAACCCGATGGCCTTTCCCTCGCTGGCCCGGGCCGGCCTCGCTGCCCACGTCGTGCGCCGCCTCTACCTCTTCTGGCCGAATGCGCCGACCGCCTGGGTGGACGTCACCGGGACGGTGGACCGCAAGATCGCCGCACTGCGCTGCCACGCCAGCCAGGTGGCCGATCCGGACGGCCTGGAGGCGCGAATCCGGGCCTGGACGGCCGAGGAGGGCGAGCCGATCGGCGTGGCGGCCGCCGAGGCGTTCCGGGTCATCGTGATCGACGACGATCCCAACGAGGGGCCCCACGGGGCCGGCGCGGGCTGAGGTTGCGGCCGTGCCCGGCGGCGTGCCGGGACCGGCGGTCAGGCCGGGCTGAGGAGCAGGGGTCGCACGCGGCCCCAGGCGTTCCAGAGGTCGCTGAGCTCCTCGGCGCGGCGTCCCAGCAGGTCGATCATCTCGCCGAGCGTCAGCTCGCCGGCCGCCTGGGCGACGAAGCGCCCGACGTCCACCTCCACGCCGGCGTAGAGGTGCGGCAGCTCCGCCTCCGACGGCCAGATCCGGATCCGCATCGGATCCAGGCCTGCGTAGCCGATGGCAAGGGAGAGCTCCCGCTGGCCGGGCACGCGCCCATCGACGAAGCCCTCGTTCCCGTCGATAGCGGTAGCCCAGCGCCGCGAGCGCCGCGGCGATCTCCCGGCCCTGGAGCTGGGTGTACGGGGCCCAGAAGCCCTCGTCGGGGAAGGTCAGGGCAGCCCCGTCGATGGCGCGCAGGCGGACGGCCTCGACCAGGGCCGCAAGACGGCTCTCCCAGCGCGGCTGCGCCTCGGCATCGCCCGCCGCGAGGGCTGCCGCGATCCGCCGGAGGACGTCGCGGTTCCCGGCGAGCAGGGGCAGGATCGCGGGCTCCGCGTCGGATGGTCGGCGTCGGGCGGCCGGCGTGGCGGCCCGACGGCGCTCGAGGCCGGTCCGCCGCGCCTTCGGGCGCGGCCCCGGGCGCGGGGACCGGGGTGGCGCGGGCGACGACCGTGGCCGGGACGAGGAGATCCGAGCGCGGCCGGCCTCGTGCGGTCGAGGCGCTCGGATTCCTCGCACGCTGCGAGTGCGATCCGGGCGTTGCGGCACGCCTCTGCAGCGCTCTCGGCGGCGATTCGTGCCCCGTCTGCCTCGAGGCCGAGGCGTTCGACGACCTGCAGGAGGCCCGCCTCGTCGGCGTGCTCGCGGGTGAGAAGGCGCACCGCCTCGCGCGTCCGGGCGTTGATGCGGTCGATCTCGCGGAGCCACTCCCGGGCGGCCGCTTCGAGGGCCCCCTGTTCGCGAGCCCCGAGCCGCGCGTTCCGGAAGACAACCTGCGCTTCGTCCTTGGCGGCCCGGACCGCGCGCGGATCCGCGGCGGCCGCGGCGCGCTCGCGGCGGTCGACGTGCTGGTCGTAGGCGTGCCTGGCCTCGTGGAGGCGCTCCTGTGCCGCAAGCGCCAGGGCGCTCATCCGGTCGGCGAGCGAGCAGGCATCGGTGACGGCGACGCGCGAAGGGCCGCACGGATCCACGGGATCGCTCGTGGCGGCGCCCGGGCCGCCCGCCAGGGGCGCTTCGGCGAGGAGGCGCTTCGGCCGGGAGCCCGTCGGGAGGCGGCAGGACGACGGGCGCCGTGACGGCCGTGACGGGCGGGGACGGGATCCGCTGCACGGGTGCCGGCCGCGCCGGGCGCCGGCGGCCACCGAAGAGCGCTACGACGCGGTGCTTGAGGCGCACGGGCAGGCTCCGCCACGGAGTCCGGCTCCGGCGCCCCCGGAGCGCACGGATGCGGACCACCGCGAGGGTAGGCGCGCACCATGCCCGGCGTCAATCCAACTTCGGGGCTCCCACGCACCGGGACCCGGTGCGCGGTGTGGCGCGGCGGCCTGTCGGGCTTGCCGAGCCGATTGGCGGCGTGCATCGGCCCGCGCCGTCGTGTAGCATCCGCCCGCGTCGACCCCGGGCGTTGGGGGAGCGCCCGGCACGCCAACCCTGAGCCCACCCCCGAGAGGACGCAGGCGACCGCATCGTGGCCATCGACCCGTACCAGGAATTCCTCGTCCAGCCGGTCGATGCCTCCTGGCTCCAGTGCAACATCGAGTGCCAGGAGGCGTGCCCGGTCGGCACGAACTGCCGCGGCTACCTCAACCTCGCCGCCGAGGGCCGCTTCGAGGAGGGGTACATCCTCTCCCGCGACCCGAACCCGGTCGCGGCGATGTGCGCCTACGTCTGCTCCGCCCCCTGCGAGCGCGCCTGCCGCCGCGGTGACATCGACCGCCCCCTCGCGATCCGGGCCATGAAGCGGTTCCTCGTGGAGTGGCACGAGGCCTCCGGCATCCCCGACGTCATCCCGCCGATCACGCCGCGCGAGGAGAAGGTCGCGGTCATCGGGTCGGGCCCGGCCGGGCTGGCGGTGGGCCGCGAGCTGGCCGTCAAGGGCTACCGGGTGACGGTCTTCGACAGCCTCCCGTACGGCGGGGGCACGATGCTCGTCGGCGTCCCCGCCTTCCGCCTCCCGCGCGAGGCGATCGAGATGGATGTCCGCCTGGTCGAGCGCCTCGGTGTGACGTTCCACTACAACACCACGGTCGGCAAGGACGTCCGCTTCGAGGATCTCCAGCGCGACTACGAAGCGATCGCCATCTGCGCCGGCGCCATGGACGCCGTGGGCCTCGACATCGCCGGCTCGGACCTCGAGGGCGTCCAGTACGGCGTCGACTTCATGAAGAAGGCGAACCTCGGCCAGCCGCTCGAGGTCGGCCGCAACGTCGTCGTCATCGGCGGCGGCTACACGGCGATGGACTGCTCCCGGACCAGCCTGCGCCACGGCGCCGAGAACGTGACGATCGCCTACCGGCGGACCCGCTCCGAGCTCGTCGTCGACGAGGAGGAGCTGGGCGAGACGGAGCGCGAGGGCGTCCGGATGGAGTTCCTCGTCAGCCCGATCGAGCTCGTGGGCGAGGACGGGAAGCTCACCGGCGTGCGGTTCATCCGCAACAAGCTCGGCGAGCCCGATGCCTCCGGTCGCCGGTCGCCCGTCCCGATCCCGGGGTCCGAGTTCGTGGTCCCGGCCGATACGGTGATCCCGGCGGTCTCGCAGGCGGCCGACCTCAGCTTCCTTCCGGTCGAGTCGAGCTTCGAGGTCGGGCCGCGGGCGGCTCCGGGTGGATCCGGCCACCTACGCCACGAACGTCCGCGGCGTCTTCGCCTGCGGCGACTTCGTGACCGGTCCCACGACGCTCATCGAATCGGCCGGCCACGGCAAGAAGTGCGCCTACGCGATCGACCGCTACCTCGCCGGGCGGGCCGACGTCACGGTCGCGGCGAACGTGAAGATCACGAGCTCCTGGCGCCACGAGATGCCGGAGTTCTACGACGTCCTCCCGCGCCAGCACGTCCCGGTGGCGCCGGTCGAGGTGCGGATGCCGTCGCGCGACCCGGAGGTCAACTTCACCACCCCTGTCGAGCTGGGCTACGCGACGACCCAGGCGGTCGCCGAGTCGACGCGCTGCCTCATGTGCAACTACAACATCTGGTTCGACCCCTTCCGGTGCGTGCTGTGCGGCGCGTGCGCCGACGTCTGCCCGGAGGGCGTCATCCACATGGTGGACGTGAACCAGGTGAAGTCCGAAGGCCACCTGCCCGAGCTGGAGGAGGCCTACGGCTGGGACCAGGGCGCCGCGATGATCCTCGACGAGGAGCGCTGCATCCGCTGCGCGCTGTGCGTGAAGCGATGCCCCTTCGACGCCATTACGATGGAGCGGTTCGAGCTCCACGAGTTCTCGACGGACGGCCGGCTCTACAAGGAGTCGTACCGAGACGCGCAGCTGGCCGGGACTCCCGGCGTCGCAGGAGGAGCCAGGTAGGTGAGCTTCCTGGAACGGGTGGACCAGTCGATCCGGCGGAGTCCCGTCTTCCGGTCCATCTTCCGGAACCCGTACCCCAACGACGAGCGGTCGCGGGCGTACGCGGTGATGAACAACGTGTTCCTGCACCTGCACCCGGTCCGGGTGCGGCAGCACGCGGTCAAGTTCGCCTACACGTTCTGCCTCGGCGGGCTCTCGTTCTTCCTGTTCCTGGTCCTGACCGTGACCGGCGTCTACCTGATGTTCTTCTACGCGCCGGCGGCGACGCAGGCGTACTCGGACATCCTCAGGATCCAGTCGGAGGTGCCCTTCGGGCTCCTGACCCGGAACATCCACCGGTGGGCTGCCCACCTGATGGTCTTCTTCGTCTTCCTCCACATGATGCGGGTCTTCTACCACGGGGCCTACAAGCCGCCCCGCGAGTTCAACTGGGTCGTGGGCGTGGTCCTGCTCTTCCTGACGATCATGCTGAGCTTCACCGGCTACCTGCTGCCGTGGGACCAGATCGCCTACTGGGCGATCACGATCGGCGGCAACATGGCCGGCTACGCGCCGCTCTTCAACACGCCGGGCAAGCTCCTCCTGCTGGCCGGCCTCGAGGTGAGCGGCAACACGCTCCTGCGCTTCTACGTGCTCCACATCATGGTCTTCCCACTCGTCGCCGCCATCTTCCTTGCGGTCCACTTCTGGAGGATCCGCAAGGACGGCGGGATCAGCGGGCCACTATGACGGTCCATGCGGCGTTGCCGCCTCCGCTCCGTCGCTCACGCACCTTGGGGTGCGCTCGCTCCGGTGCTCGCCGGCGCCTTGCGCTGAACACGTCCTCGCGGCCCGCGGGAGACTGCCATGACCGACCAGCAGACCCCGCCCGAGCGCCGCGTCGTCGTCCCGGTCGATCCCACGCGGCGGACCGAGATCGACAAGCAGCGCGTGCCGATGTCGGCGCGTCCGTATCGCCTGTTGGCGATGGTCAAGCAGGACGCCGTCGTCCGGGTCCAGAAGGAGCCCGACGACACGGTCATGACGTGGCCGCACCTCCTGGCCATCGAGTTCCTGGCGGCGGTGGCGATGAGCGTCTTCCTGCTGGTGATGGGGCTCATCGTGAACGCCCCGCTCGAGGAGCTGGCGAACCCGAACGTCACGCCCGAGATCGCGAAGGCGCCCTGGTACTTCCTGGGCCTGCAGGAGCTGCTGGCCTACTTCCACCCGTCCGTCGCCGGCGCCCTCGTGCCGGTCTTCGTCCTCGTCGGCGCGGCCCTGATCCCGTTCGTCGACCGCGGGAACCTCACCGCCGTCCGGCCGTCGGATCGCAAGACCACGGTCGTGCTGTTCACGATCTTCTGCGCCTTCGGGCTGGTCCTGACCTTCCTCGGGATCTTCTTCCGGGGACCCGGCTACGCGTTCACCCTGCCCTGGGTGGACGGCTTCTTCTTCTCCCTGTGACCGGCGCAGCGAACGGACGGGACCGGACGGCATGAGCAACTACCACGTCGAACCCGCGGACAAGCCCCAGGCTCTCACGGCCGAGGCCCTGAAATCCCTGCGCAACGAGGCGCCCAAGGGGCTCTCGCGCCGCCAGCTCCTGCGGACGTCGCTCGGGGCGGGGATCGGGCTGTGGCTCCTGGAGGTCACCGCCGGCAGCCTGCTCTTCGTGTGGCCGAATCTCTCCGGCGGCTTCGGCGGCGAAGTGGCGATCGGGAAGCTGGACGACATCAAGAACGCGAACGCGGCACTCCCGATCGGCGACGGCTTCCCTGCCTACTACCAGGAGGCGCGCGCCTTCGTGATGCTCGTCGATCCGTCGCGGCAGGAGTTCATCCCCGGGGAGGACCGGACCGGCGACGGAACCGCGCTCAACGTCCGCGCCCTCTACCAGCGATGCCCGCACCTCGGCTGCAAGCCCAACCCGTGCGTCAAGTCGTTCTGGCTGGAGTGCGCCTGCCACGGCTCGCGCTACGACCGCCTGGGCACGAAGGTGAAGGAGCTCGGGCCGGCACCGCGCGGCATGGACCGCTTCGCAGTGATCGTCGAAGCCGACGGGACCCTGGTCCTGGACACGGGGAAGATCACCCTCGGCTCGCTCCCGGTCGCGCTCGGCCAGCCCGGCCTGGAGCCCTCCAAGAGCCCGACGGGGTGCATCTGATGGCCGTCGTCGATCGCAATCGAGCGAGGAACCCGATGACCGACCAGCAGCCCGGCCAGGGGCCCGAGCAGCGGCTGCCGGTCCCGCGCGAGCCTGCCGAGGTCGCGCCCGCGGAGCGCTTCACCGCGCCCCCCCAGGCCCACACCGTCGGCCTTTCGGCCGAGCGCGCCGCGAAGATCGTCCGCCAGAGCGGGAGCTCGCGCTGGGTCGCCTTCCTCGTCGTTTCGCTCATCGTCATCTTCGTCATCGGCTACTTCTTCTACGAGCTCGGTGTGCCCGGCATCGAGGGCTCCAGCCGGATGGAGAAGGAGACGGCGGCCCAGCAGGTGACGGACGTCGAGCGGGGTGCCGCGCTCTACACGGCGAACTGCGCGCGCTGTCACGGGGACGCGGGCCAGGGCGGGATCGGGCCGGTTCTCAACGAGCAGGCCAAGCTCCTCACGCACCTGACCCCGCAGTACCTGGAGACGGTGCTCACCGTCGGCGGACGCTACGTCTGCGGTGACCCGAACTCGCTGATGCTTGCCTGGCTCGAGCCCAAGGGACCCCTCAACTACCGCCAGCTCGAGGAGCTCATCGCCTTCATCCGGGCGCCGAGCACGCTGACCTACACCGTGAAGGACCACGCAACGGGCGAGGCGACGGAGCACACCGGCTGGCGGGACGAGAGCTACACGATGCCGGCCGGCGCAACCCCGGTCCCAGCCTGCTGGAAGGATGCCTTCGGCGGTGGTGGCGGCAGCGCCACGCCCGCGCCCTCCGGCGCCCCGACGACGGCGCCGAGCGAGGCACCCGGCGGCGAGACCGTGACCCTGAAGATCACCGCGTCCGGGATCGCCTTCGACACGGACACCCTCGAGGTCCCGGCCGGCGTGCCCTTCAAGATCGAGTTCGCCAACAACGACGCCGGGATCCCCCACAACGTGGCCATCCACGAGGGCAGCCCGACGGGTCCGGCGGTCTGGACCGGGGAGATCTTCAACGGGGTCGAGACCCGGACCTACGACGTGCCGGCCCTCCCCGCGGGGACCTACGGCTTCGTCTGCACGGTCCATCCCAACATGACCGGCACCCTCACGGCGAAGTAGGGAGGCACGATGGCGTCGCAGGCGCTCGGTCCCGGCACCACGATCGTCCGACGGCGGGCCTTCTTCGGCCTGCTCGACGCGGGCGGTTGGGCCTGGGCGACGCTGAAGGCCGCCTTCTGGTTCGTCGTCATCATCATGCTGATGGCGTACATCCCGGACCGCGCCCTGTACGCCACGGTGCAGCCGACCATCGAGATCGGGGTCCCGCTCCAGACGTTCAACAAGAACCTCAACGTCACGCCGGTCAATCTCTGCCCGCCTGCGATCGAGACGCTGCCGTGCCCGGCCCCGGTCGGGGCGGTCCTGCCCTGGCAGCCGAACCCGCCGGAGCTGGGGCTCCCGCAGGCGCGGACGGACGCTGCGATCGTGGCGGCGGGCCTCGAGACACTCCTCGTCGGCGGCTCGGACGGAGCAGCGGCGCAGGACAGCGTCTACGCCACCGTCATCCGGGCGGACGGCAACATCGACGGCTGGACGGCCGGGGCACCGCTGCCTGCGCCGCGTGCCGGCGCCGCCGCGGTCTTCTTCGCCGGCTCGGCCTTCGTCATCGGCGGTACCGACGAGACCGGGGCGCCGACTGACACCGTCTACAAGGGGACGCCTGACGCCGCGTCGGGGAAGATCACGACCTGGGAAGCGTCCGATGACCTGAAGCTCCCGGCGCCGCGGGCGGAAGCCACGGCCGTGGTCACGGGCGACGGCATCCTGCTCGTCGGTGGCAGGGATGCCGGCGGCCCGGTCTCGTCGGTCTGGCAGGCGCCGCTCAAGTCCGCGACGGGCGCGCTCCAGCCGTGGCGCGAGCTGCCCGCCTTGCCGAACGTGCGGGCGGGGGCGACTGCGGTCGTCCTGGGGTCGAACCTCTTCGTCTACGGCGGCGTGGACGCTGCCGGGCCGACGGCCGAGGTCCTGCGCGGCGCGATCGGCCTCGTGGAGGGCGACCCGATCCCCACCCTCACCGGCTGGTACGCCCCGACCGAGGCGTCCGCCGCGGACGTCAACCTCCCTGTCGCGCGCACCGGCGCGATGGGTTTCGTCGCCAGCGGGACGCTCTACTACGTCGGCGGCGAGGGCGGTGCCGGCGAGCTCTATTGGAGCATCCCCGATGCAGAAGGCAACCTGACTGGCTGGGAGACCCTCGCCCAGAGCGCCCTCCCGCCCGACCTCCAGCTCGCCGATGCGGCGCCGATCGTGTCCGGCGCGAACGCCTTCCTCGTCGGCGGGACAGCGGCCGGGGTTGCCACGCAGGGGATTGCCCGGGCGAGCCTCGCGCCGCCCCAGCCGTTCTTCCAGCTCGGCCTCTTCTACGTCGTGCTGCCCGCGCTCGGAATCGAGGGCGAGGTCGGCCAGCAGCTCTCCTACCTGGTGGCTGCCGGCGTGGCGACCACCAACTTCGTGCTCCTGATCCTCATCGGCTACCTGTACAACCACCCGGCGAAGGCCGCGGCGCTCCGCGACCGCTTCCGCAACCGGCGGCGCCACGCGGCGTAGCCGGGCGCGGCCTGGTTCGGCGGCACGGCGCCGCCCTTGACGGCCCGTGGAGCCCCGGCCGCACTCCGTCAGGCCAGGTCGCCCTCGCCCGGAGCGAGCGGTCCGCGCCGCGTCTCCAGGCCGGCGCCCACCCAGGCGGTCATGCCGCCTGCGACGTTATGGACGTCGCTCCAGCCGTTGCGAAGGAGCCATGCCGT